>NZ_LMSW01000001.1:0-369530 GCF_001429645.1 Terrabacter sp. Soil810
GGGCCGCGCGCATCGCGAAGTTCGTCGAGATGTGCCACAACCACGAGACCGTCCACTGACTGCCGGCCGGATTCGACGCTGCGGTCGCGGCCGTGGGACGCACCCTGACACCGGCGACTGAAGCGGATCTGGCGGCGCCGCGGGGCATCGATGCTTGGCAGAGGTGTCATGTGATCGTGTGGCACTATCGCCGGATGCTGCGACTCACCGACTTCATCATCGACTGCCCGGACACGATGGAGCTGGCAGCCTTCTACTCGGAGGTGACGGGTCGCCCGGTCAAGGAGGGCAGCCACGGCCACTGGGCCGGTATCCGGTTTGGTGAGATCGAACTGGCCTTCGTCCCGGTGAAGGACTACCGCCCGCCGCAGTGGCCCGACAACGAGCACCCCAAGCAGTTCCATCTCGACTTCGAGGTCGACGACATCGAGGCCGAACAGAGCCGCGTCCTGGCCCTGGGCGCGACCCTGCAGCAGGACTCCATCGGCCCCGACGGCTACGGCTGGCGCGTCTACACCGACCCCGTCGGCCACCCGTTCTGCCTCTGCCACAACAAGGGAGTCACCTGGACCGACCAGGGCCCCATCTGGCCTGAGGGCGAGTAGGGCGGGTCGGACGCAGGTCACAGCCATACGCTTGATTGCGGTGAAGAGACAGACCCGCCCGCGCCCCTCGAAGCGCTCTGGATCGACGTCGACCATGAAGCAAGCGTCCAACCCGCAGCCCAACGCCGCGGTGGCGCCCGAGTCGATCTCGTTACAGTCAAGTGTGCTGACCTTCGTTCTCATTCCGGGGGCCGGTGGCTCGGCGTGGGTCTGGAGTCGAGTCACCGGATTCCTGCGCGAGGCCGGACACGAAGTGATCGCGGTCGATCTGCCGGGTGACGACGAAACCGCCGGATTGCCCTGCTACACAGAGGTGGTGGTCGACGCGATCGGTTCACGCTCGACGGACGTGCTCGTGGCAGGGTCGCTCGGAGGCTTCACCGCGCCGCTCGTCTGCGAGCGGGTGCCCGTCCGGGAGCTGGTGCTGGTCAACGCGATGATCCCCGATCCTGGCGAGACCGCACGCGACTGGTGGTCCCACACCGGCGCCCTCGAGGCCCAGGAAGAGGCAGCCCGCGTCGGTGGCTACGGACCCTTCGACGTGGACCGCTATTTCCTGCACGATGTCGACGCCGAGATCGCGGCCGAGGGCGAGTCCTACCGGCGCGTCGAGGCCGACGTTGCTTTCCAGTCGCCGTGTGACTTCAAGGCGTGGCCAGCAGTCAAGACCCGTGTCCTGGCCGGCGCTGACGACCGCTTCTTCCCGATCGGCTTGCAGCGTCGGGTGGCTCGTGACCGGCTCGGCGTGGAGGTCGACGTGCTTCCGGGTGGGCACCTGCTGCCACTGGTGCAGCCACGGCTGGTGGCCGACTACCTGCTGCAGACGGCTGGCCCCGTCGAGGCCTGCTGAGGCCTCCCGCGCCTTGGTGGAATCTCTGCGCGTAGCGTGACGGGCATGAGCGAGTGGAACGACAAGGTCGTCGCCGAGTTCCGTGACAACGGCGGCAGGGTCGGCGGCCACTTCGAGGGTGCGCCCCTGCTTCTCCTGCACACCACCGGCGCCAAGTCGGGGGAGCCACGGACCAACCCGATGATGTACCAGGCGGTCGACGGCGGCTGGGCCGTCTTCGCGTCCTATGCCGGCCTCGACGTCAACCCGGCGTGGTTCCACAACCTCAAGGCCCACCCCGACGCGGCGATCGAGGTGGGCAGCGACGGTCATGTCGAGACGATCGACGTGCACGCCCGGGTCATGACACCCGAGGAGCGCGAGCCGGTCTGGCAGGAGCAGAAGCGCCGCTACCCCGGCTTCGCCGACTACGAGAAGAAGACCGACCGGGTCATCCCGGTCGTCCTCCTCGCGCGTCGCTGAGCCACAGCCCCGAGAGGGGTCGCCGGGATCAGGCCGCGACCGCTGCCAGCTCGGCGAGGTCCTCGTCGGCGAGCTCGAGGTCGGCGACCGCCATGTTCTCCTCGAGGTGTGCGACCGACGACGTGCCCGGGATGAGCAGTACGTTGTCGGCGCGGGCGAGCAGCCACGCCAGGCCGACCCGAGCGGCAGGCACCCCGCGACGAGAGGCAACGGCCTGCACGGCCGGCTGGTCGACGACCTTGGGCAGGTGCGGGAAGGCCGAGCCCAGCGGGAAGTAGGGCACGTACGCGATCCCAGCGGCCCCGCACGCCGACAGCACGTCAGCGTCAGTCTGGTCGACGAGGCTGAACGGGTTCTGCACGCACACGATCTCCGTGATCGCTTGCGCCGCAGTCAGATCCGAGGCAGACACCGTCGACAGCCCGACGCCCGCGATCTTGCCCTCGTCACGCAAGGCAGCGAGCTCGGCCACCTGGTCCTCGAGCGCCACGTCGCCGGCACCCGGTGCATCGGCATCCATCCGGCGCAGGTTCACCGCCGTCAGGTGGTCGACCCCGAGCGCACGGAGGTTCTCCTCGACGTCGGCCCGCAGCTCCGCAGGCTTCTGTGCCGGCAGCCACGCACCGTCGGCGTCACGACGCGCGCCCACCTTGGACACGATGGCCAGGTCGGCGGCATACGGGTGGAGGGCCTCGCGGATCAGCTCGTTGCTGACGTCGGGGCCGTAGTACTGAGCCGTGTCGATGTGGTTGACGCCGAGCTCGACGGCGCGGCGCAGCACGCGCAGCGCCTCGTCGCGGTCACGCGGCGGGCCCATGACGCCGGGGCCGGGGAGCTGCATGGCTCCGAAGCCCACGCGTCGGACGGTGCGGTCTGCCAGGGGGAAGGTGTCGGTCATCTGATCGACGCTAGGCGTTCGAGCGCACTCCAACGCAAGTCTGCCTCCCGGCCCCTCCCAACCTCGGACACCGATCTCCGGATCCAGGCAGCATCAGCCGACACTTCCGACGAAAACTCCCCCTACGACGACGGATTCCGTTGATTCTGAGCAGATTCGGCCGAAGTTCATCATTTGCCTGACGCGTCGTCCAGCCGACCCATAACGTGAGTTCCCGTACCGCCCGAACGCCGAACGCCGATCTCGGCCGACGCCGGACGACCCCTCACTCCAGGCCGCCCCTCGCCGACCCTCCCACGTCCGTTTCGAGGACGTACATCTCGCTCCGGCTCCTCCACGTGCCGCGCGCGCTCTCGGACCCACCCACCGATGGGTCCGTGTGAATCGGGAGAAGCACAGGGAGTTCCACCATGGCCTCACGCAGCCTGCCCATGCCCAGCGACCGTGACGAGCAGTCGGTCCAGCCCTCCCAGTCGGTCCGCCGCCCCAGGCGACGTGGCTTCTGGGCAGTGGTGCTCGCGGCCCTGTTGGCGATGACGACGGCGATCCCGATGGCGGTGGCCGGATCACCCGGCGGCGGCATCATCGCGTCGACGCTGCCCGGCATCGCGCCGACGACGCCGCAGGAGATCGGTAACGGCTCGACGGCCGACCTGCTCTACGCCAACGTCACCGAGGGCCTCTCGCAGGTCACTCCGCCGGAGGCCAACCCGAGCGGCACGGCTGAGCTGACCTACCCCCTCAGGCTGCCCAAGGGCCGCGGCATGACGCCGGACGTCACCCTCACGTACAGCTCCGAGGGCGGCCCGTCCTGGGCTGGGCTCGGCTGGGACCTGGCCGCTCCCGAGGTCGCGGTCGACACCTCCTTCGGCGCCCCGCGCTTCTGCGACGGCACGGCCAAGAGCCCGCCGTGCGGCAACGTCGAGAGCGAGTCCTACACGCTCGACGGTGACGCCCTCGTGCCCAACGCCGTCAAGGCCGTCCTCGACCCGCGCGTGGCCGAGCGACAGGACTTCACCCGCAAGGTCGAGACCTCCTTCGAGCAGGTCATCCGCCACGGCGACAAGCCGAGCAACTACTGGTGGGAGGTGCGCGACAAGCAGGGCAACATCCGCTACTACGGCGGCACCCCCGACAGCGGCGGCCCGCTCGGTGAGGCCGGCACGCAGGTCGGCATCGACGACCGGTCCCGTGACCCGAAGGGCATCCTCACCGACGCGAACGGCAACGGCGTCCGCTGGTTCATGACTGCCAAGCGCGACATCGGCGTCAACATGTTCCGCTACGAGTACGAGACCGTCACCTACAAGCAGGACGACACCAAGCCCACCGGCTGGGTCGCCCTCGCCGCGGGCGCGAGCTGCCCGGCCGGACAGGTCTGCCCGAAGCACGTCTACCTCAGCAAGATCCTCTACACGGCCGCCAGCACGGTGAGCGGCGAGCCCGAGGACCCCGCCTACGAGGTGCGCTTCATCCGCACTCCGGGCGGACGCACCGACGCCGTCCTCGACGGCCGCGGCGGCGTGCTCGACCTCGACCAGGACGTCCTGGACCACGTCGACGTCGTCTACCGCAAGACCGGTGAGCTCGTCACCCGTTACGACCTCGGCTACGACGCCGACCCGCACTTCGGCAAGACCCGCCTGCGGTCCGTCACCCAGATCGGCTGCAACGGCCTGCCCGCCTGTCCCACAACGGGACTCAAGCACACGTTCGCCTACTTCGACGACGTCGCCACCGCAGGCAGCGGCTTCGACACCGCCGCCAAGTGGGACACCGGCGCCAACCCGAGCAGCGGTGGCACGGCTGCCTACATCAACCAGAAGCTGAGCGGTCTGGGCTCGTCGATGACCGACGCCGGCGACGGCAAGATCTACGTCGGCTTCAACATCGCCGACCCGGAGAAGACCGGCTCGGTCGGTGGCTCGTTCGCGATGAACGGCACGACCAACCGCTCGGTCATCGAGTTCATGGACCTCAACGGCGACGCCCTGCCCGACAAGGTCTACCGCGAGGCGATCTCGGGCACCGGCCCGTCCGGCGAGATCCGCTACCAGCTCAACACGAGCCGGCCCACGACGTCGCGCACCGCCGACCTCACCTTCGGGCCCATGCACAAGCTCTCCGGCTTCTCCGACCTGCCCGTCCAGCGCACCATCGGCATCCAGGGCGGCATCGAGGCCTACTTCGGCGTCTACGGCGTCTTCAACGTCGGCGGCCAGTGGAGCTGGGTCGACAGCTACTTCACCGACGCGAACGGCGACGGCCTCGTCGACCTCGTGAGCGGCACCCAGGTCCTCTTCAACCACCTCGTCTGCGCGCCGGGCGCGACGGGCGTCGAGGCGTGCCAGCCCACCTTCGGCTCCTCCGACACCCAGACCCGCGTCCCGCTGACGCCGCAGACCGTGCCCGTCAGCGACCCCGCCTTCGAGGCCATGGTCGACCGCCTGCGCGAAGCCGTGCCGCCCATCGACACCGTCCGCCGGTGGATCGCGCCCTTCGAGGGCACCGTCACCGTGACCGCCAAGGCCACCCTCGGCACCCCGGTGCCTGACTCCGCCGGGGGCGCCGTCCGCGTCGCCATCCAGAAGGCCGGCGGCGAGCTCACCAATGCCACCATCACCGCCGGGTCGCCCACGTTCGCGGCGACACTCCCCGTGCACGTCGACAAGGGCCAGGCCCTCTACTTCCGCGCCGGGTCACGCCCCAAGGGCAACGGTGACGCCGTCACGTGGGAGGCCACGATCACGTATGCCGGTGGGTCGGTTCCCGATGCCAACGGCCTCAACCAGCGCAGCTACTCCCTCGCCGACGACTTCACCCTCGCTGGCCGACCGGGCCAGTTCACCTCCGTGAGCAACGGCGGCACGGCGCACTTCAGCGCCGCGCTGGACAAGACCGCCGTGACGACCGACAACCTGCGGCCCGAGGTCGCCGTCCGCAACGGCACGACCAAGGCCGTGACCACGACCCCTGTCACCGTCACGCCGATCACCTCGACCGGCGCGATCGACACCCCGCGCGTCAAGACCGTGAGCGGGTCCGGTTCCAACTGGTGCGTCGACGACGCGACACCCACGTCGTTCGGCTGCTTCACGACGCAGGCTGCCGCCAACGCACGCCTCGCGATCATCGGCCAGTCCGAGATCGGCCGCTTCCGCCTCACCGCGGACCCGACCGTCGACGCGCCCGTCACCGACGCGGACGGCGTCGTGACGGCATACGACGCCGTGCGCACCCGGATCGCCGTCGACAGCCCCATCGACCTGTCGACGATCACCTGGGTCGAGGCCGCGAACCTCTGCTTCCTCAGCGGCGGCACGTGCGACGCGGCGAAGACGAAGGTCTCGCCGCACATGGACATCGACACCTACCCGCTGACCACGCTGGCCGCCCCGGCGACCGCGTGGACCTCGACCCTCGGCCGCACCGTCACCCCGACGCTGACCGGCACGCGCGACGGCGACAACCCCGGCGGAGAGGTCATCGTCACGGCGAAGACGTCGGCCGGCCTCGTCTACAAGGAGGCCTTCACGGTGCCGTCCGGTGGTGGAGCCATCGACCGCGCGCTGCCTGACCTCGCCCTGACGAACGGCACTCCGTACTGGTTCGACGTCACCATGCGCAGCGCCGGCCTCTCGTCGCACGTCAGCGGCCTCAACCTCACGATGAAGTGGACCGAGAGCTCGGTCGCGAAGTCCGAGGACGTCCCGGACACCGTCAACTGGGCGGGCCCGCAGGGCTACTTCCCGATCGCTTACCGCGGGTGGGCCGCTGCCGGCTACACCGCCACGGCCGGTCGGGCCACGACGGCCATCACCGAGGACGACTTCAGGACGACGACCGCCTCCGGCGACCCGTTCGACAACAAGGACGACGCCTGCCAGTCGATGTTCGGCGGCTCGTGCCCGACCGACACCTCGGTCAACGACACCGGCTTCGGCAACTACCCGCCCGGCTCGGGCGCTCCGCCGGAGTTCGACTCGAGCAAGGCCACCGCGAACATCCCCAAGGCCTTCGCCTTCAGCGCGGCCGTCGACGCCGACACGCTCGCGCAGCGCTGGCAGGGCCCCAAGGCCAAGATCTACGCCGGCGAGGACGGCCTGACCGGCTCGGCCCGCTTCGGCGAGGACCTGCCGATCACCGGATCCGGCGCCGGTGCCGGCGGCGGAACGAGCGCCCCGAACCTGCTCGGCGAGACCGGACCGATCTTCATGCTCATGGCGGGCGTCGGACCGTTCGGCGGCAGCTTCGCTGCCGGCTGGAGCCGCAGCCTCGTCGACTTCCTCGACATGAACGGTGACGGCTACCCCGACACCGTGCGACCCGACGCGGTCACCTACACGAACCCCCGTGGCTCGCAGGAGTGCGGCCCGGCCGCAGCCCGCGTGGCCTGCACCGGCGGTGGCGTCGGTGTCGTCGACTCCTCGACGACGCTCGCCGTCTCCGGCGGCTTCGGCGGCGCCCCGATCGGCATCTCCGGCAACAACAAGGGCACGACGAACTCGACGAAGGGCAGCTCCTCGACCAAGGGCAGCAGCGCCTCCGACAGCTCCTACGGCGCCAACATCGGTGGTTCCATCGGTGCGGGTGCGAGCTTCACCAACCCGACGTCGCAGAACACCCACCAGGACGACAAGGCCCTCAAGAAGGTGCCGCGCGATGCGACGATCCCGGTGCAGGAGACCCTCGCCGACCTCAACGGCGACGGTCTGCCCGACCGGGTCACCGTCGACGACGACGAGATCCGGGTGCAGCTCAACCTGGGACACTCCTTCACGCCCCAGTTCCGTTGGACCGTCAGCTCGTTCAGCTCGACGAACTCCTACAGCGGCTCCGTCGGTGCGAGCTTCGGCTTCAACATCGACAACGGCGGCTTCGCCGGCGGCATCGCCGCGAACTCCAACGTCGACCTGCCCAACGTCTCGTGGGACGACGTCAACGGTGACGGCCTGCTCGACGCCGTCTACAGCGACAACGGGAACGTCAAGGTCGCCTTCAGCAACGGCACCGGCCTCGTCGACCAGGCCGTCTACGGCACGCACCAGAAGTCGGACTTCAACGTGCTGCCCGGGATCAACGTCGACGGCAAGCCGCAGATCCGGCAGGACAGCTCGGAGAGCCTCGGCGGCGGCGCCGACGTCACCATCGGCATCCCGCTCTGCCTCGTCGCCTGCTACCTCATCCTCAACCCCGGCGGGCACTACGAGAACAGCATGACCTCCACCGACGTCGACCTCACCGACGTCAACGGTGACGGCTACGCCGATTCCGTCTCGCGGGCCAAGGGCTCGTCGGACATCAAGGTCGCCCTCAACACCCAGGGCCGCACCAACCTGCTCAAGACCGTGACGACGCCGCTCGGCGGCACCATCGGCCTCGACTACCACCGCGACGGCAACACCACGAGCCACCCCGACAGCCAGTGGGTGCTCGACGACGTCGACGTGAAGTCGACCCGCGGCGCCGACGGCATCGCCGAGCGCGACAGCACGATCTCCTACGGCAACACCGCCCAGGACTTCGTCAACCGCACCGACCTCGGCTACGACTCGGTGACGGTCAGCGAGCACTACACGAGCTACAACCACAGCGGCGACGTCAACACCCCGACGACGACCGACAAGGTGCGCACGACCGAGCACAAGTACCGGAACGGCTCCGTCTTCGAGTCGGGGCTCGAGTACGAGACGACCGTCTTCGACGGCACGACGAGCGGGCCGATCATGCAGCGCACCCGGACCACGTGGGCGCTCGGTGATCTCGACCGCACGACAGCTGGCACCGGCGCGTACGCACCGCTCGACCTCGCCGGGACCACCGTCGAGCAGCTCCTCGCCCTCCGTGCCACACCAAAGGTGTCGAAGGTGGAGCAGGACTGGTACTCAGGCGGATCGCTCCAGCAGACGACGACGATGTCGTACGCCTACGACCGCCTCGGCAACCCCGTCCAGATCCTCGACGGCGGACTTCCCGGCACGACGAGCGACGACACGATCGTCAACATCGCCTACGGCAACTGCCTGACGAGCACGTCCGAGGACATGAACACGTTCTTCGGCTGCGGTCCGACGATCAAGTACACGCCGACAGCGAAGGCGCCGTTCTGGTCGGCGACCAACTGCCAGACGTGGGACAGCCAGCCCGTCGGTGTCACCGTGACGGCGCCCGACGGCACCGTCCTGCGGGCGCGCACCGGCAACCCCGCCTACTGCGACAACAACTCGGTCACCGTCCAGCGCGAGATCCTGACGCCGACCAGCGGCGCCACCCCCGCGACCTATGCCGAGACCCGGCTGACCTACGACCAGTGGGGCAGCTACAACCGGATCGTCATGCCGCCCGACGCCAAGGGCAAGCGGTATGCCGTCCGCTACGTCTACGACGCCGACGCGAACCACGCGAACGTCGGCACCGTCACCGACTTCGCCCTCTCGGGCTCCGGTGACCCCGCCGGCACGGACCCGGCCGACACGACGCGCCGCTTCATCGAGGACGACGAGGACCCGACCGGCGACGCCGTCGGCCTGGCCTCCACCGCCGACTTCGACGGGCCGTCCGGTCGGGTGAGATCCCGCACCGACGCGAACGGCAACGTCACGTCCTACACCTACGACGCCTACAGCAGGGTCAGGACCATCACCTCGCCCGACGGCGGCGTCGCGACCTTCGGCTACCACCCGGACAGCTCGGCCTACCCGTACGCGACGGTGACCCACACCGACGAGTTCAACCCGGGCACGACCATCGACACGGCGACGTACGCCGACGGCTCGGGACGCGTCACCGGGCGCAAGCGGGACGCCCAGGTCTACGACCCCGTCACCGGGGAGACCGGCACCGGCTTCGCCGCCGAGGGCGGCTCGGACGTCGACGGCCTCGGCCGCACCGTCCACCAGTGGAAGCCGTTCCTCCAGACCGGCGCCACGCTCGCCGACTACACGGTCGACACGAGCAACCCGACCTACGCCATGGCGACGATCACGGCGTACGACGCCCTCGACCGCCCCACGTCGGAACGGATCTCCAACGGCGCGACGACGCGGACGGCATACGCCCACGAGGTGCTCACCGACTTCGGCACCGTCGCGACGGTCGACGTCACCGACCCGCTGGGACGGCACACGAAGACGTGGATGGACGCGCACGCCAACGTCCTCCGCAACGAGGACCGCACGGCCGCAGGATCCTCGCTCTTCACGGGCTACACCTACGACCGGATGGGGCAGCTGCTCCGCATCGACTCACCCGGTGGGCTCGCGACGACCCACACCTACGACCTGCTCGGGCGCAGGACCTCGACGACGACACCCGACGGTGGGCTCGTCAAGTGGACCCACGACCTCGCCGGCAACAAGACCTCCGAACAGAGCCCGGTGCTCCGCGAGGAGGGCGACGTCAAGACCGTCTTCGGCTTCGACTTCGGCCTGCTGACCTCCATCACCTACCCCCATGA
Organism: Terrabacter sp. Soil810; assembly: GCF_001429645.1. Classification (NCBI taxonomy): domain Bacteria; kingdom Bacillati; phylum Actinomycetota; class Actinomycetes; order Micrococcales; family Intrasporangiaceae; genus Terrabacter; species Terrabacter sp. Soil810. The sequence goes on from NZ_LMSW01000001.1 coordinate 10,272, forward strand.
GAAGCCCGTGACGATGGACTACGGCGGCTACCTCGGTCACCCGACCACGGGCAACGCGGCCGGCAAGATGGTCCACGTCGACGACAAGGCGCGACTGCAGGACTTCGCCTACGACGTCAACGGGCGCCTCGCCCAGGACGTCACGAAGATGACCGGGCCGCACCCCAACACGGGACCGTTCACGACGAGCTACGACAACGACTGGCTCGGCCGCCTCGCGACCGTGTCGCTGCCCGACGGCGAGACCGTGCGCAACGACTACGACACCGGCGGACGGCTCAAGCGCGTCGTCGGCACGAACGACTGCACCGAGCTGGGACTGCTGACGACGTCGGTCGATGCCACCGCGACGACCATCACCGTCACCGAGTACCAGCACGGCGAACCGGCCTCGAGCTGGAACCCGACCCTGCCGTTCACGATCCGGCTCGAGGGTGAGCAGCTCAACGTCACCGCGCGCACGCCGGGCGTCGTCCCGGGCACGTTCGACTACACCGTCGAGCGCGGCGTCAACGGCACCGTCCTGCTCCCGACCGCGGCACCGCACACCTCGGGTGCCACCGTCCGCGTCGACGTCGCCGTTCCCTGCGTGCACACCTACCTGGGCAACCAGCGCTACGACGTCTACGGCACGACCTCGCAGCGCCAGACCGGCGACGGCGTCGTCGACACCACCTACCGCGACGTCGACACGAGGCGGCTCACCGGTCGTTCGGCGATGTCGCCGGACGGGACGCGGCTGCTCATGAACCTGCGTTACACGTACGACCTCGTGGGCAACGTGACGCAGTTCAAGAACGTCCTGCCGGCGGACGTGCCGTCGCTCTTCGGCGGCCCGACGACGCAGAACTACACCTACGACGGGCGGTACCGACTGCGGACGGCCACCGGCACGTGGGACTACGCGCCGAAGACGACGCGCAACTTCACGTGGGCCGCGACGCTCGACGACGCGACGAGCAAGGTGACGCGGATGACCCAGCGCGACTGGACCGTCGACACCGGGTGCACGAAGAAGTGCACCGAGGCCACCGTCATCGCCAACACGTTCGACAAGAGCGCGTACACCTACGACCCGACCAAGCCGAACCAGGCCACGAAGGTCGTCGACTCTCTCAACAAGCGCACCGAGACGTACGCGTACGACTCGGACGGCGAGCAGACGACCGTCACGAACCCGGACATGATCCGCAACGTCACGTGGGACTGGGCGGGCAAGCTGACCGAGATCGTCGACCACAACCCGAACAACTCCGGGCGCAAGCAGACCGACTACGTCTACGACTACGCCGGCCAGCTCGCCATCGAGATCAAGGAGCAGGGCGTCACGTACTACGTGAACCCGTGGGTGACGGTGCGCAACGGCACGATGCTCAAGAACATCTGGGCCGGCAACGACCGCCTCGCCGTCAACATGACGACGACCGGTGACACGTTCGCGCAGAAGGTCTACTTCATGCACAAGGACCTCCAGGGCAGCACGAACATCGTCACCGACCGCGTCGGGAAGGTCTTCCAGCACCAGGAGTACTTCCCGACGGGACAGGTCTGGATCAAGGAGGACAGCACGATCTTCCGCACCCCGTGGCAGTACGCCGGTGGCTACGTGGACGAGGACCACAACATCATCAACTTCGGTGACCGCTGGTACTCGACGACGCAGGCACGCTTCCTCACGGTCGACCCGGCCCTGACGGACGACGCCACGGCCCTGGTGGAGAACCCGACGCTGACGACCGCCTACACCTACGGGCAGTCCAACGCGATCGGCTACATCGACACCGACGGTCGGCTGCCCAAGGCCGCCAACCTCAGCGTCAGCGACATCACCAACACCATCGCCTCGCTCGAGCCCGGCGGAGAGCCGATCAAGAGCGCGCAGGTGGCCAAGCTGGCGGGCTTCTTCGCCAAGAACACCGACACGTTCCGCGGACGGGCGACGCTGAGCCTGCTCAAGGGCTTCAACACGGCCCAGGAGCGCAAGGCGAAGTACTTCAGCCGGCTCGACTCGCGGCCGGTGCTCGAGTTCGAGATCGAGGACGGCAAGCTCAAGGCGGTCAAGCTCGGCTTCGGCGTGGGCAAGCGGCTGAAGTTCGACGTGCCCGACAAGGGCGCCGGGGCGACACCGCAGCCGGCCACGTCCGTGGCGTCCAACCAGACCGGCGGCTCCGCGGTGGCGAGCGGCGGCGACGCCAACGGTCCCGGTGGCAGCGGCAAGTCGACGTCGGCCGCCACGACGGCCACGACGGCCACGGCGACCTCGGCTGCCGACACGGGTTCCGCGTCGGGCTCGACCCAGGCGGCGACCAAGCCGACGACGTCGGCCGGCGGACAGCCAGTGACCTCGGAGGGCGCCACCAAGTAGCCGTGGATCCCGGTTGAGGTATTCGGCGCGCAGGATCTGCGAGCCGAATACCTCAACCGACGGGGGCTGAGGCGCGCTCAGCGCAGGTTGTAGAACTCACGGTGGACGTCGGCCGTCCTGACGCCTTCGCGGACGAGGTCTCGCTGGAGGGCGGTCACCATCTGCTCCGGCCCGCAGAGGAAGACGGAGAGCTGGTGGGGCTCGGCGGCGACGGTCTCGAGCACGTGCTCGGCCGTCAGCCGTGGGTCGGTCGCGGTGTCGACGAGATGGAGGTGCAGCTCCTCGTGGTGCCCCGCGAGGTGGGCGACCTCGTCGGTGAGGGGAGCGGGGCCACGCGCCGTGTAGAAGAGGTCGACGCGGTGGGGCAGCTCACCGGGCCTCGCCGACCGGAGCCAGCTGAGCATCGGCGCGACGCCGATGCCCCCGGCCACCCACACCTGGTGCTCGGTGCCCCGCGTGTAGTCGAAGTGACCTTGGGGACTGCTGATGACGGCCGGCATGCCGGGCTCGACGAGGTCGCCGATGCTGGACGTGAAGTCGCCGAGAGCCCGCACGGTGATGCGGATCTCCTTCTCCTGCGGGCCGCTCGCGATGGTGAAGGGGTGGCGGTGCCAGCGGTCACGGGCCTCGAGGTTGACCAGGGCGAACTGGCCGGGCCGGAAGGCGAAGCGGTCCCCGAGCGGACGCAGCCAGATCTCGAAGGACGCGTCGTCGATGGGCTCGACGGACGACACCTCGTAGTCGTGGGTGCGCGCCAGGCGCCGGGCCAGCAGCTCGCGGTAGAGGTAGAAGGCCAGCCCGACAGTGCCGACCGTGACGTAGGACCAGCGCAGCAGCTGTGAGCCGAAGACCGTTGCGTCCATGAGTCCGTGGACGACCCCGAACCCGAGGAAGACGCCGGTGAGGCGGTGGAAGCCGCGCCAGAGCCCGTAGCGACCGATCCATCGTCCGGCGAAGCGCGCAGGTGGTGTCCCGGTGAACCGCTCCACCGGCCGGCGCAGCGGACGAGGGGTGATGGAGCGCCACCGCGGAGCGATGGCCCACACGGTGAGGGTCGCCAGGCCGACGACGCCGATCGTGCCGAGGGTCGGGCCGAGCTGGGTGGGGTTCGGGTTGCCCGTCGTCGCGATGTGGATGCCGATGAGGACCGTGCCCGCCATCGCGACACGCCGGTGCCACACCGCGGCCTTGTCGACGCCGTCGAAGAACTGCTCCACCCAGCGCAGCGTGCTGATGAGGACGAGGCCGACCGACAGGAGCAGGACACCCTCCGCACCGATGAGCTGACCGACGAGCTGGCCCACGTCCCCAGGCGGTCGGGCGAGCAGCCAGAGCAGGGCGAAGGCGAGGACGAGGGCGGCGATCGTCGCCGGCCCGACCAGGCGGGTGACGATGTGCGCGCCGCGGTAGGGCCGCCGGTGGCGCACCTGCGTCTCGAGGGCCATCGTGGGTCTCGCCTTTCGGTCGGGGCACTCGGCGCGGTGCGCGGGAACACGGGTGTCGGCCCTGGTCGTGCTCCCCGAGGGGCCATCCCCAGACACGTACCCCGTCGCTGGTGCCTCGGCACGTCCTCCGGCCTACCGAGGCGTTCGAGCTCAGTGGTGGCCGTGCCGCCGGTTTCCCGGCGGCAGGCTGCCGACAGCGCTAGCGTGATCTGGCGTACCGCCGAACACATCTGGCCGGATCCGACCCCCTCCCGGAGGCCGCCAGCCGAGCCACGCACGTCCCCCACCGAGGACGCGCCGTCGGCGTGCGGCTCGTCCGTGGGCCGTGCGCATCGCGGGTCCGTGACCTGAGGTCCCGCCCAATGTCTCGGGGACCAGCAAGGAGTGACGGCTGAGCCGCCCCACACGCGACCCCGCCGGCACCCGGACGAGGAGCTGTCGTGAGAGCACACCGTTCCAGCCGCCGACTCCGCACCGCCGTCGCGTGCCTCACCGGATCGGCCCTGCTGGCCGCCTCGGTGACCGCCGTCGCGGTCGCGGCCGAGGCCCCCTCCGTCGCACCACATCGGGAGGCGTCGAGGCCGATCTTCTCGGCGCCGGTGGCGCCGGACGTCTCCCCGCCGATGTCCGCCCTCACCGCCGCGGGCGGCCAGCGGACCGTCTCGACCGCTCGAATCCTCAACGAGCGCGGCGCGCCCGGCGCAGGCGGGGCGGCGACGTCGCCATCGGCCGACGCCGCGCTCCAGACGTCCGCCCCCGCGCTCGCCGTGGGTCCGACCATCGCCAACTTCGAGGGGGTCAGCAACCAGGACAACTTCACCCTCTTCGGTGGCCGCGTCAACCCGCCGGACCCGATCGGGGACGTGGGCCCGAACCACTACGTCGAGATGACGAACCTGGCGTACCAGGTCTTCGACAAGTCCGGCACGCCGCTGATCCCGGCGACACCGATCGGGGCCCTGTGGGCCGGCTTCGCCGTCAACGACTGCACCGAAGGCTCCGGCGACCCGGTCGTCCTCTACGACCAGCTCACCGGCCGGTGGCTCCTGTCGCAGTTCACGACGAGCGGGCTCGACGACCCCACCAAGCCGTTCTGGAACTGCGTCGCCATCTCGACGACCGGAGACCCGACCGGCACCTACTTCCGCTACGCGTTCAAGACCGAGAACTTCCAGTACTTCCCGGACTACCCGAAGTACGGCGTCTGGACCGACTCCTACGTGCTCACCACGCGTGAGTTCGGCCCGACCGTCGAGTACGGCATCGGCGTCTACGCGCTCGAGAAGAACAAGATGGTCAACGGCCAGCCCGCCCGGGTCGTCAGCTACTTCCTCGACGGCAACGCACCGGACATGCTGCCCCTCGTCGGCGACGGGTTGCTCCCGGCCGACATCGACGGCATGACCAAGCCCCGCGAGGACAGTGCGATCCCCATCGTCGGGACGCAGGACGACGGCGGTGGCTACGGCGCCACCTCGGACGCGCTCAACGTCTGGGACCTCCGGGTCAAGTGGCGCTCCACACCCACCTCGTCGTTGACGCTGGCGACCCAGCTGCCCGTCGCGGCCTTCGACTCGCAGTTCCCGTGCGCCCCGACGGCGCGAGACTGCCTGCCGCAGCCCGGCATCACGGACCCCAACCAGTACCTCGACGTGCTCAGCTACCGACAGCGCCCGACCTGGCGACTGGCGTACCGCAGCTTCAAGGGGGTCGAGTCGCTCGTCACCGCACAGTCGGTGGAGGCGTCGCCCGGCCAAGCCGGGATGCGCTGGTACGAGGTGCGTCGCGGATCCGCGGGGACGTATGCCGTCGCGCAGCAGAGCACGTACGCCCCCGCCGACGGCGTGCACCGCTGGATGGGCAGCATCGCCCAGGACAAGAAGGGCAACATGGCGCTCGGCTACAGCGTGGTCAACGGTGTGGACGTCTATCCCGGGATCCGCTACACGGGAAGGTCGGCGGCCGCGCCGCTGGGGACGATGAATCTCGCTGAGGGCACGATCATCAACGGCTCGGGCGTCCAGACGACGACGAACTCGCGCTGGGGCGACTACACCTCGATGAACGTCGACCCGTCGGACGACTGCACCTTCTGGTACGTCAACGAGTACTACACGGCGGCGGGGCAGGCGTCGAGCCCCGCGGGTTGGCAGACCCGGATCGCGAGCTTCCGGCTCCCCGGCTGCTGACGCCACGGGGGCATCGAGCCCCCCTCCCGCCAGCAAGGGAGAGCGCGTTCACCCGGCGTCGTCACGACGCCGGGTGAACACGTCCTGGCGGCGGGTGGGGCGGTTCGGTCCACGGCGTCGCCGGGAGGGGGGCGGTCATGGTGCCTTGCCCGGGGCGCACGCGCGTCGGTGGAGGTCAGCCCCCGCAGGGAGTCAGAGGGTGATGGCGAAACCGCCTCCCGTCACCCTCACCGTCGGGGAGTGCGCGGCGCCACGGCGTGCGCCGTCAGCGCTCCACGTCCAGCCACGGCCCGGGGCCACGGCCGGCGTCGTCGACGGCGTCGTGCCGGCGTCGACGTAGAGGACGGCCGGATGCCCGTCGCCCCTCGAGTAGCGCACCGTCGAGACCGCGGGCTGGATGAGGAGGCAGTCGAGCTGCAGGTCTCCGTCGGACTCGACGACGACGGCCACGGTCCCTGAGGGCAGTGGGCGGCTCAGCGGAAAGGGCCGCAGTAGCCCCTCGGCCTCCACGACGCCGGTCTCACGCAGCCCGCCGTTGTCCAGGGTGCCGAGCAGCGTGCGATGGCCGTGCTTCGAGACCGCGGTGTAGCGGCTGGTCCCCAGCCGGCCCGTCCGACGGTTGACGACGGGATGGACGAACGCGCCGTCGTCGCCCACGACGTCGAGCCGCACCGAGCCGCCGCGAGGCACCGACACGTACGCCCCGCCCGACCAGTTGGCTGCCCCCGTCCAGGTCGACGGCGGCGTCACGACGGCCGCGCCGCCCTGCAGGGCACCCGACTCGGCCTCGACGTGGTGCAGGCCCACCCAGTGGTAGCCGGTGACGGACGCCGCCAGCGCGGCTGCCTGCGGGTGCGCGTCCAGCGCGATCATCGCCAGCAGACCGTGGATCGTCGACTCCGCGCCGGAGTTGCGGTTGACCCGCCCGTCGAACTCCACTCCGTCGAAGGTCGCTCCCGTGGCGGGGTCATACGTCGGCGCACCGCTCGGGTTCGCACCGAAGAACCATCCGCCGGCCAGCCCGGCGAGCTGCAGGAAGCCCTCGGACCCGGTCAGGTCGGCTGCCGCCAGGAGCCCGGAGACGCGGCCCTCCGCCCCATAGGCGATCTGGGCCTCTCCGGGCAGGGGCGACCACGCGTTGTAGGGCCCGCCGGAGGCGAGGAGCGTCGGGGTGAACGACCCCGCATCCGCGAGGGCCGCCGAGCGCAGTGACGCGGCTCCCAGCGCTGCAGACGCGCGACACAGCGCTTGAGCGGCCTCCCCACCCCAGGCGTGCCACAGGCTCTGCGAGCCGACCCACGGCATGACGGCGCCGAACGGCCAGACCCCGGTCCCTCCGCTGCGCATCGCCGCGACGCCCTCGGCGTAGCGCGACAACGCCGTCCGCGCTCGCGTGTCGGTCCGAGCGACGCCGACGTATGCCGCGAGCCCGAGGCACGCCTCGGCCGTTGCGTCGGCGCCGCCCGTGATCAACCACCCGGGCACCCGGACGTCGTCCGCCACCAGCCAGGTGCCGTAGCGCCCCAGCGACGCCCGCTCGAGCGCGTCGACGGCCAGCTGGAGCCGCTCGCCCAGGAAGTCGGCGAACCGAGGGTCGACGGCGGCGAACGCGGCATACCCCTCGCCGAGTGCCCAGACGGTACGCGCCAGCCAGTAGGACTCGTCGCTGTCCGAAGGGTCGGGCAGCTCGCGCGGCTCGGCGCTCGGGTTGAGCGTGCCGTCCGCCTGCATCCACAGCACGACGTTGCCGGCATAGGGGCCCGTGGCGTCCTGGAGGAAGGTCAGCGTCCGGAGCAGCTCGGCCGCGTGGTCCCGGCTCGGCTCGCTTCCGGTGGACACCCAGTGCCGGGTGAAGACCACGGCCGCCCGGGCGATGTCGTCCGCGTTGTAGGCCCCTTGGGACCAGTACCCGGTGGTCGGGTCGAGGGAGCCGCCGCCGACGCGTCGCCAGCCGCCGGCGGCTTGGGCGTCCGCGTAGGTCCAGGGCGCCAGGGCCGTGGGTCGCGCCGCGATCTCGTAGGTCGTGTGGGTCGGGCTCGCCTGCAGGGGAACGGAGTCCAAGAGCCACTGCAGGTGCGCGAGGTTCGTCAGTGGGCCAGTCGGTGCCGGGTCCTGCGCCCCCGCGACTCCGGTGGCGCGTGCACCATTCGAGCCCACGACGAGCCCCGCCGCTGCGGTGGATCCGGAGATGAAGGTACGACGAGTGATCATGACTGCTCCTTCTCCCTGGTGATCATGACGGCGCCAACAGATCGGAGTGCCGCGCCCCGGGCACGAACGTCGCCACCCCGAGGGTCGAGTCGGACTGGCCGTAGTAGGCCAGCCAGCGGTCCCTGAGCCAGACCAGGCCCTCGACGAACGTCACGTTCGACACGAGGCCCTGGCGCTCCTCGCGGGTCACGGGCTCGAGCCACGGACGGGTCAGCTCGGCCAGGATCTCGTCGGGCCGGTCGGGGTGGATCAGCAGCTGCCCAGCCGTGTAGCGGACGGAGCCGTCGGCGTTCTTCACGGCAGCGTTGTGCAGCAGGAGGATCAGGCCGTCGTCCGTGATGAGCGGCTGCGGCCCGACCTCGACGAGGAAGTCGCTGAACGTCCCCGGCCGCGGCGCCATGACCGGCGGCTCGGTGTCCGAGACGGTCGGCGTCCACGTGAGCAGGTCGTCCGACGTCGCCGTCCAGATGGACCCCTCACCGAAGTACATGAGCCACCGGCCGTTGACCTTGGCCGGCACGATTCCGCCTGCCTTCGACCAGGGGCCCGTCTCGCCACGACCCTGCGGCTGGAAGGTGTCGAAGTCGGGGAAGAGCGGACCGTGCTTGGTCCAGGTGCGCAGGTCGGTCGAGGTGGCCAGGCAGAGCAGCGACTGCGTGCGGTCCCACCCGCTGTAGGTGAGGTAGTACGTCCCGTCGATCGCGATCACCCGGGGGTCCTCGCACCCGAACCGGTCGTAGTCCTCGCTGGGCGAGAGCACCGGCTCCGGCTCCCGCTCGAACCGGTAGCCGTCGTCGCTCCAGGCCAGGCCGACGTGCGAGACGATGTCGTCCGCGTGTGCCCGGTAGAGCAGGGCCACCCGGTCGTCCACGACGACCGCGGCCGGGTTGTAGACGCTCCCGGACTCCCAGGAGTCGCCTTGGGGAGCCAGGATCGGGTTGTCCTCGTGCGGGGTGAACGGACCGAGCGGGAAGTGGACGGGGCCGTGGGACATCACAGGGTTTCCTTCGCAGATAGGTGGTCGACGAGTGGCCTGGGCCGCGGCGCGGTGGGAACGGCGACGGCCCGCCGGAGGGCAGCTGCCCGCGTCGCGCAGTCGGCCACGACCACGGCCGCCTCGGCCGTTCGCGGCCCGGACAGAGGCTGCCGGCCGGGTTCGGTGCGGCAGCCGTGCAGGTCACGCAGGGCGGCGGCGACGCAGGCGGCATACACCGTCTGCTTGGCGGCTTCGCCCCCGAGGGAGAGGGTGACGGTGAGGCGGCGCGAGGCGCCGAAGTGCCTCCCGCGTCCCATCGCCTCGGCGTCACCGGCGACGTCGTCGGCCTGCACGCCGACGTGCCATCCGTCCAGGCCACGGCCGAGGCCGGCGAGCTCAGGGCTGGCCACGAGGGCGCGCACCGCGCTCTCGCCGGCGGGGTCGACGTGCAGGTCGAGCACGGCCTCGACGGGGATCCACCCAGCGATCCGCGCCTCCGCGCTGCCGTAGTCGATGCGCATCAGCTGGCGCTCGCAGCGATGGGCGTGGGTGAAGGAGTGCGTATGCGTGGCCAGGCAGTCGCCGTGCGTCACCGTCGCGGTGACGAGGTCGGGCGACGGCCAGCCCTGTCGCGAGGTGGACACGGCGGTCACCGAGGTGGCCGGTTCGGTCACGAACATGGTCGCGGCGTCGAAGAAGTGCACGCCGTGCTCGACGAAGATGCCACCCGAGCTCGCCTCGTCCCAGAACCAGTGGTCGCGGGGCAGGCTCTCGTCCGCGGCGTCGTTCTCGAAGAGGAAACGAACCGGCTCGAGGCCGAGGTGGTGCTGCACGGTCTGGATCGCGCGGAGCAGGGGGTTGTAGCGCATGACGTGGTCGACGACCACGACGCGGTCGAGCGACTCCGCGAGCGCGCGGGTCTGCGCGGCCTCGCCCGGCGTGGCGGCCAGGGGCTTCTCACAGAAGACGTCCTTGCCGGCGCGGAGGGCCGCCTGCGCCAGCTCCGCGTGCGTGTGGGGTGGGGTGGCGATGACCACCGCGTCGACGTCGGCGGCCACGAGCGCCTCCTCGACGGTGGTGGCGCGGCAGCCGGCGTCGGCGGCCAGGCGGGCGCCCTGCTCGCTGGCGATGTCGGCGACGACGACGGGTGCGACCTGAGGCACGTTCCTCGTGACGTCGAGGATGAACCGACCGAACCGGCCCGCCCCGACCAGGGCGAGTCGTGTCGGGGCTCCCGGCCGGTCACCTCTCCGGGGCGGGCCCGAACCTGGGGTCGACCTGTCGCTCATCGACGGGTCACCCCTTCACCGCGCCGCCGACGACGCTGGCGACGAGGTAGCGCTGCAGGAAGACGTAGGTCGCGACGAGCGGCGCGGCCACGATCATGGTCGCGGCCGACAGGAGGCTCCACTGGCTGACGTAGGTGCCCTTGAACGCGAACAGCCCCAGCGTCACCGGCGACTTCGACGCGTCGGGCAGCAGGATCGTGGCGAGGATGATGTCGTTCCAGACGCCGATGGCCTGGAGGATGAAGACCGTCGCGAGGACCGGCTTGATAAGGGTGGGCAGGAACCCGAAGACGTAGCGCACGTAGCCGACCCCGTCGAGAGCCGCGGCCTCGTCGATCTCCCTGGGTACCGACTTGAGGTAGCCGGTCACGAGCAGCGGGCCGACGCCCACACCCGACGCCATGATGAGGATGTAGCCCAGCCGGGTGTCGTAGAGGTTGAGGCGCAACGCGAGCTGGAAGACCGTGATCAGCGTGTTGGGCAGGAAGAGCATCGCCGCGAAGGTCGCGTTCCACAGTCGCGTGTGCTTGACGTAGCCACGAGCCACCGGGAACCCGACGAGCAGCGACACCACGGTGCCGAGGCTGGCCGCGACGAAGGTGTAGAGGACGCTGTTGAGCAGGTACGACGCGAAGTTGCCCTTGTCGACAGCCGTCGCGAAGTTCGAGAACTGGGGCGCGGTGACGAGGCCGGTGGGATCGGAGATGAACTCTGCGTCGGACTTCAGCGCCGTGTTGACGAGGAACAGCAACGGGTAGAGGTACATGACCACGACCAGGACCAGGAGCGCATAGAGGACGACCTTGCCCCGCTGGGGCGCCGACCCGCCGCGGATCGGCGGGTTGTCCTCGACGCTCACGACGCCGCCACCGACCGCCGTCGGCGCATTGATGGCGCTCACAGCGCGGTCTCCTTCCGGCGCAGGTACACCAAGGTGGCCAGCGAGACGATCATCACGATGACGAACTGGACCATCGAGATGGCTGCCGCGTAGCCCTGGGACTGGGCCGTGCCGCCCTGGGCCCCGCCGAAGCCCTGGGTGAAGATCGCCAGCGAGAGCACCTGGGTCGCGGGGTTGATGGGGCCGGTCAGCACGTAGATGAGCTGGTAGCTCTGCAGTGCGCCGATGAGTGACAGCAGCGTGTTGGCGGTGATCGAGGGCGCCAGCAGGGGTGTGGTCACGTAGCGAAGCCGCTGCCAGCTCGACGCGCCGTCGATCGAGGCGACCTCGTGCAGCTCCGGTGGGATGGCCTGAAGGCCCGCGAGGTAGATGACGACCGCCACCCCGAGCCCCGACCAGACCGAGACCGCGATGACCAGCGGCATGGCCAGAGACGGGTCACCGAAGAATGCGGAGGACGAGCCGAACCAGCCCCACACGCTCGCCGCAGGGCCACCCGAGGGGTTGAAGATCAGGCCGAAGACGAGTCCGATGATGGTCACGCCCAGGATCGTGGGCATGAAGACGACGGCTCGCGCGAAGTTCCTGCCGCGCAGCCGCATGTTGAGCAGCACGGCGATGAACAGGGCGAGGACGTTCTGCAGCAGGGTCACCGCGATCGCGAAGACGAGCGTGTTCTTCAGCGCGTTGAGGTTGTAGCCGAGCTGCGCCGAGGAGAAGAACGTCCTGTAGTTGTCGAGGCCGACGAAGCTCACCGGCAGGAAGGGCAGCGAGCGGATGTCCGTGAACGAGACCGCGAGGATGCCGACCGCCGGCACGAGGGAGAAGACGACGATGAGGCTCATGCCCAGCGCGAAGAGCAGCTGGGCGGTCGATCGTCGCCCGAAGATGATGGTGCCTGACGTGCTCACCGAGCTACCTCCTGGTGCGAGTCCGAACTGGTGGTCTGAGGCCGCCGGCGCCCACAGCGCAGGCGAGCGTGCGCCCGGGGCGCAGCGAGCGGGCGTCCGCCGCGCCCGACCCGGGTCGCGGACGGCCTCGAAGACCGTCCGTGACCCGAGGGCCGGTTACTTGTTGAGCCCCGCGTCCCAGTCCTTCTGTGCTGCCGCCGCGGCACCAGCCGCGTCCGTGGTGCCCATCGGCTTCACGCCGGCCCAGTTGAACGGCACGGAGGCGGCGGGGCCGGCCTTGGTGTTGGCGATCCAGATCGTGTCCCAGGCAGGCTGGAACGTGCTCGTGGCATCGGAGATGGTGTCGTAGAAGGCGTTGCCCTTGACGCCGGTGACGGCAGGGGCGAAGCCGGCCTGCTCGTTGAACAGCTGGTAGTTCTTGGCGAACGTGTCCAGCCAGGCGATCGCTGCTGAGGGGTTCTTCGCGTTGGCCGGGATCGCCAGCGACAGCTCGACCTTGCCGCCGAGGAACTTGTTGTCCGCCGCGTTGTCACTCGACGGCAGGGGGAAGTAGCCGAAGTCGAGCTTGGAGCCGCCGGCCTTCTGGATCGTGCTCGTGTTCCAGGTGCCGTCACCCATCATCGCGAACTTCCCGTTGACGAAGTCCGCCGTCATGGTCTGGTAGTTGATGCCGGCGAAGTTCGGCTGCGCGTAGCCGTAGAGGGTCTGCAGTCGCTGCAGGACCTCGAGCTGCTTGCCCTGGTCGAGCTTGACCGAACCCCCGTACAGTCCCTTGGCGAGGTCGTTCATGGCCGGGGCGCCGGGGAAGAGGCCCTGGACGATGCCGAGCGTGGTGACGCCCGCGGAGTCCTTGCCGGCGATGCCCACCGGCACGACGCCCTTGCCCTTGAGCTTGTCGCAGGCCGCCACCAGCTCCTGCCAGGTGGTCGGAACCGTGATGCCGTTGTCGGCGAAGATCTTCTTGTTGTAGAACATGCCGGTGTAGTAGCTCAGGCCGGTCGGGACCGTGTAGTTCTTGCCCTTGTACTTCGTCCCGTCGAGCACCGACTGGTTGAACGCCTTGAGGAAGGGCTGACCCGTGAGGTCGAGGAAGCCGCCGGAGTCCGCGAGTCGTGCGTCATCCCCCGCGTTCGCGGCGGGGACATAGCTCGGCACCTCACGAGGGAAGGCCACGACGAGATCGACGCTTCCGGCGGTCAGGCGTGACGAGCGGGTCTGGTTGTAGTTCTCGTTGGGAACCGCCGAGAAGTTCACCTTCACGTTCGGGTACTTCGTGTTGAACGCCTTCGTCACTGCCTGGAATCCGGCGTCAGACCCTGCTGAGCTGGAGACGAGGATGTTCAGGTCACCGCTGACCTCGCCGCCGACGGTCGGCGCGGCCCCTCCCGAGGTGCCGCCGCCGCCGCCGCACGCGCTCAGCGCGAGCCCGGCGGCGGCCACCGCGGCGATCGTCATGTGGCGCATCCCACGGAACTTCATTGTTGCCATGATGCCTCCGGATCAACCGAAACGTTTTGGTTGGCGCAACGTAACACTGCGGGACAAGCGAGTGGGGGTTAGCGACGAAGCGTTTCGGTAACGTGAGCGACGGCATGCGCCCGCGCGAGGCGAGGGCGACGACGGTCAGGCGCGCGGCACGTCCACGAGCGAGTCGCGACGCAAGAGCCTGGTCGCGGGCACCGTGACGTCGGAGGGAGTCTCGCCCTGGATGACGGCCAGCAACATCGAGGCTGCTGCGTCACCGAGCAGCCGCGGAGCGGTGGCCACGGACGTCAGGGCGGGTCTCACGAAGGCGCCGAGCGGGATGCCGTCGAACCCGGTCACGGACATCTCCAGTGGCACGTCGATGCCCAGGGCACTCACTCGCGCGATGAACCCGATCGCCATGAGGTCGTTCGCACACACGACGGCCGTGGGGGTGTCGCCGGCGGCCGCGCGCAGGTCGTCGGCGGCGCGGCTGCCGCTCTCCACCGTGAAGTCGCCGTAGACGAGCGGGCCTGGCTCCAGACCGGCCTTCTGCAACGCCGACCTCCAGACCTCGACGCGTTGACGCGTGTGGAGCAGGCCACGGCGGCCGGCCACGTGCGCGATCCGGCGGTGCCCCAACGCGATGACTTCGTCCATGAGCTCGACCAGGCCGGGCCGGTGGTCCTGGCGGACCGCGGCGACGGCGCATCTCTGGGCGGCGTTCACGGCAACGGCCGGTAGGCCCAGCTCGTTCACCAGCCGCACGCGCGCGTCGTGCTGCGACAGGTCGGTGAGCAAGACCCCGTCGACGCGGTGGTCGAGGGCGAGCTGCCGGTAGCGCTGGACGGCTGCCTCCCGGTTCGAGGCCACCTGGAGCACGAGCGCGAAACCCTGCCGCTCGAGGACCGACTCCACACCCGCGATGAACCCGGCGAAGAAGGGATCCGACTCGATGACCTCCGACGAGCGCTCCAGCACCAGCCCGACGGCATACGCCTTCTGGCCGGACAGGCTCCGGCCCCGGAGCGAGGGCACCCAGCCCAGCTGCTCGGCGACGTCGACGATGCGTCGTCGGGTGTCCTCGGACACGCCAGGGCGCCCGTTGAGGGCGGCCGAGACCGATGAGATGGACACGCCTGCCCGGGCAGCAACATCAAGGATGGTGACCCTCGGATTCACTGCACCTCCCCCGATGACAGGTCGTGGACCGAAACTATCGCACCCCGTGGCGACCGGTGGCCCTGTCCGGCAACCCCGGCCGCCGCGAGGGCTGGGCACCTCGTCGAGGTGCCCGATGACGACGCGACGCGGACGCCACCATCCGGTCAACCTGCGGCCGAACGCCCCGGTCGACGAGACTTCACCGACGCGTCGGCGCGATCTTCCACGCCGTTCACGGGATCCGAAGGGTTCTCCCAGACTTCGCGGAAAGTGTTGAGGCGTCTCAGTTCCTCATCCCCGGGCACTCACACCGGGCGCACGAGAGGCTTCTCCGTGAACACTCCCACCATCGTCAAGGCAGGGCTCGTCGGCACCCTCGCCGCGGCCGCCGCCTTCGCCCTCGGCGGCTCCTCGGCCGACGCGCACGGCGGCCTGCCCGTCGTCAACGTGCCGCACGCCAACCCCAGGTTCGGCGTCCAGAACGACGTCCTGACCCCGTCGGCGACCCAGACGTCCGTCGCGTGGGGCAACCTGCCGATGACCAACCCCGACACCGCCAACGGGGTCACGCACTACGGCTACAACACGCTCGACGGCGCGCCGTTGACGCAGACGAAGAACGAGGCCCACAAGACGGAGCCCGACAAGAACGTCTACCTCGTCCTCGGCGGCAAGCACTACCTCTACCAGGGCCACGAGATCGGCCCGCGCGGCTACGTCACGCGCATCAACCTCGACGAGACCGACCCCCTCAAGCGGGTGACGCTCATCTCCGACACCGACACCGTGGGCAACGCCTACCCCACCATCGACGGCATCACGTGGAACCCGTTCACGCAGCAGCTGCTCCTCACGGCCGAGTCGAGCTCGCCCAAGGGCGGCGTCTTCGGCGTCGGCCTCGACGCGAACGGTGACCCGGTCGACGGTGGCAGGGCCATGCGGCTCGACGCACTCGGTTCGGGCGGCTTCGAGGGCATCCAGAACGACGCCGACGGCAACGTCTGGATGCTCGAGGACATCGGCGGCACCGGCGCGAGCGGCGGCAAGGTGCCCAACAGCTTCGCCTACCGCTTCGTGCCGACCGACAGGACGGACCTCACGAAGGGCGGCACGCTCCAGGCCCTCCAGATCGAGCGCGCCGACGGGACGCCGGCGACGACGTCCCAGCTCCAGTCGAACCCGTCGGACCCGTTCATCTCGCAGCTGCACACGTACGGCTCGTCGTTCGCGACCCGGTGGGTCACGATCCACACCGGCACGACCGGCGCCTTCGACGCGACGGCCGCCGCCAAAGCCGCGAACGCGACGCCGCTCAAGCGCCCGGAGAACGGCGTCTTCCGCCCCGGCACCGGGTTCAGGGAGTTCTACTTCACCGAGACGGGCGACACGAGCACCTCGAGCACCCTGCCCGGTGCGTACGGCGGTGTCTTCCGCGTCTCGCAGACGAGCTCGAGCGCCGACAGCGGACGCATCTCCATCGCCGCGGTCGGCGACGAGGAGCACACCGGCTTCGACAACATCGCCTTCGCGACGGCTGACGACCTCCTCGTCGTCGAGGACGCCGGCGACGGCCTCCACACCCAGCGCAACGCGCTCGACTCGGGCTACGTCTTCCACCTCGCCGACCGGGCGTCCGGTGAGGAGTACGCCGCCGGGCGCGGTCGCGCACCCCAGCCGGTGCGCTTCCTCGCCGAGGGTCGCGACGCATCCGCGACGTTCGACTCGATGAGCGGCCCGTCCTACAACGACGGCGACAACGAGATCACCGGCATCCACGTGTCCGACGGTGACCCCACGGTGGATGGCGTCCTCGGCGCCAAGCTGCCGCAGCCCACGACGTCGCCCGCCTGGCGGACGTTCTGGACCCAGCAGCACGGCGACAACGCGACGTGGGAGATCAGCTGGAACGACTGAATGACACTCGGTTGAGGTATCCGCGCCGCAAAACGTGCGGCGCGGATACCTCAACCGGGTGCGGGCGGGAGCACCGTGACGCTCAGATGCCCTTCTCGGCCTCGATGAGGGTGTTGGCGGCGAAGCGCAGGCCCTCGAGCTGGTCGAGCTCCTGGTCCTCGTGCTCGATGTTGACCGGCATGTCGGGGTCGACCTTGTGCAGGGCGCGGAGGAACTCGGTCCAGTACGCCGTGTCGTGGCCGCGGCCCACGGCGACGAAGTCCCACGACGGGCTCTTGGGCCAGCCACTGAGCGTGGACCCACCACCGAGAGGCAGGTACCCGGGCTGGCCCTCGGCGACGCGGTAGAAGGAGTCGTCGATGACGCCGTTGACCTTGGCCGCCTCGTTGATCTGGGTGTCCTTGGCGGCGGCGATGAAGACGAGCTCACCGAGGTCGGCGACGGCGAGGACCGGGTCGATGCCCTGCCAGAAGAGGTGGCTCGGGTCCATCTCGGCGCCGACGTGCGTCGCGCCGGTCTCCTCGACGAGGCGGTGCAGGGTGCGCGGGTTGAAGACGATGTTGCCGGGGTGCATCTCGATGGCGACTCGGACGTCTGCGGCGGCGGCCCTGGCCTGGACGTCCTTCCAGTAGGGCACGGCGACGCTCCACTGGTGGTCCTGCACGTCGAGGAACGGGCTCCACCAGGGGAGCGGGTTCCACACGGGGACAGACGTACCCGCCTCGCCACCAGGTGCGCCGGACATCGTGATCACACGCGGGACGCCGAGGAGCGAGGCGAGCTCGATCGAGTCGAGAAGGTCCTGCGAGTGCGGGAAGCCGGCCGCCGGGTGCAGCGGGTTGCCGTTGCAGTTGAGGGCGGTCAGGGTGAGGCCGCGGGAGCTGAACTCGCCGAGGTAGTCCTGCCGGGCCTGCTCGCTCGCGCGCAGGTCGTCGACGGGCAGGTGGATGGGCGGCAGGAAGCCGCCCGAGTTGATCTCGACGCTCGTGAGCCCGAGGCTCTTGATCATGTCGAGGGCCTCACCGAGGGGCTTGTCGCCGAGGCAGGCGTTGTAGGCGCCGAGCTGCATGGTCGTACCTTCCGGAAGTGCTTGGGGTGGTGGGCGACTCGAGCGGTTCAGGCGAGGGAGACGGACGCGCCGTCGGCGGCTGCCGACCTCGTGACCGCGTCGATGATGGTGAGGTCGCGCAGGCCGTCCTCGAAGGTCGCGACGGGAGGAAGGCCGTCGATGCCGGCGACCTGCTCGAGGAAGGCCCGGCACTGGTAGCCGAAGAGGTCGCCGACGCCGTAGGACACCCCGGGGAAGTCCATCGGCAGGCCGCCCTTGACGTAGGGGTGGGCGGGACCGGCGAGCACCTGGTTGTAGCCGTCCAGGCCGTCGTCACGCAGCTTGCGGATGACGGAGAACTCGGCCGGCCGGTCCATGTCCCACTTCGCGGCGCCGTGCTCGGCCATGAGGTCGAAGGCGAGCGAGTTCGCGTGGCCCGGGGCGATGCGCGAGATCGAGAAGGTGCCGACGGCGCCGGACTCGAAGTGTGCGGTGAAGGTGGCGACGTCGTCGTTCTCGACCGGCTCGCGGACGTCGGACAGCTCGGCCTTCGCGTGGCCGTAGGTCGTGCCCAGCGGCACGGCGCGATCAGTCACCTTCGTCGTGAACGTCGCGCCGCTCACGGATGCCATCGGCCCGCAGAGGAACTCGGCGAGGTCGATGAGGTGGCTGCCGATGTCGGCGAGGGCTCCGGTGCCGGGGCCGCCCTTGTAGCGCCACGCCATCGGCGTCTCGGCGCTGCGGGCGTAGTCGCACCAGTAGCGCCCGTTGAAGTGGCTCACCTCGCCGAGCTCGTCGTGCAGCAGGTCGCGGATCGCGGCGACGGCGGGCTGGCGGCGGTAGACGAACGCCGTGCCGGTCGTGAGGTCCGGGTGCTTCTCGGCGGCGGCGATCATGGCGCGGGCGTCGTCGATGCTCGCCGCGAGCGGCTTCTCGCACAGCACGTGCTTGCCGGCGTCGAGGAGCGCCTCGACGATCTCGCGGTGCAGGTGGTTGGCGACGACGACGCTGACGACCTGGACGTCGTCGGCGGTCAGCAGCTCGCGCCAGTCGGTGCCGTGGCGCTCGTAGCCGTAGCGGCCGGCGGCGTCCTTGGCGACGCCCTCGTTCGCGTCGACGACGGCGGCGTACCGGATGGGCGGCAGCGGCGGGTCGAAGAGCGTGGGGGCGGTGCGGTAGCCGGCGCAGTGCGCCCGGCCCGCCATGCCGGCGCCGATGACGGCGACGCCGATGGGTGACTGCGTCATGGGATGTACCTCTCTGGACATTCCTGTTCGGTGGTGCGCAACCAGCGCTTAAAGCGCTTTAAGGCTACGATGGCTCCAGTGTGCGGAGCACCGTCCGCGCCTGTCAACCCTTTGTTCTGACAATCTGTCCCGAGCCCGTCCCGGCGCAGCCACCGAAGGAGTCGTATGCCGTCCCGCCCCTCGCGTCCCCGCCTCGAGGACGTCGCCTCCCGGGCCGGCGTCAGCACCGCCTCTGCATCGCTCGTCCTGCGGGGCCGGCCCGGACCCGGCGCCGCCACGAGGGAGGCCGTGCTCGATGCGGCCCGAGAGCTCGGCTACCGCGCCGACCGCACCGCGAGCCTCCTCGCGCGCCGCCGCACACAGCTGCTCGGCGTGACGATGGACGTCAGCAGCACCTTCCACGCCGAGCTGCTCGAGGACCTCCAGGCCGCGGCCGACGAGCGCGGCTACGACATCGTCGTCAGCCCCCTGACGCGCACGCGGGACGAGCGTCGAGCCGTGGAGACGCTGCTCGACTTCCGGTGCGAGGCGCTGCTGCTGCTCGGTCCACGGCTGCCCGACGCCGAGCTCGCCGCCCTCGCCGAGGAGCACCACGTCGTGGCCATCGGCCGGCGAGCGCAGGCCGCCGGCGTCGACGTCGTGCGCGCTGCCGACGACGTCGGTGTCGCCCTCGCCGTCGAGCACCTGGTCGGCCTGGGACACCACGACATCGCCTTCGTCGACGGTCCTCGGGGCCCGATCGCCACGCTGCGCCGGCAGGGCTACCGCCGCGCCATGAAACGCCTCGGTCTCGCCGACGCGAGCCTCGTCGTCGAGGGTGGAGGGGACGAGGAGGCTGGCGCTGCCGCCGCCCTCCACCTCCTCCACCACCCCCAACCGTCGAGAGGCCACGTCGCGCCGCCCGTCGGCGGTCGAGAGGCCACCTCTGGCCGATCCCGTATGCCGTCCGCCGTCGTCGCGTTCAACGACCGGGCCGCGCTCGGCCTCCTCGACCGCCTGCGGCGGGAGGGCGTCGACGTGCCGGGTGACGTCTCGGTCGTCGGCTACGACGACAGCCTCATCGCCCGCCTCGCCACCGTCGACCTCACGAGCGTCAGCCAGATCCCCGAGGCGATGGCGACGGCTGCGGTCGAGGCAGCGACGCAACGCCTCGACGACGGGCGCACCGAGCCCGTCGAGCTCGTCCTCGAGCCGAAGCTCGTGGTCCGCGGCACGACGGCGGCGCGCGGTGACACGACGACCCGACGGGACGGCATACGCGCGGACTGACAGGGCGCGCGCCGTCGGTGGATCGGGCTACGGTCGGATCATGGCCGACAAGCTCACGCGTCAGGCAGCGTCCGACGCCCTCCCCACGTGGCGGTTCCTGCTCCAGCGGATGCACCTCACGGTGCAGGCGCCCGACGTCGCGACGGCCTTCGACTTCGTCGCACGGGTCGGCGCCGTGGCCGCGCCCCTGGGCCGGCAACCCGACCTCGACGTCCGCGGCACCGTCGTGCACCTGGCCGTGTCGACCGAGCCGGCGGGTGGCGTCAGCGACGCCGACATCGCGGTCGGTCGGGCCGTTGACTCCGTCGTCGCCGAGATGGGGCTGACGTCGCAGCCCGGGACCCTCACGGTCGTCGAGATCGCCATCGACGCCATGGACATCGACGCCGTCCGGCCCTTCTGGGACGCCGTCCTCGGCTGGGACGTCATCGCCCGCGACGACGTGCAGGACCCGCTCCGCCTGGGCCCGGCCTTGTGGTTCCAGCAGATGGACGAGCCTCGGCCGCAACGCAACCGGATCCACCTCGACGTCACGGTCGCCCATGACGAGGCGCCCGGACGCATCGAGCGGGCCCTCGCCGCCGGCGGGCACCTCGTGTCCGACTCGAGGGCTCCGGCCTTCTGGATCCTCGCCGACCCCGAGGGCAACGAGGCCTGCGTGTGCACGTGGCAGGGGCGCGACCCCGTCCCGGGCTGACCGGGGCCCTCAGTCCTCCAGGGCGGCGGACACCAGGCGTGCGAAGCGCGCCGGGTCGTCGACCCAGGGGAAGTGGGCGGCACCCGGCTGCACGACACAGCGGCCGTCGTCGAAGATCGCGGCCAGCTCGGCTCCCAGGTCGGGTCCCGGCATGAGGTCGAGCTCGCCCACGACGACGCGCACCGGTGCCCTGAGCGACGTGAGCGCCGCCCGGGTGGCCGCCGCGTCGACCGGCGCGGCGCGGAACGCCCGGGTGCCCTCGCGGTTGCGCTGGGCGTCGTCCGTGGCGGCGTGCTGCTGCGCGGTCCCGGTCCACCGGCCGTAGAGGAAGGGTGACATCGCCTGCCTCGTGGCCGGTGAGTCGTCCTCGGAGTCGAGGGCACGCCTCGCCGACGCGAACCACGGCTCGTGGGAACGCAGCGCCACGCGCGCCTCCCACTCGTCGTCGCTGATGTCGAGGCCCACGGCCGACGTGCCCGGGGTGATGAGGACGAGGCGCCCGATCCGCCCGGGGTGGCGGGCGGCATACAGCAGGGCCACCGATGCTCCGGCGGAGTGGCAGAGGAGGTCGGGGCGCTCGAGCCCGAGATGGGCGCGGAGCGCCTCGAGGTCGTCGGCGAGCCCCGAGGGGCCGTATGCCGTGGGGTCGGCCGGGAGCGGCGAGGCGCCCGTGCCGCGCGGGTCGGGGATCACGAGCGAGCGTCCGGCGACCGTCGCGAGGCCTCCGAGGTCGCCGAGGTAGGCAGGGTCCCGCGCCGGGCCGCCGGGCCAGACGACGACCGGGTCACCCGTGCCCTCGATGCGGTAGGCGAGCTCGGTGCCGTCGTGGGACGTGTAGGTCGGCATGGGTCCAACCTGCCAGTCGGGATGGCCGCCGCGCCTGCTCATCGTCGTCGGGTCACCGTGACGCTCATGGCGGCGCCAGCATCACGAGGGCGTGTTGCGACGGGTGACCGGCGCCGTGCTGGCCCGCACGACGAGCTCGGGCTCGATGACGACGGGCGGGGGCGGTGTACCCGGCGGACTCTCGCCGTCGAGCCGCTCCGCGAGGGTGCGCACCGCCTCGGCCCCGAGGCGCTCGGCGTCCTGGCGCACGGTCGTCAGCGCCACGTGCGGGTAGGCCGCCTCCGTGATGTCGTCGAAGCCGACGACGGACACGTCGCCGGGGACCCGGAGGCCCGCCTGCCGCACGACGTCGACGAAGCCGATGGCGCACCGGTCGTTGAACGCCGCGACCGCGGTGGGGCGCCCGCGGGCGGTCTGGGCGAGGAACGCCCGGGCCGCCACGGCCCCCTCGAGCTCGCTGGGTCCGCCGGGCAGGATGCTCTCGACGAGCCCCGGTGCCCGGCGCACCGCCGCACGGTAGCCACGACGCCGTTCCGCCGCTCCCGCCGTGCGACCGCCGTCGAGCAGGGCGATCCGCGTGTGGCCGAGGGCGTGGAGGTGCTCGACCGCGAGGCGCAGCCCCGTGGCGTCGTCGGTGCGCACGACCCCGACCTCTCCGCCGGGCACCGGTCGCAGCACGCTGACGACCGGCAGGCGCCTCGCGAGGCGCGCCAGCTGAGCCGTCGACTGGCTGCTGCCGAGCAGGACGATGCCCTCGCAGCGCTCCGCGAGCAGGGTCTCGACCGCGGCCGCCTCGGAGCGGGAGGGTGTGACGCCACTCAGGACGAGCTCGTAGGCCGCCGCGTCGGCGTGCGTGTAGAGGCTCTCCATGAGGTCGCCGTGGAAGGTGTGCCCGACGCTGAAGGTCACGCCGAGCGTGCGGGTGCGGCTGCTGCCGAGGCGGCTGGCGCGCGTGTCGGGGCGGTAGTCGAGGTCGCGGGCCGCGGCGAGCACCCGTTCACGGGTTGCCTCGGATGCGCCGGCGACGCCGCGGAAGACGATCGACACGAGGGCGCGCGAGACGCCGGCACGTGCGGCGACGTGCTCCATCGTGACCCTCTCGCTGTCCACGTCCGCGACTCTAGAGCGCTCCATGGATCCGGGCCACCCCTTGACCGGTGTGGCGGTGGGACGCTTCAATGGGAGCCGCACTAGAGCGCTCTAGTTCACATCTGCGAAGGAGCAGCCATGACGCGCATCGACCCGGTCCGCTTCGGTCTCGTGGGAGCCGGCCGCATCGGCACCCACCACGCCACGACCCTGGCCCGTCGCCTCGGCGAGGCCGAGCTGGTCGCCGTCGCCGACCCGCGGGCCGCAGCCGCCGAACGGCTCGGAGCGCACCTCGGGGTCGAGTGGCTCACCGACGCCCAGGCACTCATCGACGACCCGCGGGTCGAGGCCGTCGCCATCACGTGCGCGAGCACGGCGCACGCCGACCTCGTCGTCGCCGCGGCCGAGGCCGGCAAGGCGGTCTTCGTCGAGAAGCCGATGGCCCTGACCCTCGCCGACGCCGACCGCGCCATCGCCGCGTCGCGAGCCGCCGGCATACCCCTGCAGGTGGGCTTCAACCGGCGCTTCGCCCGCGACTTCGGGGCCGCCCACGAGACCGTCGCCGCCGGCGGTATCGGGACGCCCCAGCTGCTGCGCTCGCTGACGCGCGACCCGGGGCTCGCCGACCCGGCCGGGGTGCCGCCGTGGACGATCTTCACGCAGACGCTCATCCACGACTTCGACGCCCTCAACTGGTTCAACGCGGGCGCGACGGCAGTCCAGGTCTCCGTCATGGCCGACGCCCTCGTCGCCCCCGAGTTCAGGGACGCCGGGCTGCTCGACACCGCCGTCGTCACCATCCGCTACGACAACGGCGCCATCGCCGTCGCCGAGGCGAGCTTCTCGGCTGCCTACGGCTACGACGTGCGCGGCGAGGTCTTCGGATCGGCCGGCATGGTCACCGCGGGCAGCCCTGCGCACCTCGGCACCGCCCACTGGGGCGCGGCTGGGGTCACGAGCCCGACGGCCCGCGCCGACACCGACCTCTTCACCGACGCGTATGCCGCCGAGCTCGCGGCCTTCTGCACCGCGGTCCGCGAGGGCGAGCCCACGCAGGTCGGCGGCGAGGACGCCCGAGCCGCGCTGCGGATCGCGCTCGCGTGCATCGAGGCCGTCGAGACCGGGGGCACGGTCACCGTGCGCGACTCCGACCGCGACCTCGCCGCCGCTCGGGCCGGTGCCTGATGGCGACCCCGTTCACGCTCGCGGTGAGCGCCGAGATGGTCTTCCTCGACCTGCCCTTCGCCGAGCGGGTGCGTCGCATCCACGGGCTCGGCTTCCAGGTCGAGATCTGGGACTGGACCCGTCATGACATCGACGAGCTCGTCGCCCTGCGTGACGAGGGCGTCGTCTACTCGTCGATGACCGGCTACGTCCGCGGTCGGCTCAGCGACGACGAGGGAGCCGACGAGCTGCTCGCGACAGCTGCCGAGTCGGTGCCGGTGGCCCAGCGGCTCGGCATCCCGCGCCTCAACCTCCACGGCACGGGCCTCGACGACCGCGGCCTGCCCGTACGGCCCGAGCCGGTCGCGACCGGCCCGATGTGGCTCACGGCGCAGCGCACGCTCGGGCGCATCGCCGAGCTGGGGGAGCGGGAGGGCGTGATGTTCGTGCTCGAGAACCTCAACACCGCCGTCGACCACCCCGGCGTGCCGTTCGCGACGGCCGCCGACTGCCTGGCCCTCGTCGAGGCCGTCGACAGCCCGCACCTGAAGCTGATGCTCGACCTCTACCACGCCCAGATCGGCGAGGGGAACCTCATCGAGCTCTGCCGGCGGGCGCTGCCGCACATCGGCGAGATCCAGGTGGCCGACGTGCCCGGCCGTCGCGAGCCCGGCACCGGCGAGATCGCCTACCCGGCCGTCGCCCGAGCCCTCGTCGAGATGGGCTACACCGGACCGGTGGGGCTCGAGGGATTCGCCTCGGGCGACGACGAGCTCGCGCTCAAGCGCTTCCGCGACGCCTTCACTCCCTGACCTTCCGCTCGGCCAGGCCCCCCGTTCGAGGCGATCCCGGCACCGACGCGGGTGCCGCCATCACCTCGAACCCGCGGCGGAAGGGCTGGTTCGAGGTGATCCCGGCACCGACGTGCGTCGCAGGATCACCTCGAACCGCCGCGGGGGCAGTCAGCCGCGGGAGCTGACCCAGTCGGGGAGGATGCCGCTGCCCAGGGCTGCGGCTCGCAGGGGCGCCGCCAGCTCGGCGACCCGTCGCGTGCCCTCGAGCCCGAGGTACGCCCAGCCCTCGAGGGCCATCCGGTCCGTCTCGCGCTCGAGGTCCTTGCGGAAGGCGAGCCCCTCCTCGGTGAGGGCGTCGCCGTCGACGAGGCCCCGCTCGGTGAGCCGCTCGACCGCAGCCGTCCACTCGTCGTCGGACCAGCCGCGGCTCGACCGCATGAAGCCGGTGTTGCCCGCGAAGAGGCCGCCGATGACGATCGACTCCACCGGGTCGAGCCCGGCGCGCAGCAGGGCCGCCACGTGACCGTCGCCGCGGTGCTCGCGGATCAGTGTCGCGGCGTGCCAGAGCGCGAGGCGCGGCTCGTCGGGCCACGCGAGCCCGGCGTGGGCGGCATACAACGGGCGGCCGGGGGCCGTGAGGCCGGCGCAGACGGTGCGGGCGAGGTCGAGCAGCTCGGTGACGTCGGTGTCGCCGACGACACGGTCGAGCACGACCGCCATGCCGTCGCGGCGGGCCTGCTGCACCTGCTCCGGGCTCGCGACCGACCATGACGCCGGCAGGGCCTTGGCGTGCAACCACGGAGCGAAGACGTAGAACGTCGCCGTCGGCACCTCGGGCCCGACGGCTCCGAAGGCGGCCGAGCGTCCGGCGAAGTAGCTGAGGCGCGGGTGCAGGCCGAGGGCGACGTACGCGTCGCGCACCTCGTCGGCGAAGTAGCCGAGCACGTGGAGCGTCTCGAGGCCTCCCCACGCCTGGCGGGAGGCTCGGACCAGGTCGACGTCGTCGGCGGTGCGGCTCATGACCAGCACCCTAGGCGCCGTGCCTCACCGGACGACGAGGGCCAGGGCCGAGACGACGGTCGCGGCGAGCACGGCCTGGTCGAAGCGGGTCTGGCTCAGTCGCCGCGCCGTGTGCAGGCCGATCCACGTGCCGACGAGGACGAGAGGAGCGAGCAGCACGGTGCGCCAGAGGGTCTCGACGCTGAAGAGGCCGAGCCCGACGCTGAAAGGCACCTTGCAGAGGTTGACGCCGAAGAAGAAGAGCGCGCCGGTGCCGAGGAAGCGGCGCTTCTCGACGCCCTGCGCGACGAGGTAGAGCGTCATGACGGGGCCGGCGGCGTTCGCCGTCATGGTCGCGAAACCCGCGGCCGCGCCGGTGCCGAGTGCGGCGGCCCGGGACGACCCGACGCGGGTGGTGTCGGGAGAGCGCCACGTGAGGACGAGCTGGAGCGCCGCGAGGACGAGGAGCAGGCCACCGATGGCGCGGCGGAGGGTCGTGTCGTCGACCCAGGAGAGGAAGAGGGCGCCGAGGACGAGGCCGGGCAGCACCGCGGGGAGGAGCCGCTTGAGCAGGCCGATGTCGGCGTCGCGGCGGTAGTGCCAGACCGCGACGACGTCGCCGATGAGCAGCAGCAGCAGGATCGCGGCCGTCGACTCCTTGGTGGGCAGGACGAACGCGAAGATCGCGATGGCGATGCTCGCGACCCCGCCGATGGCCGTCTTGGCGAAGCCGATGAGCAGCGCGGCGACGCCGAGCAGCACCAGCGACGTGACCGTCATGGAAGCGCAGCGTAGGCCGACGACGCCGCGAGCGCCGGGCCGTCCATCGCGTCGCCTCGCGTGCCCTGTGCGGTCAGACCCCGAGGGGTGCGCCGAGCTTGGCCAGCAGGCGGGCGAGCGTCGCTCGTTCGCTGGTCGTCAGGGGCTCGAGCAGGCGTGCCTCGTTGGCGAAGTGCTCGGGTGCTGCGCGGTCGATGAGCTCGCGCCCCGTGCCGGTGAGGACCACGATGCGGCTGCGCCGGTCGCCGTCGGAGACCCGCCGTTGGACGAGACCGGCACCCTCGAGCCGGTCGAGCCGCTTCGTCACGGCTCCGGAGGTCACCATCGTCTGGTCCATGAGCTCCGTGGGGGTCAGCTCGTAGGGCTCACCGGTGCGTCGCAGGGTCGCGAGCACGTCGAAGTCTCCCTCGCCGAGCCCGTGGGCGTTGTAGACCTTCACGAGCTCGGCCGTCAGGGCGAGCGCGAGCCGGTGCAGGCGGCCGATGACGAGCACCGGGCTCACGTCGAGCTCGGGACGCACGACCGCCCACTGGTCGACGACGTGCTGCGCGTGGTCCTGGTGCTGGTCCATGGCTGGAATATATCTTCTCCGGAAGGTAGTTTACCTTCCATGGAAGACAATCGAGCGAGCTGGGCGAACGTCGCGCTGACCGCGATCCCCGCCGCCGTCTGGGGATCCACGTATGCCGTCACGCAGCAGTGGCTGCCACCGGGCCGTCCGCTCTTCGCCGCCACGGTGCGGGCCCTGCCCGTCGGGCTCCTCATGCTCCTCTGGGTCCGGCGCCTGCCGAGGGGCGACTGGTGGTGGCGCTCGCTCGTCCTCGGCTCGCTCAACATCGGCCTCTTCTACGCACTCCTCTTCCTCGCCGCCTACCGCCTCCCGAGCGGGCTCGGTGCCACGCTCGTCGCGACCGCCCCGATGGTGACGATGGGCGTCACCTGGCTGCTCATGGGTCGACGGCCCGCTCGTGTGGCGGCGGCCGCCGGGCTGACCGGCCTCCTCGGAGTGGCGCTGCTCGTGCTCCAGAACGGCCTCGACAAGCCGCTCGACCCGCTGGGCCTCGGGGCGGGGCTGGTCGCCGTGGTGCTCTCGTCGGTGGGTTTCGTCCTCACGCGGAAGTGGTCGCCGACCGAGCACGTCGTCACCATGACGTCGTGGCAGCTCGTCGCCGGCGGGCTCGTCCTCCTGCCGATCGGTTTCGTCGTCGAAGGCGCACCGCCGGCGCTCGACCTGCCCGCCGTCGGAGCTCTCGTCTATCTCGGGCTGATCGGCAGCGGCGTCGCCTACGTCCTGTGGTTCCGCGGCCTGGCCGTCCTGGGTCCGACGTCAGCCTCGATCATCGGCCTCGTCAACCCCGTCGTCGGGGTGCTCCTCGGCGTGGTCCTGCTCGGCGAGCACTTCGGCCCGGTCCACCTTGTCGCCATGGTCCTCGTCGTCGGCAGCGTCGTCGTCGCCCAGGAGCCGGTGCGTGCCCGGCTCACCCGAGGTGCCGGTCGACCACGACGCCCGGCGCCTCTTCCCTCCGGGGCCGGCGCGGGTAAGGCTGTGGCATGGCCACCGACACCGACCACACCTTCGACGTCATCGTCATCGGGCTCGGGCCGGGAGGTGAGCACGTCGCCGGCACCCTCGCCGAGCGCGGCCTGCGCGTTCTCGGCGTCGACCACGGCCTCGTGGGCGGTGAGTGCCCCTACTGGGGCTGCATCCCCTCGAAGATGATGATCCGCGCCGCCGACGCGCTCGCCGAGGCCCGCCGCGTCGACGGGCTGGCCGGGTCGGTCGGCGGCGTCACACCCGACTGGTCGGTCGTCGCGAGGCGCATCCGCGAGGAGGCCACCGACAACTGGGACGACCGCGTCGCCGTCGAGCGGCTGACCGGGAAGGGGGCGACCTTCGTCCGGGGCTCCGGCCGCATCTCGGGACCGGGACGCGTCGACGTCGACGGCACCGCCTACACCGCGACGACGGGCATCGTCGTCAACACGGGCACGACGGCCGCGATCCCGCCGGTCGAGGGCCTCGCGGACACGCCCTACTGGACCAACCACGACGTCGTCGAAGCCGCCGAGCTGCCTGCCTCGATCGTCGTGCTCGGAGGTGGCGCGATCGGCTGCGAGCTGAGCCAGGTCATGGCGCGCTTCGGTGTCGAGGTGACGGTCGTCGAGGCCGCCGACCGGCTCCTGGCGCTCGAGGAGCCGGAGGCGTCCGCGGCTCTACAAGTGGCCCTCGAGGCCGACGGCATCACGGTGCGCCACGGTGTCGGCGCCGACACGGTCAGCCACGACGGGTCGGTCTTCACCGTGACGCTGGCCGACGGGTCGGTCCTGACGGCCGAGAAGCTCCTCGTCGCCACCGGGCGCCGCGCCGACCCCGCCGCCGTCGGGCTCGACACGGTCGGCGTCGCCAAGGACGCCCGCACCGCCCCGGTCGACGACCGCTGCCGCGTCGCCGACGGCGTGTGGGCGGTGGGCGACATCACCGGCAAGGGCGCCTTCACCCACGTGTCGATGTACCAGGCGGGTGTCGTGATCCGTGACGTCCTCGGCGACGACGGCCCACCGGCGGAGTATGCCGCCCTCCCGCGCGTCACGTTCACCGATCCCGAGGTCGGTGCCGTCGGGATGACGGAGCAGCAGGCCCGCGAGACGCTCTCGAACGTCCTGGTCGGCGTCACACCGCTCGGCGAGACGACCCGCGGCTGGATCGCCAAGGCAGACGGCCTCATCAAGGTCGTCGCCGACGCCGACCGCGGCGTCCTCGTCGGTGCCACGACGATGGGACCGGCGGGCGGAGAGGTGCTCGGGGCGCTCGCCGTCGCCGTGCACGGCAAGGTCCCGATCGAGCGGCTGCGCTCGATGATCTACGCCTACCCGACACTCCACCGCGGCATCGAGGACGCCGTCGGTCGCCTCGCCTGAGCCCGTTCCCCGCGACGTCCCGGGCGCCGACCCCCGCAACGAGAGACGTGCGTCCGGCTCCGCAGCGGCGACCCCGGCCCTACAGTGCGGACTGCAGGTGACGAGCTCGGCAGGAAGACAGGGGCAATGGACACGTCCGCGCGCGCAAAGGCAGGTCAGGCAACCGAGGGTTCGACCCGGCGGGGCCGACGGCGCCTAGTGGCCGCTCTCGCAGCAGCCCTCGTCTGTCTCGGGTCGGCGTCGGCCGCCGTGGCTGCCGACACGGCTGACCTCATCGAGGAACTTCACTTCAGCGTCGTGCTGGACGCCCAGGCCGCGTCCGTGGTCGTCCCGCAGCCCGACACGCCCGCGGGAACGACCTACTCCTACGTGTGGGCCGACGAGACGGGTGAGCTGGGGCGCACGACGACGACGGAGACGCTCGCCACGACGGCCGTCGGCCGGGCCAAGTTCGGTCGCACCTTCACGGCCACCGTCACGGCTGTGGCCCCGGACGGGCGCACCGAGACCGCCACCAGTGCGCCGCTCGTGGCCACGCGGTGGCAGGTGGGGGGCATCGCCTACGACGAGTCGAGCAGGCAGTTCCAGATGCAGCTGCCGCACCTGCCCGCCCAGTTCGAGGCCGAGCTCGGCACGGTCTCGGTGACCTACCTCTGGTCGCGGGCCGGCGCGGCGATCGCCCCCGACCCCGGCCTGCCCGGGTGGGTTCACGCCCGGACCGCCGCCGACGAAGGGCGCACCCTGTCGGTCTCGGTCCAGTCCGTGCAGGCAACCACCGGCGCGAGCAGCGTCTGGTCGTCCGGGAGCACCCCACCCGTCGGGGTCGTCATGGTGTCGCTCACGACCGAGGGCACCGTCGCATCGGGCCAATTCGTCCGCGCCGCCGTGAGGATCCTCTCCTGGTATCCCGGCAGCCAGTCCGTGGTCCCGGACCTGGCGTGCAACGGCCAGTGGTACCGCAACGGGGTGGCCCTCTACGGCAGGACGGGCCTCCAACACAGGATCCACACCATGGAGCGCTCGACGACGCTCCAGGCCAACGTGCGCTGCTCGAGCCCCGGCTACCTGCCGATCAACCTCTGGACTGCGAAGCTCGCCGTCCCCGGCGCGCCGGCTCTGGTCTCGTTGTGGAACGGCGATGCCCTGCGCGAGCTCTGCGAGTTCCACCCCTGGTACGACACTCTGATGATGCACGTCGGCCGACCTGGCACCTTCGACCTCGACAACGGTCTCAGCACGTCGGTGATGCCGACGCGGTCGGTGAACTCGATCGCGCTCGCCGGGGACCTCGACGACGACGGTCGGGAGAACCTCGTCGCCAGGGACTCTTCCGGCGCGCTGTGGAGCTACTCGTCCGGGCAGAACCGCGTCCGGATCGGGGCCGGCGGGTGGAACTCGATGAACCTCCTCGTCACCGGCGGCGACTTCACGGGTGACCGGATGGCCGACCTCTTCGCCAGACGCTCGACGGGGGAGCTCGTCTTCTACCCCGGCCGAGGCCTGCAGGGGCTCGGTGCGGGGAAGGTCGTGGCCGCGAGCACGTTCCGTGCCGCTAAGAAGATCGTCACGATCGGCGATGCCAACGGGGACGGCCTCGCCGACCTCCATGTCCAGTGGGGCAACGGCGACCTCTCGTTCTACGCCGGCAGGGGCGACGGCACGTTCGCGTCGCCGGTCCGCGTCGGTACCGGCTGGGGCTCGATGACCAGGCTGCTGGCCGGGCGCGACCTCGACCGCGACGGGAAGGCCGACCTGCTGGCCCTCGACACGGCGGGCCGGCTCTGGCTCTACCCCGGCAACGGCAGGGGCGGCTTCACCGCCCGAAGCCTCACCAACTCCGGGCACCCGTTGGGCACCGGCATCTACTGAGCCCTCACGCCTCGCCGGGCGGGCCGCCCAGCGACGACCATTGGTCGTCGTCGGCGCGCAGACGCGGCGTGTCATGCGGCGTGTCGAAGTGGGTTGACGAGCAACGGTCGTCCGTCGGCAGCCGGGCGCGCGTACGTCAGTGCTGCATGGGGTGCAGCACTGACGCAGCGACCTCCGGGTGACGGGCCGGTGACGGCTGCGCGACGCGCGGGGGACGAGTGTCCGGGCCTGCTTGGGCGGCTCGAGCCGGACGATACGGTGAGCGCATGGCACAGCGACTGCTCGCCCTCGACCTCGATGGCACGACCCTCAACCACATGGGCGAGCTCTCCGACGGCGTCCGCGACGCCGTCCAGGCGCTGCCCGAGGACATCGCGGTCGTCATCGCGACGGGCCGGTCGATCATCGCCACCACACCGATCCTCGACGCTCTCGGGCTGCGGCAGGGCTACGCGATCTGCTCCAACGGGGCACTGACCCTCCGGCTCGATCCGACTGCGGCAGAGGGCTACTCGATCATCGACATGGTCACCTTCGACCCGCAGTCGGTCCTCGAGAAGATGCGCGTCGCGCTCCCCGACGCCCTCATCGCCGTCGAGGAGCCCGGCGTCGGCTTCAAGGTGAGCAAGCACTTCCCCGACGGCGAGCTCATGGGCGAGTCGCGCGAGGTCGAGTGGGACGAGCTCATCGCGCACCCCGTCACCCGTGTCACCCTCCGTCAGCCCGAGGCCACCGCCGAGGAGTTCATGGAGATGGTCGAGCGCGCCGGTCTGCACGGGGTGTCGTATGCCGTCGGCTGGTCGGCGTGGCTCGACATCAACCCCGAGGGCGTGTCCAAGGCGAGCGCGCTCGAGCTCGTCCGCCGTCAGCTGCGCGTCGAGCCGATCCACACCGTCGCCTGCGGCGACCAGCGCAACGACCTCGAGATGCTGCACTGGGCCGCGTGGGGCGTCGCCATGGGCAACGCCCCCGACCAGGTCAAGGCCGTCGCCGACGAGGTCGCCGGTCACGTCGACGACGACGGCCTCGTCCCGGTCCTCGAGGCGGTGGCGCAGGCCGCCCGTGAGGGTGTCGCCTTCCGTGACGGGGTCGAGTCGGCCGCGACCGCCCGGCTCGAGCTCTAGGCCGGACGGCAGGACCCCCGTGCCGATCGTCTTCGTCCACGGCGTCGCGGTCCGCGACGAGGACCCGGGTCTGGCCCGGGCGACCCGGGCCTTCGGCGAGGTGCCGTGGCCGACGATCGAGGCGCACCTGCGCGAGCACGTCGCGCCCGCAGTCTCCGACGACCCGGGCGGGGTGCCGATCATGCGGGTCTACTGGGGTGACCTCGGAGCGCACTTCGCGTTCGGAGGCCGCTCCCTCGTGTCGCGGCCCCTCGACGTCCCGGCGGCCGCCGAGGAAGTCGCCGCCGCCGCAGCCGACGTCGCCTCCGGTGCAGCGGCCGCGGCACTTCCGGACCTGACGGGCGCGGACGCCGCGACCGCGTCACGGCGCGTCCGGCGACTGCGCGGCGCGGCGACCTCCCTGCGGCGGCCGCTCGAGGACTTCGTGCCGGTCTTCCTCGGTGACGTCATGACCTACATCTCGACGCGAGGCAGCGCCGAGTCGCCGGGGCCCATCATCGAGCGCGTCCTGGCCGGCCTGGACACCGCGGCCTTCGCCGCCGAGAGCCGCGGCGAGCCGCTGGTCGTGCTCACCCACAGCATGGGCGGGCAGATCGTCTACGACCTCGTCACCCACTTCCTGCCCCGGATGCCGGAGCACCGGGGCATCCGCATCGACTACTGGTGCGCCGCCGCGTCGCAGGTCGGCCTCTTCGAGGAGCTCGGGCTCTTCCTCGAGAGCGCGCCCGACCGCGGACCCGGCCCGGCGGCATACCCTCCCCGCGAGCACCTCGGCGGCTGGTGGAACGTCTGGGACCACGCCGACCTGCTCAGCTTCCGCGCCGAGGGCATCGTCGACGGCGTCGACGACTCGGCGTTCTTCGCCGCGGGGAGCCTCGCGACCGACCACTACCGCTACCTCGCCAACGCCGACTTCTACCGGGCTCTCGCCCGTCGTGTCGAGAACTCGCTGTCCCGTTCGACGTAGGGATGAGGCGGGGGCCTGACCCGCACCGACAGCACGAGGAGACCGTCATGCGCTTCATGATCATCGTCCCCGCCGGCCCCGACTCGGAGCAGGGCTCGACCGGCACGCAGGAGCAGTTCGCCGACATGCAGGCCTACAACGGGGAGATGCTCAGGGCGGGCGTCTTCGTCGACGGCCAGGGCCTGCACCCGTCGTCCAAGGGTGCGCGCGTCAGGTGGGAGGACGGTGACTGGGTCGTCACCGACGGGCCGTTCGCCGAGGCCAAGGAGCTCATCGCCGGCTTCACGATCATCGACGTCAGCTCGCGAGAGGAGGCGCTCGAGTGGCTCCGGAAGTGGCCCGTGTCGTGCGTGCCCGGCCCGGGGCAGGCGCTCGAGCTGCGCCAGGTCTTCGCGGCCGAGGACTTCGGCGACGAGTTCACCCCTGAGATGCGTGGGCGCGACGAGCAGATGCGCGCGGAGGCCGCCCGCAACGCCGCGCGCGGCTGACCGTCGGCCGGGCCGGCAGCTGCACGACACCGGTCCGTGCCAGAGTGTCGGGGTGTCATCCACCGCCGACCAGACCGACGAGGGCAGGGCCCGAGAGCCGCACCCGACATCGTCCGACGACGTCCAGCGCACCCTCGAGGCCGTCTGGCGCATGGAGGCCGCCAAGGTCACGGCGATCGTGGCCCGCGTCGTCGGTGACGTCGGCCTCGCGGAGGACCTCGCGCAGGACGCCTTCGTGCAGGCGCTCGAGCAGTGGCCCCGCGACGGCATTCCGACCAAGCCGGGTGCATGGCTCACGTCGACCGCCCGGCGGCGGGCCATCGACCGCATCCGGCGCGACGTCAACCTCGCGAGCAAGCTGCAGCAGGTGGGACACATGGAGGAGCTGAGGGTGGCCGAGCTGGCCGAGGGCGACTTCGACGCCGCGCTCGAGGACATCGACGACGACGTCCTCGGCCTCGTCTTCGCTGCCTGCCACCCGGCACTCACCGCCCAGGCGCGGATCTCGTTGACCCTGAGGATGATCGGTGGACTGACGACCCGAGAGATCGCCCGCGCCTTCCTCACGACCGAGCCGACGATCGCCCAGCGCATCTCCCGCGCGAAGAAGACGCTGAGCCAGGACGGCGTCACCATCGAGATCCCGTCGGGCGCCGACCTCGCCCCGCGGCTGGCGTCGGTCCTCGAGGTCGTCTACCTCATCTTCAACGAGGGGTATGCCGCCACGTCGGGTCGCGACTGGGTGCGCGGCGACCTCATGGAGGAGGCCATCCGGCTGGGCCGCGTCCTGTCGGCTCTCGCTCCCGGCGAGCCCGAGGTGCACGGCCTCCTCGCGCTCATGGAGATCCAGGCGTCGCGCACCCGTGCCCGCATCGGCCGCGACGGCGAGCCGGTGCTGCTCCTCGACCAGGACCGCACCACGTGGGACTGGGCCCTGATCCGTCACGCCCTCGCCGCCCTCGACCGGGCCGTGTCGCTCGTCGACGCGTCGCAGGGCGTCACCGGTCCCTACGTGCTGCAGGCCGCCATCGCTGCCTGCCACGCCCGCGCCCGCACCCCGGATGCCACCGACTGGGCGCGCATCGCCGGCCTCTACGCCCAGCTCGCCGCGATCCGCCCGTCGCCCGTCATCGACCTCAACCGTGCCGTCGCGCTGTCCTACGCCGAGGGTCCGGAGGCCGCGCTCGAGGTCGTCGACGGGCTCGTCGCCGCCGAAGCCCTCGCCGACTACCACCTGCTGCCGAGCGTCCGCGGCGACCTGCTCGCCCGGCTCGGCCGCGACGACGAGGCGCGCGCCGAGTTCGCCCGCGCAGCCGGCATGACCCAGAACGACGCCGAGAGGGCCCTCCTCCTGCGTCGCGCGGCCGGCGAGGACTGAGGCCGGCCCCGACCGGACCGACGGCCGATCCGCCGATCCGCCGACGGGCTGGATGTATCAGGACTACCGTCGAACCACCCTGCACTGACAACGGCTGTCGATCGGGTGGAGGTCTGCCATGGCCGTGGTGCACCAGAGCTGCGTCGGCTACGGCGCCGAGCCCTTCGCGTCGCTCGTCGCCGACTATCCCGGCGACGACGTCTACCCCGCGGCCGACTTCCGCACCGAGTGGGGCCCGGTCTTCCACCGTGGCCGCCTCGACGGCAGCGCCCGCGTGCTCGTCCTCGGCCAGGATCCTGCGACGCACGAGGCGATCTCGCGCCGCATCCTCGTCGGTGAGGCCGGCCAACGCGTCCAGGGGCTGCTGGCCAAGGTCGGCGTCCACACGGCATACGCGATGGTCAACGTCTACCTCTACAGCGTGTTCGGGCAGGCGGCCGGAAGCCGGCACGCCAAGGACGCGGCCATCGCCGCCTACCGGCACCGCTGGCTCGACGCCCTGCTCGTCGGCACCGACGTCACGGCCGTCGTCGCGCTCGGCGACCTCGCGTCGACGGCGTATGCCGCGTGGGCGCGGACCCAGCCCGACACCGACGCGGCGCTACACCTGGCAGCGATCCGGCACCCCACGTACGCAGAGGGATTCGCGCGCGCGTCAGGCAAGCCGCTCGCCGAGACGACCGCCGCGCAGCTCGCGAACTGGAACGACCACCTCGCCGACCTCGCCGCCCACGTGACCCCCGAGGGGCCGGGCGACCTGACGCCGTACGCCGCCACGTGGGGTCCCACCGACCTCGCCCCGATCCCCGAGGTCGACCTCCCACCCGGTGCTCCGGCGTGGTGGCGGGACGTCGACGCGTGGGCGGCCCGCACCGGCGAGGACAAGCAGACGAAGCGCGCGACGATCAGCGTCGTCGTCCCGAAGGGAGCCCGCACATGGCCAGCTCTGTGACCCGCCCGGCGCGGCCAGCCGCCGGCACGAAGTCCGCCCTCGAGCACTGGGGGCCGGGCGGATCGGGCCGCGGCCCGGGGCCGTTCGCCAAGGCCTACGCCCGCGGCATCACCGAGGAGCTGCCCGAGCCGCCGCGCCGGTCTCGCGCGCTGCCCCCGGCGCCCTTCGCGCTGCACGGCGCCGTCATCACCCCCGACGGGGCCTGGTCGAGCGGCTACGTCACCGTCGCGAACGGCCTCGTCGACCGCGTCTCCAAGCGCAAGCCGACCGACGTCGCCGTGCTCGAGACCGACGGCGTCATCCTGCCGGGCCTGCTCGACCTCCACGGCCACCCGGAGTTCAACGTCTTCGCGGCCTGGGAGCCGCCCAAGATCTACGACAACCGCTACGCGTGGCGCCGGTCCAAGCCCTACCAGGCGCTCGTCCGCGACCCGCAGAACATCCTCCTGACCCAGGTGCCGCCGAAGACGCAGACCCGCTACGCCGAGGTGCGCGCCCTCGTCGGCGGCGTCACCGGCATCCAGGGAGCGTCGGGTGCGAGCAGCGCGTCGTCCGAGCCGCTCGTGCGCAACATCGACCAGTGGGCCTTCGGCGCCCACCGTGCACGGTCGATGATCGACCTGCCCTCGGGGTCGTTCGGGCTGCCGAGCTTCGAGGCGGTCATGGCGCGCATCACCGCGGGTGACGTCAACGCCTTCTACCTGCACCTGTCCGAGGGCCGACGCGGGGATGCCGTGAGCGCCAAGGAGTTCCAGCACTTCCTCACCCTCGGCGGGGCGACCCCGGCCACGAACATCATCCACGGCAGCGCCCTGACCGCCGACGACCTGCGCACCGTTGCCGGGCTCGGCTGTCGGCTCGTCTGGTCGCCCCAGTCGAACCTCCGGCTCTACGGCGAGACGACCCTCGCCGGGGAGGCCATCGCGGCCGGCATGCCCGTCGCCCTCGGCGCCGACTGGCTGCCGTCGGGCTCGACGAGCCTGCTCGCCGAGATGAAGGTCGCCCGCCGAGAGCTCGCGCGACAGGGCCACCCGGTCGCCGCCGCCGACCTCGTCGCCATGGTGACCTCGGTCGCGGCCCGGCTCGCCGGACTCGACGACCACCTCGGGTCGCTCGCCGTGGGCCGCCCGGCCGACCTCGTCGTCCTCGAGCGGCACCTCCCGGACCCCTACGAGAACGTGTGCCTCGCCGACCCGTCCTGGGTCGACCTCGTGTGCATCGGCGGCGACGTCACCTACGGCCGCGCCGACTGGTTCGGGCAGCTCTCGGGTGCGGCGACCGGCACGACGATCGAGGACCTCACCGCGTGGGGCAAGCCGATGCGTCTCGACACCGGCTTCCAGGGCGGCACGGACGTGCCCTCGCTCTCGGCCGTCCGCACGGCGCTCACCGCCGCCTACCCCGCCGTGGGCCCGATCTTCGCCTGACGGCATACGCCCCCGCAGGCGCGGTTCCACATCTGAGGCACGCCTGGGGGACGGCCACCCATCGCGTCGTGTGTGTCCCTGACCCGACGTGTGCGGCTGCGGTCGGGTCAGGTGGCCGCTCCGGGACCGGGCAGCACGTCGACGTCATCGGCGTGCATGGGGTCGCCGCAGCGGCTGCAGCGCGGGTCGACGGACGCGATCTCGCCACACGCGTGGTGGCGGTAGAGCACGGGTGGACCCGCCGAGCCCGCGAGCCAGCGGTCGCCCCACCGCGCCATGACCATGAGCATCTCCACCAGCTCGGTCCCCTTCTCGGTGAGGTGGTACTCGAAGCGGGGGCGGGCGTCGTAGGGACGACGCTCGAAGACGCCCTGGTCGACGAGATGGTTGAGCCGCTCGGTGAGCACCTTTCGAGAGATGCCGAGGTCGGCTTGGATCTGCTCGAACCTCGTCAGGCCGACCCAGACGTCACGCAGGATCAGCGGCGACCACGGCTCGCCGATGACGTCGAGCGTGCGGGCGATCGAGCACGTCATGTCGCCGAACTGGGTGCGCTGCATGGGACCAACCTAGCATTCGGGGTTCCCTGAAGGAACTCATGCTGTTACGGTCAACAAGTCTCTTGAAGGAACCTCGGAGACTCTGCCCATCTGTGAAGGAGCACGACATGCTCGACGACGACGTCCGCACCGTCCTGGACGGCACCCCCATCGCCCACCTGGCCTCGACCCTTCCCGACGGCTCCCCACACTCGGTGCCGCTGTGGATCGGCACCGTCGGAGACCGCGTCGCCTTCCTCACCGGACCCGGCTCCCGCAAGGCCCGCAACCTCCGCCGTGACCCCCGGGTCGCCATCTCGCTCACCCCGCCCGACGCCCCGTTCACGCCCGTCGTGCTGCGGGGCCGCCTCGTCGAGTGGCTCGACGGCGACGCCGGCTGGGCGGCTGTCGACGACCTCTCGATGAAGTACGTCGGTGCCCCCTACGGCCGCGACGAGGAGCGGGTCGTGGCGCTCGTCGAGGTCGAGCACCAGAAGCTGGGGATGTGACGACGATGCGTGACGGCGACGGCCTGACCGGCCTGACCGGCCTGACCGGCCTGACCGGCCTGACCGTCGCGACCGACGAGCAGGTGCAGGAGCTGGCCGGGACCGCGCGGACCTTCAGCCTGCTCGTGCTGCGCTGGGCGCCCGGACGGCACCACCCTCCCCGGTCGGACCTGAGCGCCCGAACACGATCCGAACACGACCCGCACCGAGGCTTCACCTGCGTGCGCGAACGTAGGGGCATGAACAACGACACCCGCCGGACGACCGGCCTCCTGCGCTCATCGACGGCCCTCGGTGCGGCTGTCCTCGTCCTCGGC
The DNA here is from genome assembly GCF_001429645.1 of Terrabacter sp. Soil810. Taxonomy (NCBI): domain Bacteria; kingdom Bacillati; phylum Actinomycetota; class Actinomycetes; order Micrococcales; family Intrasporangiaceae; genus Terrabacter; species Terrabacter sp. Soil810. The sequence continues at coordinate 49,523 of NZ_LMSW01000001.1, forward strand.
AGCCTCGCCCTCGGGGCCTGCTCCAAGACCGACGCGACCGGCACCGCTGCCAGCGCCATCGGCGCCGCGCCGCTCGAGCAGGATGTCGCCGCGACCGATGGCGACACCATCGACCTCGTCTCGGCAGCCGTCGAGACCCCGGCCACCGCCGACGCCGCCCAGGGTGCCGACGCCGCCCAGGGCGGCAAGGGCGACCGCAAGGGCCTGCGCGTCCGGATGATGCGCGCCCTGCACGGCACCTGGGTCACCGACAGCCCGACCGGCCCGGTGACCCACCAGGCGATCCGGGGCGACGTCACCGCCGTCTCCGCGACGTCGGTCACGGTCAAGGCCAAGGACGGCTTCTCGCAGACGTTCGCGGTCTCCGGCGACACGAGGGTCCGGGTCCGCGCCAACGGCAAGGGCGCCGACTCGACGATCGGCGCCGTCAAGGTGGGCGCGAAGGCGCTCGTCGCCGGGGTCGGCGCGACGAACCCGACGGCGCGAGTCGTCGTCTTCAAGGTCATGACGTCCCAGCCCGGCGGCTCACCCTCCCCGAGCGCGACGAGCTGAGGCGCGGCACCCCGCCGGAGACGGGCCGGACGGGGTGCGGCAGACGAGGGAGGCGCCCCGCACCCGGCGGGACGCCTCCCTCATGACGGTCGGGACGGCATACGACCGCGTACGCCGTGTGGCCGGCCGGACGGCATACGTCCCCTCAGGCGTGCGGCAGCGGCGACGGCTCGTCGTCGGGCTCGTCCGCCTGCTCGGCCTCGGTCCGCCGGTTGGCGAGCAGGCTCGTCACGGTGACGACGGCGAGGATGCCGATGATGACCGCGAGTGAGAGCAGCGTCGGGATCTCCGGGACGCCCGGCCACACCCCGTGCGCCCAGTGCAGGACGAGCTTGACGCCGATGAACGCGAGGATGAGCGACAGGCCGTGGCCGAGGTGGACGAGCTTGGCCAGGGCGCCCTCGAGGACGAAGTAGAGCGCGCGCAGGCCGAGCAGCGCGAACGCGTTGGTCGCGAAGACGAGGTAGGCGTCGCCGGTGATGCCGTAGACGGCCGGTACGGAGTCGATGGCGAAGACGATGTCGGTGCCGAGGATCGCGACGGCGACGAGCGCGAGCGGCGTCAGGGCGCGCCTGCCGCCGTGGCGGACCGTGAGGCGGGTGCCCTCGTAGGTGTCGGTGACCGGGTAGAAGCGGCGGATGAGCGTGACGCTGCGCAGCTGGTCGACGTCCATGCTGTGGTCGGTGTGCGAGAGCGCGTCACGACCGACCTTGACGGCCGTCGCGAGCAGGATCGCCCCGAAGAGCAGGAAGGTCCACGCGAAGCTCGCGATCATCTGCGCGCCGAGGGCGATGAAGACACCGCGCAGGACGAGCGCCCCGCCGACGCCGATGAGCAGCACACGCTGGCGCAGCTCGCGCGGCACCGCGAACGCCGAGAGCAGGATGATGAAGACGAAGAGGTTGTCGACCGACAGCGACTTCTCGACGATGTAGCCGGTGTAGTACTCGACGCCCTGCTGGGAGCCGTACTGCCACCAGAGCCAGCCGCCGAAGGCGACGGGGATCGCGATGTAGAAGGCCGACCAGCCGACCGCCTCGCGCATGCTCGGGTCGTGCGGGCGTCGGGTGATGAGGAAGTCGATGACGAAGAGGGCGGCGACGCCGGCGATGGTTGCGATCCACAGCGTCGGCGAACCGATCGACTCGGTGGGCGGCGCCGGGGTGGCGGCGGACAGGGCAGTGAGCATGGGTCTCCTCAGAACGTGATGTCTGAGGTCTCCTTCACCGACTGCCGTCGGCCGCGGACCGGGGTGGTCGTCGGACCACCGTACTGACCGGAGCGCGCGAGGAAGTACTCCCCTCGGGGCCTAGTCTAGGTGGGCCCGGTCCGGTCCCCAAATCCCTGTCGAGAGTTGGCCGCTCAGGCCTCGTGCGGGGCTCGGGTGGCCCGCATGGCCCGACCGGCGACCTCGTCGGAACCGGCCGGGCGTGCGCCGGCCGTCCAGTCCTTCTCGTCGGCGGCGTACTGGAGGCCGTATGCCGACTGGTCGGGCTGGGTGCGCCAGCCCTCGGCGAGCGGGCCGAGGTCGAGGGTGTCGTAGCCGATGGCGTCGAGGGCCCGGCGCACGGAGTCCTTGGCGGCGGCGTCGTCTCCGGCGATGGCGAGCGCGCTGCGGTCGTCGGAGCCCGACGGGCGGGCGAGGTCGCGCAGGTGCTGGAAGTAGATGTTGTTGAAGCCCTTGACGACGTGCGACTGCGGCAGGTGCGCCTGGAGCAGCTCGGAGCTCGTCGTCGAGCCGTCGTCGAGCACGTCGATCCGGCCGTCGCGTCCGGGGTAGTAGTTCATCGTGTCGATGACGACCTTGCCCGCGAGCCCGTCGACGGGGACGTGGCGGTAGGCCTTGAGCGGGATCGTCACGACGACGAGGTCACCGGCTGCGGCCGCTTCCTGCGCCGTCGCGGCCCGGGCGTGCGGCCCCAGCTCGGAGACGAGGTCCGCGAGGGTCTCGGGACCCCTGCTGTTGCTGAGCACGACGTCGTGTCCGGCCGCGATCGCGAGCCGGGCGACGGTGCTGCCGATGTTGCCGCTGCCGATGAAACCCCAGGTGGTCATGCCTGCTCAACCGTCGGGGTGGCCGCCCCATTCCGCCGGCCGGATGATCCGACGTCCGGTGTGGTGATCACCCCACCGGACGCCGAACCATCCGCGGCACCACGGCGCGTGACCGGGCCCGTGACGCTGGTCGACCGCGTATGCCGTCCGCTGCGCCTGCGCCTCAGGCGCGGTCAGGGAGTGCTGGCGGTGCGCGTGGTTGCGGTGGGCGTGGTTGCGGCGCGGGCGGTCGCGTCGGTCCCGGCGCGGGCCGCGGGGTGGTCCGGCAGGCGCAGCGTGAAGCGGGCACCCCCTTCGGCCGCGTGCCCGGCCTCGACCGTCCCGCCGAGGAGCTGGGCGAGCCGCCCGACGATGGCCAGACCGAGCCCGGTGCCGACGGGTCGGATGCCGCGGTAGCGCTCGTGCAGGACCGACGGCTCGAAGGCGACGGGCAGGTCGTCGTCGGTGAGGCCCGGTCCGCCGTCACGGACCTCGACGACGAAGTTGGACGGCGTGCCTGCCTCGCGGCGCACCTCGACGACGATCGGGCGGCCGGACGGCGTGACGCGCAGGGCGTTCTCGAGCAGCCCGTCGACGAGCTGGCGCACGCGGGCCGGGTCGGTGACGGCCCAGGCGTCGGCCACGGCCGGGACGAAGGTGAAGGCCACCCCGACGGCGGCGCACCGCCGCGACCACACGGACTCGACCTCCCGGCCGAGGGCGACGAGGTCGGTGCGCTCGGGACTGACGCTCGGGCTGTCGGCGCCGAGCCGGGCGAGGTCGAGCAGGTCGCCGACGAGGCGCTCGAGACGTTTCGCCTCGGTGAGCACCACCCCGCCGACCCGGGCGGTCTCCTCGGTCGGCACGACGCCGCTGGCGAGCGACTCCGCGTAGCCGCTGATGCCGGTCAGTGGCGTGCGCAGGTCGTGCGACACCGACAGCAGGAAGTCGCGCTGGCGCCCCTCGGACCGGGACAGCGAGCTCGACAGCGAGTTGAGCGCGCTCGCGACCTCGGCAACCTCGTCGGGCCCCTCGACGGGGACCTGCACGTCGCGGTGCCCGGCCGCGAGGGCATGCGCCGCGTCGGCCGTGCGACGCAGCGGCCGGGACAGGCGACGGGCCACGGCGACGCTGACGACGACGGCCACGACGGCCGCGATGGCGAGGGCGAGGAGCACCCGGCGCACGAGCCGGTCTGAGTCGGCCGTGGCGTCGGACCGGCGCTGGACGAGGATGATGCCCCCGGCGTCGGTGGGCCGCCCCTCGACGAGGACGAGCGTGCCGCCGAGGTCGTCGCGGGTCGAGATGGTGCGCCCGGCAAGGAGCGCCCGTTGACGCGCCGGGGTGAGGGCGTCGCGGGCCAGGGCGCTCGTCGACGTCACGGCGCCGCCGCGTCCGACGCTGGCCGACTCGACCCCGAGGGCACCCAGGGTGCGGACGGCCTTGGCCTGCGAGGCCCGGGCGACCACCCCGGAGTCGGCCCGTTCGGCGCTCGCGTCGGCGATCCTCGACAGCGTGCGCCGGGCCGACTCGTCGGCCGACGTGCGGGTCAGGCCGACGGCGAGCAGGCCGGCGAGCAGGGCCGTCAGCACGGCGATGCCGACGGCGAGCAGGACGATCCGGCGTGACAGCGACCCCCGCACGGTCGTCACGGGTCGAGCCGTCCGGTGCCGGTCCGGCCGATGGCGTCGGTGTCGGTGTCGGTGTCGGTGTCGGTGTCGACAGCGTCGGCGGTGTCGCCCCTCGCACCGGCGTCCCGGTCGGGTGGAAGGTCGGGTGGAAGGTCGGGTGGAAGGTCGGGTGGAAGGTCGGGGGCGCGGTCGGCGGCGTCGCGGGGGGCCCGCTCGGCGGCATACCCGACGGAGCGCACGGTCCGGATCGGGCTGGCGTCGCCGAGCTTGGCGCGGACCTGGGCGACGTGGACGTCGACGGTGCGCCCGCCGGCCGTCGCGGCATACCCCCAGACGTCGCTGAGCAGCTGCTCACGCGTGAAGACGACGCCGGGCCGCCGCATGAGGTGGCTCAGGAGGTCGAACTCCGTTGCGGTGAGGGCGATCTCGCGACCGGCGACCCGGACCTCGTGGCTCGTCAGGTCGATGCTCAGATCACCGACGCGGAGCATCTCGGGCGCCATCGCGTCCCCGCGGGTGCGTCGCAGCACGCCCCCGAGTCGTGCCACGAGCTCCCGCGGGGAGAAAGGCTTCGTGATGTAGTCGTCGGCGCCGAGCTCGAGGCCGACGATGCGGTCGACCTCGTCGTCGCGGGCCGTCACGAAGAGCACCGGCGTCCAGTCGCCCCGACCCCGGAGGCGGCGGCACACCTCGATGCCGTCGAGGACCGGCAGGCCGATGTCGAGCACGATGGCGCTCGGTCGCAGGTCGCGCGCGGCGTCGAGGGCACGGGCCCCGTCGCCGACCACCTCGACGCCGTAGCCGGCCGCCCGGAGGTTGAGCCGCAGCACGTCGGCGATGGCCGGCTCGTCCTCGACGACGAGCACGAGGCCGCGCGCCGGCTCCGGACGTCGGTCGGGGCTCGCGCCGGGATCGGTGGACACGTTCGCAGCGTAGTGAGCCCGGACGGCGCCCACGTCACGCTCGTGTTCGGGTCGTGTCAGGAGGCGTGGCGCTCACTCGAGTGGGACGGGGCGCTCACTCGGCTGGGTGCGGGTGCGGGTGTGGGTGCGGCGCCGGGTGGCGAGCCAAGCGGCGACGGCGACCACGACCAGCACGAGGACGGCGACGCCCCACCACGACCCGGCCTCGGCGGCGAGCCAGGCCTGCACCACGGCCAGACCCACCGTCGCGTAGAGCACCGCCCACACGGCCGACCCGGCGATGGCGGCCGGCAAGTAGTAGCGCAGCGGCATCCGCATGACGCCGGTGGTCAGGTGGATCGCGGTCTGGATGCCGACGGTGAGGTAGGAGAGCGTGACGGCGAAGGGACCGAACCGTCGGAGCATCGTCTCGGCGCGGCCGGTCACGTCGCCGTGCGTGCCACGGTGGCGACGCCAGCCGGCGATGGCACCACGACCGACCCAGTACGTGCCGTTGGACCGCACCATGGCGCTCGCGAAGAGCGCCAGGAACGCCTGCCAGAAGGGCAGGGCGGCCAACGTGTCGAGCATGGCTCCAGCCTAGGCGGGCTCGCGTCGAGGTCCCTCAGAGGTCGCGCCGCCCGGTCAGCGGGCGCGGAAGTCGACCTCGGCCGTGGGCGTCACGTCGCCCGTGCGTCCCGGAGCCTCGGACCACGACCAGTAGACGTTGGTGTGGGCGATGACCTGCTCGGGTGAGACCGGAACGCCCCACTGGCGGAGGTCCTCGGTCGTGTGGGCGTCCTCGACGAGGGTGGTGTCGTAACCGCGGACGAGCGCGCCGTGGAGGGTCGACCGGATGCACGCGTCGGTCTGCGCGCCGGTGACGACGACCCGCCCGACCTGTCGTTCGGCGAGGATCGCCTCGAGGTCGGTGTCCTCGAACGAGTCGCCGTAACGCTTGTGGACGAGCGGCTCGGACTCCTCGCGGGTCAGCTCCGGGACGTACTGCCAGCCGTCGGTGTCCATCGGCATGTTGTCGTCGGAGTGCTGCACCCAGATGACCGGCACGTGCTCGGTGCGGGCCTTGTCGACGAGGGTGTTGATGCGGCCGATGACGCCGTCGCGGTCCCAGGCGCCCGACACGACGTCGTTCTGGACGTCGATGACGAGCAGGGCGGTGTTGGGTCGTCCGTCGAGGGTGGTCATCGTGCCTCCTGGTCCCGCGACCCCGGCGCGCCGGTGCCCCGGGGTCTCCGTCGTCCCGACGCTACGCCGAGCCGCCGACAGGCAGGAGCGTCAGGGCGCGACGAGAAGGCAGAACGGGTGGCCGGCCGGGTCGGCGAGCACGACGAGCGGCTCGCTCTCGTCGTCGGTGCGGTCGAGCAGCACCTCGGCGCCCAGCGCGAGGGCCCGCTCCCGGTGGCGGTCCAGCTCGGCGACGCTCGGCACGGCGTAGTCGATGTGCAGCTGCATCGGCACCTCGTGGCTCGGCCACGTCGACCGGGGGAGTGCCACGTCGACCCGCTGGAACGCGAGGCGCCGCACCCCGTCGGCGTCGAGCAGCACGAGCCAGTCGGCGTCGTCGGGCCCGTCGGCCGGGGGCTCGTGGCCGGATCGGTAGTGCAGTCCGAGCAGGACTCGGTAGAACTCGGCCAGGCCCCGGGCGTCCGTCGTGTCGAGCGCGGTGTGCATGAGGCGCGGGAAGTCGGTCACGGGCCCTCCTCCGTCGTGGTCGACCTCCACCCTACGAGCCGAGACCGGGTTACCGTGCCCGAGTGGGAGCGCCGATCGACCGGACCGCGTCGTGGCGCCCGGACGTGGCCGGGATCGCCGAGGTCTTCCACGCGCAGTGGCACGACCACGCGTATCCGGGGCACACCCACGACACGTGGACCCTGCTCGTCGTCGACGACGGCGTCATCGGCTACGACCTCGACCGCCACGACCACACGGCCGTGCGCTCGGGCGTCACGCTGCTGCCACCGCACGTCGTCCACGACGGCCGCGCCCTGACGTCGACCGGCTTCCGCAAGCGTGTCGTCTACCTCGAGGAGGACGTCATCGCGCCCGACCTCGTCGGGTCGGCCGTCGACGCTCCCCTGCTGCCCGATGCCGCTCTGCCCGAGGCGGTTTCGCGGCTCGACCGCGCGCTCGTGGCGCGCGACGACCTCGAGGCCGAGTCGCGCCTCGCCCTCGTCGTCGAGCGGCTGAACGCCCATCTCGTACGCGGTCGCCGGGCTGCCGCGGTCCCCGCGCCGCCGGCACCCGGACCGGTCGCCCGACTCGCCCGTGAGGCCCTCGACGCCGACCCCGTCGGAACCCCCGGGATCGCCGCGGTGGCGGCCTCGCTCGGCGTCACGACACCGCACCTGGTGCGCTCCTTCGCCGCCGCGTACGGCCTCCCGCCCCACGCGTACGTCATCGGTCGGCGTCTCGACCTCGCCCGACGACGGCTACGCGACGGCGTCCCGGCAGCGCTCGTGGCGACGGAGGCCGGCTTCTACGACCAGGCGCACCTGACGCGGCACTTCCGCCGGTTCCTCGGCACGACACCCGCCCGCTACCAGCGCTCCTCCGCCCCCTGAACCTCCACACGGCAACACACCGAGCAGGTCACAACCCACCGGGTTCGGACTGCGGGGTGTTGTGACCTGCACGGTGTGTTGCGGGGGAGGGTCAACGACGTACAAGACGGTGGCCCGCGCGACCCCGCAGGCTGGGGGCCATGGACGACCTGCTCACCCCGCCCTTCGACACCAAGATCGCCGTCCTCGTGCGCGACGACCTCGAGCCCTGGCAGCGCCTCAACGTCACGGCGTTCCTCGTCAGCGGTGTGACGGCCGCGCACCCCGAGCTCGTCGGGCAGCCGTACGCCGACGCCGACGGGCACGCGTACCTCCCCCTTCTCGGGATGCCCGTCCTCGTCTTCGAGGGTGGCGCCCCGACGCTGACCGCGGCGCACGAGCGGGCGCTCCGACGGGGGACGGCGCTCGCCGTCTACACGCGCGCGATGTTCGCGACCGGGCACGACGCCGACAACCGCGCGGCCGTCGCGTCCGTGCCCGCCGCCGACCTCGACCTCGTCGGCCTCGCCCTGCACGCCCCGAAGAACGCCGTCGACCGCATCCTCAAGGGCGCCCGCCTCCACCCCTGACGTGCACGCGAATGGGATGCTGGGCCTGCCATGACGAACGCGACCCACTCCTCCCACGAGCCGACCATCACGTCCGCGTCCAACCCGCGCCTCAAGGGCCTGCTCGCCCTGCGCCGGCGGCGCACCCGCGAGGAGACCGGGCAGACGCTCGTCGAGGGCTACGAGGAGATCGGCCTCGCCCTCTCGGCCGGCGTGCGGCCCGGCACCGTCTACGTCTGCGAGGAGCTCTTCAGCCCCGCCGGCCGCGCCGGGAGCCAGGACATCGGCCACCAGACCGACCTGGTCGCGCGCCTGCGTGACGACCGCGTCGAGGTCGTGCACCTCAGCCGCAGCGCCTTCGAGAAGGTCAGCTACCGCGAGGGCCCCGACGGGCTCCTCGCCGTCGTCGACCGCATCGGCGTCGCCCTCGACGACCTGCGCGTCGACGGGGCCGACCACCTCACCCTGCTCAGCCAGGGCGTCGAGAAGCCCGGCAACCTCGGCGCCATGCTCCGCACCGCCGACGCTGCCGGGGTCGACGCCGTCGTGGCCGCAGACCCCGTCACCGACTGGGGCAACCCCAACGTCGTGCGCGCGAGCAAGGGGACCGTGTTCGCGGTGCCGGCCGCGAGCGCGACGACGGCCGAGGCGCTCGACTGGATCGCGACGAACGAGATCCGTCTCGTGGTCACGACCCCCGAGACCGACCTGCTGCACACCGACGTCGACTACACCGGCCGCGTCGCCATCGCGGTCGGCAGCGAGAAGCACGGCACCGACCGCACCCTGCTCGACGCCGCCACCCACCGCGTCCGGATTCCCATGCACGGCAAGGCGAACAGCCTCAACGTCGCCGCGTCGGCCGCGATCGTGCTCTACGAGGCGGTTCGTCAACGCGACGCGCGCTGACCGGGCGGCCCTCCGGGAGCCCGCGGGACGGCATACGAGGTGACGCCCAGGTTTCATTCATGTGACGCGTGTGACGAGCCCCGCAGGGGACAGGGAGGGGTGGTCAAGAGCACCCCTTGGCGTGTGTCACGATGTTCTGTATGCGAGTTGACCACGTCTCCTATGCAGCAGAGGCCGGTGGCCTCAAGGCCACGGCCGCCCGGCTGTCCGAGCTCATCGGCGTCGCCCCTGTCGACGGCGGGGTGCATCCCCGGTTCGGCACGCGCAACGTGATCTTCCCCCTGGCCAAGGACCACTACCTCGAGGTCGTCGAGGTGCTGGACCACCCGGCCTCCGACAAGGCGCCCTTCGGGCAGGCCGTCCGTGCCGCCTCCGAGGCCGGTGGCGGCTGGCTCGGCTGGGTCGTCGCCGTCGACGACATCGTCGTCGTCGAGCATCGCCTCGGTCGCGAGTCGGTCCCGGGCAACCGGCACCGCCCCGACGGCACCGAGCTCAAGTGGCGCCAGCTCGGCATCAAGGGCCTCATGGCGGACCCGCAGGTCCCCTACTTCATCGAGTGGGACGACATGACGGTGCACCCCTCCGCGGGCGCCGACACGTCGGTCTCGATCGACAACCTCCAGATCGCCGGTGACCCCAAGCGCGTGCGCGAGTGGCTCGGCCCGGAGGACACCTTCGACAAGGGCGGCATCGACTTCACGTTCGTCGCCCCGCACGGCACGCCGGGTCTGCTGTCGGTCACCTTCGACACCCCGGCCGGCAAGGTCACCATCTGACCGAGCCACCAGCTCGCACGCGAACGGCGGCCACCCTTCGGGGTGGCCGCCGTTCGTCGTCCCGATGTCGTATGCCGTGTCGCGCGGCGGCCGGTCGCGCCCGGGTTCGCCGGGTGGCCGGGTTAGGGTGCCTGGATGCCCCAGGAGCCGGTGCAGGAGCGCGACGGTCAGGTCCACAGGTGGGGGAGGCGCCGCCCGGTGCCGAGCCTCGACCTCGAGGCGCTGCCGCGCGACGTCCGCGCTGCCGTGGAGGCGATGGTCGCCGGGCAGGAGGTCACGCTCCGCCGCGACGGACGCGAGATCGGCGTGCTGGTGCACCATCCGAGCGTGCTGGTGGGCACCGTCCTGGGTGGGCCGGAGCCGGAGCGGGCCGGTCGCGGGGACGACGACGGTGGTGGTCCGGAGCGCGTGCCCGAGGGCGTCATGGTGGTGGCGACGGCGACGAAGCTGTCGAAGGCCGCTCGCCAGCGACTCTCCGACGAGCTGGGCGACGGCTACGTCGTGCTCGACCTGCTCAGGGCCCCGACGAGCGCCGACGTCGTGCTGACCCACCCGGTGAGCCCGCAGCTGCTCGGGTCACTGCGAGGGATGTTCCCCCAGGCCCGCATCATCGTGACCGAGATCGAGGACGACGAGCTCGGTGTCAGCGCACCGGGACCCGTGAGTCGGTTGCTCGACGCCGGGGCCTCGGCCTACCTGCCGCCGCGGCCCCTCCGCGAGGTGGCCGCCAACGTGCACGCCTACCTCACCGGCTCCGGTGCGCCGCAGCTGACTGCTGGCGGCTCGGACCCGGCACCGGTGGCGGCCCTGCCGTCGTCGGCCGAGGAGACCGCACCACCCGGTTGAGGTATTCCGCCTGCAGTATCGGCGGGCCGAATACCTCAAACCGCGGGGTCGTGAGGTGACCGGGGGCCCCGTCAGCGGTGCCAGCGCTTGAGACGCAGCGAGTTGCTGACGACGAGCACCGACGAGAGGGCCATCGTCGCGCCGGCGATCATCGGGTTGAGCAGGCCGAACGCGGCGAGCGGGATGGCGGCGGTGTTGTAGCCGAACGCCCAGGCGAGGTTCTGCTTGATGATGCGCAGCGTCGCGCGGGAGAGACCGATGGCGTCGCCGACGGCGTCGAGGTCGGTGCGCACGAGGACGATGTCGGCGGAGTCCATGGCGACGTCGGTGCCCGAACCCATCGCCAGGCCGAGGTCGGCCTGGGCGAGCGCGGCCGCGTCGTTGACGCCGTCGCCGACCATGGCGACGACCCGGCCGGACGTCTGCAGCTCGGTCACGACCGCGTGCTTCTCGGCGGGCAGCACGTCGGCGCGCACGTTGCGGGCGTCGATGCCGACCTGCTCGGCGACGCTGCGCGCGTTGGACGCGCTGTCGCCGGTCAGCAGGTAGGGCGTGAGGCCGAGCGCCCGCAGCCGGGCGATGGCGGCCGTGGACGACTCACGCACCGTGTCCTCGACGGTGAGGGCCGCCCGGGCGACGCCGTCCCAGCCGACGAAGACCGTCGTGCCGGCGTGGCTCCGCGCGTGCTCCAACAGCTCGGGGTCGACGCTCTCGAAGAGGACGGCCTTGCCGACGGTGACCTCGGTGTCCTTGATCCGGGCGGTCGCGCCCTCGCCCGGGTTGGCCTGGAAGTCGTGGATGCGCGGCAGGTCGAGCCTGGCCAGCCGCGCGCCGTCGACGACGGCCTGCGCGATGGGGTGCTCGCTGCCCTGCTCGACGGCGGCGGCCGCCGTGAGCGCTGCCTTCTTGGAGAGCTTGCCGCGCACGGCGATGCTCCGCAGCCGCAGCTGACCCGTGGTCACGGTGCCCGTCTTGTCGAGCACGACGGTGTCGACGCGGCGGGTGTCCTCGAGGACCTGCGGGCCCTTGATGAGGGTGCCGAGCTGGGCGCCGCGGCCGGTGCCGACGAGCAGGGCGGTCGGCGTGGCGAGACCGAGCGCGCAGGGGCAGGCGATGATGAGGACCGTCACGGCGACGGCGAGCGACGTGCCGAGGTCGTGGCCCGTCAGGAGCCACGCGACGAAGGTCACGACCGCGATGACGAGGACGACCGGGACGAAGATCGCAGAGACGCGGTCGGCGAGGCGCTGGACGTCGGCTTTGCCGGTCTGCGCGGTCTCGACGAGGCGCTGGATGCCGGCGAGCATCGTGTCGGCGCCGACCTTGCGGGCCTCGACGACGATGCGTCCGGTGGAGTTGATCGAGCCGCCGGTGACGTCGTCGCCGGGGGAGACGTCGACGGGCGTGGACTCGCCGGTGACGAGGCTCGCATCGACGGCGCTCGACCCGTCGCGCACGGTGCCGTCGGTCGCGACCTTCTCGCCCGGGCGCACGACGAACTGGTCGCCGACGACGAGCTGGTCGACGGGGATGCGCAGCTCGCTCGTGATCCGCGACTGCGGGTCGATGCGCAGGACGGACACGTCCTTGGCGCCGAGGTCGAGCAGCGAGCGCAGGGCGTCCTTGCCGGAGTCCTTGGCGCGGGCCTCGAGGAAGCGGCCGACGAGCAGGAACGTCGTGACGACCGAGGCGACCTCGAAGTAGAGGTGCATGCCGCCCTGGAGCAGCTCGACGACGGAGTAGCCCCAGGCGGCGAGCACGCCGATCGAGACGAGCGTGTCCATCGTCGACGCGAGGTGCCGGGCGTTGACGGCGGCGGCGCGGTGGAAGGGCCAGGCGCACCAGAAGACGACGGGCGTCGCGAGGACCAGCTCGAGCCATGGGCTCGCCGCGAACTCGGGCAGCACCATGGCGAGCAGCAGCACCGGGATCGTCAGGGCGATGGCGACGACGAGCCGGGGCTTGAGGACGTCCTGCGCGGGGGTGTGGTCGAGGTGGTTCTCGCCGGCACCGCCGTGGCCCGCGTGGTCCGCGTGGCCGGCGTGGCCGGCGTGGTCCGCGGGGGCGGCGTGGTCCGCGGGGGCGGCGTGGCCGGCGTGGCCGGCATCACCCGAGCCGTGGGTGTGCGGTGCGGGCCGGGCGTCGGACTTCACGGCTCCGGCCCCGGCTGTGGTCGCGGCCGTGGCGGCCGCGGATGCGGCGGACGCGTCACGGACCTTCTGCCGGGCCAGCTCCTGGGCGCGCAGCTTCTCGAGGAGGGCTCCGGCTGCAGGTTTTGCGGGCTCGTCGCCCGCGGTCGCGACGGGGGCACTCTCGGGCGACACGGCATACGCGGTCGGCGTGGTGGTGGCGGCGGGGCGGGCGGGGCGCGAGCCGTCGATGACGGTGGCGCCGTAGCCGGTCTTCTTCACCTCGGCGACGATCTGCTCGACCGTGACCGGGGCGGTGAACGAGACGAGGGCCTTCTCGGTGGCGAGGTTGACGGTCGCGGACTCGACGCCCGCGACCTTCGAGAGCTTGCGCTCGATGCGGGCCGAGCAGGAGGCGCAGGTCATGCCGGTGATGGCGAGCCGGACCTCGTCGGGGGTCCGCTCGGTGGTCACCGGTGCCCGGCCCATGCTCATCGGAGGCTGTAGCCCGCCTCGGCGACGGCGTCGGCGACGACGGCCGGGTCGAGGGGGGCCTCGCTGGTGATGGTGACGGGCGAGTCCTCGCCCGGGTGCAGGTCGACGGCGACCGCGACGACGCCGGGCAGTGCGGACAGCTCGCCGCTCACGGCGGAGCTGCAGTGGCCGCACGTCATGCCGGCGACGGTGATCTCGGTCTGGGTGGTCTCGGTCATCGTGGTCTCCTCGGACGGGATGGACGGTGGGGCGGAGGGCTCAGCTGCGGACAAGTCGTGCGATGGCCTCGGAGGCCTCGCGGACCTTCTCGGCGGCGGCCTCGTCGGACTCCCGGGCGGCGTCGACGACGCAGTGGGCCACGTGGTCCTCGAGCAGCCCCAGGCTGACCGCCTGCAGCGCCTTGGTGATCGCGCTGACCTGGGTCAGGATGTCGATGCAGTAGGTGTCGCTGTCGACCATCTTCTGCACCCCGCGGACCTGCCCCTCGATGCGGCGCAGCCGCTTCAGGTAGTCGTCCTTGCTGCCGGTGTATCCAGCCATGGCACCTCCTCGTCGTCAACAGGATACCCCTCTGGGGTATTCCGTCCGTCATGGACCGTCGAGCAGCTCCTTCGCCAGTCGCTTGGGCGCCTTGGTCAGCCAGGCGTCGGTCACGACCTCGCGGATCTCCTCCGCCGTCAGCCTCCCGAGGTCGCGCTCGAGCAGCAGCACCGCGTTGTAGCCGTTCCAGTGCGGCGTCGTGAACCACGGCGAGTCCGGGTCCGAGACCATCGACTCCTTGTCCTCGGCCGTGCACGTGAAGGCGAGGACGTCGTCGTACGGCTCACCCGTCTCGGGGTCGAACGCGTCCTTGCGCGGGCCTCGCGCGAACGCGAACGTCCTGCCGCGCACCGCGAACGACGGTCGCCCTCCCGACGGCGGGTCGCGCGTCACCTCGGGCAGCGCGGCGGCTGCCTCGTCGATGTCGCGGAGCCGGGCGGGGCGCGAGCGGGCCATGCCCTCGCACGTTAGCCCGCCAGACGGCATACCTGAAGGGGCCACGCGGGGCGGCCTGCAGCCGTCGGCGGATCCGGCCGAAGCGGTCACGAAACATGCGGTTCGGGCGTATTTTCTTGGGTGAGCAGCCCACCTCGATGTGTGGGGGTTAGCGTGGCCGTCTCGGGGCTCAGACTGAATCTTCTCGGTGCTCCGACGCTCGTCTCGGGAGACGATCCCGTGGCGCTGTCGCCGGGTGCCGCGGTGCTCGTCGCCTATCTCGCGCTCGCACCGCGCGAGGGGCGCCGGCGCGCGGTCGCGGCTGCCCAGCTCTTCTCCGACTGTCCGGAGGACTCCGCCCGCCGCCGGCTCAACACGGCCGTCTGGCGCCTGCAGTCCGAGGTGCGCGCGAGCACGGGCGTCGAGCTCGTCGGCCGCTCCGGTGGACGGTCGGTCGCGCTGAGCCCGGGCGTGCCGATGACGGTCGATGCCGTGCGCTTCGAGGACCTCCTCGCGCCTGTGCTGCGACGCAGCGTCGTCGACCTCATGGACGACGACGTCCGACGGCTCGAGGACGCCGTCGCGCTGCACCGCGGTCGCCTCGTCGAGGTCTGCGACGACGAGTGGGTGCTCGGCGCACGCCACCGCATCGAGACCCTCTACCTCACCGCCCTCGACTACCTCGTCCAGCACCACGGCACGCGCGGCGACGTCGCGGCGGTCGACCGCTACGGGGCGCTCGCGCTCGCCATCGAGCCGCTGCGCGAGGACGTCCACCGCCACCTCATGGGCGCCTACGCCGCGTCCGGTCGGCACGACCTCGTCGAGCGGCAGTTCGAGCAGTGCCGCCTGACGCTGCTCGCCGAGCTCGGCGCCGACCCGATGCCCGAGACGGTCGCGCTCTACGCGCGGATCACCCGTGGCGACGCCGGGCAGGCCGCCTCGGTCGCCGCGCTCGTCGCCGAGCTCGAGCGGGCCCGACGCGAGGTCGTGCGGCTCGCCGAGATCGTCGACCGCGCGCTCGACCGCCTCCACCGCATGCCCTGACGGGCACCGAGGGCGTATGCCGTGTCGCCGGGGTGGCGGCCAGACGTGGCCACTCGACGTGGCGGGGGCGGCCAGTCGTGGCCTCTCGACGGGTGCGCGTGGGCCACGAGCGGCCTCTCGACGGGTGGGGGTGGGCCACGAGTGGCCTGTCGACGGGTGCGGGGTGATCGGGTCGTGATCGGGGGCGGGGGTCGCGGTGATCGGTCGGTGATCGGCGACCGGGACGCTCGTGGCTGAGCAGAAGGGTCACGGCCTGGTGATGCGAGCGTGGAGGCGGCGATTCCTCATCGACGTGTGGGCCGAGCCCCGCGACGTCGACTCGCTCCCGGCCGTCATCAGGGCCCGGGTGCGCGACATGGCCACGGACGAGGAGACCTACGTGGGATCGTTCGCCGAGATCGAGCGGATCGTCGAGGCACGCCTCGACGACGACGGCGTGGACCCGCGGCGTTGGGAGCGACCGTGATCCGCGAGGTCAGCGAGGCGCTGCGCGACGTCGTCCACCGGGCGACGCCCGACCTCGGCTCGTGGGTCGTGCTCCACTCGCTGTCCCAGGGCGACAAGACCGCCCTGCCGGACACCAAGGGCGTCCTCGCGCTCATCGCGGTCGCCGAGCACCCGCACCTGCGCAACCGGCCCCTCGTCGACGGGCTCACCGGGCTCGTCCGCGCCCCGCTCTCGCTCCAGCTGACCTACCTCGTGACCTACATCGGCGAGCACGACGAGGCGCAGACCCGGCTCGGCCGCGTCGTCCAGGCCTTCCACACGACGCCGATCGTGCGACCGCCGGAGCTAGCGCCACCGCTGTCAGACGAGGTCGAGAGCCTCGGCATCCGCCTGCTCGCCCCGACCGCCGACGAGCGCAACCAGGTGTGGGGGTCGCTCGGGCGCCCGGGCCGGCTCGCGCTCTTCTACGAGGTCGACGTCGCGCCCGTGCCGGTCCTCGAGCGGGACGGCCGCGGCCGGGTCCGCGAGCACCGCATCGACTGGGTGGGGGCGACGTGAGCGTCCAGCCGGCGGCCCCGCACCTCGCGACCGTGACGACGACGCTGCGTCACACGGTGCGCCTCGTCCACGCCTCGACGGGCGCGCGGCTGCGCGGGCTCGAGGCGCACCTCGAGGGTGCCCCGGCCGGCTGGAGCCTGCGCGTGCTGCCCGACGTCCTCGTCGTCAGCGCCCGCGCCGACGCGCGCGAGCCCGCGACGCCGCCGACGGTCGTCGTGACCCTCACCGACGGGGCGCTCGCCGACGTCCTCGTGATGCCGCCGGTCGCGGGCCGGCCGCCGCGGACGCTCGTCATCGGCCTCGACGCCGACGAGGTCGAGCACGCCGTCCACCCGGTGCCGACGACCCTGACCGTCGTCCTCACGACACCGTCGACCGGAGCGCCGCGGACCGGTGCCACCGTCACCGCACGCGCCACGTCCGGACCGAACCCCAGGCCGAGCGTCACCCTCCCCGAGGTCGCGCCCGGCACCTACCGGTCGGCGCCCGTCGAGTGGACCGCCGCCTTCACCCCGCTCGACGTGCTCGTCGGGGGCCAGCCGCTGCGCACGCTCACCGTCGACGTCCGCACGACGGCCACCCGCGTCGACCTCGTCGACACGACCTGACCCCGGCACCCCCGGGCGACCGCACCACCTGCACCGAACCGCACCTCAACCGAACCGCATCGAACCGCACCCCCACCTGAACCACGAAGAGAGCACGAGCCGAGGAGGGCACCGTGACGACCTACCTTTCACCCGGCGTCTACGTCGAGGAGGTCCCCTCGGGGCCGCAGCCGATCGCAGCCGCCCCCACGAGCGTCGTCGCCGTGCTCGGCACGACGCGCCGGGGTCCCGTCAAGGAGCCGACGCGCGTCACCGGCTGGGCCGACTTCGTGCGGACCTTCGGGTCGGCGACGTCCCGTGGCTTCACGGGCGAGTCGGTCTTCGGCTTCTTCGAGAACGGCGGCCCGGCCGCCTGGATCGTGCGCGTCGACCCGTCGACCGGCGCCTCGTGGACGGCGTTCGACGTCTCCGGCACCGAGAGCTTCGACATCGAGGCGAGCTCGCCCGGGACGTGGGGCAACGACCTGACGGTCGCCGTGTCCGCCGACGAGTCCGCGGCGTCGGGGTCCTTCTACCGCGCGACGACGACGTCGGCCACGGGTGCCATCGCGAGTGGCGGCGGGGGCACGATCGCCGTCGCCTCGACGGCAGGACTCAAGCCCGGTGACACGGTCGCCCTCGTCGCCGCGCCGACGAGCGGCTCGGTCGCCGCCCCGCCCACCGCGCTCGTCACGGCTCTCACGACGACCTCGATCACGGTCGGGAGCGCCAGCGCCGGCGTCACCCTCCCGGCCGGCTCGGTCGTCGCCAGCGCGGCGCCCGCGGCCGCCACCTCGGTCTTCCTCCCGTCCGGCAAGGGCTTCAAGAAGGGTGACGTCGTCGTCGCCGTCGCGCCCAGCGGCACCCGGTCGAGTGCGGTCGTCACCGACGTCACGACCGCGGGCAGCGGCGTCACGCTGACCCTCGACGCGTCCCTCGGCGCGCTCCCGGGCGCCGCCTTCGTCCAGCGCCGCACCGACTACCGCGCGACGGCGATGATCGCGGGCACCCCCGCCGGGTCGCCGCCCTCGCTCAACGTCTCGGCCTCGGCCCTCGCCTTCGACCGTCCGCTCACGGCGCCCATCGCGTCCGAGCTGACAGCGAGCGGCGCCGAGCACGCGGCGGCCCGGCTCACCACCGGCGACGGCCGCACCGCGTCGTGGCAGACGAACCGCTTCGTCGTCGTCGGCGCCACGACTGCCCCGAGCGGCCCGGTCACCGTCAACGCCCCGGTCACCGCGGTGCTGCTCGCGGACTCGGGCCTCGGCATCACCGGGCTGTCCGCCGCTGACGTCGGCAACGCATACGGCTTCCTCCCCGCCGGGGCCAGGGTGACGTTCACCGGCGCCGGTCCCACCCCGGCCGTCGTCGCGACCCGGACGGCCGGCGGCTTCACGCTCGCGCCCGCCCCCGTCGCGACCGACACGTACACTGACGCGACGTTCACGCTCCAGGCCGACGCCGACGACGGCATCGCCGTCCGGTGCGCCGTGGCCCCGCGTGTCGGCGACGTGGTGGGGCTCGGCACGGCGTTCGCGCCCGTCACGGCGGTCGACGCCGCCGGGGGAGACACCTACGTGCTGCGCTTCGCAGCGAGCACCGCCGTCTCCAACGCGGCGCAGGTGCGCTTCCCGCTGTATGCCGTCGAGTCGGCCTCGGTGGTCGCCGCGCGGTTCACGCTCGCCGTGTCCGTCGCCGGCGCCCTCGCCGAGTCGTTCGGTGGCCTCTCGCTGAGCCCGAACCACCCGGCGTACTTCGCCAAGGACGACGTCGTCAACGGCGTGTCCGGTCTCGTCACCGTGTCCGCCCGGGCGGGCGGGGCACCGGCGGTGTCGCTCGCGGCCGCGCCCTTCTACACCGCCGTCGACCGGATCGGCGCCGACAAGGCCCCGACCAACGACGACTTCCGCGCCGGCCTGTCCCGGCTCGAGGAGGTCGCCGAGCCCGCCATGGTCATCTGCCCCGACGCGCTCACGCTCGACGACCCCCTCCTGCAGGCCGACCTCGTCGGCCAGGTCGTGACGCACTGCGAGAACTTCCGGCGCTTCGCCATCGTCGACGCCCCCGACCTCGACGACACCGACCTGCTGTCGTGGCGCAACACGACCCTCTCGAGCACGTATGCCGCGCTCTACGCCCCGCACCTGCAGATCGTCACGGTCGACCCCGACTCGATCGACCGCTTCACGACCGTGCCGCCGTCGGGCTTCGTCGCGGGGGTCTTCGCGCGCACCGACCGCCTCCGCGGGGTGCACAAGGCACCCGGCAACGAGACGGTGACCGGCATCGTCGGGCTCTCACAGGCCTACACCCAGCGTCGGCAGGACCTGCTCAACCCCGGCGGGGTCAACCTCATCCGGGCCTTCCCGGGCCGAGGCACCCGGCTGTGGGGCGCCCGCAACGCGACCGACGACACGACGTGGCGCTACGTCAACGTCCGACGCCTCTTCACCATGATCGAGACGTCCGTCGACCGGGCCACGCAATGGGTCGTCTTCGAGCCCAACACCGCCCAGACCTGGATCCGCGTCAAGGTCTCGGTCGAGAACTTCCTCGACCAGCAGTGGCGGGCCGGGGCGCTCGCGGGCACGAAGCCCGAGCAGGCCTACCGCGTGCGCGTCGGGCTCGGCGAGACGATGACCGAGACGGACATCGACCTCGGGCTCATCATCACCGAGGTCGCCATCGCGCCGGCCAAGCCCGCCGAGTTCGTCGTCTTCCGCTTCAGCCACAAGCGGCTGTCCGAGTGACCCGCCGTGACCAGCCGACGCGTACGCCGCCTGAATCCTCTTGTGAGCCAAGGAGCCTGACATGTATCCCATGACCACCCTGCACTTCACCGTCAGCTGGGGCGACCGCCAGCAGACCTCGAGCTTCTCGGAGGTGAGCGGGCTGACGATGGAGGCCGAGGTCGTCGAGTACCGCGGCGGCGCCGACCCGCAGTTCTCGACGCGCAAGCAGCCCGGACTGCGCAAGTTCTCCAACGTGACGCTCAAGCGCGGCATCGCCCCGACGGAGGCCGGCAACGGGCTCTTCGAGTGGTACAACTCCATCACCATCGGCGCGGTCGAGCGTCGTGACGTCACGGTCAGCCTCCTCAACGAGGAGCGCGAGCCGGTCATGACGTGGAAGATCAAGGAGGCCTGGCCGGTCAAGATCGAGGGCCCCGGGCTCAAGGCGACCGGCACCGACGTCGCCATCGAGTCGGTCGAGTTCGCCTGCGAAGGCATCGAGATCGAGGCGAAGTAGCCGATGCTCCCGCTCGCCTCACCCGCGCTCGTGCCGTTCACGACGGCGCACTTCGTGCTGGCCATCGACGGGCTCGCGTCCGTCAGCTTCAGCAAGTGCACCGGGCTCGCGGGTGAGGTCGCCGTCGAGGAGTACCAGGAGGGCGGGGAGAACCGCTTCGCCCACCGCTTCCCGACGCGCGCGTCCTTCCCCAACCTCGTCCTCAACCAGGGCGCGGGTCCGCTCCAGGAGCTGTGGGACTGGTTCTACGAGTTCCACGTCACGGGCGTCGTCACCCCGCGCGACGGGACCGTCGTGCTCATGAGCACCGTCGAGGGTGCCCTCGCGCCGGTCCGCGTGTGGGCCTTCACCCGGGGCTGGCCCGTCAAGCTCACCGGCCCCGACCTCGACGCCCAGAGCTCGGCCGTCGCCGTCGAGGCCGTCGAGATCGCCCACCACGGGCTCGTCCTCAAGAAGGTGGTCTGAGTGCCCGTCGTCATCAGCGAGATCGTCACCGAGGTCGTCGTCGCACCGAGGACGGATGCCGCCGGGCCGGCACCCGACGCACCGCTCGGTGACGCCGCGATGGAGGCCCTCGTCCGCCGCGCCGTGGAGCGGGTGCTCGAGGTCCTGAGGCGGGAGTGGGACCGGTGAACCTCACGGCCACCCAGCTGACCAAGCTGACCATCGACGCGTACGCCGACCTGAAGTTCGAGCAGCCCACCGGGCTGCGATGGCAGGCGCTGCTCAACCCGACCGAGCTGTCCTTCTCGCGCAAGAACCTCTACCAGGCGACCCAGTCGGCCGGGACGTCCGCGCCGCAGCAGTCCTTCAGCGGCGGCGAGCCCGACCAGGTGCAGGTCGACCTGCTCCTCGACGGCACCGGCGTCGTCGGCGAGCCCGGCGGCATCGGTGACCTGCTCGAGGCGCTGCTCGCCCTGACGAAGTTCCAGGGCGACACGCACCAGCCCTACTACGTGCACTGCTACTGGGGGCGGTTCAGCTTCCGCGGCATCCTCACCCAGGCCGACGTGACGTACAAGCTCTTCGACCGGGCGGGGGAGCCGCTGCGGGCGACGGTCAAGCTCTCCCTCAAGGAGGCGCTGTCGCCCCAAGAGGTCGCCGCCGAGGACCGGCCGGCCTCGCCGGACCTCTACCAGACCTGGCTCGTCACGGACGGCGACGCCCTCGACGCCATCGCGGCCCGCGTCTACGGCGACCCGGCCTACTGGCGCCCGCTCGCCGCCGCCAACCGGCTGACGAACCCGCGCGGACTCACCACCGGGCAGCTGCTCCTGCTCCCGCCGCTGGGGACCCGCCGATGACCACGCCGACGACCCAGCGCGACCGTCCGGCCTTCGAGGTGCGGGTCGGCGGGTCGGCCCTCGAGCCGCTCGTCGCAGCGGACGTCGTCGAGGTGGAGGTGCACGAGGAGGTCGGGCGGCACGGACGCCTCACCCTGCTCGTCCAGAACTGGGACGCCGACCAGCGCGCCGTGCGGCACAGCGACGACGGCCCGTTCACGCCCGGGGCGGGCATCGCGGTCTCCCTCGGCTACCACTCGGACCTCACGGAGGTCTTCGACGGTGTCATCGCCTCCCTGACGACGCACTTCCCGAGCGGCAGTCCTCCGGTGCTCCGGGTCGAGGGCCGCTCGCGCTCGGTGCTCATGGACCACCCCCCGCGGTCACGCCAGCTCGCCGACGTCACCGACGCCGACATCGCCTCGGCGCTCGCCGCCGACTACTCCCTCGAGACGGACGCGGCCGACGGCGTGAGCCATCCCTTCTGGGCGAGCGACCGGGTCAGCGACTGGGACGCGCTGACCCGCCGGGCGAGCGAGCTCGGCTGGGTCGTCTTCGTCCGCGGCACGAAGCTGGTGCTCCGTCCGCCGTCCGCCGCCGAGGACCCGCTCGAGCTCGACTGGACCCGGTCGATCGTCGAGCTCCACCTCACCCAGGACCTCACCCGCTCCATCGAGGGTGCCACCGGGGTCGGCTGGGACGTCGACGCCGCCGAGGCGACCGAGAGCGAGCAGAGCGCGAGCGCGGCCGGCATCGACGTCGGTGACCGGCCGACCCACTCGACCGCTGTCGCCGACGCCGGGTGGCCCCTGCGCGACGAGCGCGTCGAGTCGGACGCGGTCGCCGCCTCCGACGAGGCGGACGCGAGGGCCGTTGCTGCCCAACGTCGCTCGGCGCTCGGGCACATCCACGGCACCGGGGTCGTGCAGGGCGAGCCCGGCCTGCGCTGTGACGGCTGGCTCTCCCTCGCCGGCGTCGGACGGCGCATGGCCGGCCCGCACTACGTCTCGGCCGCCCGCCACCGGCTCTCGGCCCAGGGCTACGTCACCGAGTTCCAGGTGGGCTCGCCGCCGCGGCTCGTGCCGCGCGCAGGGGCCGACGACGGGTCGGCCCGCTCCGGCGACCGGGGCCCCTCGCTCGGGATCGGCCTCGTCGAGGCGCTCGACGACCCCGCGTCGCTCAACCGCGTCAAGGTGCGCCTGCCGTGGCGCACCGACGGCGGCGACGGCGTCTGGGCCCGACTCTCGAACGTCGACGCCGGCGACGGCTACGGGGCCGTCATCGTGCCGGCGGTGGGGCAGGAGGTGCTCGTGGGCTTCGTCGGCGGCGACCCGGCACACCCCGTCGTCCTCGGCTCCCTCTACAACGGCAGCCAGCAGCCACCCTTCACCGTCGACGCGGACACGAACGCCGTGCGCGCCCTCGTCTCGCCCGACCAGCACACCGTGCGCCTCGAGGACGGGGATGCGAGCGCGGTCACCGTCAAGACCGGCAAGGGGCACTCGATCGTGCTGTCCGACAAGAACTCCGAGGTCGTCATCACCCACCAGGACAGCGGCAACGCGATCCGCCTGTCCGCCGACGGCATCGAGCTGACGGCGGCGAAGGGCGACATCACCCTCTCGTCGTCCTCCGGGACCATCTCGCTCGACTCGCTCAAGCTCGCGGCCAAGGCATCGGGCCCGTCGAGCATCGAGAGCTCGGCGACCCTCGACGTCAAGGCCTCGGGGTCGCTGGGGCTCAAGGGATCTCTCGTCACCATCAACTAGCCGGACGCCATCCGGTCCAGACCACCAGACCAACGACAGAGCCAACGAGGAGGAGACATGCCGGGGGCAGCACGCGTCGGTGACACCACGGCGCACGGGGGCACGGTCGTCGGACCGGGCGTCGCGACCGTGCTCATCGCCGGTATGCCGGCCGCCGTCGTCGGCGACATGCACGCCTGCGTCATCCCGCCGCCCTCGCACGTCCCGGCCAGCCCGTTCGTCGCGGGCTCGGCGACCGTCCTCGTGCAGGGCCGGCCGGCTCTGCGGGCCGGCGACGCCTGCGGCTGCGGCGCGTCCGTCGTCGTGGGCAGCCCGACGGTGGTGATCGGATGACCACCGACGACTACCCGCAGGTCGGGCGAGGATGGGCGTTCCCGCCGCGCTGGGAGCGCACCGGCGTCGGCGGCACCGGCGGCACCGGGCCCGTCGACCTCGTGACGAACGACGGCGCCGAGCACGTGGGCGAGGCCCTCGTCCTGCTCCTGCGCACCATGATCGGCAGCCGCGTCATGCGACCCGACCTCGGCGCGGGCGTCGACCGCTACGTCTTCGAGCCGCGCACGTCGGAGGCCTGCCACCGGCTCGCCGACGACGTCCGCCGTGCGCTCGTGCTCGGCGAACCTCGCGTCATCGTCGACGCCGTCGAGGCGGTGCCCGCCGGCGAGGCGGACGACCGCGTCGACGTCACCATCGAGTTCCGCATCGACCGGCACCGGCGGCCGACGAGTCTCGTCGTGCCCTTCTACCTCGCGGGTGCGTCATGACCGCGGGTGGGCGCACCCCGGAGCAGGTCGTCGCCGCGATGGCGGCCGCCGCGCGGCTGGCGCCCTACGACGCCGACGACACCTGGGCCGACGTGCTGTTCGCGACCGCACCGGACGGCGCGACCGTGCCCTCACCCGCCGGGACGCCCGACCGGGAGCTCCTCGCCGCCGTGGCCGCGGAGTACGCCGCCCTCGACGCGCACCTCGCGACCCTGCCGGAGCGGACCCGCCGGGCCTGGCTCGAGGACGTCCTCGAGATCGGTCGCCTGCCCGCGCTGCCCGACCGCGTCGTCGCGCACGCGACGGTCGACCCCAAGGCGGCGCCCGCGGTGCTACCCCGGGGCACGCGCCTGCGCGGCGGCAAGGACGCCTTCGGCAACGAGCGCCGCTACGTCACCCTCGACGCGTTGACGGCGCACGGCGCGGTCCTGACCGGCGTGCGGTCCTTCGCCCCCGGCGACCCGGAGCTGGCCCACGGGGTCGCCGGGGCGGCGCCCGCCTTCCCGCTGCGTCCGTCGGTCGGGCCGGAGGCCACACACTCCCTGCGCGTCCACTCGCCCGCGCTCGTCTTCGACGGGGGTGACCTCACGGCCGAGCTCGCCTTCACCGGTGCGGACGGTGCGGACGGCCTGTCCACGATGGTCTGGCGCTGGTCGCGCGCCGACGGCACGACGAGCCAGACGACGGGCGGCACGGTCTCGGGCTCGACCGTCACGGTGACGCTGACCGGTGGCTGCGGGGCCCCCGAGGGGGAGGTGCCCTGGATCGAGGGTGTCGTCGCGGCGGGAAAGGCCGTGCCTGTGGCCTTCTCGTTCACCGGGGCCACGGTCCGCGTGACGAACCGGACGGCATACGTCCCCGAGGCCGCCTTCTACAACGACGGCGCGGTCGACGTCACCAAGGAGTTCCAGCCGTTCGGGGCCGTCGCGAAGCGTGGCGACGCGTTCTACGTGCGCTCGGACGAGGCGTTCGGCAAGGCGCTCGCCACCGTCGAGGTCGCGGTCCAGGTGATGCAGGAGGGCGGCGCGCCGCTCTCGTCGTCCGCCGGCGGCACGGGCATCCCCGTCTGGCTCGCCGACAGCCTGAAGACGCAGCTGCTCAGCATCAAGTCGATCCTCGGGACGCAGTATGCGTCGGTCGAGTCGCAGTGGACCTCGATCTACGGCGCCGTGTCGACGACCACCACACCGTCGGTCGTCTGGCAGCGCCGCGAGGACGGCGCCTGGAAGCCGGTCGGCTCCCCGTCCTCGAGCTTCGCCACCCTGTCGGCCCCCGTCAGCGGGTCGGCCGTCGCCTCGGAGACGTTCGCCGTCGCGGGACAGCCCGGCCACTACCTGCGCGCCTTTCTCGCCCAGGGCGACTTCGGCTGGACGGACTACCAGGCCAAGGTCGCCGACTTCGCGACCCGGGCCGTGGCGGGCACGGGTCCCAAGCCGACGATGCCGCCCGTGCCGGTGCCGCCCATCGCCTCCGCCGTGACGGTGCGCTACACGACGACCCCGGTCGAGGCCACGCTCGTCGAGTCGAGCAGCGGCTGGCGCCGGCAGCGCCGCGTCGGTGGCGCCGCCGGCCGTTTCACGCCCTTCCGGCTCGTCGTGTCCGACCTCGGCGCGACGGCCATGGTCGCCATCGGGCTCGAGCTGCCCGCAGCCGCCCTCGGGTCGAGCGTCTCCCTCTACCTCGACGTCGACTCCGCCGCGCCGTGCGGCAGCTCGGACACGGCCCCGGCCTCGTGGCAGTTCTGGGACGGCACGACGTGGTCGCCCCTCGCCGTCGCCGACGGCTCGCGCCAGCTCCGCGAGGCCGGCCTGCTCCGCTTCGTCGCCCCGCGCACGTGGGCCGTCGGCTGCGACGACCTCTCGGCCGACACCGGGCGCTGGGTGCGGATCGAGACCGTCGTGCCGGGACGGCTCGGCGTCCTGCTCGCCGTCGTCGTCGACGCCGTCGTCGCCGAGTTCGTCTCGGGGGCGGTCGATCCCGGCCTCGACCCCAGCTCCGCGGAGGCGCTCCCGGTCGGCACGATCAAGGGCACCCTCGCACCCGTCCCCGGCGTCAAGAAGGTCACCAACCTCGCCTCCGTGCGCGGTTGGGCACCGGAGACCGACGCGGCCTACCTCGCGCGGGCCTCGGCGCGGGTGCGCCACCGCGACCGGGCCCTGACCCCGTGGGACCTCGAGCAGCACGTCGCGCTCGCCCTCCCCGAGGTCGCGGCCGTGCTCTGCCTGCCGCACACCGGCAGCGACGGGCTGCGGGCCCCCGGACACGTCGGCATCGTCGTCGTGCCGGACCGGCCGCTCGACGTCGCGCCCCGCCCGTCCGTGAGCCTCGCGGGCCGGGTCATCGACCTCGTCCAGCCGCGCGCCCCCATCGGCGCGACGCTACACGTGCTCTGCCCGGACTACCGGCCCGTCACCGTCGTCGCCTCGATCCGGCTCCGCAGCGGCGTCGCGGCCCTCACCGGCAGCCAGGCCGTCACGGGCGCCCTCGAGCGGGTGCTGCACCCCACCGGCACCGTGCCCGTCCGCTGGGGCCGTGACCTCTACGCGTCGACGCTCATCGCCTTCCTCGAGCGCCAGCCCGACGTCGACGTCGTCCTCGACTTCGACCTCCACGACGGGTCGGGCGACTCCGTCGAGGTGGTCACCGTCGACCCGTGCCGCGGGCTGTACTGCTCGTCCGGCGACCACCACCTCTCGTGCGAGGAGCAGCTGTGAGTGCGCAACCGGCCACCGGGCCGTCCACCCCGCAGGTCACGCCGATCACGCGCTTCGTGCCGGTCGCACCCGACGCGGACTGGGAGACCGTGCGCGCCCGCATGGTCGACCACCTCACGGCGACCGCCACGCCCGCGTGGACCGACCACAACGCCGCCGACCCCGGCATCACCCTGCTCGAGGTCCTGGCCTACGGCCTCGCCGACCTGCACTACCGGACGGCCGAGCGCCACCTCGACGGCTGGCCGCTCGAGGTGCGTGCGTGGGACGCCGACGCCGGACGGCACTGGCACGCAACGCTTCCCGCCGGCCGGTGGGATCCCGAGGCCGACCCGTCCGACCCCGCGCTGACGCCCGCCGACCTCGCGCCGCTGTCGGCAGTCGCCGACGCCCTCGCGAGTCCCGCGACGTCCGCGACGGTGCTCGAGCCCCTCGTCCGCGCGAGCCGCTCGCGCGCCGACGCCGTCGCGCTGCTCTCGACCGAGCCCTGGGCGAGCGCGTTCCGTCCCGGGGACCGCCCGGCGGTCGTCGCCCTGATGCGCACCCGGCTCGTGCGGCAGGTGGCGCAGGAGCAGGCCGGGGTCGTCGCCACCGCCGTCGCGTCGGCGCACGCCGCCGCTGCCGCGGCCGCACCACGTCGCTCCGACCCGGACGCGCCCCTCGACGTCGGAGCCATCGACGTCGCGGCCGCCGCCGAGCTCGCCTGGTCCCTGCCGCTCTGGGACGAGGAGGTCGTCGCCCTCGTGCGCCGCGAGCGGCGACGGCTGTCGCGCGAGGTCCTCTCCGGCCACCTGGACGCCGTGCGCACGACGACCTCCGACACGCTCGCGGCGACCCGTGCCGCCCTCGCCCTGGCCGGGCTCGACACCGACGAGACGACGTATGCCGTCGCCGCAGCCCCACAGGCGGCCGGGCTGCTCCCCGAGGACCTCGAGGACGAGCAGGGCCGGTCCCTCGTGTGGCCGCCGCACCCGGTGCAGGCCCTGACGTGCGAGCCGGTGACGGCCGACGACTACGCCCGTCGCGCGCGGTCCCACCCGGACGTCGTGCGCGCGTGGACGGTCACGGGGCGGCTGCCCGGCATCGCGTGGAACGGGCTGCCGACCGACGCCATCCCGTCCGTCGCGGTCGACGAGCACGCCGTCGCCCTGACCCTCGTCGTCGAGAGCCGCACCGAGCTCACCACCGCGCCACGACGAGCCGCCTTCCTGCGCGACGTGCTGACGACAGCCGTCGGACCCGAGGCCGGCGCGCCGTTCCCCGACTGGCGCGACGACGTCGACGACCTCGAGCCGCGGCGCGTCATCTGCGACGAGGTCGGCGCGAGCCTCCTCGAGCGGGCGCCCGTCCTCGTCCAGGCCACCCTCGTCAGCGAGGTCGGCGCCGACCGCGAGGCCGTCATCGAGGACGCTCGGGCCCGGGTCGTCGCCTTCTTCGAGCGCGGTCGACCCGAGACGTTCGCTCCCACGCCGGCGCCGCTCGTCGACGGCCCCTGGCCCCGCCACGACCAGCCCACCCTCGGATGGGTGCCCGGCGCATCCGTGCGCTTCACCGAGGTCGTCGAGGCGATCGTCGGCAACCCCCTCGTGCGCGGCGTCGAGGACCTCGCGATGAAGGTCGACGGTGACCCCGACTTCATCCCTGCCAGCCACGGCTACCTCCCGATCCCGAGCAACGCGGTGCCCCGGCTCGCCGATGCCCGCTGCATCCGGGTGCGCTTCTCGCTGACGAGCCGGTGCGGCGATGCGTAGCGCCGGACCGGCCACCGCCCCCGCGCGCGGACCCGACCACACCCGTCTGGCGTCGCAGCTGCCTGCCGTCTACCAGGAGGACGAGGGCTCGTTCGCGCAGGTCGACGCCTACCTCGGCCTCGCCGACGAGCTCAGCCACGCCGTGGTCGAGCACCTCGAGGACCTGCTCACGGCGCTCGGCCCCGACGCGACGCTGCGCTGGCCGGCCGACCTGCCGCTCGACGCGGGTGCGGATGCCCTGCTCGCGCACCACCTCGCGACCTACGACGAGGTCGCCCGTTGGGCGAGCATCACCTTCCCGACGAGCTGGCCGGGCACCGAGAGGGGCCTCCAGCAGCGCCGCGAGCTCCTGGCCCGCTGCACCCGGCTGTGGCGACGCCGC
The DNA here is from genome assembly GCF_001429645.1 of Terrabacter sp. Soil810. Taxonomy (NCBI): domain Bacteria; kingdom Bacillati; phylum Actinomycetota; class Actinomycetes; order Micrococcales; family Intrasporangiaceae; genus Terrabacter; species Terrabacter sp. Soil810. The sequence goes on from NZ_LMSW01000001.1 coordinate 78,456, forward strand.
GGCACGCCGCGCGGCTTCCTCAGCTGGTTCTGCCTGTGGTTCGACCTGCCCGCATCCGGCAGGCCCTACCTGCTCGAGCACTTCAAGGCGCCGGGCAACGGGCTCACGGCCGAGCCCTACACCGCGACCCTCTTCGTCCCGACGAGCGTCCCGGTGCCCAGCACCGGCGACCCGTCGACGGCGAAGGGCTTCGTCGACTGGGAGCGACGCGAGGAGGCCGTCGACTTCGTGCGCCGCTACGCCCCCGCCCACGTCGACCTGCGCGTCTGCTTCACCGACCCGGCCATCTTCACCGACCTCGCGGTGCTCGCCTCCCCGCCGACGCTCCCGGCCACGCCGACCGCGGACGAGGTGACGGCATACGCCATCGCCGTCCAGCAGCAGCAGGCCGACCTGAACGCACTCCTGTGCTCCGTCGTGTCGGTCGTGAGCCACGCGAGCGGCATCCACCTCTACGAGTGCATCGACGCCGGCCGAGGCGTCGACCGCCTCGGCGTCGGCCTCCTGCCGACCGATTCGACGACGTGAGTCCCGAAGGGAAACCAACGATGGCAGACAACCAGTACCCCGTCTTCGTGGACGGCCAGACCCTCACCGAGGCCGAGCTCAACGACCTCAGGGACTTCCTCCACCAGCGCGACCGCCTCGTCGGGCGCCTCGTCGGCTTCGGCGTCAACGCCGGACTGGGCGGCACCGTGTCGACGCCGACGACCCTGACGGTCGGGCCGGGTCTCGCGATCGACCAGCGGGGCGAGCCGCTGCTCCTCGGGGGGGAACAGACGCTGCCCCTGCCACCCGTCGCCGAGTCGGTGGCCTACGACTTCGTCGATGCGGCACCCGGCGGCTTCAGCGTCGTCCTCGAGGCGACCGACACCGTCGAACCGACTCCGGACTGCGGCGAGTCGGGCTGTGCCGGCCACGCCGAGCTGCACACCCGGGCCGTGGCGCTGCGGGTCGTCGCCGGTCGGGTCACCGGCACGCGGATGGACTTCGCGGCCGAGCCGCTGCTCACCGTCGAGCCGATCCGCCTCGCGCTCGACTCGACGCCCGTCAACTCCTACCCGACGCTGCGCAACGCCATCGCAGCCCGGCTCACGAACGGCACCCAGCCTCTCGTCGACCCCGCCCTCATCGCCAAGCTCCAGGCCACGTCGATCGCGAGCACCGACACGGCGGGCATCAGGGGCTACAAGTGCGGCTGGCTCAACATGGTGCTCTTCGCGACCCTCGACCTGTTGCGCGTCCGCGCCCTGCTGGCGCTCACCTGGGACCGGGCCACGACGCGCCCGGGGGTCGTGCTCGGGTGGGTCCACCAGGTGTCGAGCGCGTGGGTCTTCGACTGCGCGTACCGGCACGCGTGGGAGCCTCCGCGCGGCTTCACCGAGGCCTTCCTCGGCGGCTCGTGCTCCGACCCCGCCGGCGCGTTCCGCGACGAGCTCGAGGCCCTCCTCGCCGGCTTCGCGCCGCCCGACCCCGCGCCGGTCGGTGACCCCAAGCCACCCATCGCCTGCCCCGTCGGCTCGATCCGCGTCGGGGACCGGTGCATCAAGATCGTGTTCCCGCCGAGGGAGATCCCCGACAAGTGGCGGCAGAAGTGGACCTTCGACCCGCGCGAGCCGGTGTGGAACCCGCCGATCAAGACCTGGGAGCGCCCCGACGTCGTCTACGAGCGGCAGCCCGTCGACGTCCTGGGCGAGCAGGAGTTCGCCCTGACCGACTTCCTCGGCCACGACGCGACGGACGTCCAGACAGTGCTCGGCGGGTTCATCGCCGGGCAGGGCGCCATCGCCGACGTCCGGGTCATGTCGGCGAGCGAGGTCCTGACGCTCGACGGCTACGCACCCGCCGGCGGCTTCGCCGCCTCGGACTCCGTCGTGCTCGGTACCGACGCGAACGGTGTCGTCGTCTCGACCGGACGCGTCCCCACGGTCCAGAACGTCCGGACCGTCGGCTCTGCCCTGCCCGCCGCCGTGGGCGCCGCGACCGAGGCCATGGCCGCCGCGACCGAGCTGCGCGGCCTCTCGACAGGGTTCCAGACGCACTTCACCGCACTCGACCAGTCGGTGGCCGGTCTCGGTGGCACCATCTCGCTGCTCCAGACCGACCTCACGTCCTTCCGCGGCAGCTTCGACGCAGGGGCGATCACGAACCGCCTCGGTGAGCTCGAGTCGGGCTTCAAGCGCATCGACACGGTGCAGACCCGCATCGACGTCCTCGAGGGCAAGGTCGATGTCATCTCGAAGTTCGGCGACGGCACCAGGCTCGACCCCAAGGTCGGTGGCGGCGGTGTCATCGCCGTCGACCCGAACGTCGGAACGCACGTCGGCGGTGGCGTCGTCAGCGGTCCCGGCATCGGCGGCATCGGTGGGATCGGTGGGATCGGCGGCGTCGTCGTCAAGCCGTCCGGCCAGGTCGACCGCGAGCTCGCCCAGGGGGTGGCCGACTTCGCGCGCACGACGGTGGACGCGCTGCGGTCGCTGCCGAACCCACGCAACCGCAGCTTCAGCAGGTATGCCGCTGCGGCCGACCGCGCCCACGCCCAGCTCGCGCAGGCGGTGGCCCCGCCCGACACCCCCGAGGAGGCGGTGGAGGCAGCCGACCCTGCCGCCCTGACGGCGGCGACGCTCGAGGTGCTCGGCACCCTGCGCACACTCGTCAAGGCCGCAGGCGTCTCGAAGGACGTCGGTCGGCAGCTCGACGCGCAGCTGCGCGAGCTCGGGGGTCTCGTGCCGTGACCGACGTGGCCGTCGACGTGCTGCGCCTGCGCGGGCCGGGCGCCCAGCGTCTTGCGCGCGTCGCCGCCACGACGCTGCCTGCGGCCCTCGACCGGGCGCTCGCCGACGTCGGCGACGTGCGCCTCGACCACGTGCGGGTGACCCTCGACCTCTCGGTGGACGACTACGACGACGAGACGCTGGCGTGGTTGTGGGCCGACGCGATCCGTACGCAGGTGCTCGCAGGCGGACGGGGCGGTCTGGTGGTCGCGGAGGCGGGCGTCGACGCAGCGCCGTCACCGACGGCGCCCTCCGGGCGCTCGACGCTCGACGTCGTCGCCGCAGCCCGCCGGTGGGTCGCGGCTTCCGAGCCGGGCCCCGTCGACGTCCCGGCTGCGGTTCTGGCCCTCGCCGACCCACAGTCGGCGGCTGAGGCGCGAGCGCGCATGAGCGAGCCCGAGTGGCTCGCGGTGATCGCGGTACTCACGAGCGCCCTTGCATCTCAGACGGTTCCGGGTCGCGCGGCCGCTGCGCCGGAGATCTCGCCGGTGCTGTGGGCTCCGGGCACCGACGCCTCGGTGCCCGCCGCCGGTCCCGCGGAAAGCCTGCCCGGGCGCCGCGAGACGCCGCCACCGACCGGGTCGACCGGTCCTCACCACGAGGCCGAGGTGCTGGCCCGGCTCGCGGCCGTCGCGCAGGTCGCACCGGAGAGCGGGGCCCCCGTCGCGCTCGCCGACCTCACCAGGGCTGCCGGGCTGGTCCTGCTCTACCCGTGGCTGGCCGACCACTGCCGTCGCGCCGAGGCGCTGCACCCCGCTCTCGACCCGGTCGACGTGCGCGAGGCCGCCCTCGCCGCAGTCGCCGACCCCGACGACCCGACGCTCGCCGACGACCCGCTCGTCCGGATCCTCGCCGGACGCCCCCTCAGTCACGACGTCGGGCCCCGAGTCCGTATGCCGCTCAGCGGAGCCCGTGAGATCGCCGAGTCAGCGGGCGGCGTGCTCGCCGGCTTCGCAGCCCTGCTGCCGGGCTTCGAGCGGTCGAGCGAGGCCTTCGTCCGGGCGTCCTGGGTGGCGCGCGCGGGCCTGCTCGACACCGACCACGACCCGGTGCTGCTGACCGCGGCGACCCAACCGCTCGACGTGCTCCTGCCGCGCCTGCCCTACCCGGTCGGCCTGCTCAAGCTGCCCTGGTCGCCGCCGGTCGCCGTGAGGTTCCGATGAGAGCCGGGCCGGAGCCGCAGTCCGGGACCTCCTGCGCCGCGGGCGGTCCGCCGCAGGTCGCCGAACTGCGAGCGGCCTTCGAGGTGCTCGACGCGCTCGTGGCCGTGCGCATCGAGGAACGGCGAGGCGGGCCGGCGGGACGACCCCTCGGCATCGAGGGCGACGGTGAGGGACTGCCGTCGCTCGAGCGCTTCGCGGGGGTCGGCCCGCTCGCCGAGCTCGTGACGCTCGCCGGCCTGTCCGCGGCCGAGGCGGTCGTCCTCGTCGCGGCCGTGGCGCCCCTCGTCGACGAGCGTTTCGCGGTGCGGTACGGCGCCCTGACGGACCGCCCGTCGGTGCTCGGACTCACCGGCGAGGTCGCCCGCACCCTCGTCGCCCGGTCGTTCCGCGGCCGCCTCGACGCGACCGTCCTGCTGTCGTCGCAGGGTCGCCTCCGTGCCCAAGGCCTGCTGTCCCTCGACCCGCCGGGAGACCTCTCCGGCCTGCTGCGACCCGACCCGGCGCTCGTCGCCTGGCTGCTGGGGCTGCCCGAGGAGGTGCCGGTCGCGTCGGCGGACTTCCCGGCCCGCCCGCTCACGACCGTCCACACCCTGTCCGACGTCGTCCTGCCCGCGGCGGCCCGCACCCGCATCGACGACCTGGCCGCCCGGATCACCCAGCGCGACACCGTCGTCGACGACTGGGGCTTCGGCGCGCACCACGACAACGCGAGCGGTCTCATCGCCCTCTTCCACGGGCCTCCGGGGACCGGGAAGACGATGACGGCGGCCGCACTGGCAGCGTCGGCCGGCCTCCCGGCATACCTCGTCGACCTCTCGGCGCTCGTGTCGAAGTACATCGGGGAGACGGAGAAGGCACTCGCCAAGGTCTTCGAGCGGGCAGCGCGCGAGCGCTGCGTCCTCGTCTTCGACGAGGCGGACGCGGTCTTCGGGGCGCGCACCGAGGTCGGCGACGCGCACGACCGCTACGCCAACCAGGAGGTGTCCTACCTCCTCTCCCGGGTCGAGCAGCACCCCGGGATCGTCGTCCTCACCACGAACCTGCTCGCCAACATCGACACCGCCTTCCAGCGGCGCATACACGTCATGGTCGAGTTCCCCGAACCGGGGCCCGGCGAGCGCGAGCGGCTCTGGGCCGCAGTCGCGCCCGCGTCGCTGCCGATGGACGCTGCGATCGACCTGCACGACCTCGCGCGCCGCTACCCGCTCACCGGTGCGCAGATCCGTGACGCGACGCTCGACGCGGCCTACCTCGCCGCGTCGAACGGCCGGGTCGTCACGACCGCGTACCTGCTCGACGGCATCCGTCGTCAGTTCGAGAAGGCGGGGCGGACGGTGCCGCGGTGAGCACACCGGTCACGACCCGGGCGGGACCGGGGCCCGGCCCGGACGCCGAGCGGGCCGGGGCCGGCTCGACGCGGTCGCCGCGGGATGCCGTCGCGCCGCGGTCGCCCGTCGGCCCGGGACAGCCGGTGCTGGGGAGAGTGCCGCGCCCGCTGGGCGATGCCGCCGTGGTCGCGCTCGACCCCGCCACGACCGCCGGCGGGCTGTCGGCCGTGCAGGCCGAGTGGGGCGTCGACGGTGGTGCCGTGGTGCTCAGTGGACGGGCGCCCTTCACCGAGCTGACCGGGCGCGCCGGATTCCGGTCCGACGGGTCGCTCGACGGCAGCGTGGAGATGCGAGCCCGGGTCGGCCTGCTCGGCCTGCACCTCGGTGAGGCGACCTGGCGGGTCGAGGGCTGGGCGCCCGAGCAGCCCCTGGCGGGGCCGGCCGTGACACTCCGCGGGACGACGCTGGGGGTCGACCTGCGACCGCTCCCGGCGGAGGCCGGCTGGTCGGCGCCAGAGGGCGTCGACGCGCCGCGGAGCGGTGCGCAGGCGACGATCCACCTGCCCGGCGACGCCGTGCCGCCGGGACTTCCTCTCACGCCGCGGGTCGCCGAGGTCTACCGCGGGCTGCTCGGGGTCGACGTCAGTGGCATCCGGGTCCACCCGGACGCCCCGGTCGCCGGCGCACCGGCCTTCGTCACGGACGAGGACCTCTTCCTCGCGCCGGGGGTCTACGGCGTCGACAGCCCTGAGATGCTCGCCGTGCTCGACGCCGCGATCCGGGCCGCGCTGGGCGGCCTCTTCGGTGCGGTCACCGGGGATCCCGCACCGCTCGTGCCACCCGCCCCGCCCACGCCGGCGGCACCCCCGGCCGACACGACCGTGGTGCCGGCCACCGTCCCGGAGCCTGCCTCGCCGAGCACGGTCGCCGAAGGGGCGGCCGCGCGCACGGGTGAGGCGCCGGCGACCGGTGAGACCGCGGAGCAGGCCACGGCGGCCGTGGCCGGGGCGGGCGCGGTGGGAGCCGATGGAGGGACCGTGGCGGACGGCATACCCGGCGGTGACGCGGGCGGGCCGACGGCGGAGGGGGAGGCCGCGCCGCCGGTGGTCGAGCTGATCATGCCCGAGCCGCCCGCGACCCTGACCCCCGCGGCCGCAGCTCGCGGAGGGTCGGTCGCCGGGGGAGCGCGGAGCGCCGCGGGCGCGGCGCGCGACCTGCCGACCGCCGACGCCAACGTCGCCGACTCCCGCGGGGCCGTGACCGAGCCGGCGGCGGAGACGGCTGCGCGGGCGCGCGAGGAGCTCGCCGCCGAGCTCGGCGAACGGCCCGCGCCGAGCCCCGAGATCGTCGCGCTGTGCGAGCGCATCCGCACCGCGATCCGGGAGAACCGCCCCGAGGACGAGGACGCGCTCCTCGAGACCGACCCGACCCACGAGGCCCAGGCCGCCGGCGCCACGATCACCGGCTCGGTGCAGACGCAGACCGCGGAGGTGGGCAGCAGCTACGACGCGATGGCGGCACCGCCCGCCGGCACGCCCGCCCTGACACCGAGGCCGATCGCCGCGCCCTCGCCCACGTCGCCCGGGATGGGCGTGGATGCCGCTGGGGCCGCGCCGGACCCGATCCCGCCGGAGAACACGTCCCTCGACGCCGACGTCGCAGCGACCGACCAGCGCATCGCCGACTCCGGCATCGACACCCGGGTCACGCAGGAGATCCCCGACGGGCCGTTCGCCGAGGCGCGGGCCGCGCGCGGCGAGCTCGGCGAGGCGGCGCAGCGGACGCCCCAGCAGATCCAGGCCGAGCAGCAGCAGGCCATCGACACCGCCCAGGGCGACATGGCTGCTCTCCAGCAGCAGGCGGTCGCCGCCATGCGGGCCTCGCGGTCCGGCACCGTCGGAGCCGTCGGCGGCGCCCAGGGCGGCATGGTCTCGTCCGAGGAGCAGACCCGCGAGTCGGTCTCCGCCCGCGCCCAAGGCATCTACGACCAGGCGCAGACGCAGGTCAACGCCCTCCTCGAGCCGCTGAGCCGCACCGCGATCGCCCGCTGGGACGCCGGCCTCGCGCGGCTGTCGCAGGAGTTCCACGACACGCTCGACCGGGTCAAGCGCTGGATCGACGACCGGCACTCCGGGGTCGGCGGCGCGATCCTCGCCGTCGGCGACTACATCGGCGGGCTGCCCGACTGGGTGACGGACGAGTACAACCGCGCCGAGCGCGAGTTCGGCGACGGCGTCTGCACGCTGCTCACCGACATCTCGAGCGACGTCAACGGCGTCGTCGCCGCCGCGCAGGCCGTCATCAACCACGCGCGCGACGACATCGACACGGCGTTCCGGGCCATGGAGGAGGAGTTCCCCGAGTGGGCGGCGCAGGAGCGGGCGCGGTTCGCCGGCATGCTCGACGGGCTGAGCCAGCGGGTCACCGACGCCCAGACGAGCTTCGTGCGCGACGTCTCCCAGAGAGCCGTCCAGGCCGTCAACGAGGTGCACGCCGAGGCCCAGGCCCGCCGGGACGAGGCGGGCGGCCTCATCGGGAGGGTCGTCGCCGCCATCGAGGAGTTCATCGACGACCCGGTGCGGGCCATCATCAACGGGCTGCTCCGCCTCGTCGGGATCCCGCCGGCAGCCTTCTGGGCGTTGATCGCCCGCATCGAGCAGGTCATCTCCGACATCGCCGACGACCCCGAGAACTTCATCAACAACCTCGTCGCAGGGGTCAAGCAGGGCTTCGAGCAGTTCTTCGACCACTTCGGCACGCACGTGCTGCACGGCTTCTGGGACTGGCTCTTCTCCGGGCTGGAGACGCCGATCCCGATGCCCCGCGACTTCTCTGCGCGGTCGCTCTTCTCCTTCGCGCTCCAGCTCATGGGAGTCACGTGGCCGCGCGTCCGCGAGATCCTCGTGCGGCACATCGGGCCCACGGCGGTCGACGTCATCGAGGCCGCGTGGCAGCTCGTCTCGGTCCTCATCGAGCGCGGGCCCGAGGGGCTCGTCGAGCTCGTCAAGGAGCAGCTGACCCCCGAGAACATCGTGAACATGATCCTCGAGGCGGCCGTGCAGTACCTCGTGGAGACGCTCATCCAGCAGGTCGTCGTGCGCGTGATCGGGATGCTCAACCCCGTCGGTGCCATCGCCCAGGCCATCGACCTCATCTACCAGGTGTGCTCGTGGATCTTCCGCAACGCGGCGCGGATCTTCCGGTTCGTCGAGGCGATCGTCAACGGAATGGCCGACGTCATCGCCGGCAACATCGGCGGCCTCGCCGCCGCGGTCGAGAGATCCCTCGCCTCCCTCATCCCGCCCGTCATCGACTTCCTCGCCGGCTTGCTGCACCTCGGTGGGCTGCCCGGCGAGATCGCCGACGTCATCACCCGCATGCAGGCCGTCGTGTATGCCGCCATGGACCGCGTCATCGGCTTCCTCGCCGAGCGGGGACGGGCGCTGTTGGCGCGCATGGGAATCGGAGGCGACCCCGAGGACGCCGGCCACAACGACGACACCGAGCTCGGCACGACGGTGCGCTTCAGCGCCGCCCACGAGGCCCACCGCACCTGGATCGACCGCTCCGGCAACGACGCCACCCTCATGGTGGCCTCGACCCCGACCGCGATCCGTGACAAGGCCGCCGAGTGGCGGGGGCGGCTCTCCTCCATCGAGAACGTCGAGGACCGCTCGGCCGCCGATGCCAAGCTGACCGAGCTCGACGGGCTGCTCACGTCGATGGACGCCGATGCCGACGCCCTGGCCCAGGCCTTCGAGGCAGCGAACCGCGACCCGCGGGACGACCAGGAGCCGCCGTCCGACAACGCTCTCGAGTCCCGGCAGCGAGGGCTCGCCTCCGTCCTGCGCGAGTGCTTCGAGCTGTTCGAGGAGAAGGACCCGGACGAGTACCTCCGCGACATCGCCTCGCACCTCCAGGGTCACGGGACGGAGTACGCGGCGACCGTGGCCTCGCAGTGGGAGCCGACCATCGCGCGGCCCAAGCTCGCGCCGGACGGCACGACGCCGATCTGGGAGCCGAGCGTGGTCTCGACCGACGGAGCCCGCAGCTATCTGGGGCAGGCGTCGACGCACCGACAGCTGCTGCCGTGGTTCCTCGTCGGCAGCCAGCGCAACCCTCGCTCCGCCTCGTCCGGCACCTTCAAGAACCACGCCTTCGAGACCGACTCGCCCGACCCTGCCCACACGGTGCGCACCGACTTCCTGCGGGTGCTGGGCAGCGACACGGTGACGCGGATGATCCGGGTCGCGAACCGCTCGATCACGACCGAGGACAACTCGGCACTGCTGCGGCAGATCCAGACGATGACCTTCACGGCGTCCGGTGGGCGCTGGGGGTCGTTCGTCGGGCTCCCGGCCGACGTCGTTAACCCACTCATCAGGACGGCGATCAGCAGGGCCGGCGACGTCATCGCCTTCCTGCGCGCCATGGTGTCGCCCGGCAGCTCGAACGGAGTCACGTGGGCCCAGTTCATCGCCGTGTGGAACGCGAGCGCCGAGACGAAGAACTACGTCAAGCGGCTCTTCCGCAACGTCGAGCCCGCGAGCCACGAGTGGATCACGACGGGGTTCATCCCCCGGGTCATCGAGACCGCCGTCGAGACCGCCAACACCGGCAACATCCGCGACGGCCTGCGGTGGGTCGTCGCGCACAACACGCTGCGGTCGCCGACCCGCTACGTGCTGCACCCGCCCGTCGTCACGACCTCGCGCGCCCCACGAGGCATGCGCGCGGCCGACAGCACGGTGGCTACGGTGCGCATGTCGGGGCACGTCGGTGCGTTCCGAGATCCGGCCGACCCGACCTCGATGACCGGCACGATGGGCACGGAGGACTTCCATGACTGGCTTCGCAACGAGTTCAACGCGCAGAACGGCCTCGGGCCGCTGGCATACATCCAGCACCTGCAGTCCCAGCTGCCCGGGCGCGTCTGGGACGGCGGCGTCGGAATGATCCCCGAGAGCGCCCTGAGCCAGCCCGTCGGCATGCTCTTCCGGCTCGAGAGCGGTGAGGACGCAGCCCTCACGGTGGCGCAGCTCGCCTTCCGCCAGCGCCTCAACTGGCAACGGATCCAGGCCAACTTCGCGGCGTCGTCCGCTGCGGTCGCGGCGGAGACCGGCGCATGACGACCGACGTGGACCGGGCGCTCGCCGAGCTCGTCGAGGCCGGTGCGGTCGCTCCGGGGACCGCACCGGGCGAGGTCGTCGACCTCATCGTGTCGCACGCGCGCTCCCTCGACGGGCTCGAGCGCTTCACAGGTCTCGAGACCCTGTCGCTGATCGCCTGCGACGTCGGCGACTACTCGGTCCTGTCGTTCCTGAAAGGGCTCCACGTGCTCGCCGTCGAGAACAGTGACCTCTCCGACGTCTCCCCGGTTGCCGGCCTGCCCCTGCAGGTCGTGGCGTTGCGCCGCAACAGGATCCGCGACGCGTCAGCCGTCATCGCCCTGGACGGTCTGCAGGTGCTCGACCTGACGGGCAACCCCCTCGACCCGCCGAGTCGTTCGGCGGCAGGGACGCTCGGAGTGCTCGTGACCCTCGACGACCCGGCCCTCGCCGACGTGAACGTCGACCTGGCCGATGCCGGCGTGCCCCTCGTCGGCTACCGCGTCGGCGACGAGGTCTGGGGCTGCTCCACCGGCCTCGCCCTGACCGCCCATCCCGAGGCCGGCCACGTCGTCACCTCGCTGGAGGACCTCGCAGCCGTGGCCAGAGGCGAGCGCGACGCGGGCGACCTCCTCGGGGTGCGCACCGACGACGAGCAGGAAGAGACATGAGCACCGAACCCGACGAGACGGCATACGGCCCCGGGACACGGTGGGTCGCCCAGCGCACCGGGCGCACGCCCGAGGAGCTGACGGCGTCACCGGCCTCGATGGTGGCCGCGGTCGGCGACGCGGTGCGTCAGGTGGCGGCGCTCGCGGCTCGGCTCGATTCCGAGGACCCCGAGGTCAGGGCGGCGGCGCAGGCGGAGGCCGACGAGCTGGGCCGGCAGGTCGACAGCGAGCCGACCCCCGGCGAGCGGTTTGGCTCACGCGTCGCCCAGGTGCTCCGCGACGCCGCCGAGCGGCTCGACCGCCCCCGAGTCTGAGGCCGGGCCGCCGACGGACGACCGTTGGTCCGCCGCCGAAGCCCGGCCCCGGCGTGTCGTGCAGCGTGTCGCGAGGGCTCGGCGACCAATGGTCGTCGGTCGGCGCGTGACCCCCAGCCCCAGGGCGTATGCCGTCAGGCGAGGTAGTCGTCGACGAGGCGGCTCGCCAGCGCCGTGTACGTCTGCGGCGTCAACGCGACGAACCGCGCCTCGACGTCGGCCGGCAGTCCCAGACCGCGGACGAACTCGCGCAGGTCGTCGCCGTTGATCCGGCGCCCCCGGGTCAGCTCCTTGAGCCGCTCGTAGGGCTCCTCCATACCCGGAACCCCCTGTGCGCCAAGGGCCCTCATCGCCGACTGGATGGGCTCGCCGAGCACCTCCCAGTTGGCCTCGAGGTCGGCGGCCATGCGCTCAGGCACGGCGTCGAGACCGGCGAGACCGCGGGCGACGTTGTCGAGCGCGAGCATCGAGTGGCCGAAGGCCGTGCCGATGTTGCGCTGCATGGAGCTGTCCGTGAGGTCGCGCTGGAGACGGCTCTGGACGAGCGTCCCGCCGAGCACGTCGAGCAGGGCGTTGCTCACCTCGAGGTTGGCCTCGGCGTTCTCGAAGCGAATCGGGTTGACCTTGTGCGGCATCGTCGACGACCCCACGGTGCCCTGGCCGCGCACCTGAGCGAAGTAGCCCATCGAGATGTAGGTCCACACGTCGGTGCAGAGGTTGTGCAGGATGCGGTTGAAGCGCGCGACGTCGGCATAGAGCTCGGCCTGCCAGTCGTGGCTCTCGATCTGCGTCGTCAGCGGGTTCCACGTGAGGCCGAGGCCCTCGACGAAGGCGCGCGACACGGCGGGCCAGTCGACGTCGGGCAGCGCGAGGGCGTGGGCGCCGTAGGTGCCGGTGGCGCCGTTGAACTTGCCGAGGTACTCCTGCCGCTCGATGCGGCGCAGCTGCCGGCCGAGGCGGTGGGCGAGGACGGCGAGCTCCTTGCCCATCGTCGTCGGCGTCGCGGGCTGGCCGTGGGTGTGCGCGAGCAGCGGCACGTCCTTGAGGTCGCGCGCCATCCCGGACACCTGCGCGACGAGCGCCCGCGCCTTCGGCAGCCACACCTGCTCGACCGCGCCCTTGACCATGAGGGCGTAGGAGAGGTTGTTGACGTCCTCGCTCGTGCAGCCGAAGTGGATCAGCTCGGCGAGGCCCCGGTCCTCATCGGCGGGAGCGATCGCGGCGAGGCGCTTCTTGAGGAAGTACTCGACGGCCTTGACGTCGTGGACCGTGACCCGCTCGATCTCGCCGAGCTCGGCGACCTCGTCGGTGCCGAAGTCGTCGACGACCGCGCGGAGGGCGGCGATCTCGTCGTCGCTGAGCTTGCGGACCCCCGGCACGACGCCGTGGCTCGTCTGGTGCACCAGCCACTCGATCTCGACGTGCACGCGCTGCCGGTTGAGCGCCGCCTCCGAGAGGTGGTCGACGAGCGGTGCGACGGCGCCGCGGTAGCGACCGTCGAGCGCCCCGAGCGCGATGGGCGGGGTTGCGTCAGCAAGCGAAGCCATGCCCACATCCTCCCAGAGCGCGCGGGGTGGTCCGTATGCCGTCCGCCGCGGTCGGGTGGTCGCGCGCGGTCCCGGCCCGGCGGCATACGCCCTCGGTCAGTCGGTGGCGGCCTGCTCGGGCAGCTGCATGACGGAGAACGTCTCACCCCGGGTGCCGGCGACGAGCGCCATCCGGCCGTAGGGGGTGTCGAAGGGTGGCTGCATGACCGAGCCGCCGAGGGACGTGACCTGCTCGGCCGCCGCGTCGGCGTCGGGCACGGCGAAGTAGACCATCCAGTGCGACGGCACGTCGGCGGGCGCCGCTGCGGGGATGGCGCCGATGCCGCCCACGGGCTTCTCTCCGTCGAGCGTCGCGACGGAGTACTGGAAGCCGCCCTCGCCGATCTCCTCCAGGCGGTAGCCGAAGACGTCGGAGTAGAAGGCCTTGCTCGCCTCGTAGCTGCGGCTCATCGACTCGGCCCAGCAGAGCGCGCCGGGCTCGTCGACGAGGTCGGTGCCCGTGTGCTCCTTGGCCTGCCACAGTCCGTAGGCGGCGCCGGCCGGGTCGGCACCGACGGCGATGCGGCCGACCTGGAGCACGTCCATCGGCCCGAGGAAGAAGACGCCACCGGCCGCCCGGGCGCGCTCCGCCGCGGCGTCGACGTCGTCGGTCGCGAGGTAGACCGTCCACGCGTTGACCTGACCGGCGTCGTCCGGGTTCCTGGCCATCAGGCCGGCGACGACGTGACCGTCCTTGCGCGCCATGACGTAGCCGCCGGCCTCGGGCGGCAGGTCCTCGAAGGTCCAGCCGAAGAGGCTGCCGTAGAAGTCGCGTGCGTGGTCGAGGTCGTCGACCATGACGTCGGCCCAGCAGGGGGTGCCGGGCGCGAACGCCTCCTCGTGGACGGGCATGGGTCCTCCTGTGGTCGTGCCGGTCAAGGCGGCGTCAGGTCGGCGTGAGGGCGGCGTGAGGTCGGTCTCGGGTCAGTCGAGGTCGGGCACGAGGAGCGAGAACACCTCTCCTTCGAGCCCGCTCAGCACGGCGCCGACCCCGTAGGGGCCGTCGAAGGGCCCCTGCAGCAGCGTCGCGCCGAGGTCGAGCGCCCGCGCCAGGCTCGGGACGACGTTGCGGGTGGCGAAGGACGCGACCCAGTGCGGCGGGATCTCGGCCGGCCACTCGCTGTCGATCTCCGCCAGCCCGTAGGCTGGGTTGCCGTCGCCGGTGTGCGCCGTCGCCCAGCGCGGGCCGCCGGGCTCGGTCTCGTCGGTGAACTCGTGTCCGAAGACGCCGAACTGGAAGCCCTGCACCTTGTCGTAGTCGCGGGTCAGCAGCTCGTTCCACGTGAGCGATCCCGGCTCGTCGAGGATGCCGCTGCCCGGGAGGTCGCCCGGCTCCCAGATGCCGAAGTACGAGCCACCGGGGTCGACGGCGATGAGGGTCCGGGACAGGGCGCCGATGGAGACGGGCCGTCCCAGCGTGCGTCCGCCGTAGGCCTCGATGGCGCGTGCGGCGACGTCGATGTCACCGATACGGAGGTAGGTGGTCCACTGGCTGGGGATCGGCGCCGTCTCGGGCTTGCGGCTGATGCCGGCGACGGGGTGGCCGTCGAGGAGCGCCATCGTGTAGCCGCCGGTCGCGGGGTCGCCGGCGAGCCACCGCCAGCCGAAGAGCTCGCTGTAGAACGTCTGGGCGCGTGGGACGTCGCTGACGAGCAGGTCGACCCAGCACGGGGAACCATAGGGATAGTCGGGCACAGTCAGATTCAGGTCTCGCATCGGGTCAGGGGTGCTCCGTGTCGTGCTGGTCGTGCACGCCTGCGGTCAGCCGGCCGTCCAGCTGGTCCCTGACGTGGTGAAGGATGCCACGACACGCCGCCTCCACCTCCGCGAAACACCGGACGAAGTGCTCCTCTCCGCCGTACCACGGGTCGCCGGTCTCGAGGGTGCCCGCGGCGACGGCCTCCGGGTCGAACTCGCGCACGAGCCGGATCTTGCTGCGGTTGCGCGGCGTGCGGGCGAGGCGCTGCAGGGTGCGCACGTGGCCCTCGTCCGAGGCGAGGACGAGGTCGAGGTCGTCGAACTCGTCCGGGTCGAACTCCCGCGCGCGGTGCTGCGACCCGTCGTAGCCGTGCGCGGCGAGGACCTCGACGGTGCGGGGGTCGGCGTGCTCGCCGACGTGCCAGTCGCCGGTGCCGCTCGAGCTGACCCGGACGAGGTCCGAGATGCCGGCGTCGTCGACGAGGCGCTGGAGGATGACGTGACCCATGGGGGACCTGCAGATGTTGCCGCTGCACACGAAGGTGATGTGGAGTGGGCGAGACGACATGCTGCCCATTGAACACCGCGGACACGGCCGCGAGGCCCGAAGCGAGGTCACTCCTCGTCACGGCGTCGAAGTCCTGTCGACGGCGGGCCGACGGGTCGGCCCGAAGGCCCGCCGAACGGAACGGTACGGGGGTTGGCCCTGTGGTCGGTGGGGCTGTCGGTGGCTGGTGGGACGGTGTGACCCATGACGACGACAGCGCACCCGACCGCCGTGGGGGCCGATGCCCCCGAGGCCCTCGAGTCCCGGTTCGCCACCTGCGTCGCCGCGGGTGACCTCGACGGCATCGTGGGGTTGTATGCCGCCGACGCCGTCGTGAGCCTGCCGCGCGGTCGGGAGGCGGCGGGCGCCACCGCCATCCGCTCGGCGTTCGCTGCCGCGTTGGCAGCGGGTGCCCTCGGTGCGGTCGGCGCTCCCGCCGCCGGCGTGACCGCGCGTGCCGTCGTGACCGGTGGTCTTGCCATGACGACGTCGACGACGGGCGACGGCACGGTGCGCACCCAGGTCGCGCGGCGCACGGCCGACGACCGTTGGGTGTGGGTCCGCGACGGCTCACGGCTGCGCGACGTCGAGGCGTGCCTCCCCGCGCCGTCGGGCGAGCTGGCGGTGGCGTAGTTTCGCTCTGTGACCGACGTACCTCCAGGCCCTGAGGCGCCCGCCCCGGCCACGCGTCGATCGCACCTCATCGACCTGACGCCGCTGCGGGTCAGCCCGCCGTTCGCCCGGCTGTGGTTCGGCAACACGCTCGCCGGCATCGGCACGTTCGTCACCAACACGGCCGTCGGCCTGCACATCTACGACCTGACGCGCTCGACGTTCATGGTCTCCCTCGTCGCGTGGTTCTCGCTGCTGCCGATGATCGTCGCCGGCCTCTATGGCGGCGCCATCGCCGACCGCTTCGACCGGCGCGCGGTGGCCCTGTCCGCCTCGACGGTGGCGTGGGCCTCGACCGTGGTCCTAGCGACGATCGTCTGGCTGGGGGCCGAGCAGGTCTGGATGTTCTACGTCATCACCACGGTCAACGCCGTCGCGGCGACCATCGCCTCGGCCACGCGCCAGGCGATCACGCCGCGGCTGCTGCCCCGGGCGCAGCTGCCGAAGGCGGCGGCGCTGCTCGGCATCTCGGCGGGGGTCATGGTGACGGTGGGGCCGGGCATCGCGGGCGTGCTCGTCGCGCGGGCGGGCTACGCCTGGACCTACACCGTCGACGTCGTGCTCTTCTTCGCCGGGTTCTTCGGCCTCTGGACCCTGCCGCGCATCCGACCGGAGGGGGAGCGGCCGACCACCGGCGGGTTCCGCTCGGTCGCCGACGGGCTCGCCCACCTGCGGCGGGCCCCCAACGTTCGGATGAGCTTCATCGTCGACATCATCGCCATGACGTTCGGCCAGCCGATGGTGCTCTTCCCCGCCGTCGGCGCGATCGTCATCGGCGGCGGGCCGGTCACGGCCGGCATCCTGCTCGCGTCGTTCGCCGTCGGCGGGATCGTCTCGAGCCTCGCGTCGGGTCGCGTCACCGGGCTGCGCTGGCAGGGTCTCGCCATCCGCAACGCGATCGTCTCCTACGGCCTCGCCATCCTCGGCTTCGGGATCGTGCTGGCCGTCACCGAGCTCGGCGGCCACGCCGTGCAGTCGATGGACTTCGGCGATGCCAACCTCTGGGCCCTCGGGCTCGCGGCCCTGTGCCTCGCCGTGGCCGGTGGGTCCGACAACATCAGCGCGATCTTCCGGCAGTCGATCCTGCAGGCCGCGGTGCCCGACCACCTGCGCGGCCGCACCCAGGGCGTCTTCACGGTCGTCGTCACGGGCGGCCCGCGACTCGGTCAGATGTTCGCCGGGACGCTCGCGACGCTGACGGCCACGTGGGTGCCGCCCGTCGTGGGCGGCGTCCTCGTCGTCGTCCTCGTCATCGCCTCCGTCGCGCGGGTCACGTCCTTCCGCGACTACGACGCCCTCAACCCCCGCCCCTGACCCACCTCCCCGACCTCCACTCGACGATGACCAGGTGCTCACTCGAGTGGGGTGGTCGGACCGCCGGGTGGGTCGGCGGGTCGGCCGGGGTGGGTCGGCGGGTCGGCCGGGGTGGGTCGGGTGGCGGCGGGGTCAGGCGTCGGGGTAGCCGGTGGGGTTGGCGCTCTGCCACCGCCACTGGTCGACGCACATGTCCTCGATCGTGCGCTCGGCCCGCCAGCCGAGCTCGGCGTGCGCCAGAGACGGGTCGGCGAACGACTCGGGCAGGTCACCCGCGCGTCGACCGACGACCTCGTAGGGCAGCTCGCGACCCACGGCCTGCTCGAACGCGTGCAGCACCTCGAGGACGCTCGTGCCGTGCCCGGTGCCGAGGTTCCACGTCGAGATCGGCTCGTCGACCTGGCTCAGCTTGGCCAGCGCTGCGAGGTGGCCGGCGGCGAGGTCCTCGACGTGGATGTAGTCGCGCAGCGGCGTGCCGTCGGGCGTCGGGTAGTCGTCACCGAAGACGAGCAGCTTGTCGCGGCGGCCGACCGCCACCTGGGCGATGAACGGCATGAGGTTGTTGGGGATGCCCTGAGGGTCCTCGCCGATGGTGCCGCTCGCGTGCGCACCGACCGGGTTGAAGTAGCGCAGCAGCGCGATCCGCAGGTCGGGGTCGGCGGCCGCGACGTCGCGCAGGATCTGCTCGATCATCACCTTCGTCCAGCCGTACGGGTTGGTCGCCGCCGTCGCCATGTCCTCGGTGAGCGGCGGGCTGTTGTGGCCGTAGACCGTGGCCGAGCTGCTGAAGACGAGCTTCGTGACGCCGTGCCGGCGCATCGCGCGCACGAGCGAGAAGGTCGAGACGAGGTTGTTCTCGTAGTACTCGAGGGGCAGCTCGACGCTCTCGCCGACGGCCTTGAGACCGGCGAAGTGGATGACCGCATCGATCTTCTCGTTGGCGAAGAGGTGCTCGGTCTTGTCGTGGTCGCGCAGGTCGAACGAATGCACCTCGAGGTGCGTCCCGGTCAGCGCCTCTAGACGGTTGACCACCGTCGGCTTGCTGTTGCCGAAGTTGTCGACGATGAGCACCTCGTGCCCGGCCGCGACGAGCTGGACCACCGTGTGCGAGCCGATGTAGCCGGCTCCGCCGCTGACGAGTACGCGCATGTCGCCACCCTATCGAGGCGGCTTCCGCGTGACGGGAGGCGCTCAGACGAGGGTCAGCTCGGCGATCGCGCCGAGGTAGAGCGCGAGGGGCGTCACGACGAGGAGGGTCGACACGGCATACATCGTCGCGGCGACGGCGGGGATCGGGAGGCCCGCGATCCGCTCGGCGTCGAGCAGCCCGATGCGAGCGGTGGCGACGCGGGTGCTGTCGGCCATCGCCATGGCACCGGCGGGCTTCGGCCCACCGGCCATGGCGACGATGGCGCGACCGGTGCTGACGGCGCCGGCGTGCCGGACGGCGGCGCGGTCGGCGAGCACCTCGATGAGCAGGTGCACCTCGCGGAGCGCGTCGTCGCAGCGCAGGAAGCCGGGCATCGCCTCGTGCACGACCGTGAAGAACTCCATGACGAGGTCGTGGCGGGCGCCCAGGTGGGCGCGCTCGTGCGCCAGCACCGCGGACAGCTCGTCGGCACCGAGCCGGTCGAGGGTGCCCTGCGTCAGGACGACGCGGCGGCGTACGCCGGGGACGCAGTAGGCCGTCGGGGTCGTGTGCTCGAGGACGCGCATGTGCCGGTCGGCGCCCTCACCCGGGACGCCGAGCAGGTCGACGAGGTCGCGATGGCGGCGACGTGCGGCGCGCAGGTTGCGCCCGACCCGGTCGCCCGAGAGCAGCAGCCGCACGGCGACGACCGCGCTCAGGGCAGCGGCCACGGCCAGCGTGACCCAGTGCTCCGACAGTCGCACCTGCCGGCCGACGAGCAGCGGGATCGCCGCCGGCGCCGCGAGCAGGGCGGCGAGCACCGCGGCGACGGCGGTGGACTGCCACAGCACGAGGGCGGCCCGGGGTGCGCGCCGCAGTGAGGTCGCCCGGGCCAGGACGCGCGGCACCGGCCACGCGAGCAGGACCGCGAGGACGACGAGGGCCGCGACGACGAGCACGGGTCAGCTGGTGCGGGGGTCCGCGGCGGGGGTCATCGGCCGGTCAGCGCTTCGCGGCGTCGGGACGACGGGACTCGAGCTCGGCGAGCGCCGCCTTGAGCTCGTCGATCTCCTCGGGCGTGGACTCGTCGAGGAAGTGGAGCAGCGCGGTGCGTCGCTTGTCGCCGGCGAGCTCGCCGAGCGTGTGGTGCAGCGACTCCGACGTCAGCTCGGCGCGGGTCGACGCGGCGGTGTAGCGCCAGGCGCGGCCGTCGCGCTCGCGGTGGACGAGGTCCTTCTTCGCCATCCGGTCGAGCACCGTCATGAGGGTCGTGTAGGCGAGTCCGCGGTCGACGCCGATCGCGTCGTGGACCTCACGGACCGTGCGTCCCTCGGGGTGGGCGTCCGCGGTGGTCCAGAGCTCTTCCATGACGACGCGCTCGAGGTCGCCGAGACGGTTGCGGGGTGTGCTGGGCATGGCGTTCCAATCTAGCGGCGGCGCCGGTCGGCGCCGTTCGTGCGGTCGTGCGTGTGGTCGGTGCTGTCGTGCAGGTCGGTGCCGCCTGCGGTCGTGGCTGACATCGTCCCCGATGGCCGGCGCACCTCGAGGACCTGGTCGAACAGGTCGGCGCCGTCGTCGCGGTGGGTCACCATGATGATCGTCTGCGCGGGCGCGTTCGTGCCCGCCACCCCTGTCGTACCCGGTGCGCTGCCGAGCCGTGTCAGGTCCTCGACGACGGCGCGGGCCGTGGGCGGGTCGAGGTGGGCCACCGGCTCGTCCAGCAGCACGACGGGGCGCCCGCTGACGTGGGCCCGGGCGATGCCGAGCCGGGCCCGCTCGCCGCCGGAGAGCCCGCGACCGCTGGACCCGAGGGTCGTGTCGAGTCCGTCGGGCAGACCCTCGAGCAGGTCCGTGAGGCCGGCGGCCCGGAGCGCGCGCCCGACCTCGGCGTCGTCCGCGTCGGGACGGGCGAGCGTCAGGTTGTTGCGCAGCGTGGTGGCGAAGACGTGGGTCTCGTCGTCGACGACGGCGATGTGCCCGCGGGTCTCCTCCAGAGGTCGGTGGAGCACGTCGGTCCCCCCGAGCAGGTAGGTCCCGCCCGACGGGTCGAGGTGCCGGGCGAGCACGGCGAGCAGGGTCGACTTGCCGCTGCCGTTCGGCCCGGTGACGGCGACGCGGCTGCCGGCCGGGACGTCGAGGTCGGTCGGGGCGAGGTCGGTGCGGTCGTCGGTCCACGAGGCGGTGAGCGCGCGCGCCCGCACGTCACTGCTGGCGTATGCCGTCTGCTCGGGCCGGGTGCCCGCCGCGCGGTCGTCCGCGTGGCCGGGGTCGTCCCCGGGGGCAGGGGCATCGGCGACGGCCGCCTCGTCGTCGGCGCCGGCAGCCTCGTCGGCGACGGCCGGGGCGAGGTCGAGCAGGGCGTCGATGCGGTGCTCGCTGCCCCGGGCCCGGGCGAGGGCGCGCATGGCGTCGACGAGCGGCGTGACGGCCTCGGACACCGCGACCGGGGTCAGCACGAGCAGCGCCTTGACGGGGGTCGAGACGGCGAGGTCCTGGGCGATGACGGCCGTGGCGGCGACGGCCGCGCCGACGGCGACGAGGAAGAGCGAGGCTGCGACTGCGCGACCCGCGCTGATGCGACGGGTGACCCGGTCGAGCGAGGCGTGGGCTTCGTCGAGCCAGCCGAGCGCCGTGGCCCAGCCGCCGACGGCGCGCAGCTCGCCCGACTGGCTGGCCATGAGCTCGCTGACGCGCGTGACCTCGGCCCGGGCGGCGAGCAGCTCTGGCAGGGAACGGGACTCGAGGTGCGCCGCGAGCGTGCTGATGAGGCACACGGCGACGCCGAGCCCGAGCATGACGAGGCCGACGGGC
Source organism: Terrabacter sp. Soil810 (assembly GCF_001429645.1). NCBI lineage: Bacteria > Bacillati > Actinomycetota > Actinomycetes > Micrococcales > Intrasporangiaceae > Terrabacter > Terrabacter sp. Soil810. The sequence goes on from NZ_LMSW01000001.1 coordinate 99,571, forward strand.
AGCGACAGCAGCAGCGTGAGCACGATGGCGAGGCCCCCCGCCACGGCCGTCGAGATGACGGGCACCGCGACGCGGACCTGGGCGTCGACGACGTCGGTGAGGTCGTCGACGACCCCGGTGAGCACATCGGACCGGCGCCGGCGACCGAGCCGGGCGGGAGTGAGCGGGACGAGAGCCTCGTAGGCCGACGTGCGCCGCTCGGCGAGCATCGCGAGGGCTGCGTCGTGGCTCGTCAGGCGCTCCCAGTAGCGGAAGACGGGCCGCGCCATGCCGAAGGCGCGGACGGCGACGATGGCGGTGAGCAGGGTGAGGATGACGGGCTGCTCCGAGGCCCGGACGATGAGCCAGCCCGAGGTCGCCGTCAGCGCCATGCCGGACGCCGTGGCGATCCCGCCGAGCAGGCCGCCGCGCACCGTGCCCGCCGACGGCCACCAGACCCGCCCCCGCGCACTCGCGGTTCGAGGTGATGCCGGCACCGACGTGGGGTGCGCGATCACCTCGACACCGTGGTCGGGGATCGGGACGGTGCTCATCGGTCGCCCTCCTCTCCTGCGGGTCGAGGTGATCCCGGCAGCGACGTCGCCCCCGGGATCACCTCGACCGGGGAGGCGAGGACGAGGTGGTGGTCGGCGTGGGCGAGCAGCTCGTCGCGGTGCGTGACGGCGACGACCACGCGGCGCTCGGCGAGCTCGGCGACGACGGCGGCCACGTGCTCGGCACCCTCGGGGTCGAGGTGCGCGGTGGGCTCGTCGAGGAGCAGCAGCGTCTCGGGCGAGAGCCAGGCCCGGGCGAGGGCCAGCCGCTGGCGCTGGCCGGCGGACAGGCCGAAGCCGTCGTCACCGAGATCGGCGGACAGGCCACCGGGGAGGGCCGCGACGACGCCGTCGACCTCGACCGCGCGCAAGGCCTCCCACAGCTGGTCGTCGGTGGCCGGGTGCCCGATCGTCAGGGCCGATCGCACCGGCCCCGTCGCGAGGAACGGCCGCTGCGTCACGTAGTGCGAGGCTGGCGTCTCGACGGTCCCGGAGCCGGGGCTGCGGAGGCCGGCGAGCAGGTCGAGCAGCGTCGACTTGCCCACGCCCGAGGGGCCGGTGACGACCGTGAGGCCGGGCCCGGCCACGAGGTCGAGGTCACGGAGAACCGGAGCCGGCGACCCGGCATACGCGTAGGTGACGCCGGCGACCCGCACCTCGCCGACCCGCCCGCCCGCCGGTGCCACCCCACCGAACGCGGCGTTCGGTCGCGAACGCGTTGTTCTACCAGTGAGTTCGGCATCGAACGCCGCGTTCGGTGCGGGGGTCGAGGAGGACCGGGGTGCGTCGGGCGTGGGCTCGAGCTGGGCGAGGATCGCGTCGAGGGCCACGGCGCCGTCGGCGGCCGCGTGGTACTCGGCCCCGACCCGTCGCACCGGCCAGTAGGCCTCGGGTGCGAGCAGGATCGCGACGAGCCCCGCTCCGAGCGTCATCGAGCCGTGCGACAGACGCAGGCCCACGGTCACGGCGACGATCGCGACGGAGATCGTCGCGAGCAGCTCGAGCGCCGCGGACGACAGGAACGCGATGCGCAGCGTCTCCATCGTCGCGTGCCGGTGCCGGTCGCTGACCTCGCGGATCGTCGCGGCCTGACGGCGTGCCCGGCCGTAGGTGACGAGCGTCGGGAGGCCGCGGACGACGTCGAGGAAGTGCCCGGACAGCGAGGCGAGCGCAGCCCACCGACGCTCGGTCGAGTCGGCGGTCGACGTGCCGATGAGCGCGGCGAAGACGGGCAGGAGCGGCAGTGTCAGCACGACGACGAGGGCGCTCGGCCAGTCGACGACGACGAGCGTCGCGATGGCGAGCACCGGCACGACGGCCGCGGTGACGAGCGTCGGGAGGAAGCGGGCGGCATACGGCTCCACGGCCGCCGTGCCCGCGGTCGCGAGCGAGACGGCCGCTCCCGGCTCGAGGCGTGCGTCCGCGTCGACGGCGCCCCAGCGGCCGAGCAGCGCCGCGCGGAGCGCCGACGACACCGAGACTCCCGCCCACGCGGCGACCCGCTCGGTCGCCGCGGCGAGGACCGCTCGCACGGCGAAGAGTCCGAGCAGCCAGGCGAGCGGCGCCACGAGGTCGGTCCCCTCGACGACCGCGACGACGACCGCGGACAGCGCGAACGCCGTGGCGATCGTCGCCGCACCGCCCGCGACGCCGGTCGCGGCGAGGACGGCGACGGGCTTCCGGGCGGCAGGGACCGCCCGTAGGAGTCGTGGGTCGAAGGGCTTCACCGAAGGTGCACTCTCTCGGCTCGTCGGAGGCGTGGGATGGGTCGGATGGGTCGGGTCGGTCTGGACCGGCGCGTCAGCGGGAGACGGTCTCGCGCGGCGCGTCTTCGGGAATGTGCTTGACGGTCAGGCGCTTCCGGAAGACCCAGTAGGTCCAGCCCTGGTACATCAGGACGATCGGGGTGAAGATCAGCGCGACGATCGTCATGACCTTGAGCGTGTAGTCCGTGCTCGACGCGTTGGCGATGGTCAGGTTCCAGTCGGGGTTGGTCGAGCTGGGCATGACGTTGGGGAACAGCACGAGGAAGTACGTCGCGACCGCCATGGCGATGGTGACGGCCGTGCCGATGAAGGCCCATCCCTCACGACCGACCCGGTTGGCCGCCAGGGCGCCGAGGAGAGCGGCGGCGGCGACCACCGTGGTGACCCACGAGGCGAGCTTGCCATCCGTCAGCCCGAGCCAGAGGAGCAGGGCGACCGCGAGCACCGCGGCGACGACCCCGACGCGCTCGGCGACCTGGCGTGCCTCGTGACGGATCTTCCCGTCGGTCTTGAGGGCGACGAAGATCGCGCCGTGCGTGAGGAACAGCGTCACGAAGACGAGCCCGCCGAGGAGGCCGGCCGGGTTGAGCAGCGTGAAGAGGTTGCCGGTGTACTCCTTGTTCGCGTCGATCGGCACACCGCGCACGATGTTGGTCAGCGCGACGCCCCAGAGGAGTGCGGGCACGAGCGAGCCCCAGAAGATCGCGAGGTCCCAGCGGGCCTTCCACCGAGCCTCGGGCCGCTTGTGGCGGTACTCGAAGCCGAGGTTGCGCACGATGAGGGCGACGAGGATGAGCAGCAGCGGTAGGTAGAAGCCGCTGAACAGCGTGGCATACCAGTGCGGGAAGGCGGCGAAGGTGGCTCCACCGGCGGTGAGCACCCACACCTCGTTGCCGTCCCAGACCGGGCCGATGGTGTTGAGCAGGACGCGGCGGCGCTTCTCGGCGTCGGCGGCGTCGGCCGCGTAGCGCTTGCCGCCGAGGACGGGCATCAGCATGCCGACGCCGAAGTCGAAGCCCTCGAGGACGAGGTAGCCCGTCCAGAGCACGCCGAGGACGATGAACCAGAAGGTGGCGAGATCCATTGCAGCTCAGCCCTTCTCAGTAGGCGAAGACGAGGGGTGCGTCCTCGTCCCGGTCGGCGGGGTCCTGCGGCTCCTCGAAGGGCTCGGCCCCCTTGCGGACGTAGTGCAGGAAGAGCTTGATCTCGACGACGGCGAGCGCGCCGTAGAGGAGCGTGAAGACGACCATCGACGTGATCACCTCGCCCATCGAGACACTCGGCGAGACGCCGTTGGCTGTCGTCATGAGGCCGAAGACGAGCCAGGGCTGGCGGCCGACCTCAGTGAAGATCCAGCCGAAGCTGTTGGCGAACACGGGAAGGAGCGGAGCGGCCACGGCGGCATACGCGAGCCACCTGGCGGTCGGGGTGCGCCCCTTGCGCGTCAGCCAGAGCACGGCGATCGCGATGAGCGCCGTGACGATCCCGAGACCGATCATGAGACGGAACGTCCAGTAGGTGGTCGGGATGTTGGGGACGAAGGCGGTCGCGACGTCGGCCACCCGGGGGTTGCCGCTCGCACCGTACGTCTTGGCGTACTCGGTCTTGAGGTCGTTGATGCCCCGGACGGCGCCCTCGAAGTTGCCGGTCGCGAGGAAGCTCAGCAGGCCGGGGATCTCTATGATCGCGTTGGCGTGCGACCCGTCGAGCGAGCCGACGGTCAGCACCGAGAAGGGAGCGCCGTCACCCGCGGGAACGGACTCGTAGAGTCCCTCGGCTGCCGCCATCTTCATCGGCTGCACCTCGGTCATGATCTTGCCCTGCACGTCGCCGGTGATGGTGACGCCGACCGCGGCGACGAGCGTCAGGACGGCGCCGATGCGCGTGGCCGTGCGGTACATCGGGGCGTCGGTGCGGGCGACGTCCTGCGCGTCGTCGGCGGCCGCCTTGGCCTCGCGGCGCATGAGCCAGAGCGAGACGCCCATGACGACGCCGGCACCGGCCATGTAGGCGGCGAAGATGACGTGCGGGAAGGTGACGAGCTGGACCTTGTTGGTCAGCACCGCGAAGAAGTCGGTCAGCTCCGCGCGGCCGCTCGCGGCGTTGTAGGTGTAGCCGACCGGGTGCTGCATGAACGAGTTGGCGGCGAGGATGAAGTACGCCGACAGCACCGTGCCGATGTGCACGAGCCACATCGTCGTGGCGTGCAGCTTCTCGGGGAGCCGGCCCCAGCCGAAGATCCACAGCCCGAGGAAGGTCGACTCGAGGAAGAAGGCGAGCAGCGCCTCGATGGCCAGCGGCGCCCCGAAGATGTCACCGACGAAGCGCGAGTAGTCGCTCCAGTTCATCCCGAACTGGAACTCCTGCACGATGCCCGTGACGAGCCCGAGCGCGAAGTTGATGAGGAAGAGCTTGCCGAAGAACTTGGCCAGCCTCATCCACTGCGGGTTGTGCGTGCGCACCCAGGCAGTGTGGAAGACGGCGACGATGAGGGACATGCCGATCGTGATCGGCACGAAGAGGAAGTGGTACACGGTGGTGATGGCGAACTGCCACCGTGCCAGGTCCGTTGCATCCATGGGGGCTCCGCGAGGGTCGCACCAGAACTACATGACGTAGTAGATGCTAGCGGGTGGGTTTCTCGGGAGTGGACCCCCTGTCCGGGGATGCGCGTGACACCGGTCACGGGCGGGGGCGTGGACCGCGCCCGCCGGGGCGTCGACACGCGCCCGCGGGGGCGTTGACACGCGGCCGCGGCACTGCGTTACTCACCGGGTGACCGAACTCGACATCGTCGTCGACCCCGCCTCCCACGAGGCCGCCTTCGAGCAGGTGCGCGCGCAGGTGGAGGCGAGCATCCGCGGCGGCCGCCTCCTTCCGGGGGACCGTCTGCCCACCGTGCGGGCGCTCGCTGCCGACCTCGGCCTCGCGACCAACACGGTGGCGCGGGCGTACAAGGAGCTCGAGGCTGCGGGCCTCGTCGAGACGCGCAGCCGCGCCGGGACGGTCGTCGCGTCGGGCGAGCACGCGGTCGAAGCCGCGCTCGGCGTGCTCGCGGCGCGCTACGTCGCGGCAGCCCGGGCGTCCGGCGTCACCGACGCGTCAGCCGTGGAGATCGTCCGCCGCGCCCAGCGCGGCTAGGCCACGACCGAGGGCGTATGCCGGCTGGCCCGGTCAGGCGTGACGGGCAGGCTTGGCGCCGAGCGGGCTCGGGGCCTCCGCGCGGGCCGAACGGGTCGACGGCACGGGCTGGTGCAGGGGGTGCAGGATGCGGGCGACCGTGAGGCGGTGCGAGCGGTCGCGACGGGACGGGCGCGTGCGCGGCGTCGACTGCGTGGTCTGCTCGGGCCAGGCGCCGATGATGCGTGCGGCCTGCGGGGGGATGCCCATGACGTGCTCCTCGTGGCTCGTGTGCTGAGGGGTCGTGGCGGCCCCGACGGTCAGAGGTCAGTGGGGGGGTGGTGATACGTCGGCGCGCGCAGCGCCCTTACCGGTGGTAACTTCGCCGGAATCAGGAGACCCTCACTCCTCGGGGAGGCTTCGATGACGAAGCGCTGGTTCCGGACCATCCGTCGACCCCTGGTCGCCGTCGCGGCAGCTGCCGCGGTCGGGGCGGCAGGCCTGAGCACGGCTGTGGCAGTGGGTGATCCGTACGCGCCAGTCAACCCGCAGAGTCCCGACTCGCAGGTCGACGTCACCGGACCGCCGTTCAGCGGGACGCAGCCCGACGGCACGGTGCGCGGCTACGTCGACGCCCACACCCACCTCATGTCGAACGTCGGCTTCGGGGGCAACATCGTGTGCGGAGCGACCTTCAGCGCGAACGGGATCGCCGACGCGCTGAAGGACTGCGACAACCACTACCCCAACGGCCAGGCCGCGCTCATCGAGAACCTCACCAACAAGGAGGGCGGCAACCCGCTCGCCACGCACGACCCCGTCGGGTGGCCGACGTTCGCGGACTGGCCGAGGTGGAGCAGCCTGACCCACCAGCAGATGTACTACAGGTGGGTCGAGCGGGCCTGGCTCGGTGGCCAGCGGATCATGGTCGCTGACGCGGTCAACAACAACGTGCTCTGCAGCCTGCCGACCCAGGTCAACCGCTACTCGTGCGACGACATGGACACCGTGCGGCGCCAGATCGCCGAGACCAAGAAGCTCGAGGCGTTCGTCGACCAGCAGTACGGCGGCGCGGGCAAGGGCTGGTTCCGGATCGCCTACTCCGCCGACGAGGCCCGCGCCTACGTCGCCCAGGGCAAGCTCGCCGTCATCCTCGGTGTCGAGGTCAGCAACCCCTTCGGCTGCCGGCTCACGCTCGGCGTCCCCGGCTGCACCAAGGCGCAGATCGACGCCGGCCTGACCGAGCTGCACGGGCTCGGGGTGCGCTCGATGTTCCTCTGCCACAAGTTCGACAACGCGCTGTGCGGCGTGCGCTTCGACGAGGGCACGCAGGGTGTCATCGTCAACCTCGGCAACTTCCTCGACACCGGCCAGTGGTGGCAGGTGCAGACGTGCACGGGCGAGCTGCACGACCACACCGTCGCCAACGGCGTCATCCCCAAGGAGCTCGCGCCCTACCTCCCTCTGGGACTCGTCCTGCCGATCTACCCCGAGGGGCCCCACTGCAACCCGCGCGGGCTCTCGTCGCTGGGGGAGTACGCCCTCGCCGGCATGATGCAGCGCGGCATGGTCGTCGAGGTCGACCACATGAGCGTCAAGGCGGCCTCGCGCACCCTCGACCTGCTCGAGGCCGCGAACTACCCGGGCGTCGTCTCGTCGCACTCGTGGATGGACACCCACTTCACCGAGCGCCTCTACCGCCTGGGCGGGTTCGTCACGCAGTACGGCCACGACGCCGACGAGTTCGTCGACACGATGCACACGGACGAGGCGCTGCGGGCGAAGTACCACGTGGGCTACGGCTTCGGCATGGACATGAACGGCTTCGGAGGTACGCCGGCGCCGCGGTCGGGCTCGAACGTGACCTATCCCTTCACCACGCTGGGCGGAGCCCAGGCCGCCCGCCAGGTCACCGGCCAGCGCACGTGGGACTACAACGTCGACGGCGTCCCGCACTACGGGCTCATCCCCGACTGGGTCGAGGACATGCGCCGGATCGGCGGCCAGCAGGTCGTCGACGAGCTGGCCATGGGCGCGGAGTCCTACCTCCGGACGGCCCGCGCCGCCCAGACGTGGTCGCCGCCGACCGACCTCGCGACCGGACGTCCGGCGACGGCCAGCAGCTACCAGTGGGACCTCTTCACCGACCTCCGCGCGCCCCGCGCCGTCGACGGGCGGCGCGACACCCGCTGGGCCAGCGCGTGGAGCGACAACCAGTGGTGGCGGGTCGACCTCGGCTCGGCGCGACAGGTCGGTCGCATCGTCCTCGACTGGGAGTCGGCCTGTGCCCGCGACTACCGCGTCGAGGTCTCGACCGATGGGTCGACCTGGACGACGGTCGCGAGCCGCACCGGCGCCGACGGCGGCCTCGACGTGCTCGCCTTCACCCCGACGACGGCCCGCTACGTCCGTGTCGTCGGCACGAAACGCGCGACGTCGTACGGCTACTCGCTGTGGGAGGTCGGCGTCCAAGCGACCTGACCCGCGCCGGCGAGGGGCAGGCGGCAGGCGGCAGGCGCGACGCGTGGACTGTCAGTCGACGAGGTCGACCTGCCAGTGTTCGTCGTCGCGCAGCCCGGGTGCCGGCCACGCCGGGTCGGGTCGCCACTGCGTCCACTCGTCCCCGAAGGGCCAGTCACGGCGGTCGAAGGACGCGCGCCCGTGCTCGCCGTTGTGCCGGATCATGTCGGCCTGCTCGGCCGAGCACCGACGCTGCTCGACGGCGGCCTCGAGCTCGTCGGCGTCCTTGACGTTGACCGTGCCGTCGGCCTCGATCCAGAGGTCGAGCACGTGGTCACCGGTGAACGTCTCCGTGCCGCGACGCTGGTGGACGGTCTCGAGGTTGACGTACCAGCCTCGAACTCCCAGCGGTCGTAGGCCGCCGGGTCGGCCGGGTCCGTCGGCGCACCGTCGAGGTCGGGCACGTCCCAGAAGAGCCACACCGACCACGGCACCTCGACCGGGGCGATCCGCAGGATGCCGGCGCCGCGCCACCGCGACCGGGCCTGCACGCGCTGGGCGTCGCGGAGGAACCGCTCGCCCATCGGCACGTCACGCAGGTCCGAGCCGTCGGCATACCGCTTGGTCAGCTGCACGGTGCCCGGCGCGAGCCAGGCGACGAGGCCCCGCTCGTCGTCACGGACGACCCGCATCGGGGACGCGGTCTCGGGACGGCCCGGCTCCCACGCGTGGTCGCGGTAGCGCCACATGACGACGTCGCCGGGCACGAGGAAGGGCGCCACCCCCAGCGGGCGGGCACCCTCCGGCGCCGTGACGGCATACGGCTCGAGCACCGGTCCCGTGCCGGTCGTGCTCATGCCTTCGGCCGCTCGTCGACGATGCGGCGCGCCTTGCCGATGGAACGCTCGATCGAGCCGGGCTCGCGCACCTCGACACGGCACGTCGTGCCGATGCGCGCCTTGATCGTCGCCTGCAGCGTCCGCGCGATCTCCTCGGCGGCCCCGGGCTCGAGCCGCGAGAGCGGCTCGACGAGGACCGTCAGCTCGACCATCCGACCCGGCTGGGTCAGGACGCACTGGAAGTACGGCGACAGCCGTGGGTCGGCCAGCACGTGCTCCTCGATCTGGGTCGGGAAGACGTTGACCCCGCGGACGATCATCATGTCGTCGGTGCGCCCGGTGACCTTCTCCATCCGGCGCATCGACGGCACGGCCGTGCCCGGCAGCAGGCGGGTCAGGTCGCGCGTCCGGTAGCGGATCACCGGCATCGCCTGCTTGGTCAGCGACGTCAAGACGAGCTCGCCGACCTCGCCGTCGGGCAGGACCTCCTCGGTGATCGGGTCGATGATCTCCGGGTAGAAGTGGTCCTCCCAGATGTGCAGGCCGTCCTTCGTCGTCGCGGCCTCCTGGGCGACGCCGGGGCCCATGACCTCCGACAGGCCGTAGATGTCGACGGCGTCCATGCCCGTGCGGCGCTCGATCTCGCGGCGCATCGACTCGGTCCACGGCTCGGCGCCGAAGATCCCGACCTCCAGGCTCGTCGCTGCCGGGTCGATGCCCTCGCGCTCCATCTCGTCGAGCAGGCTGAGGAAGTAGCTCGGCGTCACCATGATGACGCGCGGCTGGAAGTCGCGGATCAGCTGCACCTGCCGCTCGGTCATGCCGCCGCTCACCGGGACGACGGTCGCGCCGAGCCGCTCGACGCCGTAGTGCGCGCCGAGGCCGCCGGTGAAGAGGCCGTAGCCGTAGGCGACGTGGATGACATCGCCGGGGTGGCCGCCGGCGAGGCGGATCGAGCGGGCCATGAGGTCGGCCCACGTGTCGATGTCGGCCTTCGTGTAGCCCACCACGGTGGGGCGTCCGGTGGTCCCCGAGCTCGCGTGCACGCGTACGACCTGCTCGCGCGGCACGGCGAACATCCCGAAGGGATAGTTGGCGCGCAGGTCCGCCTTGGTCGTGAACGGCATCCGCCTGACGTCGTCGAGCGACCGCAGGTCGTCGGGGTGGAACCCGTTGGCGTCGAAGGCGTCCCGGTAGTGCGGGACGTTGTCGTATGCCGCCCGCACCGTCCGCTGCAGACGCTCGAGCTGGGTGCCGCGCAGCTCGTCGACCCCCAGGGTCGGGATCTCGTGGTCCGGCAGTGCCGGGCGGCTCGCGGGTGACTCCGTCGTCATGACCCCATTCTGCCCACACCGCGGGCACCCGCCCGCCGGGCGCCTCCCCGCAACGTCGAGTGGGCACGTCCTCCAGGGGAGAACGTGCCCACTCGACGTGAGGAGCGGGAGGCTCAGGCGTCGGGAGCGTCCAGCTCGTCGGCGTCGGCGCGTGCCTCGTCGTGCTCGGTGCGCATCCGCTTGAGGAACGACTTCGTGCGCTCGTGCTGCGGGTTGCTGATGACGTCCTTCGGCTTGCCCTCCTCGACGACGACGCCGCCGTCCATGAAGACGACGTGGTCGGCGACGTCACGGGCGAAGCCCATCTCGTGCGTCACGACGATCATCGTCATGCCCTGGTCGGCGAGCTCGCGCATGACGCGGAGCACCTCACCGACGAGCTCCGGGTCGAGCGCGGACGTCGGCTCGTCGAAGAGCATGAGCTTCGGGTCCATCGCGAGCGCCCGGGCGATGGCGACGCGCTGCTGCTGGCCTCCGGAGAGCTGGGCGGGGTAGGCCCTCGGCTTGTCGCCGAGACCGACCTGCTCGAGCAGCTCGAGCGCCCGCACCTTCGCTGCCTTCTTGCCCGTCCCACGCACCTGGACGGGCGCCTCCATGACGTTCTGGAGGGCCGTCATGTGCGGGAAGAGGTTGAAGCGCTGGAAGACCATGCCGATCTCGCGGCGCTGAGTCGCGATCTGCTTGTCGGTGAGGTGGTGCAGCTGCCCGCCGTGGTCGCGGAAGCCCATGAGGTCGCCGTCGACCCAGATGCGGCCGCCGTCGATCTCCTCGAGCTGGTTGATGCAGCGCAGGAACGTCGTCTTGCCCGAGCCCGACGGCCCGAGCAGGCACACGACCTCGCCCCGGTGCACGTCGAGGTCGATGCCCTTGAGCACCTCGGTGCCGTGGAAGCTCTTCATGACGTTGAGGGCCCGCACGAGCGGCTGGTCCTCGCCGGTGCGTGAGCGCGCGTCGGGCCCGGAGGCCGTGGTGGTGTCTGACATCAGGCGCCTCCCGCCCCGGCCGGTCGCGCGAAGCGCTTGTTGGGTGCACCCGTGCCGAAGCCCCGGCCGAAGCGCTTCTCGAGGAAGTACTGCCCGACCATGAGGACCGAGCCGACGATGAGGTACCACGCGGTGACGGCGACGAAGGCCGGCATGATGAGCAGCGTGCGGTTGCCGATCGCGCTCGTCTGGTAGTAGAGCTCGGTGATGACGGGGATCGCCGAGAGCAGCGACGTGTCCTTGACCATGGCGATGGTCTCGTTGCCCGTCGGGGGCACGATGACGCGCATCGCCTGGGGCAGGACGATCCGGCGCATGGCCTGGCCGCGGTTCATGCCGAGGGCCGACGCGGCCTCGGCCTGGCCGCGGTCGACCGACAGGATGCCGGCCCGGGCGATCTCTGCCATGTAGGCCGCCTCGGAGACGCCGAGGCCGATGATGCCGGCGAGCAGCGTGCTCGAGAACTGGTTGACGTTGAGCGTGAAGAAGGTGAAGTCGCTCGACAGCCCCATGAACGAGGCGAGCTGCTGGCCGAAGGGCACACCGAAGTCGAGCCTGTTGTAGAGGAAGCCGACACCGCTGCCGATCATGGCGAGGAGCACGAGTCGCGGGATGCCGCGGAAGAACCACGTGTAGACGAACGAGACGCCGCGCAGGATGGGGTTGTCCGACAGTCGGAGCACGGCGATGATGATGCCGCCGACGATGCCGATGGCCATCGAGCCGACCGTCCCGATGATGGTGCCCTTCCAGAGCCCCTCGATCACCGGCGTCTGCTGCATGATCTCGAGCGCCTTGGTGAAGTTCCAGCGCGGGTTGGTCAGGAACGAGCTGACCAGCATGCCGACGAGCACGAGGATCACGGCGAGCGCGACCCATCGGCCGGGGTGGCGCACCGGCCGGGCGTCGATGACGCCCGGCCGGTCCGAGGTGGTGTCGGTCATCTGCGTGCTCAGGGGTTGACGGCGAAGGTGTCGATGGCGCCGGCCTCGACGGAGTACTGCTTGAGGGCCGCCTCGTAGCTGCCGTCGGCCTTGGTCGCCTTGAGGGCCTCGACGAGGAGGTTGGCGAAGTCGGTCTGGTCCTTCGGCACGACGTAGCCGTAGGGGGCCGAGTCGTAGATCTCGCCGAGCGCCTCGAGCGTGCCCGTCTGCTTCACGGCATACAGCCCGACGGGGGAGTCGGCCAGCATGGCGACCGTCTTGCCGCTCGCGACGTCGGCGGTGACCTGGTCCTGGCCGGTCTGGATGACCTGCGTGATGCCGGGCTTGCCGGCGTCCGTGCACTTCTTGCTCCGCGCGGCGAGGTCCTCGGCCTGCACGGTGTCCTTCTGCGCGCCGATGCTCTTGCCGCACGCGTCGTCGATGCTGACCTTCTCGGGGTTGCCCTTGGCGACGACCCACTGGGTGCCGGCGCTGTAGTAGCTCACCATGTTGACCTGCTTCTTGCGCTCAGGGTTGATGGTGAAGCTCGAGACGCCGACGTCGTACTTGCCGCTCGTGACGCCGAGGATGATCGTGCCGAAGCCGGCGGGGACGTACTCGGTCTTGAGGCCGAGCTTGGCGGCCACGGCGTTGAACACGGAGACGTCGAAGCCCTCGACGGTCTTGCCGTCGGAGCCGAGCATCTCGTTGGGGGCGTAGGTCGGGTCCGTGCCGACGACGATCTTGCCCGCGGACTTGATCGCGGCGGGGACCTTGGCCGCGAGGGCCTGGTCGACCCCGCCACCGGCAGCCGTCCCGGTGGGCGTGCTGCCCCCGCCCGGCGAGCTGGACAGCGAGTCCGAGCCGCAGGCGGAGAATGTGAGGCCGGCGGCGATGAAGCCGGTGACGGCGATGAGGGGCATGCGACGCATCAAGATGGTCCTTCCGGGGCGAACACGGTCATTCCTTGGCAGGCGCGACGGTGCGCCCGCTGATGCGGCCGATCCTGCCACCTTTCGGTGCGGGTGCCCACGGATGCTGCCGAACCGTTAGCGGGGACACAGGAACGCCCCGGGCGCGCTGGCCCGGGGCGTTCCGTGACGGCATACGTGCGTATGCCGTGTCGCCGGCTACCGCTTGAAGCGGATGACGCTGCCCGGCGCGTTGACCTCCGGTCCGGTGGGTCCGAAGCTGATGTCGGCGAACTGACCCACGTACAGGTAGCCGCCGTGGACCTCGACCGCGAGCGGCCGGTCGACGGTGACGGCGGTGGACCGCTTGCCGTTCGCGAACTTCGTGACCTTCCCGCCGAAGAGCTCGGTGGCGTAGAGGGTTCCATCGGAGGCGACGGCGACGTTCGCCTCGCCGAGCAGTCCGCTCGCGACCGTGGTGCGCGCCCCGGTCGAGGCATTGACCTTGAAGACCTTGCCGCGGGCGCCGAGGGCCGGGCTCTCGGGGCCGCCCGGCAGGATCGACACGTAGAGGGCGCCGTTCTGGTCGACCTCGACGTCGGTCGGCACGGGCTCGAAGGCGTACGTCACCCCGACGAGGCAGTCGAAGGCGTCGGCCGGTGCCCCGAACTCGGCAGCGAGGGCCCCCACCATCGGCTGGGTCAGCGTCACCGGCTGCGGCGGGAGCACCGCGACCGTCGACACGTGTCCTGTCCGGTCGACCTTGAGCACGGCGTTCATGCCGGCGTCGGCCACGTACCAGCCCGACGGGCTCCACGCGACGGAGTACGGGTGCGTGTCCGTGATGCCGGTGTAGGTGGCGGGGCCCCCGCTGAGCTCGCCGAGGATCGCCTCGGCGCACGGGTTGCCGTTGGCGACGATCCCGTAGGTGACGTCACCGTCCGGGTTGTGCACGGCCTCGTATTGGGCGAGGTCCGCCACTACATCCGGTCTGCCGTTCGAGGGAGTCGGCTCGGTTAACGTCTTCGGCGCCCGCTCCGGTAGTCTTTGTCCCAGTGGCCCGCCCAGTTCTGCCTCGGGCCGCTTCTTCTTGGCCTGGCGGAGTGTCGCCGGCCCCGTCGATTCGCTCTTGCGCCGCGACACCTCACAGCTGAGGCCCTTCGCGCCGGGCAGAACGACCGCATCCACTTTTTGGAGTACCCAACCTGTGTCCACTGACACGAACTTCGCCGCTCTCGGCGTGCCCGCCGACCTCGTCACCATCCTCGACGGCCTCGGCATCACCACCCCGACCCCCATCCAGGCCGCGACGCTGCCCGACTCCCTCGCCGGGCGCGACGTCCTGGGCCGTGGCCGCACCGGCTCGGGCAAGACGTACGCCTTCCTGCTGCCGCTCCTGACGCGCCTCTCGCAGTCGCGACGGAGCCGCCTGGCTCGCCGTCCGCGCGCCCTCATCCTCGCCCCGACCCGCGAGCTCGTCACGCAGATCGACACCGCGATGGCCCCGCTCGCCAAGGCGCTCGGGCTCAACTCGCAGACGATCTTCGGTGGCGTCGGCCAGAACCCGCAGGTCCAGGGCCTCCGGAACGGCGTCGACGTCATCGTCGCCTGCCCCGGCCGCCTCGAGGACCTCATGCAGCAGGGCCACGTCAACCTCGACAGCATCGAGGTCACGATCCTCGACGAGGCCGACCACATGGCCGACCTCGGCTTCCTGCCGGGCGTGCGCCGGATCATGGAGAAGACGCCCCGCAACGGCCAGCGACTGCTCTTCTCGGCAACGCTGGACGGCGCGATCAACGTGCTCGTCAACAAGTTCCTCCACCAGCCCGTGACGCACGAGGCCGACTCGGCGCAGTCGCCCGTCTCGACGATGAGCCACCACGTGCTCCACGTCGACAACGGCTCGCACCTGCCGGTCATCCTCGACCTCACCGCGGCCCCCGGCCGCAAGGTCGTCTTCACGCGCACCAAGCACCGGGCCAAGAAGCTCGCCAAGCAGCTCAACGCCTCGGGAGTTCCGGCCGTCGAGCTGCACGGCAACCTCAGCCAGGGTGCCCGCACGCGCAACATGGACGACTTCCACTCGGGCCGCGCGCAGACGCTCGTCGCGACCGACATCGCCGCCCGCGGCATCCACGTCGACGACGTCGCGCTCGTCATCCACGCCGACCCGCCGGTCGAGCACAAGGCGTACCTCCACCGCTCGGGCCGCACCGCCCGCGCGGGCAACGACGGCATCGTCGTCACGATGATGCTCGACGACCAGGTGCGCGACGTGCGTGACCTCACGCGCAAGGCCGGCATCAAGCCGACGACGACGCGCGTCCAGCTCGGACACCCGCTCCTGACCGAGCTCGCCCCCGGCGACCGGTCGTATGCCGGCGGGCTCGTCCGCGAGGACGCCCCGTCCCGCTCGGGCTCGAGCTCGAACTCCGCGTCCGGCGGCTCCGGCCGCGGTCGTGGCCGCAGCGCTGGCGCGTCCGGCGCTGGCCGGGGTGCCGGTGCCGGTCGTCCCACTGCCGAGCACGGTCGCGGACCGAGCGAGGGGGGTCGCGGTCGTGGCCGCGGTGACCAGGGTTCCGACGCGCAGGGCGGTGGCGCCCGCGGTGCCGGTCGCTCCGGTGGTCGTGGCGCTGGTGCGGGCCGCGGTCGTGGCGGCCAGGGCGGCGAGGGCCAGACCGGCGGTCGCCGTCAGGGTGGCGCCGGCAGCGCGGGCGGTTCCGGCCGCCGCGGTGGCTCCTCCACGGTCTACTCGACGAGCAGCGGTGGCAGCGCCGCGTCGTTCTCCGCCGGCACCCGTGCCGGCAACCGCCGCTCCCGCTGACCTCCCCCACTTTCAACCGTCGAGTGGCCACGTGTGGCCCACCGTCAACCGTCGAGTGGCCACGTGTGGCCCACCGTCAACCGTCGAGTGGCCACGTACGGCCCATCGCCATCCTGATCGTCGAGAGCCCGCCGGCGCCGTGCCGGACGTGGCCTCTCGACGATCGGAAGGCGGCGTGTCGTGGCCTGTCGACGTTCGGGACGCGGCGTGTCGTGGCCTCTCGACGGTGGGAGTCAGGGTCAGGGGCGCTTGAGACTGCGGCTGCGACCGCGGAACTCGGCGATGATCTGACCGTCTGACTCCCTCTTCACCGTCACGTCCGTGATGCCGCTGCGCCCGAACGCCGAGCGCACGTGCCCCTCGGCGACGAGCACGTCACCGAGCCGCCCCGGGGCGGTGAAGGAGATGTCGGCCCCGGCCGCCACCGTGAGGCTCCCCCGCGAGTTGCAGGCGAGCGCGAAGCACGAGTCGGCCAGGGTGAAGATGTAGCCGCCGTGGCAGATGGCGTGACCGTTGACCATGTCGTCGCGGATCGCCATCCGCACGACGGCATGGTCCTGATCGAGGACGACGGCCTCCATGCCGAGCCGGCGCGAGGCCTCGTCGTCGGCCCACATCTGCCGGGCGAAGGCGACCCCCGCCTCCGGGTCCGCCCGGTCGTGGGCCCCGCCACCGGGCAGTTGGGTCTCGCTCACGAGATGCTCCCGTCGGTCAGGGCCGGGCTCGGGCGGTAGCGGCCGCCCGGGTAGGCCTCGTCGAGCTCGGCGACCTGCCGGGCGACGACGTCGAAGCCGATCTCGCGGCCCCAGGCGATGGGGCCCTTCGGGTAGCGGGTGCCGAGGCGCATCGCGGTGTCGACGTCGTCGGCGCTCGCCTCGCCGCGCGCGACGAGGTCGACGGCCTCGTTGACGAGCATCGCGAGAGTCCGCGCGAGCGGGTCGGTCGCGATCGGTCCGCCGACGAGGCGCTCGGCGAGCCCGAGGTCGGGCTCCGCCCCCGTCACCGAGCCGTCGGCGGCATACGCGTAGACCCCCGAGCCCGTCTTCCGGCCGAGCCGCCCGGCCTCGACGAGGTCGCGCTGGAAGGCCGTCGGCGCGTAACGCTCGTCGCGGCCCGTCTGCTCCCACACCGACGTGCCGACCGCGAGGTTGACGTCCTGCCCGATGAAGTCGGTGAGCTCGAGCGGCCCCATCGGGAAGCCGCCCTTCTCGCGGAGCGCCCAGTCGACGGTGGCCGCGTCGGCGACGCCGCTCTCGACGATGCGCTGCGCCTCTCCGTAGAAGGGTCGAGCGACGCGGTTGACGATGAAGCCCGGGGTCGAGCTGCACCGCACCGGGGTCTTGCCCCAGGCCGACATGAGCGCGGTGACGTGCTCGACGTAGGCCCGGGCGGTGCGCGAGCCGTGCACGACCTCGACGAGCTTCATGACGGGCGGCGGGTTGAAGAAGTGCAGCCCGAGCGTGCGCTCGGGGTCGGAGACGTCGGCGGCGATGTCGTCGATGTCGATGCTCGACGTGTTGGTCGCGAGCACCGTCGTCGGCGGCTGGCGGTCGGCGAGGTCGGCGAAGATCCGACGCTTGAGGTCGAGGTCCTCCGGCACGGCCTCGATGACGAGACCGCACTCGGGCAGCTCGTCGAGCGACTCGACGGGGGTGATCCGGGCCAGCACTGCGGCCGCGTCGTCGGCGGACAGCCGTCCCTTGTCGACGAGGCGCGACAGGGCGGCGCCGACCTTCTCGACGGCGCTTGCCGCCGCGCCCGGCACCGCGTCGACGAGGGTCACGTCGTGGCCGGCGGTCGCCGCGACCTGGGCGATGCCGGCCCCCATTGCTCCTGCCCCGATGACTCCGACGGGGCCGAACGCCGACTCGTCAGCATGGTCTTCAGTGGCCTCGGTGGTGTCCGTGTCCATGCCCGCCATCCTGCCGCGTCGCCCACCCGGTGTGCGCGGCGGGCGGTCGCGGGCCGCGCGTGACGGCATACGGCCGCACTGTCGGCCGGGACTAGCATCGACCCGTGACTGCACCGGCAACGACGCCCACCCACCCCCTGCTCGACGCGCACGCGGGAGTCCTCGACGAGATCCGTCAGGCCCTGGCGAGCCGCAGCTGGTACTCCCGCTATCCCGAGTCGCCCAGCCCTCGCGTCTACGGCGAGTCCGCCGCCGCCGAGGGGCTGGCCGCCCACGAGGCGCACCTGGGCGGGGCGTATGCCGCCCTGTCGGGCCAGCCGACCGACGGCACCTTCGTGGGCAGCGAGGTGTCGCCCTACGGGCCGACGCTCGGCATCACCTACCCGGCGCTCGACGTCGACGCCGGTCTCGCGGCGGCCCGCGCAGCGATGCCGGCGTGGCGTGACGCGGGTCCGCAGGTGCGGGCCGCGGTCTGCGTCGAGATCGTCGACCGCATCAACAAGCGCAGCTTCGAGATCGCCAACGCCGTCATGCACACGTCCGGCCAGCCGTTCGTCATGTCGTTCCAGGCCGGTGGGCCGCATGCGCAGGACCGCGCCGTCGAGGCGGTCGCGGCCGGGCTCGTCGAGCAGGAGCGCGTGCCCGCGTCGGTCGTCTGGGAGAAGCCCGGTCGCGACCGCGAGGGCAACCCCGCGGCGACGCGGATGCAGAAGGACTACCGCCTCGTCCCGCGCGGCGTGGCCCTCGTCATCGGCTGCAACACGTTCCCGACGTGGAACGCCTACCCCGGCATCTTCGCCTCGCTCGTCACCGGCAACCCCGTCGTCGTCAAGCCGCACCCGCGCGCCGTGCTGCCGCTCGCGATCTCGGTCGAGGTCGCCCGTGAAGTGCTCGCGGAGGCCGGTTTCGACCCGGCTCTGGTGCAGCTCGCCGCGGAGGCCGACGGCCAGGGGCTCGCCAAGACCCTCGCAGAGCGAGACGAGGTGGCGATCATCGACTACACCGGCGGCCCGACGTTCGGTGCCTGGCTCGAGCAGTCGGCGGCCGCGCACGGCAAGCTGGTCTACACCGAGAAGGCCGGCCTCAACTCGATCGTCGTCGACTCGACGGACGACCTGCGCGGGATGCTCGGCAACCTCGCCTTCAGCCTGACGCTCTACTCCGGCCAGATGTGCACGGCGCCGCAGAACCTCTACGTGCCCGAGAGCGGCGTCGACACCGACGAGGGGCACCTGTCCTTCGACGAGTTCGGTGACCGGCTCGCCGGTGCCGTCGGTCGGCTCACAGGCGACGACGCCAAGGCCGTCGAGCTGCTCGGCGCCACGGTCAACGACCAGGTGCGTGGCAACGCCGACTCGCTCGCGTCCATCGCCGAGGACGCCGACGGCCGCGTCGTGCTCGACTCGCGGCGCGTCACGCACCCGACGTGGTCCGATGCCGTCGTGCGCGCCCCGGGGCTCGTCGCCGTGGACGTGGCCCGTGAGGACGTCTACACGCAGGAGTGCTTCGGCCCGGTCGGCTTCCTCATCCGGACGGCCTCCACGGAGCAGTCGCTCGCGCAGCTCGCCGACACCGTGCGCGAGCACGGTGCCATGACCGCGGCCGTCTACTCGACGAGCGACACCGTGCTGGACGCGGCGCGCGACGCGGCCGCCGAGGGCGGAGTCGCCCTGTCCGAGAACCTGACCGGGCAGGTCTTCGTCAACCAGACGGCCGCCTTCTCCGACTTCCACGGCACCGGTGCCAACCCGGCGGCGAACGCGGCCTACACCGACGCCGCCTACGTCGCGAACCGCTTCCGCGTCATCACGTCGCGCCGTCACGTCTGAGGCGCCGTGGTCCTCGCTCCAGCTCAGCTCGACCGGGCGACCTTGCAACGCAAGGTGGTTCGGACTCTCGTCGGGTCGCAGATCCTCAGCGGCGTCGGCATGGCGTGCGGCATCGCCGTCGGCGCGCTCCTCGCCGAGGACCTCAGCGGCACCGAGGCGCTCGCCGGCGTCGGCACGACCGCCCAGGTGCTCGGCACCGCGCTGCTGACGATCCCCGTCGCCCGCGCGACGGCCGCCAAGGGGCGTCGGGTCGGCCTCCGGTGGGGTCTGGCCGTGGCCTTCGTGGGTGCCGCTCTCGTGATCGTGGCCGCCGTGCTGCGGTCGTTCCCGCTCTTCGTCGTCGGCATGTTCCTCTTCGGCGGCGGGACGACGGCCAACAACCAGACGAGGTATGCCGCGGCCGACCTGGCCGCCCCGGCCCGCCGGGGGCGCGACCTGTCGATCGTCGTGTGGGCCACGACGATCGGCTCGGTGGTCGGGCCGAACCTCGTCGGACCGGGCAAGGCGCTGGCTCACGCCCTCGGGCTGCCCGAGCTGGCGGGGACCTTCCTCTTCTCGCTCGTCGGCTTCGTGCTGGCCTGGCTCGTCGTCGACCGGCTGCTGCGTCCTGACCCGCTCCTCACGGCCCGTGCCCTCGACGCCGTAGCCCGCGAGGAGAGCCGGCGAGCCGCGGCCGCAGAGCGGACGGCTGAGCGGAGGGGTGAGCGGACGGCCCAGCCGACGGCTGAGGCGGGTCCTGCTCGTCGGGTCCAGCCGGTCGACGTCGTGGCCGACCCCGCGTCCGGCGGCGTGGCCGACGTGCCCAACCACGACGGGTCGATGCGCCGTGGCCTGTCCGTCGTGCGCACGAACCCTCGCGCCCTGCAGGCGATGCTCATCATGGCCCTGGGCCACCTCGTCATGGTGAGCGTCATGGTGATGACCCCGATCCACATGAAGCACGGGCACGCCGAGCTCGAGGTCATCGGCTTCGTCATCTCGATCCACATCCTCGGGATGTTCGCGCTGTCTCCGCTCGTGGGCGCGGCCGTCGACCGCTGGAGTCCTGCACCCGTCGCGATGACCGGCGGTGTGGTCCTCACGCTCGCGTCGCTGCTCGCGTCGCGCTCGCAGGCCGGCTGGTCCGGCCTGCTGCTCGTCGCGCTCTTCCTGCTCGGCGTGGGCTGGTCGTGCACGCTCGTCTCGGGCTCGACCCTGCTGACCTCGGTGGTGACGACCGACGAGCGGCCCGCGACGCAAGGCCTCGCCGACGTGCTCATGGGTCTCGCCGGGGCCGGGGGTGGCGTGGCAGCCGGCATCGTCGTCGGCTCGCTCGGCTACTCCGCTCTCGCCACCGGGTCAGCCGCCGTCGGCGTCGTGATCCTCGTCGTCGGCGCGGCGCGTGTGAGGCGCTCCGGAGTCGACATCGACTGATCAGCGTCCCCAGCGGCCCGGGACCCCTCGAGCAGGCAGCGGAGTGCGTCGTGGACGGGGCCCCGGCGGGCGACGGGCGGACTACTCGGGCCTCACCCGAGCACCGTCTCGATCAGCGTCGGCACGTCGTCGGGACGGTAGGGCGCGTCGGTCATGACCCGGGAGTAGACGATGGCGCCGGCCAGGGCGACGGCGGCGGTGCCGGGGTCGACCCTCGCGGGGAAGCTCCCGTCCGCCACGCCGTCGGCGATGGCCTGCACGAGTGCCTGCCGCCGCGTCGCGGCGTAGGCGTGGTGGAAGGCGCGCACGTGCTCGTCGTGCTCGGCTGCCTCGATCAGCGCCGGGGTGCAGCCCGTGATCGCGGGGTCCGCGAAGGCCGCGGAGAGGTGGCGGAGCAGCCGGTCGACCCGGTCGAGCGGCGACGCCGGAACGAGAGCGGCGTCGCCGGGGGGCTGGACGTTCAGGGTCTCCAGGGCGTCGGCGACCAGCGCGAGCTTGCCGGGCCAGTGGCGGTAGATGGTGCTCTTGGCCACGCCGCTGCGCTTGGCCACCGACTCGATCGTGAAGGCCCCGTAGCCGCGTGCTGCGAGCTCCGCCAGCGCCTCCCGCTTGACCAGCTCGTGGGTGCGCTCGATGCGCGGATCCGGCGCTCGAGCCGGGCGTTCGCTGGTCACGCACCCAATCGTACGCTGTCGTTTCACTGTGAAACGCAACCGTTGCACAAGTGGGCGGGGCGGCGTAGCGTCGTCTGGGTCAGGGCATTCGACCTGAGGACGGAGGCGAGAGTTATGGCCGTCGGGGTGCGCTACATCGTCGACGACGTCGCGGCCGCCGTGGAGTTCTACACCGGGCTCCTGGGGTTCGACGTCGAGATGGGTCCGTTGCCGGGTTTCGCCATTCTTGGGCGGGACGACCTGCGTCTCCTGCTCAACCAGCCCGGCGCCGGCGGGGCCGGGCACGCGGGAGAGCAGCCCGGAGCCCCACCGTCCCCGGGCGGGTGGAGCCGGTTCCAGCTCGTGACCGAGGACCTCGACGCGGAGGTCGACCGGCTGCGCGGGGCGGGCGCGACGTTCCGAGGCGCCGTGGCCGAGGGAGCCGGGGGGCGCCAGATCCTCGTGGAGGACCCGTCCGGCAACCCGGTCGAGCTGTTCGAGCCGGCCCGGAGGTGAGCGAGCGGGGCGCCGCGACCGACGTCAGACGAGCAGGGTCAGCACCAGGCCGACGAGCGGCAACGTGCCCTGGGTCAGCGCGGCGCGCAGGTAGCGCCGCCCCGTCGTGACGAGGACGGCCGCGGCGGCGACCATCGAGCCCGTGCAGAAGAGGGCGAGCGTTCGACCGGCCGTGTCGTGGTCGGTCCACCAGAGCACCAGCCCGAGCGCCGCGCCGATGCCGAGGAAGAGGTTGTAGAAGCCCTGGTTGTACGCCATCGGCCGGGTCACGTCGGCGGCCGCCTGGTCGGCGACGCCGAAGCGCTTCCACACCTCAGGCCGGGTCCAGCCGACGCTCTCCATCCAGAAGATGAAGAAGTGCAGGAGTGCGGCCAGCCCGACGAACACGCTCGCGGCGATCTTCATGATCGGATCGTAGGGCCACGTCGTGTGTCCCGGTGGCCCCATCTGTCCCATCCGTGTGACAGCGGGGCGACTCGACGGGCCAGAGGGTCAGGCGGTGATGCGCAGGGTGCTCGTGCGGTCGGGCTTGACGAGCACCTCGATGCGGTCGGCGACCCGCGACTTCAGCTCGGTGACGTGGCTGACGATGCCGACGGTGCGGCCGCCCTCGCGCAGCCCCTCGAGCGTGTGCATGACGTCGTCGAGGACGTCGGGGTCGAGCGTGCCGAAGCCCTCGTCGACGAAGAGCGTGCCGAGGTCGACGCCGCCGGACTCGGCCCGCACGACCTCGGCGAGGGCGAGGGCGAGCGACAGCGAGACGTAGAAGGTCTCGCCGCCCGACAGCGTGCCGACCTCGCGGACCTGGTTGGTGTGCATGTCGTGGACGCGCACGCCGAGGCCCGACTTGGCGTTGCCCTTCTTGGCGTCCGTGTGCTCGAGCGTGTAGCGACCGCCGGAGAAGCGCCCGAGCTCGGTGTTGGCGGCCGAGAGCACCTCGGTGAAGCGGCGGATCAGGACGTACTTCGCGAGGTCGAGGTTGAGCTGGTTGTCGCCGTTGCCCGCGACGAGCTGGCCGACCCGCACGGCGTCGGCGGTCTCGGCGATGACGGCGGCGTTGCGTGCCATCGCGTCACGGATGTCGGTGACCCGTCGCTTGGTGCGCGTCACCTGGTCCCGGAGGCTGCCGTGCTCGTTGCTCGCTGCCTCCATGTCCTTCTTGGCCGCAGCGGCGAGGGCCTCGAGCTGCTCGATGTCGTCGAAGAGGGCGTCGAGCTGCACGTCGGCGAGCTCGGGCCCGGTGAGCCCGGCGCGCACCTGGGTGCAGGCCCGCTCGAACTCGGCGATCTCGCGCGTCTTGGCGTTGATCCACTCGGCGCCGCGGTCGGCCGCCATCCACTCGGCGACGTCGGCGAAGCCGAACTGAGCCAGGTCGGCGTCGCGCGCCGCGGTGTCCTCGGCCACGGACGAGGCAGCGACGTCGCGCTGGCCGAGCGCGTCGACGAGCGCGTCGAGTCGGGCCGCGTCGGCGACGAGGGCATCGCGTCGGGCCGTGACGCTGGGGTGGCCGTCGCGCGCCTGCTCGACGACCGCCGTCTCCTCGGTGATGCGGCCGTCGAGGTCGACGACGGACTGCTCGACCCGAGCGAGGTCGGCGCCCAGCCGACCCGCCTCGGCCGAGAGCGTGTCGACGCGGTCGCGCAGCTCGGCCACGCGCGCCACCCCGGCCTCGACGTCGGCTCGGGCCTGCACCGACGCAGCGAGCTCACGCGCGGCCGCTTCGGCCTGGGATCGGGCCGTGGCCACGTCGAGCCCGTCGCAGCGTGCCGCGAGCTCGCGCACCTCGGACCGGAGGGCACCGAGCGCCTCGGCCGCTCGGCCGGACTGCTCGCGCAGCCCGACGACGCGGGACTCCTCGGCCTCGATCTGCTCGGGAGTGACCGCGTCGAGCGTCCGGTGAGCCGGTGACGGGTGCTCGACCGAGCCGCACACCGGGCACGGGTCGCCCTCGACGAGCGAGAGCCCGAGCTCGCCGGCGATGCCGTCGATGCGGGCCCGACGCAGCTCGGCCAGCGAGGTCTCGGCCGACGCCACGGTCCCGAGTGCCTCGGTCGCGGCGGACTCCGCCCGGGGCACCCGGGCGCTCGCGGCCGTGTGGGCCACCGCCGCCTCGAGCCGACCCCTGGCCCGCTCACCCTCGGCGGCGCGCCCGTCGAGCAGCGCCGCGAGCCGGCGTGCCTCGGTGAGCGCCTCCTCGTGCGTCGTGATCGTGACGGGGAGCGCCTCGAGCTCGGTCGTCACCGACGCCACCGACCGGCGTAGGCCGTCGAGCCCCTCACGCCGTCGCGCCAGCTCGGCGATGCGGCCGGCCAGGGCACTCTCGAGGGTGATGGCCCCGGTGAGGGAGCCGACGACCTCGCGGGCCTGCGCGGCGGCCTCGCGCAGCGCGGCCGGTCCGCGGTCGCGCAGGCCCGGGTCGACGCGGGCGCGGGCCTGGGCCAGGGCCGCCTCGGCGCGCTTGAGCGTCGCCTCGGACAGGGCCAGGGTGCGCACGGCACCGGCGACGGGACGTGCCTGGCGCGCCCGCGCCACCTCGTCGCCGAGCTGCTGGAAGGTCACCGCCTGCTTGCCGAGGTCGTGCTCCCGCTGCTGGAGCAGGAGCAGCCGCTCGCGGCGCTGCATGCGCAGCCGGGCGTCGCTGACCATGTCGGCCATCTGTTTGTGGGTCTCGATGGCCTCGCGGCTCGCCTTGCCCGCGTGCCGCTCGCGGGTCGTCAGCTCGTCGACGACCTGGGCCAGCTCGGCGTCGAGGGCCTCGGGCGTCGTGCGGCTCAGGGCCTCGAGCTCGTCGCGTCGCGACGTCTCGAGGCCGGCCGACACCGCGAGCGCGTGCATCGCGAGGCGGATCTCGTCGACCGCGGACTGACGGCGGGCCTGGGCGGCCCGCCCGGCCTCGACGATCTCGTCCTGGACCCGGCGGAAGAACGCCGTGCCGAAGACCTTCTCGAGGAGCTTGCCCTTGTCCTCGGACCGGGCACGCAGGAACGTCGCGAACTCGCCCTGCGGCAGGATCACGGTCTGCACGAACTGGTCGCGCGTGAGCCCGACGGCGCGGGTGATCTCGTCGTCGCAGTCGCCGATGTTGGTCGAGAGCAGCTCGCCGCCCTCGAGGTCGTCGGGTGTCTGGAGGCGCCAGAGCTTGATGGTCGGCTGCTGCACCGTGGTGCCCTCGCCGCGCGACTTGGGCCGCTCGAAGCGGGGGGTGCGCTGGACGCGGTAGAGACCCGACTGCGTCTCGAAGACGAGCACGACCACCGGCACGGTGCGCGGGTCGGCGTGGTGGGAGTGGATGCGCTCGACGTCGGCCGAGGCCTGGGCCACCTTGCCGTAGAGCGCGAAGGTGATGGCGTCGATGATGGTCGACTTGCCCGAGCCGGTGGGCCCCTCGAGCAGGAAGAGTCCGGCGCGCCCGACGGTGGTGAAGTCGATGACCTCGGTGCCGGCATACGGCCCGATGGCGGTCATGGACAGGTGGTGCAGCTGCACGTCACGCCACCTCCTGCGACTCGGCCCGGTGCTGGGCCTTCACGGCCGCCTCGAAGCCGGCCTCGAAGACGTCGACCTCGCCGCCGCTCGCCTCGGTCTTGGTGACGTAGGCGATGAAGTCGGAGCCGAGCTCACGCGGGTCGCGCTCGCTGACGACGGTCGTGCCCCCGCGGCCACGGTCGATCGCGCCCTCGGGCTCGTGGAAGACCTGCAGGGCATGCGGGAAGCGGGACTTGAGGCGGTCCATGAGGGAGTCGGGACGCACCCGGTCGGTGACCGTGACGCGCACCCACGCGTCCTCAGCGCCGGCGTAGGTAGCCGACTCGAGCAGCTCGTCGAGGCGCCCGCGCAGGGTCGCCATGGCGCGCGGCTGCACGATCTCGACCGGGGTCACGCGTGCCGGGCCGGACGTGTCGAGGTCGACCAGGAGCACGACCTTCTCGTGGTCCTGCTCCGAGAAGGAGTAGCGCAGCGGTGAGCCGGAGTAGCGCACGACCGACCCCTCGGCGGACTCCGGCGCCTGCGGGCCGTGGAGGTGTCCCAGCGCGGCGTAGTCGAGGCCGTCGAAGACCGTGCCGGCCACCCGGTCGACACCCCCGACCATGATCGAGCGCTCGGAGTCGCTCGGCTCGGCGCCCGCGACGAACGCGTGGGCCAGCACGACCGACCGGACTCCGGGCCGCTCGGCGAGGTCGGCGCGGATGCGGTCGCACGCCGCTCCGACGACGGCCTGGTGCGACCGCGGCAGCGGCTCTCCACCGCCCGCCAGTGCCACCCGCGCGTGGTCGGGGTCGAGGTAGGGGATGCCGTAGACCGCGGCCCGCACCCCGTCGCTGCCCTCGAGCTGGACCGGCAGGTCGAGCTGGCCGAGGTCGGTGACCATGCGGATGCTGTCGCGGAAGAGGCCCGCGCCGTAGCCGAGCCGGATCGCCGAGTCGTGGTTGCCCGACGTGATGACGACGGTGGTGACGGCCGACAGGCGCGAGAGGGTCCACTCGAACAGCTGCACCGACTCCACGGGAGGCACGCCGCGGTCGTAGACGTCGCCCGCGACGAGCACGGCGTCGATCGGGATGCCGTCGGGAGGGTCCTCGACGAGCTCGCAGATGCGCTCGAGCACGGCCGACTGCGCCTCGTGGAGGTTCACGCCGTGGAGCGTGCGACCGAGGTGCCAGTCGGAGGTGTGGAGCAACCGCATGCCACGACGGTAGGACGCTGCGCCCACACCCTCGCCACCGACACCCCGACGGCCCCCGCGCCCGTCGCCGAGCGGTTGTGCGTGAGCGCCCGCGACCGTCGGCGCGGACCCCTACCGTGGTCGGATGGAGCGCCCCGTCCGTCCCCACGTCGTCGTCTACAACGAGGCCAGCATCGACGGGAGGGTCGTCGGCTTCGACACCGACCCGTCCCGCTACTACCGGCTGGGCTTCCGCTGGCGCAGCGACGCGATCCTCATGGGCAGCACGACCGCCCTCGCCTTCGGGCCGCCCGAGTCCGAGACCGACCAGCAGCGCATCCTGCTGCGGCCCGAGCGCCTGCCCGTCGTGCCCGGCTTCGAGTCGCTCGTCACCGAGCCGCGCCCGCTCCTCGTCGTCCCCGACAGCCGCGGCGTCGTCCGGTGCTGGACCCACGCCCTGTCCCAGCCGTGGTACCGCGACGTCGCCGTCCTCGTCACGCGCCACACCCCGACCGACTACCTGCGCTACCTCGACCGCCGCGGCATCGAGCACGTCGACGCCACCGGACCCGCGTCCGGTCGCGTCGACCTCGCCGCAGGGCTCGCGCACCTCACGGGTTCGCACGGCGTGCGCGACGTCCGCACCGACGGCGGCGGCGCGCTCACCGGCGCCCTGCTCGCCGCCGGCCTCGTCGACGAGATCGCGGTCCTGCTCGACCCGGTCGTGTCGAGCGACCCGGGCGGCCAGCGTCTGGTCACGCTGCCCCACGCGGGGCCACCCGGCGGCATACGCCTGCGGCTCGACGACGTCGAGCGCTTCGAGGACGGCGCAATCCTGCTGCGCTACGCGACGAACGCCTGAGAGCGCGGGAGCCGCGCAGGTCGGTCCGGTATGCCGTGAGCCCGCCTCCCGAGGGGAAGCGGGCTCACGGCCGGGCCGGGTCGAGAGGGCGAGCCGGCTCAGTCGGTCTTGATGAAGCTGAGCAGCATCGACACGAAGGTGATGATGAGGCCGCCGAGGACGGCGTCCCAGAAGAAGTGCTCGACGTGGAAGGGGAGGTCGAGCTTGCCGGCCAGCCACGACGTGAGCTCGAGCATCAGGGCGTTGACGATGAAGACGAACAGGCCCAGCGTCAGGATGATGAGCGGCAGCGAGATCAGCTTGATGATCGGCTTGATGAAGGCGTTCAGGATGCCGAAGATCAGGGCCACGAGGACGACCGTCCAGATGACCTGACCCGTCGAGCCACCACCGAACGTGATGCCGGGGATGGCCCACGCGGCCACTCCCAGGGCGACGGCGTTGACCACCGTCCGAAGCGCGAAGTTGAGGAGCATGCGGTCAGTGTTCCACGGGAGCAGGCGCATCGGCGGGAAGGCCGGGGTGCTCGTCTCCGGGGATCCGCGGCTGGAACATCGCGTTGAGGCGCAGCAGGTCCGGCTCGACCATCTTGAGCGCGCCGATGGCCTCGGCGACGGGCACGCGCTCGATGCGTCCCCTCTGCAGGGCGACCATCTGGCCCCACGCACCGTCGAGCGCGGCCTCGACCGCGGCGACGCCGAAGCGGGTGCCGAGGACGCGGTCGAACGCGACCGGCGACCCGCCGCGCTGGATGTGGCCGAGCGCGGTCATCCGGCTCTCGATGCCGGTGCGGCCCTGGATCTCGCGGGCCAGGATCGAGCCGATGCCGCCGAGGATCTGGTGGCCGTACTTGTCGACCTCGGGCGCGGGGATGTCCATGGTGCCGGCCTTGGGCAGGGCGCCCTCGGCAACGACGACGATCGTCGCGAAGCGGCCCTTCTTGTGCCGGTGGACGATCCGCTCGCAGACCTCGTCGACGTCGAACGGCTCCTCGGGCACGAGGGTGATCGCGGCGCCGCCGGCCAGGCCGGACCAGATCGCGATGTGGCCGACGTGCCGGCCCATGACCTCGACGACGAGGACCCGGTGGTGGGACTCGGCCGTGGTGTGGAGCCGGTCGATGGCGTCGGTGCAGATCTGCACGGCGGTCTGGAAGCCGAACGTCATCTCCGTCAGGGAGATGTCGTTGTCGATCGTCTTGGGCACGCCGATGACGGGAAAGCCGTTCTCGTGCAAGCGGTTGACCACACCCATCGACCCCTCGCCGCCGATCCCGATGATCGCGTCGAGGCCGTGGCGGTCGTAGGCCTTGCGCACGCGCTTGAGGCCGTCCTCGTGGGCGAAGGGCTGGTCGCGGCTGGTCCCGAGGATCGTGCCGCCGAGGGGCAGGATGCCGCGGCACCGGTCGACGTCGAGGATCTCGTAGTCGTTGTCCATGACCCCGCGCCAGGCGTTGCGGAAGCCGATGACGGTGCTGTCGTACGTGACCTCGGCGGCGCGGGTCGCGCCCCGGATGACGGCGTTGAGGCCGGGACAGTCCCCGCCCCCGGTGAGGATGCCGATGCGCATGATCTGACTTTCGTGAGGCTGGGCATGAAGAAGATGTCGAGGCGGCGGTGGCGCGACGATGTGAGCCTAGCCACAGACCGGTGTCGCCGTCAGGAGAGCGTCCATGGGCCGGTCGCCCGCGTGGACACTGCCTCTACAGTTCGAGTATGAGCGAGAGCCCCGAGACTGTCAGCGAGAGCGTGACCGAGAGCGCGACGCCGGAGGAGGCGTACGCCGCCCCGAAGGCCACCGGGGCCACGGTGCGCCTGCGCGACGTGCTCGCGCAGATGCCCGACTACAAGCCGGGCAAGCCCGCGGCGGCACCCGCCGGGGTGACGGCGTACAAGCTCTCGTCCAACGAGAACCCCTACGGCCCCCTGCCGTCGGTGCTCGCGGCGATCGACGACGCGGCGGCCACGGTGAACCGCTACCCCGACATGGCGGTCACGGCCCTGACCGCGCGGCTCGCGAAGGCGCTCGACGTCCCGACCGAGTGCATCGCGACGGGCACCGGCTCGGTCGCCGTCCTCGCGCAGATCGTCAACGCCGCCTGCGACGCCGGCGACGAGGTCGTCTTCGCGTGGCGCTCCTTCGAGGCCTACCCGATCGTCACCCAGCTGGCCGGCGCGAAGCCGGTCATGGTCGGCCTCGACGAGCAGGCCCGCCACCGCCTCGACGCGATGTTCGCCGCCATCACCGGCCGCACCCGCGTCGTCCTCGTCTGCACGCCCAACAACCCGACCGGGCCGTGCGTCCACCAGGCCGAGCTCGAGGCGTTCCTCGACAAGGTCCCGAACGACGTCATCGTCGTCGTCGACGAGGCCTACGTCGAGTTCGTCCGCGACCCCGACGCCGTACGCGGTCTCGACGTGTGGCGCCACCGCCCCAACGTCGTCGTGCTGCGCACCTTCTCCAAGGCGTACGGCCTCGCCGGCCTCCGGGTGGGGTATGCCGTCGCGCACCCTCCCGTCGCCGCCGCCCTCCGCAAGACGGCCACGCCCTTCGGTGTGAACTCGGTGGCGCAGGTGGCGGCCATCGCCTCGCTCGACGCCTTCGACGAGCTGAACGCACGCGTCGAGTCGCTCGTCGCCGAGCGCGACCGGGTCGTGCAGGCCCTCGGCGACCAGGGCTGGAAGCTGCCGCAGTCCGACGCGAACTTCGTGTGGTTCCCGCTCGGCGGCGACTCGACGGCGTTCTCGCAGGCGTGCGCCGAGGCCGGGCTGACGGTGCGGCAGTACGGCGACGACGGCGTCCGGGTCACGATCGGTGAGGTGGACGCGAACTCGCGGCTCATCGAGGTCGCCGAACGCTTCGGGGCTCGCTGACCGGGTCGACCGGAGCGACAATGGCCTGAACCGCGCGGTGTCGCGCGGTGCTGCGCCGCAGTCGTCGCGGCGTCGTCGCGGGCGGAGGTCGCGGATGGGCACGGTGTGGGACTGGCTCGCCGACCGCCGGCTCGGTGGCGGGCTCGCCCTCCTCGGTGTCCTGCTCGTCGTGCCCTCGCTGTTCTCACCCACCTGGGAGATGGCGGTCGCGGACCGCGAGCACGGCTCGCTCCTGTCGCGCCAGTGGGAGTGGAGCTGGGGGCGGGTCCGGGTGACGGGCCTCGAGGGGGTCGAGCTGCGGGACCAGTGGAACCTGCTCGGCCTCGCCGTCCTCGTGGTGCTCCTCGTCGCTGCCCTGGTCGGCGTCGCCGTCTGGCTGCCCCGACGTGTCGCGTGGGGTCGCGTGGCGGGCCTCGTGACGATCGCCCTGCTCACCGGTCGAGTGCTCACCACCGTGTCCGACCGCGTGGGTCGCTCCCTCGGCGAGGTCGACCAGGGAGCGTCCGGCCTCACGGTGCGCACCGGGATGACGCAGGCGGGGTCGCTCGAGACGACTTCGTCGGTGCTGCTCGTCATCGCGCTGGCTCTCCTGGTGAGCACGGCGATCCGGTCCGCCGGGCGGCCCGTCATCGCCGGAACGGCGCCCGACCCGGTCACCGGTGGCCCCGATCGTGGGGACCGGCGCGTGCCCGTGGGCGAGCAGGTCGGGCCGCGGCCCGTGGGCGAGCAGGTCGGCCTGCGGCCGGTGGGCGAGCACCTGACCGGCCGGGCGGTGGGCCTGACGGACACCGACCGGGGGCGACGATGAGCCTGCCCGAACGCCCCGCTCCGAGGGCCGGTGGTCCGGCGCTGACGGCGCCGGTCGACGCGGCGCGGCGTCGTCGGTCGAAGGGTCGTCCGATCACCACGGGGCGCCGCATCGGTGCGGTGCTCGTCCTCGGCGGGGTGCTCGCAGCAGCGCCGACGGCGATCTGGCCCACCGACGTGATCACCTACCTAGCCCCCGGCTCCGTCGCACCGTTCCAACAGCTCGCCCTGTGGTCCTGGGGGCAGGTCGCCGATGTGGTGCCCGGGCTGCTGGCGCAGGGCATCCACTTCGGGAACCCGACGAGCCTCGTGCTGCTCGTCGTCGCGCTTCTCGCCGGCCTGACCGCGTCCGCCTGCCTCGCTCTGCGCCCCGGCTCCGACGGGGTCGTGCTGGGCGTCGCGGGCACCGCCTGGCTGTCGGCGACCGTGACCGCCAACCTCGGGCAGACGGCGGGTCGCGTCTCCAGCGGCCTCTACGGAGACAGCAACCGGATCGTCCCGACCCAGACCTCGGCCGGGGTCCTGCAGTACGTGGCCGTCGGCCTGCTGCTGGCTGCCCTCGGCGTCCTGACGGGGCGCCCTGTCGCCCGCGTGGCGGTGTCGGGCGCAGCGTCGGCACGACGTTGGGCCGGTGGGCTCGTCCACCGGTCGCGCACGCCGGTCGACGACGACGCCCCCACGGCACCCGCATCTGCCCCCCAGATCGGCATCGCCACGATGCGTGACGCCGCGCCCGGCTCGCGCCCCGGTTCGGGAGCCTGGTCCGGCGGCCCCGGCGACGGCTGGGGCGACGGTGCCCGCTCGGGGGTCGGGTTCTCGGACGACCCCGGCGCCGACCCCGACCACGTTCGGCCGCCCCGATGACCCAGAGGCGTACGGGGTTGGGGGGCGTGGCGCTCGGAGGTGCCGGCGTCCTGCTGGCAGCGTCCACGGCGGTGTGGCCGACGAAGATCGTCGCGGTCCGCGTCCCGGAGGTCGGTGACTTCACGAAGGGCTACGAGCAGCTGATCTGGTCGTGGGGACGGGAGGTGGTCTACACGTCCGACGGGGTGCTGCTCGACGCGTTCTCCGGCCCCAACCCGGTGCCGCGGCTCGTGCTGCTCGTCGTCGTCCTCGTGCTCGCAGCGGCCGGGCTAGTCGTCCGGATCGTCGTCGACGGGCGACGCGGCGAGCTGGCCGCGGCGGTCGGGACCGCGCTGGCGCTGGCGACCGTCGCCGCGTCCGTGGTGCTGCGGCTGTCGGTCGACGACCGCTCGATCGGGCTCCAGCCGGGGCTCGTCGTCGTGACGACGACGTTCGGCTGGCTCGAGGTCGTGTCGGTCGTGCTCCTCGCAGCCGCCCTGGCCGCCTTCGTCGTGCCCGTGCTGCTGCCGCGGGTAGCGGACTCGGTGACCGGCACGGTGGGCGGCGTCGCCGGGCGGCTGCGGCAGCGTCGAGCCCTGGTGGAGCCCACCCCGCCGCTCGTCGCGACGCTGATGGAGCCGGGACCGATCGGCTCGGGTCGGGCGCCCACGGTCGGCTTCAGCGACGCTCCCTCGGCTGCTGGCGCGGACGGGGGAGCGGACGGGGGAGCGCCGCCGCCGACCGAACCCGAGGGCTGAGGGGTCGGATCGGTCCGCCCGAGAAATGGGCGCGTGCTGGGCTCCCGCACTGTGGGTGGACGGGCCTACCGTCGGAGCATGGACATGAAGCTCGAGCTGGTGGCCGTGCCCGTGACTGACATCGACCGGGCCAAGGAGTTCTACGTCGACAGGGTCGGCTTCATCGCCGACCACGACCACACGGTCAGTGACGAGGTCCGCTTCGTTCAGCTGACCCCGCCCGGGTCGGCCTGCTCGATCGCGATCGGCAAGGGGCTGACCGAGATCGTCCCCGGTGGCCTCGACAACCTCCAGATGGTGGTCGCCGACGCCGACGCGATCCGGGCCGAGCTCGTCGGGCGCGGTGTCGAGGCGTCCGAGGTCGACGAGCAGCCGTGGGGGCGCTTCGTCCACTTCAGCGACCCCGACGGCAACCGTTGGTCGCTGCAGGAGCTGCCGGCGTGGTCCGCCGGAGCAGGCGGCGACGGGGTCAACCCGGAGGCGTGAGCGGGGCGGGACGCAGCACCGCCACCGGGATGATCCGACCGGCCTTCGCCTCGTACTTCGCGACGCCGGGCGCGGCAGCCAGCACGACCTCGCGCCAGACCCGGTCGCGCTCGGCTCCGACGAGCACCTCCGGCGTCACGGGCGTCGAGCTCGTGCCGATCTCGACGACCGAGCGGTCCGACCGGCGCAGGTTGCGGAACCAGTCCGGCTCGGTCGTGGCGCCGCTGCCGGTGCCCCACACCAGGTAGCCACCGTCGTGGTCGAGATAGCGCACCATGACCGACCGCGGGAGCCCGGTGCGGCGACCGGGCGAGGTCAGCATCAGCACCGTGGCCGAGCCGCCGCTGTCGAGCCGGCCCTTGAAGCGGCGATGGATCCACAGCCCGATCGCGTTGCCCGTGCGCATCATCCGGCGTCGCATCGTCGTCACGGCCGCCTCCTCGCGGACCTCAGCGCGGACCTCCCGCGGAAATCCGGCGGACCTCAGCGCGGTCCTGCTCGCAGCCGCCCTGCGGTCTGCCACCAGCGTCCCGCCGTGGACCGGTGCCGTCAACGGACCCGACGGCGCCGCGCCTGTCGGTCCTGCGGCCTACCGTCGGGGCATGCTCACCGCCGTCGCCGTGTCCGGCTACCGCTCGCTGCGCGAGGTCGTCGTGCCCCTGCACGGGCTCGACGTCGTCACCGGTGCGAACGGCAGCGGCAAGTCGAGCCTCTACCGCTCCCTGCGGCTGCTCGCGGGCTGCGGCCGCGGCGACGTCATCGGCACGCTCGCCCGTGAGGGTGGTCTCCAGTCCGCGCTCTGGGCCGGCCCGGCGACCCTGGGCGGTGCCCGCGACCGCGGCCACGCGGTGCAGGGCACGCGGCGCAAGGGGCCGATCAGCCTCCAGCTCGGCTTCGCCTCCGACGACTTCGGCTACCTCGTCGACCTCGGACTGCCGCAGCAGTCGACCGGCAGCGAGGCCGGAACGCCGTCGGCGTTCCTGCGCGACCCCGAGATCAAGCGCGAGATCGTGTGGGCCGGGCCGGTGATGCGGCCGGGCTCGGTGCTCGTGCGCCGCCGCTGGGGTGTCGTGGAGACCAGGGCCACGGCCGGCGACGACGACGGGTGGGGATCGGAGTGGGGCCCCGACGAGGGCGAAAGGGAGGAGTGGGAGTCCGATCCGGTCGAGGCTCCGGGCGCCCGTGCCGGAGGACGCCCGGCCGCCTACCGGTCGTCGGGCGGAGCCGCCGCGCCGACGGCCCGTCGCGCGGGCCGCCCCGGCTGGACCGAGCTGACCCGCTCGCTCCGGCCGTGGGAGAGCATGCTCACCGAGCTCGCCGACCCGGAGCGGGCGCCAGAGCTGCTGCGGGTGCGCCGGATGATCCGGGGCTGGCGCTTCTACGACGGGTTCCGCGCGGACGCCGAGGCCCCGGCCCGGACACCGCAGGTCGGCACCCGCACGCCGGTGCTCGCGGACGACGGCCGTGACCTCGCCGCAGCCCTGCAGACGATCCGCGAGAACGGCCGGTCCGAGCTCGACCGGGCCGTGGCCGACGCCTTCGACGGCGCGATCCTCGAGGTGACCGTCGAGGGCGGTCGGTTCGACCTGCAGCTGCACCAGCCCGGCATGCTCCGCCCGCTCGCCGGCGCCGAGCTGTCCGACGGCACCCTGCGCTACCTGCTGCTCGTCGCGGCGCTGCTGACGCCCGACCCGCCACCCCTCCTCGTCCTCAACGAGCCCGAGACCTCGCTCCACCCCGACCTGCTCCCACCCCTGGCGCGGCTCGTCCGGTCCGCGGCCGAGCGCAGCCAGGTCATGGTCGTCTCGCACTCGGACGCGCTGGTCCGCGAGCTCGGAGTCGTCGACCCCGACGACGATGACGAGACGCCGGTCGGTCTCGGCTCGCCCGCTCGCGGCATCACGCTCGCCAAGGACCTCGGCGAGACCGTCGTGCAGGGCCAGGGCCTGCTCACCACCCCGGCCTGGACGTGGGGCACCCGGCGCTGACCGCGCCGAGGAGCGTGGCCCGAGCACACGGCATACGCCGTCGGGACGCCGTGGCGGCCCTCCGACCACCCGCGTCTGCGCAGGTCAGCGCGCACGACCGTCCCGCATTGTGAGATTCGCAGGGCTCTCCGGTAAGTTCCGGGTCGAGGACCAAGCACGTGTCCGTCGTCACGAACGGCGGCCTGCGCCCCCAGAAGCCGACGAGCGGGTGACCCCCGTTTGCGGGCCGAACGAGTAGGCCGGTCTCACCGGCGAAGGAGCCCCAGTGAGCGACAAGGTTGTCGCCGAGCTGCAGGAGCCGACCCCCGCGGTCGGCGACGGTGGCCCGGACATGATCCAGCTGCTGACCCCCGAGGGTCAGCGCGTGTCCCATCCCGACTACGACAAGTACGTCGCGGACCTGACGCCCGAGGACCTGCGGAGCTTCTACCGCGACCTCGTCCTCATCCGTCGGCTCGACGCCGAGGGCTACGCCCTCCAGCGCCAGGGCGAGCTCGGTCTGTGGCCCAGCCTGCTCGGCCAGGAGGCCGCCCAGGTCGGCTCCGGTCGCGCCCTCAGGCCGCACGACTTCGTCTTCCCGACCTACCGCGAGCACGGCGTCGGCTTCGTGCGCGGCATGGACCCGCAGAGCTCGCTGCAGCTCTTCCGCGGTGTCAGCCAGGGTGGGTGGGACCCGCAGGAGAACAACTTCCACCTCTACACGATCGTCATCGGGGCCCAGGCGCTGCACGCCACCGGCTACGCGATGGGCGTGCGGATGGACGGCAACGTCGGCACCGGCGACCCCGACCGCGACACGGCCGTCATCTGCTACTTCGGCGACGGCGCCTCCTCGCAGGGCGACGTCAACGAGGCGTTCGTCTACGCCGCGAGCTTCGATGCCCCCGTGGTCTTCTTCTGCCAGAACAACCAGTGGGCCATCTCCGAGCCCGTCGAGAAGCAGACCCGCATCCCGCTCTTCCAGCGGGCCCGCGGCTTCGGCTTCCCCGGCGTCCGCGTCGACGGCAACGACATCCTCGCGACGTACGCCGTGACGCAGCACTGCCTCGACGAGGCCCGCAACGGCAACGGCCCGCTCCTCATCGAGGCCTACACCTACCGCATGGGTGCGCACACGACGGCCGACGACCCGACGAAGTACCGCGTCTCGGCCGAGGTCGAGGAGTGGAAGTTCCGCGACCCGATCCTGCGCCTCAAGACCCTCCTCGCCCACGAGGGCATGGCCGACGAGGCCTTCTTCGTCCGCATCGACGAGGAGGCCGACCAGTTCGCCGCCGAGCTGCGCGAGGGCTGCGTCACGATGGAGACGATGGCCGGCGAGACGATGTGGGACCACGTCTACGCCGAGGACCACCCGGTCATGGAGGCGGAGCGTGCCGCCTACCTCGCCTACAAGGCGAGCTTCGAGGAGGCGAACTGATGGCCGGCCAGCTCGAGAAGGTCACGCTCGGCAAGAGCATCACCAACGGCCTGCGCAAGGCCATGGAGGCCGACCCCAAGGTCGTGCTCATCGGTGAGGACATCGGCAAGCTCGGTGGTGTCTTCCGCATCACCGAGGGCCTGCAGAAGGACTTCGGCGAGGACCGCGTCATCGACAGCCCGCTCGCCGAGTCCGGCATCGTCGGCACCGCGGTCGGCATGGCGCTGCGCGGCTACCGCCCCGTCTGCGAGATCCAGTTCGACGGCTTCGTCTACCCGGCCTTCGACCAGATCGTCAGCCAGGTCGCCAAGATGCACGCCCGCGCCCTCGGGGCGGTCAAGATCCCGATGGTCATCCGCATCCCGTTCGGCGGCGGCATCGGCAGCCCGGAGCACCACTCCGAGAGCCCCGAGGCCTACTTCGCCCACACGGCGGGTCTGCGCGTCGTCACGTGCAGCAACCCCGAGGACGCCCACTGGATGATCCAGCAGGCCGTCGCCTGCGACGACCCGGTCATCTTCTTCGAGCCCAAGCGCCGCTACCACGACCGTGCCGAGTACGACACGACCGCGACCACCGCGCCGCGCGGCCTCTTCGAGGCCAACGTGCTGCGTGAGGGCACCGACGTGACGCTGCTCGGCTACGGCCCCGTCGTCAAGACGATGCTCGAGTCGGCCGCCGCCGCGGAGGCCGAGGGCACGAGCATCGAGGTCATCGACCTGCGCTCGCTCTCGCCGCTGCCGATCGACACGATCGTGGCGTCGGTGCGCAAGACCGGCCGCCTCGTCGTCGTCCAGGAGGCGAGCAGCTTCCTCGGCATGGCGTCCGAGATCTCGGCGCAGGTCACGGAGCAGTGCTTCTACGAGCTCGAGGCACCCGTCATCCGGGTCGCCGGCGCGAACATCCCCTACCCGCCGAGCCGGATGGAGGAGGAGTTCCTCCCCGACCTCGACCGCATCCTCGACGGCGTCGACCGCGCGCTCGCGTACTGAGAAGGGCTGCGACACATGGCAATCAAGACGTTCAACCTGCCCGACCCCGGTGAGGGGCTCGTCGAGGCCGAGATCGTGGAGTGGAAGGTGTCGCCCGGCGACACCGTGAAGGTCAACGACATGGTCCTCGAGATCGAGACCGCGAAGTCGCTCGTCGAGCTGCCCATCCCGTGGGCCGGCACCGTCAAGGAGCTGCTCGTCGAGGTCGGCCAGACCATCGACGTCGGCACGCCGATCATCTCCATCGACGACGGCAAGGGCGGCGACGAGGCTCCTGCAGCCGCACCGTCGATCCCGGGCGAGAAGGCGGCCGCTGCCGAGGGGGCCTCCGAGGCGATCCTCGTCGGCTACGGCGCGAAGGCCGGTGCAACGGCCCGTCGCGCGCGCAAGGGCGCTGGCGCTGCCGCTCCCGTGGCTGCCGCTCCCGTGGCTGCCGCACCGGTGGCTGCCGCTCCGGTGGCTGCCGCGCCGACCGAGACCGAGCAGGTCGCGGCGGCGGCGCCGGTCGCCGAGCCGGCGGCCCCGGCCGCTCGGGTCGAGTCGCCGGCCCCGGCCGTCACCGGCGCCGGTGCGGCCGGTGGGCGCCCCAAGGCGAAGCCGCCGGTGCGCAAGCTCGCCAAGGACCTCGGTATCGACCTCGCGTCGGTCACGCCGACCGGTGTCGACGGCATCATCACGCGCGACGACGTCACGAACCACGTCAGCGCAACTGCCATGAACGGCCTTGCGGCACAGGCCGGCTCGGCCGCGCCGGTCGCCACGACCCCGGTGGCACCGCGTACGCCGTTCGGCTCGGGGGAGCGCGAGGAGCGCACGCCCATCAAGGGCGTCCGCAAGATGACGGCGCAGGCGATGGTCGGCTCTGCCTTCACCGCGCCCCACGTCACCGAGTGGATCACCATCGACGTCACGAAGACGATGGAGCTCGTCGACCGCCTCAAGGGCAGCCGCGAGTTCACGGACGTCAAGGTCACGCCGCTGCTCGTGCTCGCGAAGGCGCTCGTCCTCGCGGTCAAGCGCAACCCGGGCATGAACGCGACGTGGGACGAGGCCGCCCAGGAGATCGTCCAGAAGAACTACGTCAACCTCGGCATCGCCGCGGCGACCCCGCGTGGCCTGATCGTCCCGAACATCAAGGACGCCCACGCCATGACGATGCTCGAGCTGGCGCAGGCCATCGGCCAGCTCACGGCGACGGCTCGTGAGGGCCGCACGCAGCCGGCGGAGATGTCCGGCGGCACGATGACGATCACCAACGTCGGCGTCTTCGGCGTCGACAGTGGCACCCCGATCATCAACCCGGGGGAGTCGGCGATCGTGTGCTTCGGCGCGATCCGCAAGCAGCCGTGGGTCGTCACGGATGCCGACGGCAACGACGAGATCGCGATCCGCCACGTCACGCAGCTCGCGGTGAGCTTCGACCACCGTCTCATCGACGGTGAGCTCGGCAGCCGCTTCCTGTCCGACCTGGCAGCCATCCTCGCCGACCCCGCCCAGGCCCTCGTCTGGGGCTGACCCGTCCAACCGTCGAAAGGCCACGATCCGGTCCCGGTTCGTGGCCTTTCGATCTGAGAGGGGGGCGTGTCGGGTCAGCCGGAGACGGCGCGCCTCATGACGGCGTCCATCGCGCGGTCGGGCAGGAGCCGGCGGGCGGTCACGATGGCACGTGCGCCCTTGCCCGCCGGGTAGCGGGCGGCCGGGTTGGCGGCCTCGAGGGCCTTGAGCACCTTCTCGGCCACGGCCTCGGGTCCCGAGCTCATCCGTGGGGTGTCGACCCGCTCGAACATGACTGCCATCCGGCGCGCCAGGTCCTCGTAGACCGTGCCGACGGACCGCTCGACCATGCTCTCGCGGGCGATGGTGTTCCACTCCGAGATGATCGGGCCGGGCTCGACGATGACGACGTCGATGCCGAACGGCGCGAGCTCGATGCGGAGGCTGTCGCTGAACCCCTCGACCGCGAACTTCGTCGCGTGGTACCACGCGCCGAGCGGCTCGTAGATCTTGCCGCCGATGCTGGAGATGTTGACGATCCGGCCGCGACGCCGGGTGCGCATGTGCGGCGTGACGAGCTGCGTCAGCCGCGCCAGCCCGAAGACGTTGACCTCGAACTGACGCCGCGCCTCCTCGATCGGGACGTGCTCGACCGGGCCGTAGGAGCCGTAGCCGGCGTTGTTGACGAGGGCGTCGACCTGCCCCTGCTCGGTGATGATCCGGTCGATGCCGGCGACCATCGACGCGTCGTCCGTGACGTCCATCGCGAAGGGGATGATGCCGCGGGACTCGAGCGCGGCCATGCGCTCGACCCGGCGGGCGACGGCATACACCGTCCACCCGGACTCGACGAGGTGGACGGCGATGGACTCGCCGATGCCGGAGGACGCGCCGGTGACGAGGGCTACCTTGCTCATCCCGACACCGTATGCGGCGTGGCCGGCACCCGAGCGCGCGGCCACCTCCCAGCGTGGCGGGCCGACCGGCATACGCCATCTCGCTCCCGACCGTCGAGAGGGCACGTC
Source organism: Terrabacter sp. Soil810 (assembly GCF_001429645.1). Taxonomy (NCBI): domain Bacteria; kingdom Bacillati; phylum Actinomycetota; class Actinomycetes; order Micrococcales; family Intrasporangiaceae; genus Terrabacter; species Terrabacter sp. Soil810. The sequence goes on from NZ_LMSW01000001.1 coordinate 139,801, forward strand.
GGACGGCCCGGAGGCAGCCGAGAGGCCAGCTCTCGGCGAGGAGAACTGGCCTCTCGATGTGTCGGAGGCGGCCACTGGTGGCCTCTCGACGGGGTAGGTCGGGTGCGTCGCGCGGTCAGCGCACCGAGGCCTCGACCTGCTCGGTGACCCTGGCGTTCTGCCGGTCGACGAGGTAGGCGGCGGTGAGGTCGTCACCGACGGCGGAGAGGAGGCGGATGTCGACCGCCTCGTGGCGCTCGGCGACGGTCGGCTCGACGATCGTCAGGACCGTGCGGGCGTCGCGCTCGGCCACGGCCGTGGCGAGCTCGCGCTTGAGCGCCTCGTCGAGGATGCCGCCGGGGACCTTGGCCCGGGCCGCGACCTCGACGGCGAACCGCTCGGTCTCGGCGACGAGCGCCGTGTCCTCGGTGGTCAGCATCCGCGACGTGCGGTGCAGCAGGGCCGCACCGGCGTCGAGGTCACCCTCGCCGAGGTGCGTCACCGCCCGGGTCAGCAGCGGACGGTCGGCCCGGAGCGCCGAGTCGGCGAGCAGGCCCAGGCGCAGCCCGAGCAGCCTCTCGTGCGTACGCGTGTTGCCGGCCTCACGGCCCAGCGGCACCTTGAGCTCGTCGTCGGGCGCCGACTGCGACATCGTGTCGAGCAGCTCGATGCCGGCCTCGTCGGGCGTGTGCACGGTGTCGCGCAGCGGCACCTCCTTGATGAAGAGCGCGGCGAGCAGGGCGAGCGCGAAGGGCACGAGACCCCAGACGAACACCGTGTGGAGCGAGTCGGCGAGACCCTGCTGGACGCCCGTCGCGATCTGCGGGGGCAGCTTCGCGAGGGCCGACGGGTCGAGCACCGAGCCGGCGCTGACCTGCTGTCCGGAGGCCTGCAGCTGCTGCACCACGGAGGCGGGCAGGTGCGAGGCGATGTTGCCGGCCAGGCCGCTCGTCATGATCGTGCCGAAGACGGCCGTGCCGACGGTCGAGCCGACGTTGCGGAAGAACTGCGTCGACGCGGTCGCGACGCCGAGGTCCTTGCGCTGCGAGGAGTTCTGGATGATCAGGGTGAAGACCTGCAGCGCCATGCCGAGGCCGATGCCGAAGACGATCATCGAGAGCGTCAGCTCGGTCTGGCTCGAGCCGTAGTGCAGCTGGGTCAGCAGCCAGAAGCCGACGCCCATGATGAGGATGCCCGCGATGGTCTGGAGCTTGTAGCGGCCGGTCTTGGTGATGACGAGGCCGGAGATGATCGACAGGCCGATCATGGCGACGGACATCGGCATGAGGATGAGACCGGAGTTCGTGGCCGAGGCCCCGAGGACGCCCTGCGCATAGACCGGGAGGTAGATCATCGCGCCGAACATCATGACCGACACCATGAAGGCCGCGATGTTGGAGAGCGTGAAGAGCGGGCTCTTGAAGAGGCGGAGCGGCAGCACCGGCTCCACGGCCCTGCGCTCGATGGCGATGAAGACGCCGAGCATGATGATGCCCGCGGCGTACATGCCGATGATGGCGGGGGAGCCCCAGTCCAGCGTCGTGCCGCCGAGCGAGGTGGGCACGAGCAGCAGGATGAGGGTCATCGACAGGGCGACGATGCCGGCCTTGTCGACGACGGTCTCGCGCGGCGTGTGCTCGAGGTGGAGGAAGCGGCTGATGCCGAAGAAGGCGAAGACGCCGATGGGCAACGTGATGAAGAAGAGGTAGCGCCAGCCCCAGTTGTCGGTGACGAAGCCGCCGACGAGCGGGCCGAGGATCGAGGCGAGGCCGAAGACGCCGCCCATGAGGCCCTGGTACTTGCCGCGCTGACGCGGCGGGATGATGTCGCCGATGATCGTCTGCGACAGCGGCATCAGGGTGCCCATGCCGGCGCCCTGGATGGCGCGGGCGGCGATGAGCCACCAGAAGTTCTGCGCGAAGCCGGAGAGGATCGAGCCGGCCATGAAGACGACGAGACCACCGAGGTAGAAGCCGCGCCGGCCGTAGAGGTCGCTCATCTTGCCGACGATCGGCACGGTGATCGCGCTGACGAGCATGGCCGCGGTGGCGAGCCACGAGTAGTGGTCGATGCCGCCGAGCTCGGCGACGATGCGCGGCATGGCCGGCCCGACGATGGTCTGGCTGATCGACGCCACGAGCATGCCGAGCATGAGCGCGATGAAGATGTTGCGGGTCGGGCGGTCGAGTCCGGGCGCCTTCGTGACGGTCGTCGAGCTGGCTGTTGCGGTCGCGGTGTCCGTGGCTACCCCCTGGGTCTTCTGTGGCATGTCCTTCACGGTACGCCGAAAGTGCAGTCACTGCAAAATTGCAGTCCATGCACTGAACGTGACACCATGAGGGAATGAGCACGGACCTGCTGAACGACGAGTCGTGCGGCCTGCGCGAGCGCAAGAAGCGCGAGACCCGCCGCGCGCTCAACCTCGCCGCCCTCGACCTCGTCGAGGAGAGGGGCTTCGCCGCCGTCACCACCGAGGAGATCGCGGCCCGTGCCGGCGTCAGCGCCCGCACCTTCTTCAACTACTTCCCCTCGAAGGAGGCCGCCGTCATCGGCACGACGGCCGAGGAGCTCGAGGCGTATGCCGCCGCGCTGGAGGAGGACGTCGAGGGTGAGTCGCCGCTCGAGTCCCTGCGCCGGATCCTCGCCGGCATGCTCGCGCCGGCGTCGATCGACCGCGAGCTGCGGGCCCGCCGTCGCCGCATCCTGCTCGGCGAGCCGTCGCTCGCCCCGGCCCTCGTCGGCAACAACATCCGCATCGAGAACGCCCTCACCGCCGCCCTCGAGCGGCGTCTCGGCGTCCGGCCGGGCGTCTCCCTCGAAGCCCGGCTGACGGTCGCCGTCGCGATCGCGGCCGTGCGCGCCTGCATCGAGCACCAGCAGAACGGCGGCTCGGGCCGCCTCGAGCGCAACATCGACCAGGCCTTCGACCGGATTGCCGCCGGCCTGCGCTGAGCGGCCTCAGCGCTGAGTTGCCGCCGGCGCAGGCGTCACTGGACGTCGCGCCCGGCCTCGCGCACGGCCTCGCGCACGGGGGCGAGGTGCGGGGAGTCGTCAGTCATCCGCAGCCGCGGACGGCGCCGGGAGAGGTCGATGAAGTCGCCGACGCGCAGCCCGGCCTCCAGGGGGTGGCGGAAGCGCACCTCACGGCGCACCACGTAACGGTTGCGCCGGCCCTCGCGGTGCCGAGTGATGACGCGTGCGCCCTCGAGGTCGGACACGATCTGTTGGACGGCCCGCTCGGTGATCCCGACGCTCGACGCGACCTCCTTGAGCAGCATGTCGGGGTCGTCCGCAAGGCAGACCAGGACATGTCCGTGGTTCGAGAGGAAGGTCCATCCGTTCCTGCTCATACTTCGACGGTAGAACCGGTTCGGGCACGCGGCGCGAAAAGGCGAAGAGTGCTTCGTCACACCTGTTCGTCGAATGCGGATTTCGTCCGCTTCTGGGCCCTGTGGAGAGTCCCGGTTCGTCAATTCTGCGCATGAATGCACTGGAATGAGAACAGGCGAAGTCCACTTCCGGAATCCGTTGTGGCGCAAAAGATTTCGCACTTTCAATGCTCGGGAAGCGCCCATTGTCGTCCCCGATCCTGTCTAGCCTTTGTGAATTCGCTGATCATGCGATGTTTCACAGGCAGGTGGGGAAGAAGATGCCAAGCAGTAGTCCGAGAAGATGGTTGTCGGCGATCATTGCCAGTGCCGCGACGGTGCTGGCGTTGGGCATGCAGGCGGGGGTGGTGCCGGCCACGGTCGCGGCGGCGTCGCCACCGACGGGCTCCACGGACGCCTCGAAGGTGCCCCACTACTTCGGGCCGTGGCCGAACTGGGCCAACAGCCCGCTGACGCTGCCGACCGCGACGGTGAGCATCACCGACGGCGGCACCGGCACGGGCGCAGTCGCCGTCGCGCAGGTGAACCCCGACGGTACGATCGGAGCGATCACCCTGACGTCGCCCGGTCATGACTACTCGGCACCGACCGTCACCATCAACGCCCCGACCAGCTCGGGTGGGACGCAGGCGACGGCCACGGCGGCTGTCAAGACGAGCGGCGCGGTCGTGTCGGCATCCGTCACCGCTGCCGGAGGCGGCTACTCGGGCTTCGCCGCCTCCGTGACGGGAGACGGAACCGGCGCGACGGTCACGCCCTCAGGTGGCGTCGACGCCGTGGCAGTGACGGACGGCGGGACGGGATACACCATGCCCACCGTCCTCTTCGACCTCCCGGACGACCCGAGCGGCGCGCGGGCGACCGGTCACGTCGAGCAGGCGGACCTCGTCGGCGGCGTGGTCCAGAAGGTCATCGTTGACGACCCGGGCTCCGGTTACTCGGCCGCGCCGGGTCTCAAGATCCTCGACGGGACGCTCTCCGACCCGATAAGCGGGTCGACCCCCGCCACCGCGACCGCGACGCTCAAGCTCGTCGCGCTCGCCGTGGACGTCCCGGGCTCCGGCTACACCGCGGCGACGGTGAGTGTGACGGACCCGACCGGAACCGGCACGGGTGCCACCGGAACCCTGACGACCGACGTCGGTTCGCTCGAGTCGATCACCCTCACGGACGGCGGCAGCGGCTACCTGACCGCCGGGATCAAGAAGTTCCAGGATGTCCTGCCGGTCGCGTGCAACCCGGGCACCACCGGCGCCGGATGCCCCGCCGCCCCCCAGGCGCTGGGCGTGGACGCGGCCATGGGTCCCGCCGACAAGTTCATCCCGCTCGCTGTCCCGGAGGCAAAGACATACAACGGCAAGGTCGCCGACGAGTACGTCATCGGCCTCGTGCAGTACCGGACGAAGTTCTCCTCGGACCTTCCCGCCACCCTCGTGCGCGGTTACGTCCAGCTGTCGACCACCGCGGTGCCCGGCCAGAAGGTGGCCCTCTTCAACGAGCTGCAGAACGGTGACAAGCAGGAGATCTCCGGCTACACCGGCGTCACCGCTCCGCAGTGGCTGGGCCCGATCATCGCGGCGACGAAGGACCGCCCCGTGCGCATCGTCTTCCGCGACCTGCTGCCCACCGGCGCCGACGGCGACCTCTTCCTGCCCACCGACAGCTCGATGATGGGCTCCGGCATGGGCCCGATGGACATGGCCGCTCCCACCGACGACGCCACCGTGACCGACCAGGTCCGCAACCCCGAGTGCACCCAGGAGCCCAAGGCTTCAGCGTGCTTCAAGGACAACCGCGCCACCCTGCACCTCCACGGCGGCACGACACCGTGGATCAGCGACGGGACGCCCCACCAGTGGATCACCCCCGCCGGTGAGGACAAGTCGTGGCCGCAGGGCGTCAGCGTGCAGAACGTGCCCGACATGCTCGACAACCCGGCGGACCCCGCGTCCGTGACCTGCAAGGCGACGGACGACGGGTGCTCGACGTTCTACTACACCAACCAGCAGAGCGCGCGGATGATGTTCTACCACGACCACTCGTGGGGGATCACCCGGCTGAACGTGTATGCCGGTGAGGCTGCCGGCTACACCATCACCGACAACACGGAGAAGGCCCTGGTCAACGCCGGGCTCATCCCCACGGCCGCCGACACCCTCCCGCTCATCGTCCAGGACCGGACCGTCGTGCCCGGGGACGAGCAGCTCAAGGACTCGGTCGACGCCAACGGCAAGATCACGGCATACGGCCAGGACCCGACCTGGGACGCCACACGGTGGGGCACCAAGGGCAGCTTCTGGTATCACCACGTGTACATGCCCGCCCAGAACCCGGGTGACGCCGGTGGCATGAGCAGCTACGGACGCTGGATGTACGGCCCGTGGTTCTGGCCACCAGCCACCGGCACGACGTACGGGCCGATCGCGAACCCGTACTACGACCCGTCCTGCAACCTCGACGACCCGTCGACGTGGACGTACCGGACGGACCCGTTCTGCGAGCCGGAGCAGATCCCCGGGACGCCCAACGTCTCGGCCGGGATGGAGCAGTTCAACGACACCCCGATCGTCAACGGTGTCGCCTACCCGACCGTGACCCTGCAGCCGAAGACCTATCGGATGCGGATGCTCAACGCCGCGAACGACCGGTTCTTCAACTTCCAGTGGTACACGGCCGACCCGGACCCGGCCAACGGCAACGGGCAGAGCGAGGTCAAGCTCAAGGCCGCGGAACTCGCTGCGGCGCAGACTGACCCGGTCGTGTCGCCGACACCTGAAGGTGCGAACAACGACGCGTACGGCCCCGACTGGGTGCAGATCGCGAGCGAGGGTGGCTTCCTGCCCGCGCCGGCGGTCATCGACGGCCAGCAGCCGACGACCTGGATCACCGACCCGACGCGCTTCGACGTCGGCAACGTCGACAAGCACTCGCTGCTGCTCGCTCCGGCGGAGCGCGCCGACGTCGTCGTCGACTTCTCGAAGTTCGCGGGCAAGACCCTGATCCTCTACAACGACGCGCCCGCGGCCTTCCCGGCCCGTGTCCCGTCGTACGACTACTACACGGGCGGCCCGGACCTCAGTCCCGTAGGAGCACCGACCGTCCTGCCCGGCTACGGGCCCAACACCCGCACCGTCATGCAGGTGAAGATCGCGGCGGCGACCCCGGCGACGGCCTTCAACGTCACGGCGCTCGCCAACGCCTTCAAGCACCAGGCGAACGGCTCCGGCGTCTTTGAGTCGGGCCAGCACCCCGTCATCGTCGGGCAGGCGGCCTACAACTCGGCCTACGGCACGAGCTTCGCCGCCAGCAGCAACTGCAACGTCAAGACGGGCAACGTCCAGAAGTGCGACGGCCTCGTGCGCGTCAACGACACGGGCACGTTCGGCTTCAACACCCTCGCTGCGCCCGCCACGAAGATGACGATGGGACTCGAACCCAAGGCGATCCACGACGAGATGAACTCGTCGACGTTCGACGAGTACGGACGCATGCAGGCGAATCTCGGCGTCGAGGCGCAGCCGCCGACACCGGGTGCGCAGAACGTGACGCTGTACCCGTACACCAACCCCGCGACCGAGCTCATCGATGGCACCAACCTGCCGCCGGCGGACGTCAAGGTCACCCCGATCACCGACGCCAAGGACGGGACACAGATCTGGAGGTTCACCCACAACGGCGTGGACACGCACCCGATCCACTTCCACCTCTACGACGTCCAGGTGCTCAACCGGGTCACGTGGGACAACATCATCATCCCGCCGGACGCGAACGAGCTCGGCTGGAAGGACACCGTCCGGATGAGCCCGCTCGAGGACACCATCGTCGCCCTGCGGCCGGTGGTCCCACAGGTGCCCTTCGAGGTGCCGAACGCGGTCCGGCCGCTCAACCCGATGATGCCGCTCGGCTCGACCGCGTCCTTCAACAACGTCGACCCGCAGGGCAACCCGACCGGTGCCATCGTCAACTCGCTCGTCAACTTCGGGTGGGAGTACGTCATCCACTGCCACATCCTCAGTCACGAGGAGATGGACATGATGCGGCCCGAGTCGCTCGCCCTGTCTCCGAGGAAGGTGACGTGGCCGTCAACCGGCGCGGCAGTGGTCACGGGCAGCGGCAACAACCGTCACGTCACCCTGACCTGGAACGACAACTCGATCAACGAGACCTCGTTCCTCGTGCAGCGGACCTCTGACGGGACGACGTGGTCCGACGTGGGGACGGTCGCAGCCCCGCTGGACCAGGCCAACGTGCACCAGACGCGTACCCTGACGGACTCGACATCGAGCCCGACAGCGGCCTACCTCTACCGCATCGTCGCGCTCAACACCGTCGGCTACGGTGCCGAGTTCCCGAGCCTCTCGGCGAAGTCGACGTCGGCCACTCTGGGGGTCAATGCGCCCGCGGCGACGACGAACCTGACCGCCAATCTGCAGTCCGGTCCGAGGGTCAGTCTCAGCTGGCGTGACAACGCGACGAACGAGTCCGGCTTCGTGGTCGAGAGGGCGATGAACGGAGGGGCGTTCGCCCAGATCGCAACTCCGCCCGCTCGGGCCAACACGGGCACCGTCACGATGGTCGACAACTCGGTGTCGCTCGGCAACACGTACGACTACCGGGTGAAGGCCGTCAACGTGGCCGGGACGTCCGCGCAGTCCAACACGGTGGCGGTTCCCGTGCTCGCCCCCGGGCAACCGGTGATCGCGGCGGGCACGGCGGTGCGCTCCGGATCCAACGAGCGCGTCACCCTGACGTGGGGCGACGTCCTCAACGAGACGAGCTACGTCGTCCAGTGGAGCACGTCGAGCATCTTCGCGACGGTCTCCGGCCAGTCCGCGGCCCTGCCCGGCAACGCCACCACGTACACGACGGGCAACATCGCCCGGCAGGCCTGGTTCTTCAGGGTCCGCGCCGTGAACGTCGTGGCGACGACGGACTCGGCACCGTTCGCGGTGGCACCGGCGCCGTGACACGGCTCTAGGAGATCACGCACGCACCCAGTGAGGGCCCGCGGCCGCGGGCCCTCACTGCTGTGCGGGCCCGCTGCGGACGTGTGGGTCAGCTCACGGCGACCGTGCCGGCGTGGGTGATGCACGTGCGAGCCGTGGGCCGCGCGCTCAGCCGCTCGTCGGGGATGGCCACTCCGCACACCTCGCACTGGCCGTAGCCGCCATCGGTGATGCGTTGCAGCGCGGCGTCGATCTCGGTGAGGTGTCGCTCCGCCTGCTCGATGAGAGCCCCGATCTGGGTGCGCTCGTAGGCGATCGTCGAGCCCTCGGGGTCGTGCTCGTCGTCGGCGATGTTGGCCTTCGACGCCTCGACGACGTCGGCGAACTCCCGGCGCAGCCCGGTGATGCGCTCGACCTCGTTGGCCCGGTCCACCATCAGCTCTGCCGCGCGGGCAGTCGTCTTCGTGCTCATGTCCCCATGCTCCTCCTCTTCGGTCGGACCGGCCGGACCGAGTGGTGCACCACACCCGGTCGGGACCGACGGCGCGCTCGGCCCGTTCACTCGGCCCACCCGCGCGACGCCGTCCGTTGTCCCGATGTCGCGTGGTGGCGACGCGTCCCGCGCCTTCCCTGTGGATGTGGGTCGACCCGGTATCAGGCCCGCGTCGGGGCCATCAGACACATGAGTGGGCGCCTGCACGGCGCCCGGGAGGGGGAGTCCGCCATGGGTCGCACGCGAGCACACGGCGCGGCATCCGGTCTCGTCTGGACCATCGGCCTCGCGGCGCTGACGTGGGGAGGCCTCGGGCTCACGGGAGTCCACGGGACCGCACTCAGCGGCACCGAGCGGGCGGCCGTGGCTGCCGCTGTCGACACGACGCCGCCGAGCGGACTCCGTCTCGAGGGCGGCCCGAACGCCGACGGGTGGTATGCCGCGCCGGCTCACTACCGCTGGACCGCGCAGGATCCCGACAGCGGGATCGACTGGTGCCAGGGCGGATCCGTCGATCCCGTCGACTCGGCCGTGCCCCTGACCGTCTTTGGGACGTGCGTCAACGGGATGGGCCTCTCGGCGTCCTACCTCGGCTTCTCCTACCGCTACGACGGCACTCCGCCGACCCTCGATCCGGTCGCCACCCCAGCGGTCGTGGCGCGTCACGGGGTCGTCGTCGCCGTGCCACACGCGACCGACGCGCTCTCGGGCGTCGCCCGCCAGGGCTGCAACGGCGGCCGCGCGCCGAACACCCGCCGGCTCGGGCCGCACACGGTCACGTGCTTCGTGCGGGACCGCGCCGGCAACCTGGCCACGGCCAGCGTGTCCTACCTCGTCGTCGACCGGCGGCTCCGCCAGAGCTGAGCGAGAGCTGAGCGAGAGCTGAGCGACGGCGGGCGGCACCGGACACCCGGCAGGATGGACCCATGAGCGACCCCAGCGGAGTGGTCTTCCCACTCGACCCGACGTCCGGACGCCGCAGCACGACCGCCACCGGGCGGGCCGTGGTCGCCGACGCCCTGCGGGAGGTCGATCCCGTCGGCGCGGCCTCCGCCGAGCGCGAGACCAACTGGCGGCAGGGCTACCTCCCGCACTTCCGGCGCCTCGTCGAGGCGGGGATCGCGGTCCCGGGCGCCGCGCAGACCATCGCCACGAGCGGGCTCGGCTCGCTGCACGCGCGGATGCGCTGGGCGACGCCGGACGGTGACCGACTCCTCGAGGACGCCGTCACGCCCGAGGCGAACACGACCCCCTTGGGCTCCGAGACCGTCCGGGGCGAGGGCGCGCCCGACCGCACCCTCTCGGTGCCGTATGCCGGTGAGCGCCTCTCGGGGGACGCGCTGCGCCGCCGTCTCGACCTCTGGGTCGACGCGGGGACCATCGAGCCGACGTGCGCCGAGGCGGTCGGCCTCGTCATCGACCACCCGGACTGGCTCGACCTCTCCGACCGCACGGTCGTCGTGCTCGGCGCGGCCGCCGAGATGGGTCCGCTGCGTTCGCTGCTCCGCTGGGGCGCCGACGTCGCGGCGGTCGACCTCCCGCGAAAGGACTTGTGGGACAGGCTGATCGGTGACACGAGACGGCTGGCGGGCTCGATCACGCTGCCGGTGCGTCCCGGTGACGAGCCGCTTGCCGCCCGGGCCGGTGGTGACCTCGTCCACGACCTCGCCGCCGTCACCCAGTGGGTCTCGGCCCTGGACGGCCCGCTGGCGATCGGCAACTACGTCTACGCCGACGGTGAGACCAACGTCCGGGTCTCGATGGCGGTCGACGCCCTGACCCGCCATGTCGTCGACGCGAAGGGACGCGACGACGTCGCGCTCGCCTTCCTCGCCACGCCGACCGACGTCTTCGCCGTGCCGGGCGCCGCCGTCGAGCGCTCCGTCGACAGCTACGCCCACCGGCGGACGTCCAAGGTGCTGCGGGTGCCCCTGCGCACGGTGAGCGGCGGCCGGCTGCTCCGCCGCAACTACGTGCCCGGCCAGGACCCCGGCATCAACGACAGCGTCGTGCTCCAGCAGGGACCCAACTACCTGCTCGCCAAGCGTCTCCAGCGGTGGCGCGCGACGGCATACCGCGCCGACGGCGGCCTCGTGTCGCTCAAGGTCGCGCCGCCCACCCGCACCCGATCGGTCGTCAAGAACCGTGCGCTCGCCGCCGCCTACGCCGGCGCGCACCGCTTCGGCATCGAGGTCTTCGAGCCCGGCACGGCCAACACGCTCATGGCCGCCCTCCTCGTCGCCGACCTGCGCACCGGCTCGCCGGCACAGCCGACGGCGTGGCAGGACGAGGCGTATGCCGCCGCGCACGGCGGACTGTGGACCGCAGCCTACGACCCGCGCAGCGCCCTCGGGATCGCCGCCCTCCTCGGGGTCGCGTCGGCCCGCTGACCACGTGAGGCGGGGCCCGGTCGGGTGAGGCGTTGGTCGCACTCGAGACCGGGGAGTTGGCGCATGTGCCCCGGAGGCTCGATGCTGTGTCCCATGGGTGAGCGAGTGGCGCAGCAGCCACGCGTGGACGACCGGTCGCCGGAGCGCGGGCTCGGCGGCACCCTCGGCGCGCCCCGCACCCTCATCCCGGCGCTGCTGGCCGCGATCGCCTACGTCGACCCCGGCAACTTCGGCGTCAACATCACCTCGGGTGCCGAGCACGGCTACGCCCTCGTGTGGGTCGTCGTCTTCGCTAGCTGCTCGGCCATGGTCATCCAGTACCTCGCCGCCAAGCTCGGCATGGCCTCCGGCAAGAGCCTCGCCGAGCACAGCGCCGAGCGCTTCCCGGGCGTCGGACGCCTGCTGCTCTGGGCTCAGGCCGAGCTCGTCGTCATCATGACCGACCTCGCCGAGGTCGTCGGCGGCGCCATCGCGCTCAAGCTCCTCTTCGGCATGCCGCTCATGGCCGGGGCCGTCTGCGTGGCCCTCTTCAGCCTCGTGGTCCTGGCCCTCAAGGTGCGCGGGCGCAGCCACTTCGACTCCGTCGTGCTCGTGCTGCTCGTCGTCATCATCGGCTCCCTGCTGTGGCAGGTCCTCGTCGCCGACGTCGACCGGGTCGCGCTGCTGCGCTCGATCGTGCCCGGCCCGCTCGACTCGTCGGCGGCCCTGCTCGCCGTCGGCATCGTCGGCGCCACGGTGATGCCGCACGCCCTCCACTTCCACTCGGCCGCGTCGCGCGGACGTGACGACGGCACCGAGGCGAGCCACGTCGAGCGGCTGCGCAGTGGTCGCCGCACGGTGCGCAGCGTCGTCATCGCCATGACGATCGCGGGCGCCGCCAACATCAGCCTCGTCGTGTTCGCCGCGGCGCTCCCGTCCGAGGCGGGCGCGAGCATCGAGACGGCGTATGCCGCCCTGGCGGCCAACACGGGCCAGATCGCCGCGACGATGCTGGCCGTCGCCCTCCTCGCGTCGGGGCTCGCCTCGACCCTCGTCGGTGTGCAGACCGGTGACGTCGTCATGCAGGGCTTCGGTCGGCGACCCATCCCGCCGCTGCTGCGCCGGATGCTCGCCGTGGTGCCCACGCTCGTCATCCTGGGCCTCGGCGTCGAGCCGACCAACGCCCTCGTCTGGAGCCAGGTCGTCCTCTCGTTCGCGCTGCCGGGGACGCTGATCCCCCTCCTGATCTTCACGCGCGACCGCCGGATCATGGGCGTCCTCGTCAACCACCGCCTCACCACGGCGGTCGCCGTGCTCATCACCGCCGTCATCGTCGGCCTCTGCGCATACCTCGTCGCCTCGAGCCTCTGACCCCTGCCCCACCCGTCGAGTGCGGCAGGGTCAGGTGCGCGACGGGGTGTCGCGAACGGCACCGGACCGGACGGCATACGGCCTCGGGTCGGGCGCACGACCGTGTGGGAGAGTGGCGCTCGAACCGCTGCGACGTCGCGTGAGGAAGGTGAGCATGTCGGCCCGTCTCGTCCCTCCGGGTGCCCGCGAGCTGCCCGCGCTGACCGAGCTCCGTCTCGAGGTGCGCGCCTTCCTCGCCGAGCAGGTCGCCGCCGGCGCGTTCGTGCCGCACGTCGACACGTGGCTGACCCGCTGGGACCGTGACTTCACCCGCGAGCTCGGTCGGCGCGGCTGGCTCGGCATGGTCATCCCGACGGAGTACGGCGGCCAGGGGCGCACGTACCTCGAGCGGTTCGTCGTCACGGAGGAGCTGCTCGTCGTCGGTGCACCGGTCGCGGCGCACTGGATCGCCGAGCGCCAGATCGGCCCGTCGCTGCTGCGCTACGGCACCGAGGAGCAGAAGGAGGCGTTCCTGCCCGGGATCAGCCGGGGCGAGGTGGTCTTCGGCATCGGCATGAGCGAGCCCGACTCGGGGTCCGACCTCGCCAGCGTCCGCACCCGCGCCGAGCGGGTCGACGGCGGCTGGCGCCTCACCGGCACCAAGGTGTGGACCTCGGGCGCCCACGAGGCCGACGCGTTCTTCGCGCTCGCCCGGTCGGCGCCGCTCGACCCGGCCCACCGGCACGACGGGCTGAGCCAGTTCATCGTCGACCTCCGCGCGCCGGGTGTCACGATCCGCCCGATCATCTCGATGGGCGGCGACCACCACTTCAACGAGGTCCACCTCGACGGCGTCCTCATCCCCGACGACCGCGTGCTCGGCGAGATCGGCGACGGCTGGTCGCAGGTGACCTCCGAGCTCGCCCACGAGCGCAGCGGCCCCGAGCGCGTGCTCTCGACCTTCCAGCTCCTCGCTGCCGCCGCCCAGGCCATGGACGACGGACGCCTTCCCACGGACCCCGGGCTCGGACGCCACGTCGCACGTCTCGCGGCCCTGCACCACATGTCGTTCGCCGTGTCGACCGCGCTCGAGAACCACGCGGACGCCGACACCGCCGCCGCCGTCGTCAAGGTGCTCGGCACGACGGGCGAGGGCGACATCGCCGACTACGTCGACACCCTGACCGCGACCGGCTGGGCCCTCGACGAGGAGCTCGACACGCTCCTGCACGCGGCGATCCTCCAGCGGCCGGGCTTCACGCTCCGCGGCGGCACCAACGAGATCCTCCGCGGCGTCATCGCCCGCGGGCTGGGGATGCGCTGATGGCCACCGACCCGCGCGAGCTCGCCGCGCCGACCACCCCCGACCCCGACCTCGTCGCCGTCCTCACCGAGCTCTTCGCCGACTACCGCGCCACGCGCGCCACGCCCACTGCCGTCGTCGACCTCGACCGCGGCCTGTGGCGGCGGCTCGAGGGCCTCGGCCTGACCCGCCTCACGGGCAGCGAGTCCGCCGGAGGCAGCGGCGGCGGCTGGGTCGATGCCGCAGCCCTGCTCGGTCTCGCCGCCGCGGCGGCCGCGCCCGTGCCGCTCGCCGAGCACGACGTGCTCGGCGGCTGGCTCCTCGAGGCGGCCGGCCTTCCCAACGACGGCGGACTGCGGACCGTATGCCGTCCCGACCCGTCCGGGGTCGCCCTCAACGTCACGTGGGCGCGCGACGCGAGCAGCATCGTGGCGCTCTGGGAGGACCGCGACGAGTGGCGGGTCGCGGATGTGGCGATCGACCGGGTCGGCATCGAGGAGCGTCGCAACCTGGCCGGGGAGCCCTGTGACACGGTCGAGTTCGACCTCGACGACCTCGAGGGTGGCACCGTCGTCGCGCACGCGATCGGCGAGCAGTTCCACCTGCGAGGCGCCCTGGCGCGCTCGGCCCAGGTCGTCGGCGCCATGGAACGCGTCGTCGAGGTGGTCCTCGAGCACGTCCGCGCCCGCGAGCAGTTCGGCCGACCGATCGGGCGCTTCCAGGCCGTGCAGCACCTCGTGTCCGACATCGCCTGCGAGACGGCCCTCGCCCGGGCCGCCACCGACGCAGCCGTCGCCCGAGCGGCCGCGTCCGACTGGCGCGACCCCGGGATGCTCTTCGCCGTCGGTGTCGCGAAGTCGTGCGTCGGGCACGCCGCGTCGGTCGTCGTCCGCGGGTCGCACCAGGCGCTCGGGGCGATCGGCACGACCCTCGAGCACGAGCTGCACACCCTGACCCGCCCGATCCTCGCCCGGCGCAGCGAGTACGGCTCGCTCCAGGACTGGGACGAGACCCTCACGGCGCTCGCCTCGTCCGCCGGCCACGACCGCCTCTGGACCCTCATCACGACCGGCCGCGCCACACCCAGGAGGTCCGACGCATGACCGAGATCCGCTACGACGTGACCGACGGTGTCGCGCTCATCACCCTCGACGCCCCCGAGCGGCGCAACGCCCTCTCCGTCGAGATGGCGCGCGAGCTCATCGACGCCGCCCACACGGCCGAGGCCGACGACGAGGTCGGCGCCGTCGTCGTCACCGGCGGCGCCCACTTCTGCGCGGGAGCCGTCCGCAGCGTCCTCGCCGACACCGGCCGCGACCCCGTCGAGGACGAGGCCTACCGCAACCTCGAGACCGTCTATGCCGCGTTCACGACGATCGGCTCCATCGCGGTCCCGACCGTCGCCGCCGTGCGCGGCGCCGCCGTGGGCGCCGGGCTCAACCTGGCACTCGCCACCGACCTGCGCATCGTGTCGCGCACGGCCCGTCTGCTCCCCGGCTTCGCACAGATCGGCATCCACCCCGGCGGCGGCCACTTCACGCTGATCAACCGGGTCGCCGGGCGCGAGGCGGCCGCGGCCCTCGGGCTCTTCGGTGACGAGGTCGACGGCGACCGCGCGGTCGCGCTGGGTCTCGCGTGGGCGGCATACGACGACGGCGACGTGCAGGAGCGCGCGACGGCGCTCGCCGGCCGCGTCGCGAAGGACCCCGCGCTCGCCCGCCGGATGGTCGCGAGCTTCCGCCGTGAGACGGCCCCCGGGGGCCTTCCCTGGGACGTCGCCGTCGAGCTCGAGCGCTCGCCGCAGATGTGGTCGCTGCGCCGCAAGCACGGGGTGTGAGGCGCGCCTCACCACGAATCGGGCATTTCGGCTCGTCGGGGGCCGTGGTGCAAGGATGGGGAAGTTGGCCGTCCCCCACCGCGAAGGAGCACCTGTGCTGGCGTCCTACCGACCTCTCTTCGAGGTACCGGGGGCACGCGTCTTCATCACCGGCGGGCTGATCGCCCGCACGGCGGGCTCGATGTTCGGCGTGTCGGTCGTGGCCATGGTCGCGGCGCGCACCGGTTCCTATGAGCTCGCCGGCGCCGTCGTGGCGGCCGGCATGGTCTCCTTGGCGCTCTTCGCCCCGTTCATCGGTCGCCTGGTCGACCGCTACGGGCAGCGACGTATCGCGATCCCGTTCTTCCTGTGGTCCGGCTTCTGGGCCGTCATGACGATCCTCACGTCCCTGCGCGGCTGGCCGACGTGGTTGCTCTTCATCACCTTCCCGCTCTGCGGGGCCATCCCCAACCTCGGCACGATGGCTCGGGCGCGCTGGTCGCACATCTTCGCCCACGACGCCCGGCACCTGCACTCGGCCATGTCGTTCGAGCAGGTCATGGAGGAGGTCACCTTCGTCATCGGGCCGGTGCTCGCCATCTGGCTCTCGACGACGCTGTTCCCTGAGGCGGGGTTCGTCTTCGCGACGGCGGCCTACACCGTCGGCGTCCTCGTCTTCATCTCGGCCCGCTCCACCGAGCCTCCGGTCGTGCCGCACCACGAACGCCCCGACGAGCATGCCTACCGAGTGCCCGGTCTCATCCCGCTCGCCTTCATCATGGTGATGACCGGCGCGATCTTCGGCGTCAACGAGGTCGTGACGCTCGCCGTCTCGCAGGAGGCGGGCGCCGCGAGCGCCGCCGGCGCCATCCTCGCATTGTATGCCGTGGGGTCGGCGTCCGCGGGACTCGTCTTCGGACACGTCTCGCACGGTCGCAACCTCGGCAAGCTGCTCATCGCCGGCACCCTCGGCATGGCGGTCCTCGAGATCCCGGTGCTCTTCGCCGAGAACCTCTGGGCGCTGGCCGGACTCATGCTGGTCGCCGGCATGGCCACGGCGCCGACGCTCATCACCACGATGAACCTCATCGAGCGGATCACGCCGAAGGCGCAGCTCAACGAGGGCATGACCATCGTGCTGACCGGCCTCATCATCGGCATCGCAGCGGGGTCGGCCGTCTCGGGCGCCGTCGTCGACCGGGTCGGCGCGCAGCACGGCTACTGGGTCGCGATCATCGCGGGCGGCTTCGCCTTCGTCATGGCGCTGGGCACCCGCGCGTTCCTCACCCGCCGCGAGCTGCACAACCTCCGCTGAGCCGGCCCCACGGCATACGCCCCCCGCCCAAACCCGTCGGAAGGCCACGTGTGGCCGCCCGCGACACGTCGAAAGGCCACGTGTGGCCGCCTGCCCCACGTCGAAAGGCCACCTCCCGGGGTCGGGAGGTGGCCTTTCGACTGCCATCAGGGGGCCGTTCGTGGCCTCTCGACGGTGAGGGGGTGGGGCTGCGTCAGTGGCCGGCGGGGGCCACGACGACGTCCTCGTCCTTCGGAGCCGCCTGACCGGGCTTGGGGCCCAGGTCGATGTTCGGCAGGAAGAGCGTCGCGATGAACGCGAGGACGAGCACACCGGCAGCGACGACGAAGACGACCGACATCGCGTCGGAGAAGCCGACGAGGAACGGCTTGGCGAGCGCCGGGTCGAGCTGGTTGATGAACGAGCTGTCCGACAGGGCCGAGCCGCCAACGCCCGCACCCGAGCCGCCGGACTGCTGCGCGGCCTGGAGCTGCTCGATGAACGCCTTGTTGGCGGCGGGGTCGCCCCCGGTCGGGTTCCGCAGAGCCGCCTGGAACTCCGGGGTCGGGGCGATCGCCGCGAACGCCTCGGAGATCTTGGTGCCGGCCTGCGAGAAGAGGATCGACAGGAAGACCGCGGTGCCGAGCGTGCCGCCGATCTGGCGGGTGAAGGTCGCGGACGACGTGGCGACGCCCATGTCGCGGCGGTCGACGGCGTTCTGCACGGCGAGGGTCAGCGGCTGGAAGTTGAAGCCGAGGCCGATGCCGAAGAAGAACATCACGATCATCGTCTTCCAGAGCGGGGTGTCCGCGCCGACGAAGTGGAAGGCGTAGAGCGACAGGACGAGGATCGCCGCACCCATGATCGGGAAGTGGCGGTAGCGCCCGGTCCGGGAGATCAGCTGACCCGAGACGATCGAGCCGGCCATGATCCCGAGGGTCATCGGGAGCAGCTGGAGGCCTGCCTGGGTCGGCGACGAGCCCTTGACGATCTGCAGGTAGAGCGGGATGGCGGCGAGACCGCCGAACATGCCCATGCCGATGAAGACCGAGGCGACCGACGACGACGCGACGGTGCGGTTCGTGAAGAGGCGCAGCGGGATGAGCGCCTCCTCACCCATGGACCGCTCGAAGAGGAAGAAGGCGACGAGACCGGCGAGGCCGATGGCGTAGCAGGTGATGGAGGTCGGCGAGCCCCAGCCCCACGCGCGGCCCTGCTCGGCCACGATGAGCAGCGGCACGAGGGCGACCGAGAGGCTCAGGGCACCCCAGTAGTCGATGCGGTGGTCGAGGCGCGTGTGCCTCAGGTGCAGCGTGCGCGTCACGACGATGAGGGCGGCGACGGCGATCGGCACGTTGACGAGGAAGACCCAGCGCCAGCCGGTGACGCCGAGGATCGTCTCCTGGCCGGCGAAGAAGCCGCCGATGACCGGGCCGAGCACGCTCGAAGTGCCGAAGACGGCGAGGAAGTAGCCCTGGTACTTGGCGCGCTCACGCGGCGCCACGATGTCGCCGATGATGGCGAGGGCCAGCGAGAAGAGGCCGCCGGCGCCGATGCCCTGGACGGCACGGAAGGCCGCGAGCGACGGGATCGACCACGACAGCGTGCAGAGCATCGAGCCGATCGTGAAGATGGTGATCGCGAAGATGAAGAGCTTCTTGCGCCCGTAGATGTCGCCGAGCTTGCCGTACAGCGGCGTCGTGATCGTGGCGGTGATGAGGTATGCCGTCGTGACCCACGCCTGGCCGGCGAGGTCGTTGAGGTCGTCGGCGATGACACGCATGGCGCTCGCGACGATCGTCTGGTCGAGCGCGGCGAGGAACATCCCCATCATGAGGCCGACGAGGATGGTGACGATCTCCTTGTGGGAGAGCACCGGTCGAGCGTCGGGGCCTGCGCCGGCGGGAGCGTCCGCGGTCGCGTCGACGCGCGGCGGTTCGGCGGTGGTGTCGGACATGTCAGTCCTCTTTCTGGGTCTTGGCTCTGGTGGAGTCGAAGGGCATCGGGGGCGGCGCTGCACCCCGGGCCCGGAGGTTGGCATCGAGCGCGTCGCCGAGCTCGCGCAGGCGGTGGACGAACTCCTCGGTGGCGGGACCGTCCCACTCGGACAGCAGGCCCTGGAACCACGTGGCGCGGCTGTCCTGGATGCGACCGAGTGACGAACGGCCGTGCTCGGTCAGGGAGACGACCCACGCCCGCCCGTCGCGGGGGTCCGCGCTCTTCTCGAGCAGTCCCGCCGCGACGAGCGTGCTGACCTGACGGCTGACGGTGGAGACGTCGTTGTGCAGCGCCGTCGCGAGCTCCGAGATGCGCACGGTCCCCTGTCCCGCGACGACGAAGAGCACGGGGTATGCCGTGACGTCCACGCCGTCCTCGAGGCGGGGGGCGGTGTGCTTGGCCGCGACGAGGAGCTTCTGGACGCGCAGGAGCCCGAGGAAGACGTCGTTCGCCTCGTCCTTGCTCACAGCCATCGCGCGCTCCTTGGTCCCCAACTACTTGCTTGCAGCACGCAAGTATTTGTCCGGCGGTCCGTCGTTGTCAACTCAACTGTCTAATGTTTGTCCAGCCCTCGGATCCATCTCGCCACGGACGCGGCTCATGTGGTTGTCTGTGGTCTCGCGCCCCGGGGAGGTGCGAGGATGACTGACGCGCCCAGACCGTCCAGCAGTGTGCGGAGCCGTAGGGCCAGATGTGCAGGAGTGCCATGACGAGCGACGTTCCCGTCGATCCGACGATCAACGACGCCTTCCGACAGATGTCGGCCCTGATCTATGCCGGCGCCGACGCCGGATCGATCCACCAGTCGCTCGTCGACGCCGCTCACCGGCTCGTCGAGGGCTGCGACCGTGCGTCGCTGCTCGTGCGCACGCGTGACCGCTACGTCACGGCTGCCAGCACCGACGACATCGCCCGACGCATCGACCAGATCGAGCTCGAGATCGGCGAGGGCCCCTGCGTCGACGCCATCGTCTCCGAGGCCTACCAGCACGACGCCGACCTCACCGACGCCAAGACCCCTTGGCCGCGCTTCACGGAGCGCATCGTCGCCGAGACCCCCGTGCGTTCGGCCATCGGCTACCGCCTGCTCCTCGAGGGCGACAAGGTCGGCGCCCTCAACCTCTTCTCGGACACCCCCGGCGGCCTGACGTCGAAGTCGGCCGACGTCGGCGCGGTCATCGCCTCGTTCGCCTCGGTGGCGCTCATGGCCATCCGGGCTCGCGAGGAGGCAGCGACCCTCCGTCAGGGCCTCACGAGCAACCGCGAGATCGGCAAGGCGGTCGGCCTGCTCATGGCCGCGCACCACATCAGCGGCCAGGAGGCCTTCGAGCTGCTGCGCAGCACGTCGCAGGAGCTCAACATGAAGCTGGCCCAGGTGGCCTCGCAGGTCATCGAGGGCCAGGAGTCGCAGTTCGGGCACGCCGGTGGCGGGGCGACGGCCGGCTCCCCGGTCTGACCGAAGTCCTCCGCGTCCGTCAGGCCCTCCGGGTCCGCCAGGCCTTCCGGGCCGGCACTCGCGCGTCGGGAACGACGAGTGGCCCCGACGCACCTCACGGGCATCGGGACCACTCAGGCAAGCGGCGGTGGGTCAGGCCGAGGCCACGCCCTCCGCGGACAGCTGGCGACGCAGCTCGTCCAGCGTGCGCCGGAGCAGGCGACTGACCTGCATCGCGCTGAGCCCCATGGACTCGGCGATCTCGGCCTGGGTCATGTCGCCCCCGAACCGGAGCTCGACGAGCCGCTGGTCGCGGGCCGGCAGGCGCTCGAGCGCGGTGCGCACGACGATGCCCTCGTCGAGCGCCGGGTCGGACCCGGAGTCGCCGCGGGCGTCGAGCAGGTCGAGGACGGGTCGACCGCCGTCGGCCGTCGTGGCGTCGAGGGAGGCGGGGCGCAGGTTGGTAGCCGCGACCTGGGCCTCCTTGACGGCCTCGAGGGTGATGTCGAGCTCGTGGGCGAGCTCGCCGGCGTCCGGGTCGTGGCCGAGCCGCTGCTCGAGCCGTGACCGGGTGTCGGTGACGAGCTGACGTCGTTCCTGCAGCTCGCGGGGCGGCCGGACGAGCCACCCGTGGTCACGGAAGTGACGACGGAGCTCCCCGGTGATGGTGGGTGTGGCGTAGGCGCCGAACTCGGTCGGCTTGGACAGGTCGAACCGCTTGACGGCCTTGAGCAGCGCGAGGAACGCGACCTGCTCGAGGTCCTCTCGGTCGAGGCCCTTGCCCGAGTAACGATGGGCGAGAGAACGGGCGAGCGGCATGTGCAGCACGGTCACGGTCTCGAGGGCGGTGGCGCGCTCGGACGCGGAGTCCGACGTGCGCAGGGTATGGATCAGCTCTCTGGTTCGCGCATCCTTGCGCGGACCCGCGGACGGGTCGGTCATTTCAAACTCCGATGGATCGGATCCCCGATGCGGCACTGGCTTGACCGACTCCTAGTGACGCTAGGCCGTTGGCCACATATACACAAGGTGGACTTCGGCCCCTCAGAGGGGCTCCGAGGTGTATACGCGGGCGCGAGCAGCGCTCAGTGGGTGACGACCACGAGAGCCTCGAGAACCTTCCGGGCGATCTCCTCGTCACCGGTGACGGTGTAGTGGATCTCGTCGACGCCGCGACGTCCGGCGGCCCTGCGGGTCAGGGCGTCGGTCGTGAGGTGGATCGACGTGACATCGAGCTGCTCCTCGCCCTCGGGTCGGTCGATGCCGCTGAAAAGCGCTTCCCCGTAAGGCCGCCCGTCGTTCCCGGTGATGATGCGCACCCCGCCACGGGCAACGACGGGACCGCTGACGTCGAGCACGACGGCGTGTCCGGCGCCGACGCCGGCGACCCGGGACGCGATGCGCGGGAGGGCGGCGAGGATGTCGGCGGTGAAGACCGCGGCGCTCGCGGAGTCGAGGTTGCCGGGTCGGTCGAGGGCGGCCCGGAGGTCCTGCTCGTGCACCCAGGCGTCGACGATCCGGCGGTGCAGGTGGTCGCCGAACGTCGTCTCGGGGCCGAAGAAGCCGCCGATCACGGTGTCGATGTCGGCGTCGGACGCGCGCAGGTCGGCCACGCGCTGCGGGTGGAACTCGGCCAGCTCGGCCACGACCTCACGGCCGGAGAGGCTGCGTCGGGCCTCGACGTCGACCTCGACGAAGCGGGCGAAGTCGCTGTGGACATGCGGGTAGTCCGGCACCTCGACCTGGGGGCGTGGCATGCCGGCGAAGGACTTCTCAGCCCCGACGACGTGGGCGATCTGGTCCTTGACGGTCCAGCCGGGGCACTCGGTCTGGAGCTCGAAGTCCTCGTCTCGGCAGGAGTGCCCGAGGTCGATGATCGACTGCACGGAGTGGTCGAACGCGTCGATCAGTCCGTTGCGGTCGTCGGGGGCGGCCGGGTGCATGGGCATGTCATCAGACTACTTACCCTTGAGGCATGCCAACCCTGCAGCGAGACGGTCTCGCCGGTCCGCGGACGGGTCCCCGCGTGTGGGCCGAGCGTGGCTCCGGCGTGTTCAATGCGCTGGTCCTCGCCGCCGTCGTCGTCGTCGCGCTGCTGGCGAGCGTCGTCGCCGCGCGCTACACCGGTGCGGCCGACCCGCTGCCGGGCGGCCTGTCCGACGCCGGCCCGGTCGTGCGCTGGTCGCTGCCGCTCGTCCGGGTCGTCCACGACGTCGCCGCCTCCCTCGCGATCGGCTCGCTGCTGCTCGCCGCGACGATGATCCCGGGCCGTACGCGTGCCGAGAGCGCCGCGCCCGACGAGCCGCGCCGCGCCGCCGCCTTGCGTGTCGCCACGGCCGCGGCGTTCGTCTGGGCGGTCGCCGGCGCCGTCGGGGTCGTCTTCACGTTCGCCGACGCCGCGGGCATGCCGCTCAGCGACCCGCTCTTCGGCCAGAACCTCACCGGGTCGATCTGGTCGATCGAGCCGCTCCGGGTGGGGCTCATCAGCACGGTCGTGGCGTTCGTCGTCGCGTCCGTCGCCGCCGTGGCGCGCTCCCGCGCGGTGGCGCTGGCGCTCACCGTGCTCTCGGCGTTCGCCCTCCTCGTCCTCGGCCTCGCCGGCCACGCGGGTGGCTCGGCCGACCACGAGACGGCCGTCAACGCGATCGCCGCGCACCTGCTGAGTGCGGCCGTGTGGGTGGGTGGGCTGCTCGCTCTCGTCGTCCTGCGCCGACCCCTCGGTGACGCGCTCGGCGTCGTCGCCCGCCGCTACTCGAGGGTCGCCCTGTGGTGCTTCGTCACCCTCGGTGTCTCCGGCGTCATGTCGGCGACCACCCGGCTCGGGTCGTGGTCCGACCTGGCCACGCCGTACGGCGTCCTCGTCCTCGTCAAGGTGCTCGCCTTCGTGGCCCTCGGCGTCGCCGGTGCGTGGCACCGTCGCATCACGCTCGACCGCATCGACGCGACCGGCGCCACCAGCTCAGGGGCCACCGGCTCCGGCTCGACCGGCGGCCCCCGGGGCCGGCTCTTCGTCCGTCTCGCGGTCGCCGAGTCGCTCGTCATGGCGCTCGCGTTCGGGGTCGCGACCGCGCTCGCGCGCAGCGAGCCCCCCGTCCCCGAGACCGTGGCCGACCCGAGCGCTGCGCTCTCGCTGACCGGCTATCCCGTGCCGCCCGCGCCGACCGCGCTGTCGTGGCTCACCGCCTGGCGGGTCGAGTGGCTCTTCCTCGCCACGGGGCTGCTCGCCATCGGGCTCTACGTCGCCGGTGTCGTCCGTCTCCGCCGCCGGGGGGACGCCTGGCCGGTGCTGCGCACGCTGAGCTGGGTCGTCGGCTGGCTGCTCTTCGTCTATGCCACCAACGGTGTGCTCGGCATCTACGGCCGGGTCGCCTTCTCGTGGCACATGACCCTGCACATGCTCGAGGCGATGGTCGTCCCGATCTTCCTCGTCCTCGGTGCGCCGGTGACCCTGGCGCTGCGCACCGTGCGGCCGCGTCGCGACGGCACGCTCGGCCCCCGCGAGATGCTCCTCGCGCTCGTCCACTCCCGCTTCCTCGCCGTCGTCGGCAACCCCGTCTTCGCGGCCGTGCTCTTCTTCATGAGCCTCGTCGTCTTCTACTGGACGGGCCTGTTCCAGCTGGCCCTGCAGACGCACACGGGGCACCTGCTCATGACCGCCCACTTCGTCCTCACGGGCTACCTCTTCGCGTGGGTGCTCGTCGGGGTCGACCCCGGTCCCAAGCGCTGGAGCCCGGCGCTGCGCCTCGTCGTCCTCTTCGCGACGATCTCGTTCCACGCCTTCTTCGGCGTCGCGATGATCAGCGGCACGACGCTCCTCGGCGGCGACTTCTTCCCGACGGTGGCCATTCCCTGGGTGACCGACGCCCTTGCCGACCAGCGCTACGGCGGCGGCGTCGCGTGGGCCATCGGCGAGCTGCCGAGCCTCGTGCTCGCGCTCACGGTCGCGATGCAGTGGTTCCGCACCGACAGTGCGGAGTCCGTGCGGCAGGACCGCCGGGCCGACCGTGACGGCGATGCCGAGCTGAAGGCGTACAACGAGCGGCTGGCCGCGCTCGCGCGGCGCGACGAGGGCTCCCAGCGCTGACCCGGTGCGTCCGAACCCTGCTACTACGGGCTGTAGTATTTGGGTCGGAGGAGGGAACATGCCGCAGCGAACGTCGAACCCCCGGTGCCCGATCAGGCTCGGTGAGCCGTGCACCCTGTGCTTCCCGGGGGCGAGCGGACCGCAGGACTGCGGCCTCGTCTACCTCGTCCGGAGCGACCCGGAGCTCCGCGAGGAGCTCGCGGCCCGACGCCGCGAGCGCCACGCGGCGCAGCTCAGCGCACCGGCTGCTGCAGCTCCGTGACCCACGCGTCGGCGTCGTCCGTCGGCGTCTCGAGGTAGACCTCCCGACAGGGGCCGTATGCCGTGAGCCCCGTCGCGTCGACCTGCGTCGCGAGTGCCTGCCAGGTGTCCCCGATCGTCGCCACGGACCCGCGGTGGATCACCGTGACGGCCTGCTCGACGGCCGGCAGGTCGGCCACCTCGGCGCCCTCGACGTCGACGGCCTCGAGGGTGGTCGGCACCCCGACACCCCACGTCGTGCCCTCGGTGTCGCCGTCGTACCAGGCGATCGACGGCGTGCGTGGCGGCACACCGGCCGCCGCGAGGCCCCCGAGGAGCCGGTCGAACGCCGGCCCGATCGTCATCCCCAGCTCGCTCACGTCGGCGACGCGACCCGTCACCTGCGCCAGCCGGACGCCCGGCAGCTCCTTCTTCACGTACTCCAATTCGGACATCGTGCCCTCCTTCTCGATGGTTCGGAGTCTCGCCTCGATGGCCTGCAGGCGACCGCGGTCGGCGGCCATCTGGTCCTCGATCTGGGCCCGACGCAGGGTCAGCATCCCGCGCAGCTCCTCGGCCGAGACCTGGGCGTCGAGGACGGTCCCCACCTGTTCGAGGGTGAGGCCGAGGGCCTTGAGCGCACACAGGCGGTTGAGTCGCGGCAGCTGCGTCGCCGCATACCTGCGGTAGCCGGTCAACGGGTCCACGTGGGCCGGGACGAGCAGGCCGAGGGAGTCGTAGTGGCGCAGCATGCGCACCGTCACTCCCGCCAGGCGGGCGAACTCTCCGATGATCAACATGATGACCATGGTCTACGGCCTGACACGGTGTGAGGGTCAACACCTCGGGTCCCCGGGGTGCCCGCGTGACGGAACCGCGGGCCCGGCACCCCCGTGACCGTGTGAGAGTTGGACCATGAAGGTTGCGCTCATCCAGCTGGCCTACGGCGACGGCGAGTCGGTCGCCGACCGCACCGCCCGCGTCGCGGATCTCGTGCGAGCCCAGGCCGGCCACGACCTCGTCGTCCTCCCCGAGCTGTGGCCGGCCGGTGGCTTCGACTACACCGCGTGGGACGAGCGGGCCGAGGCCGTCGACGGGCCCGTCGCGCAGGTGCTCGCTGCCGCCGCCCGCGGCGCCCGTGTCACGCTGCACGGGGGCTCGATCGTCGAGCGGGCCGAGCCCGCCGAGCCCGGCGGCCGAGGGCTCTGGAACACGAGTCTCGTCTTCTCGCCCGACGGCGAGCTCGTCGCGACCTACCGCAAGATCCACCGTTTCGGCTTCGGCGAGGGTGAGCCGAGCCTGATGGACGCCGGCGAGGACCTCGTCGTCGTCGACGTGCCCGTGGCGGGCGGCGGGGCCGTGCCGGTGGGGCTCTCCACCTGCTACGACCTGCGCTTCCCCGAGCTCTACCGACGCCTCCTCGACCGCGGCGCCGAGGTCTTCGTCATCCCGGCCGCGTGGCCGCGCAAGCGGGTCGCCCACTGGACCCTGCTCGGCCAGGCGCGAGCCGTCGAGGACCAGTGCGTCGTGCTCCAGTGCAACACCGCTGGGACCCATGCCCGGCACGAGATGGGCGGTCACTCGCAGGTCGTCGACGCCACCGGGAAGGTTCTGGCCGCCGCGGGGCTTGACGAGGAGGTGCTGAGCATCGAGATCGACACCGCGGCGACGCCGGAGTGGCGCCGCACCTTCCCCGTCCTGTCCGACCGGAGGCTCGCGTGAGCGCCGGCGTCGACGCCGGCACGCTCCGCTCGCGCGTCAGGGTCAGGGCCCCCGAGCTCGTGGGCCGCGGCTGGCTCAACACCGGTGGCCGGTCGCTGTCCCTCGCCGACCTGCGCGGGCGCGTCACCGTCCTCGACTTCTGGACCTTCTGCTGCGTCAACTGCCTCCACGTCCTCGACGAGCTGCGGCCGGTCGAGGCACAGTTCCCCGACGCCCTGACGATCATCGGCGTGCACTCGCCGAAGTTCGAGCACGAGGCCGAGGCCGATGCGCTGGCCGCCGCCGTGGAGCGGTATGCCGTCCACCACCCGGTGCTCGACGACCCCGAGCTCGTGACGTGGAAGGCGTACGCGGCACGGGCGTGGCCCACCCTCGTCGTCCTCGACCCGGAGGGCTACGTCGTCGCGTCGATGTCCGGTGAGGGGCACGGTCCCGGTCTCGCCTCGCTCGTGGCCGAGCTCATCGAGGAGCACCGGGCCAAGGGCACGCTCCAGCCGGGCGACGACCCCTACGTCCCGCCGCCGGCCCCCGACACCGCGCTCCGCTTCCCCGGCAAGGCGGTCGCCCTGCCGAACGGCTCGTTCGTCGTCAGCGACACGGCCGACCACCAGGTCGTGCACCTCGAGGACGACCTCGAGACCGAGCGGGCCCGGTGGGGTGGCGACGGTCAGCTCAACGAGCCGCAAGGCGTCGTCCTCGCGACCACCGACGTGGCCGAGCGGCTGGGCGTCGATCTGCTCGTCGCCGACTCGGTCAACCATCAGGTCAAGGGAATCCGCTTCTCCGACGGCTCGGTCCACGTCGTCGCCGGCACCGGGTCGCAGCTCCGAGAGCGCACCGGTGGCGGTCCCGCCCTCGAGCAGCCGCTCTCGACGCCCTGGGACCTCGCGTGGCTCGGCGACCGGCTCCTCATCGCGATGGCCGGCACCCACCAGCTGTGGGCGTGGACGCCGGGCAGCACCCTCGAGGACGGGCGCGTCGAGGTCGTCGGCGGCACGTCCAACGAGGGTCTCGTCGACGGGCCGGCGACCGAGGCCTGGTTCGCGCAGCCCTCCGGGCTCGCCACCTCCGCCTCCGGCGACCGCGTGTGGGTGGCCGACTCCGAGACCTCCGCCCTGCGATCAGTGACGACGACGCCCGAGGGGGCCCTCGTCGTCGAGACCCACGTCGGCACAGGCCTGTTCGACTTCGGTCACCGCGACGGCGATGCCGTCGAGGCGCTGCTCCAGCACCCGCTGGGCGTCACCGAGCTGCCTGACGGCTCTGTCGCGGTCAGCGACACCTACAACGGCGCGATCCGCCGCTTCGACCCGGCGACCGGCCAGGTGTCGACCCTCGCGCAGGGGCTCGCCGAGCCGAGCGACGCCGTCGTCGAGCACGACCCCGAGACCGGCGAGGTGCGCCTCGTCGTCGTCGAGTCCGCAGCCCATCGACTGACCCGGGTCGCCCTGCCCGAGGCCGCCCAGCGCGTCGACGGACCCGCCCACCGCACCCAGCGTCCCGCGACGCCGCTCCCCGCCGGGGAGGTCGCGCTCGAGGTGACGTTCGTGCCGCCGACCGGGCAGAAGCTCGACCTGCGGTGGGGCGACCCGACGCGTCTCGACGTGTCTGCGACGCCCGACGCCCTCCTCGTCTCGGGAGCCGGTCGCGCCGAGGGCCTGACGCGGACTCTCGTGCTGCGCGACGGCCTCGGGTCGGGCACGCTGCACATCTCGGTGCAGGCAGCCGCGTGCGACGGCGACCCCGAGACCGGCGAGGTGCCCGAGCACGCCGCGTGCCACCTCTTCCAGCAGGACTGGGGGATCCCGGTCATCCTCGACCCGACCGCCGATGCCACACTGGCTCTCGACCTGCGCGGGGTCCAGGCCGGGAACTAGCCGGTTCGACCCGTCCGGCAGGTCGTGACGAGACCAGCGGACGACAAGGCGGCACACGTGGCACGGCAGGCATCTGGTGGCAGCGGACGTTCCGTCCTCTCGGCGGTGTGTGGGCTGCTGGCCATCGTGCTGCTGCCCGTGTCGCTCGTCGGCTTCTGGGCGTCGGTCATGCTGACGCGCACCGACGTCTTCGTCGACGAGCTGCGGCCGGTCGTGACCAAGCCCCAGGTCCAGGAGGCCCTCACCGATGGCGTCGTCCAGGGCGTCCTCGGTGCGGTCCAGCTCCAGCCGGCGATCGAGAAGGCGCTCGAGGCGCCGATCCGGACGCAGGCCGCGGCGCTGGTCGCGAGCCCTCAGGTGACCGCCGCCTGGACCACGGGCATCCGGGCGCTCCACACGCAGTTCATCGCCGTCATGGAGGGCCGGGCCGACACGAAGCTCGACGACCAGGGACGCGTCTCCGTGCGCCTGACGATCCCCGTCCCGGCCCTGACGTCGACGCTCGAGCAGGCAGGAGTGCCGGACGCGGGGTCGATCGCGCCGGTCGTGACGATCCCCCTCGTCAGGGCCACCGACCTTCAGAAGGCGCAGGCGGCATACCGCATCGCCGACGCGTGGGGCCCGTGGGGACCGCTCGTCGTGGGCGCCCTGGCGCTGCTGTCGATCGCCCTCGCCCGGCGCTGGCGCACCGCGACGACGCTCGTCGCCATCGGCTGGATCGCGACCTCCCTCGCGCTCGCCCTCGTGGTCATGGTGTCGCGCGAGCCGCTCATGCGCCGCGTCGACCCCGAGGTGGCCCGCACGATCGCCGACGCCGCCTACGGCCTCGCCGCGCGGAACCTCTACTACGAGATCGCGATCGCCGTGGGCGTCGGCGTGCTCATGCTCGTCGTCTCCGCCGTGACGCTCGCGTTCGGTCGGCGCCGGGCCCGCTGACCGAGGCCGCGGCCGTCCTGTGACTCGTCGCGCTCCGGCGGGTATGTGGCGCCCAGGCACGCGTCCAGGCGTGCCCCCAGCCAAGGAGACCTCATGGGTATCGGACTCGGGATCTTCCTGCTCGTCGTCGGAGCGATCTTCTGCTTCACCAACATCGACTCCAGCGTCCTCAACATGAGCAGCAGCACGGGCAACACCATCGGCATCATCCTCATGGTCGCCGGCGCCCTCGCCATCATCCTCGCGCTCGTCCTCAACGCCCAGCGCGCCCGCACGCAGCACACGGTCGTGACCGAGCGCCGTGGAGCGCCCGACGTCGTCGAGCGCCGGGTCGACGGCGACGAGGTCGTCGAGCGCCGCGTCGAGCACCGCGACGAGACCATCTAGAACCGTCGGAGGGCCACGAACCGGGCCCCCAACCGTCGAAAGGCCACGAACCGGAGCCCGGTTCGTGGCCTTTCGACGGTGGGAGGCGGGGCGCGGGGAGCTGAGCCGCGGACGGCGGCCTGAGCAGGAGAACTCACCTGCCGGGGCCACCGTTCGTGCTTCGATGAGACGTGAGCCAGACCCGATCCGGCGCGGCGCCCCGCACGGCGGCCGAGATCGATGCCGCGACGCCTGCCGACCGGGACCGCTGGGTCGACACCCTCCGCGTCGGCTCGCTCCTCGTCGTGGTCCTCGGGCACTGGCTCATGGTCGCGATCACGACGGACGGGCAGATCACCAACGCGCTCGCGGTGGTGCCGGCCCTCCAGCCGTTGACCTGGCTGCTCCAGGTCATGCCGCTCTTCTTCCTCGTCGGTGGCGTGGCCCACGCGCACACGCTCGAGTCGCTCGAACGGCGGCGGCCGCAGAACCGGGGGAGGTATGCCGCGTTCTTCCGGGCGCGCGCCACGCGCCTGCTGAGCCCCACCCTCGCCTTCCTCGCCGTCTGGGTCGCCATCGGGATCGTCGCCGACCTGTCCGGTCTGACGTCGAGGCCCGGCGACGCCGGCCGCATCGCACGCGACGCGCTCGTGATGGTGCCCCAGCTGCTGTGGTTCGTCGGGATCTACCTCGGGGCCTGCGCCTTCGCGCCGCTCATGCGTGACGTGCACCGGCGCTGGGGCCTCGGCGTCGTCGTCGTGCTCGTCGCACTGGCGTGCGCCGTCGACGCCGTGCGGTTCGGCGGCGGACGCGAGCTCGTCGGCAACCTCAACTTCGCGTTCGTCTGGCTGGCCCTGCACCAGCTCGGGTTCGCCTGGCGTGACGGGCTGCTCACGACCGGCCGCGGGTGGGTGATGGCCGTGTTGGGCTTCGGGGCGATGGGCGCGGCCGTCGCGTTCGGGCCCTACCCCACGTCGATGGTGGGCCTGCCCGGCGAGTCCGTCTCCAACATGGCGCCCCCCACGGCAGCCCTTCTCGCCCAGGGCATCGGCATCTGCGGCCTGGCGGTGGTGCTGCGGCCGGTCATGGCTCGCGTGCTCGCGCGACCCCGCGCCTGGCGGATGGTCGTCGTGGCCGGCCCGTTCGCCATGACCGCCTTCCTCTGGCACCTCACGGCGCTCATGGTGGTGCTCCTCGCGATGCGGGCCCTGGGCATCGCCCAGCCGGCTGTCGCGTCGTGGCAGTGGTGGTTGACGCGGCCGATCCTCTTCGCCGTGCTCGCAGTCGTCACCGCACTTCTCGTCGCGGTGTTCGTGCGCTTCGACCGCGGACCGCGCTCGGTGGACGTGGCGTTCGACGAGCAGCGCGGCTGGGTCGACCCCGTCGCCGCCGTGTCGGCGGGCGTGCTCTTCCTCGGGATCCTCATGGTGTCGATCGTCGGGGTCGACGTGCTGGGCAACCGGCCCGTCTTCTTCCTCGTCGGCGACGTCACCCCGATCGTCGGCTTCGCCGTCCTCGCCGCCGGACTGCTCCTGCTGCGCGCGACCCGCCCGCGACCACCCCGCACCTGACCCGCCCCCACCTCCTCGTCGAGTGAGCCCCCCGCCCCACTCAAGTGCGCGCCCCGTCCCACGGAAACTCGATGGCACGCCCTCCGCGCGGCCCCCTACCGTCGAGCCATGGAGACGACGCTCATCGACGTGCACGACGACGCGGTCTGCGCCCGTGCGTACGACGTCATCATCGCGAGCAAGGGTCACGAGCGGCCGTGGCACGAACCGCCCTCGTTGGTCGAGACGCTGGTCGAGTGGCGCCACGTCGACGAGGCCGAGCGCATGGAGATCTGGGGCGCCCACGACGGCGGAGAGCTCGTCGGGGTGGCGACGCTGTGGCTGCCGCTGACGGACAACACGACGATGACCTGGTTCGACGTCCAGGTCGACCCGGCCCACCGCGGTCGCGGCGCGGGCTCGGCGCTCGTCGAGCGGCTGGTCGCGAGGGCCCGCGAGGCGGGTCGGGTCACGATGGTCGTCGACTTCCTGGTGCCTCCCGCCTCCGAGGGCCACGGCTACCGACGCTTCGCCGAGCGGCACGGCTTCCACCTCAGCAACACCGAGATCATGCGCCACCTCCGGCTGCCCGTCGACGAGGAGCTCCTGGCCCGTCACGGCGAGCACGCCCGCCCGCGCTGGGAGGGCACCTATCGCCTCGAGACCCACGTCGGGGGAGTGCCCGAGCACCTCCAGCAGTCGCTCTGCGCCGTCATGAACCAGCTCGCCGTCGACGCGCCCACGGGTGACATCGAGTTCGAGGAGGAGTCGCTGACACCCGCCCGCTACCGCGAGTACCTCGAGGTCGCCAGGGCTCAGGGGCGCGTACGCCTCACGACCGTGGCGGTCCACGAGGACAGCGGCGACGTCGTGGCCTACACCGACCTCCTGCTGCCCTCGGGGGCGCCGGGCGTCGCCTGGCAGTGGGGGACCCTGGTCCACCGCGACCATCGGGGACGCCGGCTCGGGATGGCCCTCAAGGTCGAGAACCTTCGACGCCTGCAGGCCGACCACCCCGAGCGGCGGCGGATCGTGACCGGCAACGACGACACGAACTCGTGGATGGTCTCGATCAACGAGGACCTCGGCTTCCGGATCGTCGAGCTGTGCCCCGCCTACCAGCGGTCGCTCGCCTGACCGTCACCCGCCGGCCCACCGCCTCGACCCCTGAGTCGGGGCCGGTGGCCGGCGCCCCTCTCGTCGTTGGTGTAGCGCGGGACGAGCGCGTCGGCTCAGGTCTGCACGCGGGGCAACCATTCAGACGTCACTAACCGGTTAGCGACACCGATCTGGTTGGCATGCGGACCCGTCGATCGCCTTGATCGTCTCCTGTACACGTACGACGTCGACGGACGGGAGCTCCCGGTCCGCATCGCGGGCAACCCGACGCTCGAGCTCGTCAACACCCCCGCGGGCTGGTCGGCCGCCACCGCAGAGCAGGTCGACTACCTCGACGACTACGACGACCTCGTCGTGTGGGCCCGGGAGTGCGGCCTCGTCGACGAGGTGGCCGCCGCTCGCCTCCGGCGTACCGCCCGACGCGACCGGCTCGCCGCCGGCGCCGTCCTCCGGGAGGCCCGGCGCCTGCGCCGCGACGTCCATGACCTCGCGGTCGGCGTCGGCAGGCGCACTGCACTGACGCGGGTGTCGACGCTGGCCGTCGAGGCGCGTCAGGCTCAGATGCTCACGGCCACGAGCGATTCCGTCGCCTGGCTCTTCACCCGCGACGCCGGCGTCCACGAGCCGTTGTATGCCGCCGCGCTGGCTGCCGCAGCCCTGCTGACCTCCGAGGGCGGGCGGGCACGTCTCCGCCGGCCCGGGCGACGGGTGCGGGTGGGTCTTCCTCAACCCGTCGGGCCGTCGGCGCTGGTGCATCATGTCGGTCTGCGGCAACCGGGCCAAGGCGCGGGCCTACGCCGAGCGGCGCCAGCGCACCGGCCCGACCTCCCCGACCTCCCCGACCGCCCTGCCCTGAGCGACGGCCCCAGCCCGCAACACACCGAGCAGGTCACAACGCACCCGAATCGGATCCGGGTGCGTTGTGACCTGCTCGGTGTGTTGCAGTGGAAGCGAAGGGGGGTACGCGTCAGAACGCGGACTCGGGGACGTCCATGAGGTCGTTGTCGGTGGCCTCGGCGATGGCGCGCTCGGCCGCGATCTTCGGCAGGACGTTCTTGGCGAAGAACGAGGCCGCCGCGACCTTGCCACGGTAGAAGTCGGCGTCCTTGCCCGAGGCGCCGCCGTCGAGTGCAGCCTGGGCGACCTCGGCCTGGCGCAGGAGCAGCCAGCCGACGACGAGGTCGCCGGCGGCGAGGAGCAGGCGCGTCGTGTTCTGGCCGACCTTGTAGAGGTTGGCCGTTTCGCCGCCCGTGCGCGGGTCGCTCTTCATGAGGTCGCCGATCATGTGGCCGACGATGCCCTGGACGTCCTCGAGCGCCCGGCCGAGCAGCTCGCGCTCGGTGTCGAGCGAGCCACCGAGGTCCTTGGCGAACTCCTGCACCTGGCCGGCGACGTACTGCAGGGCCTGCCCCTTGTCCCGGACGATCTTGCGGAAGAAGAAGTCGAGGCCCTGGATGGCGGTCGTGCCCTCGTAGAGCGTGTCGATCTTCGCGTCGCGGACGTACTGCTCGATCGGGTAGTCCTGCAGGAAGCCGGAGCCGCCGTAGGTCTGGAGCGACTCCGTGCCGAGCAGCACCCAGGCGCGCTCCGAGCCGAGCCCCTTGACGAGCGGCAGCATGAGGTCGCTGATCCGGTTGGCGACCTCGGCGGCCGAGCCCTTCTCGAGCGGTGCGGCGGGGTTGCCGGCCTGCGCCTGGTTGACGGCGTCCTGCTGGCTCGCGGTGTAGATGACGAGCGCGCGCAGGCCCTCGGCGTACGCCTTCTGGAGCATGAGCGAGCGTCGGACGTCGGGGTGGTGCGTGATGGTGACGCGCGGCGCGGCCTTGTCGGTCATCTGCGTCAGGTCGGCGCCCTGGACGCGCTCCTTGGCGTACTCGAGCGCGTTGAGGTAGCCGGTCGAGAGCGTCGCGATCGCCTTGGTGCCGACGAACATCCGGGCGTTCTCGATGACCTTGAACATCTGCGCGATGCCGTCGTGGACGTCGCCGAGGAGGGTGCCGACGGCCGGCTCGTGCTCGCCGAAGGTGACCTCGCACGTGGTGCTGACCTTGAGGCCCATCTTGTGCTCGACGTTGGTGACGTGGGCGCCGTTGCGCTCGCCGAGCTCTCCGGTCTCGAGGTCGACGTGGAACTTGGACACGATGAAGAGGGAGAGGCCCTTGGTGCCCGGGCCGGCGCCCTCGGGGCGGGCGAGGACGAAGTGGACGACGTTGTCGACCATGTCGGACTCGGCGGAGGTGATGAAGCGCTTGACGCCGGTGATGTGCCACGTGCCGTCGGGCTGCTGGACGGCCTTGGTGCGGCCCGCACCGACGTCGGAGCCGGCGTCGGGCTCGGTGAGCACCATCGTCGTGTGCCAGGCCCGGTCGACGACGTGCTTGGCCAGCTTCTTCTGGTCGTCGGTGCCGAGGTGCCAGAGGAGGTTGGCGAAGGAGTAGCTCGCCGTGAACATGTGGATGGCCGGGTTGGCGCCGCAGACCATCTCGGCGACGGACCAGCGGAGCGAGGCCGGCACGACCATGCCGCCGAGCTCGGCGGGAACGTCGAGGTTGCCCCAGTCACCGTCGACGTAGGCCTTGAACGACTTCTTGAACGACTCGGGCATGGTCACCGACTGGCTCACCGGGTCGTAGACGGGCGGGTTGCGGTCGCTGTCGAGCAGGCTGTCGGCCAGCTCGTGCTCGGCGAGGCGCGAGACCTCCCGGAGGATGTCCTTCGCCGCGTCGACGTCGACGTCGGCGTAGATCCCCGTGCCCAGGACGTCCTGACGGTTGAAGACCTCGAAGAGGTTGAACTCGAGGTCTCGCACATTGCTCTTGTAGTGGCCCATCCGGGGACCCTCCACGTTCTGTCGCTCGTCGTGCGTCCGCACTGTCGTCGGCGGGCGCGCCAAGTTACTGGCCGGTCACTTCCATGATGCTACTGACGGGTAACGATCGCAAGGGGGAGAGGTCACGGTTGCGCCACGGGCCGGGCCGAGGGCGTATGCCGCCGGGCCGGCGCGCACCGCCGGGACCGGGCGACCTGGCATACGGCATCGGACAGCAGAAGGGCCCGGTCGCGATGACCGGGCCCTTCTCATCTGGAGCAGGCGGCACGAATTGCACGTACGTCTTCCTTCTGGAAGAAGGCTGTTCTGCTACTGAACTACGCCTGCGAGGCGACGCCAACCGTAGCAACTCCGGGCCGCCGGAGTCCAAACGGACGCGCCGGGAGCCTCGACCGAGCGCCGAGCGAAGGTCCTCCCAGTGCGGCCCACGGGCTCCGCTCGGTCCGCGCCGTGCCCGGTGGCATGGTGCGCCACACCACCGGGCCGGCGTCGCTCGAGGTCGCGGGCTGAGCCACGTCCAGCGACCGGGCGTCAGCGGACGCTCACGACCCGTCGCGCAGGCGGCGGGCGAAGGCCGACGACCTCGCCCGGAGCTCCTCGATGCGCCGCTCCACGAGCGCGAGCGGGTCGAGGCCGCCCTCCATGCCGTTCGGCAGGCGCCGGACGTGGGTCGAGCAGCTGAAGTCGGCGTGCACGAGGGTCCCGAGGCTGTTGCCCTCGCGCCCGGCGGCGCCCGCCCGGCGTGCCACGAAGAGCGTGACGTCGCTTGTCGCGAAGACGTCCTCGCACCACGCGCACGTCGTGCTGGCCTTGCGGGTCCGCTCGGAGGCCCGCAGGAGCAGGCCGACGGGTTCGTCGTCGACGGGGATGACGGCATACGCCCGCTGCGGGTTGCTGCGGTCGACCCAGCCGAGGTAGTCGAGCGACTCCCAGCGGAGGCCGAGGTCGAGGTCGGCGGGAAGGTTGGCCTGCTTGGCCTCGCGCCGCGACGCGTTGACGAAGGAGGCGCGAATCTCTTTGTCTGTCAGTGGTTTCACGGTCTGTTCCTGTCAGTCGGGCAGGACCGGATGGCCCGGTCAGCCGGGGTGGGGGAGGTGGCGCGGGACCGGGACCGCTGAGCAGGCCATGACGGCCACCCACCTCTCCGCGGGCCTCCCCGCTGACGACTGACGTGCCCCGACGGAGCCGCGTCCATGGTGCGTGGTGGAGGGTGCGCCGGTCCACCCCTTAACGGCACGGGCCGCCGAGGGCGTATGCCGTGGGGTCACGGCGCGCCTCACAGGCGCCCTGAATGCCCCTGATGTCCGCCTGAATACCTTTTGACTTGTCAACTATTGCCATAATCTGACGTTCCATGCACTTTTCGTGACCTGTCTGTCACCGTCGATGGATGCTCATCGCCCGGGGTCCTCCCCGAGCGGCCCACCGGACGCCGAGTCCTGTCCACCGGTGGGGCAGCCACGCAATAACGGACAGGAGTGGGGGACCCACTTTCGGGCCGGTCAGCCGGTCCTTGGGGTGAAGCCGCATCTGCGGCCGGGCATCTTCCGCCCGAACCCGACAGCTCACCTCACAGGCGTGGGAAGGAAGTCCACCATGTCCATTTCTACCCTTGCACGCCGAATTCCCTTGCAGTCCTTGGCGATCACGCCACTACTAGCAGCAGCTCTCCTCGTCGGGACCGGAGGCGCACCGACATCGTCGGTCTCGCCCCACGCGGCAACAGGCTCAGCGCAGGGTCCGGTCACCATCAAGGCCAGGTCGGTCGCCTACGTCTCCGCCTACGCGCGAGCCGTCCGAGGAAGGGCGGCGGTGAAGATCGCCGCCGCACAGCAGGGCGACCCGTACCGGTACGGCGCCGCGGGTCCGTCGGCGTTCGACTGCTCCGGCCTCGTCTACTACACCTATCGCACGCGCCTCGGTGTCGGTGTGCCGCGCACG
The DNA here is from genome assembly GCF_001429645.1 of Terrabacter sp. Soil810. Classification (NCBI taxonomy): domain Bacteria; kingdom Bacillati; phylum Actinomycetota; class Actinomycetes; order Micrococcales; family Intrasporangiaceae; genus Terrabacter; species Terrabacter sp. Soil810. Next base: position 176,838 of record NZ_LMSW01000001.1, read on the forward strand.
GCCAGCGCGCAGCGGCTCGCCAGCGTCCGCATCAGCAAGTCGAACCTCCAGCAGGGAGACCTGATCTTCTTCCTGTCCGGAGGACGCGTCTACCACGTCGGGATCTACGCCGGCTACGGCAAGGTCTGGCACTCGCCCAAGCCCGGTCAACGCGTCCAGCTCTCGAGGATCTGGACGACGAGCTGGGTGGCGGGCCGCATGCCCTGACGGCTGCGGTGTCGGCCGTCGCCTGCGGCGTCGGAGTCGATCCAGACCGGGACGGAGCGATACGTCGCGAACTGCGACCTGTATCACTGGTCCGGTCGTGGACCACTTGTCCGTGCGTCGCCTGACGCAAGGAACAGGGAGATCCCATGACCATGTCACTACCCGTCTTCGAGCTGGGTCGACCCGAGCTCGACCCCGGCCGCGTCGCAGCTCTCGCAGCCGACCTCTTCGAGCTCGAGGGTGAGGTCACCGAGGATGGTGAACGACTCTCTGTCTCCGACGAGAACCTGCTCCTCGAGGTGTTCGTCGCCTCGGGGGACCTCTTCGCTGCGGACCGCGCCCAGCTCTGGAACCCCTCACTGCGGCCCTCGCTGCCGAAGCCCGAGGAGGCCTACGACCGGGCCCGCGAGCTGATCCGGCGTCACGACCTGTGGCAGACGCAGGGGGACCTGGTCGAACTCGTCGAGCTCGGCGCCGGGGCCACCCATGTCGCCGCCCGAGGGCGTCGACGCGCTCGGGCGGACCGTCGAAGCCGTCAGCTCGACGTGCAGGCGCGCTTCGTCCTCGGCATCCGCAATCCGGGGGTCGACTCGGAGTCGAAGGTCCTTCCGGTCATCGGAGGTGGCGGGAAGCTCACCTTAACCTTCGGCGACGGCGGCCGGCTCATCGGCGCCAACGGAGGCTTCCGCCCGATCGGGGAGCCGCACGTCGTCGATGCCCTCGACGTGGACGAGGCCTTCGCGCGGCTCGGCGCCGACGGCGACCTCGGCGAGGTCGACCGCCGCGGCGCCTACCTCGCCTACTACATGGCTCCCGGCGATGTCGTCCAGGAGCTGCTCACACCGGTCTGGGTCTTCACGAGCGACTTCGAGGTCGAGCACGCCGGCGGCAAGGGCAGCTCGACCGTGCACGCCCGCCACACCTTCGTCGCGGCGACCGACCACGGACCGGTCTTCCCCGAGGCCGAGGTGCAGCCCGAGCGATCCGACCGCGCGCCCGCAGGACGGGCACCGCGATCCGAGCGTGCTGCGCGCGCGCTCAACCCGAGCGAGGCCGGGACGAGCTGGGTCAAGCAGATCGACCAGAGCCAGCCGCTCAACGGGAGCCCGGCGAACGCCCAGGGCTTCGTCGACGGGCTCTCGGCCGACGGCTGGCAGACGAACTTCAACTGGGGAGACCTCAACGCCTGGGAGTCCGACTGGCACTCCGACGACGACACGTGGGTCGATGCCGCCGACTTCGTCTTCTACACCGGCCACGCCAACCAGAACGGCTGGGTGCTCTGCGTGCCCGGCAAGAAGCAGTCGGTGCTCCTGACACCCAGCGCCGTCGGCGCTGCCCCGGCCTCGCCCGGGGACCTGTACGGCCAGAACGACCTCGAGTGGTTCGCCGTCGCCGCGTGCGGCCCGCTCCAGGACGACGTCATCTCTCCCGGAGGTGGCGACGTGCTGAGCCGCTGGGACGGCGCCTTCGACGGCCTGCACACGATGCTCGGCTACGGCGCCATCACCTTCGACAACACCGACGAGGGCCGCAAGCTCGCCCGCTACACGCGGGACGGGATGAGCGTCATCGACGCCTGGTTCAGGACCGCCAGGGAGGTGCAGCCCGCCACGAACAACCGGGGCGCGCCGGACGGGCCGGACATCTGGGTCGGCGCGATGTGGGTCACCAAGGCCGGCGTCGACCCCTCGAGCGACCACATCTGGGGGCACGGGTCCGTCTCCGCCGACCCGGCAGCCCCCTCCCAGCTCGTCTGCATGTGGACGACCTGCTAGCCGGAGCGCACGCACGAGGGCCCGGACCGGCACACGGTCGGGGCCCTCGCGCTGCTGCATCCTTCGTGGCGTGGAGCGAGCGACGGGAATCGAACCCGCGTATCCAGCTTGGGAAGCTGGCGCTCTACCATTGAGCTACGCTCGCACGGCCGCCCGGAGGTGCCCCGCGAAGGGTCCGCAAGGCGGCACGCGGCGTCAGTGTAGCCGACACCGCGCCAGTGCCAGGAACGCGACCCCAGGGGCCGAAACCGTCATGGATCTCGCCAAGCAGACCGCCTTCGTCGACCACGTCCGCGAGCGCGGCGGAGCGAGTGCCCAGGTGGCCGTCACCCTCGAGCAGTTCTTCGAGGGCAACGACTGCGAGTGGTGCATCGCACCCAACCGTCCCGAGGACATGCCGCTCGACACGGTGCGCCGGGTGCTCTTCGAGCTGCGCGAGCACCCGGAGGTCCACGACGTCCGGGTCGAGCTCGACGTCCTCGAGTTCCAAGACTTCCCCGACGACGAATGGCCCTACGCGAGTGGGGTGGCCGTCGTCACGACCTTGCTGCCGGAGGAGGTCGACGCGATGACGATCGACGCAGACACCGAGTCGAGCGGTGGTCCGGCCGCGAGTGCCGAGTGGCTCGTCGACGGTCCCGTCGTCCCCCAGGGCCACCACTACGTCGGCGTGTGGTGGGACTGATGGCGGCTGCACCCGGTCCCGGCCCCGTCGTCACGGGAGAGCTCGAGCAGGTCACCGACGCCCTCTGCTACCACGGCGAGGGTCCCGTCTGGTCGCCCACGTGGGGCGGCCTGCGCTGGGTCGACCTCCTCGCCGGTGACGTCCTGACCCTGCGTCCCGACGGGTCCGTCGACCGGATGCACGTCGGCGACGTCGCCGCGTTCGTGCGGCCGCGCACCACGGGCGGGTGGGTCGTCGCGACCGAGCGCGGGCTGGCGCGCGCGGACGAGCCGGACGGCATACCCACCCCGTGGTTCGACCTCTGGGACGACCCGTCCGTCCGGATGAACGAGGGTGGCGTCGACGGCGAGGGCCGCCTCTGGGCGGGGACCATGGGCTACGACCGGGTGCCCGGCAGCGCGCTGCTCTACCGCGTCGACGCGACGGGCCACGTCACGACGCTCCTGCCCGACGTGACCATCTCCAACGGCATCGACCTCTCGCCCGACGGCCGGCTCGCCTACTACGACGACACCCCGACCGGCCGCACCGACGTCTTCACGGTCATCGACGGCGAGCTCACCGAACGGCGCCCCTTCGTCACCCACGACGTCGGTCACCCCGACGGGCTCACGGTCGACAGCGCCGGCAACGTCTGGGTCGCCCTCAACGGCGCGGGCCGGGTCCGCTGCCACTCGCCGGAGGGCGAGATGCTCGCCGAGGTCGTCCTCCCCGTGCGCCTCACGACGGCGTGCACGTTCGGCGGCGACGACCTGCGCGACCTCTACGTCACGACGTCCCGCGAGAACCTCGACGACCCCGAGCCGCAGGCCGGCGCCGTCTTCCGCGTCCGCGTCGCCGTGCCGGGCCTGCCGGTGCGCGCCTTCGCCGGTTGACGGAGCCCCCGAGGGCGTATGCCGTGTGCCCGGGTCCCGCGGTCAGCCGGAGTGGGTGACCCCGCCGTCGGGGGAGTAGCCGAAGGACGCGACCGAGCGGCTCGGCCGCGGCAGCCGGCCGGACGGCATACCTCGCAGGTCGCCGTCCGCGCCGTCGTGCGCCCCGACACCGAGGAGGCTGCGGGTCAGCGCCTGCGCGTCGGACAGGAGCTCGTCGAGTGCGACGCCGAGGTGGTCGTCCGCCGGGGGCTCGTCGGCGACCGCCGCCGCGAGCACGGCTCGGCGCACGAGCTCCTTGGCGAAGGATGCCGTCGTGCCCTCGGCCCGGGCGGCCGCCGCCGAGATCGCCTCGGCGCCGAAGAGGTGTCCGCCGTAGAGGCGGAGCAGCTCGCGCCGTCCCTCGGCGTCCGGCAGCGGGATCTCCGCAGCCAGGTCGACGCGGCCCGGCCGCTGCGACAGGGCGACCTCGAGGTCCTCGACGCGGTTCGTCGTGAGCACGAAGGCGACGTCCGAGTCCGAGTCGAGCCCGTCGAGGGCGTCGAGCACCTCGAAGAGCAGCGGCGACGCCCCCATCGGCGCGAACGACCGGTCCTCGGCAACGAGGTCGCAGTCCTCGAGGACGACGATCGCGGGCTGGTGCGCGCGGGCGACCTTCGCGGCGTCGTGGATGAAGCGGAGCGAGCCACCGCTCAGCAGCACCGCGGTGGTGCCCGGGGTGGCCGAGAGGAGGTAGCGCACCGTGTGGGTCTTGCCGGTGCCGGGCGGGCCGTAGAGCAGGACGCCGCGCTTGAGGTGCTGGCCGTGCGCGACGAGCCGCTCGCGGTGCTCACCCATCCCGATGACATGGTGCGCCACGCGGTCGAGGACGCCGTCCGGCAGCACGACGGCGGCCGCGTCGACGGTCGGACGCTCGATGAAGGTGACTCCGGCCATGCCGGGGCCGTAGGGGTCCGAGCCGAACGTCACGACCTGTCCGCGGATGACGCTCCGCTCGTCCATCAGCTCCTGGACGCGGGCCATGAGCGCGTCGGACACGTCCCGGTCCTGCGCGACGACCTCGATGGTCCCGGACTCGCGCCCGAACTGCCGGTTCATGCCCTGCTGCCGGACCGCGACCGGGTGGCCGTCGAAGTGGAAGAGGCGGATCCCGGACGTCACGACCTGCCTCTGGTCGTCCTTGCCGGGGCCGGTCGGCATCCGGTCGTAGTCGACCTGCCCGACCGACATGCCCGGGCCGTGGAAGCGCTGCACGAGGTCGCCGAGCGACATGTGGTGGCGCGCGTCGCCGGCGATCCCGATGACCGTGGTGTCCCGGTCGTCGGCCGAGACCTCGGACAGGGCGATGTCCGCGTCGACGAGCCGGTGGGGTGGCACGGGCGCCGAGACGACGGCGAGCAGGTGCGGCTCGGCGCCCAGGTGCTCCCGGAGGGCCTCGGACAGCCGCTGGCCGCTCTCGTCGGCCGGCAGCGCCTCGAGGATCCGCCGCACGACGGAGTGGAAGTCGGCGAGCAGGGCGTCGTCGGCGACCGGGGCTTCGCGGGCGAGCAGGGCGTCGGAGGCGAGCGGGGCGTCGGAGGCGCGTCGGGCGCCCGTGTCCGAGGGGTCCATGAAGCGACGATAGGTGCCCCGCGGCCCACGTAGGGCGTCCGCGGGTCAGGAGAGTCCGGGCGAAACCGGTCCGGCGTTATAGCCTCGTCCCGTGCTGCTCTCCGACAAGGACATCCGGGCCGAGATCGCCGCCGAGCGGGTCGTGCTCGACCCGTGGGACCCGCAGATGGTCCAACCGTCGAGCGTCGACGTCCGGCTGGACAAGTTCTTCCGGCTCTTCGACAACCACAAGTACCCCTACATCGACCCGGCGGCGGAGCAGCCCGACCTGACGCGTCTCGTCGAGGTCGGCCCGGAGGAGGACCGCTTCGTGCTGCACCCGGGGGAGTTCGTCCTCGGATCGACGCTCGAGACCGTCACGCTGCCCGACGACCTCGCCGCGCGGGTCGAGGGCAAGAGCTCGCTCGGCCGCCTCGGTCTGCTCACGCACGCGACCGCCGGCTTCGTCGACCCCGGCTTCTCCGGCCACGTCACGCTCGAGCTGTCCAACGTCGCGACGCTGCCGATCATGCTCTACCCGGGCATGAAGATCGGCCAGCTCTGCTTCTTCCGCCTCAGCTCGCCCGCCGGGAACCCTTACGGCTCAGCGGCGTACGGCTCGCACTACCAAGGCCAGCGCGGTCCGACCGCGAGCCGGTCGTTCGCCAACTTCCACCGCAGCCAGGTGTGAGCGCCGAGCCGGCTCCCGCAGACGAGGTCCCGCTCGCGTCGCTCGTCTGGGACGCGCAGCCCACGGACGCGACCGTCGTCGCCCTCGTCATGCACGGTGGGGCCGTCGACGGGCACGAGCCCAACCGGCCGTGGTCGCACAACGTCGCCCGCCTCGTGCCGTTCGCGCGTGCCCTCAAGAAGGTGCCCGGCCCGATGGCCGTCGCCCGGCTCCGTTTCCGCGTCCGCGGCTGGAACGGCGACGCGATGCCCGTCGAGGACGCCAGGTGGGCGCTTGAACAGGTGCGGGCGGCATACCCCGGCGTCCCGATCGCCCTCGTCGGTCACTCGATGGGCGGACGGGTCGCGATGTTCGTCGGTGACGATCCCGACGTCCGGCTCGTCGTCGGGCTGGCGCCCTGGGTCGAGCCGGGCGACCCCCGCCCCGGCGCCGGCAGGCGCACCGTCCTCGTCCACGGCGACCGTGACGTCATCTGCTCGCTGGCCCGCACTCGCCACGCCGTCGAGCAGATGCAGGCCGACGGTCTCGACGCGTCCCTGATCCGCGTCGCCCGCGCCGACCACGCCATGCTCGTGCGCGCCCGGCTCTGGACCGCCCTCGTCAGAGAGGTCGTCGAGGCCAGCTTCGCGCGCGAGCTGGGGGGCACCGGCGAGCCGCGATCCGGACCGATCGGGGCCGTCGTGGCCCGGGTCGTGCACGCCGGGGGCGTCACGGTCGACATCTGACCCTCGACGAGGTCCGAGGTGCGGTCGGCGCAGACGGGTACGTTGAGGAGCATGATCCGCTTCGAGGGCGTGACCAAGCGCTATGCCGATGCGTCCGGCACCGACGGGGGAGCCGGGTCGGTCGCCGTCGACGACCTGACCCTCGAGGCCCCGACCGGCAAGATCACCGTCCTGGTCGGGCCCTCGGGCTGTGGCAAGACGACGACCCTGCGGATGGTCAACCGGATGATCACGCCGACCTCCGGCACCATCTCCATCAATGGGCGCGACACGGCCTCGCTCGACGTCGCCGAGCTGCGTCGCGGCATCGGCTACGTCATCCAGCACGCCGGGCTGTTCCCGCACCGCACCGTCCTCGACAACGTCGCCACCGTGCCGCGCCTGCTCGGCACCGACAAGCGCACCGCGCGGTCGCGCGCGATGGAGCTCATCGAGCGCGTCGGCCTCGACCCGGCCATGGCGAAGCGCTACCCCGCCCAGCTCTCCGGCGGCCAGCAGCAGCGCGTCGGCGTGGCCCGGGCGCTTGCGGCAGACCCTCCCGTCATGCTCATGGACGAGCCGTTCTCGGCCGTCGACCCCGTGGTGCGCGAGCAGCTCCAGAACGAGTTCCTCCGCCTCCAGTCCGACCTCGGCAAGACGATCCTCTTCGTCACCCACGACATCGACGAGGCCGTCAAGCTCGGCGACCAGGTGGCGGTGCTGCGCGTGGGCGGCGTTCTCGCGCAGCTCGACTCGCCGGCCAAGCTCCTCGCCGACCCCGTCGACGACTTCGTCGCCGGCTTCGTCGGTCGCGACCGCGGCTACCGCGCCCTCTCCTTCGCCGCGGCTCCCGAGCTCTCGCTCACCGACGAGCCCACGGTGCGTCTCGGGGCCGGTGCCGACGAGGTCCGTGCGATTGGTACGCCCTGGGTGCTGTGCGTCGGCGACGCGGGCGAGCCGCTCGGCTGGGTCCGTGCGGCCGCCGTCGAGTCCGAGGTGACGCGCTCCGTGCTGCACCGCGGCGGCACCGTGGCCTCGACCACCGGGTCGCTGCGGGCGCTGCTCGACGCGGCCCTGTCCTCGCCCAGCGGACGCGGCGTCGTGGCCGACGCGGACGGCCGTCTCGTCGGCACCATCCGGGCCGCCGAGGTGATCCCCGCGATCGAGGCCCGGCGCGACGCCGCCTCGTCGGGCGCCGCCGCCCCGTCAGGTGCCGGCACCGGTGCCACGACCTCGGCCGCCGACCGCCCGGCCGAGGAGGCGACCGCCCGGTGACCTGGGCCCTCGACCACATCGGCGACATCATGTTCCGCGCCGGCCAGCACGCCTGGCTCGCCGGGCTGCCGCTCGTGCTCGGCCTCGTCATCGCCCTGCCGCTCGGCTGGCTCGCCGCGCGCCGGCCCAGGCTGCGCGCCGTGCTCCTCACGACGACGGGCCTGCTCTACACGATCCCGTCGCTCGCGCTCTTCATCCTCCTGCCACCGCTGCTCGGCACGAAGATCCTCGACCCCGTCAACGTCATCGTCGCCATGACCGTCTACACCGTCGCGCTGCTGACCCGCACCGTCGCCGACGGCCTCTCCTCGGTCGACGGGTCCACGCGTCAGGCCGCCATCGCCATGGGCTACGGGTCGTTCGCCCGGTTCCGCGCCGTCGACCTCCCGCTCGCGGTGCCCGTCATCGCGGCCGGCCTGCGCGTCGCGGCGGTGAGCAACGTCAGCATCGTCAGCGTCGCCTCGCTCATCGGCATCTCGCAGCTCGGCTACTTCCTCACCGACGGCTACGCGCGCTCCTTCCCGACCGAGGTCTGGGTCGGCATCGTCGCGTGCCTGCTGCTCGCGCTCGTCTTCGACCTCGTCATCCAGGTCGTCTCGCGTTTCCTCACACCCTGGACGAGGGTGGTGGCCGCATGAGCTTCTCGGCGATCTGGGGCTGGTTCACCGACCCGGCCAACTGGCAGGGCACCGACGGCGTGCCCAACCGCGTGCTCGAGCACCTGCTCTACACCGGGCTGACGCTGCTCATCGCGCTCGTCGTCGCTGTGCCGCTCGGCGCCTGGGTGGGCCACTCCGGGCGCCTGCGCTGGCTCGTGACCGGCGCCAACGCCGCCCGCGCCGTGCCGACCCTCGGCCTGCTCTTCGCCGTGTCGATGTTCGTCGGGCCCCTCATCCAGAGCGACCTCGCCTTCGTCATCCCGAGCATCACCGTCCTCGTGCTGCTCGCGATCCCACCGCTGCTGTCGGGCACGTATGCCGGCATCGACAGCGTCGAGCCCGCCGCGCGCGACGCGGCCCGCGGGATGGGCATGACGGGTTGGCAGGTGCTGACCAAGGTCGAGGCGCCGTGTGCGCTGCCGCTCTTCCTCAGCGGCCTGCGCAGCGCCACCCTTCAGGTCATCGCCACCGCCACCATCGCGGCCTCCGTCAGCCTCGGAGGTCTCGGCCGCTACCTCATCGACGGGCTCGCCTCGCGCGACTACGTCCAGATGGTCAGCGGGTCGATCCTCGTCGCCGCCCTCGCGCTCGTCGCCGACGGCCTCCTGGCCCTGCTCGAGAAGAGGGCCGTCTCACCGGGAATCAGCGGGCGGGCCGCGCGTGTTGCCCGTTCACGCGCACGAAACTCCGATCCCCACCCCGAACCAGACTCCGACGGTGCAGACAGCTCGGACCCCGACCCGCGGCAGGCCGCGCTCGTGGGCTCCGGCAGCACCGGCCCCGTGCAGGCGACCGCCACCACGGGCACCCCATCCGAAAGGGACCGAACATGACACGCACGCGCTTCCTGGCCGCGGGCCTGCTCCTCGCCGCCGTCGTGCCGCTCGCCGCCTGCGGGGGCGGTAGCGACCCGCTCGCCCCGGCCACGAGCGCCGGAGCCGGCTCGACCGGGGGATCGACCGGCGCCGCCGGCTCGGTCAAGATCGGCTCAGCCGACTTCCCCGAGGCCGCCCTGCTCGGCGAGATCTACGCCCAGGCGCTCGAGGCCAAGGGCATGACGGTCACCCGCCAGTTCAACATCGGCAGCCGCGAGACCTACCTCAAGGCCATCACCGGCGGCGAGGTCGACGTCCTCGCCGAGTACACCGGCTCGCTGCTCAACTTCTACGACAAGAACGCCAAGGTCACCCAGCCCGACGAGGTCTACTCCGCCCTCCAGAAGGTCGTGCCGCAGGGCCTCACGGTGCTCGACAAGTCCGCGGCCGAGGACAAGAACTCCCTCGCCGTCACCAAGGACACCGCGAGCCAGTGGTCGCTCAAGGCGATCCCCGACCTCGCCGCGCACCAGGCCGAGCTCACCATCGGCGCCCCGCCGGAGTTCAAGACCCGCCAGCAGGGCCTCGTCGGCCTCAAGTCGGTCTACAACATCACGCCCAAGGAGTTCCGCCCGCTGCAGAGCCAGGCGACGGTCGAGGCCCTGAAGAACGGCCAGGTCAAGGCGGCCAACATCTTCAGCACCGACCCGTCGATCTCGGCCAACGGCTTCGTCGTGCTCGACGACCCGCAGAGCCTCTTCGGCTCCGACAACGTCGTGCCGCTCGTCCGGTCCGAGAAGGCCGACAGCGTCAAGGCCGCCCTCAACGCGGTCTCGGCCAAGCTCGACACGACGTCGCTGGCCGACATGGTCAAGGAGGTCGTCGTCGACAAGAAGGACACCAACGAGGTCGCCAAGACGTGGCTCGCCAGCGCGGGTCTCGCCTGACCCGACCCGTCGTCCGCCCAGAGGCCCCCGCGTCGGATGCGGGGGCCTCTGGCGTGCCCCGGCCGGACTGACTCGGCCGTGGAGGGAATGTAGCACCGTCGAGAATGGTTCTCATTACGGTTGCGGAAACTCGTGACCCCGAGACCGAAGGAGCCCCCATGGCCAAGCGCACCGACCTGCGCCCCGTCGTCACCCTGCGTTCGACCGCCGGCACCGGCTACGCCTACGTGACGCGCAAGAACCGTCGCAGTAACCCCGACCGCCTGGTGCTGCGCAAGTTCGACCCCGTCGCGCGCGAGCACGTCGACTTCCGCGAGACCCGCTGACGGCAGCGGACCGTCGCGTGACCGCGACGACTCCAGTGGCCACGTCCGACCTCGGACGTGGCCACTGCCATGTGCCGTATGCCGTCCGGCGCGGTGCCGGACCGCGCGCCGGGGGGGGTCAGGGCCGATGCGCCCCTACGGGGCCGGCGAAGCGGTCGAGGGCCGCGACCAGGATGCGCTCGCCCTTGCTCCCCGGTCCGTGCAGGTCGTCCTCGACCACGTGCAGCTCGGCGAGCGGCAGGGCCTGCGCCAGCTCGTGGGCGACCCGCAGGGGAGAGGCGATGTCGAGCCGGCCGCGCACGAGCACGGCGGGGACGCCCGCGATCCGGTCGAGGCGGCCCGTGATGGCGTCGTCCGGCAGGAAGGCGTGGTGACCGAAGTAGTGCGTGACGAGCCTCGCGAAGCCCAGCCGGAAGCGCGGGTCCGCGTACCGCGGGCTCGGCCGCACCGGCCCCGAGAGGGTCGCGATGCGGTCCTCCCACGCGCACCAGGCGCGCGCGGCTGCGTCGGCCACGAGCGGGTCGTCGTCGAGGAGCAGCCGGTTCACGGCCAGCGGCACGTTGGCCCGGTCCGCCTCCGCGGGCAGCGACGCGAGCAGGGCGTCGAACTCGGCGGGGTAGACCGCGCCCATCGTGTGGGTCAGCCACTCGACCTCGTGGCGGCGCGTGGTGACCACGGCCCACAGCACGAGCGCGCTGACCCGCTCGGGGTGCTCGACGGCATACGCGAGGGAGAGCGTCGAGCCCCATGACCCGCCCAAGAGGACCCAGGACTCGATGCCGAGGTGCTCACGGAGCCGCTCGAAGTCGCCGATGAGGTGGCCGGTCGTGTTGTGCTGCAACGCGGCCCGCGTGTCACCGGCGTGCGGTCGGCTTCGGCCGGCGCCGCGCTGGTCGACGAGCACGACGCGGTAGCGCTCGGGGTCGCAGAACTGCGTCCACCACGGCGAGGCCCCCGACCCCGGACCGCCGTGCACGACGAGGAGCGGCGTCCCGTCGGGCCGGCCGGACTGCTCCCAGTGCACCTCGTGACCGTCGTCGGTGGGGAGGATGCCGGTCTCGTAGGGCTCGTGAGCGGCATACACGGCTGTGTCCTCCCGGGAGTAGGGCTGGTGACTGCCGCGGTCGGGTGTCGGCGGTCGGGTGTCGGCGGCCGGCGGCCGGGGGCCGGGGGCGCGGATCGGCCCCGGCGTCGGACGCCGGGGCCGGATCAGGATGCCACCGAGGTGGTCAGCGTGCGTACGTCCCGACCTGTCGGGCGCGGTCCGTCGCGACGGGTGTGGGCGGAGGGGCTGCCCAGGCGACGGGCACCGGCTCGGGCGCCAGGGGTGCGAAGGTGGCCACGACGTCGATGCCGTCGCGCAGGAGCTTGACGAGGCGCTCCTCGGGGTCGTCGACGCAGGCGCGGGCGATGCCGTCCACGGCCAGGGCGACGACCTTGGCGGCGTTCGCCGGGCGGACGGCTGCGGTGTTGAAGCCCATGCGTGCCAGGTGGATTCGTGCCCACCGCTCCGCCGCCGGCGCGGCGGTGAGGGCGGCCCGTGAGGCCTTGGACAGCTGCCCGGGGGATCGACCGTCCTGCTCGGCGAGGATGCCCTCGGCGTTGAGGATGGCGAGGGCCATGACGTTCTGCCGCTCCTCCGCGGCGACGGGCAGCGCGGCCCGGGCCGTCGTCAGCACGAGCGCCGTCGTGACCCGCGGGTCGTCCGGGTTGAGGCCGACGACCTCGGGGATCATCGTGACCAGACGCTGGCGGTGCGTCTCGTCGAGCATGTCGTTGACGCAGCGCGCGAGGGTCGCCAGCACCGGGTGGGTGCACTCCGGGTGGTCGCTCCAGCGCTCGCCGGCCAGGAACGAGGCCATCTCCATGAAGCACGCGCCCTTGCGCGAGCTGCGGTGGCGGCCGCGGGACAACACGGGCACGCCGTCGGGCACGAAGGGGGCTCGTCGAGACATCGTCGCTCCTCGGACTTCCATCAAAGATCCTGCGCGGGTTCCTTCATGGTGCGCCTGAATCGGCTGCTTGACCACCCCTTCTGTCCAACCTGCCGGGCGCGCTCGACGTTGTGGGATTGCGCGCAGTCCTGTCGCCCGGCGCCGGAGTGTGTGCACAATCGGCCCATGCCCGTCGACGCGCACCCCGAGTCCGAGAGCAGCGGGGTCCGCGCCCACGTCGCCGACTCGTGGCTGCGGTCCGCCGCGGCCGGCGTCCAGGTCGACACCGTCGACGCGCCGATCACGCTGCCCGCGGACGCGCTGCGCGACCACCGCGAGGCGCACCCCTTGGCGCGCGTCTTCCCGTTGCTCGACGACGTGCTCGGCCAGGCGGCGCGCGACTGCGACGCCGTCATGGCCGTCTCGGATGCCTCGGGCCAGCTGCTGTGGGTGTGTGGGACGCCGAGCGTGCTCCGTCGTGCCGAGTCGATCGGCTTCGTCGAGGGCAGCAACTGGGACGAGCGCCTCGCCGGCACCAACGCACCGGGGATGGCCCTGCGCCTCGACCAGTCCGTCAACGTCATCGGGGCCGAGCACTTCCGGCACTCCGTCCAGCGCTGGAGCTGCGCGGCGACGACGATCCACGACCCGGCCGACCAGTCCGTCCTCGGGGTCCTCGACATCACCGGTGGCGACGACATCGTCGTGCCGCAGACCATGGCCATGGTGCGGGCGGCCGCGCGGATGGCCGAGTCCGAGCTGGCGCGCGAGCTGCTCGTGAGCGGCCGGGGCGCCCAGCCCGAGGGGACCGCGCGCGGGCTCTCGGTGCTCATGGAGTCGCTCGGCCGCAACGACACCCTCCTCACCGTCGACGACGGCAGGGGCCACCGCCGAACCGTCCGCCTCAGTCCGCGCCACAGCGAGATCCTGCTCCTGCTCGCCTCGGCGCCGCGCGGGCTCTCGGGCGACGAGCTCGCCGTCCTGCTCTACGAGGAGGACAGCAGCGCCTCGACGCTCCGGGTCGAGATGGGCCGGCTGCGCAGCCTGCTCGGTGAGGACCTGCTCGCATCACGCCCGTACCGGCTCGTCGCCGAGCTCTCCGGGGACTGGCTCGGGGTAGAGGCGCACCTGGCGGCCGGTGACGTCGCGAGCGCGATGCGCGCCTACCGCGGGCCGCTCCTGCCGCGGTCGACGGCGCCGGGGGTGGTCCGCCTGCGCGCGAGCGTCGAGGGCGACCTTCGCCGCGCGGTCATCGGGAGCGGTCGGGCCGACCTCATGTCGGCCTGGACGCGCTCGGCGTCCGGGGCCGACGACTACGAGATGTGGCAGGCGCAGGCGCGCGTCCTCGGCCCCGGGTCGCCGCTCATGCCGCTCGTCCAGAACCAGATCCACCGCCTCGACCGCGAGCTCGGCCCCGCCTGACCCGCCCGGTTCGTGGCCCCTCGACGGTTGAGACCCGGCCACAGCTGGCCCCTCGACGTTTCAAGCAACCGTCGAGAGGCCACGTCGCGCCCCGCCTCCCCCGTCGAGAGGCCACGTCGCGCCGCCCCCCACCCGTCGAGGGGCCACAAACCGGGCGTATGCCGTGACGTCGCCACCCCGCACACGGCACGCAACGTGGTTGCAACGTTGCCCTGCCTACGGTCACGCCAACCCCTGGGAGGGGCACCACCGAGGATGTTGGGAGATCAACCATGACCGTCTACGCACCGCCCGGCTCGCCCGACTCGCTCGTCACCGTCCTCGACCGCTACGGCCACTTCATCGGCGGCAACTGGGTCGACCCGAAGAAGGGCCTCTGGTTCGAGAACATCTCGCCGGTCAACGGCAAGCCGTTCTGCGAGGTCGCCCGGGGCACCGAGGAGGACATCGAGGCCGCGCTCGACGCAGCGCACGCCGCCGCCCCCGCCTGGGGCCGCACCAGCCTCGGGGAGCGCTCGCTCATCCTCAACCGGATCGCCGACCGCATCGAGGCCAACCTCGAGGCGCTCGCCGTCGCCGAGACGTGGGAGAACGGCAAGGCCGTCCGTGAGACCCTCGCCGCCGACCTCCCGCTCGCTGTCGACCACTTCCGCTACTTCGCGGGCGTCCTTCGAGGACAAGAGGGTTCGAGCAGCGAGATCGACGAGAACACCGTTGCCTACCACTTCCACGAGCCGCTCGGCGTCGTCGGCCAGATCATCCCCTGGAACTTCCCGATCCTCATGGCCGTGTGGAAGCTCGCGCCGGCCCTCGCTGCCGGCAACTGCGTCGTGCTCAAGCCGGCCGAGCAGACCCCGTGGTCGATCCTCAAGGTGGTCGAGCTCGTCGGGGACCTGCTCCCCCCGGGCGTGCTCAACGTCGTCAACGGCTTCGGCGTCGAGGCCGGCAAGCCGCTCGCCAGCAGCCCGCGCATCGCCAAGATCGCCTTCACCGGCGAGACGACGACGGGCCGCCTCATCATGCAGTACGCCTCGCAGAACATCATCCCCGTCACGCTCGAGCTCGGCGGCAAGAGCCCCAACGTCTTCTTCGAGGACGTCGCGCAGGAGCGGGATGCCTTCTACGACAAGGCTCTCGAGGGTTTCACGATGTTTGCCCTCAACCAGGGCGAGGTCTGCACGTGTCCGTCGCGGGCGCTCGTGCAGGGCTCGATCTACAGCGACTTCGTGCCCGACGCCGTGGCCCGCGTCGAGAAGATCGTGCAGGGCAACCCGCTCGACACCGACACGACGATGGGCGCCCAGGCGAGCAACGACCAGCTCGAGAAGGTCCTGTCCTACATGGACATCGGCAGGCAGGAGGGCGCCAAGATCCTCACCGGCGGTGAGCGCAACGTGCTCGAGGGCGACCTCGCCGAGGGCTACTACGTCGCGCCGACCATCTTCGAGGGCGACAACTCGATGCGGATCTTCCAGGAGGAGATCTTCGGCCCGGTCGTCTCGCTCACGAGCTTCGACGACGAGGCCGACGCCCTCTCGATCGCCAACGACACGCTCTACGGCCTCGGCGCCGGGGTGTGGACCCGCGACGGGTCACGCGCGTACCGGATGGGCCGTGGCATCAAGGCCGGTCGCGTCTGGACGAACTGCTACCACCAGTACCCGGCGCACGCCGCGTTCGGTGGCTACAAGCAGTCGGGCATCGGCCGCGAGAACCACAAGATGATGCTCGACCACTACCAGCAGACGAAGAACCTTCTCGTCTCCTACTCGCCCGACGCGCTCGGGTTCTTCTGAGCGGGTCGGCCCCCGTGGCCCACATGCCCCCAGAGACGGTCGCACCCGGTGAGCCAACGGCTTGCCCCAGCCGGGTCGACCTCACCGGTGAGGCGGCGGACCTGCTCCGTCGCCTCACCGGGATCCACGGTCCGCTGATGTTCCACCAGTCGGGTGGCTGCTGCGACGGCAGCTCTCCCATGTGCTTCCCGGCCGGCGACTTCATCACGAGCGAGGCCGACGTGCACCTGGCCGACCTCGCCGTCGACGGGGTCGAAGCACCGGTCGGCTTCTGGATGTCGGTGTCGCAGTACGAGTACTGGAAGCACACGCACCTCACCGTCGACGTCGTGAGGGGTCGCGGGAGCGGCTTCTCCGTCGAGGCGCCCGAGGGCGTGCGGTTCCTCATCCGCTCGCGCCTGCTCACCGCTGAGGAGCTGACCGCCTTCGGCATCACCGCTCGGACCGTGGGCCGGGTCGGCTGAGCCCGACCGGACCGTGGAGGTTCGCACCCCTGTGCGGGGGTGCGAACCTCCACGGTGTCGTATGCCGTCCGCCGCGCCCGCCGTATGCCGTCAGGCAGGCGGCGCGACCGCGGCGCCCGACTGCCCCGACCGCGCCAAGGCGTCGGCGACGAAACCGCTCGCCTTCAGCTCCTCGACGAGCTCGTGCAGGAAGGCGACGGTGTCGGCCGCACGCGTCCGCGTCGTGCCGACGGCCTGCTCGATCTGCATGAACGCCTCGTCGACGACCCTCACGTCGTCACGGCCGGCGGCGAAGGCGGTGACGGGCTCCCGGATGCCGGCGCCGACCTCGAGGCCCTCGGCGGCGAAGACGTCGACGCCCTCGTCGCCGCGCACGACGGTCGCGTGCGCCAGCGTGCGGGTGAGGAAGAGGTCGTAGGCCGAGCCGTGCTTGACCCCGACCCGGACGCCGCCGCGGTCGACGTCGGCGACGGACCGCACGGGGGAGTCGACGGGCACGACGTAGACGCCCTCGATGACGACGTACGGCGCCGTGAAGGCGACCTCGGTCGCCCGCGCCGGGTCGACGGCGAGGAAGCACAGGTCGGCAGCGCCCGACGCCATTGCCTCGAACGACCGGCGCGCCGCGTCGAAGCAGACCAGCTCGACGGGCACGCCGAGCCGCTCCCCGACGGCATACGCGAGGTCGACGGTCACCCCGCTGGGTGCGTCCGGCGTGCCCTGGGCGAGCACGGGGTTGCCGAGGTTGATCGAGGCGCGGAGGACGCCCGTCGGCGCGAGGTCCTGGGCGATGGCGGGCGTCGGGGTCGCAGTCACCCGGTCAGGCTACGGCGTCCTTCCCGCGGGTGGGCTTGCGGTAGAAGGCGATCCCGGGCACGGGACGCTCGGCCTCGATGACGGCGGCATCCGTCACGGAGATGCCCGGTCCGGCGACGACGGCGAAGAAGACCGTCTGTCCCAGCACGACGTCGACCTCGGCGGGCTCTGCCTGGCCGTCCTTGACCATGACGAGGACGCCCTGTCGCTGCTGGCTCTGCCAGGCCCGGATGCCCTTGTCCGAGCTCGAGTCCGGCGCCGAGACGCGCACGACGCCCGTGGCGCCGGAGCCGTGGGCGTCGGCCCACTCGTAGGTCCCGGTGCACGTGAAGGCGTGGGAGTAGCCCGACTCGTTGACGAGGCGGTCGCTCGAGAAGAAGTCCTTCTCGCCCGAGACGGCGAAGGGTCGGGCGTGCGGGTCGGGGCAGTGCCACATGACCATGTCGCCGGCGTTGACGGTCACCTTCTCGACGTCCGGCACGAAGGCCTTGCCCTCGGCCCGCACGGTGACGAGCGTCTGGGCCATCTCGCCGCGCTTGGGTGAGTCACCCTCGACGACGACGACGTACGGGTGGTCCTGGGCCACGGCGGCGGTGCCGGCGTGGCCGATCGCGTAGGCGTAGGTGCCGGGCTTCATGAACCGCTGCCCGTAGCAGTCGGTCTGCCGCAGCGCCCTGCTGTCGAAGTGGTCGCTCATGGTCGTGCCCTCCTCAGGCGCTGATGTCGGCGCTGAGGACGAGCTCGTCCTCAGGCGCGTTGTGCTGGACCTCGGCGCCGATGGCGTCGATGTGGACCGAGACGGCCGGGTCGATCGCCGACGTCGCCGGCAGCACCTCGAACCACTCGGGCTGGTCGTAGATCGGGAAGCGGGTGCCCGAGATGAACGGCGTGATGATCGGCCCGAGCCAGCCGGTGAGCCCGGCGATCCCGATGGCGGCGGTGACGGCGATGGCGAGACCGGCGAGGAACGGGCCGATGAGCGGCACCCAGGCGACGGCCGCCGCGACGGCCAGCCCGATGCCGGCGACGATCGCGGCGGTCCCGGGCCCGAAGGCCAGGCTCGGCACGCCCTGGACGATGCCCTCGACCTTCCACATACCGCCGACGAGCGCGACGGACAGCCCGAGGTCGACCGTGGCCCGCACGAAGTCACCGAACGACACGGGCACCGAGACCGTGGGCCACGTGATGTCGATCCGCGGCGTGCAGACGGTCCCGACGCACGGGATGTCGATGCAGACCTGGGGGATGTGGATCTCGGGGAGGAAGTCGCCGAGGTCGAGCGACAGCGTGGCGCTCGCACTCCAGTCGAGGCGCAGGTCGGCGATCTGGATGGTGCCCGGCGGGATGAGGTCGACGGAGCCGTTGCTCAGGGTGCCGCTTACGGAGTAGCTGACCGCGAAGGGCCCGAGGCTGGACGAGCCGCTCGTCGACTGCGGGCCGAGCCCGGCGACGACGGTGTCGAGGAAGTCGTTGGCCGCGCCCTCGTCGATGGCGGCGATGATCTCGGACATGGAGGTCTCCTAGAGGTTGCCGCGCGCGAGCACGCGGTCGATGTCGATGAGCGGGCCGACCGTCGGGGTCAGGGTGAAGGCGCCGACGCGCAGCGCGGAGACGGGGATGCGAATCGTCGTGAGGACGCCGCGGAGCATCTGGCCGATGAGGCACTCGAGCACCGACTCGAGGTCGTCCGGCGAGACGTCGACGAGCTCGACGGCGTCGACGGCGAAGCCGAGGGCCGGCTGCCCGTCGAGCGTCGTCCCGACGAGGTGCCCCACGGCATACAGCTCGATGGCCGTGCACACGGGGTTCTGCGCCTTGCCCGGCTTGTCGTCCCAGCGCGGGTCGTCCGGCTCGTTCGGGTGGTCCCCGCCGTGGTCCCCGTGCGGGTCGTGCGGGTCGTCCTTCGGGTCGTGCCGGTCCTTGGGGCAGTCGACGCAGATCTGCACCTTCGTCGACACGCTGAACTGCCCCGGCCCGAGCGTGAGCTGGGGCGGCAGCGGCGCGTCCTCGTCGAAGAGGTCGAGGTGGGGCACCGAGAAGCGCACGTGCCACTGGATGCCGCCGGTGCCCGGGAAGAGGATCGGCGGCATCTGGGTGTCGCCCACGTCGGAGACCGGCACGAAGGCCGGAGACCCGTACGACAGCAGGTGTGGTCTGGCGGTGCACAGCGCCGTCACGAGGTCGTTGAGGGCCGTCTCCTCCACGGAGACGAAGACCTCGGAGGTGTCGGTCAGGCTCATGGGTTCCCCCCGGTGCTCGGGCCGGCTGCGGTGCGTCGGCTGCAGGAAGTCAGTGGTGTGCGCGCGACCCGCTGATACACGCCGACGTCGCCGGACGGCATACGCAAAAGGCCCCCTCCGCGGGTGCGGAGAGGGCCTTCGACAGCGAGCGGGCGTATGCCGTCCGGCGCGGTCAGGCGACCGGTGCGGGCTCCGGGTCGGGCTGGGGCTCAGGCGTTTCCGCCTCGGCGGGCTCGCCGCCACCGTCGCCGCGGCGCACGGCCGCGAGGAGCATCTGGGCGACGTCCACGACCTCGACGGCGTCGGTGGCCTTGCCGTCCTGGATCGCGGCGTTGAGGCCGTCGGAGAGCATCACCTTGCAGAAGGGGCAGCCGACGGCGATGCGCTCGGCGCCCGTCGCGAGGGCCTCCTCGGTGCGGTTGTTGTTGATGCGCGTGCCGAGCTTCTCCTCCATCCACATGCGCGCGCCACCGGCGCCGCAGCAGAAGGACTTCTCCTTGCTGCGCTCCATCTCGGCGTACTCGACGCCGGGCAGGATCTGGAGCAGCTCGCGCGGCGGTGCGTAGACCTGGTTGTGACGACCGAGGTAGCAGGGGTCGTGGTAGGTGACCTTGGCGCCGGTCGACGCCGCTCCAGTGAGGGTGCCGGTCGCCACCGCGTCACCCGGACGCGCGACGGGGGTCAGGCGCTTCTCGCGGACGAGCCGGTTGAGCAGCTGTGTGTGGTGCAGCACCTCGTACTGCCCGCCGAGCTGGGGGTACTCGTTCTTGATGGTGTTGAAGCAGTGCGCGCAGGTGACGACGATCTTCGTCGCGCCCACCTCGTTGAGGGTCTCGACGTTCTGCTGGGCGAGCATCTGGAAGAGGAACTCGTTGCCGGCGCGGCGGGCCGAGTCGCCGGTGCAGGCCTCGCCGTCACCGAGGACGGCGAAGGAGACGCCGGCGGTGTCGAGCAGCTCCGCGACGGCGCGCGTCGTCTTCTTGGCACGGTCCTCGTAGGCCCCGGCGCAGCCGACCCAGAAGAGGTAGTCGACCTCGGAGAGGTCCTCGACGTCCTGGCCGACCTGCTTGACCTCGAAGGGGAGGTCCTTGGCCCAGTCCATCCGCAGCCGCGGCGCGAGGCCCCAGGGGTTGGAGTTCTTCTCGAGGTTCTTGAAGAGGCCGTTGAGCTCGGCGGGGAAGGCCGACTCGATGAGGTTCTTGTAGCGGCGCAGGTCGACGATGGCGTCGACGTGCTCGATGTCGACGGGGCACTGCTCGACGCAGGCGCCGCACGTCGTGCACGACCAGAGGACGTCCTCGTCGATGACGGCGTCGGGTCCGTGCGGGTTGTAGGCCGTGAGCGGGTGCCGGATGTCGTAGCCGGTCTCGCCGACGAGCTGCTCGGTGGCCACGGCGCCCTTCGTGGCGTCGCTGAAGCCCTCGGCCGACTTGATGCCTCCGGCGCGGACCTCCTCGGAGGCGAGCAGCCACGGGGACTTGGCGTACGCGTGGTCGCGCAGCGTCATGACGAGCAGCTTGGGGGAGAGCGGCTTGTCGGTGTTCCAGGCGGGGCACTGGCTCTGGCAGCGGCCGCACTCGGTGCACGTCGTGAAGTCGAGCAGGCCCTTCCACGTGAAGTCCTCGACCTTGCCGACCCCGAGCGCCGCGTCCTCGTCGAGGTCGTCGACGTTCTCGAAGTCGAGCACCTCGCCGCCGACGCGGATCGGCTGGAGCTCGCCGAGGCTGGTGCGGCCGTCGGCGTGGCGCTTGAAGAAGATGTTGAAGAAGGCGAGGAAGCGGTGCCAGGCGACGCCCATCGTGGGCTGGAGCGCGATGGTGATCATCCACGCGAACGAGATGAGGATCTTGATCGCGGCGATGACGACGATGAGGTTCTCGATGGCGCCGACCGACAGGCCGGTGAAGAAGTTGCCGATCCAGCCCGTCAGGGGGAAGTGCAGGGCGTTGTCCATGCCGGTGCCGGTCTTGCGAGCCAGGGTCCACTCGAGCGCGCGGAGCAGGCCGATGCACAGGGTGACGCCGAGGATCGTCAGCTCGACGTAGTAGGCCTGCCACCAGGTCGAGCCGAAGAAGCGGCTGCGGCGCCCGTCCTCGCCGGCGGCCGAGCGCGGGTGGTTCTTCTGCCGGATCGCCATGAGCAGCAGGATGCTGAGGAAGCCCGCGAAGGCGAAGAAGTCGGTGACCCACTCGTAGGGGAAGAAGTGGCCGATGACCGGCAGCACGAACGCCGGCTGGAAGAGCTGGCCGAACGCGTTGAGCAGGGTGAAGAAGAGGACGCCGAAGCTGACCATCGTGAACCAGTGCGCGACGGCGACGACCGGCAGGCGGGACATGCGCGTGTGACCGAGGAACTCGCGCAGCAGGGTGCGGGTGCGGGCTCCCTTGTCGTCACCGCGGTCCTCGGGCTGGCCGAGCCGGAAGGTCGCGAGGAAGAGGTTGACCGTCTTGACGAGCAGGGCGACGGCGACGGCGGTCACGCCGAGGCAGACGACGACGGCGACGATCTGGAGCGCACTCATGCCGGGGAGTCTACTGACGAGTTAGCAAGCGCTTAGCGATTGTGACGGCCGTCGCGGCGTGACGCTCGTCCCCTTCGTCCCCGGCCACACGGCATACGCCCTCGGGGTGTCCTATGCCGTCCAGCACGCCCCGGAGGACCGCCCGGATCATGGGCGACCCCTTGGCAACAGATAACAACGTGTTGGAATATGCATAACGAGAACTCGGTTGTCGCAGACAATCGAGGCGACAGACGTCCCACCGCACCCGGCCGAAAGGGCTCCAGCAATGCCGATCTACGACGACGTGACCAAGCTGATCGGCAACACGCCGCTCGTGCGCCTCAACAAGGTCACCGACGGGGCGCAGGCGACCGTCGCCGCGAAGCTCGAGTTCTACAACCCCGCCAGCTCGGTCAAGGACCGCATCGGCGTCGCGATCGTCGACGCGGCCGAGGCGAGCGGTCAGCTCGAGCCCGGCGGCACCATCGTCGAGGCCACCTCGGGCAACACCGGCATCGCGCTCGCCATGGTCGGCGCGGCCCGCGGCTACAAGGTCGTCCTGACGATGCCCGAGTCGATGAGCAAGGAGCGCCGCGCGCTGCTGCGGGCCTTCGGCGCCGAGCTCGTCCTCACCGACCCGTCGACCGGCATGAAGGGCGCGGTCGCCAAGGCCGACGAGATCGTCGCCGAGCGCGGCGGCGTGCTCGCCCGCCAGTTCGCCAACGAGGCCAACCCCGAGATCCACCGCAAGACCACCGCGGAGGAGATCTGGAAGGACACCGACGGCGAGGTCGACATCGTCGTCGCCGGCATCGGCACGGGCGGCACCATCACGGGCGTCGGCCAGGTCCTCAAGGCACGCAAGCCGAGCATCCAGATCATCGCCGTCGAGCCCGAGGAGTCCCCGATCCTCAACGGCGGCCAGCCCGGTCCGCACAAGATCCAGGGCATCGGCGCCAACTTCGTCCCCGAGATCCTCGACACCGAGGTCTACGACGAGGTCATCGACGTCAACGCCGAGACCTCCGTGAAGTGGGCCCGCCGTGCCGCGACCGAGGAGGGCCTGCTCGTCGGGTTGTCGTCGGGCGCCGCCATCGCCGCCGCCGTGCAGGTCGCCCAGCGGCCCGAGAACGCCGGCAAGACGATCGTCGTCATCATCCCCTCGTTCGGCGAGCGCTACCTGTCCACGATCCTCTTCGAGGGCCTCGTCGACTGACGTCCCTCCGATCGCCCGCCCCACCTGCATCGCCACCAAGGAGTTGTGCATGAGCACCGCACCACAGATCGACCACGGGCCCCGGCCGGCCGAGACGCCGCTGACGCTCGTGCGCGGTGACCGCGCGGCCGAGGTGGTCAGGGTGGCCGGGGAGCCGGCGGCGACTGCGTCCTCCCACGCAGCCGCCGTCGTCCCCGGCGAGCGGTCGTATGCCGGCCCGCTCGGCTTCGCGCGCAAGGTCGCCGAGCGCGCCCGCGAGGACGTCGACGGCGCGATCGAGCGCGACCCCGCGGCCAACTCCCGGCTCGAGGTGGTGCTGACGTCGCCAGGCCTGCACGCCATCTGGGCGCACCGCGGACTGCACGAGCTGTGGAAGCGTCCGGGTGGGCGGTTGCCGGCGCGGGTGCTCGCCACGGTGGCGCGCTCGGTCACGGGCGTCGAGATCCACCCGGCGGCCCGGCTCGGACGGCGGTTCTTCATCGACCACGGCATGGGAGTCGTCATCGGCGAGACGGCCGAGGTCGGCGACGACGTCATGCTCTACCACGGCGTCACGCTGGGTGGCCGGTCGATGGAGCACGTCAAGCGCCACCCCACCGTCGGCAGCCGCGTCACGATCGGCGCCGGCGCCCGTGTGCTCGGCCCGATCCGCATCGGTGACGACGTCCAGATCGGCGCGAACTCCGTCGTGGTCAAGGACGTCCCGGCCGGTGCGGTCGCGACCGGTATCCCGGCGGTCGTCCGCTTCCCGAAGCGCGACGCCGCCAACCAGTGGCTCGACCCGGCGATGTACATCTGAGCCTCCGGCTCAGCCGTCATGACGCGCACGGTAGGGCGAGGGTCTTCGCCGTGCGGCCAGAGCCGATCGGTGGTCTGCTGACGTCCGACAGGTGTCGGCGAGCGTGGGCTCGCCCGGACGTCAGGGGAGCTCGGATGCGCAGGTATCTCGTCGCGGCAGCGGTGCTGGCGGTTCTGGTCTGGTCCGTCGTCTCGAGCGGTGGCCCGCGGCTCGCGGCCGGTGACGGCGACCTCGAGCCGTCGTTCGGCTTCGGTGCGGCCGTGTCGTCCGCCGACGAGACACGGAACGTCTTCGTCACGCCGCTGTGCCTGACCGGTGGACGGGGCGCGACCATCAGCGACGTCCGGTTGGTCGAGCCGCACGGTCTGGTCGTCCGGGACTTCGGGCTGCGGGTCTACCCGACGGCGGCGCCCGTCACGGTCGACCCCGGGACCGGAGTCCTCGCGTCGGCGGCCTTCGTGCGATCGCCCGTGACGTCTGCCTGCGGCGGGGCCGACCAGTCCATGCTCGCGGTGACCCTCCAGGTCATGGGCGCCGAGCGCAGCTGGTCTCGTGGCCTCGTCGTCGCCTACGTCATCGACGGCCGGCCGGAAAGCATGGTCATGCCGCATGTCGAACTCGCGATGTGCGTCCAGGAGACGGCCGAGGCGACCTGCCAGCCTCCGGAGCAGGACGATTCGGACGGGTGAGCCGGCCGCGGATAGACTTCCGCGGACACTGGAGGGCTCGCATAGTGGCCGAGTGCGGCGGTCTTGAAAACCGCTATGGGTTCATAGCCCATCGTGGGTTCGAATCCCACGCCCTCCGCAAACTGCTCCGTCGGTGCGGAGCGCCTTCGGATCAGCTGCGGAGGCGTGAGATGAAGGGGAGCGCTGGGCCCAGGCGAGGAACGAGCCCGGTACCAGCGCGGCGTCCCACGCCCTCCGCGCTCGCACGCCGGTATCAGCGCTTGGCCATGCCCTCCGCCACGGGTGCATCCAGATCGCGCGGCTGATCGCGCGCCTGGTGTGGCCGGGACGCACCTGTCGCACGTCCTCCAGCCCGATCTCACGCCCGAACGGCGCCGCGCGCAGCGCCTCGACCCGGATCCGGGCATGAAAAAAGGGCCTCCGGAGATCCGGAGTCCCTTTTGTCTCATGCGCCGGCTCGACGGTGAGCTCGGCGGTGCACGCGCACTCTCAGAGCAGGCCGAGCCTCTCCTCGTAGGTCGTGCTGGAGTTGTACTGACCGACCGGCATGGACGTGGACGGACGGTTCATGGCCGCGAAGAACGACACGATGTACGACATCTCTGTATTCAGTTTCCTTGATGGCAGAACCCTCGCCGACGCGTCGTCGAGAGGGCTCGGTGGTCGATCGTCATTGCGGGACGATCAGGACCGGCAGACCACCCGCGACCCGGCCGGGAGCGTGGCCGGGCCGTGGGCGATGTCTGCTCCACAATGGTAACAGTTCCGCAACCATGCCCAGTCCACTCGTTGACCTTTGTGGATCCTCGTGAGATACGACAGTGTGACCAGAGATTCCGGCTCGGATCCCGCGCCCGACACCGCCGAGATCCTGAGCCGGCTGGCCCCGCTCCAGCTCCCCGAGGCGAGCCCTCTCGTCCTGCGTGGCCGGCGCTTCGACGCGGCCGCGCCCGCGGTGATGGCGATCGTCAACCGGACCCGTGACTCCTTCTTCAGCGGCAACCGGCACGCCGACCTCGAGTCCGCCAAGGCTGCCCTCGTCGAGGCCGTCGAGCTCGGCGCCGACCTCGTCGACGTCGGCGGTGTGCGTGCCGGTCAGGAGGGCGAGGTGGTCGACGCCGACGAGGAGATCCGACGCGTCGTCCCGTTCCTGCAGTGGGCGCGCACCGAGCACCCGGACGTGCTGCTGAGCCTCGACACCTGGCGGTCGGAGGTCGCCCGTGAGGCGGCCGGTGCCGTCGACCTCGTCAACGACACGTGGGCGGGTCACGACCGGGACCTGGTTAACGTCGCGTCGGACGTCGGCGCCGGCTACGTCATCTCACATACCGGCGGCCTTCCGCCCCGGACCGATCCGGTCGACGTGACCTATGGTGACGACCCCCTCGACGTCGTGCGCGACGTCGTGCGCACCCTGGCCGACGGTGCCCGCGCGGCCGAGCAGGCCGGCATACCTCGTGAGCGCATCCTCGTCGACCCGACGCTCGACTTCGGCAAGACCACTGCGCACTCGCTCGAGGTGCTGCGGCACACGGCTGACGTCGTTGCCCTGAACTACCCTGTGCTGCAGGCGATGTCGCGCAAGGACTTCGTCGGGGAGACCCTCGACCTGCCCGCCGATGAACGCCTCGAGGGGTCGCTCGCAGCCACGGCTGTCGCGGCGTGGCTCGGTGCCACCGTCTTCCGTGCCCATGACGTCCGGGCCACGCGACGGGTCCTCGACATGGTGGCCACGATCCGCGGCGACCGGCCACCACGGCTCGCGCTCCGTGGCACGCGCCGTGACGGCATGGCGAACGGTTCCTGAACGGACAAAATACGGTCCGATCCGACGGGCCGACCGGCCGGTATTCTGCTAGGTTCGTCGCGGTTGCAGTTGCAGTTCCTCGCAGTCGAGCAGGTGCCCGTCATCCGCAACGGTGACGGGTTTCTTTTCGGCTTCGGTGGGTTCGCGCCCGTCGAGTGGAGTCAAAGCGGCAGCTTGGGATGCGCGAGGTGCGTTGTCCCACACGCTAAAGAAGGAAGAGTTACCCGTATGGCACAGGGCACCGTCAAGTGGTTCAACGCTGAAAAGGGCTTTGGCTTCATCGCCCAGGACGGCGGCGGCCCCGACGTTTTCGTCCACTACTCGGCCATTCAGTCGAACGGTTACCGTTCGCTGGACGAGGCGCAGCGAGTCGAGTTCGAGGTCACGCAGGGTCCCAAGGGCCCGCAGGCCGACGCAGTTCGCCCGCTCTGATCACTCGAGATCAACAGCAACGAGCGACACCAACCTCAGTCGTTTGTGACAAAGCCCCCGGCCATCGGCCGGGGGCTTTGTTGTGTGTCGGTGGTTCTGGTCCCGCGCCTCAGCAGGTCTCGTACGAGTCGGTGCTCGACGTGGACGGCGTCTTCGTCTTCGTCGGCGTGCTGGTCGGGGAGGAGGTCGAGGACGGCTTCGGCGTCGCCTTCGGGGGCGCGATGCCCTTCTGGACCAGCTCGCGGATGAGGTCGTAGTCGGGATCGTTGGAGTAGACCCCCTGCTTCTGCGTCAGGGCGACGCTCGCGATCTTCGACTTCTGGACGCGCTCGACGAGCTCGACGAAGGCCGGGAGGTTCTGCACCGGGATGTCGGTGTAGATGTTGTCCTTGAGGATGCTCGCGACCTCGGGATACTTGGTGACCATCTGAGCCGGGTTGACCTGCTGGACGATCGCCTGGACGACGCAGCGCTGACGCATCTGGCGGAAGGTGTCGCTGTCGGCGGCGCGGGTGCGGGCGTACCAGAGGGAGTGGTAGCCGTCGAGGTGCTGGCGACCGGGCTCGAAATAGCCCTTGACCCCGACGATGCGGCCGTCGGGGGCGTGCTCGCCGCCGATGGTCAGCTTCGTGCCGTAGCCGCTGCGCTTGACGTTGATGTCGAGGCCACCCATGGCGTCGATGAGCCGCGAGAAGCCCTTGAGGTCGATGACGACCATCTGGTCGACCTCGAGGCCCGTGATCTCCTGGACGGCGCCGCGCAGCTCGACCCGACCGGGCTGGTCGCCGACGGGGTAGGCGCCGGGGTGTGCCTTGGCGTAGTTCTCGGCGTCGACGTAGAGGTTGGTCAGCATGCACTGGCCGGCGCCCTGGTCGCAGGAGCTGTCAGGGGACCCGAACTTGCCCGAGGGGTAGATGGCGCGCAGCGGGCTCTTCGGTGCGAGCGGCGCGTTGAGCAGGTTGCGGGGCATCGAGACGAGGGCGGTGCGGCCGGTCTTGGTGTCGATGCTCGCGAGGATCATCGAGTCGGTGCGGATCCCGATGCGGTCGGCGCCGGCGTCGGAGCCGAGAAGCAGGATGTTGACGCGCGCCTGGTCGGCCCACGGGTCCTCGCCCTCGGAGACCTGGGCGCCGGCCCCCGGTGTCGTGGGGGTCTTGCCGAAGACCTGCGCCACGGTGCTCTGCGTGATCGTGGCGTACTCGGCGACCTTGAACGACGAGCCGGCGACGAGGAAGACCATCAGGGTGGTGAACCCGGCGAGCAGACGCGTGCGGGTGCGGTCGAGCCTCGTGGGGCGGGACTGCACCGCCGTGAGGATGATGGAGCCGCACCAGAGGATGCCGCCGACGACGAAGGCGACGGCGAGGGACTGCAGGACGGTCGGGCGCGCGACGATGGACAGCGCGGTGTTCGTCACACCCGTCTTCATCACGTAGTAGGCGCCGACGCTCAGGCTGACGACGGCGAGCGCGATCAGCAGCCAGCCGAACTTGCGGCTACGGGTCTGGGTCAGGCCTGCTCCGGGGACGACGGTGCCGAGGGCCGTGAGCCCGACGGCGCGACGGAAGCCTGACTTGAGCTCGCGTCGCAGCGCCTCGCGGGTCGGGGGCGCAGCCGGACCTCGCGCGTTCGGGTAGGTCATGGAGTCCTCTCTGCATCGGCCCGTGCGCACGAGCCGATGCACATTGTGCCCTGCCAACCTGATATATGCCGCATCGAGATGGGTAAGGCGCTCGCGGCCGTCCACCCCCGGTTTGGGTCGGGCGCACCCGTGCCGGTAGCCTGTGCTCGCCCGTGCATCCGACGCCGCCTCGGCGGCCTCGTCGCGGGCACGGAGGCGTCGCATAGTGGCCTAGTGCGCCCGCCTGCTAAGCGGGTTGAGGATAAAACCTCTCGCGGGTTCAAATCCCGCCGCCTCCGCCAGCACAAGACAGAAGGACCCCGACACGCTTTTCGTCGGGGTCCTTCTGTCTTGTGCTGGTCGAACGCGTGGGATTTGGGAGGAGTTCAGGAGTCCCCGAGGGACGAGGGGCCTCGTGAACGACGGCTCCCGCCGCCTCCGCTCCAGGTGGGGGGGCGGCCAGAGGTGGCCTTTCGACGGGTTGGGGGCGGCCAGAGGTGGCCTTTCGACGGGTGGGGGGCGGCCGGACGTGGCCTTTCGACGGTTCAGGTGGGGGAGGAGTGGGTCCCGTCCGTGCTCGCGTCGTCGTCGCGGGTCTCGAGGTTCTGGCGCGCGCTGCCCTTCTTCGACAGCGGCACGCCGACCCACAGCGCCAGCCCGAGCACGAGCAGCGCCCCGCCGAACCAGAACGCCGCGGTGTGCGACATCAGCACGTCGAGTACGAGCACGACCCCGCCGATGATGCCCAGCCCCAGCGTGAACAGGCCCACACCCATCAGCCGGTCGGTGTAGGTGACGATGAAGTCCTTGAGCCCGTCTCGGAACAGCGTGCGGTGCAGGGCGACCGGCGCCGTGAAGACGATGACGCTGACGGCGGCGGCCATCAGCGTCACGACGTAGATGTCGCGCTGGAGGTCCGTGAGGGTCGTGAAGCGCTGCTGGAACGGGATCGTCAGCAGGAAGGCGAAAAGGATCTGGACGCCCGCCTGGGCGATGCGCAGCTCCTGCAGCTGCTCGCCGAAGTTGCGATCGATCCGTTCGGCCTCGGTCTCGTCGCGGGTGTACTGGTGTGAGTTGCTCATGGGCCACCTGTACCCCACGGACGGCACCGAAGGACAGGGGACGTGTGCCGCGTGCCGGGCGACACGGCATACGCCCTCGGTCCCGGGCGGGCACGACGACCCGGCGATGACGGAGGGCCCGGCACCGTGAGGTGCCGGGCCCTGCATCACGTCGTCCTCCGCCCGCCGGCCAGCAGGCGGTGGACCGACCTCTCAGTGCTCGCTGACGCGGGCCTTGAGGCCATCGAACTCGGCCCACAGCTCCGCGGGGAGCTGGTCGCCGAACTTGTCGAACCACTCCTGGATGAGGGGCAGCTCCTTCTCCCAGTCGGCCGCGTCGACCCGGATGGCCTTGGCGACCTGCTCGGGCGTCATGTCGAGCCCGTCGATGTCGATGGCGCCCTCGGTCGGCACGAACCCGATCGGGGTCTCCACGGCATCGGCGTCGCCGTCGAGGCGCTCGATGACCCACTTGAGGACGCGGCTGTTCTCGCCGAACCCGGGCCACAGGAACGAGCCGTCCTCCTCGTCGCGACGGAACCAGTTGACGCCGAAGATGCGGGGGAGCTTGGAGGCGTCCGCGCTCTTGCCGATCTCGAGCCAGTGGTTCATGTAGTCGCCGGCGTGGTAGCCGATGAAGGGCAGCATCGCCATCGGGTCGCGGCGCACGACGCCGACGGCGCCGGTCGCGGCTGCGGTGGTCTCCGACGAGAGCGTCGCACCGATGAAGGTGCCGTGCTGCCAGTCGCGCGACTCGTAGACGAGCGGCACGGTCGTCTTGCGGCGGCCGCCGAAGAGGATCGCGTCGATCGGGACGCCGTCGGGGTTGTCGTACTCCGGGGCGATCATCGGGCACTGCGAGGCGGGGGTGCAGAAGCGGCTGTTCGGGTGGCTCGAGAGCGTCCCCGCCTTGCCGTCCTCGGGCGTCCAGTCATTGCCGTGCCAGTCGATGAGGTGGGCCGGTGCCTCGTCGGTCATGCCCTCCCACCACACGTCGCCGTCGTCGGTCAGGGCGACGTTGGTGAAGACCGAGTTGCCCTTCTCGATGGTGGCCATCGCGTTGGGGTTGGTCGACTCGCCCGTGCCGGGGGCGACGCCGAAGAGCCCGAACTCCGGGTTGACGGCGTAGAGCCGACCGTCCTCACCGAAGCGCATCCAGGCGATGTCGTCGCCGACCATCTCGGCCTTCCAGCCGGGGATGGTGGGCGTGATCATCGCGAGGTTCGTCTTGCCACAGGCCGACGGGAAGGCCGCCGCGATGTAGTGGACGGACCCCTTGGGCGAGGTGAGCTTGAGGATGAGCATGTGCTCGGCCATCCAGCCCTCGTCGCGGGCGATCGCCGAGGCGATGCGCAGCGAGTAGCACTTCTTGCCGAGCAGGGCGTTGCCGCCGTAGCCGGAGCCGTAGCTCCAGATCGTGCGCTCCTCGGGGAAGTGGACGATGTACTTCGTGTCGGAGCACGGCCACTGCACGTCGGCCTGGCCCTCGGCGAGCGGCGCACCGACCGAGTGGAGGGCGGGGACGTAGTCGGCGTTCGTCTCCTCGATCTTGTGGAGCACCTTGTCGCCGCAGCGGGCCATGACGAGCATCGAGACGACGACGTAGGCGGAGTCGGTGATCTCGACACCGAACATCGGGACCTTGGCGTCGAGGTGACCCATGACGAACGGGATGACGTACATGGTGCGGCCGTGCATGCTGCCGCGGTACAGCTCGGTCATCCGAGCCTTCATCTCGTCGGGTGCCATCCAGTTGTTGGTAGGCCCGGAGTCCTTCTCGTCGACGGAGCAGATGTAGGTCTGCCCCTCGACGCGCGCGACGTCGCTGGGGTCGGAGGCGCAGTAGAAGGAGTTCGGCTTCTTGCTCTCGTTGAGCCGGACGAACGTGCCGGCCTCGACGAGCTGGTCGGTCAGCTCCGTCCACTCCTCGGGGGAGCCGGTGATCCAGCGGATGTCGCGCGGCTGCGTCAGCTCGGCGACCTGCTCGACCCATGCGGACAGTCCCGCGTGCGTCGTGTGTGTCTGTTTTTCGTGGGTCGTAGTCAACTCGGGGCCCATCCCTTCGCGCGCGGTGCCGCCCGGCACCACGTCGTGCCGGTGTGAAGCTGTCCGTCACGTGGATCCTGGGCGAGCCCGGATCGGGCTGCAGGTGTCCACATGCTGAACAGATGACGTGATGACTTCAAGGTACGCGCAGCCACGGGCGCCGTTGACCGCATGCGGGCGCGGGGTCGGTGAGACGCCTCACATGGCCTCGTCGCCGCAAGAAAAAGGACGACCTGTTGTCGGTTTCTTGCAGGAATTTCAGTACTCCCCGGTACCCCGCAGGGCTGGATCGCAGGCTCCTGCGGAGACCGTCGCGTATGCCGTCCGCGCGCCTGCATGCGTCGGCACCGGCCGGGTGCCGGGTCGGTGCCGGGTCGGTGTCGGGTCGGTGTCGGGTCGGTGTCGGGCCGGTGCCGGGCGCATGTCGGGCGGTGTGCCCGAGCCTCGGCCTGGGCCGATTTCGTGGATGAGGACCCGAGGCGCTAAGGTAACTTTTCGTTCCTCCGAGTGACGGAACGACGCACCCGTAGCTCAACGGATAGAGCATCTGACTACGGATCAGAAGGTTAGGGGTTCGAATCCCTTCGGGTGCACTCTGTGTTGAGACAGAATACCGGCCCTGACCTGCAGCAATGCAGGTCAGGGCCGTTGTGTTTCAGGACGTTACGTCGTCCTCAGCCATCGCTTACCCATCGGAATCCCCGTACTCGGCGAAGGCGGAGAGCGAGGCTCGCGCGTCCGGTCCCTCGTGAGTTCGGGCTATGTAGTAGTACCGCTCAGTGACTCCGGAAGAGGCGTGTCCCAGCCGGGACGGGGCGGTCAGTGCGTCGAACCCCCTGGAGAGGACCGTGGCGACGGTCTTGCGGACGGTGTGAGGTGACGCCCTTCCACCGCTTGTCGCGCTCTTGGAAGTCGCGCCACTGTCGACTCACGTTCCGGGAGTCCCGAAGCATGCCGGTCGAAGAGGGGAACACCACGTCGTGCGCATTGGGTTGCTGCTCGACGCTTCTCCTCAAGAGCATCTCCACCGCGAAGGCAGGCAGCTTCAGACTGCGTTTGCTTGCGTCGGTCTTCGGATGCGCCTGCAGGACCAGGCCACGGCCTCTCAGCCGCATCACTGGTCGCCATGATGCTGACGGTCGGTACCTCGCTCTTGTCGACTTGACCCCGGGGGACCGCCAAGGCCTCGTTGATTCGGCAGCCCGTCGTAAGCATGAGGCCGACCAGATCGGGCAGTTCGGCCCTCACGGCGGCGTCTTCATTCCGTAGCGCTCGTCGCAGGCTCATTGCGTCGTCAACGGTCAACGCCACCATGTGCTTCTGCGTTGCCGGAGCGGTCGAGAAAGCGGCTCTAGCCAGTCCTCGTTTCGCTCCAGTCCCGTCCTCTACTCGGTATCGCCACGCAACGGTTGGGCCGGGCGGCTCCACGGGTTGCCGAGCGCCCGACCTCCCATGAACTTCCGCGGGATGTGCGTACCCGAGGGCTGGGCAGACGACCCGTTCTGGAGTAGGCGGTTGCCCTGAGGGCCGCACCGGGCGGCGTGGTCAGGAAGGGGGCGCCGGTTGAGACGCTCTACACGTGTGGCCTGTGGCATGACCGGGCGAGCGCAGCCGCCCCTCAACGCGGCTACATGAGCGTGCGGCGGGATCGGGACACGCCTGAGCACCGGCTCCGCCCGGACCGCCGTCCCGCTCACACCCGTTCGACGCGGTCGGCCTGTGGTCCTCGATCGCTCTGTCGCACCTGGTACCGGACCCGATCGCCCTGGTGCAGCTCCTCGGCGCCTCTGAGGACCGACACGTGCACGAACAGGTCCGCGCCTCCGGCGTCCGGGGCGATGAAGCCGAACCCCCGCTCCGCGTCGTAGCGCGCGACCACTCCCTCGCCGCCGCGCGCCGGGACGTCGGATGCCTCCAGGTGTCCCGACCGAGCGCGGGTCGTCGACGCCGCGCGTGCGCCCCGCGGTGTCGAGCTGCGTGCGAGGCGCACCTCGCGCGCCTGCGGGCCCCTCTCGCTCACGACGACGTCGTACGTCACCCGGTCCCCCTCGACCAGCTCGGGGAGCCCGTCGGCCAGCGCCCGGACGTGGACGAAGACATCGGGGCCGCCCGACTCGGGGGTGATGAACCCGAAGCCTTTGCCCGCGTCGTACCAGGACACGGTGCCGTCCGCCCCGTCGGATGCCACGGCCTGCTGGGCGGCATGGGCTCCCAAGGGCAGCACATGGTCAGCCTGCGGTCCCTTCTCCCCGTCGACAAGGAGGAACGCCACCCGCTGCCCCTCCGAGACCACGCCGCCCGCCACGATGGCCGAACTGTGCACGAAGATCTCGGCACCACTGCCATCGGGCGTGATGAAGCCGTACCCCTTGGCCGGCTCGTACCAGGCGACGGTGCCGAGCACGCCCAGCGGTGTATCGGCGGCCTGGTCGGCCGTGACCCGGACTCGGCGCGCCTGCGGGCCGCGGTCCCCCTCGCCGATCTCGAACTCAACCACCTGCCCCTCCCGGAGCAGCTTCATCGCGTCGTCGCTGACGATCTCGGACGCATGCACGTACAGGTCCTCTGCCTCCTGCCCGAGGGCGATGAAGCCAAACCCCCGGTCGGCATCGAACCAGCGGACGGTTCCCTCGGTCACGGCGACTCCTTGTCGAAGCTACGGTCGGTGTTCTCCTAGTGTCCCCGACGGGACTGCGACACGCGCCCGGCGCCAGACGGTGCCCGCACTGCCGTGGCAAGTGCCCGACGGCGACATCCACGACACCCGGCGCCGCGCCGACAGCGGCATAGGAAGGCGTTAAGCGTCTTCGGTCTGGCGTGGCGAACGTCCTCCTGATGCGCTTGTCGGGCTTGGTGTCCCATCGCATCGAAGGAGGACGTTCATGTCTCACGGTAGTGGTGTTTCGCGCGGGGATCGGAACCGGAACGCGAGGTTGTCGCGGCTGCGTCAGGCGGTCCCGATCACGAACGCGATCATCGGCATCGACCTTGCCGACCGCAAACAGATGCTCGTGGTGACCGACCACGACTCGAAGGTGCTCGCTCGGCGGACGTTCCGGTGTAAGGCGTGGGACCTCGGCGCGGGATGCAGCGCCTTGCGCACTGCCCACTTCCAGTCCTCCCAGCGGGCCGGGTCCGACTGTAGGTACTGGTGGAAGAGCACCAAGCCGTCGTCCGGACTGGACTCCATGCCGACGTAAAGGTCGGTCATGAAGAAGCAGCCCGAAACGCCTCATCGAGTGTCAGGGTCTCGGGCACATTCGAGTCGTCCATCACCGTGCGATGTTCTCACTGTCGCTCCCGAGGGGCCGGCAGCAGTTGTGAAGGTCCATCTGACCGGTTGGCTGACTCCTCGCCCACCGCGGAGTCCGAGTCGGTGACGCACCTGCAAAACCTGTCGGGAGCGTTCGACGCCGTCGGGCCTATCGTCAGGCTTGAGTGCCACTCCGGGTGGCGCGCACCAGCATGAGACGAGTCATTTCGATACGACCGCTCGGCGGCAGTTCAGTGCGTCGGCGGCGCTGTCGTGGGTTCGGAGACCTCAAGAACGAGGCCGGCGAGGCCGAGAGCGACGAGTAGCACCGATGGCGGCAGCAGAGGAGAGCGCCAGGGGTCGCCATAGCTTTGCACCGCGACAATCACCCCTGAGGCCAAGGCCGCTCCGGCTACCAGTTCGACGATGCTGAGGATCAGCGAGGGGCCGTGACGATCCCTTCGTCCACGCCGTAGGACCGTCGCTGCCGTGTACGTGAAGACTCCCGCGGCGAGCGCGAGCAACAGCGCCAGTGGGAGAAACACTCCGCCCAGTTCGGCGCCGGAGTCTGCACCCGCGACGATCATCACGCCGGCGAAGACCAACGCCGCCCCACCCACCAGCAGGTGGCCGACGCCGATGATGCCTCGTGCGGCGCGTGGGGACCGCTGGGCGGTTGCCATGACTCATGGAAGCACAGGGGTACGACGGCGACCATGAGCACGCGTACTTGCCGTCCGTGCGAAACGAGACGGCTACTGGCTTCCCAACGACGATGCGTCGGCACAACGGGTCGCGGACAGCGGCACGAGTGGACGTTCACCGCAGCACGTCGGCAGGTTGCACGATCGGAAACACATTGCGCTTTTGGTTCAACGCGCACCATACCCGCAAGTAGTGCGAACCGGACTTAGTGGTTCCGCTGCGCAATCGCACCATGGCGAGTATGCCGGAACGAGGGCCATCGCCGATTTGGCCCCAAAAACCACCCTCAGGAGGTGGACTCATGATCCGATCACGCGGCATGGCCCTCGCGGCGGCTATGGTGGCCGGCTTGACCCTTCCGGCGCTCGCGCTGGCGGCCCCGGCTTCCGCGGCCCCCGCCGGGAACGGCCCGTGGCACACCTGGTACGACGAACCGTTCACCGACACGATCCAGGACTTCTGTGACGTCCCTGGCCTGACGGTCGCGTACACGTTCGGGGGCGCCACCTACCAGGAACGGGATTTCCGCACCCTCGGCCCTGACGGCTTCCCCTACGGCACCTACTGGTACACCGCCGACGAGCTCTACACCAACGTCGCCACCGGGGAGACAGTCACCGATGCCCTCACAGCCGTAAGCCAGGACGTCCGCCTCATTGACAACGGAGACGGCACCTTCACCCGCTACGTCTCCAACAAGGGCCACCACGTCCTGTCCTCCGACGACGGCGTCGTGCTTGCCCGCGGAGACGGCATATTCAGCTACAACGTGGTCTACAACTACGCGGGCACCCCCTCCGACCCGTCCGACGACTTCAAGGTAGGACGGCCCTTCAACTTCAAGGACAAGGGCCTCAACATCGACTACTGCGCCGTCATCGTCGGCGCGATCGGCTGATCAGGAGGGTCACTAGGCGCGTCGGCCAGCCCACATCGGATCGCCCGATGCGCGGCGGGCACGGCGTGAAACTGATCAAGTGTCCGCTCGGGACTGAGGGGCCGATGGGAGCGACGCGAACCCAACAGGTTGTTGGGGCCCACCGGCACGACCTCGACGTCCTCAATTCGGCTACTTAGAGACTGGTTGCAGGATCGACGTCCGGCCAGACTCGGTCCAGGTGCTCGACGGGACGCTCTCTCAATGCGGCTGCCCACCGGTGTCATTGGTGTGGCTCTCTCATGGCATGCGCTCTCGTCGGGCACCGCGCGAGGAGAGGCTCGAAAGGGGTTTG
Source organism: Terrabacter sp. Soil810 (assembly GCF_001429645.1). Lineage (NCBI taxonomy): Bacteria > Bacillati > Actinomycetota > Actinomycetes > Micrococcales > Intrasporangiaceae > Terrabacter > Terrabacter sp. Soil810. Next base: position 213,426 of record NZ_LMSW01000001.1, read on the forward strand.
TTCCGCTCGAAGTAGCAATGCCCTCCCCGCTTTCACATCACTGAGTGAAGGAGGAGGTGCAGGGCGATGGGCGTGATCATCGGGATGGACCCGCACAAGCGCTCGGCCACGATCGAGGTCATCGACCAGACCGGTTGAGTTCTTGAGGTGCGGCGGTTCGACACGGACAAGGCCGGCTACGCGGCGATGCTCGCTGCCGGCCGCCGGCACGGTGTGGTCGGTGAGCGGGTGTGGGCCGTCGAGGGTTGCAACGGCATCGGCCGACACATCGCGCACCGGCTGGTTCACGACGGGGAGCGTGTGGTCGACGTGCCGCCGAAGCTGTCGGCGCAGGTACGGATCTTCGCCACCGGCAACGGGCGCAAGACCGGCCCGGTCGACGCGCACTCCGTCGCGTTGGCGGCGCTGTACGCCCCGGCCGAGCCCGGGCTGCGACCCGTGGTCGTCGAGGATGGGTTTCGAATCCCTGCGCGTGCACTCGGTGTTGAGACAGAGAACGGCAGGTCGCAGCCCCGGGTCGCCCCAGGCGACCGGGGCCGCCTGCACCCGGGTGGCCGCCGCGCATCACGCCCCGCGTCGGCCCGGATGACCTCGGCCGTCGTCCGTGGCTCGTGCGTGGGCTGAGGTGTACGTGGCGGGGTTGGGGAAGCGATGCCGACGAGCTGGTTGGTGCCGCCGTTGACGAGATCGAGGTCGCCGCTGGAGTGGCACTGGTCCTGAGACTCTGGCACGCAGATCCCTGGCAGTCCTCGTCCAAACGACGTAGTCGCCGGCGCGAGACATCCGATTTGCGAGGTCATGTCTCTCGATGCGGCTTCGCGGCCAATCGCGCCGTTACGAGGGACTTGTGCTGTGAAATCTTGCGGCGAATCCCGTGTTCTTACTGAAAACCATGCGCCGACTCGTAGCGAACATACGATGGCGACGCCGGTACAGGTCTAGTCGCCCGGGGGGCGCGACGGTGACTGTGGGGCAACAACTTCGGTGACCACGACCCGTGTTCCCGAGGCGATCCACCATGAACTCCTTGGGTAGGGGAGGGGCAAGAAATGTGCGACAACATCAAAATGGGGGGCGTCGGCACGAGCCTGGAGGTTCCAGAACCTGACACCGTTCGTGTCCTTCTTCACGACCTCAGGGGGCCGCTGTCCGCGATCCTCCTGCTGTCCGAATCCTCGAGGGGTGACGTCGAGGAAAAGCTCGAGCGGATCACTGAGCAGGCGTCGTGGCTCCTCGCTCTGGTGGAGTCCAGCCTCGAGCAGACCACCGCCGACGACGTCACCATCGTCGATGCGCTCGAGGTCGCCGAGTTCGTCGCCGGCCTGGCACGCGTGGCGGTGACGACCTCGATCGCGGTGGAGTCGTCGACTGACGTCTGGGCCCTGGCTCGTCCGATCGCACTTTCCCGTGCCCTCGGGTGCGTCGTGGACAACGCGGTGCGCGCCGCCGGTCCCGATGGTCATGTCACGATCAGCGTGCGCGACGTCGCCGGTGCGGTGCACCTGACGGTCGTCGACGACGGGCCAGGCCTGGGGCGGGTGACCGGACGAACCTCCATCGGGCTCGTGGCGACCCGCGCCATGGTGGCCTCGTGCAAGGGCAGCTTCCGGCTGGCGAACGGCCCAGACGGTGGCGCCACCGCGGACATCTCTCTGCCCAGCGGCAGAGGCGTCTCGGCCGCGTCCTGAGCTGGTGGAGTCATGAAGCTGGTGGTCTGCGATGACCACGCGCTGATCCTCGATGCCCTCGCGACGGCGCTGGGCGACCTGGGCTACGAGGTGACGACGGCGTGTCGGCCCGAAGAGGCGGTCGAGGCGGCCCGAGCGGTCCAACCCGACGTGTGCCTGCTCGACGCGAACTTTCCCGAGGGCTCGGGCCTCGACGTCATCCCCAGCATCCGGGAGGCCTCGAGCGGCACCAAGGTGGTGATCTTCTCGGGCGACTTCTCCGACGACCTGGTGAGACGAGCCATCGCCCTGGGGGCCTCCGGTTACGTGCGCAAGGACCGCGGGCTGCCGCAGCTGGTCGAGGCGATCGACCTGGCCATCAGCGGACACATGGCCATCGAGCCGAGTGCGCTGCAGAGGGCGCTTCGCTCGGGCGATCCGAGCGAGCACCCGACGTGGGTGCTGTCCTTCCTCACCGACCGGGAGTGGCAGGTCCTCAAATGCGTCAGTGACGGCCTGAGCACCGAGGAGATCGCGATCCAGCTCAACGTCCGTCGCAGCACCGCACGCACCCACGTCCAGAACGTGCTCACCAAGCTGGGGGTGCACTCGCGACTCCAGGCGGCCGCGCTCGTCTCTGCGAACTCGCTGGCCTTCAGCTGGCCGAGGCACGTTCGATAGAGGGCGTCATCCGTTTGACGTACGGTGCGGTCCCTCCGGCGTCGGGTCCGCCGTCGGGAGTCCGGCGGCAGGCTCGGGGACATGAAACAGGCAACCCGCGTCGTCATGGTGGACGGCCGCCAAGGCTTTCTCGACGCCGTTGCGCTCGTGCTCGCCCATGAGGATGCCATCGACCTCGTCGGGACGGCACGGACCGTCCGGGACGCGCTCGCCCGGCGCCTCGTTCGCGGCTGCGACGTCATCGCGGTCGGCCTCGGCGACGGCGTTCGGGTCGAGGACCTGGCCGCTGTTCGTGATGAGGCACCGGATCTCCGCATCCTGGTCATGGCCGGTCCGGGGGACGACGCGCGGTTCGCCGACGCGCTGGAGCTCGGTGTCCGCGGGTGGGTCTCTCGCAGCGACGGCGTCAACGAGCTGATCGCCGCGCTGGTCGACCTGGGCGAGGGAGAGGCCCACCTGCCGGCCGAACCGCTTCACATCCTCTTCGCGGCCATCGTCGCCCGCAGGCCACAGCTTGCCGAACGTGCCACTCGGTCACTGACCCACCGGGAGTCGGAGGTGCTCGCCTGTCTGGCATCGGGGATGAGCCGCCAGGACATCGGTGTCGCGCTCGAGCTGTCGGACAACACCGTGCGGACCTACGTGCGGCGGATCCTCAGGAAGATGCACGTCCATTCGGCGCCGGCCGCGGTCGCCCTCGCGCGGAGCGGCGGTGAGGGCGGTGCCTGAGCTCGCGACACGCGCCCCCGCCCGGCGGCGGATGGACGACGCGCGGCCGATTGCCGTGCCTTTCACCCGGACCCGGATCTGCCCCGAGGTGAGCCAGGGGGTGCTCGACGTGCTCGCATCCGGCTGGGTGACGTCGGGCCAGCACGTCGTCGAGTTCGAACGGGAGTTCGCGGCATACCTCGGGGTCGACCATGCCGTCGCCGTGAGCTCGTGCACCGCCGCCATCGAGCTGTCCCTGCGCGCTCTCGACCTGCCACCCGGCTCCAAGGTGCTCACGTCGACGATGACCTTCTGCGGGGCGGCGTCAGCGATCAGCCATGCCGGGCACGTGGCCGTGCTCGCCGACGTCGACGAGCTGACCGCGATGCCGAGCCCCGAGACAGTCGCCGCGTCCGTCGCCGAGTGCGGCGGCGTCGACGCCCTCCTCGTCGTGCACCTCGGAGGCCTGCCCACGGACGTCAGGGAGCTCGCGGCAGCGGCCGGCGTCGACCTGGACCACGTCATCGAGGACGCCGCCCACGCGCTCGGGACCCGTTCGGGTTCGGCCGTGGTCGGCACGATCTCGCGCGCGACCTGCTTCAGCTTCTACGCGACGAAGAACCTGCCGATCGGCGAGGGGGGCATGGTGACCACGAACGACGCGCAGCTGGCCGCGCGCCTCCGCGAAACCCGCCTGCACGGCATGTCGGCCGACGCATGGCGTCGCTATCTGCCGGGTGGCGGCTGGAGGTACGACGTCGCCGTCGACGGCCTGAAGGCCAACATGACCGATGTCCAGGCGGTGATCGGCCGGGCCCAGCTGCGGCACTTCGACGAGTACCAGGCCCGACGAGCGGAGGTGGCTGACCGCTACGACGGCGCGTTGGCCGCCATCGCCGGGATCCGGCGCCCGCCTCGGCCCACGACAGGACGTCATGCCTGGCACCTGTATGCCGTCCGGGTCCTGCCCGAGTACGGCGTGCCGCGAGACGAGCTGATCGATCTGCTGCGCGCCCGCGGGATCGCCACCTCCGTGCACTTCATCCCGGTCCATCGACTGAGCTGGTTCCGCCGGAGCTGCGTCCTGTCCGCGGGTGGGCACCCCGGTGCCGACGCGGTCTTCGACCGCACCCTCTCGCTGCCGATGGATCCCGTCATCAGTGATGCCGAGGTGGACATGGTCTGCGCGGCGCTGGCCGAGCTGGGAGGAACACAGTGAGCACGTCACTGCAGTACGAGTGGACACCGGCCGATCTGGGCTTCATCCCCACGATGCAGAAGGGGCTGAGAACCCTGATCGTGGGCGCTGGGGAGGCGGGCCGTGCCCTGGCGCGCGATCTCGAGAACGTCCCGGACCTGGGTCTGGCCCCCATCGGCTTCCTCGACGACGACACGCACAAGCGGGTGGTGCGACGGCTTCCCGTCCTGGGGATGCTCTCCGACCTGCTCGCCGTGGTGACGGTGCAGCGTGTCGACGTCGTGCTCCTCGCCATACCGGGGCTCTCCTCGGCCCAGGTCCGCACCTTGGCGACGACGGCGTCGCGCGTCGGCGCGAGCGTGCGCCACCTGCCGTCGTTCGTCACCATGATGCAGCGCGACGTGGTGGGCACCGACCTGCGCTCGCTCGAGATCGGAGCCCTCATCGGTCGACCGGAGATGCACGTCGTGTCTCCCGAGGTCCAGGCGACGATCCGCGGCGCGCGGGTCCTGGTCACCGGGGCGGGTGGCTCGATCGGGAGCGAGCTCTGTCGTCAGGTGAACGGCTTCGGACCCGAGCGACTCGTCATGCTCGACCACGACGAGTCGAACCTCCACCGTCTCCAGCTCGAGCTCACCGGCGAGGGGTTGCTCGACTCCGACGACCTGGTCGTGGCCGACATCCGCGACGCGCAGCGCATGGACCAGATCATCGGGGACATGCGGCCGGACGTGATCTTCCATGCGGCGGCCCTCAAGCACCTGCCGATGCTCGAACGGCACCCGTGTGAGGGCGTCAAGTCCAACGTGCGCGGCACGCTCAACGTCGTCACGGCCGCGGTCGTCCACGAGGTCGGGCGGTTCATCCTCATCTCGACCGACAAGGCGGCCGACCCGACGTCGGTTCTCGGTGCCACGAAGCAGCTCGCGGAGCTCGTGACGAAGCATGCTGCCGCGTCATGCGCGACCACCACGGTGGCTGCTGTCCGCTTCGGCAACGTGCTGGGCAGCCGCGGGTCCCTGCTGCCGGTGCTCGCGGAGCAGCTGCGCAACGACGAGCCGTTCACGGTGACCCACCCCAACGTCACGCGCTTCTTCATGACGATCGAGGAGGCGGTCGGCCTCGTCCTGGAGGCCGCCCATCTGGCGCGCGGCGGGGAGACCTTCGTCCTCGACATGGGCAAGCCGGTTCGCATCGTCGACCTCGTCGCGAACTACGCCCGCCAGCTCGGCCTCAGCGACGTCGACATCCGGTTCACCGGACTGCGCCCCGGCGAGAAGCTCCACGAGAGTCTGTTCGCCGGCCACGAGGCCCGTGAGGCGACGACCCACCCGCGCATCTACAGCACGTCGTCCGCAGCGCCGGGCCCCCGTTTCCTGTCGGGTCTCGAGGACCTCTTCGAGGCGTCGTCGCGCAACGCGGTCGATGAGGTCACGTCGATCATGGCCGCGCTGCTAGGCAACTACGTCCGCTCCAGCCCCGCCGACAGCACATCCTGTTCGGCGCTCTACCCCGACGACTTCTGAGTCGGTCGGCCGCCTTCAAACGAACCTCCAGACGAAGCGAGGAACAGCGTGCAACTCACGGTCATCGCAGCAGGTCGCCGCGGCACCAGGCAGCAGCCGGGCCGGTCAGCGCCCTCGTCACCCCCGGCATACCCGTCACCCCCGGCAGCGAGGGCCACGGTGCTCGACGGCCCCGGGCTGCGAGCCGACGAGGCGGTGCTGCACTCGCTCGAGCTCGGCGCCGCCGGGCTCGACCTGGCCGCGCCTCCCGTGGTGTTGCCGGACTTCCACCACAAACGCAACATGGAGATGCCGTCGAGCATCGCGGTGGCCACTCGCGGGACGATCCGTCCGACGTTCACCAGCTCCTCGGTGAACTGCGGCATGGCGCTCATCGCACTCGGGACCGACCGACCGGACGACCGAGCGATCCACGAGTTCTACCGGGCGGTCAAGGAGAAGTATCCCTACCCCACCCGCGGAGCCCGCGAGCTGACGTCCGGGGAGGTGGTCGCCGCCGCTGTCGACGGCGCCGGCTTCGCTGCCGACCGATGGGGGGTCGACGCGAAGGAGCTCGAGCGGATGGAGGAGGGCGGCCGGGTCGACCTCGAGCAGTGGGGAGGGGCGGAGCGGCTCCGTCGGGAGATCCCAGCGCTGGCCTGGCACCTGGCGCGCTTGCGGTTCGGGACCGTCGGCCCCACCAATCACTTCGTCGAGCTCCAGCAGGTGGAGGAGATCCTCGACCCTCACCTCGCCGAGCTGCTCGGTGTCCGCCAGGGACAGGTCACGCTCCAGTACCACGCGGGGGGAGGCGTGCTCACGGGTGAGATCGGCCACCTCTTCCAGCGACGTCGGGACACCGCTCGCGTCATGCGTGCCGTCATGTCGGTCCAGAAGCCACTGTTCCACCTCGCGACGGCGCGATCGGCGGCTCAGCTGCGAGAGCGGATGCGGCTCTACTTCGCCAAGGGATGCGCCCCCGTCGACCTCGCCAGTGACGAGGGGCAGCGCCTCATGCTCGCGAATGCCGCGGCGATGAACTACGGCTACGCGTTCCGCCTGGCGACGTACGCCGCCCTGCGAGGTCTCGCAGCCCGGGTCTTCGGAGGCGACATCGGCAGCCTCGTCGTCGACTCGCCCCACAACTCGATCTACGAGGAGCAGGTCGCCGGGCGACCTGCGGTCGTGCACCGTCACAACTCGTGCAGGGCCTTCCCAGCGAGCCGTATGCCGGAGGGGACGGTCTTCGGCACGACCGGACAGGCGGTTCTTCTGCCCGGCACCAACCGGACGTCGTCGTATCTCGCCGTCGCCGGGGACCGCAGCGCGGACAGCCTCCACTCCGCGTGCCACGGCGCGGGGACGGTCATCGACCAGTTCGAGAAGGACGGGCGTTCGCTGCTCGATCCATCGGGCCGGAACACGCTGCGCTTCAGCTACTCGGACGCGGCGCCGACCACGGTCGCGCACCTGGACGACAACGGCGTGAACGCGGCGATGTCGGTGCTCACCCAGCACCGCATCGTGCGTCCCGTCGCTCGGATGCGGCCGTTCGCCGTCCTGAACTGACCCCCACCACACCACCGGATCCGGTCCACCAGGACCAGACCAGACCAACCAGCCGCCAGACCAACGAGTCGAACAGACCACACGCCGACGTGAGGAGCCGACGATGCACGCACGAGGGCTGACCGGAACACTTGCCGCCTTCACGCTCGCCCTGACCGGGCAGCTCGTCGTCGCCGGTCCCGCGTCGGCGGCAACCTCGTGGTGGGTCGACAACACGACGTCCAGCTGCGCAGACACCGGGCCCGGCACGGCCGCCACTCCCTTCTGCACCATCGGCGCCGCAGCCGGCCATGCGCTGACGGCAGGCGACACCGTCACGGTCAACCCCGGGGCGTACCCCGAACAGGTCACGGTCGGCGCCTCTGGGGTCGGCGGAGCGCCGATCCGGTTCGTGGCCTCGGGCCCCGGTGTGAACGTCGTCGGGACACGTGACCTCTCGGCGGCCACGTGGTCGAGCCAGGCGGGCGGCATCTGGAGCACCGCCTACGCCCCACCGAGCTCGCCGAAACAGGTCGTCGTCGACGGGGCGCGACTCGCGACGGGAACGAGCGCGACGGCGCTGCCGAGCGGGTCCTTCTACTACGACGCGACCGCCAAGGTGCTCTACGTCAACACGGGTGGCCAGTCGCCGACGGGCCACGCGGTCCTCGCCGGCGCCCAGACCTACGGGTTCAACGTCGTGGGTCGCAGCAACGTCAGCATCGAGGGCTTCGACACGACCGGCCAGAACCTCGCCGGTCTGCGCGTCAGCGGCAGCAGCACCGTATCGCTGACGAACGTCTCGAGCACGTCCAGCGGCAGCTACGGCATCCTCGTCGAGTCCTCGAGCTCGGGCATCACCGTGGCGGCATCGACGGTCACGGCATCGGTCTCCGTGGGCATCAGGCTGAGCGCCACGACGGGCTCCACGGTCTCGGGGAGCTCGGTCTCCGGCGCGGGGAACCACGGGATCTCGCTCCAGGGCTCGTCGGGCAACGTCATCGAGCACAACGAGTCGGCACACAACCGCGTCACGTCGGGAAGCGCCACGGCGGCCGGCATCGACGTCAACGCGACGTCGACCGACAACGTGGTCAGGGCGAACGTCGTGCACGACAACCAGGACAGCGGCATCCAGATCTACAACGGGTCGGCCCGCGCCCTCGTCGTCCGCAACATCAGCTACGGCAACGGGAACCACGGTCTGGACACGCTGGGGTCGACGGGCGTCCGCTACGTGTCCAACACCGCCTACGGCAACCACGACGACGGCATCTCCGTGGAGGGGCAGAGCACCGGTGCCATGTTGCGCGACAACATCTCCGTCGACAACGGCCTCACCACCGCAAGCTCCGACCTCTACGTCGAGCAGACGTCGATGACCGGGTTCTCTGCCGACAGCGACCTCATCTGGAACAGTGCGTGGACCCCGTCGGTCCGCATCGGCCTCACCCGCTACCAGACGGTCGAGAGCTTCGCCGCAGCCACCGGGCAGGAGCAGGCCGGACTCGGACGCGACCCGCAGTTCGTCGCCGCAAGCACCCACGACTTCCGGTTGGCGGCGCAGTCGGCGGCCATCGACGCCGCCGACACGGGCGCGAGCGGCTTCGAGCCGCTCGACCGTGCGGGCACGGCCCCGACCGACGACCCGACCGTCGTCGACCGTGGGACGGGTACGCCGGCCTACGCCGACCGAGGCGCCCTCGAACGGATGCCGCAGGCGGGGGACTCGGGCACGAACCCTCCGCACGCCGTGCTCGTGCTGTCGGCGGCCAGCGGCCAGGTGCCTCCCGCCCTCAACGTGACCGCCGACGCTCGCGGCTCGAGCGACGTCGACCTCGAGGGCATCAGCACGTACACGTTCGACTTCGGGGACGGGACCGTGGCCGGTCCCCAGACCTCCGCCGTCGCGCAACACGGCTACGTCACGAGCGGCACCCACGTCGTGACCGTCACCGTCAGGGACACCGGTGGATCGTCGGCCACGGCCGAAGACCCCGTCGTGCTCACCGACCGGCCCCTCGTGACCTACCACGTCGACCGAGGCGCGGCGTCCTGCTCGGACTCCGCTGACGGCACGAGCACCCCGTTCTGCACGATCAGCCGAGCGGCGTCGGTCGCCCTGGCCGGTGACACGGTCGTCGTGGAAGCGGGGGACTATCCGGAGCAGGTGACCCCCGCCCACACCGGGATGCGGACCGCTCCGCTGACGTTCCGCGCGAACGGTGGAGTGCGGGTCATCGGGACGACAGACCTGTCCGCCGCGTCCCTGTGGACGGCGACGGGGACCAATGCCTGGCGCACACCCGTGTCATCGGCCTCGGCGGTGACCCAGGTCCTGCGCGACGGCAGTCGGCTCGCGGTCGCCACCGGCGCCACCAGCACGACCTCCGGCACGTTCTTCTACGACGCCGCCGCCGGGCTGCTCTACGTCGACGTGGGCGGCGCCAGCCCGGGATCGTCGGGAACGACCGCGGCATCAACACGAACCTACGGATTCAAGCTCTGGAGTGCGGACTCCGTCGTCGTCGACGGGTTCACGACCGTGGGGCAGAACGGCGTCGGGATCAGCATCCAGGACTCGTCGGACGTCGTCGTCTCGTCGGTCCTCGCGCAACAGGCCTCGAGCTACGGCATCTCCTCGGACCGCTCGGTCCGGACCCGCGTGTCCGGGGCGACCAGCACCGGCAACGGCTCCATCGGCATCCGCATCGCCACGAGCGCGGACGCGGTCGTGTCGTCGAACTCGGTCTACGCCAACGGATTCCACGGAATCAGTGTGCAGTCGAGCACGGGTGCAACCGTCTCCGGCAACACCGCGCACGACAACGTCCACCCGACGCAACGACTGGCCAACGGCATCGACGTGAGCGCGGGCTCCACGGGAGCCGTCGTCGAGCGCAACACCTCGTACTCCAACCAGGACTCGGGGATCGAGGTCTACACCGGCTCCGACAACGCGACCGTGCGCCGCAACATCGTCCGCGACAACGGCGACCACGGCCTCGACTGCCTGGGCTCGGTGGGCGACCGCGTGATCGGCAACACGGCCGTGGGCAACGCGACCGCGGGGATCAACCTCGAGGGTGGCTGCTCCGGTGCCGTCGTGGCGGACAACATCAGCGTCGACAACGCCATCGGCAGCACCCGGACGATCGGGGACATCCGGCTCGACGAGAAGTCGAGCCCCGGATCGACCGTCGACCGCAACCTCGTCCACATGAGCAACGGCGGCCCGCTCTACGAGTGGTTCTCCGTGGCCTACCCGACCGTCGCCGGGTTCCGTTCGGCGAGCGGTCAGGGCGCGAACGACACCGCGGCCGCAGCCGGATTCGTCGACCAACCCGGACGCGACCTCGCGCTGACGCCGCAGTCGCCCGCGATCGACAGCGCCGACCTCGGCGTGGCAGGTGCCGTCTCCGACGACCACGACGGGGTCTCGCCCGTCGACGTCCTCGGAGTCCCGGACACCGGCGCCGGCACACCGCCCTACGGTGACCGTGGAGCGCTCGAGTACCACGGCGGGGCGGCAGGTGCGAGGGGCCCGACGGCAGCAGTCACGGCGACGCCGCCGAGCGGAACCGTTCCCTTGTCCGTCACGCTCTCGGCCGCGGGTTCGTCGGCCGGTGACAACGCCATCAGCACCTACATGTTCGCGTGTGGGAACGGGACATCGGTCGGTCCGCAGACCCTCGCCACGGCGACGTGCACCTACCCGCTCGCGGGGACCTACACGGCGTCGGTGCGGGTCGTCGACACGGCCGGTCTGGCCTCGACCGCACCCGTCGCGATCGTCGCGTCGGCGCCGGCCCTTCCCCCAGCGGCAGCGCTGACCGCCACGCCCACCTCCGGAGCCGTGCCGCTGCCCGTGGCGCTCGACGCGTCCTCGTCGACCGACCCGCAGGGCAGCGCCCTCTCGTTCGTCTTCGACTGTGGCAACGGGGCGCCCAAGGTGGGTCCGCAGTCATCGCCGTCGGCGAGCTGCACGTATGCCGTAGCAGGCACGTTCACCGCATCCGTGACCGTGACCAACGCGCTCGGTCGGACGTCGCAGGCAACGAGGACCGTGACGGTGGCGGTGAACCAGCCGCCTACCGCGAAGCTGGCGCTGACGTCGCCGCCGGGGTCCCTCGCGCCCACCACCGCGCGGTTCGACGCCTCGGCCTCGTCCGACCCCGAGGGTCGCCCGCTCACCTTCACGTTCACGTGCGGCAACGGCACGAAGGTCGGACCCCAGGCGTCCGCCGCCGCCACGTGCAGCTATCCGGCCGGGGGCACTTTCAAGGCCCGGGTGACCGTGACCGACGACGCGGGCAACCAGGCGAACAGCCCGTTCACGACACTCGTCATCGCCTCCAACCAGCCGCCCGTGGCCGTGCTCACCGTGACCGTCGCGGGGAAGGTCGCCACGCTCAACGCGTCTGGTTCCAGCGATCCCGAGCACGGTGCGCTCACCTACACCTACCGGTGCGGGAACGGGGCTCCCGACATCGGCCCGACCACCTCGTCATCAGCACAGTGCACCTACTCGACGTCGGGCACGTACACCCTCCGCCTGACGGTGACGGACGCCGGCGGCCTGTCCGCGTCGACGACGACGAAGCTCCGGATCTAGCAACCACCCAGCTCGGCGCCGCGACCGAGGACAGCAGCACGACGGCGCCGTGGAACGCGGCCGGGACGACGCTCCAGCACCCCCTCCCCCCGGGATGCAGTCGCCCCGGCCGCCCGTCGTGTCCGGTGACCGGCGTAGGCAGGCAGCACGGTGGGCCGGATCCCGCGGTCCGGCAGCACTGCCTGCACACGAGGGGGTCGGTCGTTTGACGTAGTCGGGGGTCGTGTCGGCGAGCGATGTCGTGCCTCTGCGGCAGACCTAGCGTCGGTACACGAGAAGGCAGCTCGAGACACAGAGTGTGGGGACATGACGATCGACGAGGCATTCCATCGGATACTCCGGGGACACTGGCTGATCATCCTCAGCTGCATCGTCCTTCCGTTGTCGGCGGCAGTGCTGCTCGGGAGGAACGACGCCGACCTGTACGAGGCCGTGGCCCGGGTGCAGATGGGACGAGACCTGGCGGCATCCAACGTCCAGGCCGACGCGACGAGCCAGCGGGTCCTCGGCATCGCCACGAGTCCCGGTGTGGTGCGCGTCGCGCTCGACAAGGCGGGCCTGCAGGCAGACGTCACCGGTTTCGCGGCGAACCACATCGACGTGCGCCGAGTCGGAGTGTCGCCGGTCATGGAGATCGCGGTCACCGACACATCGCCGAGCCGGGCCGCCATCATCGCCGGCTCGCTGACCTCGGACGTGATCCAGTTCTCCAACGTCGGCGACCAGCAGACGGTCGAACAGCGCCGCAAGGAGGTCAAGTCGCAGCTCGACGGACTGACCAAGCAGCGCCAGCAGCTCGTGTCCAGGCTCTCCCACGCCTCGCCGGGTGACGTCCTCGCCATCCAGGCCCAGCTCAGCGCGCTCACCGCGAGCCAGACCGAGTACGAGCGTCAGCTCTCGGACCTCGACCTCGCCTTCCTGTCGAGCTCGAGGGCGGTCCTGCTCGACCCCGTTCGCCAACCGACGGTCGCGCTTCCCAAGGACACCCCGCAGAAGGGGATCCTCGTCGCGCTCATCGGTGCCCTCGTGGGGCTCGGCCTCGCGGCGACCCTCGAGACCTTCCGGCCGCGACTGCCCACTGCCCGCGCGATCGCCCGCGCGCTCGATGTGCCGCTCGTGGGCCACCTCCCTGCACGCGACGTCTCTCCGCGCACCGTCGCCGCTGCGGTACAGGCTGCAGACCGGCTGGCCCTGTTGGCACGAAGGTACGAGGCGGGGCACCTCTTCGTCGTGCCGGTCCTGGCGCGGGACGAGGACTGGGCGCGTCTGCTCGCGCCACACGTCGGCCCGTCGGCCGGTCCCGGCTCCCACCGCCTCGAGTGCTCCGTCCTGGGGAGCGAATGGGTGGACCCTGGTGAGAACCCGGTGGCCGTCGTCCTCACGCCGAAGCAGCTCCTGGCTCGTGACCTCGCCCGAACGAGCGCTCTCGTGGAGGCCCTCGGGTGGCCGGTCCTCGGTGTCGTCAGCTACGAACCCGGCAGGCGCAGGCTTCGCCGCGCACCTGCCGGCGACACCGGCCGGACCGGGTCGCATCACGCCGCCGAGCACGCCGAGCACGCCGAGCACGCCGAGCACGCCGAGCACGCCGAGCACGCCGACCGGGCCGAGCACGCCGACCGGGCCGACCGGGCCGACGTGGGTCCCGTCAGGGGGCCGATCCCTGTCGACGACGAACGCGCCCTGGCCCGGGTCGAGACCGAGGAGGTGCTTCGACGATGAGCGAGCACATGCGTACCGCTGGGGTGGTCGTCGACGTCGACGCCGACACCGAGGACTGGTTGGAGGTCGTGCACGAGGCCTGGGGCGGCCCGGAGCCCTCCGACGCCGACAGCCGTGCACCGCGGGACGGCGGTGCGGCAGCGGCAGTCGCCGACGTTCGCGTCACCGTGGCGCGCACGGGGACGACCGAGCCCGGGCCGCACCACCGCCCGCTGACGCGGGGGGCCTGGTCCGACGGCCGGGAGGTGATCCTCCTCGACGCGTGTGCGAGTGGGCTCGACCTGACGATCCGCCCGTCCGACTCGGGGCTCGACATCGTTGCCCGGGCTCGGCCGGGGTGGCGCCACCGAGCCCTCGGTGCGCTGGCTCCCGATCGTCGCGTGCTGCTTCACCGAGCCGTCTTGGTGCAGTACCCGGCCATGTGGTGGGCCGGTGTCATGGGCCATGTGCCGTTGCACGTGTCTGCCGCCACGGTCGGCGGATCCGCCATCGTCCTGGCGGGTCCGGGTGGCGTGGGCAAGTCGACGTTGGTCGCCACCCTCGACGGAGCGTCCGACGTGCCCGTGAGCGACAACCTCTGCGTCAGCGACGGACACACGGTGCACGGCCTGCTGGAGCCGGCCCGCGCCCTCGGAGGCTCGGGACGTCGGATGCCGCACGGCCGACGCGAGTCGTCGTGGGCGCGTCGAGTCGAGTCCGTGGTGCCCGATGCCGTGGTCGTGCTGCGCCGTGGTGACCGGGCAGACCCGGTGGTCCGGCGGCTGGACGCGAGCAGCGCCGCTCGTGAGCTCGTCGGTGGCACCTACGCCGCAGGCGAGCTGCGTCGCTACTGGGCGTTCGCTGCCACGCTCGCGCTCGGGACGGCGCGCGGCCCGGCCCATCCTCCGGTCGCGGGCGTCGCCGAGTCCATGGCTCGGACGCGTCCCGCATACGAAGTCCTGCTTCCCTCGTCGCCCGGGGTCACCCTGCGGGAGATCGCTGCCCAGCTGCGCGTGACGGCGGAGCCGGCTGTCGACGGAGCACATCGCCCATGAAGCGGCGGGTCGTGCACGTGGTCACCCGGTGCGTCGCCGGCGCCGGAGGCGTGGCGGTGCGGGGCGCCACCGCCCTGGAGCCGTCGCGCTACGACAGCGTCCTCGTCACCGGAACCAGGGATGGACCCCTGCTGGACCGCGCTCGAGCCGGCGGGGTGGAGGTCGTGGTCGTCCCCGAGCTCGTCTCCCCGATCAGCCCTCGGGCCGATGCCGTGGCGCTCGACCGGCTCACCGACCTCGTGCGCACCCGCGAGGCCGACATCGTGCACACGCACAGTGCCAAGGCGGGGGCTCTGGGTCGGCTGGCGGCCCATCGGGCGGGCGTGCCCCTCATCGTCCACACGCTCCACGGATTCCCCTTCCACGAGTTCCAGAACCCCGTGTCGCGCGCCGCCTACATCGGCATCGAACGCCGGCTCTCGAGGATCACCGACGCCTACCTCGCGGTCGGCACCGGTGTGGCGGTCGAGGCGCTGCGGCGTGGACTGGCCCGGCCGGAGCAGATCCACACGATCGGCCCGGCGGTGGACGACCCGAGTGTCGTCCTCACCCCGGAGACGCGGGCGCGGGCCCGGGAACGGCTGGGTCTCGGGCCCGACGTGCCCGTGGTCGGAACCGTCGGTCGACTCGACTACCAGAAGGCTCCCGAGGTGATGCTGCGCGCGCTGAGCCGGCTCTCCACGCCGGCGACCCTCGTCTGGATCGGGGACGGCGAGCTGGCCGCGCGCGCTGCCCGTGAGGTCCAAGCGCTCGGGATCGGCGATCGGGTGCTGCTGCTCGGCAACCGCTCGGACGTCCCCGAGCTGCTGCCCGCCTTCGACGTCTTCGCGTTGGCCAGCCGTTACGAGGGGCTCCCGTGCGTCGTCGTCGAGGCCCAGCAGTGCGGCATACCCGTCGTCGCGACTGCCGTGAACGCCGTCCCGGACGTGGTCATCCCGGGTGACACGGGGCTGCTCGTCCCGCCCATGCGTCCGGACCTGCTGGCCGCCGCCCTCGACCATGCCCTGACGCACCCGGTCGAGGCGCGCGAGTGGGCCACCCGCGCTCGTGAGCGCCTCGGCGCCCGATACGACCAGACCACAGCCGGGTCGGTGCTCGACCAGGTCTACACGGACGGGGCCGCGCGTCCGCGGGGTCGCCTCGTCGGCGCCGGAACGCGGGGGACGTCGTGAGCGTCCCCGATCCCGCCCACGTCCTGCTCTCCGCCGACACCCAGGTGGCATGGCCCACGCGGCGGGAGGACGTCGCGCGGGTCATGGTCCTCCCGCGCGGCGCGACGGTCGCCCTGGCGGACCGGCGGCCGGGTGGACGGGGCCGTCTCCGGCGGGCCGCCGGACGACTCGGTGTCCGGGTCGACGCGGAGTACATCGTGCTGCCGACCTGGGGGCATGCCACCTTCGTGGCGGCCGACGACCCCGCAACGGTGCGGTGGCTGCTGTCGACCTTCACCACGACTCCGCCGCGCGTGACGCGTGGCACGTACCTCATCGAGGCGCTGCAGCGCGCGACCCAGCGGGCCGGCGGCACGAGGGCGGGGGCGGTCGTCATCCTCCGGGTGACCGGTGCCCTCGTACCGGGTCGCATCCTCGTCGGGACCCGGCGATGACCACGACGTTGCTCGGGACGAGTCCCGGAGACCTGCTTCGCTCGACGCTGCGCGACCACCTCGGGACGGAGTCGCCGCCGCTCGTCGTGGTGGCGCTGTCGAGGGACGAGAACCCCAAGGCCATCATCGTCGCGTTCTCCCCGACGGACTCGACACCGCGCCTCGTCGTCAAGGCGGCGCTCACCGAGGGGTCCGTCGCTGCCGTGCGCGCCGAGGCCGCAGCGCTCCGATCGGTTGAGGCGCTCGATCCCGGCATGGTCGGTGGCACCGTGCCGCGGCTCCTCGACGAGCGCCGGGACGAGACCGGAGCCCTGCTCGTCACGGAGGTCCTTCCGGGCGTGCCGATGTCCGTGGACTACCACCGGTGGCGGCACACGGCGAAGGCTGATGTCGTCCGGGAGGACTTCGCCGGTGCGACCTCGTGGCTGCGAGAGCTCGGACGCCTTCCGGTGGACCGGGTCCCCGGCCCCTCCGGGGACTGGCAGGCGCTCGCGAGGCGCCTGCGCGAGCGGTGGCCGGCGGGCGAGGCCTCCTCGGACGTCGCCTCCGATGTCGCCTCCGATGTCGCTGAGAGGGTCACGGACCTCGACTCACGACTCCTGATGCCTCCGGGGTCGCCGCTGTCGGTGGTGCACGGCGACTTCTGGTGCGGCAACGTCCTGCGCACCGGTCGTCGCGTCACCGGGGTCGTGGACTGGGAGCATGCGGTCATCGGCGGCGACCCGGTCAGGGACCTGGCCCGTTTCGTCGTGAGCTACCTGCTCTACCTCGATCGGCACACCCGGCCGGGACGCGCCGTCCGTGGACACCCCGGCCTGACGGCGGGCGGCTGGGGGGAACCGATCCGGTATGCCGCCCACGGCGTCGGGTGGCTGCCATCACTCGTCGGGCAGGTCCTCTCCGAGGCACTCGTCGCAACAGGGCGAGACGGTCACCTGTGGCGCGACGTGCTCGCGCTCGCCACGGTCGACGTCGCGGCGCACAGCGACCACGCCGACTTCGCGGCCCAGCACCTGCTGCTTGCCGAGGAGCTGCTGCGATGGCCGTGACCACGCGTCCAGCGCCGCCCCTGACGCCGACGTCCCGTGCGGGCCGGCGACCGTCGCCTGCCCGTCGCGCGGACGGGGGCCGCACGAGCGGCGTGCCGACACGAGCCGTTACCTGGCATCCGGCCGACCGGCTCCCGCTCGACGACCCGTACTTCGCGCGCGGGCCACGCCACGTCGGATACGTCCTCGCCGCATCCGTGGTGATGCTCCCCCTCCTCGTGCCGAGCGGTCCCGGCAACACGGCACTCGCCGATGTCGGGATCCTCGCGCTCGTCGTGGTCGTCGTCCTGTGGTTGCGGCACGAGCACGTCCCCGTCGGGGTGCCGTACCTGCTGCCCATGGGCCTGCTCGTGACGGCGGGCGCCACGTCGGCCTTTCAGTCCGGTGCCGAGTCGGCGGTCCTGGCGGTTCTCCAGGACATCTTCTGCCTGCTGTGGGCTGCTGCGATCGCGAATGCCGTCCGTCGCCGGCGGTGGCTGCTCGACGTGCTGCTCCGCGCCTGGGTGTGGTCCGGCGTCTTCTGGGCCGGCGTGCTCTGTGCCGGTCGCATCGCCGGCATCTCGTGGATGGCCGGTCTCAGCGCCAAGGACGGCGGGCGTGCCTCGCTCACGTTCGACGACCCCAACCTCGCGGCCAACTACTTCCTCGTGTGCATCGCCCTCATCCTCGCGACGTCCGTCATCCGACACCGGGTGGCCCGGGGCCTCGCCGTCCTCCTGGTCCTCCTGGCCATCGTCTTCACGGGGTCGAACGGCGCCGCCGTCGGCCTCGCGGTGATGGCCGGTGTGGGAGTGCTTCTGCGACTCCGACGACGGCAAGGCGTCCTGGCGGCCCTGGCAGCCGCGTTCCTGGCCGCGGCCGGTGTGGCCCTCGTCGTCCCGCAGGTGAACCTCTCCGCGATCGGGCAGAAGGCCGCCGACAGCGTCCAGATCCTCAAGGACTCCCTGGGTCGGTCGGACGAGTCGAGTGGATCGCGCGAGGCACTGGCCTCGGAGACCCTCGGCCTCTACCTCGGCGGGGACCTCGTGGGTGTGGGGCCGGGGCGGACCAAGGCCGCCCTGAAGGGGGAGGCCGCTCCGTACGTCAAGGAGGCCCACAACGACTACCTCGCCACGCTCGTCGAACGAGGCGCGCTCGGAGGGCTCGGGCTGGTCGCCCTCATCGCGGTGACCGCCGTCAGGCTCGGGCGGGTCGCGACGTGGACCCAGTCCCGCTGGGTGAGCCACGTCGTGCCGCGCCCCGAGTTCCTGCTCGCGCTCGGCTGCGCTCTCGCCGCGGCTGCCCTGTTCTACGAGGTGCTGCACTTCCGTCACATCTGGGCCCTGCTGGGCCTCGTCGCCGGGATCGACCCAGCGGCGTGGGGCTTCGAGCGCCGAAACCCGGGGCCGGTCCGATGAACCGGGGTCGGCCCGGCGTCCTGCGCCGTAGGGCGTTCCGGGGCACGGCGGCGCGATCCGTGGTGGGCAACATCGGCGCCCGGCTCGTGGCGCTGGTCTCGGTGGCGCTGGTGACCGTGCTCGTGGCCAGGTCGGGCGGCGCCGAGGACGTCGGGCTGCTCGCCCTGATGCGTGTCCTCCCGGGCCTTGTCGGCGTCGTCGCGGCATGTGGGTTGCCCGGGTCGATGGGGTTCTTCGTGGCGGGCCCCGAGGCGGCACACCCACGGCTGTGGCCGACGATTCACGCCGCGCTGCTTGCCGGCGCTCTCGTCGGCACGGCCGTGTGGCTCGTGCTGACGCCCGTCATCCACGACCACCTCATGAGCTCGACCTCGTATGCCGTCGTCGCCGTCACCGGCATCACCGTGGCCACCCAGCTCCCTGTCGCTGTCGGGAAGGCATGCCTCCAGGCCCTCGACGACTCACGCGGTTCGAACATCGTCACCGCCGCGGAAGAGGCCGCCTTCGTACCCGTCTACCTGCTCCTCTGGGTCTGGGGAGTGCGCGGTGGATGGCTGCTGCTCCTCTCCCTGCTGGTCGCAGACGTCGTCGTCGCGGCACACGCCTGGGTGCGCATCGGTCGCAGGGTGCACCTGCGAGGAGCCGCGCTCATCGGGCGCCCGGACCTGGCGCTCGGCCGGCGGATGGCTGCCTTCGGGCTCCGCAGCCAGGTGGGCGGCATCCTCAACCTGCTCAACCTGCGTCTCGACGTCGTCGTCCTCGGGGCGATGGCCGGCCCTGCCCAGGTCGGTGTCTACGTCGTGGCCTCGAAGTACGCGGAGCTGTTGCGCCTGCCGGGTCTGGCGCTGACGTGGGTCACGTATCCGAACTTCTCTCGCCGAGCCGCATCGGTCGCGTCGGCTGGCTCTGTGGCTCCGGCGGCTCGGGCGCCAGCCCCTCCGGCGCGGCGGCCGTTCCCGACCGTCGGCCAGCTCCTCGCGTTCGGCGTGCTCGCCGGGGTGCTCCTGGCCGCCAGTGCCTTCGTGGTGCTGCCGGCCGTCTACGGGGAGCAGTTCAGTGCCGCCGCGTTGCCGGCGGCCGTCATCTCGCTCGGCCTCGTGGCCGAGCCCGCGGCAGGAGTCGCGTCCGGGTTCCTGCTCGGGTCGGGTCGACCTGGGCTCAACTCCGTCGTCCTCGGCGGCGGCTTCGCGGTCACGCTGGTGCTGGACCTTCTGCTCATCCCGCGCCACGGCTCGTTGGGTGCGGCCTGGGCAAGCGCCGTGGCCTATCTGACGACGGACGTGCTCCTCATCCGGGCCTGGAGACGACTTTCACAGGAGCAGCCATGAGCAGCAGGGTCCCGCGCTCCCTCCGCGCCGCTCTGCGCGGGGGCCTGCTCGTCCTCGTCGTGTCCTCGGCCGCCTGCACGACAGCCGGGGGCCAGGCCGGTCCGGCCGCCCCGATCCCCGCACCGTCCACCGTGCGACCTCAGTACGTCGCCCTGGCGCAGGCCGTGGTCGCCCAGCACGCCACCGCCTGGGTCGAGACCGACCTGCTCGCGGCCTGGGTCAAGGGACCCTCGCGCTACGAGGCGGTGCTCGCCACGGTCATCCAGCTCGCCGACCGCCCGGGCGTGGCCGGAGTCAAGATCGCGGACGAGCTGGGCTACGACGACGGGACGGACCCGGCCACTGCACTCGCCTTCCTCAAGGCGACGACCGCTGCGCTGCACGCGCGGCTGCCCGGCCGCAAGGTGCTCATCGACGTCATCGTGCCGCAGCTCGGCTGCCTCGGGTGGCAGCGCGACACCGTGCCTTCGGTGTCCACCGAGTGCGCCGCTCGGGAGGTATCGAAGAACCCGGCGACCTCGCTCGCGGCCGTCGACTCGTACGTCGCACAGGGTGGCCTGGACGTCATCGACCTGAGCCCGGGCCTGCGGTCGAGCGCGGAGTATGCGGCCCGGGGCACGACGCGGGACGAGGCGATGGCCGCGGTGTGGGACGAGGCGACGCGTCGTTGGGGCGGCACGGTGCGGTTGCAGGCGCGCAAGGCGCTGGCCCATCCCGGGCGCTATGACGGCACCGCTGCCGATGCCGCCGCGGACGTCCACACCTTCGTGGACATCCCGCTCGCGCACGGGGCGAAGGCCGTCGACATCTGGGCGTGGAGCCAGCCCTACAAGGGTGGCACCTACACGATCACGGACCCCGGCCTCCGGACGAACCCGCTCGTGGAGGCCCTTCGCGCCCGTCGTGCTCGTGGAGCCCAGCTGTGGACCCACATGACCCCGTCGTCGCTCCAGGTGGGGCTCGAGGCGGACGTCGCGTCGATGCGGACCATGTTCGGCACCGTCTTCGTCGCGTCAGGGACGGGGTGACTTGTGACTGGATTGACCCGGCACGCCGCGCTGCGGACGCCGCGGGTGGGAGCCATCTCGACGGGACGACGAGCGCTCGACCTCGTCGTGGCCCTGACCGCTCTCGTCCTGCTGTGGCCGGTTCTTCTCGGTCTCGCCCTCGTCGTGCGTCTGTCGAGCCCGGGGCCCGTCATCTTCCGCCAGCAGCGACTCACGAGGGGGCACGCGGCCTTCACCATGTACAAGTTCCGCACGATGCGGGTGGGTGTCGGCGGCCCTGAGGTCACGAGGGCCGGCGACTCACGAGTGACCGGGCCGGGTCGTCTCATGAGGCGCACCAGCCTCGACGAGCTCCCGCAGCTCATCAACGTCCTTCGTGGTCAGATGACCCTCGTCGGGCCGCGTCCGGAGACGCCGGCGCTCGCGGCCAAGTACCCCGCCGCGCTCCAATGGGTCCTCGACGAGACGCCCGGCCTGACCGGTCCGGCCCAGATCACCCTGCGTGACGACGTGACCATCTCGGGGTCGGCGGACGACGTCGAGCAGTGGTACATCGAGCGCCTGGTGCCCCGACGGGTCGCGGCCGACCTGACCTTCCTGTGCCGCCCGACGCTGCTGGCGACGCTGCACGTCATCGCGATGACGGTCCGCTACCTGCTCAGGGGACGACGGCCGGGGATCCGAGCGGGCGCGTGACGAGGGGATCGCAGCGGGCGTTGAGACACTCGCCCGTCGCGAGGTCGAAGTCGAAGTTGTGACCCAGACACCGCAGCACACCGTCGCGGATGACCGCGCCGTGCGTGAGGTCCTCTCCTGCATGCGGGCAGTACCTGCTGACCTGCCACCCGTGGTCGCCGTCGGTGAGGACGACGCTGTCGTTCGGGTTCCGCTCGGCCTCGAACGACTCCACGGCCGCGAGGGCGCCGGCATCCGCGTGCTTGAGCAACCCGACCAGGTAGTCGTTGTAGCGGTCCGGATCGCGCCACGCGGAGATGCGGAGGGAGAGGAACAGGTCCTCCCAGCGCACCCGGCCCATCAGCACCGCGTCGAGCCAGCGGGCCTCGACCGTGATCTGGTAGCCGGGGTGCGACGTGCTGCCGGTCAGGTCGACCCGGCACTCCGACGGTCCGAGCTCGACGTCCCACGTCCCGCCGTCGTCGCCCGTGACGACGAAACGGACCGTCATCCCGATGCGGTGCAGGAAGTAGTCGGAGAGCGTCCCGAGCTCGGTGAAGTGGTCGGCGAAGCGTTGCGAGAGCCCACTGCCCCGGGGCGGATCGGGGTTGGCGGCATACACCGCGGCCACCTCGTGCGCCCGCCGCTCCGCATACTCACGCAGGTAGTCCCGCAGGGGGTCGGGCAGCCCCGCGTCGAGCGTGCCGTCGTGAGCGCCGCCCGCGAGGCTGAAACCGTCCCAGCGCGGGTCTCGGTCGACCACGCCGGTGCCCACGTCGATCCGGTCGCCGGGCATGAGCGGCTCGACGGCCATTCCGGGGAGCCTCGACCGGAGGAAGGCGGCGGCCTGCGCGGTGTCGGGGAAGATGCCGGGCGGTGCCATGCGCTCGTTGTGGTGGACGAGCACGGGATCGAGGAAGCAGGGCGGCCCGGCATACGGCATCACGGTCCGGGGCGGTGCCGCCCGCAGGAGCCGACTGAGGGCCTTGAACTTGCCCATGCGCTTGTCCGCGCTGATCGAGGCGACGACCTCCGGTGGGTACTCGTAGCAGATGGGGTGCCACGACGCGCCCGACATCTGCACGCCCATGAGGTCGAGGGGGCGTCCAGCCTCCTGGGCGGCCCGCCGCAGCTGCGCCACCGAGAGGCGCGCGTCGTTCGTGTGGAGGATCGCGTGGCCGGCCGCGACGACGAGGATCGCCGAGTCGTGGCACATCGGCGACAGCTCCTGGATGACGGTGACCCAGTCCCCGCGGTCGTTGAGCGCCAGCCGCTCCCAGCTGCGGAGCTCGATGAGGACGTTGCGGATGCCGGCCGCGCGGATGCGTTGGACCATCTCCGGCGCGGGATAGCGAGGGACGACGATGCGCACACGCTCGGGAAGCTCCCGGAGGAGGTCGAGATCGAGGTGGTCGAGGTGCTCGTGCGAGATGGCCACCCAGTCGGCGTTCAGCACATCCGCTCGTCGCAGGTGCGAGTTGTCGGGGAACGGGAACCATGAGCCGAGGAAGGCCCCTCCGGGCGACATCCACGGATCACACAGCATGGTGAGGTGGGGAGCGTCGATCCGCAGCCCAGCGTGCCCGAGAGAAGTGACAACAGGTGCGACCACGCGGCCATCGTCACGGACGGCGGGTGCAGCGGCCACCGTCCCCTGTGTGACTCGCTTCTACGGCAGGTGCTGTACGCGACGCCTCGACACCTGTGCCCACGCCCGAGCCCGCTGGCGGGTAGGCACCGGCGTGGGTCACCCGGTCACGTGGTCACCTGGGTGACCCAGGTCCTCCGGGAACGGTCGGAGGAGCACTCGGGTGCACGCGGCGGGTGGTCGAGGGCATTCGCTCGGTCGCGAGCAGGCCGCTGGCGAGCGAGATCGCGACGGACGGCATCTGGACGAGGAAGTCACGCAGGTCGCCGAACCCGGAGACGACGTCGTCGCCGAGGAGCGCGGTGGCGCCGCGCAGGCCCAGGCCCCCGACGGTGAGCACGAAGAAGCCACCGAGGAGGAGCACGAGACGCGGTGGCCGGCCGGCCGCGACGCGATCCCCGCCAAGGTGCCGAGGGCGATACCGGCCAGGAGGGTGCCGGTGATGTCTCCCACGAGCCGCGTGGCGCCCTGCTGGACCAAGTAGGTGCCGATGACGGTCGGGACGAGCCAGGGCAGCGTCGAGAGCGGGGCGAAGGCGCCGCCGAAACCACGCGAGTCCGGAAAATCTCGGTGTCTATGCCCTGGATTCCCACGCTGGTCGATAGCGTGCGAGGCACCCTGAGGTGAGGAGAGTCCATGTCGAACCAGTCGCATACGGACCGGCACGGGCACGGTTCTCGTGTTGATCGCCCGTTGACGGCCGGCGCGCCGTTCTCCACGGCGCGCGGGGAGGTGTGACGCGGTGACCACCTCCGGGCTGGCCGAGCGATGGACGTCCAACGACGGCGTCAAGGTCTTCTACCGCGAGTCGTCGGGGCCGCCGGGTGCGGCCCCGATGATGCACCTGCACGGCTTCGGGCTCTCAGGTCGTTACCTGCTCCCGACGGCCGAGCTGCTCGCCGGCGAGTTCCGGACGCTCGTGCCCGACCTCCCGGGCTTCGGGCGCAGCGGACGGCCGCGTCAGCCCCTAGACGTGCCCGAGCTGGCCCAGGCGGCAGCGGAGTTCCTCGACGACCGGGGCATCGAGAAGGTGACGCTCGTCGGCAACTCGATGGGCTGCGCCGTCATCTGCGAGTTCGCGCACCTCTACCCGGAGCGGCTCGAGCGGGCCGTGCTCGTCGCGCCTGCGGGTGGGCTCCACAACCAGCCGCTGCCCCGGGCGCTCCGACAGCTCGCGCGGGACGGCATACGCGAGCCGTTGGGGCTCATGCAGGTGGCGGTGCCGGACTACCTGAGGTTCGGGGTGCCGAGCACGCTGCGGATGTTCCGCGCCCTGACCCGCTACCCGGCGCTCGACCGGCTGCTGCAGCTGCACATCCCGACCCTCGTCGTGCTCGGGAGCGCCGATCCGCTCATGCCCGCGCCGCCGAGGGTCAAGGAGGTGGCTGGGCAGATCGACAACTCGGTCCTGCTCGTCGTCATCCACGGAGCCGCCCACGCCATCAACTTCAGCCACCCGGGCGAGCTGGCCAACGTCATCCGGCAGTTCATGTCCGACGAGCCGATCGTCGACGACCCGGACTCACCGGGGCAGGCCCGCGTCTACGAGATCCACCGGGGTGTCCACCTGCCCGGCCCGACGGACGGGCAGGTGGACGACGGCTCGGCGTGACTCAGGCGCGCGGCCTGCGCAGGCGGAACGAGTCCGAGTCGGTCGCCTGGACCTGCTGACCGGTGAAGGCGTCGTTGGCCGTCGCCGTCGTGCTCACCGTGACGCTGCCGGCCTGGAACCGCTCGGCGCCGACGTAGACGGGGAAGTCCCAGGTATACGTCCGCCCCACCCAGCAGTCGACGTACACCGAGGCGGAGCCGGCCACGGTCGTCTTGCGGACGGTCTGCGAGACGACCCCACCGACGACGGTCGGTGCGTCGGAGGAGCACGTCAGCGTGCCGGTGACGACGACGCCGCCCTCCTGGGTGAGGGTGGCCTCGGTGTTCGCGACGGTGAGCTGCAGCAGCGGCGCGGCGGTGGCCAGCCCGACGTCGATCTGGCCGCGGGCCGCCGGCGTCTGGTCGTCGCAGTGCTGCTCGAAGGTGGCCGCGAACCGCGTCACCGCGCCCGAGGTGTCGGTGGTGATCGTCTGGACCGTGAAGGTCGAGGACGACGTGTTGCACCCACGGCCGTTGCCGCCGTAGTCGAACCCGGCCACTCCGACGTCGTTGAACGGGTATCGGGTGGCCGTATAGGTCGTGCCGGACGTCAGCGCCTGGCCGGTGGGTGCGGCGGCGTCGATGGTCCAGCCGTCGCCGTTCGCGGCCTGGATCGTGACGGCGACGTGCTGGGCGTCGCCGGACAGTGAGATCCGGTCACCGGGGGTGCTGTACGCGTACGACAGCCCTTCGGTGATGTAGTCGCCGGCATCCCCCTGGATGGCGACGGTGCCCGCCCCCGGAGCGGCGTGGACCGGAGCGGCCAGCGTGACCGCTGCGACGACGGCGAGGCTGAGTGCGGATGTGAGTGTGCGCAGCAAGAGGTGCTCCCCTGCTCGGTGCCCGTTGGGGCTGATCCGTCCGACCCCTGCTTGATCGGTGGACGAACGCTATGCCTGTGACGGGTCTCCGTGGGGCCTTGTGGGGTCGCCGTCTTCGAACGGCCCGCGTGTCGTCCGGGTCGGCTCACGCGTCGTCGCGGTAGGGGTCGGTGATCTCGCGCAGGAGGGTGAGCGCGTCGCGCAGCTCCCGCATGCGCCTCGGGCCGAGGTGGCGCTCCCACTCCTGCTCGATGCGTCGCTCCTCGGCGCGGGCGATCGGCAACAGGGCCTCGGCCTTCCCGGTGAGCCGGACGAGGCGGGCCCGGCCGTCCGTCGTGTCAGGCACCCGCTCGACGTAGCCGGCGTGCTCGAGCCGGTCGACGATCGCGGTGGCCGTCTGCTTCGTGACCTGTGCCTGCTCGGCGAGGTCCGTGAGGCGGGTCCCGTGTGGTCCGATGCGCGCGGCGACGCGCGCCTGGGCCAGGGTGATGTCGTCGATGCCGGCGCGGCGCATCGCCGCGACGACTCGCGTCTCGACGTCGCGCGACGCGATGAACATGAGGAGGCCGACGAACGGCTCGGATGTCATGACACCTCTTGAAACTAGTCATATAGTCGAACTATATTGGTCAGGCTATCGAACTAGATGATAGCGAGAGGAGTAGAGCGATGAGCGCTCGACCTGCCGTCGTCGACCTGTGGTTCGACCCCGTGTGCCCGTACTCGTGGACCGCGTCTCGCTGGCTCGAGGAGGTCCGGGCGCGCCTGCCCCTCGAGGTCCACCACCACGTCATGAGCCTCTACCTGCTCAACGAGCGCCGCACCGACGTCGCTCCGGAGTACCGCCGGAACGTGGAGGACTCGCGAGGGCCGTCACGCGTCGCCACCGCGCTGGTGGAACGCTGCGGCGAGGAGGCCCTGGGTGCCTTCTACACCGCGTTCGGCACCCTGGTCTTCGACGTGTGGCGCCGCCCCACGAGTGCGGAGTACCACGTCGCGGTGCGGTCGACGCTCGCCTCGCTCGGTCTCTCCGCCGACCTCGAGGACGCCATGGAGACCGACGAGCACGACGAGGCCATGCGCCGCAGCCACGACGCGGGACTCGCCCGGGTCGGTGGAGAGGTCGGCACTCCGACGATCCACCTCGACGGCACGGCCTTCTACGGGCCCGTGCTCAACGCGATCCCGCGCGGCGACGACGCGCTGCGTGTCTTCGAGGGTGCTCGGCTGCTCGCCGGCTACCCCGAGTTCTTCGAGCTGAAGCGGACCCGGTCGCGGCCGCCCGTCTTCACCTGATCCAGACCATGCCGCGCGCGCAGCTGCGCCACGATGACAGACAGGAGGGATCGACATGGGACCTGACGTCACACGACCGGACCTCGACGAGATCTGGACCGCGATCGACGACCAACGCGTCCGCACCGTGGAGATGCTCGAGGAGCTCACCGACGAGCAGTGGGAGCATCCGTCGCTCTGCGAGGGCTGGACGGTGCGGCACGTCGCGGCGCACCTGACCCTCCAGCGCCAGCACCTGCCGGACGTCGTCCGTCTCCTGGTCGAGCACCCGCGCCTGCTGCGCAGCGTCGGTCTCAACCGCATGATCCACGACTCGGCCGTGGTCCGGGCCGCGCTGCCGACCGACGAGATCGTCGTGCGCATCCGGGCCGGCGTCGGGTCACGACGGCACAAC
Organism: Terrabacter sp. Soil810; assembly: GCF_001429645.1. NCBI lineage: Bacteria > Bacillati > Actinomycetota > Actinomycetes > Micrococcales > Intrasporangiaceae > Terrabacter > Terrabacter sp. Soil810. Next base: position 240,972 of record NZ_LMSW01000001.1, read on the forward strand.
TCCTTCGTGACGCCACGCGAGACCCTGACCGACAGTCTCGTCCACGCCCAGGACATGGCGATCCCGCTCGGCATCGACCTCGAGATGCAGACGGTCGGCGCGCTGATCGCGCTCGACCGCACGTGGGCGACCCGACACACCTGGCTCGGCACGGTGGTCCGACAGCTGCCGATCGACGGCTACCGACTCGTGGCCACCGACGCGGACTGGACGGCAGGCAGTGGTCCGCCGGTCATCGGACCCGTCGCCGCGCTCCTGCTGCTCGTCACCGGCCGTCCGGTCGCGCTCGCGCGACTCGAGGGGGACGGCGCCGCCCAGCTGAAGATGCAGGCGCAGCCCGCCTGACGGCATACCTCCGGGGGTGGCGACGGCCACGGCGGACATCCCTTGCGCCCGCGGGGACGCGGGCGGTTGGGTGTGGTGAGACCGTCCACCGCCGCACGCCGGGAGGCCACCGATGACCGCCGCACCGCCCGCCACGCTCGACCCGAGCCTCTCGCACACGCGGGGCGAGACCGACACCCCACTGCTCGAGACGACGATCGGCGACAGCTTCGACGCCACGGCCGAGCGGTTCGGCGAGCGTGACGCCCTCGTCGACGTCACGCAGGGCCGTCGCTGGACGTACGCCGAGCTGCGGGGCGACGTGGACCGGCTGGCTCGCGCGCTGCTCGCCGTGGGCGTCGTCACGGGGGACCGCGTCGGCATCTGGGCCCCCAACTGCTCCGAGTGGACGCTCGTGCAGTACGCGACCGCGAAGATCGGCGCCATCCTCGTCAACATCAACCCGGCCTACCGGTCCCACGAGCTGCAGTACGTCCTCGGCCAGGCCGGCATCTCGACGCTCGTCGCGGCCGAGTCGTTCAAGACGAGCAACTACCGGCAGATGATCGACGAGGTGCGCGACGAGGTCGGCGGCCTCGAGCGGGTCGTCTACATCGGCACCTCGGACTGGGACGAGCTCGTGGCCCGCGCCGACGAGGTGGCGCCCGAGGAGCTCGCGCGCGTGCAGGCCGGACTCGCGAACACCGACCCGATCAACATCCAGTACACCTCCGGCACAACGGGATTCCCCAAAGGCGCGACGCTGAGCCACCGCAACATCCTCAACAACGGCTACTTCGTCGGCGAGCTGTGCGACTACACCGAGGCCGACCGGGTCTGCATCCCCGTGCCCTTCTACCACTGCTTCGGGATGGTCATGGGCAACCTCGCCTGCACGACCCACGGCGCCTGCATGGTCATCCCGGCACCCGGCTTCGACCCCGCCCTGACCCTGCAGGCGACCCAGGACGAGAAGGTCACCTCGCTCTACGGCGTGCCGACGATGTTCATCGCGGAGTGGAACCTGCCGTCGTTCGCCGACTTCGACCTGTCCACCGTGCGCACCGGCATCATGGCCGGATCTCCTTGTCCCGCAGAGCTGATGAAGAAGCTCATCGCGGCCGGCATCGAGGAGATGACGATCTGCTACGGCATGACGGAGACGTCGCCGGTGTCGACGCAGAACCGCACCGACGACTCGTTCGAGCAGAAGGTCGGCACGGTCGGCCGCGTCGGACCGCACCTCGAGATCAAGATCGTGGATCCCGTGACGGGAGAGACCCTTCCGCGGGGCACGGCCGGCGAGTTCCTGACCAAGGGCTACTCGGTCATGCTCGGCTACTGGGAGCAGCCGGACAAGACGGCCGAGGCCATCGAGGACGGGTGGATGCACACCGGCGACATCGGCGTCATGCACGACGACGGCTACGTCGAGATCACCGGCCGCATCAAGGACATGGTCATCCGCGGCGGCGAGAACGTCTATCCCCGAGAGATCGAAGAGTTCCTCTACACGCACCCTGACATCCTCGACGCCCAGGTCATCGGCGTCCCGGACGAGAAGTACGGCGAGGAGCTCTGCGCGTGGGTGCGGATGAAGGACGGTGCGACGCCGCTCACCGCCGAGTCGCTGCGCGAGTTCTGCACGGGTCAGCTCGCCCACTACAAGATCCCGCGCTACGTCGAGATCGTCGACGAGTTCCCGATGACGGTGACCGGCAAGATCCGCAAGGTCGAGATGCGTGAGACCACCGCCAAGAAGCTCGGCCTCGGCTGAGCGCCGGGGTCGACCTGCGGGCGCGTCCGTGGAGCAAGCGGATTCGCGGACGCAGGCGTCTCGGGAGGTCGTGCCGCCCGGCGATGGCGTATGCCGTCGGGCCGGCCGGACGGCATACGCCCGCTCGCGAGGGAGCGAACCCGGGCAGCCGCGCGCGGCGGATCGGGGTAAGTCCGTGACGAGGGCGGCGCGCTGGGTGCCACCGGGGTCCCTCAGCGCAGTAGGTTTCGGGGGAAGTGGTCGTGAGGGCCCGTAATCCGTAAGGGGATGGCATGTCCGACTCAGGCAAGACGATTCTGTGGATCGTGGTGGCGATCGTCGTCATTGCAGTGATCATCTGGTTGTTCGTCTCGGCAGGACGGCGCCGCGAGGTCGAGGCGCGCCGCTTCGAGGCCGGCGAGCTCCGGGCCAAGGTCGAGGAGCGCCTGCCCGAGGTGCAGGACACCGAGGACCGCGCGTCGGTGACGGCGGCCATGGCCGCCGATGCGCGCGCCGAGGCCGAGCGGCAGGCCGCCGAGGCGAGGCGCCTCGAGGAGCAGGCCCAGGCGCACCGGGCCACCGCCGAGTCCGCGCGTGTCGAGCACGCGGGCCTCGAGCGCGAGGCCGACCGCGTCGACCCCGACGTCCCGACCGACGACGAGGGCTACCGCGTCGACGACGCCGGCAACCGCCTGCCCGGCCAGGAGCCGCCACGCGCTGCCGGGGTCGCTGCTGGTGCCGCCGGCGCTGCAGCCGTCGGTGCGGCGGCATTCACGCACGACGACGACGAGGACGACCTCGCCGACGCCGAGAACCCCTTCGCGCCCAGCGGTGCGGTCACCGACGACGAGCAGGCCGACGAGACCGCGGACACCGAGCCCGTCGCGTCCGAGGACTCTGAGCCGCCGCTCGTCGAGGGCACGGACCTCGCGAGCGACGCCGACCGCCAGGCCGACGTCGAGCAGTCGTCCTACGCCGCCGAGGAGTCCGACGTGGCGGGCGAGCCGTCGACGACCGCGGTGTCCACCCGTGCCGATGCCGATGCTGGTGCCGATGCTGGCGCGATCGCGTCAGAGGAGACGGGCGACCACGACTGGTCCACGACCGACGCTGACGCCGACGCTGACTCGGGCGCTGACGCCGGTGCCGACGGTGGTGCCCACGTCGGCGAGGAGACCGGCGACCACGACTGGTCCGCGACCGACGCGGATGCCGGTGCCGACGCGGGAGCGGATGCGGGTGCCGATGCCGGTGCCGGTGCGGGCACCGATGACCGTGGCGAGGCACCCGAGCCCGGGAGCCCAGCGCTAGGCGGGGCCGCGGCCGGAGCGGCCGCCGTGGGTGCGGCGGCGTCGCACCACGACGACGATGACGAGACGGCGGACGGTGGCGCGCCTGCCGACGCGTCGACCGACGACCTGCCGGGTACGGGGGCTGCGACGCACGAGCCCTCGGACGAAAGGCCCACGACGGTGGACGACACGCAGACGGACGACACGACCGACGCCGCTGGAACCGCCGACACGTCGGAGGTGCAGGAGACGACGCCGCCCGTGGCGGACGAGCATGAACCGCACGACGTCGCCGTGCCCGCCCTCGACGAGCGCGACGAGGTGGTGACGGACGGAGGCACGCCGACCGAGGACCCCGGCGACCACCGCGGCCAGCCGTGGGCGACCACGCCGGGCGAGCCCGGACCCGATGAGGGCACTGACCTCGACGACGACACCGTCGACGACGGCCTCGACGTCGACATGGCTCCGCACTCGCACGCCAGCGAGCAGGACGACGAGCTCGCGGAGCCGGCGCACGAGCCCGACACCGAGCCCGAGACGGCGACCGCCACCGACACCGAGCCCGAAACCGCGACCGCCACCGACACCGAGACCGAGACGGCGACCGCCACCGACACCGAGACCCCGGACTCCGCGGACGAGGAGGAGCCGGCCACCTCGGGTCGACGGGTCTCCGGCTTCGACGAGGTCGTCGACGGCGGCTTCGGACTGGGCTCGGCTGCCCCCATCGAGGACGGCGCGCAACCGCTCGGCCACGCCGTCAAGGGCACGCGTGAGGGGACGGCCTTCGTCCGTCCCGACGACGCCGGCTACGACGACGTCGAGCCCGACGTGTGGTTCTACAGCGAGGAGGCGGCCCGCCGAGCGGGTTTCCACCGACACGGGGAGTGACCGCTCCCTGACGGACAGTGGCCACGTGCACAACGGTGTGCGCGTGGCCACGCTCCTGTCCGGGGGCTCGTCGCCGCCGGCGCACACCGGCGCCGGCGCGCGGTCCGGGGCACACGTCATACGCCCTCGGTCGGCCCCGGACGAAACGGTGGCGCGGGCACCCGGTCGGCGCAAATAGACTTGCCGGCATGGTTTCCCCGCTCGTCGCGCTCACGCCCAAGGTCCAGTCCGCGATCGCCACCGCCCTCGGTGACGACTTCCGCGAGGCCGACCCGGTGCTGCGTCCGTCGCAGTTCGCCGACGTGCAGGTCAACGCCGCGCTCGCGCTGGCCAAGAAGGTCGGGCTGCCGCCGCGCGAGGTCGCCGCCAAGATCGTCGACGCCCTCGAGCTCGACGGCGTGTGCGACGCCGTCGAGGTGAGCGGGCCCGGCTTCATCAACCTCACCTTCTCCGACGCCTGGATCGCCGGCCTGCTGCAGGACGTCGAGGCCGACGAGCGGGGCGGTGTCGCGCTCCAGCCGACGCAGAACATCCCGATCGACTACTCCGCGCCCAACGTCGCCAAGGAGATGCACGTCGGCCACCTGCGCACGACCGTCGTCGGCGACTCGCTGGCCCGCACGCTCGAGCACCTCGGGCACCAGGTCATTCGCCAGAACCACATCGGTGACTGGGGCACGCCCTTCGGCATGCTCATCGAGCACCTGCTCGACGTCGGCCGCGACTCCGAGGAGGCCGACCTCCTCGTCACCGACCCCAACGCCTTCTACCAGGCGGCCCGCGTCAAGTTCGACCGCGCCGACAAGGCCGAGCCGGCCGGCAGCGAGGGCGACTTCAACGTGCGGGCGCGCACCCGCGTCGTCAAGCTCCAGGCCGGCGACCCCGACACGCTCGCCCTGTGGCGTGAGCTCGTCGACCTGTCGAAGATCTACTTCAACAAGATCTACTCGACGCTCGGCATCACGCTCACCGACGACGACCTCGCCGGTGAGTCCACCTACAACGACGTGCTCGCCGACCTCTGCGCCGAGCTCGAGGCCAAGGGCATCGCGACCGTGTCGGACGGAGCGCTCTGCGTGTTCCTCGACGGCTACACCGGCCGTGAGGGCAAGCCCGTGCCGCTCATCATCCGCAAGAGCGACGGCGGCTACAACTACGGCACGACCGATCTCGCGACGATCCGGCACCGCGTCGAGGACCTCAAGGCGCACCGCGTGCTCTACGTCATCGGCGCCCCGCAGGCCCTGCACCTCAACATGGTGTGGGACACCGCCCGCAAGGCCGGCTGGCTGCCCGACGACGTCGTGCCCGTCCACGTCCAGATCGGCAACGTGCTGGGCGACGACCGCAAGATCCTCAAGACCCGCTCCGGCAAGCCGCTGCGGCTCATGGCCCTGCTCGACGAGGCCGTCGAGAAGGCCCGCACCGTCATCGACGGCACGCGCCCCGACCTCGACGACACCGTGCGCGCGACGATCGCCCGCCAGATCGGCATCGGCGCCGTGAAGTACGCCGACCTGTCCGTGGCGCACGACAGCGAGTACGTCTTCGACCTCGACCGCATGGTGGCGCTCACCGGCAACACGGGCCCGTACCTCCAGTACGTCGTCGCGCGCATCCGGTCGATCTTCCGTCAGGTCGGGCTCGAGCCGGTGGCGCAGCACGCGCCGATCCTGCTCGGCGAGCCCCACGAGCGCGCCCTCGCGATGCACCTGCTCGGGTTCGGCGACGTCGTCGCCGAGGTCGGCGACACCTACGAGCCGCACCGGCTCGCCGGCTACCTCTTCGAGCTGGCGCAGGCGTTCTCGGCGTTCTACGAGAACTGCCCCGTGCTCAAGGCCGAGCTCGACGAGGTCAGGGAGTCGCGGCTGACGCTGTGCGCGTTGGTCTTCCGGGTCATGACCACGGGCCTCGACCTGCTCGGACTGGAGTCCCCCGAGCAGATGTGACCGCTCGCGGGGAGCGACGACCCCGCGACCGGGCCGGAGCCTGCGACAATCGAGCGTGCGGTTCACGTTCGGGGAGCACGTCCTCGACACCGACAGGTACCTGCTCGAGCGGGGCGGCGAGTCGTTGCACGTCCAGCCGCAGGTCTTCGACGTCCTCAGCCACCTCGTCCTGAACCGCGAGCGGGTCGTCCCGAAGACCGAGCTGCTCGACACGGTCTGGGGTGACCGCTTCGTCAGCGAGTCCACGCTGACGAGTCGCATCAAGGCCGCCCGGCAGTCGGTCGGCGACGACGGCATCCTGCAGACCGTCATCCAGACCGTGCACGGCCGTGGCTACCGCTGGGTGGCCGCCGTCGACGTCGACACCGACCAGCCCGCGACCACACGCGAGGCCGCGGGCGCCGGCTCGGCAGCCCCACTGCTCGAGCAGAAGATCCACTTCTGCCGGACACCGGACGGCGCGCGCCTCGCGTACGCCACCGTCGGCGACGGGCCCCCACTCGTCCGGGCCGCGCACTGGGTGACCCATCTCGACTACGAGTGGGAGAGCCCCGTGTGGAGGCACTGGATGGAGGGGCTGTCGCGCGGCCGGATGCTCGTGCGCTACGACGAGCGCGGCTGCGGTCTCTCCGAGGCCGACCCCGAGGACATCTCGTTCGAGGCGTTCGTCCGTGACCTGGAGACGGTCGTCGACGAGCTCGGCCTCGAGCGCTTCCCGCTCATGGGCCTGTCGCAGGGTGGCCCGGTGGCGATCGAGTATGCCGTTCGCCACCCCGAGCGGGTGAGCCGCCTCGTGCTCGTGGGCGCCTTCATGCAGGGCCGGATCGTGCGCGCCCGCACGGAGGAGGAGAGCCGCGAGGCCGAGCTGCAGCGCGACCTCATCCGGATGGGTTGGGGGCGCGACGACCCGTCGTTCCGGCTCTACTTCTCGTCGACGTTCATGCCCGACGCGCCGCCCCAGCTGTGGAGCGACTTCGCCGAGCTCATGCGGCGCACCACCTCGGCCGAGAACGCCCTGAGACTCAATGACGTCTCCGTCCGGTTGGACGTGTCGGAGTCGGCGACCCGAGTCGACGTGCCGACGCTGATCCTGCACGGGCGCCACGACACCCGCATCCCGTTCAGTCAGGGCGTCGAGCTCGCGACCCGGATCCGGGGCAGCCGACTCGTGCCCCTCGACACGCGCAACCACCTGCTCCAGCCCGACGAGCCGGCCTGGCACGACCTCCTCCGCGAGCTGGAGACGTTCCTCGCCGAGGATGAGTAGCCGCTGTCCCACTTTGTCCATGTCACCCGGCGGGGCGGCCCTGTCACAATCCGTCGTATGCGGTTCACGTTCGGGGACGTGGTCCTCGACACCGACCGGTTCCTGCTCGAGCGGGACGGGCAGCCGGTGCACGTCCAGCCGCAGGTCTTCGACGTGCTGAGCCACCTCGTGGCGAACCGGGAGCGCGTCGTCCCGAAGACGGAGCTGCTCGACTGCGTCTGGGGCGACCGCTTCGTCAGCGAGTCGACCCTGACGAGCCGGATCAAGGCCGCGCGCCGGGTCGTCGGTGACGACGGTGTGCTGCAGCGGGTGATCCAGACGGTGCACGGGCGTGGGTACCGATGGGTGGCGACCGTTGCCACGGAGCCCGGCCCGACCGAGCGGGCAGGCTCCTCCGCATCCGCACCGGCATCCGCGGCGGACGGCCGGCTGGAGCAGCGCCTCCACTTCTGCCGTACTCCCGACGGGTCGCGGATCGCCTATGCGACGGTGGGCGAGGGACCGCCGCTCGTGCGGGCCGCGCACTGGCTCACACACCTGGTCTACGAGTGGGACAGCCCCGTCTGGCGGCACTGGATGGAGGGTCTGTCGCGCGGCCGGATGCTCGTGCGCTACGACGAGCGCGGGTGCGGACTGTCCGACCAGGATCCGACGGAGGTCACGCTGAACGCCTTCGTCGAGGACCTTGAGACCGTGGTCGACGACCTGGGCCTGGAACGCTTTCCCCTCATGGGAGTTTCGCAAGGTGGCGCCGTGGCCGTCGCGTACGCGCACCGTCACCCCGAGCGGGTCAGCCGCCTCGTGCTGGTGGGCGCCTTCGTCAAGGGAGGCCGGCTCGCCACGTCACCCGAGAAGCGCGCCGAGTTCGAGATGGAGCGGGACCTGATCAACGTGGGGTGGGGACGCGACGAGCCTTACTTCCGGCTGTTCTTCTCGTCGCTGTTCATGCCCGACGTGCCACCCCAGCTGTGGTCGGACTTCGCCGAGCTGATGCGCCGCACGACCTCCAGCGAGAACGCGGTGAGGATCTTCGACGCCCACCTCGCGATGGACGTCCGCGAAGCCGCTGCCGAGCTCGATGTGCCGACCCTCATCCTCCACGCGAGGGACGACCAGCGCGTGCCCTTCAGCCAAGGGGTCGCGTACGCCTCGCTCATCCGCGGCAGTCGGCTCGTTCCGCTCGACACGCGCAACCACCTCATGCGCCCCGACGAGCCGGCGTGGAGCCAGTTCCTCCACGAGGTGGACAGCTTCCTCGGCGAGGACGTGTCCACGCAGGGTCCACGGGAAGTCCACGACTAGTCCAAGGTCAGCTCGCCGCCCGGGGCGATCGTGGTCCTCACAACTCATCTGTGAGGAGGACGACCGTGCCTGGGACCGCCACGACACGTGAGACCCACCGACCCGACGGGAGGATGCAGACACACGACGTCGACGTCGTCGTCGTCGGAGCCCGCTGCGCCGGGGCCGGGACGGCCCTGCTGCTCGCGCGAGCGGGTCACGACGTGCTCCTCCTCGACCGGGCGACGTTTCCCAGCGACACCGTCTCGACGCACGTCATCGCCCGGTCCGGCATGGTGCAGCTGCACCGTTGGGGTCTTCTCGAGGCCGTCGTCGCCAGTGGGGCACCGCGACTGTGCCGGGTCGAGTTCACGAGCGAGCTCGGCTTCATGGCGCGTGAGGTGAAGGACCGCTACGGCGTCGACTTCCTGCTCGCGCCGCGCCGCGTCGTGCTCGACGAGATCCTGCTCGAGGCGGCGCGTGCTGCAGGAGTCCACGTGCGCACAGGAGTGTCGGTCGACGGCGTCGTCCGTGACGGCGAGGGCCGGGTCACCGGCGTGCACGCGCATGACGTCCACGGTCCCGTGGAGGCACGAGCGCGATACGTCGTGGGCGCGGACGGGCTCGGTTCACGGGTGGCACGTGCGGTGGGAGCGCCGCTGCTCCTCGTGCGGCCGTCATCGGGAGCAGCGCAGTACGCGTACCACGCCGGCAACTGGCCGGCCATCGAGCACCACCTCGCCGATGACGCCTTTGCGGGCATCTTCCCGACGCACGGGGGCCAGGCGTGCGTCTGGGTCTGCGCCCCCGAGCAGGTGGTTCGCGCGCACCGACGGAAGGCGGGCCGGGCCGGGGACCCGCTGCTGCAGATGCTGGAGCTCGCCGCGCCGGGGATCGCGGCGCGGGTCGACGCGACGACCCGCCGCTCCCCGGTGCGTGGGATGCTCCGCATGCCCAACCACATTCGCCAGGCGTCCGGTCCCGGCTGGGCACTCGTCGGCGACGCCGGCTGCCACCGCGACGCGATCACCGGTCACGGCATCAGTGACGCCTTCCGTGACGCCGAGCTGCTCGCCAGCGCCCTCGACACGGCACTGCGCGACCCCGCCTGCGAGACCGACGCCCTCACGGCTTACGGGCTCGAGCGCGACCGCATGGCGCGCGACGTGTTCGACCTGACGTGCGAGCTCTCGACGTTCCCGCGGCAGGCGCGCTTCCTCGAGCTGCAGAAGCGGCTCGCACTCGCGATCGACGTGATGGCCGGCGAGCTGAGCGGCCGCCGGCTGCCCGGTGCCGCGACGGCCGCGGCCTGACCCACGACCTCCTCGAACCCGAGGACCGCCGGATCCCGGCACCACCACCATGAAGGAAAGAGACCACCATGAGCACGGACACCGCCCACCGCAACGGCGTGGACACCGCGACCCTCTTCGCGACCCTCGACGCCGTCAAGCAGATGCCCGCAGCAGCCAGCTTCCAGTTCCGCGCCCACAACGAGTGGGTGGACGGCACCAGCAGCAGAACCACGATCTCCGACTTCTTCGGCGTCGGTGAGGAGCGCTCGCACGCAAGGGAGTTCGTCTTCGACGCCGACCACCCGGCCGTGCTCGTCGGACAGGACCGCGGTCCCACGCCGGTCGAGTTCCTGCTCCACGCCCTCGCGGCCTGCCTCACCGCCGGCATCGCCAACATCGCCTCGGCGCGCAAGGTCACCCTGACCGAGGTGCGGTCGACGGTGACCGGCGACATCGACCTCAACGGCATCCTCGGACTCCAGGACGTCCGCAACGGCTACCAGCAGGTCAGCGTCAGCTTCGTCATCAAGGGCGACGCACCCGAGGACGTGCTCCGTCAGATCGTCGAGCAGTCCCGGCAGCGGTCGGCCGTCTTCGACGTCCTGACGAACGGCGTCCCGGTCGACATCGAGGTCGAGGTCGCCTGACGTCGACGTCACGACTTCGTCAGCGGTTCGTCATCTCCGGACCCGTTGTGGGGTGCCGCGAGCGGGAGGACAGTCGTCGCATGAGCGACTGGGACTTCAGCGGCCTCAAGGCCACGTACGTCAACTGCACCCTCAAGAAGAGCCCCGAGATGAGCCACACGCAGGGGCTCGTCGACGCGAGCGCCGCCATCATGCGTGAGCACGGGGTCACCGTCGACGAGATCCGCTTCGTCGACCACGACGTCGCCACCGGCGTCCATCCCGACATGCGCGAGCACGGCTGGGAGACCGACGCGTGGCCCGACCTCTACCCCGGGATCCTCGACAGCCAGATCCTCGTCGTCGCCGGACCCATCTGGCTCGGCGACAACTCGAGTGTCACGAAGCGTTTCATCGAGCGCATCTACTCCCTCAGCGGGCTGCTCAACGACCGGGGCCAGTACCTCTTCTACGGCAGGGTCGCCGGCTGCCTCATCACGGGCAACGAGGACGGCATCAAGCACTGCGCGCAGAACGTGCTCTACAGCCTCCAGCACGTGGGCTACACGATCCCGCCCAACGCCGACGCGGGCTGGATCGGCGAAGCCGGCCCCGGACCGAGCTACCTCGACGCCGGGAGCGGCGGCCCCGAGAACGACTTCACCAACCGCAACACGACGTTCATGACGTGGAACCTCATGCACCTCGGGGGGATGCTCCACGACGCGGGCGGCGTGCCGGCATACGGCAACCTGCGCTCCGCCTGGAACGGCGGCGAGCACTTCGGCTGGCACAACCCGGAGTACCGCTGAGTCGCCCCGAGTGGGCAGTCACCCCGTGCGGATGATGCCGAGGGCGACGGCGGGTGGCGACCATGGAGCGAGCACCGATGAGGTGCTGCCCTCCGAGAAAGGTCGCCCCATGTCGTTCTGGGACATCGTCTGGTTCATCGTCATCTTCTTCGCGTTCGCGTCCTACCTCCTGGTGCTGTTCTCGATCGTCGCCGACCTGTTCCGCGACCCCGAGGTCTCCGGCGGGATGAAGGCCGTCTGGGTCGTGTGTCTCATCTTCTTCAGCTTCATCACCGCGATCGTCTACCTCATCGTCCGCGGTCGCGGCATGAACGAGCGCTCGGCGAAGAAGTACGCGGAGGCCCGCCAGGCGCAGGACGAGTACGTCCGAGATGTCGCGGGGGGCTCGACCATCTCGGCGCCCGAGCAGATCGCCAAGGCGAAGGAGCTGCTCGACGCGGGCACCATCACCTCCGACGAGTTCACCGCCCTCAAGGCGAAGGCCCTGGCCTGACCGCTGGGCCCGCCGCTCGCTGACGGCACCACTCGCAGGCGCCCTCCCGGAGGACTCGGCCGAACGCGCCGAGCGCCTCCGGGAGGCATGAGGGCGTATGCCGCCCGCTTCCCGGTGCGTCTCGCTCAGACTCCGTGGGTCGCGGCGACGAGGGCCTGGTAGCGCGCCACGACGTCGGTGTGCGCCTGCTCGTCCCCGGGCGGGACGGCATACTCCGAGTCGATCTCGAGGGCCCACGTCGGCGGGTCCTGCTCTCCCGACAGGGCCCACGCCGCCTGGCGGGCAGCCCCGACCCCGACGTACTCGGCCGGCGCCGGCACGACGACCGGCGCGCGGAAGAGGCCCGGTGCGATCTCGCGGACGGCGCGTGAGGCGGCCGCTCCGCCGATGAGCATGACGCGTCCGACCTCGACGTCGTGGTCGCGGAGGGCGTCGACGCCGGCGACGAGGTTGCACAGCATCCCCTCGACCGCGGCACGGGCGAGGTTCTCCGGCGTCGCGTTCGAGCGGGTGAGCCCGCTCAGCGTGCCCGTCGCGTCGGGCAGGTCGGGGGTGCGCTCACCGTCGAGGTAGGGCAGGAGGGTGAGGCCGCCGGCACCCGGGCTTGCCTGCAGGGCAAGGCGATCGAGCTCGGCCAGGTCGACGCCGAGCATCGAGGCGGCTGCCGTCAGCACCCGGGCCGCGTTGAGCGTGCACATGAGTGGGAGGTGGTGGCCGGTCGCGTCGGCGAAGCCCGCGATGGCACCGGTCTCGTCGCGGATCGCCGAGCGGTGCGGCGTGAAGACCGTGCCGCTCGTGCCGAGCGAGACGACGACGTCACCGGGACGGAGCGTCAGGCCGAGGGCAGCGCCCATGTTGTCGCCCGTGCCGGCGGCCACGAGCAGGCCTTCTGAGGTGCGACCGGCGGCCTGGTTGGGCGCGAGGACCTCGGGCACCTCGAGGGACCGGCCGAAGGCCCGCTCGAGCAGGTCGAGCCGGTAGTCGCCGTCGGCGGCCGACCAGTATCCGGTGCCCGACGCGTCCCCACGGTCGGTGCTCCATCGCTCGAAACCCTTGCCCTGCTGGAGGATCCGACCGGTCATCCAGTCGTGGGGGAGGACGACACGGGCCACGCGTGCGGCGTGGTCGGGCTCGTGCTCGGCGAGCCACCGCAGCTTCGTCACGGTGAAGCTCGCGACGGGGACGAGGCCCACCGCGTCGACCCAGGCGCCGACACCGCCGAGCTCGGCCGTGAGGTCCGCGGCCGCGCCGGCGCTGCGGGTGTCGTTCCAGAGCAGGGCGTCTCGCACGACGGTGTCGTCCTCGTCGAGCGTGACCATGCCGTGCTGCTGGCCACCGACGGCGAGCGCCGAGACCCCGTCGAGGATGCCGTCGCCGGCGGCCAGCGCGTAGGCCTCCCACCAGCGGTCGGGGTGCACCTCGGTGCGGTCGGGGTGTGGGGCCCGGGCCGTGCGCACGACCTGCCCCGTCTCGGCGTCGCAGACGACGATCTTCGTCGACTGGGTCGAGCTGTCGACCCCCGCGACGAGCGTCCGGCCTTCGGTCACGAGGTGCTGCTCCGCCCGGTCCATGACTGCAGCGTCTCCCGGGAGCCCCTGCTGCGCAAGGCCCCCAGCGCTCTCGTGAACACGGAGGTGAAGCGTGCGTCGTCGACCAGCGCCCCGAAGAGGTCGCGGTCGCGCAGGAAGGCGAGCGGGTCGTCCCCCTGTCTGGCCGCAGCGGCCATGACGCGCTCCTTGATGCGGTCGACGACCTCGATCGGCTCGCCCTGCTCGTCGACGCCTTCCGCGTAGCGTGCCCACGAGGCGACGACGAGAGCCGACCGGTCGATCTCGCCGCCCGTCTCGAGGTTGCGGTTGATGACGGGCACGAGCCATTTGGGGATGCGGTCCGAGCTCTCGGCGCAGAGCCGGGCCAGGGTGTCGCGCACCTCGGGGTTGGCGAAGCGAGAGACGAGCTCGTGACGGTACGCATCGAGGTCTACCCCCGGTACCTCCGGCAGCGTCGGGCTGCCCTCGTGCTCCATGTAGCCGAGGAGGAAGTCGACGAAGAGCGGGTCCTGGCACACCTCGTGCGCGTAGCGGTAGCCGGCGAGGTAGCCGAGGTAGCACAGCGCCTGGTGGCTCGCATTGAGCAGGCGCAGCTTCATCAGCTCGTAGGGCACGACGTCGTCGACGACCTGCACGCCGGCGTCCTCGAAGCGTGGCCGCCCGTCGGTGAAGTGGTCCTCGAGGACCCACTGCGTGAAGGGCTCGGACACCACGGGCCAGCCGTCCACGACCCCGACCTCCTCGGCCAGCCGGTCGACGTCGTCCTGGGAGGTGACCGGTGTGATGCGGTCGACCATGCCGTTCGGGAACGACACGTGCTGCGCCATCCAGTCGGCGAGGTCGGGATCCTTGAGCCGGGCGAAGGCCGTCATCATCCTCCGCGCGACGTCACCGTTGCCGGGCAGGTTGTCGCACGACATGACCGTGAAGGGCCGCTCGCCGGCCGTCCGCCTCGCCGCGAGACCCGCGACGACGTAGCCGAAGACGGTGCGCGGGACGGCACCCTCCTCGAGTTCGGCCCGGATCGACGGGTCGTCGGCGTCGAACTCGCCCGTCACCTGGTTGACGAGGTAGCCGCCCTCGGTGATCGTCAGCGACACGATGCGGGTGCGCGGGTCGGCCAGGCGGTCGACGACGGCCTGCGGGTCGTCCGGCGCGAACATCATCTCGACGATGCTCCCGATGACGCGTGGCTCCCGGTGACCGTCCGGGTGCTTGACGACGAGCGTGTAGAGGCCGTCCTGCGCCGTCAGGGTGTCGACGATCCGCCGGTCGTGGGGCAGGGCGCCGACGCCGCAGATGCCCCAGCCGAGTGCCCCGTCGACGCCCTGCTCCATCAGCCGGTCGACGTACATCGCCTGGTGGGCCCGGTGGAAGCCGCCCACGCCGAAGTGCACGATGCCCGCCGTGACGGCCGCGCGGTCGTAGGTGGGCCGGCCCACCCCGTCGGGGAGGTCGTCGAGGGTCGCGCCGTTGAGGGCGGTGGGCCGCGGGGGCGAGGGGGCGGGCGTGGTGGTCATGGTCGTCTGGTCCTCTCGGAGGTGTCTGAGGCGTCGGCGCCGGGGCGGCCGGTCATCGGGGTGGTGCCGGTCGTCGTCGACGCGCGGCTGACCGTGGTCAGTGCGTCTCGGACAGGCTCCACATCGTCCACAGCTCGGTCCGCATGCGTCGTGGCTGTCGCAGGGTGTAGGTGACGGCCTGCGCGATGTCCTCCGGCTCCATGAAGTCGCCCTCGGACGGGTCCCGGTCGCCGAAGCGGCCGTCGGCGGCGGCAAAGGGGGTGTTGACGCCGGCCGGAGCGATCGTCGTCGTGCGGATCCCCTCGGACCGCAGCTCGCGGTCGAGGGCGTAGCCGAGGTTGATCTGGGCAGCCTTGGTCGCGGAGTAGACCGCCTCCTTGCCGCCCCCGATGAGGAGACCGGCGACCGAGCCGATGATGACGATGTCGCCACCGTCGCCCTGGGCGCGGAACTGGCGCACGGCGGCCCGCGCGAGCCACACGGTCCCCTTGACGTTGACGTCGACCATGAGCGAGACCTCGTCGGCCGAGTAGTCGAGGACGCCGCCGTAGAAGCCGACGGCGGCGTTGGCCACGACGGAGTCGATCCGGCCGAAGGCCTGCACGCCCGCGGCGACGAGCGCATCGGCCGTGGCCTCGTCCCGGACGTCGCCGAGGCCGGTGGCCAGCCGGTCCTCGCCCCAGGCGTCGCGCAGCGGGGCCAGGGCCTCGGGCCGGACGTCACCCGCGACGACGCGGCCGCCCGCCTCGAGGACGAGCCTGGCGATCGCGCCACCGATGCCACCCCCGGCACCGGTGACGACGACGACCGTGTCCTCGAGGCTCCGTCCGCGGTCGACGGTACGGAGGGTGGTCGGACCCGGCGCGGAAACGATGCCGGTCACTTGATGGCTCCCATCGACAGGCCGCGGACGAGCTGCTTCTGGGCGGCCCAGCCGGCGAGGATGACAGGGAGGGCGGCGATGGTCGCTGCGGCGGACAGGACCGCGAGGAACTGGCCTCTGCCGTCGACGAAGCTGCCGAGGAAGGGTGGTGTGGTGCGGGCGGCGGAGCTGGTCAGCAGCAGTGCGAGGAAGTACTCGTTCCAGGCGAAGATGAAGCTGATGAGCGCCGCGGCCGCGACTCCGGGCAGCACGAGCGGCAGGACGATCCGCACGATCTCGCGGAACATGCCGGCCCCGTCGACCCGGGCCGCCTCGATGATCTCGTAGGGGACCTCGAGGAAGAACGAGCGCATCATCCACACCGTGACGGGCAGGTTCATCGCGCCGTAGACGATGCCGAGCATGTAGATGTTGTCGAGCAGCCCGATGGTCTTGAAGATCATGAAGAGCGGCAGCACGATCGCGGCGAGCGGCATGAACCGGGTCGAGATGAAGAAGGACAGGGAGTTCTCGACGTTCTTGACCCGGCGGATCGACAGCGCGTACGCGGCGGGGATGGCGAGCGTCACCGAGATGATCGTCGCGATGACCGCGGCGGTCAGCGAGTTCTGGAGATAACCGGCCATCCCGCGGTCCATCGCGAGCTGGTAGCCCTCCGTGACGGGCTTGAAGATGAACGTCGGGTCGACCGACGACGCGAGGGACTCCGGCTTGAACCCGTTGAGGACCATCCAGAAGACCGGGAAGAAGAAGATGAGCACGAGGATCCACGTGACGAGGGTCGTGAGGGCCCCCCGGGCCGACCGGGTCGACCGGGTCGAGCTGGTGGTGTCGGTACGGCTGTTCATCGGCTTCCTCCTGCCATGAAGACCTTGAAGACGCTCTTGAGAGCGATGGTCGCGACGATGATCGTGAGGACGACGGTCACGACGCCGTATGCCGCTGCCTGCCCGACGTCGAGGCCGATGAAGGCTCGCTCGTAGAGGAGGTACGCCAAGGTCTTCGTGCCGCCGGTTCCCTTGGTGAGGATGGCGATCGGGTCGAAGACCTGCAGGATGAT
The DNA here is from genome assembly GCF_001429645.1 of Terrabacter sp. Soil810. Lineage (NCBI taxonomy): Bacteria > Bacillati > Actinomycetota > Actinomycetes > Micrococcales > Intrasporangiaceae > Terrabacter > Terrabacter sp. Soil810. The sequence goes on from NZ_LMSW01000001.1 coordinate 257,974, forward strand.
GACCGAGCCGAGGAGCACCCCGATCTCGATGTACATCCGCAGGTGGGGCAGCGTGATCCACGTGAAGGTCCGCCACGTGCCGGCCCCGTCGACCTGGGCCGCCTCGAGGATGCCCTTGTCCTGGCCCTGCAGCCCGGCCAGCAGGATCAGCATCATGAACGGCGTGAACTGCCAGGTCAGCACGATGACGACCGTGGCCATCGGGTGCTCGGTGCTCCACGCCACGACCGGCAGGTGCAGGGACCGGAAGACCCAGTTGATCATCCCGATGTTGGTGTCGAACATCGAGTACTTCCAGATGAGCGAGGCGGCCGCCGGCATGATGAGGAACGGCGTGATCATCAGGGTGCGGGCGAGGGCGCGACCGCGGAACTGGCGGTCGAGCAGGACGGCGAAGAGCAGGCCGAACAGGACGGCCAGGGTGACCGAGAAGGCCGTGATGAGCACCGTGGCCCGGATCGAGGGCCACAGGTCACCGGAGGTCAGCGCACTGGTGTAGTTGTCGAACCCCGCGAAGGCGCGGTCGTTGGGGTAGAGCAGGTTCCACTTCGTCAGCGAGAACCCGATCGTCGTCAGGAACGGGATCTGCGTCAGCAGGATGAGGAAGACGACGGCCGGCAGCAGCAGGCCCCGGTTGCGCCAGAGCTCCTTCTTCTGCACGCGCCGCTTGTCCGTCGCTGTGGCCGCTCGGACGTCCTCGAGCTCGATGGGTTGTGTGGTGGTGGTCATGTCGGCACTCCCTCGTGCGACTGGTGCGACTGGTGCGACTGCAGGGTGGAGAAGGTGGGTGGTGCCGGGTCCGGGGTGTGCCGGACCCGGCACCACCTGTCATCGGGGCTTCATCGGGGCGTCACTTCTTGTGCTTGTCCCCGGCCGTCTGGGCGATGGTCTGGCACTTGCCGAGCGCGTCGTCGATCGTGCCGCGGTTGGCCAGGTAGTCCGCGACGAGCTGGGCGCACTGGTTGCCGACGTCCTGGAATTCGGGGATCGAGACGTACTGGATGCCGACCCAGGGCTGCGGGTTCACGCCCGGCTGCTTCGGGTTGACCGAGCTCATGACGTCGAGGGTGATCGGCGCGTACGCCTTGGCGGCGTCCTTGTACTCGGGCAGCTCGTAGGTCGAGGTGCGCGAGCCCGGCGGGACGTTGGACCAGCCGATCTTCGTGCCGACGAGCTTGATGTACTCCTTGCTCGTGGCCCACTTGACGAACTTGACCGCCGCGTCCTTCTGCTTGGTCGAGGTCGGGATGGCCAGGTTCCAGCTCCAGAGCCAGCCGGACTCCTTCGTCTTGTCGACCGGCATGTGGGCGTAGCCCATCTTGCCCTTCACGGGCGAGTCGGCTGCCTCGAGCATCGAGGCGGCGACGGAGGCGTCGGCCCACATCGCGGCCTTGCCCTCCTTGAGCGCGGTGAGGCACTCGTTGAAGCTGTAGGAGACGGGGTCCTTCTCGCCGGACTCGTCGAGCATCGTCTTGTAGAAGGTGACGGCTTCCTTCCACTCCGGGGTGTTGACGGTGGCCTTCCAGCTGCTGTCGTACCAGTTGCCCCCGAAGGTCTGCACGACCGTGGTGAGCGGAGCGAAGAGGTCACCCCAGCCGGGCTTGCCGCGCATGCAGATGCCGGCCATGTCGGCGGTGTTGACCTTCTTGGCCGCGGCCGCGACCTCCTGCCACGTGGGGTTCTGCGAGATCGTGACGCCGGCCTTGTCCAGGACCTCCTTGTTGTACATGAGGATCGAGGACTCGCCGTAGAACGGGACGGCGAAGAGCTTGTTGTCGAAGGTGTTGACGTCGCGCACCGGAGGGAGCAGGTCGTTGACGTCGTACGACGCGTCGGACTGCAGCTCGGGGGTGAGGTCGACGAGCCACCCGTTGGCGCCCCACTGGGGAGTCTCGTAGGCGCCGATGGTGACGATGTCGTACTGCCCGGCCCCGCTCGCGACGTCGGCGGTCACCGCCGCACGGAGGTCGCCCTCCTCCATGACCTGGAAGTTGACCGTGACGCCGGGGTTCGCCGACTCGTACTCGGTCTTGAGCTTCTCCATGTCCTTCATCTGGCCGTTGTTCACGGTGGCCACCTTGAGGGTGACGGCCCCGCCGGCGGCGCCGGTCGAGCCGCTGCCGGACTGCACCGCCCCGGAGGAGCAGGCAGTCACCGTCATGGCGACCGCGACCGCTCCCGTCCCCAGCGCGAGCATGCGCTTGTTCGCAAGCATTCCCAACTCCTTTGGTAGGCATATCTCGTTCCGTCGGCCCGGTTCGACCGGCCCTCGCGGTGTGATCTCCGCTTGGTTCTCTTGACGGGAACTTGCCGGAACGGTATTGAGCCCGGAGCCGGACCAACAAGCACCATCAGCCCTCTGTCGTTGATACGATTTTGCGCAGGGGATGGTGTCGGCAAAGACATTTCGGGCACCGCCCCGCATGAACTGGTGACGATGAGGTCCCGCGCGGCAAAGGAGACGAAGATTTCGTATCGATCCGGCCAGTCTTCCGATGGCGAGCCACGCACGCCCGACCACGAGTCGGCGCGCTCGGTACCGTCCAGCCTCATGCTGGGGCAGCCGGTGCGGCGCGAGTACATCCCGCACCACCCGCAGGCCTCCGTGCGCGTCCTCACCCATGACTTCCCGAGCGAGATCTGCGGTTGGGGGTCGCATCCCGAGTACGAGATCCACCTCATCACCAAGACGCGTGGCAGCTTCATCGCGGGCGACCACATCGGCACGTTCGCGCCGGGCCACGTCAGCCTGATCGGGCCCAACCTCCCGCACGACTGGGTCAGCGACCTCGCCGAGGGGCAGGTGGCGGTCGACCGTGACGCCGTCATCCAGTTCAGTGACGAGTGGATCCGGGCGGCCATGGAGCACCTGCCCGAGCTCGCCGAGGTCTCCGAGGTGCTCGCGCGCTCGACCCGGGGCATCGTCTTCTCGGGGGCGACTGCCTGGCGCGCGGCCGAGACGATCATCGCGTGCGTCCACAGCCAGGGGGTCGAGCAGCTCGGCCACCTCTTCAAGCTCCTCGCTCTCTTCGCCCACGCCCAGACCGACGAGTACGAGCTCGTGGCGAGCGAGTGGATGGGGCGTCCCACCGACGCCGCGTCACGCGACGCCGGCGAGGCCGGGCTCAGCTACATCTTCGACAACCTGACGGGCGACATCCGCCTGTCGACCGCTGCACGGCTGGCATACATGTCCGAGCCGACGTTCTCGAAGTACTTCAAGACCGCCACGGGCATGACCTTCTCGAGCATGGTCAAGAAGCTGCGGATCGCCTACGCCCGTCGCCTGCTCGACACGACCGAGCACTCCGTGGCCCAGGTCGCCGAGATGAGCGGCTACCACAACATGGCGAACTTCAACCGTCAGTTCCTCGCCGAGGTGGGGACGACGCCGACCGCCTACCGCCGGCTCGAGTCCGACCAGAAGCCGCCTCCCGAGCTCTTCAGCCTGGGTCGACGGGCGCCGTCGCACTGACCGCCACCCACCCGTTGCCCACGATCAGAGACGTTCGGGTCCGGTCGCGCGTCATTTGTGTGACGTGCCCGGCAGAGCCGCCGCTACCCGCGGGTCGTGCCCTAGGTTCGTGAACCAGTGCCCACACCCCTCCGTGCGAAGGAGCCCAGCGTGCAGATCGGTGTCCCCCGTGAGACCCGCGCCCGCGAGACGCGCGTCGCCGCGACGCCCAAGACCGTCGAGCAGCTGATCGGGCTCGGCTACGACGTCGCCGTCGAGAGCGGTGCGGGGGAGCGGGCCAGCTTCTCCGACGAGGCGTATGCCGCCGCGGGGGCTCGTGTCGTCACCGCCGAGGACGCGTGGGGCTCGCCGATCGTCCACCAGGTCAACGCGCCCTCCGACGAGGACATCGCGCGGCTCCGCCCCGGCACCGTCCTCGTCTCGCTCCTGGCGCCGGCGATCAGCCCCGACCTCGTCGAGAAGTTGCGTGCCGCGGGTGTCACCGCGATGGCGATGGACGCCGTCCCGCGCATCAGCCGGGCCCAGTCGCTCGACGTCCTGTCGTCGATGGCCAACATCGCCGGCTACCGCGCCGTCGTCGAGGCTGCCCACGAGTTCGGTTCCTTCTTCACCGGCCAAGTCACGGCGGCCGGCAAGGTGCCGCCGGCGAAGGTGCTCGTCGCCGGGGCCGGCGTGGCCGGCCTCGCCGCGATCGGCACGGCCCGCTCGCTCGGGGCCATCGTCCGCGCGACCGATGCCCGGGCCGAGGTGGCCGAGCAGGTCGAGTCGATGGGCGCCGACTTCCTGGCCGTGCAGCTGCCCGAGGTCGATGCCGCCGCTGCGTCGAGCGACGGCTACGCCAAGGAGATGGGCGAGGAGTACAACCGGCGGGCCGCCGAGCTGTATGCCGCCCAGGCTCCTGACGTCGACATCATCGTCACGACCGCGCTCATCCCCGGACGCCCCGCGCCGCGACTCATCACCGGCGAGATGGTCGCCTCGATGAAGCCGGGCTCGGTCATCGTCGACATGGCGGCGGCCAACGGCGGCAACGTCGAGGGCTCCGTGGCCGACGAGCTCGTCGTCACCGACCACGGCGTCACGATCATCGGCTACACCGATCTCGCGGCCCGGCTGCCCACGCAGGCGTCGCAGCTCTACGGCACGAACCTCGTCAACCTCATGAAGCTGCTGACGCCGGGCAAGGACGGCCAGCTCGTCCTCGACTTCGACGACGTCGTGCAGCGCAACATGACCGTGGCGCGTGACGGCGAGCTGCTCTGGCCCCCGCCCGCCATCCCGGTGAGCGCGGCTCCCGTCGCGCAGACGGCGGTCGGCACCAAGGTCGTCAAAGAGCCTGAGCCACCGAAGGATCCACGACGAAGGTATGCCGCGATGGTGATCGGCGCGGGCGTGTTCGCCGCGGTGGCGGCCGTCTCGCCACCGAGCTTCCTCGGGCACTTCACGGTGTTCGCGCTCGCCGTGGTCATCGGCTACTACGTCATCGGCAACGTCCACCACGCGCTGCACACGCCGCTGATGTCGGTCACCAACGCGATCAGCGGCATCATCGTCGTCGGCGCCCTGCTCCAGCTCGGTGCGGCCGGGTCGATCGGCGGCACCAAGGGCGTGGTCATCATGGTGCTCGGCTTCGTGGCCGCGCTCCTGGCGAGCATCAACATCTTCGGTGGCTTCACCGTGACCCGCCGCATGCTGACGATGTTCCGGAAGGGCTGACCGCACATGGACATCGCACTCATCCAGGCGGCATACATCGTCGCGGCGCTGCTCTTCATCATGTCGCTCGCCGGGCTGTCGAAGCACGAGACCGCCCGCGACGGCAACGTCCTCGGCATGGTCGGCATGGGCATCGCCCTCGTCGCCACGCTCTGGCTCTCCCTGCGCGATGCCGCGTGGTCGGCCTGGCTGCTCATCGGTGTGGCGATGGTCATCGGTTCCGCGATCGGCATCGCCCGGGCCCGCAAGGTCGAGATGACCGGGATGCCGGAGCTCATCGCGATGCTCCACTCCTTCGTCGGCGCGGCGGCGGTGCTCGTCGGCATCAACACGTTCGTCGCCACGTCCGATCTCGTCGGCGTCGAGGGCGAGGCGGTCCACCTCGTCGAGATCTTCCTCGGCGTCTTCATCGGAGCCGTGACCTTCACCGGGTCGATCGTGGCGTTCCTCAAGCTGTCGGCCCGCATCTCGAGCAAGCCGCTGATGCTGCCGGCGCGCCACTGGCTCAACCTCGCTGCGCTCGTCGTCTCCGCGGGCCTGCTCGTGTGGTTCGTGGCGGCGCACTCGATCGTGCCGCTGCTCGTCATGACCGCTATCGCGCTCGCCTTCGGCTGGCACCTCGTCGCCTCGATCGGCGGCGGTGACATGCCCGTCGTCGTGTCGATGCTCAACAGCTACTCGGGTTGGGCGGCTGCCGCGGCGGGCTTCATGCTCGGCAACGACCTGCTCATCGTCACCGGCGCGCTCGTCGGCTCGTCGGGTGCCTACCTCTCGTACATCATGTGCAAGGCCATGAACCGGTCGTTCGTCTCGGTCATCGCCGGGGGGTTCGGCTCCGACGGCGCGGTCTTCGACTCGGACGTCGACTACGGCGACCACCGCGAGACGAACGCATCAGAGGTCGCCGACCTGCTCAAGAACGCGTCGTCGGTCGTCATCACGCCCGGCTACGGCATGGCGGTCGCACAGGCGCAGTACCCCGTCGCCGAGCTGACGGCCAAGCTCCGGGAGCGCGGCGTGGACGTCCGGTTCGGCATCCACCCGGTGGCCGGCCGCCTCCCCGGCCACATGAACGTGCTCCTCGCGGAGGCTCGCGTACCCTACGACATCGTCCTCGAGATGGACGAGGTCAATGACGACTTCCCCGCCACGGACGTGGTGCTCGTCATCGGCGCCAACGACACCGTCAACCCGGCGGCCGCAGAGGACCCGACGTCGCCGATCGCCGGCATGCCGGTCCTGCAGGTGTGGAACGCCAAGGACGTCGTCGTCTTCAAGCGCTCGATGAACGCCGGCTACGCTGGCGTCCAGAACCCGCTCTTCTTCCGCGACAACTCGGCCATGCTCTTCGGCGACGCCAAGGAACGCGTCGAGGACATCATCAAGGCCCTCTGACCAACGCCGAGCTCTGCGCGACCCCGATCCCCGCGACCATCGGATCCTGCTCCGTTTTCGGGAGCAGCTTCCGAGTCGCGCGGGGATTGGTCCGGGACGTTGCGTATCGGATCCTGCTCCGTTTTCGGGAGCAGCTTCCGAGTCGCCCACTGTCACCGGTCACTGTCAGCATCGCCGGATATTGGAGGTGGGGTCGATGGGCGACACGCAGCGAGAGACTCCCGGCGCCGACATCGGTGGCGGTGACCTGGACGAGGTCTTCGACGGAGCGCGCTACATCGTGCGGGCACGTCGCCTCGCTGATCTCAGCCAGCGCGAGCTGGCCGACTCGATCGGCGTGTCGAGGGCGACCGTCGGCCGGCTCGAGTCAGGGGCAGCCCGGGTCGACACGGGCACGCTCTCGGTCATTCTCGCGAGAGCCGGTCTCCGTCTCGCGGTCCTGGATCGCGAGGGACGTGAGATCGCGCCGTTCCCGGTCGATGTCCTGCGAGACCATGCCGATCGGCGTTTTCCCGGGCATCTCGACGCCAGGCCACCACAGGATGCGCCAGCCGACCGCGTCCACCCTCGGCGCGGTGCACCGGAGCCGTTGGGCTGGTACCAGCAGCGCCCGTCTCGGGCCCGTCGACGCGTCCGGTTGGGAATCCCCGCCGACCATCCGACGGTCAGCGGGCTGCGCGAGAGCCGACAGGCGGCGTACTGGAAGGGCGTGGCGAGGGCGGAGGCCCGTCGAGCTGCCGACCCCCAGCCCGAGTGCTCGTGCTTCGACGGCTGCTTCGAACGCGCGTGCCTGACCAACTGCCCGTGCCAGTGCGAGCCGGACCACCGGTCGAGCCTCCGATCGGTGCGCCCGACGGACCCGGACTAGGCCACAGCGGACAGCCGACAGCCCGCCCGTGACGTCACGAGCGGGCTGTGCAGGCGTACGTGCCGCCCGGTCAGCGTTCGCTGAGGACCTCGGGGGCTTCTCGGCTGCCTTCTTCCTCCTCGCCCGTCGCCAGCTTGCTGTGCTGGCGGGAGTAGAGGAAGTAGATGAGGAAGCCCAGCAGCATCCAGATGACGAACCGGATCCACGTCTCGACCGAGAGGTTGAGCACGAGGTAGAAGCAGGCGGCCGCGGACAGCCACGGCACGACCGGGTTGCCCGGCACCTTGAACGAACGCTTGAGGTCGGGACGCCGCTTGCGCAGGATCGGGACGGCGAGCGAGACGAGCATGAACGCCGTCAGGGTGCCGATGTTGACCATCTCCTCGAGCTTGCCGATGGGGGTCAACGAGGCGATGAGGGCGACGACCGTGCCGATGATGAGCGTGAGCCTGACCGGGGTGCTCGTGCGCGGGTTGGTCCGGCCCAGTCCGGCCGGGATCAGGCGGTCACGGCTCATCGCGAACGTGACGCGCGTCGCGCCGATGATGAGGGTCATGACCACTGTGGTGAGGCCGGCGACGGCGCCGGCCGAGATGAGCGTGGCGTAGCCCTCCTTGCCCACGGACTTGAACGCCGTGGCGAGCGCCGCATCGGGGTCGATGTCCTTGTAGTTCTGCATGCCGGTGATGACGAGCGTGACGGCCACGTAGAGCAGGGTGCAGATGGCGAGCGAGCCGAGGATGCCACGGGGCAGGTCACGCTGCGGGTTCTTGGCCTCTTCGGCCGTCGTCGCGACGACGTCGAAGCCGATGTAGGCGAAGAAGACGATGGCGGCGCCGGCCATGATGCCCATGACGCCGTACGTCGCGGGAGTCATGCCGGTGATGACCTGGAGCAGCGGCGTCGTCAGGCCCTCTGCGGCCTTGCCCGGCTGGGACGGCGGGATGAACGGCGACCAGTTGTCGCGGTTGATGAACTGGATGCCCGCGAAGATGACGAAGAGCACGATGAAGAGCTTGACGCCGACGAGCACGAGGTTGACGCGCAGCGACTCCTTGATGCCCCAGGCGATGAGCAGCGTCAGGCCGGCGATGAGCAGGAACGCCGGCAGGTCGAAGTGCGACCCCGGCCCGACCGATTCCGGCCAGGTCACTCCCAGCTGCTCCAGGAAGGTGACGAAGTACTGTGACCACCCCTGGGCGACCACGCTCGCGCCGAGCATGAGCTCGAGCAGCAGGTCCCAGCCGATGATCCACGCGATGAGCTCGCCCAGCGTCGCGTAGGAGAACGTGTAGGCCGACCCGGAGACGGGGACCGTCGACGCGAACTCGGCGTAGCAGAGAGCTGCCAGACCGCAGACGATCGCACCGATGACGAACGACAGTGCGATGGACGGACCGGCGTAGTCCTTGGCGGCTCTGCCGGTCAGCGTGAAGATGCCGGCGCCGATGATGACACCGATGCCGAAGACCGTGAGGTCAAGGGCGCTGAGTGTCCTCTTCAGCTTGTGGTCGGCCTCTTCGGACGAGGCCATCGAGGCCTCGACCGACTTGGTGCGGAACACGCTCATGCTGTCCTCCGAGCGGTCGGTGACGGGCGGATCATCACAAACTAGCGGTGAGCGCGACCGCCTGCGAGTCCTGCCCGGGCGTCGTGGGCCGCGCGGCGCGGGGAGGCCGCGGCTACCCAGTGGTACCCGCCCGGCCCACATCTGTGTCACCCGGAGCCGGGACCCCGGAGGACCGGTCAGTCGTCGGAGCGCGGCCAGATCGGGCCGGTGTCGGCCCCGCGGCGGCGGCGCTTGAGGTCGTCGCTCTCGTAGACCGTCTCGGACCGGTCGGACGGCCGCTGGATCGGGACCGCCCGGGAGTAGGAGTCGAGGCGGTCCTGGATCGGGTTGTGGGTGCGGTGGACATCGGGGTACGCCGAGCCACCGCTGGGAGCGATCGGGCTGGCGGGGGGCGTCGGTCCGCCGGGTTGCCCTGTGTCGTCGGGGAACTCGCCGTCGAGCTCCTCGAAGTCCTCATCGCCCGGGGGCGGCACGATGTGGAAGATCTCGGCGCAGATGTCGCGGTAGGTCTGGTCGGGGTTGGGCACCCACTTGACCTCGCGCAGGGCCTGGTCCTGGCCGGCGCTCTCGAGGACGAACTTGCCGTAGCCGAGGAACTGGCCCGGGATGGAGCGGACGTAGCTCATGTCGGTGACCTTGAGCAGCGGCATCATCGCGACCTTGTGCGAGATGAGGCCGTAGCGCAGCAGCAGCCGCTTGTCGGTGGCCACGAACCAGTTGTGGCTCCAGTCGAGCAGGCACCAGAGGAGCCGGGCGAGCAGGGCGAAGAAGAGCCACCAGAAGATCGTGCCGAGGGCCTGCGTGGCCTTGGTGACGTTGGAGTCGACCCACACCGCCGCGATGAGACCGAGCAGGGTCGTGGCCACGGGCTCGGCGAGCTTGCCCCAGTGGGCCCGCACGGCGGTGACCAGCTTCTCGCCCGGGAGCAGGATCGGCGCCAGTCCCGCCGGTACCTCCGTGCTCCGCATGAACGCCATGAGCTCAGTGTGCTCGCATCATCGGTTGAGCAGGGACCCGAAGAACTCGAGGATCGCGTTGAAGCCGTCGACGAGGACACCCCAGATGTTGGTGACGATGTCGGCAGCCTTGTCGGGGGACGTGAACACGGCGTAGGCGAAGAACGCGAGCACGATGATCAGGATGATCTTCTTGGCCTTGGGGCCCATGGTGTGTCGCTCCTTGGAGGGAAGGTGCTGGGGCTGCCTGACAGCCCCACGGCACAGGGGTGGGACCAGTGTGCCGTACGTGGCTGGTGGGGTGCGTCACCAGCGTCCGCGTGTCGGTCCGGTGGGTCCGGTGGGTCCGGTCGGTCCGGTCGGTCCGGTGGGTCCGGCCGCGCCGCTATCCTCCTCGCGTGTCGCGAACGCCAGCGTATGCCGCCGAGCTGCGCACCGCGCTGACCCGCGCCGTGCGCGGGATCGACGAGCGTGACCTGACCCGCGCGACCGCGGCCCTCGTGTCGCGCTACCGGTCCGTGGCGCCCGCCTCGGCGCCGATCCTCGCGTCGCGGGTGCACGTGGCGGCCTATGCCGCCTACCGGATGCCGGCGACGCACGCCGCCCTGTCGAGGGTCCTCGTCGACGTCGCAGGTCGGGGTCTGGAGCCGCGCTCGATGCTCGACCTCGGAGGGGGCACCGGCGCGGCGGCATGGGCGGCGGCAGGCGCCTTCGAGTCGCTCGAGACGATCACGGTGCTCGACCAGGTCGAGGACGCGCTGGACCTCGGGCGCGAGCTCGTCGCCGACGCGTCGTCGCCCGCGCTCGCGAGCGCGACGTTCCGGCGCGCCGTCGCCGGCTCCTGGCCTGAGCTCGACGCCGACCTCGTGACGGTGTCCTACGTGCTCAGCGAGCTCGACGAGGCGCAGCAGGACGCCCTCGTCGCCGATGCGATGCGTCGGGGCCGTGCCGTCGTGGTCGCCGAGCCTGGGACGCCGGACGGTTACGCCCGCGTGCTCCGCGTCCGGTCGGTCCTGCTCCGAGCCGGCTGGACCCTGCTGGGACCGTGCCCACACTCCGCGGACTGCCCTCTCGCCCGAGGCGACTGGTGCCACTTCGCGGCACGCGTGAGCCGCTCCGCCGAGCACCGTCGCCTCAAGGGAGGGGAGCTGTCCTATGAGGACGAGAAGTTCTCATGGGTCGCAGCTGCCGCACCAGGGGTCCTCGACACCCTTACCGCAGAGGTGAGTTCGGGTCGCATCCTCCGACATCCCTTGAAGCGCAAGGGGTTCGTCGAGTTCCAGGTGTGCCGGCCCGACGGGACCGCGGGCCGCGAGGTGGTCTCGAAGAAGGCGGGGGAGCGCTACCGGGGGGCGCGCGACGCCGACTGGGGCGACGCGCTGCCCTGACCCGGCGGCATACGCCATCGGTGGGGTGGGCTCAGACGACGCCGTAGAGGCGGTCGCCGGCGTCACCGAGACCGGGGACGATGTAGCCCTTCTCGTTGAGCTTCTCGTCGATGGTGCCGAGGACGACCTTGACGGGGATGTCGGAGTCGGCGAGCTCGTCCTCGAGGTGCTTGATGCCTTCGGGAGCGGCGAGCAGGCAGACGGCCGTGATGTCGCGGGCGCCCTTGGCGGTGAGGTAGTCGATCGCCATGACGAGCGTGCCACCGGTGGCGAGCATCGGGTCGAGGATGAACACCTGTCGGCCGTTGAGGTCGTCGGGCAGGCGGTTCGCGTAGGTCGAGACCTCGAGCGTCTCCTCGTTGCGGATCATCCCGAGGAAGCCGACCTCGGCGCTGGGGAGCAGCTTGACCATGCCGTCGAGCATGCCGAGGCCGGCCCGCAGGATCGGGACGATGATCGGCTTGGGGTTGGAGAGCTTGATGCCGGTCGTCGGCGCGACCGGTGTCTCGATCTCGAACGGCTCGACGCGGACGTCGCGCGTCGCCTCGTAGGCGAGCAGCGTGACGAGCTCCTCGGCGAGGCGCCGGAAGGTGGGACTGTCGGTCCGCTTGTCGCGCAGGTAGGTCAGCTTGTGGGCGATGAGCGGGTGGTCTGCGACATGGACGTCCATGGGTGGAAACTTAGCGCGTGGCGAAGAGATCCGAGACCCCCGGCAAGAGCTCCGTCCCGACACCGGAAACGTATGCCGCGTGGGTCGGCCAGGCGCTCGACCTCGCGGCGGCGACCGTGGGCTCGCAGGACGTGCCCGTCGGGGCGCTCGTCGTCGACCCCGAGGGTGACGTGGTCGGCCGCGGGCGCAACGTGCGCGAGGAGCGCGGCGACCCGACGGGGCACGCCGAGGTGGTCGCGCTGCGGGAGGCCGCGCAGGCGGTGGGTTCGTGGCGGCTGGACGGCTGCACGCTCGTGGTCACGCTCGAACCGTGCGTCATGTGCGCGGGTGCGGCGATGGCGGCGCGGGTCGAACGGGTCGTGTTCGGCGCCTGGGACCCGAAGGCGGGGGCGTGCGGATCGGTCTGGGACCTGACGCGGGACCCCCTCGCGACGCACATCGTGGACGTCGTCGGTGGGGTGCGGGCGGAGGAGTCGGCGGCCCTGCTGGTCGACTTCTTCGAGGGCCGGAGGCTCGGCGACTGAGACCAGCGGTGCTCGTAGAGCGGCCGCGTGTCGTCAGCGTCCCGGTGGCCGCTTCTTGAGCGCCGTCACGGTCATGCCGGGTGGACCGGCGACCGGCAGCGAGGTGTACGACGAGGCGCTCCAGCCGTCAGCCGGGTTGGCCCAGTGAATCGTCCACGAGCGTCCCCGGTCGGTCGAGACGGCAACTTGGGCGAAGCCCGACTGGCTCGAGAACCAGACCGCGACCGACCCGTCCTGCCCGTTCGCGGCGTACGGAAGGGCACCGTCCTCGCTCGGGGACTTGACCGTGACGTCGACGGTGGCGAACGTCTCGTCGTCCTGCTGGATGAACACGCGCGCGGACCCGCTGGAGTTGTCGAGGTGCTGAGTGCCCACCCAGCCCTTGGTCGTGTTCGAGTCCCACTGGACGTCGCCCGGGAGATCGAGTGCGTGCACCGTCCCGTGGAGGTCGACGAGGCAGGGCCCCGAGGCGCAGGTGCTGAACTGCTGCCCCGGTCGGGGTCGAGCACCGGTCTTGACCTCGAACGGCTGTGGTTCCTTCATGGTCGGTGAGATCAAGGCGTAGTCGTCGCCGGCCCACGCGGCGATGATGGCGAAGTTGCCGGCGAAGGCTGGCCTCACGACCTGCTCGCTCTGCAGCAGGTGGGTCAGGCGGTGGCCCTTGCCGTCCACCACCTCGACGGCCAGCGCTGCGTTCTCCTGGTCACACGTGGGGGAGCTGCCGGAACCGGGGCGGCACCGTTGCCAGACGATCGCTCGCCGGGACGCGACCTGTGGTGATGTCACCACATAAGCCTGCCGGGCGTCGGGGTGGCCGACGACCGCTTGAGGGGTCACGGGCGGCCATGGCTCCGGTGCCGACGTCGAGGGTGACGGGATGGCGTGGGTCGGGATGAGGGGCGGTGAGCTGCGGACCCGCGACGGGGTGGGGGAGGTCGTCGGTAGCGCGCTCGTCGGCGCCCACGGTGAGACGGACGTGGCGGCGAACAGGGCGACCACGGCAAGCACGGTGCCGGCCGCGCCCAGGCCCACTCGGCGCGCCATGTGCCGTCGGTGCGCGCGCGCGGCCCGGCTCAGGCTGCCCGAGAGCGAGGGCCGCTCGAAGCTTGCCGCGGCCGGGAGACCCCGACTGCCGTCGAGGTCGTCGCGGCGGAAGGAACGCCGCACGACCTGGTTGCGGGCGGTCACGCGCAGCCAGTCGAGCGGGCGCCCGATCTCGGCGAAGTCGGGCAGTGCGGCGGCCCGGCGGAAGGCCTCGTCGACCGCGGCCTCGGCGGCCCCCGCGCTCCCGCAGATCGCGGTGAGCTCGCCGACGAGCTCCGCGTGGTACCGGTCGAAGGCCTCCTGCACGGCGACCGGCGCCGGGCTCGGCATCAGTGGCGAGGCGTCAGCCATGGTTTCCAGCCTTCTGCGGTCTCCGTCGTGATTTCCGTGGCCCTCTGATCGTGACCCGTCGGCGGGGTCTCGCGTGGGGGATTGGCGATGTCCGGGCTGCTCGGGGACGCCACTGGTCGATTTCTTGGAGGGCCGGAGGCTCGGGTAAGGTCTCCTCTCGGTGGCGTGTCCGAGCGGCCTAAGGAGCACGCCTCGAAAGCGTGTGTGGGGGTAACTCCACCGTGGGTTCAAATCCCACCGCCACCGCCAGAACGACGAAGGACCCGACGTGCTTCACCGTCGGGTCCTTCGTCGTTCTACCGGAAGCACGCGGGATTTGGGAGGAGCGAGCGGTCGGGTGAGGAACGAACCCGCCCGCTCGTGACGGTTCCCACCGCCACTGATCGCCGAAGGCGATGCGCTACCGCCCGTTGCCCGCGGCGCGATCCTCTGCCGGTCGCGGTATGCGCGCCTCGAGACGGGTGCCACCGTCAGGCGGGCTCGTCACGATCAGCCGTCCCCCCATGGTCTCGATCCGGTCGGTGAGGCCGAGCAGGCCTGATCCGTACGGGTCCGCCCCACCGATACCGTCGTCCTCGACGACCGCGATGATCAGGTCCGGCCCAGCCGTGATGATGACCCCGCACCGGGTCGCGCCGGCGTGCTTCGCCACGTTGGTCATTGCCTCGGAGCAGAAGAAGAGCAATGCCCCCTCGAGCGCGTCGGGAAGCCGTCCCACATCGACTCGTACATCGACCTGGAACGGAAGGTGCCCGGCCATGTCACGGACAGCCGCGTCGAGGCCACCCTCGACGAGGGCTGAAGGGCGCACCCCCCGGACGAACCTCGTCAGGTCCTCCTGCGCCTGCATGACCTCCGCACGTACCAGCGTGAGGTGCCGGTCACCTGACAGATCCGCAGTCGCGGCGTGGTCCAGGATGTCGGCGACGCGGGCAAGTCGTCTTTGAGCGCCGCCGGCGAGCTCGTCAGCGATCCGTGCCCGCTCGTCGTCGACGGCTTCAACGATGCGTTGCCTGGACTGCGTGAGGTCGCCGACCCGGGAGCGGATGTCAGCGAGCATCTGCGCGTTGGTCATCGCGAGCCTGGCCGCCGTTGCCACGCCGCTCACCAGCCCGGGGTCCTCGAGCAGCGCCCGGTCGTGGACCAGCACGGCGACATGCCTCCCGTCGTCGTCGATGGGGGTCGCCATGCGACCACCGTCATGCGCCGGCAGCTCGATCGGCTCACCCTGGTCATCGACGTAGGCCGCCCTCTCCGGGATCCAGTAGCCGACCGTGAGCCCGGGGTCGCCCAAGGCTCGCTGCAGCCGTCCGGCCAGCCCGCTCGTATCGGAGGTTTTCCCGAGGTCGGCAACGAGATCACTCAGGGTCGCTTCAGTCCAGCGACCCCACCGTAGGTCGGCAGCCAGCACGACAGCGGCGCCCGCGACGACACCGTCGTATGCCAGCAGGACGGGCACGTCGATGTTCCAGGCCAGTAGCTGGTTGAGGGCGCTCGTCATCAGCACCGCGGAGAACCCGAGGGCTGCCCCCAGGGCCGGGCGTCCCGCCTTGCGGGCGGGGCCCGTGGTGCGCACGAAGACGTCGATCGCCGCTGCGGCGACCAGGAGCGCGAGTGCCAGGGTGAGCGCGGCAGCGGGCACGAACGCCTCGACAACGCCCAGGACGTATGCCGCCCCGATGACGACCGTGACGTAGCGGCGCCTCGCGTGCCCGGTGGGATAGGTGAGGTGCAGCTGCACCAGCGGACCGCGGTGAAGGAAGACGGCTGCGGAGAAGACGCTGCCGACCAGCCACGTCGCCCCGACGAGCAGCATCAGCCGGGCGACCCTGCCGGACCGCATCGACGCCAGGCCGGCGGAGATCACGACCACACCGACCAGCAGGTCGACGACTTGGAGGAACCGACTCCCGACCATGGGTCACCCGGTCACCCGGTCAGCAGGTCCAGCGCAGAGCCGCTGAGCTCGCTCTTGCCGACGAAGCCGCGAGCGGGGCTGGCGGCAACGCGCGCTCCGTAGGATCTGCGCCCGCGAGTTGACGTCAGCACGACCGCACAGTGAGGCGCCGTGTCCGCAATGCGCTCGGACACCGCGAACCCGTCGACGTCCGGCAGAACGACGTCGAGCAGCACGACATCGGGTTGCAGGCGGCCGACCAGCTCAGCACCCGAGGAACCGTCGGCGGCTTCTCCGACGACGTCGTAGCCCTCCGTCTCGAGCAGCGCTCTGGCGAAAGCCCGGAAGCCGGCGTGGTCGTCGATGATCACGAGCGTCGGTGTCATGGCGCCCTCTTCGTCAGGGTCCACGGGTGGCGGGTCCACAGGACCCGGCTCTCACACCGCCAGGACCCCACGGGTGTGAGCGTCAGAGTCCTGCCGACGAACGTGAAGGTAGCGGTCATGGGGCCGCGGCGGTCAGTGCCGGCCGGATAGTTCGCTGTGCTCCTGAGACCGGTCAGCTCGAAAGTGTTGCCGTAGACGCGGTAGCTGCCCACCCATCCCATGCGGGCGATCGCCGTAGGGCTGACTTCGCTCTCGTGCTCCGTCACCACTCCGCCATCGAGAGTGAAGCTCAGGTACCAGGTGCGGGGGTGGTCCTGCGGGACGAAGAGTTCCCTGTTGAGAAGGTATTCACCCAGCTGGCCGTCGCAGAGGTGGCGGTCGGCTGGAGACAGAACCGTCTCGTACGTGCCCTCCGGAACCACCGGCGCGCCCGCCGCAGGGGGTGTCCGGAGGACCCAGGGTTTGGTCGTCCAGATGACGGTCTCGCCGCACGAGCCACCGGTCATGTCGCTGAACCGTAGGGCATTCCCGTCGAAGGACCACCTCGCGTTGAGGCTGTCTATCCGGATCCGGTCGCGCAGGGTGGAGTACGCCCCGTTGTATGCGGACTCCTTGGGCGCAGTCTGGCTGTCGACGCGTTGGCGAATGGTGACCTTGTCGCCTCTCACCTCGAGCGAGAACCAGGACCTTCGACCTGGAGTGCCCTGCCGCGGGCCGCCCGGGCACTGCCATCTGGCATCGTTGTCGAGCGCCATCTCGTAGGTTCCCTCGGGGAACGACCCGCGCGCTGAAACGGCTCCCGGCATAGGACAGACCGAGAGGTCCGGCGGCGCGGCGACGGTGGCCCTGAGAGCAGCGAGCCGGTCGAGCATGCGGGCGTTGTCCGGGTCGACGGCGGCGATCTGGTTGTAGACCGGTTGGACGGCCTGGCGCAGGGCGGCGAGCTGGAGGTCCGACGAGGCCGGGAACGCGACATCCTGACCACACAGCTTGGCGACCGCGGAGACGTCCTCCGTCCGAGCTGCCTCGAGAGCCGCCGGGACCGCAGTCGTTGCGGCCGTGCGCAAGACTTCCCGCTGGGCGTCGGTCAGCCCGCGGTAGGCCGCCTCGTTGAGGACCACGGTCATGGCCGCCGGCCAGAGGTTGAGGTTCGCGGTGACGTATCTCGCCTCGAGTCCGTAGAAGCTGCCGAAGATGCTGTCGACCTGTTGCTCGTAGGCGTCGAGCCCGCTGAGGCTTGCTCCGGACGACATTCGGGTGAGGGTCGCCCCGAGCGCCTTCGCCGTGGCCTCCGGTATGTCGCCGCCCTGGACTCCGAGTTCGGCGCCCCAGAAGTCCACGGGCTCCCGGAACGGCCTGCGCACCCCGAGCACCTTGCGCATCGGACCCGGCAGGACGGCGACCGCCATCAAGCCGTGCCCCTCGAGGCTGCGCGCCATCTCGAGCGGGATGCCCTCCGAGAAGATGCGATCCTGCATGTCGTGGCTGTCGACGAGCAGCGGGGCAACCAGCGGCTGGAACGAGGTCACCCCGATCAGGTCGAGCGACCGCACGCCGACCCAGGCACCCGGCACGCGACCGCTCGTCACGTCTTCGAGGGTGTTCTTCTCGAACAAGATCTCGCCCTGACGCCAGTCGTCGTTGAAGTGAAGGCGCAGGGCCCCGTGCGACTGCTTCTCCACCTCTGACGCATACGCCTGCACCTGCGCGGGCGCAGCGTTGTCAGGCTGGGCGATCTCCAGCACGGTCACCTCTTGGAGGCCACGGCCGCCGGCCCGGTCCGGTTCCGTGGTGGTGCACCCGGCGGCGACCACGGCCACGGCGGCCAGGAGCGCCCAGGTCGATCTCTTCACCAAGCAGCCGGCCGTCATGACAGTCGGCATGACTCCTGCGGTCGATGTCGTGCTTCGGATCATGGCCGGCACGTCCCTTCGGTGCCACAACGGTCCATTGTCTCGCTCCCAGGCCAGTGTCGTCCGGTCAATCGATCGAGCGAATCAGTGCCAACCCTGAGTCGCGAGGCTCGTCCTGGGTGGACGCTGGGTGACATGAGGGGTCCGCAGAGGGCGCGACGTGCGTTCGTCCCGGCGGCCGGGGGCGTCGCAGGCGGGCACGCGCCACGACGGGCGATGTCCGTCGATGCCGCACAGATCTTTCGGTCGGCCGTGACGCTGGGCATCACCGCTGGTCTCGCGTGGCTCACGGCACGCGTCGTGGCCGCGTCGCCGGGCTTCTCCGACAGCGGTGAGTCAGTTCGCTCCGAACTCGCCTTCTTCTGCACTGTGTCCTGGCTCGTGACCGTCGGAATCGTCCATCGGCTTGCCAGACCGGTGAATCCGTTCGGCTGGCTGCTGATCCTCGTCGCGAGCCTCATGCTTACGACCGAGTGGGACATCCCTGGTGCCGCAACGGCTGGATTCCTGTCTGCGGCAGTGTTTTCGGTGGGGCTGCCTCTCGCTGTCGCCGTTCCTGTCGCCGCGACCTGGACGGTGTTTGCCTTCCCATCCGGACACATCGACTCGCGTGCGGAGCGTTACCTGCTCGCGGCGGGAGCCCTCGTGCTCGTCGGTGCACTGGGACTCGTGCCCATGCTGTTCTTCGACCCGCAGGCCCTGGGCTGCTCGGACTGCCCGAGGAATCTTCTTCTGGTGCTTGACGACCCGGACGTGGCAGCAACATCCGCGCGACTGGCGATGATCGCCGCGCTCGCGTGGGCGATCGTCACCATGGTCGTCCTGGCCGTCGGCCTCGTGCGCATGAGTCCCGCGTCGCGACGGGCGCGTGGCGCGGTGTGGACGATCGGCTTCCTGTACCTGGCGGCGGTCGTGGCGCACCTCGTCATGAGCCTGGATCGCGGCTTCGTGGGAGGTTCGGCGGCGGAACAGGCTCTCTGGTGGGCGCAGCTCGTGGGTCTGG
The DNA here is from genome assembly GCF_001429645.1 of Terrabacter sp. Soil810. Taxonomy (NCBI): domain Bacteria; kingdom Bacillati; phylum Actinomycetota; class Actinomycetes; order Micrococcales; family Intrasporangiaceae; genus Terrabacter; species Terrabacter sp. Soil810. The sequence goes on from NZ_LMSW01000001.1 coordinate 277,130, forward strand.
CCGCACTGGCAGCCGCGGTGGCGTTCAGCCTGCTGCGATCTCGTGCCATGCGCCGGGGTGTCACGGGCCTCGTCGTCGACCTGCACCGGGAAGCCGCCGCCGGAGGTATGCGTGAGGCGCTGGCCGCGTGGCTGCACGACCCATCGCTCCTCGTGGCCTATCCCGTCGACGGCACCTACCGCGACGTCCACCTCGCGGCGGTGGACGTGACGGCCGGGTCGGGACGAGCCACCAGCCGCCTCGAGCACGACGGCGACGAGATCGCCGTGCTGGTGCACCTGCCGGGCCTGCTCGACAACCCGGATGCGGTCCGTGAGGTCGTGACCGCAGCCCGGTTGGGGCTCGAGAACGAGCGGTTGCGCGCCGAGGGGCTCGCCCAGGTGCGCGCCCTCGCGGGGTCGCGTCTCCGCATCATCGAGGCAGGCGACCGCGAACGGCGTCGGCTGGAGCGCGACCTTCACGACGGTGCGCAACAACGTCTCGTCGGTCTTCTGCTGGGCCTACGCCTGCTGCGGGCGAGCATCGGGAAGGACCAGCCCGAGGTGGCAAAGACGGTGGATGTGGCGGAGGCCGAGGTTCAGGGTGCCGTGCGCGATCTCCGGGAGCTGGCCGCGGGGTTGTTCCCGAACGTCTTGGTGACCGAAGGGCTCGCAGGCGCGTGGGAGGCGCTGAGCGAAACACTGTCTCTGCAGGTCGTGGCCGCCCCGGAGGGGCGGCTTCCGACGGCGGTCGAGGCGACGGCATACGTCGTCGTCGCAACCGCTGCGGCACATGGGCCCACGACGGTTCGCGCGACATGCGACGGGGGCTGGCTCCGTGTCTGCGCGGACGTCGCGGATGCCAGCCTGGGCTTCTCAGGTCTCGAGGACCGGGTGGCCGCCATCGGCGGGCGCATCGAGTTGACGCACGTGGACGGCGGCAGCCGCGTCGACCTGGCGCTGCCGCTCAGGCTGGACGTGTCCCCTGACGCGGAACCCGCCGATGGCGTGCGGACGTGAGTCGACGATGCCCCTTGACCGTCGCAGAGGGATGATCCACTCCTCGGGGGCAAGCCTGCTCGGACTCAACCCCAAGTGCGCGGACGGCGGGGCTGACACACTGGCACGGGGACCAGGGCGACCGCCGAGATCGGTGTCGACTGGCCTCCGAGCGGAGGTGGCATGCGAGCCGTTGTTGCGGACGACACACTCCTGACGCGCGAGGGCGTCGTCGCCCTGTTGCGGTCCGGCGGGGTCGATGTCGTGGGCCAGGCGGCCGACGCCTCGGCGCTCCTCCACCTGGTGCGAGCCCACCGTCCGGACGTCTGCGTCGTCGACATCCGCATGCCTCCGACGCATACCGACGAGGGCCTGGTCGCGGCAGCCACGATCCGGTCCGAGTTCCCGGCCACCGGCGTGCTGGTGCTGTCCCACTACGTCGAGTCGGCGTACGCGTTGCGTCTCATCGAGGACCAGCCCGAGGGCATCGGCTACATCCTCAAGGAGAGGATCTACTCGGGCGACGTCCTCGTCGACAGCCTGCGGCGGGTGGCGGAGGCGGAGACGGTGATCGACCCGACGATCGTCGCGCGCCTCCTGCACAAGCACCGCGACGCGGACCCGCTCGACGAGCTCAGCGTGCGTGAGCGCGAGGTGCTTGCTCTCGTCGCTGAGGGCCTGACCAACCAGGGCATCAGTAGGCGGCTGTTCATCACCGACCGCACGGTCGAGGCGCATGTCCGCCAGATCTTCACGAAGCTGGGGCTCGACGAGTCGCCGGAGAGCAACCGCCGGGTCCTGGCCGTCCTGACCTTCCTGCGCAGCGCCTGACGCCGGGACAGGTCAGGCCCCATGGGCCTGGCCGACGCCTGGTCGCGGACGCGCGGTTGATGCGCATTTCACAGCCTTTTGCGACGCCGCGATGCGGGGAAACCCCAAGACCGCGGTGCGCGGTCAAGTGCTACTCCGCATGTGCGCCAGGCCTCCCTGAGACGACTCTGGACGTGGATCACCCGGCGCGAGCCGCGACATCGATCCCGACCCACATCGCTTGACCCACAAGCGAACTCATCCAGGAGATGATCATGAACGTTCGCACCGCCACCGTCTCACTCGTCGCCTTCGGCCTGTTGGCACTGCCCGTCGCCGCTACCGCCTCGCCGGTTCCGGATCCACCGTCACGGCAGACGTCCGACATGGTCCAGGTGGCGATCGACGAGCTGACCGAGGCCTACGCGCAGGCGCGGCCCTCGGACAGACGCGGCATCCACAACGAGATCGTCCTGCTGACCAACGTCGGTCACGCAGCGCTCTGAGAGATGCAAGGAGCGTGGTGGGTCGCCGGCACCCGGTGCCGGCGACCCACCACGGACCCGCGCGGATGCATCCTCCGGCACGCTCCCTGTTCGCCCGGCCGGCCCTCCTCCTGCGTTCCACGCCTCCACCTGGACGAACCGCCCGGTATGCCGTTCGGTTGCATCGGCAGGAAAGGTGGCTCGGGTGCCCGGTGACGGGGGACGAGCGGCATACGCGATCACTGTTGGCAGGGCCCTCCACCGCAAATTCCTTGACGAGCTGCGATCCCAGGACCCACGCTCGGAAACGGCAGAGTGGGAGGGAGGCGCCGTGCGCGAGCTGCCGTCCGGGACGGTGTCGATGCTGTTCTCCGACATCGAGGGGTCGACGCTGATGCTGAGCCGTCTGGGGCGCCGGTACACGGAGGCCCTGGACAAGCACCGGGACGTGCTGCGTTCGGCATGGGCCGCCCACGGGGGCACGGAGATGGGCACCGAGGGGGACAGCTTCTTCGTCGTGTTCCCCACCGCCGAGGGCGCGGTGAGCGCCGCCGTCCAGGCCCAGCGCGGACTGGACACCCAGCCGTGGCCCGGGGACGAGCGCGTACGCGTACGCATGGGCATCCACACGGGGTCACCGCAGGTCCACCACGACGACTACGTCGGGATGGACGTGCACCGCGCGGCCCGCATCGCCTCCTCTGCCCACGGGGGGCAGGCCGTCCTGTCGTCGGTCTCGGCGGGGCTCGCTCGGGGCGCTCTTCCCGACGGCGTCGGACTGCGGGACCTCGGCAGCCACCGCCTCAAGGACATCCCGGAGCCGGAGCGGCTCTTCCAGCTCACGGTCGACGGCCTGCAGAACGACTTCCCGGCGCTCAGGACCCTCGGCGCTGCGACCCGCCTGCCGATCCCGACGACCCACCTGGTCGGACGTGAAGAGGCGGTAGAGGAACTGGTCGACCTAGTGCGGTCGCCCGAGGTCCGACTGGTCACGCTCAGCGGACCCGGAGGATCGGGCAAGACGCGACTCGCGACGGAGGTGGCGACCAACCTCGTGACGGCCTTTCCCGACGGGGTCTACTTCGTGCCCCTGGCGGCGGCCACCACCCCCGAGGTGACGTGGACGACGCTCGGCGACGTGCTCGAGGTGCCGCGGAGCAGCCGCCTGCCACCGCGACTGTTCGAGCAGGTGGCGAACCGGACGGCCCTCTTCGTCCTGGACAACCTCGAGCAGCTCAGCGACGCCGACGAGGTCGTCTCGGAGCTGCTGCAGGCGGCGCCCCGAGCAGCGGTCGTGGCCACCTCGCGTCGACCGCTGGCCGTGCCGGGGGAGCACCTCTACCCGGTCCTGCCCCTCGGCCTGCCGACCGGTTCGACGGTGGCTGCCGTCGAGAGGTCCCCGGCGGTGCAGCTGTTCCTGCAGCAGGCCCGTAGCGTGCGCCCGGACTTCCGGCTGACGCCGGAGAACGTCGACGCGGTCGTCGCCATCTGCCGGCGCCTGGACGGGCTACCGCTGGCCATCGAGCTGTCCGCCGCGCGGACCCGTCTGCTCGGTCCGCAGGCGCTCCTGCGTCGGATCGACACGACGCTCGACCTCGCGTCGATGAGCAGGCACGGCCCGATGAGGCACCGGACGCTGCGCGAGACCATCGCCTGGTCCTACGACCTGCTCCCCGGGCGTCATCAGGCGTTCTTCCGGCGGCTGGGGGTGTTCGCAGGCGGGGCAGACCTCGAGGCGGTGAGGGCGGTCGCGCTCCCCGCCGGGTCGGGGGACCCGCCCAGCGAGCCCCTGGACCTCGTCGCCGACCTCGTCGACGCCAGTCTCGCGCTCGTGTCCGAGGCGCCCGACGGCGAGCCGCGCATCACCCTCCTGGAGACGATCCGATCCTTCGCACTGGCGGAGCTGCGCGGCACGGGTCAGCTCGACGAGGCACGCTCCGCGCACGCCGACCACTACCTGGAGGTCGCCGAGAGCCTCAGGGTGACGCGCGACTCCGACCACCTCCTCGCCCTCGGCCAGGCGGAGGCCGAGCTCGACAACTTCCGTGAGGCCCTGGGGTGGGGGCTTCGCCATGGCGGGGCGACCGAGGGCCTGGATCTCGCCGCGACCTCGACCGCGCTCCGGTTGTCGACGTCGCTCGGATGGCTCTGGTACACGGGTGGATACGTCATCGAGGGATGCCGTTGGTTGGAGCTGGCTCTCGAGCGCGCCGGGAGCGCGCCGTCGGGGGAGCTCGCCGCATGCCTCGGGACCTACGCCAACCTCCTGATCGCGCGGGGTGAGGCCGATCGCAGCGCTGAGTACGCCATGCAGAGCCTGTCCATGGCGCGCGCGGTCGCCGACGAGGAGCGGGAGGCCTTCGCGATGGGGGTCCTCGGGACGGCGCAGCTGCACCAGGGGGACATCCACTCCGCCCATCGGACGTTCGAGGAGTCCCTCTCGCTGCACCGGCGGATCGGCAACCAGTCGAGGCTCACCCGTGCCCTGGGCAACCTCGCCGGGGTCGAGGAGGAGCTGGGCCACTACGCACGCGCCGAGGAGCTGACCCACGAGGCGCTCGAGATCGTCCGGGAGGCCGGCGATGAGCACGAGTCAGCGGTCCAGGGCCAGAACCTCGCCAACCTCCTGGCGGCGAGCGGGCGGGCGGAGGAGGCCGGCCGGCTCGCACAGTCGCTCGTCGACCAGGTCGTGCGGCTGCGCAGCCCGAACCTCACGATGGCCTTCGCCAACACCTACATGACCATCCTCATCGGGCTCGGGGATCCGGTGGGCGCCGCGCACCTGATCGGAGCCGAGGAGGCCATGAGGGACCGTCTCTCGCTGCCGAACCCCTACCGGGACGAGGAGCGGGCCGAGGCCTGGACCGCGGTGGAGGGGCACATCTCCGCCGAGGACTGGGCGCGCGAGATCCGGACCGGGCGGGAGTCCTTGGTGGAGGACCTGCTCCTCGGACTCGACGACGGCTGACCCCCGCCGACCGGCGTCCACCGCCGGGTGCAGTCGCGTCCGATCGACGCACAGGCAGGCACGTCGGAGACCCGAACCCGAGCTGCACGGTTCGGGACGCCACGTGGCGTCTCGTGGTGGCGCACCACTGGCAGGATGTGCGGCATGACCACGGACGTCCCCCTCAGCGTGCGCACCCCCTCACCCCTGGGCGAGTTCCTCCGCGCGCGCCGGCACGAGCTGGCCCCCGAGGAGGTCGGCATCAAGCGGGCCAAGGGTCGGCGCCGGGTGGGCCTCAGCCGCACCGAGGTGGCCGAGCTCGCGAACGTCTCCGTGGCGTACTACGACATCATCGAGCGCGGCCGCGACCTGCGTCCGAGCCAGAGCGTCATCGACGGCCTCGCCCGTGCCCTCAAGCTCAACGCCGACGGGCGCGCGCACCTGCACGCGCTCGCGACGGGCGCCCCGTCGCGGCGGCCGCAGGCGCACGAGGAGCTGACCGAGGAGCTCGAGGAGCTGCTCGACTCGATCGACCCGAACCCGGCCTACGTCGTCGGCGCTCGCTGGGACGTGCTCGGCGCCAACCACACCGCCTGCCAGCTGTTCACGGACTGGGAGAGCAAGCGGAGCAAGCGCGAGCGCAACCTGCTCTGGTTCTACTGCTGCGACCCGGCGGCCCGGAGCCTCTTCGTGGACTGGGAGCAGGAGGCGGCCGACCAGCTCGCGCTCTTCCGCGAGGCGTACGCGCGGCACCCGGACGACCCGTCGTTCAAGCGGATCCTCGATGAGATCTTCAAGACCAACCCGGACACCGTCGAGTGGTGGGAGCGGCACGACTCCGACCCGACCCGCGGCCGCACCAAGCGGATCCGCCTCGACACCGGCCAGGTGATCCAGCTGCGCCAGCTCGTGCTCCAGGTGCTCGACGAGCCGGACATCCGCATCATCAGCTACTTCGCCGACGTCGACGGGGACCTCGACGACGTCGAGCTCGACGCGTAGCCGAGGGTCGCCGGTCGGGTTGTCCCGGTGAGCCGTCCGCGCCAGAGCGCCCCGACCCTCGAGGTCGGGGCGCTCTGGCGGCCCACTAGCGAGCGATGACGGGCCACGCCCGCCAGTCGTCCGGCAGGACCGCCCGAACCACGAGGGGGTCCTGACTCGTCTCGTTGACCCAGTCGTAGGCGGCTTCGGCGTCCTTCGGTACGGACCTCAGCGTCCAGGTCCGTCCTCGGTCGCTGCTGAGCAACGCGGTGAGCGGCGTGCCAGCGACCACGTCCTCCTCGGTGCTCAGGTACCAGCCGATCGTGCCGTCCACGGCGTCCTCGACGAACGCCCGCGTCGGGCTCGCCACGAGCTCGTAGAGCTCGGGGCGCAGGAGGGTGCCGTCCGACTGCTCGACGACGGCCTGCCCGGTGTCCAGGATTCCCCACCAGCCGGCCTGATTGGTGATGGCCCAGGCCCCGGTCGGCAGATCGTCGACCGGGACCAGGACGTTCGCTGACAGGTCGACCACACAGATGCGCCAAGGCTGGTCCGGGCAGGTGACGTGCGGTCGCCCTATGGCCGACTGCATGTCCGTGGTGCGTACCGGGTCGACGGCAAGTGTCACGGGTGCGGCCAGGCGGGGGGACGCTGCGACGGTTCGCCACAGGGCCGGGTGCTGCGGCGAGGCCAGACGAAGGACCCAGACGCCACCGCCGGCGTACCTCAGGTCGTCACCGTCCCCGGGCGGTAGGAGCTGCTGACGTCCCGTGCCGTCCGTGACTTCCCAGGCGTCCACGAGCAGTGCCGGGTCGCACTTCGTCACCGTGAGGGTGTCATTGCTGCACTGTTGCCAGTCACGGATGACGAACTGTCCGGATCGTTCTGGGGCGATGCGCGTCCACCGAATGGTGGCGTTGCGACCGTTGACGATCTGCTCGGGGGGCCGGGCCGTGGCAGCCACAGAGGTCGGCGGATGCGTGGCGGGCAGCGCCCGAGGGCGACCTGACGTCGAGCTCAGCGCGATGACGGACACGACGGCGGCGAGACCGACGGCCGTGACAGTGGTACCGACGCGACGCACGCGCCGGGTCCGCGCCCGGCGGGTGATCCCCTCGAACGCCGGCTCCTCGACCCGCTGGGCCACTTCGTCGACGAGTGACGTGAGGTCAGACATGGTCGGCTCCTTCCCGGTCCGAGAGCAGGTCGGCCAGCGCGACCCGTCCGCGCGACAGACGCGCCTTGACGGTGCCCTCGGCCACGTTGAGCTCCGAGGCCACGGTCGCGACGGGCAGGTCGATGACGTAGTGCAGGACGAAGGTCTCGCGCAGGACCGGGGTCAGGCGTCCGAGGGCGGCGACCAGCGCCACGTGGTCGGGGTCGAGCCCGAAGCCGTCGTCCGGCGCGGCCGCGCTGGACTGCGACAGGACACGACGGGCGAGCGCGCGGCGCCGCCACCCCTTGCGGATCCGGTTGAGGGCCACGGTGCGCAGCCACGCCTCCGGCCTGTCCATCTCGAGGAAGCGGCGTCGGTGGTAGACCGCCTGAACGAACGCCTCCTGCACGGCGTCCTCCGCGTCTCCGCGGTTGCCGCACAGGGCATACAGCTGCCCGACGAGTCTTCGGTACGACGCGTCGTAGATGACCCGGATCGGGTCCTCGTCCTCGGGCATGGCCCACCTCGGTTCCCGCTGATCAATCCTGACAGCGGAACAGTCCCTGCCGAGGTCGTTTGGTTGCGTCCGAGCACGCGAGAGCGCCCCGACCCACGAACGGTCGAGGCGCCCCGGTCAGGGAGTCGGTGGTGTCAGCGTTTGCGGGTGCCGAAGATGCTGCGGGTGATCTCGCGGCCGATGACGGTGCCCGCCGAGCGGAGCATCGACTTGAACGCCGAGCTCCCGGCGACCTGCTCGATGATGCTGGGCTCCTCCTTGGGCGCGCGCTTCGACGCGGGCACGGGCGCAGGGGTCGGGGCGGCGGGGGTCGGCGCGGGCGCAGCCGGGGCGGCAGGAGCCGCCTGGAGCCGGGCCGCCAGCTTCTCGTACGCCGACTCGCGGTCGACGACGTCGGCGTACTTCGTCCTGAGCTGGGACGCGGCGGTCACCGCGTCCATCGTCGCGGGCGACGAGGGGTCCATGAGCGAGTTCGGGGCCTTCATCCGGGTCCACGCGACGGGCGTCGGCACGCCCTTGTCGGACAGGACGGTCACGACGGCCTCGCCGATGCCGAGGCTCGTGAGGAGCTTCTCCATGTCGTAGGCCGTGTGCGGGTAGGTGGCGATGGCCTGCTTGAGCGCCTTCGCGTCGTCGGGGGTGAACGCTCGCAGGGCGTGCTGGACGCGGTTGCCGAGCTGGGCGAGGACTCCGGACGGGACGTCCTTGGGCGACTGGGTGACGAAGAAGACGCCGACGCCCTTGGACCGGATGAGCCGGACGGTCTGCTCGATGGCCTGCAGGAACGCCTTGCTCGCGTCGTTGAAGAGCAGGTGCGCCTCGTCGAAGAAGAAGACGAGCTTCGGCTTGTCGACGTCGCCCTCCTCGGGCAGGTCGTGGAAGAGGTCGGCGAGCATCCACATGAGGAACGTCGAGAACAGCTGCGGGCGGTCCTGCACCTGCGGCAGCTCGAGGCAGGAGATGATCCCCTTGCCGTCGGCGGTGGTGCGCAGCAGGTCGCCGGTCTCGAACTCGGGCTCGCCGAAGAAGGCGCCGGCGCCCTGGTCCTCGAAGGTGATGAGGTTGCGCAGGATGACGCCGGCCGTCGCGCTCGAGAGCCCGCCGAGGTCCTTGAGGTCGGCCTTGCCCTCGTCGGACGTCAGGTGGCTGATGACGGCGCGGAGGTCCTTGAGGTCGAGGAGCGCGAGGCCGTTCTTGTCGGCGTAGTGGAAGATCAGCCCGAGGCTGCTCTCCTGCGTGTCGTTGAGGCCGAGGACCTTGCTGAGCAGGGTCGGGCCGAAGCTCGTGATCGTGGCGCGGACCGAGATGCCGTCACCCTTGCCGCCGAGCGAGTAGAACTCCGTGGGGTATGCCGTCCCCGTCCACGGCATGCCGACGTCGGCCGCGCGGCTGGTGATCTTGTCGCCGCCCTCGCCTGGGCTCGCGAGGCCGGACAGGTCGCCCTTCATGTCGGCGAGGAAGACCGGGACACCCTGGTCGGCGAGCTGTTCGGCCATGAGCTGGAGGGTCTTCGTCTTGCCGGTGCCGGTCGCGCCCGCGACGAGCCCGTGGCGGTTGAGGACGCTGAGCGGGATCTGCACGGGGGCGTCGGCGTGGGCCTGGCCGTCGACGACCGCGGCGCCCAGCTTGAGCACCCCGCCGTCGAACGCGTAGCCCGCCCGGATCTCGTCGATCTGGGTCGTGTCGCCGGTCCCCTGGGCTCCTGAGGCGTCAGTCTCGGTCACGGTTCGAACTCTAGTGGCCGGTCGTCCACGTTCGACGCCTATGCTGACCCGGTGATTTTCAAGGCCGTCGGCGACTCGCGCCCGTACCCAGACCATGGACTCGAGACGACCAAGGACTGGTCGAACGTCCCGCCTCGGGTGGTGCAGCTCGGCGAGCTCATCACGACCAAGAGCACGCTCGACCTGCGCGGCCTGCTGGCCGACGACTCGACGTTCTACGGAGACCTCTTCCCGCACTGCGTCGAGTGGGAGGGCGAGCTCTACCTCGAGGACGGGCTGCACCGGGCACTTCGTGCCGCGCTGCAGCAGAGACCTGTCCTTCACGCCCGAGTCCTCGTACTCTCCTGACACAGGGCCGCTCGACCGCGGGGGCCGACGGACGAAGGAGCGTGGATGTCGGAGGTCGTTGACGAGGACGACCGCACCTACCGGGTGCGACGTCAGCGCCGATCGACGATCGTCATCGCGGTCGTCCTGCTGAGCCTGGCCGGGGCGTTCTACTACGCCTCGACGTACTTCCGTGACACGACCCCGACTCCGGGGCCGTGCACGACGGAGGTGCCCACCGCCGCCCTGCGGCCAGCCGACGTGAGCCTCAACGTCTACAACTCGACCGAGCGCAAGGGGCTGGCCGCGGCGGTCGCCAAGGCCGCAGACAACCGGGGCTTCAAGGTCAAGGCGGTCGGCAACGACCCCAAGGACGCCAACGTCAAGCAGGTCGCCCAGATCCGCTTCGGCCCCGAGGGCGCCGCGTCGGCACGCCTCGTCAAGGCACACGTGCCGCAGGCGGTCTACGTCAACGACAAGCGCAAGGGCGACACCGTCGACCTCGTCGTCGGTGCGGCGTGGAAGAGCTTCGGCAAGGTGCCGGTCACCCCGACACCGACCCAGACGCTGCGCCAGTGCCCGACGATCACCGTCCAGCAGTGACCGCCCGACCCGCCGGTTCGAGGTAGACGCGCGGGAAGAACTGCGGCGCGTCCACCTCAGACGACAGGACCCGGACTCAGGCGTCGAGCGGCACCAGCGTGGCGACCATGAGCGCCTTGATCGTGTGCATGCGGTTCTCGGCCTGGTCGAAGACGACCGAGGCGTCGGACTCGAACACGTCGTCGGTGACCTCGAGCTCCTTGAGCCCGAACTGCTCGTGCACGTCCACGCCGACCTGCGTCTCGAGGTCGTGGAAGGCGGGCAGGCAGTGCATGAACTTGACCTGCGGATTCCCTGTCAGGGCAAGGAGCTCCGCGTTGACCTGGTAGGGCGTGAGCAGCTCGATGCGCTCGGCCCACACCTCCTTGGCCTCGCCCATCGACACCCACACGTCGGTGTGGACGAAGTCGACGCCGCGCACCCCCTCGGCCACGTCCTCGGTGAGGGTGACGCGCGCACCGGTCTCGGCGGCATACCTCCTCGCGACGGCGACGACGGCGTCGGACGGCCACAGTGACTGCGGCGCCACGATGCGCACGTCCATGCCGAGGAGGGCGCCGGTCACGAGCAGCGAGTTGCCCATGTTGAAGCGGGCGTCGCCGACGTAGGCGTACGCGATCTGCTCGTCGGGCTTGCCGGCGTGCTCACGCATGGTCAGCGCGTCGCACAGCGACTGCGTCGGGTGCCAGTCGTCGGTCAGGCCGTTCCAGACGGGGACCCCGGCGAAGGCGCCGAGCGTCTCGATGACGTCGTGGCCGGCGCCGCGGTACTCGATGCCGTCGTAGAAGCGACCGAGCACGCGGGCGGTGTCCTTGGCCGACTCCTTGTGGCCCATCTGCGAGCCGATCGGGTCGAGGTAGGTCGTGCTCGCGCCCTGGTCGGCCGCGGCCACCTCGAACGCGCAGCGCGTGCGGGTCGAGGTCTTCGCGAAGAGCAGGGCGATGTTCTTGCCGGTGAGGTGTCGCACCTCGCGGCCCTCACGCTTGGCGGCCTTGAGCTCGGCGGCGAGGTCGAGCAGCGCCCGGAACTCGTCGGGCGTCAGGTCGATCTCCTTGAGCAGGTTGCGGCGGTGGAGTGCGGCGAGCGACATGCACGTGATGGTTTCAGGCGTGGTCGCCGCCCGGCAATCCGGTCTCAGGGGCCCGTCGGCCGCCGATGCAGGCCGAGGCGCCAGCGCACCTGCTCGAGCAGGGCCCGGGCCTGGAGCGGGACGATGACCCGCGGCCCCTCGCCGACGCAGAAGACGACGTCGTCGAAGTGGTGGATGCCGGGCCGCTGCGCGACGGTGCGGAAGGCGTCGCGGGCGGCGCGCAGCTGCGCCACCGTCATGAAGGGGGACGGCTCGTCGGGCTGGTACCGCGAGCCGAGCGGGTAGTCACGCCCCGGTCGCCGCGTCATCTCGACGTGGCAGCCGAGGACGTGACGCACGTCGCGGTCGTCGGCGAAGGTGACGAGCCGGTCGAAGGTGTCGAGCAGGGCCGGCGGGTCGTTGACGTAGATGCGGCCGGGGTAGACGGTGTCGCCGGTGTGGAGCAGCCCGGTGCGGGCGTCGTGCACGGCGATGGAGGCCGCATGGTGCCCGGGGATGCCGAAGATCTCGAGGGTGCGATCGCCGAGGTCGAGGGTGACGACCTCGTCGGGCCAGTCGCCGATGCCGAAGAAGTCGCGCACCGCCTCGACGTCGCGGCCGACGACCGTCGTGTGCGGTCGGTCCGCGAAGGCGGCGTCGCCGGCGACGTGGTCGCCGTGGCCGTGCGTGTGGGCGACGACGAGGTCGTACGCGTCGACGGCGGAGGCGGTGACCGTGTCCTGCGTCGAGCGCCAGTCCGCGACGAGGTCGTCGACGATCCGGCGCAGGGTCGTGCCGTCGACCGCGCCGGTGTCGAGGAGCAGGGCGCGACGCTCGCCGAGGAGCAGCAGGATGAACGGCGCCTCGAAGGTGAGGTCCTTGCTCTGCCGGATCAGGACCGTGCCGGGGGCGAGGTGGTGGACCTGGAGCGGTGGGTCGGTCAGGTGTCGTGGCGACGGGGAGCCGTGGATCCAGGCGACGTCGGTGTCGAGGGGGAGCGGCGCGAGCGGGGCCATGGGCTGATTGTGCTCCGGGGTGGTGTCGGGCGTCCTCCCGGGATGCCGATTTCTTGTGCGGGGTCCGCCTCCGGTAGCCTGCGCGACGGAGGATTCGCATAGTGGCCTAGTGCGCACGATTGGAAATCGTGTTGGGATAAAACCCTCGGGGGTTCAAATCCCCCATCCTCCGCCAACAGCAACGGCCCCCATCGCGCTCAGCGCGATGGGGGCCGACGCTTCCCCCATCCCCGCGCACGATGGTGTCCCCAGCCCGCGACAGGAGACCCAGCCCGGACGAGGGCCAGGGGGCCTGTCGGCGAGCTCCACGCATACGCAAGCTCTGACGGCGGTCTCCACGCTCGTGGACGAGGCCGACGACGCCACGACGAGCGCGCCGAACAGGAGTGCGAAGCCGACCGTCCAGCGGATACCCGCGACATCGGGTCCGGGACGACGAACGTTGCGGCGGCAGTGAGGATTCCGGCGATCACGAGCCCGAGGGGCAGCGGGCCCGGGGCGTCGGTCGGCGCCAGAGGCGAAGGTCCCGAAAACCGTGCGACGGCTGTCGGTGGGTCACGGCAGACTGCCCCGGTGAGCTCGACCAGTGCCGCCCGACCACCGCTGTCCTCGTTCTGGCACGACCTGCCGCGCGAGGGCAAGCTGCTCATCTCGACCGTCGTCTTCCAGTCGATCGGCACGGGCCTCGTCCTGCCGTTCATGGTCGTCTACCTCCACGAGGTGCGCGGCATCCCGCTCGAGGCCGTGGGGCTGCTGCTCGCCCTCCAGGCCGGGGTCGGCATCGTGCTCGTGGCGCCGGCGGGGGCGCTCATCGACCGCATCGGCCCGCGGCGGGTCTACGCGAGCAGCCTCGTCGCGCTGCTCCTCGCCGACGTCGTGCTGGCGCTCGCGACGACGACGGGGCAGGCGGCGTTCGCGCTCGTGCTCATGGGCTACGGCTTCGGCATCGTGTGGCCGGCGTCGAGTGCACTCATCGGCAACCTCATCCCCACCGAGCAGCGCCAGCGCTACTTCGGCATCAACTTCACGCTGCTCAACCTCGGGATCGGCCTCGGCGGCATCGTCGGTGGCCGCTTCGTCGACGTGACTCGGCCCGGCACGTTCGTCACGGTCTACCTGCTCGACGCCCTCAGCTACGTCCCGGCGCTGGTGATCCTGCTCGGCCCGCTGCGCCGGGCCCGTGACCGGGTCGAGCGGCCGGTCGACGCCGGGTCCGAGTCGGTCTCCTACCTCGCGCTGCTGCGCGATCCGCGGCTGCGCGCGCTGCTGCTCCTCGTGGGGGTGGCCGCGCTCGTCAGCTATCCCCAGCTCAATGCCGGCATGCCGGCCTTCGCCCGCGCGGTGGGGCAGGTGTCGACCGAGGGGCTCGGCTACGCGTTCGCCGCCAACACCGTCGTCATCGTCCTGCTGCAGCTCTTCGTGCTCCAGCGCATCGAGGGGCGGCGCCGCACCCGCGTCACCGTCGTCATGGCCTTCACGTGGATGGTGGGCTGGTCGCTGCTCGGCGCGACGTCGCTCGTGCCGGGCACCGTCACGGCCACGGTCCTGCTCTGCGCCTGCGCGGGCGTCTTCGGGCTCGGCGAGACGATGCTCCAGCCGACGAGCGCGGCCATGGTCAACGACCTCGCGCCCGACCACCTGCGCGGCCGCTACAACGCGCTCAGCTCGCTGATGTTCTCGGTCGCGTTCGTCGTCGGTCCGGTCGTCGCGAGCCTCCTCATCGGCCGCGACCTCGGCCTGGTCTACATCGCGTTCCTCGTCGGCGGGTGTGCCCTGCTCGCCGTCATCGCGCTCGTCGTCGAGCGGCGCCTGCCGCCGCACGTCAACGGCGTCCGTGAGGTCAAGGAGGTGCCGGCCGCGAGCCCGGCCACCGCGGGAGGGGCGATTTCCGGCTGACGTCGGCCGCGGCATACACTGGCCGTCGGCACCCCGCGTGGTGGTACCTCTCCGAACTCCCCCAGGGCAGGAATGCAGCAAGGGTAGGAGAGCTCTTCCAGGTACGCGGGGTGTCCCTTTCCCTCCGGCTTCCTTCCGGGCCGGGCGCTCGTGGGCCTCCGTCAGGGTGGGGGCGCCGTCGTGGTGCCGACCCGCAGCAGGACCGGCTGGGTGACGCTGCGCGGGCGCGTGCCGTCGAGCCGGCGGCGCACGAGGGTGCCGAGAAGGCGTCCCTTCTCGCGGCCCTGCTGGTCCATCGTCGTGATGCGGTGCGGCAGCCAGGGGAGGTCGACGCCGTCGAAGCCCGTGACGCTGAGGTCGTCGGGCACCCGGAGGCCGAGCTCCTCCGCCGCGACGATGACCCCGGCCGCGATGACGTCCGACTGGGTGACGATGGCCGTGGGCCGTTCCTGCTCCGGCACGTCGAGCAGGGCGCGGCCTGCGATCCGGCCGCCCTCGAACGACGACCCGTCGCCGGTCTGGACCGCGGGGGCCTCGGGCCCGAAGACGTCGCGGAAGCCGAGGAGACGCCCCACGCTGGGCACGTTGGCCTCACCCGGCCGCACCTCGGCGTCCGGGACCGGGCCGGCGGTGCTCGTCGGCAGCAGCGGCATGGCGACGTGGGCGACCCGACGGTGCCCGAGCTCCCTGATGTGCTCCGCGACGGCGACACCGGCGGCGCGCTCGTCGATGCGGACCTGGGTGATGCGCCGGTCGCCCGGCACGCCGGTGCTGAACATCGGGATGCCGCGGGCCGCGAGGTGCTCGACGGCCGGGTTGTCGCCGGGCCCGCAGAGCGAGAAGACGACGGCGTCGAGGGCGAGCGGCGCGAGCTGGGGGATGACGGACTCGCTGGTGCCCGCAGGCTGCCCGATGAGGAGCATGCCGGTGGGCACTGCTTCGAGCACCTCGGCGAGGCCGTCGAGGACGGCGATGGCGAACGGGTCGCGGAAGGCCATCCGCAGGCGTCCCTCGACGAGGACGCCGATCGCGCCCGAGCGGCCATGGCGCAGCGACGAGGCGAGAGGGTTGGGTCCGGTGAAGCCGAGCTCGGACGCGGCTGCGCGGACGCGGTCGCCCGTGGCCTCCGCGACCGGTCCCTTGCCGCTGAAGACGAGGGAGGCCGTCGACACCGACACTCCTGCGCGCTCGGCGACATCGCGGAGCGTCGGGCGGGCTTGACCTCGGGCAACCATGGGAGGCATGCTATCGAAACGTTTCGAGTCGAATCGATTCGAAGACGTCCCGGGGCTCGTCCCCACCGCTCGACCCACGCTCCGACCCACGCTCCGACCCACGCTCCGACCCACGCTCCGACCCCGTCGCCGGGCCGCGGTCGAGGTGGCCGGCCGTCCTGACGGCCCGCCTGCTCGTCTCGCCCCGACCGTCGCCGTCCCTGAGAGGCTCTTGTCATGTCCGCCGTCAGCGCCCCGCCGGCCGCCGTCGTCCGCACGGCCCGCACCGCCGTCTTCACGGCCTTCGCGATCAACGGTGCCGCGTTCGCGGCCTTCGCCTCGCGGGTCCCGGACATCAAGCACGAGCTCGGGCTCTCGGCCGGCGAGCTCGGCCTGACCCTGCTCGCGGCCTCGCTCGGATCGGTGATCGGCCTGCCGCTGTCGGGCTGGATCGTGCACCGCCTCGGGGCCGCCCGCACCCTCATGGGCGCTGCCATCGTCCAGAGCGTCGGACTCATCGGTGTCGGTCTGGGTGTCGACGTCGCCGGCAACCGGGCAGTCGTCATGGCCGGCCTCGTGCTCGTCGGCATCGGCACCGGCGTCTTCGACGTCGCGATGAACCTCGAGGGTGCCGAGGTCGAGCGCTTCCTCGGCCGCGCGATCATGCCGCACTTCCATGCGGCCTTCAGCGGTGGCACGGTCGTCAGCGCCCTCATCGGCGCCGGGCTGTCGTTCCTCCACGTGCCGGTCGCGGTGCACCTCGCCGGCGTCGTCGTGCTGCTGCTCGCGGTGACCCCGTGGTTCCTCCGCGCGTTCCTGCCCCGGTCGGTCGAGACGGACGAGACGGGTGCGGAGGTGCGGTCTGACGCCGGGATCGGTGCCGCCTGGCGCGAGCCACGTACGCTGCTCATCGGTGTCGTCGTGCTGGCGGCCGCGTTCACCGAGGGCACGGCCAACGACTGGGTCGCGGTGGCTCTCTCCGACGGCTACGGCCTCGAGCGCTGGGTCGGCGTCGTCGGCTTCGCCGTGTTCCTCACCGCGATGACCGCAGGCCGGCTGCTCGGCACCCGCGTGCTCGACCGGCGCGGCCGAGTGCCCGTGCTCCGCGTCCTCTTCGTGTCGGCCGTCGTCGGCTGCCTGCTCGTCGTCTACGGCGGTCCGGTGCTCGCGTTCGTCGGAGCCGCGGTCTGGGGTGTCGGCGCGAGCCTCGGCTTCCCCGTCGGCATGAGCGCCGCGGCCGACGACCCGAGGCGCGCCGCCGCCCGGATGAGCGTCGTCTCGACGATCGGCTACACGGCCTTCCTCGCAGGCCCGCCCCTGCTCGGCTTCCTCGGCGACCACGTCGGGGTGCTGCACTCGCTGCTCGTCGTCGGCGCCATGGCGGTCGTCGCCCTGCTCGCGCTCCCCGCCGTCCGCGAGCCCGACGCGAGGGAGCGCCCGGCCCCACTCGAGTGAGCGCCCAGCCCCACGCGAGTGGCCTCGGCGCCCCACCTGTCACACGCGCCTGGGACGCCGCGCTCGCTCGACCGGTGCGACGCGCTCACTCGACGGGGTGCGGGGGTCAGAAGTACTCGGTGATGAAGGGCTGGCAGGCGAAGACGGCGTCGAGGGCGGCGTCACCCTCGGAGGTGCCGCCGCTCGCGAGCCCGGCCAGGCGCAGGCGCGAGACCGACCAACCGCACCACAGCGCCGACAGGCCGCGGGCGTCGACGTGCAGCGCGTCCGAGGCGATCGCGTCGGCCACGTGGGTCTCGGCATCACCTCGAACCGGGGCGTCGCCGGTGCGGGTCGCGGTCCCGCGGCCGTCGGCGACCGAGAGCGTCCAGCGGCCGGCGTTGGCCGGCGCATCGGAGTCCTCGACGAGGAGGTCGACCTCGACCGAGGTGTGCCGACCGAAGCCGCGGCCGGTGAACGCCGCCCCGAGGTCGATGACCCGGGCCATCCACGGGACCTGCCGCGCGTCCGCCACAGGCAGCCCGCCGAGCACGAGCGTCACCGGGTCGCGGGGGTCGAGGAAGGTGTGCACCGTCGGAGCGGCGGACGACCCCGAGCCGACGACCCCCCAGAGCGTCGCCGCCGCCTCGGGCGTCGTCGCGACGAGCTCCTCCACCGTGACCGCCTGCTCGGACAGGTCGTAGACGACGAAGCCGCCGTCGACGACGTACGCGATGAGCTCGTCACGCTCGAGCATCCCCGTCAGGGCTGCCACCGACCGCACCATCGGTCCGCTCACCCCGGCCCGGGCGCTCGTCTCGCGGGCAAGGTCGTGCAGGTGCTGCGCGTCGTCCGGCACGGCGGGGCGCAGGCCGTTCGACGCCGCCCGCCCGGAGCGCGAGGGTCCGAGGTCGCGGACGTGGTGGGCGGCATACGTCATCCGCGTCTGCACGCCGCCGATCTCGTAGCCGGAGCGGCGGTAGAGGGTGGCGGTGGTCGGGAAGAGGCACGACACGACGTCACCGAGCTCGCCCATCCGCGCGATGAGCGCGCGGGTGAGGGCCGTGGCGACGCCTCGGCCCCGCGCGCTCGGCTCGACGTAGACCCCGGCGACACCACCCATCTGCAGGTGCCGCCCGCCCCAGGCCTGCTCGAACGGTCGGATACGGCCGGCGCCGACGACGGTGTCCGACTCGTCGACGACCGCGATCATCCGGCCGCCGAGGGTCTCGGCCGAGACGCGGTGCCACCACGCGTCGCCGCCGATGCCGAGCGGCCCGAACGACCGGCTGCGGATGGCCAGGACGGCGGGGAGGTCGGCGTCGACGACGTCACGGGTGCGCAGCTCGCTCATGGCCCGAACCTAACGAGTCGCCGCCCGCGACGGCGAGCGGGTTGTCCCTCAGGCCCGGTGCAGGTAGGTGAGCCGGCGGACCTTCGAGACCGCCCACGCGAGCACGGCGTAGACGAGCCAGCTCACGACGGAGAGCCACGTGTAGCTGCCGGCCTTGGTCAGCACCGCCACGAGCGAGCCGAGCAGGACGACGGTGAAGGCCGGGACGGCATACCAGGCGATCACCATCTGGGGCCGCAGCATGAACGTGGGCGAGCCGCGGAACGCCGCGAGCACGTTGCCCGCGACGACGAGCACGAGGACCAGCCACAGCGACAGCGGCGCGCTGGCCGGCAGCGAGCCGATCGCCGCCGCGACGCCCACCCAGCCGCCGAGGACGAGGACCGTCAGGGCCGTCGGCACCGTCACGTGGGCCCCTGCCTCGGTCAGCTCGCTGGTGCCGAGCAGCGACGGGGTGCCGACGTTGTCGGCCTGCAGGCGCAGACCCTCCGCCCAGGCCCCGAACCCGAGGTAGAGCGGCAGCAGGCCGATCGTCGCCGCGATGCTGGGTGCCGCCGGCTGCGTGAACGCCCACGTGACGATGGCACCGCCGAGGGCGGTGAGCCCCAGGCCCGAGAGGAACGCGCCCGGCGTACGCCGCAGGCCGAGGACGTCGCGGCGCACCAGCACGCCGAACGGGCGGCCGGGTCGCAGGCGGGCCGAGCGGCCGTGACGGATCGGCCGGGTCAGGGCCAGGCGCGCCGTGCGGAGGTTGCCGGTCAGGGCCGAGCCGGCCATCGTCGAGGTGTTGGCCGAGTGCGCGCGCAGGGACTCCGCGTGCAGCTCGCGCAGCGCGTCCGGCACGCGCCAGAGCAGGCTGAGGCCGCGGTCGGGCCCGGGCCAGGAGCGCACCTGCGACCAGAGCCAGAGGCGCGTGGCGAGGACACCGAGAGCGGTGCCGACGGCCGTGGTCACGATGATCGTCACCGGGCCGGCCAGGTGCGCGAAGGCCAGGCCGGCGCCGATGGTCAGCCCGCTGAGCGCCCCGATGAACAGACCCCCGACGGCGGCGTAGCGCCACCACCGACGCAGGGCCAGGGCGCGGTCGAGCGGCACGGGTAGCACGAGGTCGATCCAGGGCATGGGCGGCACGACCGGGCCCCGGAAGCGGCCGGCGAAGACCACCGCTCCGAGGAGCGCCGCGACGGACGCGACGAGCAGCGCGATCGCCTCGGGCGAGCTGAGCTGGTCACCGAGCGAGGAGGCATCGGACGTGCGGAACACGGCCTGGACGATCGGCAGGCCGTAGACGAGCGCACCGAGGAAGAGGACGTAGCCGGCATACAACCCCTGCTGCCGCGCCTTGCGGGCCGCCTCACCGCCGATGACCCAGTCGGCCTGGCCGAGCAGGTCGTGGTCGTCGTAGTCGACCTCCGCCGGAGTCGTCGGCTCGTCCGTCATCGGGTCGGGCGTCGTCGGGTCGGGCGTCGTCGGGTCGTATGCCGTCCGGTCGGGTGCCGTGGACTGCGGCCGTTCCGCCGGCGCCGGTTCCGCCGGCATCGGCTGGGGTGTCCTCGGCTGGGCTGTCGTCGGCTCGGGCGCGGGCTTGGCGCGGGCCGGTTGCTTGCGCTTGCTCATCGCGGGTCCACGGTCAGCGTGCCGGGACGATGTCGACGACGCGGGTCGCGAGGGTGGCCGTCAGCTCGGGGTCGTGGCAGGCCATGACCACGGTGCCGCCGGACTCGGTGCGCTCGCGGATCAGCTCGGCGACCACCTGGCGCTTGCCGGTGTCGAGCCGCTGCTCGGGCTCGTCGAGGAGCACGACGCTGGCGGGCCGCGAGAACGTCAGCGCGAGCCGGAAGAGCTGCTCCTGCCCCGACGACAGCTCGTGCGGGAAACGGTCGTCGAGGTGGGCGATGCCGAGGCGGTCGAGCAGGGCGAGGCTGCGGTCGTCGGACGTGGCCGGGTCACCACCCCACGTCGAGTCGATGAGGACCAGGTGGTCGACGAGGGTGAGGTCGCGGTAGGTCGTCGGGGCGCCGAGCAGGGCCGCGACGGCGGCGCGGACCGTCCGGTCGCGCTCGTCGGCCTCGCGGCCGCCGATGGTCGCGGTGCCGGTGCTGGGCACGAGCAGCCCGCCGATGATCCGGAGCAGGGTCGTCTTGCCGGAGCCGTTGGGACCCCGGAGCACGATGCACTCGCCGGGGTCGGCGCTGACGTCGGTCGGCAGCAGCAGGGTCGTCTCGTCGATCGTCTTGCCGACGCCCTCCGCACGGACCTCACCGGTCAGCACTGCGACCGCACCCATCTGCATCCATCCCTTCGTCGACCCTGTCGATCTGTCGGAAGCCACCGTATGCCGCCCGGCTCAGAATGCCCTGACCGGGAGAAGGTGCCCCATCGAGGTGAGGGGGCGGCGAGGTCGGAGCGGGGGTCAGCCCTGCGCGCCCACGGGCGGGCCCACGAGCAGCGCGACACCGGTCAGGGTGAGCACCGCGACGACGCCGACGCCGACGGCGACCATCGGACGGGCGAGCAGGGCGGCGACGACGCGCTTGGCCGGGGTGGTCGGGGCCTCGCCGTCGCGGCCGAGGCGCCAGCCACCGTCGAGTCGGCCGCGACGCTCGAGGCGCCGCTCCCACCACACGGTGAGGAACGGCGGGACCGCGCTGAGCAGGCCGAGCAGGCCCTCACGGACCGTCCAGCGCTGGTTGACCCAGAGCAGGACGGTGACGAGGCAGAACGCGATGAAGACGACGCCGTGCACGAGTCCGAAGACCCGGACTCCGAGCTCGGTCGTGTGCGTGACGTACTTGAGGACCATGCCGAGCAGGAGCAGCGCCCAGGTGACCACCTCCGCGAGGGCGATCCGGCGGTAGAGGGTGCGAGGGGTCATGCGGAGATCTCCTACGTCGTGTCGTACTCGAGTGGTCAGTGTGCCAAATGCCCGGCAGGCACCCACGAGCACCCCGGCGCCCCTCACGGCCGTGCCGGACAGGGGTGCCGGACAGGGGTGTGCCGTCGCGGCCCCGGTGCGACGGCATACCCGTGTCGGCTCGTCCGTGGGCTCAGCGGCGGGCCACCTTCTCGGGGAGGGCGACGCGGACGCTCGTGCCGATGATCCACACGTCGATGAGGGTCTGCGCCGCGAAGAGGTTCGACACCTGCGGGTTGCCCGTGACCGCCAGCAGTGGAGCGGCGACCGCGAAAGCGATACCTCCGACGACACCGGCGACGGCGAGGAGTCGCGCGGGTCGTGTCGCTGCGGCCCGAGCGACCGCGACGGCGAGAAGGGCCACCGACAGGCCGACGAGTGGGGTCGTGAACGTCGAGAGGGCCAGGTGTGTGTCGACCATCGGGGTCGCGCCGCCGACCTCCAGCGCGTCGTGCTCGGCGCCCGCGAGCAGGTGCGGCACGAACTCGGGCGTCGCGACCGTCCACGCGATGATCGTCCCGGTGAGCCACGGCCGGACCGGGGCAGGAAAGGCGTCGTGTCGCCGGAGCAGGACCAGGCCGACCACCGCCGTCAGCATGCCGGCGAGGAGTACGGCATGGGCGGGCAGCCAGGCCGGGGACCCGATGAGGGCGAGGAGACTCTGGTGCATCGACCCCGACGTCTCGTGCGGGTGCATCGTCCCGCCGATGGCGAGGAGTGCCCCACCGATGCCGAAGACAGCGGCCGCGCGTCGCACGGCGTCGTGTCGGGCCGACACGCGATCCGACGCGCGATCTGACGCGGGGGCGATTGTGCCGGATGTGCGGCCCGCGAGTGCCTCGCCGACCGTCCCGCCCACGAGGGCGCTCATCGCGTTGCCTCGAGGGTGTTGTGGGTGACGGCGACCTGCCAGGTGTCGCCGACGCGGACGAGGACCGAGGTCGACGTGGCGGCGTGGATGCCGGCAAGCGGACCGCTCGGGGCGTCGAGGGTGTTGCGGGACGTCGCGACGATGACGTCGTCGGCGACGTGGCGCGCGTCGACGAGCTCCATCCGGTTCGTGCTGCCGGCGTAGATCCTCGCGAGGATCGCCGCGTGTCCGCTGCCGACGGCGTCGCGGCCTCGGTGGTGCTCCCCGCGGATGGTCACGAAGGTCGCGTCCGAGGTGTAGGGCGCCGCGAAGGCCTTTCCGTCGCCGGCGTTCCATGCCGACTCGAGGCGGTTGAGGATCGCGGCGGCGGTCCCGGTGGCCGCGGTGTGCTGCGTGACTTCGGTGGCGGACGGGTCCGGCTGGGTCGTGCTCATGGTGCTCTCCTTTGAGTGAGTTGCTCATGATTGATTGAGCAATACTCAGTTAATATAGAACCACTCAACCGACCTGTACAGTGGTTTCCGTGAAGAGTTCCGAGCCCGCCCCCCGTGCCTACCGCTCCGCCCTGCGTGAGGAGCAGGCCGAGCAGACGAAGCAGCGCATCGCCCGTGCTGCGCGACGGCGCTTCATCGAGTCGGGCTGGGCGGGCACGAGTGTGCGCTCGGTCGCGGCGGATGCCGGCGTCTCCGAGGCCACGGTCTATGCGGTCTACGGCACCAAGGCGGGGCTCGCGACCTCCCTCGTCGAGAGCGGCGAGATGGATGCCGGGGTCGAGCAGGTCGCCCGCGAGATCGAGGCGGCGCAGGGTGACCCGGCAGCACAGCTCGCTGCGTTCATCCGGTTCGACCGGCGGCTCTTCGAGCGCGGCGGGGATGGCCTGCGCCTCACGGTCGAGGGCGGGCGCAACGAGCCGGCTCTCGCGATGGCATACGAGCAAGGGCGGGCACGCGGCGACGCGAGCCGACGCAGGGTGTTCGCGGCCTGGCCGGGCGACGTGCTGCGTGACGGCGTCACGCTGGACCGAGCGCTCGACGTCTACGCGGTGGTGTGCTCGATCCAGGCGTTCGACATCGCGACGCGTGAGCGTGGCTGGTCCGTCGACCAGGTCGAGCAGTGGTGGGTCGAGACCCTCACCGAGCTCCTCCTCGGCTGACCTGCGCGCCTGCTGGCGCGCCCGCCCCGGTCAGTCGTCGCGGCGGGCGAGGGTCAGGGCGAAGTCACCGTCGGCGTCGGTCCAGGTGCGCTCGACCGTGAAGCCGGCCGCGCCCAGCTCGTCGCGCAGGCTCTCACGGCGGAACTTCGTCGAGATCTCGACGCGGATCTCCTCGCCGTGGGCGAGGTCGAACGTCAGGTCGGCGCCGGGGATGGTGACCCGCTGCGGCATGTCGGCGCGCAGCCGTAGGTCCATCCGCTCCTGGCGCGGGTCCCAGAAGGGCACGTAGGAGAAGGCGTCGATGTCGAAGTCGGCGCCGAGCTCTCGGTTGAGCACCCGGAGGCAGTTCGTGACGAAGCGAGCGGTGACGCCCCGGCTGTCGTCGTAGGCGGAGATCAGCCGGTCGGTGCTCTTGACGAGGTCGGTGCCGAGCAGGAACCAGTCGCCCGGGTCGAGGCTGTCGTGCAGGGCCCCGAGGAAGGCGGCGCGCTCCTCGACGTAGAAGTTGCCGATGGTGCCGCCGAGGAAGGCGACGAGGCGTCGCCCGCCGCGCGGCAGGTGTCCGAGGTGCAGCGTGAAGTCGCCGACGAGCGCCTCGACGCGCAGCGACGGGTAGCGCTCCGAGAGCATCACCGCTGCGTCGCGGAGGGTCTGCTCGGACACGTCGACCGGGACGAAGCGCTCGAGGCTCCCGACCTCGGAGAACGCGTCGAGCAGGGTGCGGGTCTTGTCGCTCGTGCCGCTGCCGAGCTCGACGACCGTGGTGGCGTCGCAGGCGGCCACGATGTCGACGGCGTGGTCGCGCAGGATGGCCCGCTCCCGCTCGGTGGGGTAGTACTCGGGCAGCCTCGTGATCTCGTCGAAGAGGTCGGAGCCGACGTCGTCGTAGAGCCACTTCGGTGGCAGGGTGCGCGGCTGCGAGCCGAGCCCACGGCGTACGTCGTCGACGAGCGCGCCCGAGGCCCAGTCGGGGTCGAGCGCGACGGTGACGACCGGCTCGCGCGCGCTCATCGGCGCTCGCCCCCTTCGGCGAGGCGGACGCCGGACAGCGCCCAGCGCGACCCCGGTGGGAAGAAGTTGCGGTAGGTCGCGCGGGCGTGGCCGGGCGGGGTGAGGGCGCAGCCGCCACGCAGGACCATCTGGCCCGACATGAACTTGCCGTTGTACTCGCCGATGGCTCCGGCCGGTGCGTGGTAGCCGGGGTAGGCGAGGTAGGCCGAGCTCGTCCACTCCCAGCAGTCGCCGTAGACCTGGCGCAGATGACCGGTGGTCGGGCCCGCGGCGCGCGGGTGGAAGGTCTCGGTGTCGGCGAGGTTGCCACCCGCGGCGGACGCGTCGGCCTGGCCGTCGGCGACGACGGCGTGCTCCCACTCGACCTCGGTGGGCAGCCGTCTGCCCGCCCACGCGGCATAGGCATCGGCCTCGTAGTGGCTGACGTGGCTCACCGGCAGTCCGGGGTCGACGGGCCGTGTGCCGCTCAGCGTGTGCTCGAACCAGGCGCCGTCGACCTCGGTCCAGTAGAACGGTGCGCGCCAGCCCTCGGCGCGCACCTTCCCCCAGCCGTCGGAGAGCCACAGCTCGTGCCGCTCGTAGCCGCGGTCGGCCATGAACTCGAGCCACTCGCCGTTGGTGACGAGGCGGTCGGCGAGCCGGTAGGGCTCGAGCCACTGCTGGTGGAGCGGCAGCTCGTTGTCGAAGCTGAACCCGCCGCCGCGGTGACCCACCTCGACGAGGCCGCCCTCGACGTCGACCCAGCCCAACGGGTCGGGAGCGGACGGCGCGAGGGGGCCGCCGGCATACGTCGGCTGGAGCGGGTTGACCGAGAGCACGTGCTTGATGTCCATGAGGAGCAGCTCCTGGTGCTGCTGCTCGTGGTGGAACCCGAGCTCGATGGTGGACGTGAGCTTCTCGAGCGAGCCGCCGTCGAGGGTCGTGACGAGCTCACGCATGCGCGCGTCGACATCGGCGCGGTAGAGCCCGACGTCGTGGGCGCCCGGGCGGGTGATGAAGCCACGCTCGGCGCGGGCGTAGCGGGGCCCGACGCCCTCGTAGTAGCTGTTGAAGAGGAACCAGTACTGGTCCTGGTAGGGCTTGAACGACGGCTCGTGGTCGGCGAGCACGAACGTCTCGAAGAACCACGTGACGTGCGCGCGGTGCCACTTCGTCGGTGACACGTCCGGCATGGACTGGACGGTCTGGTCCTCGGGGGACAGCGGCCCGGCGAGCGTCTCGGTGTGGGCTCGCACCTCGTCATACCGGGCGACGAGCGCGTCGGCGTCCCAGATCGGGTCGGGCATGGGTGACCTCCTCCGTCCGGCCGCTGGCGCCCCGTGCGCCGCTGACCGGTGCAACGACCCTAGGCACACCCGGTGACAGCCGCCCGTCGGAGCGGCCGTCCGTAAGGAGCTGTTCACCCTTTCGACCCCGATCGGCTCCCGCCGTCGGTGGCAGCTCGGTCGGCGTTCCCGGCGTCGGTCGTGGCGGTTAGGGTTTCGGACATGGCCACCGCCCTGTACCGCCGCTACCGGCCCGAGAGCTTCGCCGACGTCATCGGCCAGGAGCACGTGACGGAGCCGCTCATGCAGGCGCTGCGCACGGGCCGCGTCAACCACGCCTACCTCTTCAGCGGCCCCCGCGGCTGCGGCAAGACGACGAGCGCGCGCATCCTCGCGCGCTGCCTCAACTGCGAGCAGGGCCCGACGCCGATCCCGTGCGGCACGTGTGACTCGTGCGTGGCGCTCGCACGCGGCGGCTCGGGCTCCGTCGACGTCATCGAGATCGACGCCGCGAGCCACGGTGGCGTCGACGACGCCCGCGACCTGCGCGAGCGGGCCAGCTACGGCCCGGCCCAGAGTCGCTTCAAGATCTACATCATCGACGAGGCGCACATGGTGACGCCGCAGGGCTTCAACGCGCTGCTCAAGATCGTCGAGGAGCCGCCGGAGCACGTGAAGTTCGTCTTCGCGACGACCGAGCCCGAGAAGGTCATCGGCACGATCCGCTCCCGCACGCACCACTACCCGTTCCGCCTCGTCCCGCCGGCCAAGCTCTCGGCCTACATGGAGCGCTTGCTCGAGTCCGAGCACGTGGCGGTCCAGCCGGGCGTGCTCAGCTTCGTGACGCGCGCGGGTGGCGGCTCGGTGCGTGACTCGCTGTCGGTGCTCGACCAGCTCATCGCCGGCTCGGGTCCCGAGGGGCTCACCTACGACGGGGCCGTGTCCCTCCTCGGCTTCACCGACGGCGAGCTGCTCGACAGCACCGTCGACGCGATGGCCGCCGGTGACGGCGCCGCCACCTTCCGACAGATCGACCGGGTCATCGAGTCGGGCCACGACCCGCGGCGCTTCGTCGAGGACCTCCTCGAGCGGCTGCGCGACCTCATCATCGTCGCCGCCATCCCCGAGGGCGTCTCGCAGGTGCTGCGCGGCGTCCCCGAGGACCAGCTCGAGCGCATGCGGGTCCAGCAGGCGGCGTTCGGGCCGGGGGCGCTGTCGCGCGCGGCCGACATCGTCAACACCGGCCTGACCGAGATGACCGGCGCCACCGCGCCTCGCCTGCAGCTCGAGCTCATCTGTGCTCGGATCCTCCTGCCCGCCGCCTCCGGCGAGCAGGGGTATGCCGCCCGCCTCGACCGCCTCGAACGCCGCCTCGACGTCGGCGGGGTCCCCACCGCCGCCCGCGCCGACGGTCCGCCCACGGCCGCGCCGCACAGCGCGCCGCACAGCGCGCCGCCGGCCTCGCAGCCCTCCTCGCCGCCGAGCGGGGCCGCTGGTGCTGCGGTGTCGGCTCCGGCGCGCACCGTCTCCGACTACACGCCGCCGTCCAGCGGCGGTGGGTCGGCTGCATCGCACTCGGCGGGCGGCATGGGCGGAGGCGGTCGCAGCGCCGGCATCGAGACCGCAGGCGCAGGGGCGCACGGGTCCACCGGTTCGCCGTCGGGCCCGGGTGACCCGGGACGTGTCGACGCCGCCCGCGCCGAGGTCGGCGCGCCGCCGGTCATGACACCGGACGAGTCGGTCGGCGGCCCGTCGGCCGTCCAGTCGCACGGGGGTGGCCAGCACCTCGCGGGCGTCTCCGACGAGGCCCGGTCCGCGCCTGACTCGTCCTCCCCGACACCGGGGGCCGGGCCGGCCGGGGGAGCACCTTCAGGTGCCGACGACCACGGCGCCGGTGCGGCAGGTGGTGCGGCCGGCGGCATGGACACCGATGCCATCCGCCGGGCGTGGCCCAACGTGCTCGGACGCATCTTCACGATGCGGCGCATCACGTGGACGTTCGTGTCGCAGAACGCCCAGGTCACGGCCTTCGACGGCAAGAAGCTGACCCTGGGCATCGCGACGGCGGGTCTCACCCAGACCTTCCGCGCAGGCAACCACGCCGACATCGTCCGCCAGGCCCTCATCGACGAGCTCGGTGTCGACGCCATCGTCGACGGCATCCACGTCGACGCGGTCTCCCAGCAGGCTCCTGTCGCACCTCCGCCGGGCGTGGTTCCGCCCGGGCTCCCCGACCCGCCGAGCAAGGGTGCTCCTGGCGGCCCGGACGGCGGGCAGCCCACCGGACAGCCCGGAAGCCCGCAGGGTGACGGCGGAGCCGCCCGCCAGTCCTGGGGTGATGCCGGCGCGGGTCATGAGTCCGCCGGCCCCCGAGACAGCGGCTCGAGCGGGGCCGGCGGCTTCAGCGGGTCGTCGCAGTCCGGGGGCGCGGCCGGCCCGTCGACCTCCGGGTCACGGGGCGCGTCGGCTCTCGCCGACGCCGGGCTGAGCCCGGTGTCCGGTCGTTCTCTCGAGGACAACGCCGGATGGGGCTCGGCAACCGGGCCTGCTCCCGACTGGGCCACGGGTCCTGCCGGGGAGTCGACGGCCTCGGGTCCGTCGGGCACGGCGGCTGCTGCGGCACCCACGTCTGCAGTGGCAAGTGCGCCGGCCGGGGGAGACGTGCCTACGCACTCCGCCGTGCGCGGTGCGAGCGCCGTGCGGCAGTCCTTCGCCCAGGCCCGGTCCCGGGCCGGTGGCTCCCGTCCCACCGACGACGACCAGCCGCGACAGCCGGTCACCGACGACTCGGCCGTGAGTGCCGACGACGAGGACATCGAGCAGTCCGGCGACGTCGGTCGCGCCGTCATCGAGAAGGTGCTCGGCGGTCGCGTCGTCCAGGAGCTCGAGAGCTGACGTAGCCCGCGCTGGCGCGGGTCCGGTCCCGGCGGGGCGGGCCCGACGGCATACCCACCAGACCACTCGAGTGGGGTGGGGTGCTCGCTCGAGTGGGTGGGGGGGTCAGGTGGTGCGGCGGCGGAGGCCGAGGGCCTTGGCCAGGGCGGGCAGGGCGGCGGCCAGCACCGGGTCGAGCTCACCCCTCGCGATCACCGACAGGCGCACCGGGAGGTCGACCCGCGAGGCCATGACCCGGTCGCCGGGCCTCCCGGACATCCGGGCAGCGCTGGACGGGACGATCGCGATGCCGTCGCGTCGGCGCGAGATCTCCAGGGCCACGGGGGCGGTCGCCGCGTGGCGCGGGGTGCCGCCCAGCGCCGCGATGCGTTCGGCGATGAGCGGACCCGAGTTGTCGTAGGGCGCGTACGTCACGACCCGATCGAGGAAGGGGAGGCTGCCCCGGCGCGGCGGCTGCACCCCCGACGCGACGAAGGCGACGAGCTCGTCGGTGCCGAGCCGGTGGGCGACGACATGGGGCGGCAGCTGCACCTGCTCGGCGATCCCGATGAGGGCCGCGTCCATCGACCCCTCGGCGACGAGGTCGATCATCTCGTTGCCGTGGTGGACCACCGTCGACAGCCGCACGGCGTCGCCGACCAGCTCGTCGAGCGCCGGGAACGCGTAGCCGGAGATGCCGGCGAACGTGCCGACTCGCAGGGTGCGGGCTGATGCGGACGACCGGACCGCCGCGAAGACCCCGTGGAGGTGTCCGAGGATGTGCTCGGCCTGTCGGACCATCTCCGCGCCCGCTGGTGTGGCGGTCGTCCCGAGCGGGCTGCGAGCGAAGAGCACTGTGCCACAGCGTCGCTCGAGTCGTGACAAGCGCTGTGAGGCGGCCGGCTGGCTGACGAGAAGCTCCCGCGCCGCCGCCCCGAGCGACTGGGTCCGGTGCAGCGTCAGCACGAGGCTGAGGTCCTCGACATCGGGCACCTGCACCAATGTGTTCATAAGTCCACCTTATGACCGCCACACAGGTCCTGCTCCCTACCGCAGGTGCAAGTCCCCGTCGAGGCTGGATGGCGTGACCGCGACAGTGACGACCGAGAATCCCGAGAACCCCGAGAACCCCGACCAGACCGACGATCCCGGGACGACGGCGATCCACCACGTGCGAGTCCTCTTGCTGTCCAACGCCATCGAGCACCTCGCCTACCGCTTCACCCAGATCGCCCTGCCCCTCGTCGTGCTGCGCGAGTTCGACTCCGCGGCGATGGCGGGTCTCTTGGGAGGCCTCGCCGGCCTGCCGGTCGTGACGTCCCCGTGGTGGGCCCGCCACCTGCGTCAGCGCCTCGGCGACGGCCGCGGACTCGCGCTCGTGTCCCTCTGGCAGGCCGGTGCCGTGCTCGTCGTCCCGGTCGCGCTGGCCCTCGGGGCGCTGCATCCCGTGATGCTTGCTCTGGCCGGGCTCGCGGTGGGCGTCTCGGACGCCCTTGCCTCGCCGGGCCGCACGGCGCTGCTCGGCGACCTCGGCGACCGGCTGGGCGCCGGCGCCGCCATCCGCGTCATCACGTGGGACGACGCCCTGCGCCGCGGCGCGATGGTCGTCGGGCCGGCGCTCGCCGGGCTCGGTGTGCAGCTGGGCCGGACCGACGCCCTGCTCTGGGTCGAGGGGCTCGCCCTCACCGTCTCGGCCCTGCTCGTGCGCCGCGTCGTCGTGCCGGCCGCCACCGGTTCGGTCGCCTCTGTCGCGGCATCGCCGGTGGTCCGGGCGTCGGCTCCCGTGGTCGCGGGCACTTCGGCTCCCGCCCCAGGCATCCTGGCCTCGGTCCGGGACCACCCCGACGTCCTGCGCGGCTGGGTCATGCGCGGGACGAGCTGCCTGCTGTGGTTCGCCTTCGCCC
This sequence comes from Terrabacter sp. Soil810, assembly GCF_001429645.1. NCBI lineage: Bacteria > Bacillati > Actinomycetota > Actinomycetes > Micrococcales > Intrasporangiaceae > Terrabacter > Terrabacter sp. Soil810. The sequence goes on from NZ_LMSW01000001.1 coordinate 307,632, forward strand.
TCGGGCTCGCCGTCGAGGGGGAGCGGACCGGGCGCGCCGGCGCCCTCTACGCGACGGCCCTGACGGCATACGGCCTCGGATCGCTCGTCGTGACGGTCGCCGTCGCGCGGCAGCCGCCGTCGGCGCGCCCGCTCCGTCTCGCGACGGTCGCCTGGGTCGGACAGGGCCTCGCCTTCGCGGCGATGGCCGTCTGGACCACGCCGGTGTCCGTCGCGGTGTGCGCGGCCGCGGCCGGCGCGGTGACCGTCGTCGGCATCCGCGCCATGATGCAGGTGCTGCTGGCCCGGACCCACGGCCCCGCCCGGCGCGCGGCGCTCGCGGGCCAGTCGATCCTCGTCGACGTCACGGTCTCGGTGGGGATGCTCGTCGGGGGCCTCGTGATCGACCACGTCGGACCGCGTCCGACACTCGCCGTCACCGGCCTCGTCACGGCAGCCGTCGCGCTCCTCGCCGGCCTGACGGTGCGAGGCGTGACGGCGACGTCCGCCCCGTCGACGTCCGTCGCCCGTGGCCTCGACCGGGCGTGAGGAGGCCATCCCGATCGCGTCGCTGGGACAATCGCCATTCAGGCGTGGGGTGCCCGCGTCCGGGAGTAGCGTCGGGACGTGACCTTCGAGGTTGCGGCGGACGCCTACAACCGCTTCATGGGGCGTTACTCGGGGCCGCTCGCTACGCGATTCGCCGACTGGTCCGGTGTGGCCGGGCCGGGTCGGGCGCTCGACGTGGGCTGCGGGACCGGGGCCCTGACCCGCGTCATCATCGACCGGCTCGGCGTCGACGGCGTGTCGGCGGTGGACCCGTCGCAACAGCTGCTCGCGGCGCTGCGCCAGTCGTTCCCGACCCTCGACGTGCAGACGGGGACGGCCGAGCGGCTGCCTTATCCCGACGACCTCTTCGACCACACGCTCGCCCAGCTCGTCGTCAGCTTCATGGCCGACCCGGTGCTCGGCCTCCACGAGATGGCCCGTGTGACCCGCCCGGGTGGGACGGTCTCGGCGTGCGTGTGGGACCTCGCCGGCGGTGGGGCCCCGTTGACCGCCTTCTGGCAGGCAGCTCGGGACCTCGACCCGGACGTCGACGACGAGTCCGGGATGAGCGGGGTCCGCGAGGGCGAGCTCGCCAGCCTCTGCGACCAGGCCGGTCTCAACCAGATCGAGGACACCGCCCTCACGGTCACGGTGCGCCACCCGAGCTTCGAGGACTGGTGGGACCCGTACACGCTCGGCGTCGGCCCGGCCGGCGCGCACGTCCAGAGCCTCGACGAGGTCGGCCGCATCCGCCTGCGCGACCACTGCCGCGAGCTCCTGCCCGAGCCGCCGTTCTACATCATGGCCACCGCCTGGGCCGTGCGCGCCCGCGCCTGACACGCCCGAACCCAGCACCCGGCATACCAAGGGGTGAACACCAGTTGGGGGCGACGCACGCCCCGGCCCGGACGCAGCATCGTCGGCCCTAGGCTGTGGCCCATGTACTACAGCCTCGGGCGCAACCTCCTGTACCCGCTGTCCCATGCGCTGTACCGGCCCACGATCGAGGGCAAGGAGAACATCCCGCGTGAGGGTGGCGTGGTCGTCGCGAGCAACCACCTGTCGTTCATCGACTCCTTCGCGATCCCGCTCGCCTCGCCGCGGCAGGTGCGCTTCCTGGCCAAGGAGGAGTACTGGACGGGCACGGGGGTCGGCGGCTTCGTGCGCAAGGGCTTCTTCACCGCCGTCGGGATGGTGCCCGTCAACCGGTCCTCGCCGACGGCCGCGCAGGAGAGCCTCGACGCCGCGCTCGAGGTGCTCAAGGCGGGCGACGCGTTCGGCATCTACCCGGAGGGCACGCGTTCCCGGGACGGTCGGCTCTACCGCGGGCGTACGGGCGTGGCGTGGCTCGCGCTGACCGCCCAGGTGCCCGTCGTGCCCGTCGGCCTCATCGGCACCGAGGACATCCAGCCGGTCGGGGCGCGCTTCCCGAGGCTCGCGAAGGTGACGGTGCGCTTCGGCGAGCCGATCGGCGTCGAGGAGTATGCCGGGGTGCCGGCGGGCAAGGCGCGGCGGCAGCTGACCGACCGCGTGATGGAGGCGATCGCCGCGCTGAGCGGCCAGGAGCGGGTCGAGACCTACAACGAGGTCCCGAGCGGCGAGGCCACCGTCTGACGCGTTTCGTTGCAGATGCGACCCAGTCGCATCTAGCGTGGGGTCGTGACCCTGACGTCCCCACGGCCGCCCTCGGCCCCGCGCTCGGCGCTCCGGCGGCTCTCACGGGACGACCGTCGCAGCCTCGCCGGCATGGGTGCCTTCGTCCTGCTCCTCCACGTCGTCGGCTGGGGCCTGCTCGTCGGCGTCGTCGCGCCCCAGGAGTACCGCGTCGCTGGCCAGCTGTTCGGCGTGGGACTGGGCGTCACGGCCTACACGCTCGGGATGCGCCACGCGTTCGACGCCGACCACATCGCCGCCATCGACAACACGACCCGCAAGCTCATGGGCGAGGGGCAGCGGCCGCTCAGCGTCGGCTTCTGGTTCAGCCTCGGGCACTCGTCGGTCGTCTTCGCCATGGTCATGCTGCTCGCCCTCGGGATCCGCGCCCTCGCCGGCGCGCTCGAGGACGGCGACTCGACGCTGCAGCACGTCACGAGCCTGTGGGGCACGTCCGTCTCGGGCGTCTTCCTCGTGCTCATCGGCCTGCTCAACCTCGCTGCGCTCGTGGGCATCCTCCGCGTCGCCCGCCGCATGCGCGCCGGCCACCTCGACGAGGCCGAGCTGGAGCGCCAGCTCGACAAGCGGGGCTTCCTCACGCGCATCCTGAGCCGCGTGACCCGCACCGTCACGAAGCCGTGGCACATGTATCCCGTCGGGGTCCTCTTCGGCTTCGGCTTCGACACCGTGACCGAGGTGGGCCTGCTCGTCGTCGCCGGTGGCGCCGCCGCCGCCGACCTGCCCTGGTATGCCGTGCTCACCCTTCCCGTGCTGTTCGCCGCGGGCATGTCGCTGCTCGACACGGCGGACGGTGCGTTCATGAACATCGCGTACGGCTGGGCGTTCCAGCGGCCGGTGCGCAAGATCTACTACAACGCCACGGTCACGGCCCTGTCGGTCGCGGTCGCGCTGGGGATCGGCGGCGTCGAGCTCGTCTCGGTGCTCACCGACCGCCTCGGGGTCACGAGCGGGCCCCTCGCGTGGGTCGGCGGCATCGACCTCGGCAACGTCGGCTTCTGGGTCGTCGGGCTCTTCGTCGTGACCTGGGCGGTGGCTTTCGCCGTGTGGCGCTTCGGGCGCATCGAGGAGCGGTGGTCGGCGGCGATCGTCGACTGAGCGAGGGCAGCCGGCAGGGCAGGCACCACCGCGCAGCCCGGTGCGGGCGGGCAGGACTCAGCGGCGGGCGGCCTCGAACGCGTCCCGGAAGTGCGGGATCGCCGCCTCGATCGACTCGGCCGTCGCCGTGAGGCAGATCCGGAACCAGCCCGGCGTCTCGAACAGGGTGCCGGGCATGACGAGCACCCCCCGCCTCGAGAGGTCCTCGACGAAGGCCTCGTCGTCGGGGATCGGCGAGCGCGGCCAGAGGTAGAAGGTGCCGTCCGGCGGAGTCGTCTCGTAGCCGATCTCGCCCAGGGCGCCGACGAGCCGGTCGCGTTTCGCCTCGAGCCGCGCGACGTCGAGCGAGAGCTCCTCGAGCCGGGGTGTCGCGTGCTGCATGACGGCGTTCGGGAAGAGCCACCCGGCCGCGATCTGCATCATCTCGATGGCCTCGAGCAACGCCGCACGGTCCGCGACCGCCGGTGGCACGGCGATGTAGCCGAGCCGTTGGCCGGGAGCGAGCAGCGTCTTGCCGTAGGAGTAGCAGACCAGCGTGTGCGGGTAGAACTCGGCCGGGCTGTGGAACTCGCTGCGGGAGAACACGATCCGGTTGTAGGGCTCGTCCGACACGATCCAGATGCGTCGACCGTGACGGGCCGACGCCTCGTCGAGGACGTCGGCGAGGCGACGCAGCAGGTCGGGTGGGTAGATGCGTCCCGACGGGTTGTTCGGGGTGTTGACGACGACGATGCGGGTGCGCGGCGTGATGGCTGCGGCGATCGCGTCGACGTCCAGGTCGAAGCTCGGCTGGAGGGCCGGGACCTTGACCGGCACGAGCCCGGCCTCGAGGGCGAGCGGCTCGTAGAGGAACCACGGCGGCAGCGTGTAGACGACCTCCTCGCCGGGATCGGCGAGCACCTTCATCGCCACCGTGATCGCGCCGAAGCCACCCGTCGTCATACGGACGTCGTCGGCACCCCAGCCGAGCGGGACGACCCGATCGAGAGAGGCGGCTGCCGCTGCCTGCGCGGCGACCTCGCTCTGCTTGTAGGCGAACCACAGCTCGTCCCGGGGCAACGCCGCCTCGCGCAGTGCGTCGACGTAGGTCGGCATCTGCAGCTCGTGCGGGTCGCCGAACGTGAAGTCGATGACACCCGGTTCGAGACGGCGCTCGGCGTAGCCCGAGTGCATCCGGAATCCGAACATCATCCGGAAGGGCGCCGCACCCTGGATCCGTTCGCTCCGCCGGGACACGGTCCGGCCGTGCATCCCGTCACCCACTCCAGTCACCCACTCCGGTCACCCACTCCGGCACCCCACTCGCCGCGTCGGACCCTGACGTCCTTCGTCACGCTAGACCGGTGCGGCGGTCCGCAGCCGGCGATTGCGGGGGCTTAGTGTTGCGGTGTGTACGAAGGCGCAGTGCAGGACCTGATCGACGAGCTCGGACGACTCCCCGGGATCGGCCCCAAGAGCGCCCAGCGCATCGCCTTCCACCTCCTGCAGGCCGACTCCGACGACGTGACCCGGCTCGTCACGGCCCTCACCGAGGTCAAGGCGCGCGTCCGCTTCTGCGAGGAGTGCGGCAACGTCGCCGAGGCCGAGAAGTGCCGCATCTGTGCTGACCCGAGGCGCGACCACACGGCCATCTGCGTCGTCGAGGAGCCCAAGGACGTCGTCGCCATCGAGCGCACGCGCGAGTTCCGCGGCACCTACCACGTGCTCGGCGGCGCGATCAGCCCCATCGACGGCATCGGCCCCGACGACCTGCGCGTGCGTGAGCTGATGACGCGCCTCGCCTCCGGCGAGGTGCAGGAGGTCATCATCGCGACCGACCCCAACCTCGAGGGTGAGGCGACCGCGACCTACCTCAGCCGGCTGCTGCGCGACGTCGGCCTCATCGTGACGCGCCTCGCGTCGGGCCTGCCCGTCGGAGGCGACCTCGAGTACGCCGACGAGGTGACCCTCGGGCGCGCCTTCGAGGGCCGCCGCCGCGTCGACGCCTGACCCCCTCGGGTCGGTTGGCTCACGCCCACCGACGACGTATGCCGTCCCGCCCCTCGCTCACTCGAGGGGGATTTGGGGAGGGGCCTGGGTCGACGGGTCGGGCGTGCACCCGGCAGACTGGGCGGCACCGCGCCAGCCAGCCCCACGGCATACGTCCTCGGGGCCCGAACGACCCGACCAGGGAGACCCGTGATGTCCACCGAAGCGCACGACGTCGACGACCTCGGCGGGCTCGCCGACCTCACGGCCGCGGAGGCGAGCGCCTTCCTCACCTCGGTCACGGAGGTCGCCTCGGGCAGCTCGCCCGACACGGCGCTGCCGCTGCTGACCCTCGCGCTCTCGCAGGTGCTCGTCGCGGGCGCGCGGCTCGGTGCGATCCAGGACGTCGTGCCCGAGGAGCGCTTCGAGCCGGACGCGACCGACGACGACGCCGACCCGCTGCGCACGGGCCTGGCCAACGTCTTCGCCGGCATCGACGACTACGTCTACGTCCTCGACCCGATCACCTCGTCGGAGCGTGCCGACGGCTCGATCACCAACGACCTCGTCGACGTGGCGGTCGCCCTGAGCCACGGCCTCAAGCACTACGCGGCCGGACGCAAGCTCGAGGCGCTGTGGTGGTGGCAGTTCAGCTACCTGTCCGAGTGGGGCGACCGCGCCATGACGGCCCTGCGCGCGCTCCAGTCGATCCTGTCTCACCTGCGGCTCGACGCCGACGAGGAGGCCGTGGGCGAGGCGGAGTTCGACGCGCTGCACCCGTAGTCCGCGCAAGAACGTGCGGCGACGGGGCCCGATCGGCGCACGTCTCACCATCGCGACGTCCCGGTGGACGCCGCGCGCGCGAGCCTAGACTCGGTCACACCGCAGACCTGCCGAGACCCCGAGAAGATCCGGAGCCAGTGTGAGCATCGTCGTCCAGAAGTACGGCGGTTCGTCCGTGTCCGACGCCGACGCCATCAAGCGCGTGGCCCGGCGCATCGTCGAGACGCAGCGGGCCGGTCACTCCGTGTGCGTCGTCGTCTCCGCGATGGGCGACACGACGGACGAGCTGATGGACCTCGCCGAGCAGGTCACGCCGGCCCCTCCGGCCCGTGAGCTCGACATGCTGCTCACGTCGGGCGAGCGCATCTCGATGGCCCTCGTGGCCATGGCGATCGCGCATCTCGGCGCCGAGGCCCGCTCGTTCACCGGCAGCCAAGCCGGCGTCATCACCGACGACGCCCACGGCGCAGCCCGCATCATCGACGTGACGCCCGGCCGCATCCAGAGCGCGCTCGACGCCGGTCACATCGCGATCGTCGCCGGCTTCCAGGGCGTCAGCCAGACGACGAAGGACATCACGACCCTCGGTCGCGGCGGCTCCGACACGACGGCCGTGGCGCTCGCCGCGGCCCTCGGGGCCGAGGTGTGCGAGATCTACACCGACGTCGACGGCGTCTTCACGGCCGATCCGCGCGTGCTGCCCAACGCCCGCAAGCTCGACGTGCTCTCGATGGAGGAGATGCTCGACCTCGCCGCCAACGGCAGCAAGATCCTGCACCTGCGCTGCGTCGAGTACGCCCGCCGCTACGGCATCCCGATCCACGTCCGCTCGTCGTGGTCGCGGAAGCCCGGCACGTGGATCAAGGACAACCCCTACGAAGGAGAAGGCGCCGTGGAGGCACCGATCATCGCCGGCATCGCCCACGACCGCAGCGAGGCCAAGATCACGATCGTCGGGGTGCCCGACCGGGTCGGCATCGCGGCCAAGATCTTCGGCGCCATCGCCGAGGCCGGCCTCAACATCGACATGATCGTGCAGAACGTGTCGGCCGCCGAGACGGCCAAGACCGACATCTCCTTCACGCTGCCCAAGGCCGACGGCCCCAAGGCGATGTCGGTGCTCCAGGCGATCAAGCACGAGGTCGAGTACGGCGACCTGCGCTTCGACGACGGCGTCGGCAAGATCGCCCTCGTCGGCGCCGGCATGAAGAGCCACCCCGGCGTCTCGGCGAAGTTCTTCGGCGCGCTCGCCGAGGCCGGCATCAACATCGAGATGATCTCGACCTCCGAGATCCGCGTCTCGGCGGTGACCCGCGCCGAAGACCTCGACGAGGCCGTCCGCGCCGTGCATACAGCCTTCGGCCTCGACTCGACCGAGGACGCCATCGTCTACGGCGGCACCGGCCGCTGAGGCCCAGCCACCGCTCCCGTCGAGAGGTCACATCCGTCCGGGCGTGACCCCTTCGTCGTGTGAGCCACCGGTCGCGTGACCTTCATGACGATGCCGCGGTGACCACCTCGTCGGGCGAGAGACTGGTGTGGGAGGAGGTGACCGCCATGCTCCTGAGGCGTGTCATCCGCTGGATGGTGATCGTCGTCATCGCCGTGCACGGGCTGCTCCACCTGCTGGGGGCGGTCAAAGGTTTCGGATGGGCGGACGTGCCCGCGCTGACCGCGGACATCGGGCCCTGGGCGGCCCTGGCGTGGCTCACGGTTGCGCTGCTCGTGCTCGCGGTGGCAGTCCGCCTCGCTCGGGGCACCTGCCCGTGGTGGCCCCCGCTCCTCGCCGCGATCCTGTCTCAGGCGCTCATCGTCTCGGCCTGGCAGGACGCTGCGGCCGGCACCGCCGTCAACGTCCTCCTGCTCGCGGTCGCCGTTCATGCATGGGCGCGCACCGGGCGGCGCAGCCTCCGTGCCGACTATGCCCGTCACGTGGAGGCGGCACTCTCGCCAGCCCGCGCCCAGCAGGTCGTCACCGAGGGCGATCTCGCGGATCTCCCCGGGCCGGTGGCCCGATACCTCCGTCGCTCCGGAGTCGTCGGCCATCCCGCTGTCGTCGGCTTCCGCGCCTCCATCCGCGGCCGGATCCGGGGCGGCCCGGGCAAGCCGTGGATGCCGTTCGCCGGTGAGCAGGTCAACGTCTACGGCACCGATCCCTGCCGCCTGTTCTTCATGGACGCGACGATGATGGGCCTGCCCGTCGACGTCCTGCACGTCTTCGACTGTGGAACAGCCACGATGCGCGTGCGTCTCGCGTCCGTTGCGCCGATCGTCAAAGGTGCCGGACCCGAGATGGACCGCGCCGAGACGGTCACCGTCCTCAACGACCTCTGCCTGCTCGTGCCGGCGGCTCTCGTCGGTGCCCCGATCAGCTGGGAGTCGCGCAGCGACGAGGTGGCGACGGCGTCCTTCACCCTGGGCCAGCAGACCGTCGCGGCGGACCTCGGCTTCGCCGAGGACGGCCGGCTCGTCGACTTCGTCTCCGACGACCGCCTGCGGTCCTCCCCGGACGGCCGGACCTTCACGCAGCAACGCTGGTCGACCCCCGTACGCTCCGAGCGGGAGTGGGACGGCAGGCGCGTATGCGGTGTGGGCGAGGCGCGCTGGCACGCGCCCGACCCCGAGGGCACCTTCACGTACCTCGAGTTCGTCGTCGACGAGTGGTCGCCCATCGAGGGTGTGGCGTGGGCGTCGGCGGTCGCTTCGCCTTCGACGCGCGGGCTGGGGTCGTCCGCTCTAGGTTGAGGAGGCATGAAGACACCCACCCGCACGGTCCTCGTGGCTGCCACGGCCGTGGCCCTGGCACGTGCCTGTCGGCGGGGGTCGGCGGCCGCACCTACCTCGTGAGCGGCGGCGTCGACCCGGCCCGTGTCTTCAGCCCGACCGACCACGGGCGCACGTGGACCGTCGCCGACAGCCCGGTCGCGGGTGGTGGGTCGGCCGGCATCTTCTCGGTGAGCTTCCGGGACGCCCGGCGCGGCGTCGTCGTCGGCGGCGACTTCGCGGCACCGACCGGCGCGGTCGACAACGCGGCGTGGACGGCCGACGGCGGGCGCACCTGGACGACGTCGACGAGCAACCCGTCCGGCTACCGGTCCGGCTCGGCGTGGGTCCCGCGCACGGCCCGCACGGTGCTGGCGGTGGGTCCGTCGGGCTCCGACGTCTCGACCGACGGCGGCCGCACGTGGTCGACGTTCGACACCGGCAGCTTCGACTCGGTCGAGTGCACGCACGACGGCGCCTGCTGGGCGTCCGGCGATCAGGGACGCGTCGCGGTCCTCACCCGCTGACCGACCTGCTGACCGACCCGCGGGTCAGGCGGGGACGGCGGCGGCCACGACGTCGGCGAGCGCGTCGCGGGTCGGTCCGGGGTCGGGTTGCGGGCGCCAGCCCGTGCGGTAGACGGCCCGGGCCCGGTCCTCGACGGCGCCGAGCGACGACGGGAGCGCCTGCATCGAGAGGTAGGGCCCGACGGCCGCACCGATCGACGGGTCCTGCGCCGCGGCCATCATGATGACGTCGGACGGCAGCCGGGCCGACAGGTCGATGTCGTCGCCGGCCCAGCGTCGCGCGAGCGCGTGGTCCATCGTGATGTGGTCCTCGACCCACGGGCGCATGCCGGCCTCGTCCCACGTGTCGAGCTCCCCTCCGATGGCCTCGACGTCGCTGCCGTGCACGTCAACGAGGCGCAGCAGCTCGCTGACCTGCGTCAGCGACGTGGTGAGGCCACGGCCGAAGTTCGGTGTCGTCGTGCACACCGAGTCGCCGACGAAGACGAGGCCGGGCAGGGCCAGCGCCCCTGACGGCCCGCGCTGCCCGCGGTAGACGTTGAGCAGCGGACCACCCGGCAGCACGTCGGTGACGGCTGCCGAGACGTCGGGGTCGGTCCAGGCCCGCAGGCCGGGGATGGCGGCGGCCGCAGCCTCGAAGGCCCGGGTGTGGCGCAGGGCCACGAGCTCACGGTCGCCGGTCGACCGGATGATGAGTGCGGAGAAGATGCCCCTCTCGTGGAGGAAGACGATGACGAGGTAGCCGACGTAGTTGCCTTGCCAGGCAATGGCATTCGTCATCGGCGGTGTGTCGACGCCGGGCCGCAGGCGGTAGACGCGGTCGACGTAGGCGATGCCGCACTCGCCACCGATCCCCGGGGCGCGCAGGTGCCGGTTGACCCTGCCGGAACGGCCGGAGGCGTCGATCACGAGGTCGGCCTCGAGGTCCGAGCCGTCGACGCGTACGCCCTGGGCACGGCCCGCCCTCGTCGTGACCCCGTCGACGTGCCCGAGGCGCACCTCGAGGCCCGGCTGCTCCAGTGCCGCGGCGCGGACGGCCCGCTCGAAGGTCTCCCGGCGCGAGCGGACGCCGCCCGGCACCGTGCGGCCGTCGCCGAGCGGCATCTCAACCGGTTCGGCGCCCTGGGCCATCCAGGCGTCCCACGCCGCGGGGGCCTCCGCGCGGAGCACCGCCCCGACCTGTGGCCGGAAGGCGTGCGCGTGGTGGAACTGCATGACCCCGCGCCGGGCCCAGGGGCTGCCGTCGTCCGGCGGGCCGGGGTCCCGGTCGACCGCGACGACCGCGTGGCCACGGCGCGCGAGACCCATCCCCGTGACGAGGCCCGTGGGGCCACCGCCGATGACCGCGACTCTCACGACCACCACCCCTTCCGCCCTCTCCACAGTGGGAGCGGGGTGAGCCGACGTCAAGCGGTTTGACGACGCCGGGCGGCTCCCGCGACGGTCTGCGGCATATGTCCACGGCGGCCTCCTCCGGGGCGGAGGAAGGGGAGACAGTCGGTTCCTTCCGGAGGAGCATGGGTATGGGCCAGACACAACACGACCACCTACTCGGGGCGGATAGGTAATGAGCAACGTGACCCCTCACGAATCACACCTGCAGAGCGACGGGTCGGTCTTCCCGCCCGTCACGCCCGATCCTCCTCTGCCGCCCGGTCAGGCGGAGATCAAGGTGCCCGACATGGTCCCGGTCGCCTCTCCGGACGGTCCCGACACCGAGGTGTCGACGCGCGAGACCACCGACGCGACGTCAGAGGTCGCGGGCGTCCGGCCCGATCCCGCTGACTGAGCCACCCTCGGCTCACCGCATCGCGTTGCGGCGCGGTGCGGTTGGCCCGCGACCCGGTGCGGGTATCTCCTCGGTGTGAGACTTCGCCAGAGCACGATCGACAAGCCCGGGATCCGTCGCGTGCGACGTGGCAAGGGCTTCAGCTACGTCGATGCCGACGGGAAGGCCGTCGACGCCGAGACCCGCGAGCGGGTCACCGCGCTCGTCATCCCGCCGGCCTGGCAGGACGTGTGGATCAGCCCGCACCCCAACGGCCACATCCAGGCCGTCGGCACCGACGACGCGGGCCGGCGCCAGTACCTCTACCACGAGGCCTGGCACGAGGCTCGTGGCCGCGAGAAGCACGACCGCGTGCTCGTGCTCGCTCGCAAGCTCCCCGCGTCGCGCAAGCAGATCGCGGCCGACCTGCGCACCAACGGCCTGACGAAGAAGCGCGTCACGGCCGCCGGCCTGCGGATGCTCGACGCCGGGCTCTTCCGCAGTGGCGGTGAGGAGTACGAGGCCGAGCACGGCTCTCACGGTGTCGCGACGCTGCTGCGCTCGCACGTCACCGTCAGTGGCGAGGACGTCACCTTCGAGTTCCCGGCGAAGTCGGGGGTGACCCGCGAGGCCGTCATGACCGACCAGCTGTTGGCGCGGGTCGTGCTGTCCCTCAAGCGAAGTGGCTATCCCGGGGAGCGGCTGCTCGCCTACCGCGACACGGATGGCTGGCACGAGCTGCGCTCGAGCGACCTCAACGTCGCCTTCAAGGAGCTCGTCGGCGAGGAGTACACCGTCAAGGACCTCCGCACGTGGGCGGCCACCGTGACGGCGGCCGTCGCACTCGCCCGGACCGGACCGGTCGACTCCGAGCGCGAGCTCAAGCGCGCCGAGAAGGACGCGATGAAGGTCGTCTCCGAGCACCTCGGCAACACGCCTGCCGTCGCCCGCGGCTCGTACGTCGACCCGCGGGTCCTCGACGAGTACGCCGTCGGTCGCACCATCGCGCGCAGCCTCTCGCGCCTGACCAAGGCCGACCGCACCCGTCTCGAGCTCGGCGAGCTCGTGCGGGTCCGTGACCGTGACGCGCTGGAGCGAGCCGTGATGCGGCTCGTCAAGGGTGCCGCCTGAAGGAGCGTCACAGACGCAGGTATGCCGTTGGGTTCCCTTCGCGCAGAAGGGAACCCAACGGCATACGTGCAGTCTTCAGGCGGTCAGAGGTCGACGACCTCGTTGTCGCCCTCGAGGCGCTCGCCGGTGACCTTCGCCTTGACGAAGTTCGCGATCTGCGTGACCTTGGCCCCGGGGGAGTCCCAGTACTCGGCCGAGTCGGCGCTCACCTTGATGATGATGTTGTTCGGGTTCTCCGGGCCGCCCTCGAGCCAGGCACCGGTGAAGGTGTCCCACAGCTCGGCCAGCTTGGCGTTGTCGTCGACGATGGTCGCCGTCCCGGACAACGACACCCATGAGCTCTTCGAGCTGTAGGCGACGTTGACCCGGGCGGGCGACTGGGTCGCGATGTCGCGGGCCTTGTGGCTGTCGCGCTCGGCGACGAAGAGCACGTCACCGTCGAACTCGACCTCCTGCGTCGCCATCGGGTGGCTCACGAGCACCCCGTTCGAGTCCGCGTGCGTCAGCATCGCGATCCGGATGTCCTTGATCAGGTCGGCGACCTTCGTGGTGCCGTCGTCGTGTTCGCTCATGGAGTTCTCCTCGTCGTCGGGGTCGTGTCGCTGTCTCCCGCGACGTACCCGCTGCTCCGTGGAGTCGGTCGCCGCTGTCGAGGGTTGCGACGAGGCGGCGACGGCCGGGACGTCCCACCGCGCGGGATCATCCCGCCGCGCGGGATCACCCCGCCGCGGCTAGGTTGCTCACGTGCGTGGGACCGAGCGCTCGCTCGAGTGGGGTCGGCTGACGAGGAGCGGCTCAGGCGGTGGAAGGCTCGGCCTCGGTGACGTCGGCATCGTCGGCCGCGGCCGGGCCACCGTGGGCGACGTCCTCGGCCCGCGTGTGCGGCATGAGCAGCCCGGCCGCGATGGTGGCGACGGCGGCGACGAGAACGGCGAGGAAGACGGCCGTCGAGCCGGCCTGCACGGCCTCGCTCGACGCGGCGCCGCCCTCGGCCGCGATGACGGCGTTGGCGATGGCGCCGAAGATCGCGACGCCGACGGCGCTGCCGACCGAGCGCATGAACATGTTGGTGCCCGTCACGACGGCCCGCTCGTTCCACGGCACCGAGGCCTGTGCCGCGATGAGGGTCGGGGTGGCCACGAGCCCGAGTCCCAGGCCGACGACGAGGCACGATGCCGCCGTGGCCCAGACGTTCGGGGTGGACGACGTGAGCCACAGGGCCAGGGCGCCGAGGGTCGCGACGACGAGGCCGATGAGCGCGGTCGGGCGGAAGCCGATGCGCATGTAGAGCCGGCCCGACTGCGATGCCGAGATGGGCCAGCCGATGGTGAGGGCGGCGACCGCGAGGCCGGCGACGATGGGGGTGGCCCCCGTCGAGCGCTCGAGGAAGGTCGGCACGTAGGACGTGAGGCCGACGAGGACGGCACCGACCCCGATGCCGATGAGGCACGTCGCGACGATGAGGCGGCGGGTCAGCACCTCGAGCGGCAGCACCGGCTCCGGCGCACGGCGCTCGATGAGCCCGAAGACGACGAGGAGCACGCCACCGACGACGAAGGAGCCGACGCTCTGCCACGAGCTCCACCCCCAGGCCTGTCCCCCTTCGAGGACGGCGAGGATGAGCAGCGTCAGCGCGACGGTGAGGACGCCGGCACCGGCGTAGTCGATGCGGTGGCGGCGGCGCTCGACGGACTCGTCGTAGTGGCGCCACAGCATCCCCGCCGCCAGCAGGCAGAAGGGGATGTTGACGAAGAAGATCCAGCGCCACGAGGCGAACTGGGAGAAGACGCCACCGAGGGTCGGCCCGACGACCGACGAGACGGCCCAGACGCTCGCGATGTAGCCCTGGGTCTTGGCGCGCTCGGCCACGGTGTAGATGTCGGCGGCGATGGTCGTCGTCATGGGCAGGACCGCGCCCGCGCCGAGCCCCTGCAGCGCCCGCATGATGATGAGCGATCCCATGTCCCAAGCGAACCCGCACAGGATGCTGCCGACGAGGAACAGGCCGATGCCGAAGAGGATGACGGGCTTGCGGCCCACCGTGTCGGCGACCTTCGCGTAGACCGGCACCGAGACCGCCTGCGCGAGAAGGTAGACGGAGAAGAGCCACGGGAACTGCGTCAGCCCGCCGAGGTCCTCGACGATCGATGGGACCGCCGTGGCCAGGATGGTCGAGTCGAGCGCGATGAGCGACGTCGACAGCATGAGCGCGATGAGGATCGGCCCGCGTTCGGAGCGGAATCCCAGGGTGGACGAGGTCGACACGATCCTCCTGCTGGTGTTGGGGCGACAAAGAGGGACAACGCACGCGAGCGCGGTTCATTCCCACCGTCCCGACATCCGGGCCCCTCGTCCCTCCCCGCAGGCGCCGACCGCAGGCCAGACTGGTCACGCGGAGCAACGGGCGTATGCCGTCCGGCGCGCCGGGCGCCACCGGGCGCCTCGAGCGCCACCGGGCCACACGGCATACGTCCTCGGTCGTGTTCCGGAAGGAGCGCCATGGTGCGGACCCTCGGTGTCGAGGAGGAGATGCTGCTCGTCGACGTCCACGACGGCCGTCCGCGGTCGGTCCAGGGGCAGCTGCTCGTGCGCGCCGCACACCGTCAGCAGGAGGTCACGGGCGCCGGCGTGCACGGGGCCGTCGAGGGGGAGTTCCAGCAGCAGCAGATCGAGATGCACACCGCGCCGACCGCCGACCTCGCGACGCTGCGCACCGAGGTCAGGCACTGGCGCTCCGAGGCCGTCGTGGCCGCCCGTGGGACCGGGTCGAGCGTCGCCGCGCTCGCCACCTCGCCGCTGCCCGTGCACCCGGTCGCGGTGAAGTCGGAGCGATATGCGTGGCTGGAGGACCGCTACCAGCTCACCGCCCGCGAGCACCTGATCTGCGGCTGCCACGTCCACGTCTCCGTCGAGAGCGACGAGGAGGGCGTCGCCGTTCTCGACCGGATCCGCGTCTGGCTGCCGACCCTGCTCGCCCTCAGCGCCAACTCGCCCTTCTGGAACGGCGAGGACTCGGGCTACGCGAGCTACCGGAGCCAGGCGCTCGCGAGGTGGCCGTCGTGGGGGCCCACGGGTGTCTTCGGCTCGGCGGACGCGTACCACCGCCTCGTGCGCGACATGGTGCTGTCGTCGGTGATCCTCGACGAGGGGATGGTCTACTTCGTCGCCCGGCTCGCGGAGCACTACCCGACCGTCGAGGTCCGGGCCGCGGATGTGTGCTTCACCGTCGAGGAGGCCGTCGTCGTGGCCGCCCTGTGCCGTGGGCTCGTCGAGACGGCCGCGCAGGAGTGGGCCTCGGGGACGAGGCCGCCCGACGTGCGGACCCCGATGATCAGGCTCGCGACGTGGCAGGCCGGGCGTGACGGGCTCGACGGCCACCTGCTCGACTGGAGGACCGGTCTGCCCGCGCCGAGCTGGACGGTGCTCGACGCGCTCCTCGACCACGTGGGCCCGGCGCTGGAGGCAGCCGGCGACCTCGCGGCCGTGCAGGAGGGGCTCGCGCGGGTGCGCGCGGAGGGCAACGGCGCCGCGCGGCAGCGCGCCATGCTCGCGCGCACCGGACAGCTCGTCGACGTCGTCGCCGAGTCGGTGCGCGCGACGGCCCTGAACGAGGAGGACTAGCGCGAGCCCTGCCGCCCCGCGTCAGTCCGGGGCGGGGAAACGGACGTCGTCGATAGGGCCGGCGAAGACCCGACGCGCGATCTCCATGTGGCCGATGACGTAGCCGACACCGGAGGCGGCCCCCACGAGCGAGACGACCGCGGTGCCCGCTCCGGCGACGTCGGCGATGAGGGCACCGAGGGTGCCGGCCACGATCCCGTTGACGACCATGAGGAAGAACGCGGTGCTGCCCACGATGTGCAGCACGAGGTTGCGACGGTAGCCCAGCGAGTAGGTCTGCATGAGCCCGCGGTCGTCGTCATGGACCGACGCCGTCAGGTAGGGCGCGATCTCCGGGGCGAGCTCGACGTAGGCGTGCCGCAGCCGGTTCATCGCCCGGATCAGGTCGGCATCCTCCCGGCTCGCGAGGTTGACCCTGATCGCCGTCAGCGAGCCCATGACCAGGGCGGCCGCCGCGAATCCGATGGCCATGACCCGGAACGGCGTGCCGAAGCCAGTGGCCTGCGCGGTCAGCGCCAGCACGACCAGGAAGGCGGACACGACGGTGAGGTAGATCGTGATCCGGCTCATGATCTCCGACCACGTCATCGAGCGGGTGCCGAGCAGGCTCCAGTGCTCCGTCGAGAGATAGACCGGCAGGCCCGGCGTCGTCGAGTCGCGCAGGCGGGGAGGGGTGCCGGGCCCCTCGGGGTCGGCGGACTGGCGTGCCGAAGGCGGCTCGTCGCTCATCGTGGTCTCCGTCCGTGCTCGGGGCCGGACGCCGAGCCGGCACCTCCGCACCAGTCTCGCGCCGGGTCGAGCTCGACACACGAGGTTTTCGGTCGGTGCCGGCAGGTCTCCACGGCAGGCGGCGGGGCTTGCTGTGAGGATGGCGGGATGACGTGGACCGCGCCCGAGGTGTCGTTGCCGCAGTTCGAGCCCGTGGGGGACGAGCGGACACTCCTCGAGGCCAGGCTCGCCTGGCGACGGGCGGTGCTGCTCGACAAGTGCGTCGGCCTGACCGGCGAGCAGCTCGCGGAGCGCTCCGTCCCGCCGTCCAACCTGTCGTTGCTCGGGCTGGTCAGGCACATGGCCAAGGTCGAGCGCGGGTGGTTCCGCGAGTTCATCGGCGGGGAGGAGCTCGAGCCCATGTACGACCCGGCGCTCGGGCCGGACGCCGACTTCGAGGACCTCGACCCCGCTCGCGCCCAGGCCGACTACGCGCGGCTGGTCGAGGAGTGCCGGCTGGCCGAGGCGGCGCTCGCGACGATCTCGCTGGACGAGGTCCTCGCGACCGGCAGCGGGCAGATGTCCGTGCGGGCCGTCGTGGGCCACATGATCTCGGAGTACGCCCAGCACATCGGGCACGCCGACCTGCTGCGGGAGTGCATCGACGGCCGGACGGACCGGTAGGGCTCGACACCGCCGAGCCGGGCGATGGCGGCCGTGGTGCTGCGCTGCCTCGGCAGAGGTGGCAGGCCGCTCCCGATGCATGGCTGCCACGCCGTGACTGAAGACACCAGCGAAACCGGTCGCGACTCACCCTTGACGCCCCCCCGGATGGCTGGAGGAGGATTCGGGTGAACCGTCTGGTCCCTGGAGGAAATATGTCCGATCACACGATCGCGTCCGACCATGAGCACGTTCCTGACGACGGCTGCGAGACCGTCGAGCATGGCGACCACCTCGACCACGTCCATGGCTCCGAACGTCACGCCGAGCAGGCCGTGCACACCGACCACGGCCACGTGCACGCCGAGGGTGACGGTTGCGAGACGGTCCAGCATGGCAACCACGTGGATCACCTGCACGATGGGCACCGCCACTACCAGCACGGCGACCACGTCGTCGAACACTGAGGCTCCTCATCTGCCGCTGCCCTGGAACTCGACCAGGAGATGGCGACTGACCTGGACGAGCACATCTGGCGGCCAGGACGATCAGCGACCCGGCCCGTGCGCTGACCGGGATGCTCGACCTGACGCGTGGTGATCACGGCCACCTGCACGCGAGGCTGCTCGACGTCGTCCCCGGCCATGACGAAGGGCCTGGTGGAAGGCGACTCCGTCGCTCTCCACCAAGCCCTTCGGATGGTCGGGGTGACAGGATTTGAACCTGCGACCTCTTCGTCCCGAACGAAGCGCGCTACCAAGCTGCGCCACACCCCGGTGCTGCATCTACCCCTGATCCGTGGACCGGAGGCAGCAAGGAGAGATGCTAGCGCAGCCCCCCGCCCATCTCCGAATCGGGCTCGTCGACCGCCACGAGGACCGTACGGGTCTAGCCCTGCGAGCGGGGGACGAGCGTCAGGAAAGTTGCCTCGGGACGACAGGCCAGGCGTACGGGAGCGGTGGGCGCGGTGCCCAGCCCGGCGGACACCTCGAGCCACGCGGCGCCCTCGGGAGCCTGCGACGACGGCCGGGACCCGGCGCCCGGCCACCAGCGCGACAGTCCCTTGACGCGGCCGGTGTCGAGGTCGCAGTTCGTCACGAGCGCGCCGTAGCCGGGCACGCAGACCTGCCCGCCGTGGGTGTGGCCGGCGACGATGAGGGCGGCGCCGTCGGAGGCGTACGCGTCGAGCACCCGCTGGTAGGGCGCGTGCGTCACGCCGAGCGTCAGGTCCGCGTCGGGCGAGGCCGGACCGCGCACGAGGTCGAGGCGGTCGTAGCCGAGGTGGGGGTCGTCGACGCCGCGGACGTCGATCCGCAGGCCGCGCACGGTGAGCGAGTCGCGACGGTTCGTCAGGTCGACCCAGCCGCGAGAGCCGAGGCCGCGCACGAGGTCGGCGGTGGGGAGCCGCTGCGTCGTGCCGATGCCCTTCGCGAAGTTGCGGGTCAGGTAGCCGAGGGGGTTCTTCAGCTTCGGGGCGAAGTAGTCGTTGGACCCGAGGACGAAGACGCCGGGGATGCCGAGGAGCCGGTCGTACGCGTCGAGCAGGGCGGGCACCGCATCGGGCGCCGCGATGTTGTCGCCCGTCGTGATGACGAGGTCGGGGTCGAGCGACGCGAGGCCGTGCACCCACGAGCGCTTCGCGCGCTGGCGCGGCAGCAGGTGCAGGTCGGACAGGTGCAGCACCCGCAGCGGCTCTGCGCCGTCAGGCAGCACCGGCACGTCGAAACGACGCAGCACGAAGGCGTTGCGCTCGACGAGCGAGGCCCAGCCGAGCACCCCGGCGCCGGCGATCCCCAGGCCCAGGACGGTCTTGGTCACGGCACGCATGGGGCCCATCCTCGCACCCGGGGGCGCGACCCCTGACAAACCCGTCGGGCCCCGCGTGGCCGACCTGACAGACTGGCCCCATGAGCACCCTCAAGGAGCAGCTGAAGTCCGACCTCACGTCCGCGATGCGCGAGCGCGACCAGGTCCGGGCCGGCTCGCTGCGGATGGCCCTCACTGCCGTCACGAACGAGGAGGTCGCCGGCACCGAGCACCGCGAGCTCACCGACGACGACGTGCTCAAGGTCCTCACCAAGGAGGCCAAGAAGCGACGCGAGGCCGCCACGGCATACGTCGGCGCGGGACGCCCGGAGCTCGCGGCCAAGGAGGACGCCGAGCTCGCCGTCCTCGAGGCGTACCTCCCGAAGCAGCTCGGCGACGACGAGCTCGAGGCGATCGTCCGCGAGACCGTCACGGCCTCCGGAGCCACGGGTATGCCGCAGATGGGACTCGCGATGAAGGCCGCCAACGCTGCCGTGGCCGGCCGCGCCGAGGGTGGACGCGTCGCTGCCATCGTGCGCCGCGTCCTGGCCGGCTGACTCCGGCTGCCCGCGCTGTGCGGCACCGTGATGATCATCCTCGCGAGGCGGTGGCGCCGACGGGAGCGCTGCGACGCGCGTCACGCGTGGGCCGTGATGCCCGCTGCACCGAAGACGACGAAGGCCCGACGCGGATCGCGTCGGGCCTTCGTCATCGCTGGGTCAGCCGCGGCCTGGTGGCTTCGTCGGTTTGCCGCCCGGTTTGCCGGGCCCGGTGTTGCCGCCACCTCCGGTGCCGCCGGTGCCGCCCGTGCCGCCTGGTTTGATGATGGTCGTCTGGGGCTGGGGGAGCTGCTGCCGGTCAGCGCCGCGTGAGGTGTAGATCGTCACGAAGCTGCCGCTCGGCGCCTGGCCGTAGGGCGAGGTCCCGGCGACGAGGCCGTTCGGCACCGACGAGCTCATCGTGCCGCCGACGCCCGCGGAGAAGCCGGCCGCCTGGAGCGTCGTGATGGCATCGCCGACCGACATGCCCGTGACGCTCGGGATGTCGACCTGGTCGCCCTTGAGCAGCTTGTCCGACGGTTCGCCGAACTTGACGTCGGGCTGGCCGTCGAGGGCCCTGTTCATGATGGCCTTCCAGATCGGTGCAGCGATGGCTGCACCGTGCATGACCGGGTAGAACTCGCCGCCGACGCGGACGTTCTTCATGACTCGCGTCACCGGGTCGTACGGCGTGCCGACCCAGACCGCCGTCACGAGCTGCGGCGTGTAGCCCACGAACCACGACTCGTTGTTGTTGTTCGCCGTTCCGGTCTTGCCGGCCGACTGGCGGTTGCCGTCGTCGAGCTGGTTGCGGATGCCCGACCCGTTGGTCATGTTGTACTCGAGGAACTTGTCGGTGGCGCGTGCGACGTCGGGCTCGACGACCTGGTCGCACTTGGAGGCCGGCAGCGCGATGTTCTTGCCGCCTTGCGTGATCTTCGTGACGGCGACCATCGGGCACTTCTTGCCCTCGGCTGCGAGCACGCCGTAGGCGTGCGCGACGCCCTGCGGGGAGACGTCGTCGCCACCGAGGATGTACTGCGGGGCGTACTTGCCGATCGTCTGGCCGTCAGCGCGGTGCAGCCCGAGACGGATCATCGTGTCGCGGACCTTGCAGCCGCCGAGCTGCTCGACGAGGGCGACGAACGCGGTGTTGGTCGACAGCGCCGTCGCCTCCATGAGCGAGATCTTGCCGCCCTTGAACGGGGTGTCGTTGCGGACCTTCCAGGGCTCACCCGGGCCGCAGTTCTTGGTGCCGCCGGGCCACTCCTTGGGCGTGTACGTCGCCTTGCTCTCGCCGCCGGCGGCCTTGGCGTCGACCGACGACTTCGTGTTCATGCCGGACTGCATGGCCGTCACCAGAGCGAACGCCTTGGCCGTCGAGCCGAACTGGAAGCCGCCGGACCCGCCGTACTTCTTGTCGAGCGCCCAGTTGATGCCCGTCTCACCGCCGGCGTCCTTGCTGACGGAGTACGAGGTGTTCTGGGCGAAGGCAAGCACCTTGCCGGTGTTGGGGTCGGCGACGTAGGCCGCGGAACCGATGCGGGCCTTGTTGCCGATCGGCACCTTCTTGGTGATCTCCTTCTGCGCGTAGTCCTGCAGCTTGGGGTCGAGGGTCGTCGTGATGGTGACGCCGCCGCGGTAGAGGGTGCGCTTGCGCTCCTCGACCGTCTTGCCGAGCTGCGGCATGGCCAGGGCGTAGTTGACGATGAAGTCGCACCAGTACGGGTAGGGCGAGGCGAGGCACGTGCTCTTGGGCTGCGTCACGCGCATGTCCTGCTTGAGCGTGCGCTTCTTGGCGGCCTGCCACTGCTTGTCGGTGATCTTGCCGAGCTCGTGCATGCGGTCGAGCACGACGTTGCGTCGGGCCACGGCCTTCTTCGGGAAGTTCACGGGGTCCGTCGTGCCGGGGTTCTGCGTCAGTCCGGCGAGGAGCGCCGCCTGGGACAGGCTCAGCCTGCTCGCCGGGACGCTGAAGTAGTGCTGGGCCGCGGCCTCGACGCCGTAGGCGCGGTCGCCGTAGTAGACGAGGTTGAGGTAGCCCTCGAGGATCTGGTCCTTCGACAGCTTCTTCTCCAGCGTGATGGCGTACTTCAGCTCCTTGAGCTTGCGCATGTAGTCCTTCTTGACGGCCTCGGCGGCCGCCTCCTCGTTGCCGGAGCTGAGGGCGGAGTACTGGAGCGAGATCTTGACGTACTGCTGGGTGAGCGACGAGGCGCCGACCGAGGAGCCGTTGCGCAGGTTGGAGATGACGGCGCGGGCGGTGCCCTGGATGTCGATGCCACCGTGGTCGTAGAAGCGGTGGTCCTCGATCGCGACCTGGGCCTCGCGCATGATCGGCGCGATCCTGGTCAGCGGCACGACCGTGCGGTTCTGCTCCTGCGGCGTGGCGATGACGGTGCCGTCGGCCGCGAGGATGCGCGAGGTCTGGGCCAGCGGGTCGGTCGTGAACTCGCTCGGGAGCTCGTTGAAGACGTCGACCCCGCTGCGGGCGAGGGCACCCGTGGCGCCCACCGCGGGCATCACCAGGCCGGCGGCGAGCAGGCCGAGCACGAGCGCGGACGCGAGGAACGCGCCGAGCAGGCTGATGACGCCGCCGATCGAGGTAGTGCGTGAAGACATGGGCCCAAGGGTAACCGCTCACCCTATGGCCACAGTTTCTCCGCAGCCACCCGGGTCTGCGGGTGTCTCAAACGGGCCGTTCGCGCCTCGGATGACCATGGCGCCGGCCCCGAGGTGACTAGTCACCGTCTCAACTAAATGGTCCATAGGTGCTATGTCGGGCCGGGGCCAGCGCTCGTAATGTCTCGTTTGGGCCTTAGGGGGGTCCACTTGATCAGGATCGGTGGGACGGTCCGCGGTCAGTCCGGATGTCATGGGAGGCGCCGGGCGGGGAGGGGTAAACAATGAGTGCTGTCGCAATCGTGGATCCGTGGGTGGACGAGTGGGCCAGTCAGGCCAGCTGTTCAGGCACGGACCCGGATGCTCTGTTCGTCCGAGGCAAGGCCCAGCACGACGCGAAGGCCGTCTGCAAGACGTGTCCGGTCCTCGCGCAGTGCCTGGCCGAGGCTCTCGACAACCGGACCGAGTTCGGCGTCTGGGGAGGCATGACCGAGCGCGAGCGTCGGGCCCTGCTGCGCAAGCGGCCGGACATCACCTCGTGGAAGTCGGCGCTCCGGGCGGGCATGGCCTCACAGGTCAAGCACGACTGAGCCGCATCCACACCGACCGGTCTCCGGTCGCACGAGCCATACGTGAGCGGGGCCGTGGCCACCTGAGGGGTGGTTCACGACCCCGCTAGCGCGTGTCCGATCTCGCGCAGGCTGTCGAGGTCGTGGACGTCGCGTCCCAGCGCGGGCACGTGCACCACGGGTATGCCGGGGTGTGACCGTGAGAAGCGGTCCGCGAGCTCCCGCTGTCGCTCGGCCGTGCGCACGAGCGATGCGTGGAGCCGCAGCAGGCCGGCGGCGTTCGACGCCGACTTCGGACCCCCGCCCTCCTCGAGCGACTCCGCGGCGGCGAGCGCCCGTGACGGGGTGACTCCGGTCGCCGAGACGCGGCCGATGCGGTTGACGACGAGCCCGGCGAGCGGCATACCGTCCGCCTCGAGGCGGTCGACGAAGTAGGACGCCTCGCGGAGCGCGTCGCGCTCGGGTGCGGCGACGACGAGGAAGGCCGTGCCCTGCTCGGACAGCAGCCGGTACGTCTCGTCGGCGCGCTCGCGGAAGCCGCCGAACATCGTGTCGAGGGCGTTGACGAAGGTCTGGACGTCGCTGAGCATCTGGCCGCCGAGGATCTTCGTCATCGCCCCGGTCACGATCTGCACGCCGACGCCGAAGACCTTGAGGCCTGCGCGGCCGCCCGCCTTGGCCGGCGCCGTGAGCAGGCGGATGAACCGTCCGTCGAGGAAGCTGCCGAGCCGGTTGGGGGCGTCGAGGAAGTCCAGGGCCGACCGGGACGGCGGGGTGTCGACGACGATGAGGTCCCACGGGGCGTCCTCGGTGCCGGCGCTGGCCTTGAGCTGCCCGAGCTTCTCCATCGCCATGTACTCCTGCGTGCCGGCGAAGGAGCTGCTCACGGCCTGGTAGAAGGGGTTGGCGAGGATCTGCTCGGCCTTGCCCGGCTCGGAGTGGGCGATGACGACCTCGTCGAAGGTCCGCTTCATGTCGAGCATCATCGCGTGGAGGCTGCCGCCCGCGGAGGTGTCGATGTCGGTGACCGGCCGGGGTGTGTTGTCGAGCTCGGTGAGGCCGAGCGACTGGGCCAGACGACGAGCCGGGTCGATCGTCAGGACGACCACCTTGCGACCCGACTCGGCGGCGCGCAGGCCCAGGGCCGCGGCCGTCGTCGTCTTGCCGACGCCGCCCGAGCCGCAGCAGACGACGATCTGGGTCGCGGGGTCGTCGATGAGCGCGTCGACGTCGAGCGCCGGAGCCTTGCTCGAGACGGGGCCGGGGCTCATGCGTCGACCGTGCCGGCACCGACGTGCGGGTCGACCTGCGAGAGCTGCGGGTCGACGTGGTGGACGAAGAGCGGCACGAGGAGGTCGGCGAGCTCGCGGACCGAGCCGGAGTCGACGCCGTCGGGCAGGGCAGGCAGCGAGGCGATCGGAAGCCCGGTGGCCTCCAGGAGGGCGAGCTGCTCGCGCTCGAGGTCGATGCGCTGGGCGTGGTCGCGGGCCTCCTCGAGCAGGCCGTCGACGAGCTCGGGCGTCGCCTTGACGCCGGCCTCGCCGAGCTGGGTACGGATCGAGGGCTTGTGCAGCCGACCCTCGCGGGCCTTCTCGAGCGCGGTGTCGTCGAGGAGTGGCTCGCGCACCATGTTGACGATGATCGCCCCCGGGTGCAGGCCCTTGGCGCGCAGGTCCTCGATGGCCTCGAGCGTCTCCTGGACCGGCATCTCCTCGAGCAGGGTCACGACGTGCACGACGGTCTGCTCGGACTCGAGCAGGCGGGTGATCGAGCCGGCCTGCGAGGCGATCGGCCCGACGCGGGCGAGGTCGGCGACCTCGGAGTTGACCGAGAGGAAGCGGCCGATGCGTCCCGTCGGCGGGGCGTCCAGGACGATGCCGTCGTAGACCGGGGCGGCGTCGCCCTTGTGCTTGCCGTCGCGGCGGCGCCGGTTGGCCTCGTAGATCTTGCCGATGAGCAGGACGTCCCGGACGCCGGGCGCGATGGTGGTCGCGAAGTCGATGGCGCCGAACTTCTCGAGGAGCTTGCCCGCGCGTCCGAGCTTGTAGAACAGGTGGAGGTACTCCAGCAGGGCGGCCTTGGGCTCGATTGACAGGCCGACGACCTCGCCGCCCCCCGGCAGCCGCACGATGCGGGTCTCGTCGGTGCCGAGCGGGGGCACGTCGAAGGTCTGGCTGATGCCCTGGCGGCCCTCGACCTCGGTCAGCAGCACGTGGGCCGGTGTCGACGCGAGGGCGAGTGCGATCGCCGAGGCGACCGTGGTCTTGCCCGTGCCGCCCTTGCCGGTGACGACGTGCAACCGCGCTCGCGCAAAGGTGGGGCCGGTCGTCACGCGTCCACTCTAGGACCCGCCCCACACCCACCCCCGTTCGAGGTGATCCCGGTAGCACCGTGGGTGTCGGAATCACCTCGACCGAGGCCGACCCACCGCCGGTTCGAGGTGATCGCGGTAGCCGCACCGGTGGCGGGATCACCTCGAACCGGCTCGGGCGGGCTGGTGCGTCAGGCGGCGGGGTGCTCGAGCTGGGCGTGGCCCTGGGCCACCTGGCTCATGAACTCGTCGGTGAAGACACGCAGCCCGACGAGGTCGATGCGGAGCGCGCGGTCCCCCTTGAGGACGAGCGCGTTGGTGCGGAGGTTGTCCGCCGAGACGGCCAGAGCGCGCCGGTGCTGGACGCCGTCGATCTCGACCACGAGCCCGTTGCGCCAGCGGACGTCGAGATAGACCCGACCTCGATCGGTGCGCACGACGACCTGCCGGTCCGGCTCCGGGAGCCCGCGCTCGCGGCACAGCCGGGCGAAGTCGAGCTCGCCCAGCGACTGCACACCGAGCGCGATGTCACGCACGACTTCCTTGACGAACGCCCTGCGACGTCTGCCCCGGAGCTGCCTGGTTGCCCGCAGCAGCTGCTCCGGGGAGGCCAGTCCCTGCTGCGCCGTCATGAGCAGGATGAGCGCCGCCTGCCGGTTGCTGACGGCCCAGTGCGCCGCACGGACCGCCGCCACCGCCGGGCGTGTCCGGGGGATCCCGACCTCGATCACCTCGCCGTCGACGCGCCGGATCACCTTGTGCGGCGCCACACCGCGGGGCCAGGTCACACGGGCAGTGTGGACGACGGAGCAGTGGATCGCCGGGTCGTCGTAGTGCTCGAGTCCGGCGACCTGAAGCGCTGTCACGCCATCGAGCGCAGCGACGTCCGGCCCGACCTCCCAGACGGCACGCCACAGGGTCTCCTCACGGCTCAGTGGACGGGTGTGCACGGCGACCGTGACGTCGCCGTGCACCACCCACCGCTCCAAGCGAACTTCGTAGGCCACGTGACGTCGCTCGATACCAGCTGACCGAAGCATCGCCCGCGACACGACCCCGCCGTGACGCTCGGCGAGCTCACGGGCGATCCGCCGTCGTTCCGGACCCTTCATGCGTCCCAAGGTCGCGGTGTCCCCGGTCCGGGGCGAGCGGCATACGCACGCCTGTGGACGGGGAGGCAGCGGCCGGGTGGGGCTGTGGACACCCGGTTCGAGGTGATGTCGGCACGGCCGTGGCCCCCGCGATCACCTCGAACCGAGGGAGGCGACGCCGAGTCGAGGTGATGTCGAGACCGACGAGGCTGCCGCGATCACCTCGAACCGGCGCGCGCAGGGGCAGTCAGGTGAGGGAGCGGACGGCGGCGAGGACGGATGCGAACGCCTTGGACTGCGGGTCGATGACGGCGAAGTGGTCGGCGCCCGGCACGACCTGCTCGGTCACGTCGCCGCCGGCGGCCTTCGCCTGCGCGACGTAGTCGTGGGCCACGGCCAGCGGCACGGTGTCGTCGTCGGTGCCGTTGACGAGCCGCACCGGCACCTTCGGCGGAAGGGTCGACATCGGGTCGGCCGAGGCCCACGCGGCCGTGCCCGGCCCGGACCCGACGAAGTCACGCGTCGCGTCGGACCCGAGGTGCAGCCGGTCCGCAGCACCAAGGTCGACGACGCCGGCCAGCGACACGACTCCCGCGATCCTGCGCTCGCGGGCCCAGGACTGGCCGGCGGCCCACGCGACGAGGTGACCCCCGGCCGAGTGACCGACGAGGACGAGCGGCTTGGGCAGGTCGGGCTGCGCGGCGACGGACGCGAGGAGGTCGCGCACGTCGTCTAGGGTTCCGGGGACGCCGCCACCCGGCATACCGACTCGGCGGTACTCCGCCAGCACCACGTGGTAGCCCGCCGACGCGAAGGCGTGGGCCTCGGGCAGCGCGTGCTCGCGGTCATACTCGGCGCGCCAGAAGCCGCCGTGGACGACGACGACCGTGGCCGTCACCGCCGGCGCGACCGCAGCCGGCGGCAGGATGTCGTAGACCTGCGCGGCGTCGCTGCCGTAGGAGCGGGTCGAGGCGCTCGTGGGGGACGCCGTCGAAGGGCTGCTCGTCATGGGCGTCATGGTGTCACCCGCGCCACCGACGCACCCCGAGAGAGCCGTGGTGACACTGAGTAGGGTGATGGCCATGACCCAGTGGGAATACCTCACCGCACCGCTTCTGATCCACAACACCAAGCAGATCCTCGACAACTTCGGGGCGGACGGGTGGGAGCTCGTCCAGATCGTCAACGGTCCCGACGGCACGAGCCTCGTCGCCTACTTTAAGCGCCCGAAGTCCTGAGGAGTCACCGCCATGTCTGCAGTCGAAGACCGCCTGTCCGAGCTCGGCCTCACCGTGCCCGAGGTCGTGCCGCCCGTCGCCGCCTACGTCCCCGTCGTCCGTGAGGGCGACCTCGTGTTCACTTCGGGTCAGCTGCCCATGGTCGACGGTTCCCTCGCCGCGACCGGCAAGGTCGGCGCCGAGGTCGACGCCGAGACCGCCAAGTCCCTCGCCGAGACGTGTGCCCTCAACGCGATCGCGGCCATCAAGTCCGAGATCGGCGACCTCGACACGGTGACCCGTGTCGTCAAGGTCGTCGGTTTCGTCGCCTCCGACCCGGGCTTCACCGGCCAGCCCGGGGTCATCAACGGCGCGAGCGAGCTGCTCGTCAAAGCCTTTGGTGACAAGGGGATCCATGCCCGTTCGGCCGTCGGTGTCGCTGCGCTCCCGCTGGACGCACCTGTCGAGGTCGAGGTCATCGTCTCCGTCGCCCGGTGAGCGCAGGTGAGCGCCAGGTGACCAGCACCACGGGTCGTCGGTTCCCCCTGACCACGACGCCCGGCATCTCCGACGCGGCCAGTCGCTGGCTCGCGGGGGAGCGCTGGGACGAGGCGGAGCCCCGACGGGCCAGCACCGTGATGCTCGTGCGCGACGGCGACGGCATCGGCGGCGTCACCGGTCCCGAGGTCTTCATGCTCCGGCGCGTCTCCGGGATGGAGTTCGCGCCGAGCACGATGGTCTTCCCCGGTGGCTCCGTCGACGAGCGGGACGGCGAGATCGGTCTGCCCTGGGCCGGCCCGTCGCCGTCCGAGTGGGCCGACCGGCTCGGCTGCTCGCCCGCCGAGGCGCAGACGTACGTCGCGGCCGCGATCCGCGAGGTCTTCGAGGAGTGCGGCGTGCTCCTCGCGAGCCCGTCGGCGAGCGGACCGCTGGCGATGGTCGACGGGCCGGAGTGGCTCGACATCCGTCTCGCCCTCGTCGACCGCCGGCTCTCGCTGGCCGACGTGCTCCGCGACAAGGGCCTCGTCCTGCGCTCCGACCTCATCGTCGCCAAGGCGCACTGGCTGACGCCCGTCTTCGAGCCGCGGCGCTACGACACGTGGTTCTTCGCCGCGCTCATGCCGCCCTTCCAGGTGGCCGACGGCGAGACCACCGAGGCCGACCAGGCCACGTGGGTGGTCCCGGCCGAGCTGCTGAGGGCGTATGCCGCCGGGTCGGCTCTCATGCTGCCCCCGACGGTCGTGTGCGTGGAGGAGATCCGCGACGCCCCTTGTGCCGCAGACGTCGTCGTGCACAGCGACACCCTCCCGCTCATCATGCCGGAGGTCGTCGACGGTCCTGACGGGGCGGCCATGGAGATCGTCGAGCGATGAGCCCGGTGACGCCGTCGGGTCGGCCTCGGGAGGTGGCGCGGTGATCGGGACCGCGGCCGACCCCGGCTGGCGCGGCGGCGTCACGAGCGAGCGCGCCGAGTGCGTGCTGTGCCCCAACCCGTCGCCGATGACCCTCGACGGCACCAACACGTGGCTGCTCGCCGAGCCCGGGTCCGGCGAGGTCGTCGTCGTCGACCCGGGACCGCTCGACGAGGGCCACCTCCAGCACGTCCTGCGCCGCGTCGCCGACTCCGGTCGACGGGTCGCGCTCACGCTGCTCACCCACGGCCACGACGACCACGCCGAGAGCGCCGACCGCTTCCACGAGCTGACCGGCGCCCCGGTCCGGGCGTTCGGGCGCGGCCACGACGACCTGTGGGCCGGCGAGACCATCGCCGTCGGCGGCCTCGAGATCCTCGCCGTCGAGACGCCGGGTCACACGAGCGACTCGTTCTCCTTCGTGCTGCCGGCCGACAACACCCTCCTCACCGGCGACACGATCCTCGGGCGGGGCACCACCGTCGTCGCCTGGCCCGACGGCAGCCTCGAGTCCTACCTCGCCTCGCTCGACCGCATCGAGGCACTGACCCGGGCCGGCGACGTCACGAGCCTGCTCCCTGGCCACGGGCCGTTCGTCGCCGACGCGGCCGCGACCGTGGCCTTCTACCTGAAGCACCGTGCCGAACGGCTGGACCAGGTGCGTGACGCGGTCGCCCGAGGTGCGCAGACGGCATACGCCGTCGTCGAGCAGGTCTACGCCGACGTGCCGCGGAGCGTCTGGCCGGCGGCCGAGCTGTCGGTGCAGGCGCAGCTGGAGTACCTCCGCACCCACCCGTGAGTGCGAGACTCCGGCCATGGACGCGGGGACCGACGCAGGGATGGACGAGCTGGCGGCTGCGGCGGTGGCGCTCGTGGGCGACCGCCGCCGGGTGGTGCTCGGCATCGCCGGGGCGCCGGGTGCGGGCAAGTCGACCCTGGCCGAGGCCCTCGTCGAGGCGGTCGCCTCCCGAGAGGGGGACGGCTGGGTCGCGCAGGTGCCGATGGACGGCTTCCACCTCGCCGACGCCCAGCTCGACCGACTGGGTCTGCGCTCGCGCAAGGGTGCGCCCGACACGTTCGACGCCGACGGGTATGCCGCCCTGTTGCGCCGTCTCGTCGAGCAGCCCGACACGTGGGTCTATGCGCCGGGCTTCGAGCGGACCCTCGAGCAGCCGGTCGCGGCGGCCGTGGTCGTGCCTCCCAGCGCGCGTCTCGTCGTGACCGAGGGCAACTACCTGCTGCTGCCCGAGGAGCGTTGGGAGCGGGCCAGGGCCCAGCTCGCCGAGGTCTGGCTCGTGTCGGGTGACGACGACCTGCGCCGGTCGCGGCTCCTCGAGCGCCACGTCCGGTTCGGCAAGGCGCCGGCCGAGGCCGAGGCCTGGGTGGCGGGCAACGACGACGTCAACGCGGCGCTCGTCCTGGCCACCGGCGACGCCGACCGCGTCGTGCTCAACGGGCCGGACGGCTGGTCCCTCAGCGGTTGAGGTGTTCGGCGACAGGTTGTGCCGGCGCGTTTACCTCAACCGGGTGGGGAGGCGAGTGGGCTTGCGGCCCAGTCGAACTCGCGGTGTTCAGCGAGCGCGGCGCTTGAGCCGCTCGACGTCCTGCAGGAGCACCGCGCGCGCCTCGAGACGCAGCCAGCCACGCGTTGCGAAGTCGGCGAGGGCCTTGTTGACGGTCTCGCGGGACGCGCCGACGAGCTGCGCGAGCTCCTCCTGGGTGAGGTCGTGGGAGACCATGATCCCGCCCTCGACCGGGCGCCCGAAGCGCTCGGACAGGTCGAGCAGGGCCTTCGCGACACGACCCGGGACGTCGGTGAAGACGAGGTCGGCCAGGTGGGCGTTGGTGCGGCGCAGGCGCTGGGCGAGCGCCGCGAGCAGGGCCTTGGACACCTCGGGGCGGCCCGTGAGGACCACCGTCAGCGAGTCGTTGCCGAGGCCGAGCAGCTGCGTCTCGGCAACGGCCGTGGCCGTCATCGTGCGTGGGCCCGGGTCGAAGAGGCTGAGCTCGCCGAACATCTCGCCGGGGCCGAGGATCGCGACGAGGTTCTCGCGGCCGTCGGGGCTCGTGCGGCCGAGCTTGATCTTGCCCTCGGCGATGACGTAGAGCGTGTCGCCCCGGTCACCCTCGTGGAAGAGCTCGTCGCCGCGCTCCATGTGCGACCGGCTCATCTCCGACTGCAGCGCGGAGGCCGCCTCGTCGTCCAGAGCCTTGAACAGGGGCGCACGCCTCACCACGTCGAGATCCACGGGGTCAGTGTGCCACGTCGCCTCCGCCGCTGCCCTGTCACCGCAGGGGTTTCGGGACGCGGGTCTCAGTCGTCGATGCGGTAGTCGATGGGCTTGCACACGCCGTTGTTGGACTTCTCGGCCGAGCAGGCGGTGAGGCCGACGACGAGGTCGGCCTCGGCGCGCAGCACGAACCGGTCACCGGCGGTCGAGGTCGGGGGGTCGATGTGCAGCTCGCCGTCCCGCTCGGCCCACACGTTCATGAAGATATTGAGCGTCGTCGAGATGCGGTCGGGGTCGACGCCGAAGTCCGCCATGTTCGTCGCGAGGTTCTCGAAGCAGCTCGGGTGGTAGGCGCCCTCGAACTCGGGGTAGAGCAGGTCGAACGTCTGCTGCGAGCACGGCGTGAGGAGCAGGTCGTGGTGCCCGCACGTGTCCTCCACGACGGTCGCCATCGGCCGGCTCCTGTTGCTGTAGAGCACCCGGCCCGTCGTCACGGCCGTCGAGTTGGCGTAGTCGATGGTGCGACCGGAGCTCAGCCACTCGTCCCGGTCGTCGGCCATGACGGCGAAGAAGTCGCTCACCTGCTCGCCCGTCGGGTCGATGACCGTGAGGCGCTGCCCGGCCCGCAGGAGGAAGGCGGTGCCGGTCTGGGGGGCGAGACGGGTCAGGTCCATCCCGTCACGGTAGTCGCCGGCCGGTTGGAGCACCGGGCCGCCGGGGCCGAAGAGGCGGTCGGTCGTGAGCCGTGCGTCCTGCGAGATCGTCATCCTTGCTCCCTGTGTCATGCGTGCTGTTCCTGGTGCTGTTGGTCTCGCGGGTCTCGCGGGTCTCGCCGGTCTCGCGGGTCTCGTGCACCTCGAGCGGCGGCTCCCAGCCCGCGGTGTGCCGCCGGCCGGAGTACTGGAGCGCCTCGGTGCTGTCGCCGTGGTCGGCCACCATCGGGTTGACGAAGCCCTGGAGGTCCTCGTCGCGCCGACGGATCGTGGCGCGCATGCCGTCGAAGCGGCCCTCGGCCCGCAGCTCCTCGAACTGGTCGTGCGGGTTGAAGACGAGGGTCGGCAGCGGCGCCCGGCGGGCCACGCGCGACGCGGCCGGGTGGAGCCCGACGATGAAGTACGCGGTGCCGCCGGCGCTGAAGGCGAAGTGCGGGTCGTTGGGGTCGGAGCCCACCCCGTCGGCCCAGCTCTGGTCGTCGGCGTCGTGCAGGCGCTGGAGCAGGGCGAAGAGGGAGGTCTCGAAGCCGGCCTCGTCGGTGGGCGTCGGTCCCCGGAACGTCGCGATGAAGGAGTGGAAGCCGCTCTCGCCCTCGATGGACCGAGCGAACGCCTCGAGCCGCTCGAGCAGCCGGCCCGGGACGTCGGGGTCGGTCATGTCGTCGAGGACCACGTGCGCGACGCTGCCGCGCCGGAAGACGGACTTGGCCCCGAGGCAGGGGAACTCGGCGTGGGTGACCATCAGCTCGAGGGCCCGGACGACATCGGCCTCGGAGGCCTGGGCAAGGTCCATCCCGGCGAGCAGGTCGAGCGTCGTCTCGAGGCCGTGCTGCTCCTCAGGGACGTCCAGCGTGGCTTTGTTCGGGTTCGGTGCTTCGGTGCGCGTATCCGTTGACATGTCGGACTCCTCCCGTGCAGGCAGGACGTACCCACCTCGGGTTCGCTTCGCGCGCAACCTTGGACGCGACCGGGACGCAACCGCACCAAACCCTGGACGAGTCCCACCCGACCGACCGCACGACGGAGCCGGACAGCGGGTGACAGCGCGGCGGCATACAGTGTCGTCCGTGTCCCCCCGAGCCCTCGTGATCGACGACGAGACCCCCGTGGCGCGGACCCGGCGCGCCCGGAAGATGTACCGCTCCCTCCATGAGCGCTACCCCTACGCCCACTGCGAGCTCGACTTCACCACCCCGCTCGAGCTGCTCGTCGCGACGATCCTCTCCGCGCAGACGACCGACGTCGGGGTCAACAAGGTGACGCCGATCGTCTTCGCGAAGTACCCGACAGCCGCGGACTATGCGAACGCCGACCGCACCGAGCTCGAGACGATCATCCAGCCGACGGGCTTCTACCGCGCCAAGACCGACTCGCTCATCAAGCTCGGCATCGCCCTCGTCGAGCGCTTCGACGGGGAGGTGCCGCCGCGCCTCAAGGACCTCGTGACGCTGCCCGGGGTCGGGCGCAAGACGGCCAACGTCGTGCTCGGCAACGCCTTCGACATCCCCGGCATCACCGTCGACACCCACTTCGGGCGTCTCGTGCGCCGCTTCGGCTGGACCGAGGAGGAGGACCCGGTCAAGGTCGAGCACGAGATCGGCCGGCTCTTCATGCGCAAGGACTGGACGATGCTCAGCCACGTCGTCATCTTCCACGGCCGCCGCACGTGCCACGCGAAGAAGCCGGCCTGCGGGGCGTGCCCGGTCGCGCGCTGGTGCCCGAGCTACGGGGCCGGCGAGACCGACCCCGACAAGGCGGCGAAGCTCCTGAAGTACGAGCTGGCGCCGAAGTGACCCACGTGGTCAGCCGGATCGCGTATGCCGGCAGCTCGGGCTCCATCGAACCCTCCCCGACGCTCGGGGCGGGGGCCGTCCCGCGCCCTGCGTGGATGGACGAGCTCGCGGTGCGGCTCGAGGACGTCGCGCCCGAGTGGTTCTCGCGCTTCCTGCCCCCGGAGGAGGGCGGCCGCGAGTCGGCGGTGCTCATCCTCTTCGGACCGCCACCCGCGGGCGCCGACGACGACGGCGAGCACGTCGTGCTCATCGAGCGCTCGCACACGATGCGCACCCAGCCGGCGCAGATCGCCTTCCCGGGCGGCTCGCGCGACCCCGACGACGACGACCTCGTCGCGACGGCGCTGCGCGAGGCCGAGGAGGAGACGGGCGTCGACCCCGCGGGCGTCGACGTCGTCGCCCAGCTGCCCTCCCTCTTCCTCGCGCCCGCCCAGTTCGTCGTCGCGCCCGTGCTCGGCTGGTGGGCGCAGCCCTCGCCGATCGGGGTCCGCGACCCGGCCGAGGTGCACGACGTGCTGGCGGTCCCGGTCTCGCACCTCGTCGACCCGTCGACCCGCTTCTCGGTGACCCACCCGTCCGGCTACGTCGGCCCGGGCTTCGACCTCGACCACCTGCTGCTGTGGGGCTTCACGGCCGGGCTCATCAGCAGCGTGCTCGAGCTCGGGGGCCTGTCGCGGCCCTGGGACGCCGACCGGCAGCGGGAGCTCCCCGAGCGCTACCTGCAGGGGAGGCGCGCATGAGCGGCAGCGTCGCGCTCGACATCGCCCTGGTCCTGCTCCTGCTCGCCTACGCGTACTCCGGCTACCGGCAGGGGCTGATCCAGAGCGTCTTCTCGCTCGTCGGCTTCTTCGTCTTCGCGATGTTCGCCGTGTGGCAGCTGCCCGGGATGCTCGCCCGCTGGAACGCGGTCGCCGACGACGACCGCACCCGGGTGCTCGTGCTCATCGTCGGCGTCGTGGCCTTCGGGTGGCTCGGCCAGTACCTCGGCAGCCTCCTCGGCGCACGGATCCGGCGCCAGGTCGGTCAGACGTCGCTGCGCCGGGTCGACTCGGCGCTGGGCGCCGTCGTCGTGATGCTCGCCGCGAGCCTCATCATCTGGTTCATCGGTGGCGCGCTGCGCACGGCCGGCAACCCGGCGCTGTCCAAGGCGATGGCCGAGTCGAAGGTGCTCCAGGTCGTCAACTCGGTCGTCCCCGAGCAGACCGGTGAGGTCTTCGCGGGCTTCCGTGGCTTCCTGTCGAGCCAGGGCTTCCCGCAGGTGTTCAGCGGTCTGGTGCCCGAGCCCATCACGCCGGTGCAGAACCCCGACCCGGCCGTCGCCCAGTCGCCGGCCATCCGCGAGGCCGGCCGGTCGGTCGTCAAGGTGACGACGCAGTCCCAGTCGTGCCAGCGCGGCCAGGAGGGCACCGGCTGGGTGCTGTCGCCGGGCCGCATCGTCACCAACGCCCACGTCGTCGCCGGCGCCGACGAGGTTCGGGTGGAGGGCGGCGACCAGACGCTCCGCGCCCGTGTCGTCGTCTTCGACGCACGCCGCGACCTCGCGGTGCTCAGCGTGCCCGGCCTCCAGCTGCCGGCGCTCCCGCTCGGCGGCGAGCTGAAGCGCGGCGACTCGGCCGCGGTCCCCGGCTTCCCGCTCGACGGCCCCTACCGCGTCGTCTCCGCGCGGGTGCGCGCCCAGCTCCAGGCGCGCGGGCTCGACATCTACGGCGGCGACCGCGTCGTCCGCGAGATCTACTCGCTGGCCACGACCGTCCAGCCGGGCAACTCCGGAGGACCTCTGCTCGACACCCAGGGCCGGGTCGTCGGGGTCATCTTCGCCAAGTCCCTCGAGGACGACTCGACCGGCTACGCCCTGACCCTCGCCGAGGCCAAGCCGGTGCTCGACCAGGCCATGTCGGCCGGGGCCTCTGTCGATACCGGCGCCTGCGTCGCCGGCTGACTGCCCGGGTCGCGCCGTCGAGGTGCCGGCGAGCCCGATGTCGCTGCCGGGATCACCTCGATCCGATGGCGCACCGGTGCCAGAGTGGGTGCATGCAGGTGTCGTTCGTGACCGCTGACGGGATCGCCGACCACCCGGCCGAGGCGCTCGATGGGCTGCTCGCGCGCCCGGACGGCTACGTGTGGGTCGACCTGCCCGACTACGACGCCGAGGCCGACACCCTGCTCGCTGACGTGTTCCACGCGCACTCGCTGGTTCGGGCGCACTGCGCCGAGCGCAACTTCGTGCCGACGGTCCATGCCTACGATCAGCACCTCTTCGTCATCCTCCACGCACCCCTCACCGGGGCGGGTGGGCACGTCCACGTCCTCGAGCTCGACGAGCTCATCGGCGACCGCTACCTCGTCACCGTCCACGGGCCGCGCAACCCGGTCGTCACGTCAGAGCAGGCCACCGAGGAGACCCGCGCCGTCCGGGCCCGCATCGACGCGGGCCGGCTGCGACCGGCGGGACCGCACGACCTCGCGTACGCCATCGGCTCCGCCATTGCCCGACGCCAGAGCGCCGCGGTGCGCGAGGTGGCGAGTCGCCTGCCGGCCATGGAGGCACAGGTCCTGGCGGCGGACTTCCACCGGCCCGAGGAGCTCCTCGAGCAGCTCTTCCTCGTCCGGCACGAACTCATGACGGCCCGGACGATGGCCGCGCAGGCTCACGACATCCAGGCCCGTATCACGTCGCTCGAGGGCTTCGTCACCGAGGACGCCCGGCGCCGCGCTGCCGACCTCGCCGACCAGTTCGACCGCGTGCGCAGCCTCGGGGACGGGGAGGTGCAGTTCCTCGTCGGCGTCATCGACCTCTACCAGACGCGTGTCACGACGAAGATGACGGTCGCCATGGAGCGCCTCGCCGTGATCGCCGCGGTCACGCTGCCCATCACCGCCATCGCGTCGGTGTACGGCATGAACCTCATCGCCAACAGTGAGACCCACGTGACACAGCTCGTCATCGTCCTGGCCGCCATGCTTGGCATCAGCCTCGTGCTGCTGCGGTGGGCGCGGCGCCAGGGCTGGTGGTGACATCGGCGCATGCGCATCGACTCACCGGGGCTGACGACCGACCTCGACCTGCTCTGCCTCCAGGGGTCGACCGTCACCGACCTCGGCGACCATCTCGTCGTGCGCACCGAGGCCAACCCGACCTTCTGGTGGGGCAACTTCATCCTCGTGCCGACGGCCCCACGCTCCGACGAGGTCGAGCGCTGGACCGCGCGGTTCGAGGCGGAGTTCCCGGACGCCCGTCACCGCGCGATCGGCTTCGCGCAACCGGACGGCGACAGCGGTGCCTGGGCCGCGCAGGGCTGGGACGTCGAGGTCGACGTCGACCTCGCCACGACGTCGGTTCCGGCGGCCGCGGTCGCACCGGACGGCATACGGCTCCGCGCGCTCACGAGCGGCGACGACTGGGAGCAGTCGGCACGGGTCGGCGGGAGCGACACCCCGCAGGACCGGCGCGACGGCCGCCTCGTCTTCGAGCGTCGTCGTGCAGCCGCGCAGCGCGGGCTCGTCGAGTCCGGTCGGGCGCGCTGGGTCGGCGCCTTCGAGGGCGACCAGCTGGTCGCGAACCTCGGCATCGTCCGGCTCGGTGACCTTGCCCGCTACCAGGACGTCGTGACCCTCGAGAGCCACCGGCGGCGCGGCATCGCCGGCGCGCTCGTGCGGGCCGCGGGCGAGTGGGCGCTGGAGGACCCGGCCGTCGGGCGGCTCGTCATCGTCGCCGAGGACGGCGGTCCCGCGATCGGGCTCTACCAGCGCGCTGGGTTCGTCGAGGTGGCGCGACACGTCGGCGTCTCCCGCACGGGAGGTCAGTGGCCCGATACGACCCAGTAGGTGCGCTGGTTCGTGAAGGCGAGCAGGCCGGCGTCTGCGAGCTCGCGGCCGTAGCCGCTGCGCTTCGTGCCGCCGAACGGCACGCGTGGGTCGGACGCGACCACGGCGTTGACGAACGCCGCACCGGTCGTGATCCGCCGGGCCAACGCCACCGCACGCTCCGTCGACCGGCTCCAGACGCTCAGCCCGAGGCCGTATGCCGTGTGGTCGGCGAGCGCGACGGCGTGGTCGTCGTCGCAGGCGACGGCGACGGCAGCTACCGGGCCGAAGGTCTCCTCGTCGAAGACCGGCATGCCGGGGCCGGTGCCGATGAGCACGGTCGGCTCGTAGAACCAACCCGTGTCGGTGTCGTCGCCTGATCCCGAGCCCCGACCGCTTCGGCCACCGATGGCGACCGTGGCACCCAGGGCGACGGACTCGTCCACCTGGCGCTGCAGCGCGTCACGCAGGTCGGCGCGGGCGAGCGGGCCCACCTCCGTCGAGGCGTCGGTCGGGTCGCCCGCTCTGAGGGCGCGCACGCCGTCGACGAAGAGCCGGACGAACTCGTCGGCGACTGCTGCCGCGACGACGAACCGCTTGGCGCACACGCAGCTCTGGCCGGAGTTGGTGAAGCGGGCGCGAACGGCCGCGGCCGCGGCCGCCTCCACATCAGCGTCCGCGAGCACGACGAACGCGTCCGAGCCGCCGAGCTCGAGCACCGAGGGTTTCGACGCGCGCCCGGCCGCGGCCCCGACCATCTCGCCTGCGCGGTTGCTTCCGGTGAAGGTGACGGCAGCGACGCGCTCGTCGGCGATGAGGTCCTCGACGGTGGCCGGCACGTCCGGCTCGGCGACGACCAGGGCGGTCACGAGGTGCTCGGGCAACCCTGCGGCGGTGAAGAGCTCGGCGATCGCCAGGGCGGAACCGGTCACGTTGGGTGAGTGCTTGAGGAGCAGACCGTTGCCGGCGGCCACGGTCGGGATCGCGGCACGCATGACCTGCCAGACCGGAAAGTTCCACGGCATGACGGCGAGCACGAGCCCCATCGGCTCGTGGGAGACCCACGCCTCGACGCCCTCGGGAGCGTCGATCGGGACCGGCCGGTCGGCGAGGATCCGGGAGCCGTGGGCGGCGTAGTGCTCGGCCGTGACCGCCGACTTGACCACCTCACCGCGCGCCTCCGCGATGGGCTTGCCCATCTCCCGCGTGACGAGGGCGGCGAGGTCCTCCGACCGCTCGCGCAGGACCTCGGCCAGACGCGCCACGGCCGCGAGGCGCGCGGCCACGGGTGTCGAGCCCCAGACGGACGCGGCAGCGGCACCCGCGGCGACTGCGTCCTCGACCTCAGCCGCATTCATCGCCGGATAGGACTGCAGCACAAGGCCCGTCGTTGGGTCGACTGTGTCCACGCTCGTGGTCGTGCTGGTGCTCCCCATGGCGGTCATGGCGCGCTCAGTCCGCCCCGGTCGCTCTCGGACAGGTGCTCGAATGTCTCGCCGGTGGCGGTCATGGTGCGGGTCACGTCGCGTCCGCCGTAGACCCAGTAGATGCGCATGGTCCCCGCGCCCCGGTTGGAGAAGCGGTGCGGGATGCCGGCCGGCACCCAGGTGGCCTCGCCGGCGACGAGGTCGAACGACTCGTCACCGATCTCGGCGACGGCCTCGCCCTCGAGGACGAGCACGGACTCCTCGACGTTGTGGCTGTGCAGCGGCAGGCCGGTTCCCTCGGCGAACTGGGTCTGGCCCGTGGTCAGGCGGTTGGTCTCGCAGTTCCACCTGCCGACGTAGGGGATGGTGAGGACGCCGTTGCCCCGGTCGAACGGTGCGACGGAGTCGGGGCGGATGAGCAGGCGCTGGGCGGTCGGCTGGTCAGGCATGGCTGTCCTCTCGGGTCGTGGTCGTGGTCGTTCTGCGGCCGGGGCCGTGGTCCA
This sequence comes from Terrabacter sp. Soil810, assembly GCF_001429645.1. Taxonomy (NCBI): domain Bacteria; kingdom Bacillati; phylum Actinomycetota; class Actinomycetes; order Micrococcales; family Intrasporangiaceae; genus Terrabacter; species Terrabacter sp. Soil810. The sequence goes on from NZ_LMSW01000001.1 coordinate 346,898, forward strand.
GTGCGTCGGCGACGGCGGCGGCCAGCTCGTCGGTCGTGAGCGTGCCGCCGAGGTCGGCGGTGCGGGTGGCCGGGTTGCCGACCACCTCGGCCACGGCGCCGTCGATGCCACGGGCCGCGATGACGAGGTCGTCGCGGCCGCAGCGCCGGCCGTGCCAGTCGAGGAGCATGGCCGCCGAGCGGATCAGCGACACGGGGTTGGCGACGCCCTGGCCGGCGATGTCGGGAGCGGACCCGTGCTGCGCCTGGGCCACGCACACGTCGTCGCCGGCATTGATCGCGCCCCCGAGGCCGAGGCTGCCGCAGAGCTCGGAGGCCTCGTCGCTGAGGATGTCCCCGAACATGTTCGTCGTGACGAGGACGTCGAACGACCCCGGGTCGCGGATGAGCCGGGCGGCTCCCGCGTCGACGATGAGCTCGCGCAGCGCGACGTCGGGGTAGTCCTCCGCGACGCGCCGCACCTCCCGGAGGAAGAGCCCGTCGGAGAGCTTGAGGACGTTGGCCTTGTGCACGGCGGTCACGTGCCGGCGACGGGTGCGGGCGATCTCGAAGGCCGTGCGGGCGACGCTGGCCGACGCGTGCGCGGTGATCTTGCGGATGGAGAACGCGGAGTCGGCGTCCGGCATGAACTCTCCCGAGCCGGCATACATGCTCCGGTCGGAGTAGAAGCCCTCCGTGTTCTCGCGCACGATGACGAGGTCCATCGGCGTGCGCAGCATGCTGAGGTCGGCGACGGACCGGCACGGCCGGATGTTCGCGTGGAGGGCGAACCGGGTGCGCAGCTCGGCTGACGGGTTCACCCCACCCTCGGCGCGCGGTGGGTAGTCGTAGTGCGAGACCGGCCCGAGCACCGTGCCGTCGACCTCGGTGACGAGCGCGAGCACGTCGTCCGGGAGGGTCGTGCCGGCGGCCGCGAGCGACGCCAGCCCGACGTCCCGGACGATGAGGTCGAGCCTGAGCCCGAACCGCTCGTCGGCGGCCTCGAGGACGCGAAGGGTCGCCGTGGTGATCTCCGGGCCGATGCCGTCGCCCGGCAGCACGAGGATCTTCATGTCCGGGCTCCTTCCGGGTGGTGGAACCGCATGGTCGACACCGTGTTGACCTGGCTACCCGGCACGACGCAACGGTCGGCGGCCTCGCGCCACTGCGCGAAGTGCGGTGCGGCCCGGTGCGCCGCGACGGCGGCCTCGTCGGCGTACAGCTCGTAGAAGACGAAGTGGTGCGGGTCGGCCAGGTCCTGCGTCACGTCGAATGACAGGCACCCTGGCTCGTCGGTGAAGGTCCGTTCGGCATTCGTCGCGATGGCGGCGGTGAAGTCGTCCAGGCGCTCGGGCACGACGTGGAGCGAGACGATGAGGGCGATCATGCGCGGGCCTCCTCGGGCTGGTCCTGCTGGTTGGTTGGGTCGGTCGTGGTGGGTGGGCGCTCGACGCCGCTCTCGGCGGCGAGGGTGAGGAGGGCGTCCCACGTCGCGCGCGCCAGGCGTATGCCGTCGCGTTCGTTCGCGGCACGGTTGCGGTCCTCGAGCTCGCCGGGGACGAGGATCGCGTCGGACCACGCCGCGAGCTCATCGGACCGGGTCTCGTCGACGAGCTGCTCCATGCGAGAGGCGAACTCGGCCGGGTCACCGGTGGCCGCGGGGTCGATCACGATGAGCAGATGACCGGCCCCGCTGCGTCGCTGCGGGTCGTAGGGGCCGACCACGGAGTCGCCGAAGGCGCTGCCTGTCAGGACCCCCGCGAGGACGTCCATCATGAAGGAGATGACGTAGCCCTTCGCCCCGGCCATGGGCTGGATGAGGCCGGCGATGGCGGCCGCAGGGTCGGTGGTGGGCGTGCCGTCGGCGGCCGCGGCCCAGCCCTCGGGGATCGGCTCGCCACGCTCCGCCGCGAGGTAGACCTTGCCGCGTGCGACGGCGGTGTTGGCGAGGTCCATGACGACGACGCCGTGCCGTCCGGCGGGGGCGGCGATGGACCAGGGGTTGGTGCCGATGCTCTTGCGACGCCCGCCCCACGGGGCCATGGCAGGGCTGGCGTTCGTGACCAGGATGGCGACGCAACCCGCCTCGGCGGCGGCCCGAGTGAAGTAGGCGGCCGTGCCGAAGTGGCCGGAGTTGCGCACCGCGATGCCGGCGATGCCGTGCTGCCGCGCCCGTTCGACGCCGAGCTCGACGGCGCGTTGGGCCACCACCTGCCCGATGCCGTCGCGCCCGTCGAGGACGACGACGGCGCCGTTGTCGGAGACCGGCTCCACGAGCGTGACCGCGGCCATCGCGCCCGAGTCCAAGCGGGCGGCATACCAAGGCAGCCGGAGGACCCCGTGCGAGGCGTGACCCCACAGCTCCGCGGTGACGAGCGTGTCGGCGAGCAGCGCCGCGTCGGGCTCGGGGACGCCCCGACGCGTGAGCAGCGCCGTGACGAAGGCGCCCAGGTCCGCGGCCGAGAGGACGACGGTCGGCTCGGCCGCCTGGGGCTGTTGCTCGGTCATGCCTGCTCCTTCGTGGCGGCCGGTCGTGGAAGACTGGGAGCATGGAAGCATACTTGTATACATGTGTGCAACGACAGGTCGTGGCATGGAACGGATGAGGCGCGCCTCGGGGGGACAGCTGGTCTACGCCGAGCTGCGCCGCCGCATCCTCAGTCTCGAGCTCGAGCCCGGCCAGCGGCTCTACGAGCCCGAGCTCGCGACGGCGCTGCAGGTCAGCCGCACGCCGCTGCGTGAGGCGCTGCGCCTGCTCCTCGCCGAGGACCTCGTCGACCAGCTGCCGACGGGCGGGATGGTCGTGCGCCCGCTCACCGCGAGCGACATCGAGGAGCTCTACGGTGTGCGCGCCGCGCTCGAGGGGCTCATGACGGGGGAGGCCGCGCGGCGGCTCACCGACGACGACGCCGCGGCGCTGCGACGGCTGCTCGACCGCAACGAGCGCCTCGTCGGCAACGCCGACGACGCCATGCGCGCCGGCCACGACCTGCACCTGCGCATCGCGGACATCGCCGGGCACGGTTGGGCGAGCAGGCTGCACGCGCAGGTCGACGGCCACATGTCGCGCTACCGGCCGTTCACCAACGAGAGCCAGGCGCGACGCACCGCTGCACTGCAGGAGCATCGGGAGATCGTCGCCGCGCTCACGGAACGTGACCCGGACGAGGCGCGCCGCCGCGCCGAGTCGCACGTGCTCGCCGCCCGCGACGTGGCCCTCGACGCGATCGGCACTCGCCTCGACGCCCGCTGACCGGCGAAAGGCCAGAGCTCGCGGGGTGGGTGACGCTGGTCAGCGGCTGCGGACGCGGTAGCGACGCTCGGGGCGACCGGCCGCGCCGTAGCGCGGGGGAAGCAGCTCCGCCGCCCCGGTCTCGACGAGGTGGTCGAGGTAACGCCGGGTGCTGCTGCGCGACAACCCGGTCGCGTCGGCGCACTCCATCGCGGACATGCCGTCCGCATCCCCGTCGACGCCCCGCAACGCCGTCTCGACGACCTCGACCGTCTCCGGGCTGATGCTCTTCGGGAGTCGGCGCGCCTGGCCGGACTGCGCCCGGAAGGCCCGGTCGACGTCGTCCTGGCGCATCTCGGCGGCCTCGTCGAGGTCGCGCAGCTCGGCGCGGTGGTCGCTGAACTCGACGAGCCGCTGACGCAGCGAGTCGATCTCGAAGGGCTTGACGAGGTAGTGGAAGACCCCGCCGTGCAGGGCGCGCCGGATCGACTCGATGTCCCGGGCGGCGCTGATGACGATGACGTCGACCTGCCCCGGCGCGCGCTCGCGGAGGCGGCGCAGCACGTCGAGTCCGCTCATGTCGGGCAGGTAGACGTCGAGGAGGACGAGGTCGGGGTGCAGGGTGCGCACCGCCTCGAGCGCGGCCGCCGCCGAGTGCACGACGCCGACGACCTGGTAGCCGGGCTGGCGCGCCACGACGCTCGAGTGCACCTTGGCCACCATGAAGTCGTCGTCGACGACGAGCACCCGGATCACGGGCTCACCGCCGTGCGGTCGAGGGGCAGGGTCGCGACGAAGACTGCTCCGTCGTCGTCGGTGACCGTGACGTCGCCGCCGCGCTTGCGGCAGATGACCCGCACGAGGGCCAGGCCGATGCCGCGACGGCCGCCCGGGCCGGCGTCCTTGGTGCTGACGCCGGTGCGGAAGACGCGGTTGCCGAGGTCGCTGGCGATCCCGGGACCCTGGTCGCGCACGGTGATCCGCAGCTCGGCGTCGGACTGGACGATCTCGACGGTGACGATCGGGTCCGGGGTGTCGGCGGAGGCGTCGAGGGCGTTGTCGATGAGGTTGCCGAGCACGGTGTTGACGTCGGTGGCGAGCTGCTCGTCGAGGCGGTCGACCCTCGTCGTGTCGGCGAGGACCAGCTCGACGTCGCGCTCGTCGGCCTGGCTCGACTTCGCGATGAGCAGGGCGGTGACCGCCGGGTCGGCCACGTGGGCGGCGATGCCGCCGGTGAGCCTGGTCTGGCTGGCGTTGAGGTGCCGCACGTAGCGCAGGGCGTCGTCGTACTCCCCGAGCTCGATGAGCCCGCTCACCACGTGCATCCGGTTGCTGAACTCGTGGGCCTGCGCGCGGAGCGTGTCGGTGGTGTCGCGCGTGACGTCGAGCTCGCGCTGCAGCTCAAGCATCTCGGTGCGGTCACGCAGCGTCACCACCCAGCCGATGTGCCGCCCGCGGCTGAGCACCGGCATGCGGTTCAGGGTGAGCACCCTTCCGCGGTAAGGGATGACGCGGTCGGTGGCGGAGTCCGGATCGTCGAAGACCTCCGCGAGCCGGCCGCTCGCGTCGATCTCGGAGATGTGCCGTCCCGTGGACGCGAGCGGGATCCCGAGGAGGTGCGCCGCCTCGTCGTTGACCATCGACACCCGGCGGTCGAGCCCGACGGCGAGCATGCCCTCCTTGATGCCGTGCAGGATGGCCTCGCGCTGCTCGACGAGGCCGGTGATCTCGCGCGGCTCGAGGCCGAGCGTCTGGCGCTTGACCCGCCGCGACAGCAGGAGCGAGCCGATGACGCCGAGGGCGGTCGCGATGCCGAGGTAGGTGAGCAGGTTGGGCATCACGGCGGACAGGTTCTCGGTCACGGTCGGGTAGGCGCGGGTCACGACGACGGCGCCGTCCGTGGCGAGCGTCTTCTCGTTGATGACGGGCGCCGTCGCCATCGCGTCGCCGGTCTCGTCCTCGACGCCCGTCCACGCCCGGCCGAAGTAGTCGGGCTGTGCCTGGAGGCGGACGATGCGGTTCGTCGGCAGCGGGTCGGTCGAGACGACGACGCGCCGGTCGCCCTTGACGACCATGACCTTCGTCGAGCCGGAGAACGAGCGCCCCGACTCCGCGATGCCCTGGGCCTGCCGCACGAACCGCTCGGTCTCGGTGGTCGACGGCGCGAGCGCACTGTGCACGCCCGCCGTGGCCGCGAGGTTCTCGGCGATCGCCAGGGCGCGTCGGCCCTCCGTGTCGCGCGCGCGGGCATCGGACTGGGCGAGCGAGACGAGGGCGACACCGACGAGCACGACGCACATGATCGCGAGCTGCATGGCGAGCATCCGGCCGGCCAGGGTCCACCTGGGCAGCCGCAGCCGGGACCGCCACGCCGCGCTCATGAGGCCATTGTGGCGACCCCCGTCCACGAGTCCAACGAGCGCCTGAGCAGAATGAACAAAATGGAGTTTGCGCTCCTAACGGTGACAGGGCCGTATGCCGTCGCGAGGCTTGCGGGCATACCCCCGGGACCTGTGTGTCCCGACCTGTCAGACAAAGGAGTCTCCTGTGCGATTCAGCACCCAGCTCAAGGTCGGCTCGGCCCTCCTGGCCGCCGGTCTCGCCCTGTCCGCCTGCGGCGTGAGCGCCGACGAGGGCACCTCTGGTGGGAGCACGGGCGCGGCCGCCGGTCCCGTCAAGGGTCTGCGCATCCTCGTCCCCAACTCGCCCGGCAGCGGCTACGACACGACGGCCCGCGCGGCGGCGAAGGCCATGCAGGACGCCGGCCTCGCGAGCACCATCGAGGTGTTCAACTCCGCCGGCGCCGGTGGCACCGTCGGCCTCCAGCGCCTCGTCAACGAGAAGGGGCAGGACGACATCCTCATGCAGATGGGGCTCGGCGTCGTCGGGGCCGTCTACACGAACAAGTCCAAGGCCACGCTCAACGAGACCGTGCCGATCGCGAAGCTCATCGAGGAGTCCGAGGCCATCGTCGTCCCGGCCGGCTCGCCCTACACGACGCTCGACCAGCTCGTCGCTGCGTGGAAGGCCGACCCGGGCAAGGTGCCCGTCGGCGGCGCCTCCAACGCCGGTGGGCCCGACCACCTCACCCCGATGCTGCTCGCCAAGGCCGTCGGTATCACCCCCAAGGACGTCAACTACGTCGCCTACGACGGCGGTGGCGATCTGCTGACCGGCATCCTCGGCAAGAAGGTCGCCTTCGCCGCGACCGGCGTCAGCGAGGTGGCCGAGCAGGCCAAGAACGGTGACGTCAAGATCCTCGCCGTGACGAGCGCGAAGCCGGTCGCGGGTGTCGACGCGCCGACCCTCAAGGACCTCGGCGTCGACATGGAGTTCTCGAACTGGCGTGGCATCGTCGGCCCTCCCGGACTCTCCGCCGAGAAGACCGCGCAGTACATCGACCTCGTGACCAAGATGCACGGGTCCGAGCAGTGGAAGAAGACGCTCGCCGACCAGGGCTGGACCGACTCGTTCCAGACCGGTGAAGAGTTCAAGACGTTCCTGGCGGCCCAGAACGAGAGCGTCGCGGGCGTCCTCAAGGAACTCGGCCTGACGTCATGACTCCCGCGAACGGTTCGACGGGTCCGGCGGCGCCTGAGGTGCCGCCGGACCGGGCCACCGGCGGCGTAGCCGGGCCGGCCGGGCCGGGCGGATCTGACCGCCTTCCGGACTCGACCCGTGACGCCTCCGCGAAGAAGGACTACTCGGAGTACGGCGTTGCCGTGCTGCTCCTCGCCCTGGGCATCTGGGCGATCGTCGACGCCGTGGGTCTCGCCGACGCCTCGACGGCCCGCGGCCCCATCGGGCCCAAGACCGTCCCGATCGCCGTCGGTCTGCTGCTCGTGGCGATGGCGATCCTGCTCGTCATCGACGTCGCCCGTGGCGGTCGTGGCGAGCAGGAGGGCGGCGAGGACGTCGACCTCTCGCACGGCAGCGACTGGCGCACCATCGGCCTGCTCGCCGGCGCCTTCGCCGCGAATGCGCTGCTCATCGAGCGCGTCGGGTGGCCCCTCTCGGGGGCCATCCTCTTCTTCGGCACGACGTACGCGCTCGGCAGCCGCAGCTACATCCGCAACGTCATCATCTCCGTCATCATGTCGGTCGGCACCTGGTACCTCTTCTACGCCGGCCTCGGCATCAAGCTGCCCGCCGGGCTCCTGAAGGGAATCCTCTGATGGACGGAATCAACTCGCTCATCGAGGGGTTCGCCACCGCGCTGACTCCGATCAACCTGCTGTACGCGTTCCTCGGCGTGCTCCTCGGCACCGCGATCGGCGTGCTCCCGGGCATCGGTCCGGCCATGACGATCGCACTGCTCCTGCCCCTGACCTACACCCTCGAGCCGACCCAAGCGTTCATCATGTTCGCCGGCATCTACTACGGCGGCATGTACGGCGGGTCGACGACGTCGATCCTGCTGAACACGCCAGGTGAGAGCGCGTCGGTGATCACCGCCATCGAGGGCAACCTCATGGCCAAGAAGGGCCGTGGGGCAGCGGCGCTCGCGACGGCGGCCATAGGCTCCTTCATCGCCGGCACGATCGGCACGCTCGGCCTGGCGCTGCTCGCCCCCGTCATCGTCGATCTCGCCGTGCAGATGGGCGCCCCCGACTACTTCGCCGTCATGGTGCTCGCGTTCGTCGCCGTGACGACGGTGCTCGGCTCGTCGAAGATCCGTGGGTTCGCCTCCCTCGGCATCGGCCTGCTCATCGGCACCATCGGCATCGACCCGACCTCGGGCCAGCAGCGACTGACGCTCGGCATCCCCGAGCTCGCCGACGGGATCGACGTCGTCGTCGTGGCGGTCGGCCTGTTCGCCGTGGGTGAGGCCCTCTGGGTGGCCGCCCACCTGCGGCGGTCGTCGCTCGACATCGTCCACGTCGACGGTGCCCGGATGACGCGTGACGACTGGCGTCGCTCGTGGAAGCCGTGGCTGCGTGGCACGGCCATCGGCTTTCCGTTCGGTGCCATCCCGGCCGGCGGCGCCGAGATCCCGACCTTCCTGTCGTACGCGACGGAGAAGAAGCTGGCCAAGAACCCGGAGGACTTCGGCAAGGGCGCCATCGAGGGTGTTGCCGGTCCGGAGGCGACGAACAACGCGTCGGCCGCCGGTGGGCTCGTGCCGCTGCTCACCCTCGGCATCCCGACGACGGCCACGGCGGCCGTCATGCTCGGCGCCTTCCAGGGCTACGGCATCCAGCCGGGTCCCCGTCTGCTCGACACACAGCCGGAGCTCGTGTGGGGCCTCATCGCGAGCCTCTTCATCGGCAACGCCATCCTGCTCGGCCTCAACCTGCCCCTCGCGACCGTCTGGGCCCGGCTGCTGCGCATCCCGCGTCCGTACCTCTACGCCGGCATCCTCTTCTTCGCCAGCATCGGCGCGTACGCCGCGAACAACTCGACGTTCGACCTCTGGCTCCTGCTCATCATCGGTGTGCTCGGCTTCTTCATGCGCCGCTACGGCCTGCCCATCGTGCCGGCGATCATCGGCATCATTCTCGGGCCGGTCGCCGAGGAGCAGATGCGTCGCGCGCTGCAGATCAGCGACGGTGAGCTCAGTGGGCTCTACAACACGGCGTTCTCGCAGATCGTCTACGTCATCATCGCGCTGCTGCTCGTCGGGCCGCCGATCGCGCGCCTGGTGCGCAACCGCCGTGGCGGCAAGGGGACCGGTTCCGGCCCCGATGCCGGCCACGACGCCCTGGCCGGGGCGCACGCCCACGCCAACGCGGAAGGAGTGTGACCATGCCGATCGTCGTCGGGTACATCCCGTCACCGGCCGGGCACGCCGCCCTCACCACGGCCATCGCCGAAGCTCGCCTCCGCGGCTCCCGGCTCGTCGTGGTCAACGCGAGCCGCGGGGACGCGCTCGTGGACCGGCGCCACTCCTCGGCCGAGGACTGGCAGTCGGTGCGGGACCAGCTCGGTGAGTCCGGGGTCGAGCACGAGGTGCTGCAGCAGGTCGAGGCGAAGGACCCGGCCGACCAGATCCTCGAGGTCGCCCAGCAGACCAACGCCGAGCTGATCGTCGTGGGCCTGCGCCGGCGCACACCGGTGGGCAAGCTCATCATGGGCAGCCAGGCCCAGCGGATCCTCCTCGACGCGGACTGCCCCGTGCTGGCGGTGAAGGCGGATCCATCCTGAGGGCAAGCCTTTTCGCCCGTATGCCGTGAGGCCCCGTTCCGTCCGGAACGGGGCCTCACGGCATACCCGGGCAGGCGCGGTCAGCGCACGGTGACCCTCCGTAGGGCGCTGCCCGAGCCGACGTAGGTGCCCGACCCCCGGTAGACCCACATGTAGTCGACCGACGCCGTGGGCGCGTGCGCGTAGGACACCATGCCCGTGGAGCTCGACGTACGCGTCGCCGTGAGGTTCCACGCCGTCCATCCGACCCTGCGCCAGTAGAGCTGCACCGGGACGCCGGCGATGGCGCCGCCGGTGTCGCGGCGGGTCAGCTTGCTGCTCACGGTGACCGAGCGGCCCTTGGTCAGCGACGTGACGGTGGAGCCGATGGTCTCGGCCGTGCCGACGAGCCGCGCCGACGAGGCAGCGCTGTAGCGGCCCGACCGGTCCTTGACCCAGATCCGGAAGCTGTACGTCGTGCCCTGGGTGAGGTTGACGTTCGCGCTCAGAGCCGTGCCCGAGTAGACGGCGGTTCCGGTCGTCGGGCTGGACGGCGGCGTGGATCCCGTCGCCATCCGGATGACGTAGCGGTCCAGGTCGTTGATGGCCGGGGCGGTCCACGTCAGCGTCGCGGCGCGCAGGGCGCCCGCCGCCTTGAACGCCCCGACGCCCTTGGGCGCCACGTCGACGGTGCGGAACGTCGAGGAGTATGCCGTCGTCATCGTCGCGCTCGACGTGTCCTTCACGCCGGCGACCGTCAGCCGGTAGGGCGCGTTGTCGTAGAGCGGCGTCGTCGGCTTGACCGTCGCGGTCCGCATCACGGCGTCGTAGGTCACGGTCGCGGGGACCGCGGATCCGGTGCGGCCGTTGAGGATCCGGACCGTAGAGGTCGTGACGCTCGACGGGACGACATCGCGCGCGAACGTCACGGTCGGTGTGTACGTCTGCGTCATCCCCGACCCGAAGTCGCTGGGCGTCGTGCTCTTCACCCACAGCTGCGCCGTGCCCGAGGTGACACCGTCCGAATGCCGGAGCAGGACGAGGCCGGCACCGTAGTCGGCCAGCACCACATCGGTCTTGCCGTCGCCCGTCACGTCGCCGACGGCGAGGCCGTTGATGTTGTCATGGCAGAGCGCGGGCCCCGGATGTCTCGAACGACCCGACTTCTGCACACATGTGCACCGGCCCGCGAACCACGCGTCACACGCGTACCGAGGCATACGGCATACGCCATCGGTCGGGGGGCGTATGCCGTGTGCTGACGCGAGCGCGAAGGTGGCGGCCCGCCGACCACAGGGGAAGATCGGCGGGCCGCGTCGCGGGCACCCGGTCGGGTGCGGCTGGTGGGGGTTGTCAGCCGAGGTGTGCGGCGTCGATCGCCGACTGGAGGCTCTGCTGGTAGGCCTCGCTCGTGTAGGTGGCGCCGCTGACGACGTCGATCTGCGATGACTGGGCGGCGAGCGCCTCCTGGCGAAGGGTCGGGGCTGCGCCGGCGCTGATCGACACGGACGTGCGGGAGCTGTCGGTCAGCTGGAGGGCGTGGACGTTGGTGATCTTCGAGCCCGTGAAGCTGACGCGCACCTGGACGGAGCCGTACTGCGTCCCGACGACGGCGCCGTCGACGGTGCCCGAGCGCGGGGCCGCGGGAGCCTTCTTGGCCGCAGTGGACGTCCCGGAACCGCTGGACGTCTTGGCGGCGCGGGAGGTCTTCGAGCTGCCGGACGGCTTCGGCGGCGCGGCGGCGACCGGGGTGCCGGCCTTGGCGGACGACAGGATGTGGACGCCCGTGACGGCGGAGTGCTTCGGCGCCAGGCCGGTGGCCCAGGACGCGCTGAGGGTGACGATGCCGGCCAGGCCGACGAGGGCGGTCGTTGCCTTCCTCACCAGGAGAACCTTTCGTCGTGGATGTGGGCCTTGGGGATGCCGCCCTCGAGGAGGCTGCGGTGGACGAGGTTCATCCAGCCCCCGGGTCCGCAGAGGTAGGCCTCGTGGCGGCGCAGCTCGGGGACGAGCTCGGCGAGCCGCTCGGCGTCGGGGACGGGCTGCCCGCCGGAGTGGTCGGGCGGCAGCCACGAGCCGCCCACCGGCGGGCCGACCAGGAGGAGCAGCTGGTGTCCGCCGACGGCCGTCAGGTGCTCGAGCTCGTGACGGAGCGCGAGCTGCGACTCGTCGTTGGCGCGGTAGACGACGGTGACGTCGCCGGGGCCGGCGTGGCCGTGGCGCACGAGCTCCTCGAGGATCGAGCGGATCGGCGTGACACCGATGCCGGCGGCGAGGAGCAGGACGCGGCGGCGGACGCGCTGGCGGGCGGTGAAGGCGCCGTAGGGCCCCTCGAAGAGGACGCGGGTGCCGGGCCGCAGGTGGGCCAGGCGGCTCGAGTGGTCGCCGAGCTCGCGCACCGTGATGCGCAGGCGACGGCCGTCGGGCGCGCTCGAGATCGACCACGGGTGGGCGGTCGCGAGCAGGCGCGGGCTGACGAAGCGCCAGTTGAGGTACTGCCCGGCGCGCACCGGGAGACGGTCGAGGCGACGGCCCTTCATCCACACCGACCAGACGCCGGGGGCCTCCTCGACGACGTCGGTGACGCGCAGGTCGTGTCGCAGGCTGCGGGCGACGGGGACGAGCAGGCGCCACCACACGACGCTGGCCGCGACGAGCACGAAGAGCGTCCACCAGTAGGTGCGCACCCACTGCGAGGCGGTGAAGTCCGAGCCGATCGAGAGCTCGTGCGGCACGGCGAGGACGACGGCGGCGTACGACGTCAGGTGCACGAGGTGCCACCACTCGTAGGACAGGCGCCGGCGGGCGATGCTGACCGAGGTCACGGCGATGACGACGAGCAGGGCCGTGGCGATGAAGGCGAAGAGCAGGTCGCTGCCCCCGGTGAGGAGGCGGAACGACTCGACGACCGGTGCGAAGGGACCGTGCAGGTCGCCGCGCGCCGCGTAGCCGACGACGATGGCGCCGACGTGGACGAGCACGAGCGGGACCGTGACGCGGCCGAGGATGCGGTGCGCCTTGAGGGCCCGGTCCATCCCGTAGACGCGGTCGATCCACGGCACGCGGGCCGCGAGGAGCAGCTGGATGAGCAGCAGGTCCATGGCGACGAGGCCGGTGAGGCGCCCCACGGCGATGAGCATGGTGCTCGAGCTGCCGGCCGTGAGGTCGTGGCTGCCTCCGCCGAGGAGGAACTGCGCCACGACGGCGAGCAGGCTCGCGATGGCGAGCGTCTCGAGGAGGTCGCCCGTGCGGGCCTGCCAGCGGCGGAAGTCTGCGCCGGCACGCAGGGCGCGACGGACCCGGCTCGGGGTCCCGCGGTGTGGTGCGATGGTGGTGCTCACGAGAACGATGGTGGTCAGTCGATCTCAGAAAGTTATGAGACGGGGGAGGGAGGCTCGGGCCATGACCGCGTCCCCGCTCCGTCCGCGCCTGCTCCTCGTCGAGGACGACCCGGACCTCGCGCAGATGCTCGCCGAGCTGCTCGACGAGGAGGGGTATGCCGTCACGGCCGTTCGCGACGGACAGGCGGGTCTCCATCGTGGTCTCGTCGACGACTGGGACGTGCTCGTCGTCGACCGCGGGCTGCCAGGCATCGAAGGCGTCGACCTCGTGACGCGGCTGCGCTCGCGCGGGCTGACCGCGCCGGTCCTGTTGTTGACCGCGCGCGGCACGGTCGCCGACCGCGTCGAGGGGCTCGATGCCGGTGCGCAGGACTACGTGGTCAAGCCGTTCGACGTCGACGAGGTGCTCGCGCGGCTGCGGGCCCTGCTGCGCCCGGTGGGTGGCGCCACGGGGGAGCTGGTGGTCGGGGATCGGCGACTCGTCGTCGGCGAGCAGCGCCTCGTCGGCGGTGACGGCGAGGTGATGCTGTCCGGTCGCGAGGCCCGCCTGCTCGAGACGCTGGCGCGCCGGCCCACGCGGGTCTTCACCCGGGACGAGCTGCTCGTCTCGGCCTTCGACAACGCCGACACCCTCGGCGCCGTCGACACCTACGTCTACTACCTGCGCCGCAAGCTCGGGAAGTCCGTCATCGAGACCGTGCACGGTGTCGGCTACCGGCTCGGTGCGTCCTGATGGGGTTGCGCTCGAAAAAGTCTGTGGCCGTGGATGATCCGCTGCGCCGCGCGTCGCGGTCGGTGGCGCTGCGGGTCGGCGCGACGACGGCGCTCGTCGTGCTGATCGCGATCCTCGGGACGGCTGTGCTCTTCGACCGGCAGCAGCTCGCTGAGATCCGCGGGCGCACCGAGACGACCGCCCGCACGGCCGACGACGTCGTCGACGCACCGCCCGGCACGTGGCTGGTGAGGCGGACCGAGTCGGGTCAGGAGGCGACCCGGTCGATGCCGCCGGACCTCGCCGCGGCGGTGGCGGGGATCGGCCCCGACGTGTCCGGTCAGACGAGCGTCACGGCGCAGGGGCGGACCTGGCCGGCGTGGGTCGACCGCCGCGACGACGGCAGCTATGTCGCCGTCTACGACATCCGCCTGCACACCGGCGAGGAGCAGCGGCTGCTCATGTCGACGGCGGCCGCCGGCGTCGTCGGGGTGCTGCTCGCCGCCCTGACGGGCCTGCTTGCCGGGCGGCGCGCCGTGCGTCCGCTCGGTGAGGCGATGGAGCTGCAGCGGCAGTTCGTCGCCGACGCCTCGCACGAGCTGCGCACCCCGCTCGCCGTCATCAGCACCCGTACCCAGATGCTGCGCCGCCACGTCGCGCTCGACGTGGCCGCTGCCGAGGCGTCGGGAGGTGACCCGGCGGCCGCGCGTCGGCTGGCCGAGGTCGACCAGCTCGTCCACGACACCCAGGCCATGGCCGACGTCGTGTCCGACCTGCTGCTCTCGGCGCAGCTCGAGCACGTCGACGAAGTCGCCGACCGGGTCGACGTGGGCTCGCTCGCCTCGGAGGTCGTCACGTCGCTCATGCCGTATGCCGCGGACCACGGGGTGACGCTCGTCGACGAGGGGGCGTGCGGGGCCGAGATGTGTGTCGTCAACGGTGTGCGCCCGAGCCTCCGACGCTCGGTGCTGGCGCTCGTCGACAACGCGATCGCCCACTCGGAGAAGGGGACCCGTGTCGAGGTGCGGTCTGGTCTTGAGGCCGGGCAGGTCCGCGTCGACGTGGTCGACCACGGCGACGGCGTGGACGTCGCGGACGTCGAGGGGCTGACGCGCCGCTTCTCCCGCGNAGGTGGCCGGCGCGTCGGGCTGGGATTGGCGCTCGTGACCCAGATCGTCCGGTCTCACGGTGGCCGCCTCGAGGTGACGGAGACGCCCGGCGGCGGGGCGACGTTCACGCTGCTGATCCCTGCCGCCGAGGCCGACTGACTGATCGAAGTGGCGGGATCGAGGAGGCTTCGACGGCCGCGAAGGTCGACGACGGGCGCAGAGGGCGGTCAGTCGCCCACGCTGCTGGGCCGGCCCGGTCGCGCCAGAGAAAACGGTGCATAGTGCATATCTCCTGACATCGGAAAAGTATGGCCTTGGCAAAGAATCCAGGCATTCCTGCTGCATCCGCGGGGGCCATCCTTACTGTGGAACTGGACGAGCCGCAACCCAAGGCCGCCTCGTAAGTGCTCTCGATCTTCTTGTGTAAGAAGGATGCTCGACTCCGCGTCCTATCTTCTGGGCTTATGCCAGCCCTCCACTCCGGATCTCCCAAAGGGCAGTCGCACCATGGATACTTCATGCCGTCTTGCGTCAACCGCACTCGTGCACCCGTCTTTCGGGCGCCTCACATGAGCGCCACCCAGTCGTGCCTGTCCGACCCGCGCTTCGGATATGACTTCGTCGTCGCGACGACCCAGGAGAGCATCAACGCCTCGATGAAGGAGTTCCTCTCGGGGCTCACGGAGCCGGTCGTCACGATGTGCTATGTGGCGGACGCGACCGGGAAGCCGCAGGCCATCGCTCACGCGGACCTCGTCGCCGAAGCCCAAGGGTCCGACCCTTTCATCGTGCCTCCCGATGCCGACCCGGCAACGAACCAGGATCTCAAGAACCTCCTCGCAGCGCGCTTCATGATGGGCTTCCGCGCACAGCTCGGCATCCCGCCGGCTGAGCCCAAGGCCGACGTGCCGAACGTGGTCACGCTCGGCGCCGACACGGGCAGTGTCGCGTTCAACCTGCTGTGCTCGGAGTTCGACGTGGTCCAGCTCATGCCCGGCGGCGGCTACTCTGCGCAGCCCACGTGGATGAACGTCTCCCAGCCGTCCGACGCCCCGTGGGTCTTCACCTCCAAGGTCGACCTCCTGATGACCGAGGTGTCGCAGTCCGAGTTCTCCGGGCTGCCGGCCGCGGTCCGGTCGCAGGTCATGGCCCTCGGAGGTGACCCGTTCAGCGTCCAGCAGCTCCTGTTCGACCTCGACAACGCGGCACTCGAGACGACACCGGTCATCAGCGGCGTCGAGCCAGGCACGGATCTCTACACCGTCCTCAACGAGACGTTCCTCGGCTCCTACTTCGCGCAGCTGAAGGCGCAAGGCCAGCCACTCCTCGGTTGCGTCATCACCCAGCCGAGCGCTCCGCCGGCCACGCTCGTCCCGACCGGTCTCGAGCTCGAGGTGTGCCCGTTGCTCAACGACGACAGCAGCCCGATCCCGTCCCCGACGCCGCAGCAGGCTGGTCTGGCAACGCTCAACTACCTCTGCTCAGCTGGTGGTGACACGCTGCCCCCCGCAGTTGCCTTCTCCTGGAACTGGATCGACCCTTTGCCGGAGCAGCAGGCTGACGGCGTCATGGCGATCAATCGTGGGGCGTTCGCGCGCTACCTCGAGGCCCAGCTGTACTCGTACACGAGCTCGAACTGCTACCAGCCCGTGGTCGAGGTCGACGACTACAAGGTAGCGGGAGTGTCGTGGACCACTGGCCTGACCCCCGACCAGGCCCCCACCGTGACCTATCCCAATGATGAGTCCACGCTCATCAGCTTCACGTGGACGGCTGACGCCCACGACGAGAGCGGCAACACGTTCGGCGAGGAGTGGATGACGTCGAGCTTCTCGCTCGCTGTGACCTACGCCGGCAACATCATGACGGTCACCCAGCACCTCGTCATCTACCTCAAGATCCGGTCCCTGGCGACGTACGGGTCGGGCAATGTCGTCGACATCACGGTCGTCGACACCTACACCCTCGCGGCGACCCAGGCCGGCGCGCTTGCAGTGACGATGACCTCCACGCGTACCGACAACTCGAAGAACCCGTCGACGAACTCGTTCCTCAACTTCTGGACCGACCTCAACTCGATCATCGACTCGATCAAGGACTGGGCCCGCAACGTGGTTCCGACGGCGCTGACCGACGTCCCGGTCTCGGTCCTCCAGGACTTCGTCTTCCCCGGAGGGAAGACCTTCACCTTCACCCAGGTGGCGTTCTCCAAGGCCGGCGACCTCACGTCCGAGATCAGCTACACCGCCACCGACTGAGCGCCACCGAGGAGAAGCACCGTGAACACTCCCTCTCTCACCGTCTCGACCGAGCTGCTCCAAGGGTACGTCCAGGCAGAGATCCTGGCGCCTGACGCCTCCTTCCAAGCGCTCCAGACCCAGTCCGGCGCGTCGCTGCTCTTCTCGCTCGGCACCGACTCGACCTTCTACCTCACACAGGAGTCCCCTGGGACGCGCAGCGGTTGGGCACGCAACGACCTCAGCAGCACGCGGATCGCCATGGACTTCCCCGGCAACGCCGCAGCGGCGTGCACCACCTTCGCGACCGCCGAGGCAGTCGGCGCGGCGGGGGCAGGGATCCATCTGGCGATGGTCGTCACGGACGGAACCAACGATCACCTCTACCTCAGCCTCGACAACTCGGACTCGGACACCTCCTGGAGCCAGGACGCGCCGTGGTCCCCGTGGCCGTACGACAACCCCCAGGTGCCGCTCGCCCCCGTGCAGATCCTCGGCGTCCAGCTGAGCGAGGCCACGGACGGGGAGTTCGTCGTCGTCGACGTCGCTCGCGAGCCGGCCGGAGGCCGGCCCCTGGTCTCGCGGTACTACCTCGACACGGCCAAGACGGACGGTTACGCCTGGCACGTCCACACCGTGACCATCGACCTCGACGCCGATGGATACCAGACGTGTCTCGGGCGTCGTTCCGGACAGTCGATCGACGGCCTCTACACGGCCGGCCAGATCGACGGCTCGCCGCAGCTGCAGTACCAGCCGCTCTTCAACGTCTGGGACCCCTCACTGCCAGCGAACGCTGCGACGTACTCGCTGCCGGGTGGGGTTCTCCCGGAGGCGGTCGCGGCCTGCCGCAACCCTGACAACACGTCCGACCTCTTCGTCACCTCGGGCGGCACGCTGTACCACCTGGCGAGCACGGCGCAGCAGAGCGGCAGCGTGGCCAGCGCTCTCTTGACGAGCAGCCAGCTGAGCGGCATCCGGTCCCTCTTCGCGTCGACGGACGGCGATGCCGTCATCGTCTGGGGACTGAACGGCAGCGACGCGGTCGTCTACGTCACCTGCCCGCAGGCTCAGCTCGGTGACCCGGATGCGTGGAGCGTGCCGCTGCCGATCCTCGCCGGGGTCGAGCAGGTCACGCCCTACCTCGACCGAGCCAACAGCGCGAACACCTTCTTCGCGCACACCGGCCAGAGCCAGCTCGTGAAGGCCACGAAGTCGCCCGGCACATCGATCTGGTCCTTCCGTCAGATCACCCTCGACCCACCGACGACGACGACTCCCGCCACGCGCTTCAGCTCGTACACGACGCGCATCGTCGTCGTCGGGCAGGACGGTCAGCCCGCGCCGAGCACCGCCGTGACGATCACGGCGAGCGCGGTGACCGCTGTGCACGTCAACTCGCTCTACTACGTCATCGGGCCGGTGCCGGTCGACGTGACGACGGATGCGACTGGCGTCGTCGTCATCGTCGAGCCCCTCACCTCGGTCGCGGGCGCCCAGTTGACGCTGAGCGCCCTTGGCGCCCAGCTCACCGTGAACCCGATGGACGCCGGTGTCGCCCGGGCGGTCGCCCTGACGACGTCCGAGCAGCTGACCGACGCCAAGATCGTCAGCCCTGACGGCTCGACGACGAACCTCGTCCCAGCGGGTGCCAGCAGTGACGCGCTCAGCGCGGTGGCAGGAGCCAACAGCCAGCTCTCGCAGGCGTATGCCGCTGTGTCCGGTTCCTCGGGCACCGCTCCTGCCGCTGGGGTGACCGACTCGCGCGGGCTGCCCGGACCGCGCGCGACGGGTGCCTCGGCTGGTGCGCTCACCGCCGACCTGGCGTCACTCGACTCCGTTCTCGTCGATGCCGGAGACCTCTTCTCATGGCTCGCGAGCAGGGTGGAGTCCGCAGCGGACTACGTCGTCGAGGTCCTCAAGGACGTGGCGAGCGACGCGTGGGCCTTCGTGGCGACGATCGAGGGCGAGGCCTATCACTGCCTCCTCGACTGCGCGGAGAAGGTCGCCGGCGCGGCGACATGGCTCTACGGGGTGCTCAAGACCGCAGCCCAGGACCTGCTCCACTACCTCGAGTACCTCTTCGACTGGGCGGACATCACGCGGACCAAGGGGGTGCTCTTCAACCTGATCAAGGTCACGCTGCAGTGGAACGTCGACCAGATCGAAGTGTGGAAGGACAACCTCGACGGCTACATCAGCGACGCCGTCACCGACATCAACGGCTGGGTCGGCGTCGGGGACTGGTCCGGCCTCGGGCCGGACGCGACGACGACGCCCAACGCCGGCTCGACGCCGGAGGCCGGCCAGAGCGCGCCCGGCTCCCTCCTGACGCACCACTTCCAGGCCAATGCGAGCGGATGGACGCCGGTCCAACCACTTCCACCGGTACAACCCGGGGACGGGCTCATCGAGACGCTCGTGAACGCGATCGTTGCCGAGGAGACAGTGGTCTCGAGCACCATCACCTCGCTGCAGTCCATCGGGGCCGAGAGCGGTTCGACTCCGCTGGACAAGCTCCTGGAGCAGGTCGTCGCGACGATCGCCGATGGGGTCCTCGAGAGTGCCCAGGTCGTCATGGACGCCCTGCTCAACCTGCTCTACGACGTGGCGAACGACGCCCTTGCCGCCCTCGACACCCCGATCCACATCCCTGTCGTCTCCGACATACTCGCCGAGATCGGGATCCCGGAGTTCTCGATGCTCGACGTCATCTGCTGGGTCGGAGCCGTCCCGGTGACGATCGCGTACAAGGTCGCCAAGGGCGCGGCGCCGTTCGCAGATGACGCCGACACGACGTTCCTCATGACGGCACCCGATCTCCAGACCCTTCAGCAGGCCTTCTCCGGCACCTCACCGTCGTCCTCCGTCGCCTCGTCGCCGCAGGCGCTGGCGGGCCTGGCCCCGCGGGCGCTCGTGGTTGACGCGCAGGGGTCCGACGCACCCCAGAGCGCTGCGGTCGCCGCCGCAGCGACGAGCGTGATCCCGACTCCGTCGCCCGCGCTCGCCGACGCCATCCACCTCTGCGGCCACCTGCTTTCGGGGTTCGTGGGCCTCGTCAATGCGTGGCTCTCGGCGAGCGATGCGGCAGACGAGTCAGCGGAGAACCAGTACGCGACCCCGTCGGCCGTGGCCTCCGTCGTCAGTGCCGGGCTCGCGGGCGGTGCGAACTTCCTCGCGCCCCACGACCCGATCAAGAACACCGCCGTCAACATCGTGGGCTACGTGACCCTGGGCGTCCGGGTCGTGACCAAACTCTTCTTCTCGAGCATCGCGCAGGGCTACATCAAGAAGAGCGCAAAGCTGGCCGCCCTCTCCGTGGAGAACTCGCGCGGCTGGGGCGCCATCGTCGACTCGGTCCTCGTCATCCCCGCATACGCCTGCACCGGTTGGCACTTCTACGAGCTCTCGAAGGACCCGGCGGGGGCCACGAGGAGCGTTGCCATCATCGACGAGACGAGCACTGTGACGTCGGGGATCGCACGCGTCTCCTACTGCGTGGCGGTCAACGTCGAGGACCCCGACACCAAGGCCGCCATGACCGCCGTGACCGCCGTCGCCTCTGTCTGCACCGGCGGTCTGCAGATCGGGGAGTCGTTCCTGGGATTGTGATCGCCTTGGGTGGCTGGGTGCATTCCCGCGCCGCCAGATGGGCAAGGCCATCGCCCCAGGGGCGGGTGGATGCCGCCGGCCGCGCTGGCCGTGACGTCGATGATTCCGTAGGCCGCCGACCAGGGCGTGACGCTCGTCGACAACGCGATCGCGCACTCGGAGAAGGGGACCCGTTTCGAGGTGCGGTCTGGTCCTGAGGCCGGGCAGGTCCGCGTCGACGTGATCGACCACGGCGACGGCGTGGACGTCGCGGACGTCGAGGGGCTGACGCGCCGCTTCTCCCGCGNGGGCGGCCGACGCGTCGATCTCGGTCTTGCGCTCGTGACCCAGATCGTCCGGTCGCACGGTGGCCGGCTCGAGGTGACGGAGACGTCCGGTGGCGGGGCGACGTTCACGCTGCTGATCCCGACTGCTGCTGCTGCCGACTGACCGATCCTGCTGAGTCGGCGCGTCCTGGGGACCTACTTGCCGGACGTGCGTCCGACGATTCCGATCGTCCACGGACCGGAGGCGGTGACCTTGAGCTTGAACTCGCCGCCTTCGGAGACGAACGTCGACCCCTTGGCCTTCTTCTTCGCAGTCACGATCTCGCCGCGGGAGACGCCCTGCTTGTCCAGGAGTTCAACCGTGAACCCGTTCCCTGCCTTCGCCTCCCAATTGATCTGCCAGTTGGATGCAGCCTTGAAGGTCGTCGTCGTCTTGCCGTCCGAGCCGTCGAACCGTTCCAAGGACCCGGCCTTCGCCGCCGACGTGCCGGCGGACGGGCTGCTGGTAGGTGAGGGCGACGGATAACCCTGCCGTCCGGCGCCGGCTGGGGCACCGGCACCCTGAGAACGCGCGACAAAGAACACGATGAGCGCCAGGACGAGCGCCAGTCCAACCCCGACGTACAGCCACGGTCGGCGGCTGAATGCGTGCCTACCCCCCGAACGCTCCGTCACGATAGTCCTTCCGATGTTGAGCCGACGGTCATGGATTTCGATCGCGATCGGCGGACGGGCCAACGGTGCCGAAGGCCTGGCCCGCCGATCGCGGTCGTACTAGTTGATGACCACGCCGGTAGGACCCGGCACCGACTGCTGCAGTGTTCTGAAGGACTTCGTGACCGAGTCGTAAACCCAGTTGTTCGAGTAGTACAGCGAGCTGTCCTTGCTCGAGAGCACCGTGACGCCGATCGTGTCTCCCGAGGTGCCTGTGCAGCCCGGGCTCGAACCGCAACCCTCATGGGCGTCTATGCGAAGAGTGACTCCGCCGTCGATGCTCGTCTGGGTGCCGTCGCTGGCGATTCTGAAGATGCTCGCCTTGGCGTAGATCGTGACGTCCTTTGCCGGTGCGGCTCCCACTGCCCCCGAGAAGGCCAGCGAGGAGATCGAGTTGGACTTGATGTAGTAGGTGCCCGCCCCGCGCTGCAGGATGATCTGCATCTGGCCCTGGGGGCTGGTTCCCTTGCTGTTGTACTTCATGCCCAGGCTGTACCTGACGCTTCCGGCGTCGGCGTAGGTCCCTGCGGCTGTCGGCTGCTTGGAGATGGCCGCGCTGCCCTGCGTCGAGTACGCGGTGGGCGGGATCATCGCCGTGACCACTGGGTGAGCCGCCTCGTACGGCGCACTCGCGGGAAGGGCAAGGGGCGGGAGCTGCTGCTTGTTCGTGTACTGCCCGCCGAGACGCACCTCGATCAGGTACGACTGCGCGCCGTACTGTCCGGTGCTCAGCGTCAAGGTGGTCGTTGCCGTCCCTGTGCGCGTGTCCGTGTTCGAGACCGGACTGACCTTGACACCACTGGCGAGCATCTTGTTCGAAGTCAGGTCGTAGAAGTCGACCGTCCCTGCGCCGATCGTTCCGCGTCCATCGGGATCCGCGACACTGGCAGTCAGCGTCACCTGCGCCGTGGTGCTGCTGCTACCGGAGGTCACGAACGTGGTCTGACCGATGTAGGCGACCACCGCTTCGCGCGGTGTGACGGTCAGCGTGCCCGTGGTGAAGGCGAACACGTAGTTGCTCGACGCCAAGGTTCCGGGCGCGCACATAATCGCGTAGGTGCCGGTCACGGTGGAGTAGAGGGCATTCGTTGAGCAAGAGGGAGCACCCGTCACTCCGGAGGTTGCCAGGGTCTCACTGTTCTTGAAGCCACTGATCGTCGCCGTGAACGTCGGCTCGGGCATGCCGTACTCACGCGTCTTGTTGTCGGCGGTCACCGTCAACGTCGCCTTGGTGATCGTGAGGTTTGCGCCGACGTAGCTCAGGTTGTAGTTGCTGTTCAGCGCGACGGTGCCCTGCTTGATCGCGTAC
>NZ_LMSW01000001.1:369663-370418 GCF_001429645.1 Terrabacter sp. Soil810
TTGGCGGTGGTGCCGGTGGCGAAGCTGTAGTTGACCGTGGTCAGGGTTCCGGGGGTGCAGGTAATCGTGTAGGTGCCCACGTTCTGTCCGGGCGCACGGGTGCAGGCTGCGGTTCCGGTGATCGTGGTGGTGCTGGCGGTGTCGCCGTTCCGGAAGCCGGTGTAGGTCGCGGTGAACGTCGGGTCGGCGTCACCGTAGGTCTTGGACATCGCGGTCGCGTTCACGTTCAACGTCGCCTTGCCGATGGTCAGGTTCGCGCCGACGTAGGTCAGGTCGTAGTTCGGCCCGGCCGTCAATGTGTTCTGTCGGATCGCGTAGGAGCCGACGTTCTCGCCCGACGCGCGGTCCAGGGCGCCGGTGAAGGCGTCGGTGTAGGCGAGTGAGCCGGTGGTGATCGAGTAGGTCAGCGCTGGGTCGGCGTTGCCGTAGGTCTTCGACTTCGGGTCCGCGGTCACCGTGAGGGCCCGCTGGCCGATGGTCAGGTTTGCGCCGACGTAGCTCAGGTCGTAGTTGCCGTTCAGCGCGACGGTGCCCTGCTTGATCGCGTACGGGCTACCGGCCACGCTCTCCCCGGCGTCGCGGGTCAGCGCGCCGGTGAAGCTGTCCGTGAAGGCCAGCGACCCTGCCGNNTTGCCGTAGGTCTTCGACTTCGCGTCCGCGGTGATCGTCACGGCCCGCTTGGTGATCGTCAGGTTGGCGGTGGTGCCGGTGGTGAAGCTGTAGTTGGCCGCGGAGAGGTCGCCCGGGGTGCAGGT
>NZ_LMSW01000001.1:370555-370659 GCF_001429645.1 Terrabacter sp. Soil810
GATCGTGTACGGGCTGCCGGCGACGGCCTCGCCCGCGGTGCGGGTGCAGGTCGCGTCACCGGTGATGGTGACGTTGTCGGCGTCCTGGCCGGTGATGAACCCGG
>NZ_LMSW01000001.1:370729-371547 GCF_001429645.1 Terrabacter sp. Soil810
CTCAATGTCGCAGCCGAGATCGACAGGTTCGCGACCACGTAGGTCAGGTCGTAGTTGCCGTTCAGAGCAAGCGTGCCCTGACGGATCGCGTACGGTCCGCCGGCAACCGTTTCCCCAGCGTCGCGGGTGAGCGTGCCTGTGAAGCCGTCGCCGTAGGCGAGCGATCCCACGGTGATCGAGTAGGTCAACGCCGGGTCGGCAGCACCGTAGGTCTTCGACTTGGCGTCCGCGGTGACCGTGACGGCCCGCTGGCCGATGGTGAGGTTAGCGGTGGTGCCGGTGGTGAAGCTGTAGTTGGCCGCGGAGAGGGTGCCCGGGGCGCAAGTGATCGTGTAGGTCCCGACGTTCTGTCCGGGCACGCGGGTGCAGGCTGCAGTTCCGGTGATCGTGGTCGTGGCGGCGGTNATCGCCGTTCTGGAACCCGGTGTAGGTCCAGGTGAAGGTCGGGTCGGCGGTGCCGTAGGTCTTCGACTTCGCGACCGCGTCCACGCTCAACGTCGCAGCCGAGATCGACATGTTCGCGCCCACGTAGGTCAGGTCGTAGTTGCCGTTCAGGGCAAGCGTGCCCTGCCCGATCGGGTAGAGGCCCACGTCTTCGCCAGACTCACGGTCCAAGGCACCTGTGAAAGCGTCGGTGTAAGCGAGCGAGCCCACGGTGATCGTGTAGGTCAACGCCGGGTCGGCGGCACCGTAGGTCTTCGACCTGGCGTCCACGGTGACCGTGACGGCCCGCTGGCCGATGGTGAGGTTGGCGGTGGTGCCGGTGACGAAGCTGTAGTTGGCGGTGGCGAGAGTGCCGGGTGCGCACGTGATCGCGT
>NZ_LMSW01000001.1:371556-371631 GCF_001429645.1 Terrabacter sp. Soil810
CTGTTCTGTCCGGGCGCGCGGGTGCAGGCGGCGGTTCCGGTGATCGTGGTCGTGGCGGCGGTGTCGCCGTTCTGG
>NZ_LMSW01000001.1:371731-371944 GCF_001429645.1 Terrabacter sp. Soil810
TGCGTTCCCGTACGTCTTCGACTTGGCCACCGCGTTCACGTTGAGCGTGGCGGTGGTGATCGTCAGATTCGCGATGGTGCCGGTGACGAAGCTGTAGTTGGCGGTGGCGAGAGTGCCGGGTGCGCACGTGATCGCGTNAAGTTCTGTCCCGGCGCGCGGGTGCAGGCGGCGGTTCCGGTGATCGTGGTCGTGGCGGCGGTGTCGCCGTTCTGG
>NZ_LMSW01000001.1:371958-702055 GCF_001429645.1 Terrabacter sp. Soil810
GGTGTCGCCGTACGTCTTCGACTTGGCTACGGCGTTGACGTTGAGCGTCGCCTTCTTGGCTGCCACGGTCTGCGACACATCAGTGGCGGAGTTGTAGCTGCCGTTGCCTGCTTGCGAGGCGACGAGGACACAGCTGGTTGTGCTGCTCGTCATGGTGACGTCCCAGCCGCTGGCTGCGGTTGCGAGAGAACAACCCCCACTGGCCGCCAGTGTGACAGAGAGCCCGGAGCTTGCGGTCGGACTGACGTTGAACGTGGAGCCGTAAGCCGCGGGAGTGGTGGGCTGCACGAAGGTAATGGTCTGGTTCTGCTTCGCGATCCTGGCCAGGAACCTGTTGTCGGCACTGGCGCCGGTGACGTTGCTGCCCGAGGGGAAGACGACCTTGATCACGTCGTCGGACAGGGCGGTGGTCGTTGCGCTCGGGACGTCGGTGCCCTTGGTGGAGCCGGTCGACGAGTACCCAGAGGGGTTGGTCCGAACCACGAAGAACGTCCGGATGGTGCTCGCTCCGAGGTTGATCGGGCCGAAGGACCAGTCACCGGTGCTCGTCGTCGTGATGCTGTTGGTGGTGACGCCTGTCGAGACCAGGTCCGTCCCCACGTTGTAGGAGCCGTTGTTGTTCGTGTCGAGGTAGAGCTTGACCGTCGCGCCGGGCAGACCGGGATCCGTCTCGTCCCAGCCGTTGGCGTTCGCGTCGTCAAACACCGTGCCGGAGACACCCGGGACGACGACGGTGGTCGTGACCTTGCTGTAGTTGTCCGCGAGGTTCGCCTCGTTCTCGGCGCTCAGGATCTTGGCGTCGTTGGTGAAGGTCGCATTGTTGGCAAGACTCCCCACCTTCACCCGGTAGGTCCGAGTCACGCTCGTGGAGCCGCCGTTTATCGTTCCGAGCTTCCACGACAGAGTGTTGCTCAGAGCGTCGTACTTGCAAGGGCTGGAGCAGCTGTTGGCCACGTAGGAAACGCCTGCGGGCAGGACGTCTGTCATCTGCACCTTGGTGGCAGCATCCAAGCCCGCGTTGCGATAGGCCAAGCTGTAGGTCACCGTCTGGCCGGGCGCTGCGGTGGCGAGAGCGGTCTTCACCAATCGCAGGTCCGGAGCACCGGGCGCCGCCTGAGGCTTGGTGAAGCCGATGGTCCCGCCGCCCGGCGTGAGCTGGACTGACAGCGAGTTGCCGGTGAAGTTGTGCGCACCTGCCATGAGCGCAGTGGTGAAGGCGATGAAGCCGGAGTTGTTGTCTGTCAGCTTCACGTCGAACGCGTAGTTGAGGGTCTCGGCACCGGCGCCATTCGTGGTCCTCGAAAACACCACGTTGGTCAAGGTGACGTTGGGGCTGCGGTTCGCTGCGTCCTGCAGACCCTCGAGGATGTCGAGGCCCTGGCTCCCGGACTTGGAGTGGTCAACGGCAATCTGGAAAGTGGTCGTCGCCGCGCTCTGCTGCCCCGCCGGGAAGAAGACCCGCATCGGCACGGTGGCGAGCTCGCTCCAGCCGGGGCTGGTCGAGTTCAGGCTGGTGGTCTGCCACGGCGACGTGCAGCCGGATCCGCTGATGCAGAACGGATTGTCCTGGGCTTGGAGCTGTCCGCTCACATTTGCCGCGGCGACGTACGGTCCGACGATCGGACCGCCGTTGCCGGCGACACCAACGGGCACGACGGCATCGGTCGAGTCGTCGCCCAGCGCGCGCGCCAGGTTCACGCGACCGTTGCCGGTGTCGGAAACCGAACCGGCGGCATCCGTGGTGCGGGCCAGCCGTCCGACGATGACGCCGTTCGAGGCGGCGGGGTCGTTGGCCTTCACGAGGGCTGCAGCACCCGCGGCGATGGCGGCGGAGGCCGAGGTGCCGGTGACCGCTCCGGCTCCGGAGGCGATGTCATCTCCAGGCGCGGCCAGGAAGGTGTCGTCGCCGGAGTTGGAGCCGGCCCATAGGTTGTCGTCACGGGTCGTGGCGGAGACCCCCACGACCTTGGCGAGACCCGCGGGGTACGTCGCCACGGTGGACGCGTCGTTGCCGGTCGCTGCGACCAGGACGACGCCCTTCGACCAGGCGTAGTCGGCGGCGGCCTGGAGTGCATCACTGCGGCCCGGGTTCGAGAAGGCCATCAGGATCACGTCGGCACCGTGGTCGGCGGCATACACAACTCCGGCGACGATGTCGGAGTCCTGACCGGTGCCATCCGCGCCGAGGACCTTGACGGGCATTACGGAGACGCCCGCGAAGCCGACACCGGCGATGCCGGTGCCATTGTTGGTGCCGGCCGCGACGATGGAGGCCATTGCGGTGCCGTGCCCGTTGGGGTCCGCAGTGTCACTGACCCCCTCGAGCATGGAAGCGCCGGCAACGAGGTTGCCGGTGAGATCTGCTGTGGGGTCGACGCCGGTGTCCAGCACCGCGACGGTTGCCGATCCGGCGGGGGTCACAGTGCCGTACGCCGAGTCCCAGCCGATCTTGGGTAGCGCCCACTGGCTGTCGTATGCCGGGTCGTTCGGTGTTCCTTGTGCCTCGCGCACCTTGTCGGCCTCGACCCGAGTGACGTCCGGGTTGGCGCGAAGCGTGGTCACCCCTGCGTCGGTAAGGGAGGCGGAGTGCATGCGTAGCGCAGGAATGGCTTGAGTGCTCACAGCGTCTGCCGCGTCCAGGGCGTCCTGCTGTTGAGCGGCGGACGTGCCAGAAATGAACTCGACGATGTAGCTGTTGCGGGGTTCGGTCGCTACCGTCGTGGAACTCGGTGCCGTCGACGGTGTTGGGTCGCTGGTTGCGGTGGGGGAAGGGTCGGAGGATGTCAGAGCCCCGGCCGGAAGGGTGGTCCCGCCCAGCACCGCCACGGTGGCCATGACGGCCATGGCGGCAGTTGTTCGACGTGCCCAGCGGAATGGCCGAAGTCGGCGCCCGTTCTTCTTAATAGTCGGCGCAGCGAGAATTCGGCGTGCAGGCATGGCGTGGGTCCCTCCCCTTTGAGCGTCGACACTCCCGCCCCCGCGACTCGACGTGGGCACAAAGTAAGACGACGAGAGGACGCGCGTATGCGGAATCCATATATCTGGGTTCCTTTGAGGGGCATGGGAATTGGCTGTGTCTGAATTGCGGTGTTTTGCTCCCGCATAGGTGAGGCCTTTACGACAAATCACGCGTCTCACCACCACCGATCCCATAAGAATGAGTGGCGTTCGGTGAAGGACAAGTGCCTTCCATCGGCGCAGCCTGTTGATGATTGCTTCGGTTTGCGCGGGGATGCCGGTTCGGTATTCCTCAGAGCTGGGTGAGGACCTGCTCGCCGATGTGGCGCATCCCGCGAAGCACTGCCCAGACCGTGAGGTGGTCGAGCGTCGTGCCGGGGGAGGGGTCCCAGTTGGCCACTGCGGCCCAGGTGACCGTCCGGTCGCCCGCGGTCACCGCGCCGACGTCGGCCCGCACGCCTGCATCGGTCCCGGTCTTGTTCCAGAACGTCGTCGGCAGGTCCAGCGACGCATGGTGGGCGATCGGGTCGAGGCCGCCCTGCTCGACGAGGGCCGAGCCGACCATTGACTGGTCGACGTTGGCCGAGAGCCACTGGCGCACCAGCCGATCCGCGTCCGGGCCAGCCGCGGTGCCCGACGCGAGTCGTGCCATGAGCTGGCTCAGCTCGGCGGCGGTGCCGGTCGACAGGGTGGCCGGGTGGTCGGCGCCGCGGACGTCGCGCACCCGGTCGTGCAGGGCGGTTGCACGCAGGCCGAGGGACGTGGCGCGGGCTGCGACCTCGGCGAGCCCGACGCGCCGGAGCAGGACGTTGGTGGCGAGGTTGTCGGAGACGGCGCCGATGAGGGCCGCGACGTCGATGAGGGGCAGCGTCTCGACCGACAAGGTGTGCCACAGGCCGGAGTCGCCGACCCAGAGGTCGACCGACCGGGTCAGCGGCTCGTCGGGTGAGAGCTCGCCGGCAGCGATGAGCCGGGCCGTCTCCACGAGGAGCAGCACCTTGCCGACGGAAGCCGTGCGCAACGGAGCGTCGGCACCCGCGGAAGCCAACGGCATACCCAATCCGTCACGGACGCACACCGACCACGTGACTCCGCCGGCGTCGGGAAGCTCGAGATCCATGTCAGGCAAGGGAACCCAGCCAGGTGAGGAGGGCGGCGTTGACCTGGTCGGGGGCCTCCTCGGTGAGGAAGTGCCCGGCACCGGGGACCTTGACGTGGCGGTAGTCGCCGAGCACGAAGGCTCCGGACCCGTGGGTGGCGGGGGCGATGACGCACCCGTCGTCGCTGCCCTGCAGCTGGAGGACCGGGACGCGGACCGCGTGCCGGATGCGGCGCATGAAGATCGGGCCGTCCGGGCGCACCGACGACCGGCCGAGCCAGCGGTAGTGCTCCGCGGCCGAGTGGGCGACGAAGGGGATCATCATCGCGTCGCCGTACCGGGAGACGTCCGCGGCCGTGGGGAACGAGCCGAAAGGCGAGGCCCACGAGCGGAGGAGGTCCTCGACGTAGGCGTGCGACTTCGTCATCTCGCGCTCGGGGGAGAAGGGCTTCTGCAGCCCGGCGATCCACGACGAGGCCCGGCGCTGCTTGGGGTTGGACCACGTCGCGTGCCGCATGATCCGCGGGTGCGGCATCGACAGGGACGTGATGGCGCGGGTCACGTCGGGTCGCAGGGTCGGCATGCACCAGGCGATCCAGCCGCCGAGCCCCTGGCCCATGACGACGGCGTCCTTCTCACCGAGGGCCCGGATGACGCTCGCAGCGTCGAGGGTCGCCATGTATGTGTCGTAGCCGCGCGGCGGCTTGTCGGATCCGCCGTAGCCGCGGAGGTCCATCGCCGCGACGCGGTAGCCGGCATCGGCCAGGGCGACCATCTGGTGGCGCCACGCGTACCAGAACTGCGGGAAGCCGTGGAGCATCAGCACCAGCGGTCCATCGCCCATCTCGGCCACGTGGAAGCGGGCGCCGTTGGCGGAGACGTAGCGGTGCTCCCAGGGGCCGTCGATGTTGACGAAGGCAGCGTCGACGGACATGGGTGCGGTCAGGAGCTCCGGGTCAGGCGTCGCGAGACGGGTCGGGCGTGCCGGGAGCGTTCCCGTTGCTCGACGACGTGGGCGCAGCGGGGGTGCCGGGTGCGTCGGCGCGCACCGGGGCCGGGAGGCCCGGGCGGTCCCACTCGGGGCGCGGTGCCGGGACCGTCGTGCCGGGGTGCTCGACCGCTGCCTTGATCGCCTCGATCGTCCCCTGCGCCTCGGCGATCGTCTTCGCCGGAGTCGGGTCGACGGTCTTCATCTTCCGCACGCCGAGGTAGCCGAGGACGGCGGCGACGAGCAGCATGAAGACGGTGACGATGAGGAAGCTGGCCCAGCGCGGCAGGCCCAGCGCCTGGAGGCCCTCGGCGATCGTCGTGAACAGGAAGTAGACCGAGTAGAAGACGATGACTGCCGCTCCAGCGAGCAGGCCACCGCCCACGCCGGCCTTCTTGACCTGCACCGAGACCTCAGCCTTGGCCAGGGCGATCTCGCTGCGAACCAGTGCCGAGATGTCCTGTGTGGCGGACGCGACCAGCTGGCCGAGTGTCCGCTCCTGCCGGGGATCCGTGCTCATCGGCTCACTTCCTCGGTGATCGTCGGTGACTGCGCGGTCGCGCCTACCAGATGCAACCCTACTGCGCAGTCCCTACCCGAACGTGCAGGGCAGGCACCATCACGCCGGATCGAGTCGTCCCTCGGTCTCGTAGACGTCCGGGACGCCGTCGTTGTCACGGTCCGCGGTCTCACGGACCTCGACGAGCCGGTAGTGCCGATTGCGCACCCGCAGCACGACGCTCGAGAGCAGTGCGGCGATGAGACTGCCGCAGAGAACCGCGAGCTTGACGTGGTCGTCACGCTCGGAGCCGTTGCCGAAGGCGAGCTCACCGACGAGCAGGCTGACGGTGAAACCGACCCCCGAGAGCATGGAGAGACCCAGGACGTCGGTCCAGGCCAGGTCCTCGTCGAGCTCGGCGCGCGTGAACCGGGCGACCGCCCACGTGCCCCCGAGGACGCCGACCGTCTTGCCCACGACGAGCCCGACGACGACGCCGACTGCGGCCGCGTCGCCGAGAGCTGAGCCGAACCCGCCGCCCACGACGGTGACGCCGGCAGCGAAGAACGCGAAGACGGGCACCGCGAAGCCCGCGGAGAACGGCCGGATCTTGTGCTCGATCCGCTCGGCCAGCGAGTGCCGGTCCGGGTCGTCCTCGACCTCGCGGTTGACGGGCACGAGCAGGCCGAGCAGGACGCCGGCCACCGTGGCGTGGACGCCGCTCGAGTGGACGAAGACCCACGCGAGCAGGGCCGGGATCGCGAGGACGAGCGGGTTGGTGATCTTGCGCTTGAGGAGCAGGCGCCAGGCGGCCAGGGGGACGACCGCGGCGAGAAGCCAGAGGAAGCTGACCGTGTCGGTGTAGAAGACGGCGATGATCGTGATGGCGATGAGGTCGTCGACGACCGCGAGCGTCAGCAGGAACGAGCGCAGGGCGCTCGGCAGGTGCGTGCCGATGACGGCGAGCACCGCCAGCGCGAACGCGATGTCCGTGGCCGTCGGGATGGCCCAGCCACGGAGTATGCCGCCGAGCTCGCTCGCGCTCTCGCCCCGGCTCATCAGCGTGGCCGTGACGACGAACAGGATCGCGGGCAGCGCGACACCGCAGACCGCTGCCGCGATCGGGAGGGCGGCCTTGCGACGGTCGGACAGGTCGCCCGCGACGAACTCACGCTTGAGCTCGATGCCCGCGACGAGGAAGAACACCGCGAGCAGGCCGTCGGCCGCCCACGTCCCCAGCGAAAGGTCGAGGTGAAGGGCGTGCGGGCCGATGACGGTGTCACGCAGGGCGGCATAGCCGTCACGCCACGGCGAGTTCGCCCAGACGAGGGCAGCCACCGCGGCTGCCAGGAGGATCGCGCCGCCGACGGTCTCGGCCCGAAGCGCGTCGGCGACGAAGCGAGCCTCGTGCCAGCTGCCGCGGCCGAGGAGCTTGTTGCCGGGGCCGCCTCCGTCCGGTGTCGACGGGGTCGCGGTGGGGTGCGGGTCGCTCACCTTGTGGTCCCTTCAGGGGATGGGTCATGCGTCGCCGACCAGACTTCCCGGCACACCATGGCCACTCGCATCGTCGCCGTGAGCCGCTTCGATCCTAGCGAGACGGTGCGAGCGGCCTGGGCGGTGTACCGGTAGCCGGAAGAGATGGCGTGGCGCGCTGCGTCCAGCCGGTGCGTTGACGCGCCATCAGTTCGGCCGGAACTCGTTGCGCCACGGTCAAATCGGACTAATTAGACATCAGTGGTTTGCGACCGGTTGGCGGCCCTAGATTGTGTCTAGGGAGGGGGAATCCCACACGTGTGGATTGAGTCTTGGGGGTCACCTATGAGCGAGAAGCCGGCGGGTTGGTACTACATCGGCGACGGCACGCTGCGCTACCGCGACGACTACGGGTGGACCGAGTACTACATGGACACCAAGGACCCGCGCGCGCAGGACTGGCCCCCGCCGAAGCCGAAGACCATGCTCCAGCAGCTGCGCGAGGACGAAGCGGCCCGCTCGGCTGCGGCCGCGGCCCACCGAGGCTCCCGCATGTCGACCATCTTCGGGCGACGGCGCGCGCGACACTGACCTATGCCCGGCGGCGCGCCATTCTGTGCCGTGACGATTCCTCCATTCTCCTGCGCGCCCCGTCACCTCGGGGAATACTCCACCGCTGAGGGGCTGAAGTGGCCTTCCGGGGATCAGGGGGACCAATGCGCATCTGCATCGTTGGCGGTTGTGGGCACGTCGGACTGCCGCTCGGACTCGTCCTGGCTGCCGCCGACTGTGACGTGGTTGCGCTCGACACCGATGCCGACGCCGTCGCTCGTGTGAACTCGGGCGTCATGCCCTTCCAGGAGGAAGGAGCCGCCGACACCCTGCTCGCGGTCCGAGCGGCCGGCCGCTTCTCGGCGACGACGAATGCCCGTGCGATCGCCGACGTCGATGTCGTCATCGTCGTGATCGGAACGCCGGTCGACGACCACCTCAACCCCGACCCGAACGCTGTGGTCGCAGCGATCGAGGAGTGCCTCCCTTACCTCAACGACGGCCAGCTCGTCATGCTGCGAAGCACCATCTACCCGGGCGTGACGAGGTCGGTCGGTCGAATGCTCGAGGAGCGAGGCGTCAGGGCGCCGGTTGTGTTCTGCCCCGAGCGCATCCTCGAGGGTCACGCGCTGCGCGAGCTGCGCACTCTGCCGCAGATCGTCGGCGCCATGTCGCTCGAGGGCGCCGAGCGAGCCACTGCAGTCTTCGACCATCTCAACGTCCAGTGCATGGTCGTCACCCCGGAGGAAGCAGAGCTGGCCAAGCTCTTCACGAACACCTGGCGCTACATCAAGTTCGCCGCTGCCAACCAGTTCTGGGAGATGGCCAACGACGCCGGTCTCGACTTCGCACGAATTCGCGAGGCGATCACGTTCGACTATCCGCGAGCAGCTGACCTGCCCGGCCCGGGATTCGCTGCCGGCCCATGTCTTTTCAAGGACGCCATGCAGTTGTCTGCCTTTGCCAAGAACACCTTCGCACTGGGTCATTCGGCCATGCTCGTCAACGAGGGAATGCCGCTCTACGTGGTCGACAGGCTCGCTGGGCGCTTCGACCTCGAGAACATGACCGTGGGCATCCTCGGGATGGCTTTCAAGGCCGAATCTGACGACTCCCGCTCGAGCCTCTCGTACAAGCTGAAGCGAACCCTGCGGTTCAGGGCGAAGCGAGTGCTCACAACCGATCCCTACGTCACGAGCGATCCATCACTGAGCCCGCTCGACGTCGTCCTCGACCAAGCGGACTTGCTCGTCATCGGGGCGCCGCACCAGGAGTACAAGGCACTGTTCACGGACAAGCCCGTCGTTGACGTGTGGGACCTCCAGGGGAACGGGACCCTCGTATGACGGCTCCTCGAGCCACGATCGTCCTGCCCGCCTACAACGAACACGAGTCAATCGTCACGGCGCTGAGGCGCATCGAAGACGCGGTGTCACTGCCACACGAGATCCTCGTCGTGGTCGACTCCGAGGCCGACACCACCATCGCGGCAGCCCGGGATGAGATCAGTCGTATGCCGCATGCGCGCGTTGTCGTCCAGGACTACGGGCGGGGCCCCGCCAACGCGGTTCGTTACGGGATCGACCATGCACAGGCGCCGTGCGTGGTCGTCACGATGGCTGACGGATCCGACGACGTTCGCGTCATCGACGACCTCGTACGTCTCGTGGAGCGAGGCTTCGTCGTCGCGTCCGCGTCCCGCTACATGCCCGGGGGAGCCCAGCGCGGGGGTCCGGTCGGGAAGCGGCTGATGTCGGAGACAGCGGGGCGAAGTCTCAACCTGCTGGCCCGCGTGGGCACACGGGACGCGACCAACGCCTTCAAGGCATACGACACCGCCTTCGTGCGTGAGGTCGGGATCGACTCGCGATCCGGCTTTGAGATCGCGATCGAGCTGGTGGCCAAGGCTCGGCGTGCGCGCAGGCCAGTCGCCGAGGTCCCCACGATCTGGCTCGACCGTGAGGTCGGGGCCTCGCACTTCAAGATCCGAGAATGGTTGCCGAAGTACCTCTACTGGTACTCCTTCGCCTTTGGCCCGGCTGTCCCTCAAGAGAGCGTGCACGCTCACGTCAGCCCGAAGGTGATGGGTTCACGATGAAGGTTTTGGTCACGGGGTCCGCCGGCTTCATCGGCGGCTACGTCGTTCAGGAGCTGCTCAGGCAGGGCTGGGACGTCGTCGGCATCGACAACTACTCGAAGTACGGTCCAGTCCGGCACTCCTACGACGACCACCAGCGCTACGCGTTCGTCGAGGGGGACGTGCAGGACACGGCCCTGATGCGCCGGCTCATGGGAGACGTCGACCACGTCATCGCCGGAGCGGCGCTCATCGGTGGGATCACGTACTTCCACAAGTACGCCTATGACCTACTGGCGCAGAACGAGCGGATCATCGCCTCGACGTGCGACGCGGCCATCGCCGTCCGCCGCGAGGGCGCACCGCTGCAGAAGGTCACGTACCTGTCGTCGTCGATGGTCTTCGAGTCGACGGACCGCTGGCCATCGGCTGAGGGCGACCAGCGGCTCGTGCCGCCCCCGCGATCGAGCTACGGCTTCCAGAAGCTGGCCGTCGAGTACTTCGCCCAGGCCGCCTGGGACCAGTACCAGCTGCCCTTCACCATCCTGCGTCCGTTCAACTGCGTCGGGATCGGGGAGCGCCGTGCACTTGGCGACCTCGAGGTGTGGTCGGGCAACGTCCCGTTGGCCATGAGCCACGTCGTCCCGGACCTTGTCCAGAAGGTCATCAAGGGCCAGGACCCTCTCCACATCCTGGGCGACGGCAGCCAGGTCCGGCACTACACCTACGGGGGCGACCTCGCGCGTGGCATCGTCAGGGCGGTCGCCCACCCCAAGGCGATCAACGAGGACTTCAACCTCTCGACCGCGACCGGGACGACCGTGACTGAGCTCGCCCAGGAGATCTGGACCAAGGTGAACGGTGAGCGCCCGATGACGGTCGTGAACGACCCTGCGTTCGAGCACGATGTACAGAAGCGCGTGCCCTGCGTCGACAAGGCGAAGCAGGTTCTGGGGTTCGAGGCGACGACGACTCTCAGCGACATGCTCGACGAAACCATTCCGTGGATCCGCTCGGCCGTCGCGTCGGGGATCCTCTAGTAGGGCGGCACCATGGACTCCGACTACCTCAAGGCCACGTACGAGGCCCGGTTCTCAGACGCCGAGCTCGGGGACAAGCAGACTCTCTGGTCGGTGCTCTGCGAGGAGCAGTTCCAGCAGTACGTGCCCGTGGACGGTACGGTCCTCGACCTCGGTGCTGGCTACTGTGAGTTCAGCAACAACATTCGAGCGAGGCGACGCATCGCCGTCGACCTCAACCCGGACACCGCAGCCTTCGCTGTGGAGGGCGTCGAGGTGCTCGAGACGAACTCGGCTGACATGCACCGGATCGCGGACGGCACGGTCGACACGGTGTTCACGTCGAACTTCTTCGAGCACCTCCCCGACACCGAGGCGTTGCTCGCGACTCTCGGCGAGAGTCAGCGGGTCCTACGTCCGGGCGGTTGCATCGTCGTGCTCATGCCCAACATCAGGAACCTTCCAGGCGCCTACTGGGACTACCTCGACCACCATCTCGCGCTGACGCAGCACAGCCTCTCGGAAGCGTTGACGTTGACCGGTTTCGAGGTGACGCGAGTCGTACCGCGATACCTGCCATATACGGTGCGCAACTCGCGAATGCCAGTGTCCCGAATGTCGATTCGCGCGTATCTTGCCTTCAAGCCAGCTTGGCGGGTGCTCGGCAAGCAAATGCTCGTCGTCGCCCGGAGTCCCAGCAACTGACCGGCGACCGCTGAGGTCGACGCGGCCGTCACAGCGTTTGTCACTCGTCTTTACGACCGATGGTGTAGATCTGGCGGTCGGCGGTCGGCGTAGCCTGCCAACCGGCCGGGAGGTAGTCCGCGGGGTCGAGTCTCGGGTCGCACGAGACCAGGTGCGTGTAGGTGTGCATCGACGACTGCGGCGGCAACGCGTCCGCCGTGTCGTTGCGGATCATGAAACCCGTTCGGTCGGCCCCATAGAGAAGAGTCGGGTCCCAGTCGCAGCCGATCACGAGCAGTTGATCGTCTGGACCTGTCTGTTCGGCGACTCGTGCCGGCAATGATGGCACGGTGTTGGAGTGCTTGAACTGGGAGACCTCGTCGGACCCCAGGGGAACGACCGCCGCAACCATGATGACCACTCCAGTGAGCAGGGCGGTCACCCCGGGAAGAGCCGGCGCGCCCATTGTCAGGCGTTCTACCGCAGCCAGAATGCCCAAAGCCATCAAACAGGTCAGGGCCGGGAACGACGCAATCCAGTAGTACGAGTGAATCGCGTACAGGTTGAACAGGACGAGCGGGCCAGCGACAACCGTCATCAGAAGGCCCGCCCGGTGCCACGCAGTTCCGACCCCCAGAAACGCGCCGACGAGCGCGAGGACCAGGCCCAAGCCGACTGGTCCCCCCACCTCGAGCAGCGCGTGGTACGCCAAGCCCTTGTTGGACGTGAGCGACAGGCGGCTCTCGATGGTCCCGAAGTTCCAGTCGACCAGCTCCGTGCTGGTGAGGAACCGAGTAGCTGCTTCGCTGGCCTTGATCGAGTCCGCGTATCTGCTCCACGTCGTCGCGAGGAGGAGGCCGAGACCGGGTCCGAGGATCGCGGCTGCAGCTGAGCGGAATACGGCTTGTCTGGTACGGGCGAGCGATAGTGCGGCGAAGACGAGAAGCACCGCCCAGGGCACCAACGTCGTGACTTTGACGAGGGCGCACGTCCAGGCGGCCACAGCCCCCACCGCCAAGTGAACTCGGGTGCCTCGACGCAGGTAGGTGTCCAACGCAACCACCATGGCAAGGCCAAAGGCCACCGCCATGAACTCGATCAGCGCGGCAGCTCCCCACGCAAGTGCGAACGGTAGGAACTGCATGAGTGCCAGCGCGACGTGCGCCGCTCGAATGGAGTGCCACCGACGGACGAGGACCCACAGCAGGAGCGTAGAGAGCTGGAAGAACGTCAAACCCAACAGCCGAGCGGACATGTCGACGCTCAGTCCCGTGTGTGTCAGGAGGGCGGCCAAGGCTTGAAAAAGGGGGAGCTCGAAGGGGACGTCTGCTCCGGCGCCGAACACAGGCAGTGGCGTGCTGAGCAGATCGATGCCGAAGCGGCTGTACTCGCGGATGACCAAGGCCGTCTGTGTCTGCCGGAAGGCATGTGACTCGTACAGAAGGTGTCCCAGCTGTGGGAGTCGGATCGCCGTTCCCAGGGCGATGATCGCCACGACCAGGAGCCCGTCTCGCCGCCCGACCGGTGGGAACGCTGGTCCGTCGCTCATCTGTCCGTTCCTGTGTTGGCCTCGTGCTTCGGCGAAAGTACAAGATTCGCCGCGAAAAGGTGGTGAAATGCCACCTGCCGCAGCTGACCGGCTATTCGTCCACCGGGGGTTGCAGGTGATGCCAGTGACGGGTCGACCATCGCGAGGCAGCCGGTGTGTCTCGGCCTGGGTGGTGCCGGTTGTCAGCGCGGTCGCTCGGCTGATCCTGGTGTCGCGACTCGCGCCCTTCGATCCCAGCATGCCCGGCGCAGGACGGGATCCTTCCTGGCAGTGGGCGCTCAACGAGGCCGTCCCGCGCAGGATGCCGTTCGCCTCGCACGCTGTTGCGCAGGACCAGTCGAAGTTTCTGATTCGGCGGACATGAGTTCTTTGTCAAGGCATGCTGGGCCGCGGTAGGCGCCAAAAGGGGAGCGTCGCCGGCTCTGGGGAGGGCACATGACGGCACAGGCGGACAGCGGGGTGGAGGTCCTCGTCGTACGGCCTGCCGCCGTGCGGCCGATCGACCGGCTGGTGGGTCTCGGTCGCCGTGTTCTTGCCGACAAGCGCGTGAAGTTCGTTCTCACCGGCGCCCTCAACACCGCCTTCGGCTTCGGGTGCTTCGTGGCCTATCAGTACCTCGTGGGTGTGCGCTTCGGCTACATGTGGACTCTCGTTCTCGCTCACATCACGACGGTGCTCTTCGCCTTCGTCACCCATCGTCGCCTGGTGTTCCAGGTGTCCGGTTCAGTGCTGCGCGACCTCTGGCGCTTCGAGTCGGTCTACCTCGTGGCGCTCGGCATCAACGCCCTCCTGCTCCCGCTCGCGGTTGAGGTGGCGGGGCTGCCGGTGCTCGTCGCCCAGGCCGGCATCACGGTGCTCAACGCCTTCGTCAGCTGGATGGGTCACAGCCGGTTCAGCTTCCACCGGAAGGCGGTCGAGGCATGAGCGCCAGGGCGACTGAGCCGCTGGTTTCAGTCGTCGTCCCGACCTACAACAACGCCGCCTTCGTGCGCGACACCCTGCGCTCGATCCTGAGCCAGACGTTCACGGACTTCGAGCTCATCGTCAGCGACCATTCGAGCACCGACGGCACGTGGGAGCTGCTCCTGCCGTTCGCGTCAGACCCTCGCGTGCGACTCCTTCAAATGCCGCGCACGGAACATCCGCACGACAACTGGGCCAACGCGAGCCGGTCCGCCACCGGCAGGTACATCAAGCTCGTCTGTGGTGACGACCTGCTCGCTCCCGAGTGCCTCGAGCGACAAGTGACCGCGATGCGCACCCACCCGGGTGCTGTCATGGTGGCCTCGCGCCGCAACGTGGTCACCGCTCGTGGCGAGGTCGTTCTGCGGTCGTGGGGGTTGCCCAAGATGGTGGGCGAGCTCCCGGGCAGGACGGCGGTGCGCCGGGCCGTCCGGTCGGGCACCAACACCTTCGGCGAGCCAGCCTGTGTCCTGCTGTGCCGAGCGGGCCTCGAGGCCGTCGGGGGCTGGGACGGCACGCACTCCTACGTGCTCGACCAGCACACGTACTCCAAGGTGCTCACGCGTGGGACGTTCGTCGGCCTGGCCGAGCCGTTGGCATCCTTCCGTCTGAGCGACAGCCAGTGGAGCCACGCGCTCGCGCGCAAGCAGTACGGTCAAGTCGTGGCTTTCCACCGAGACCTCGCTGCATCGTGTCCCGATCTACTGTCTCGAGCTGACCTCGCTCGCGGACGTGCTCGCGCCAAGGTCCTCGCCTACGCGCGGCGTCTCGCGTACTTCTCGCTGGCCCGCGAGCTGCGTACGCCGCTGCCGCCCATCGAGATGCCCGTCTCGTCACCGGCGGTAGCCGTCCCGGTCACGGGCCTGACCGCCGAATGAGCGGGGACACCGCAGATCCCGATTACGCGGACCGGCTGGAGCATGCCCAGCGTGTCTGGTGGAAGCGTGTCGTCCCGGTCCAGCTGCCGTACCAGCTCCACCTTCGA
Source organism: Terrabacter sp. Soil810 (assembly GCF_001429645.1). Classification (NCBI taxonomy): domain Bacteria; kingdom Bacillati; phylum Actinomycetota; class Actinomycetes; order Micrococcales; family Intrasporangiaceae; genus Terrabacter; species Terrabacter sp. Soil810. The sequence goes on from NZ_LMSW01000001.1 coordinate 386,805, forward strand.
CGTCAACGTCTCGGCCGGACGCTCGATGTCGGATGCGGCATCGGGCGCAACCTACGGACGCTGGGCCCCGGCTCCGTCGGGGTCGACCACAACCAGGCGGCTGTGACGTACGCCCGCGGTCTGGGCTTCGACGCGATGACGGTCGACGAGTTCCTGGCGAATGATCGGGCCCAGCCGGCGGCCTTCGACTCGATCCTGCTCGCGCACGTCATCGAGCACATGGCGCGACCCGATGCCGAGGCCCTGCTCCGGACGTACCTGCCGTACCTCAAGACCGGCGGCACTGTCTTCTTCATCTGCCCACAGGAGCGTGGTTACGCGTCGGATCCGACGCACGTCTGGTTTGCCACCGGTGATGACCTTTTCCAGTTGTCCCGGACCGTTGACCTGGAGCCACAGCGTGCGTGGAGCTTCCCGTTCCCGCGGCGCGCCGGAAAGTTCTTCGTCTACAACGAGTTCTGCGTCAGGGCGACCAAGCCCTGACGGGGCACGCCCTCGCTCATGGCACCTGCACCAGCTCTCGCGAGACGATGAGGCAGTAGCGGATCCACCACCACTGTGCGGCCACGCCGACCAGCGCGAACACCACGGCGACGAGGACCCGCTGGCGTGGCCGGTCCTCGGGGACTCCAGCGCGGACGAGCGGCCAGAAGACGGGGATCGCGAGCAGGTAGTAGCGGACGGCACTCCAGTTCCAGTCGACAACGGCCAGCACGTAGACGATGTAGGCGATCGTCCACGCTCGAAGCATTGGCTCTTGCTGCCCGAGCGTGAAGAGCCAGATCAGCAGGACGGCCCACAGTGCGGCAACGACAGCCGCGGTCGTCACCCCACCCGGCATGTCGCTGTTGCGCTCGAGGAATCGGGCTATGGGAGTCGACGTCAGTTCCGGGTTCCACGCTTGTTGGGTCAACAAATAGGCCCGGGGCATCCCGGTGGCCACACCGACGATGACCGGCCAGATGATACCGACGAGTCCGGCCCAGACCGCCAGCAGGCCGAGGGCGACGGTGCGTCGACGCGACAGTGATCCCTGGCGCCACAGAAGGAACGCGTACAGGACGAGCGCCGGCGCGAACGCCACGGCAACCCCCCGGGTTAGCCCGAGGAGCAGGAGTACGAGGGCCGCCCACCAGTAACGCTGCTGCGTGATGCATGTGATCACCGCGAGCACGAACGCAAGAGCGAGCCCCTCCGTGTAGCCGATCTGCATCACGGGCGCGCAGATGAACGTGCTCATCGCCAGCACGGCGATGATGCCGCCCACTGATCCATGGGGGCGGGCCACGAGTCGGTAGAGCAGGAGCATCGCAACCGCGCCCGATACGAGCGAGACGGCCACAGAAGCGAGAGGGAAGTCGAGCCGCGTCACGAACGTGACGCCGCGCACGAGGTAGGGGTAGAGCGGGAAGAAGGCCCAAGGGTTCTGCTCGACGTTGCCGGACGCGTCGGTGGGCAGCTCGGACGGGTAGCCGTGGGCAGCGATCTCCCAGTACCACTGCCCATCCCATCGGGTCACGGCGGTGAGATATCCAGGCGGCGCGGTCCCGGCATCGGTGCCGAAGTGAAGGTGGCCGCGACCGACGAACTCTTCGAGCGTGATGGAAGAGTTGCTCGCGACCACGATCATGACGGCGTTCACCAGGCGGGTGCCCAGATAGATCACGAGCGGCCACAGCCACCAGCGCCGCGGCAGCGGGTCTGTTCCTGCCGGCCACCCCTGGACTGATCTGACCGGTGAGCCGGTTGCACGCGGAGCATGGTCGCCGACGTGCTGCCGAGCCATCTGGTGGTCCCCGTTCCTGGCCTGATCTGCGCCCGGAGCATTTGTGCGGGCACCCGCGGCGTCACGATATCGCGACGAAATGGACACGGTCGCAGTTTGGTCGATTGGACGACCGCCATGGTCACTCGACGACGGCAACCCGGCCAGGGTGACGAATCGGACCTTTCGGAAATGCCCTCCCGGGGGCGGTGTCCCACCCCTACTCTCGGGCTCGGGGATGCGGCAGGCGCAAGGCTCGAGTCGCAGGGTTGCGGGCCCCGCGCCCGCGGGTTGGGGGAATCGTGACGGCTTCACCCGGCGCACATCTGCGTTCACTGACCGGTCTGCGCTTCGCCGCAGCCCTTCTCGTCGTCGTCTTCCATCTGTCCTTGGTTGCACCCGGCCTCGGTCAGCTGGGGCGCCTCGCAGCGGCCGGTTACGTCGGGGTCACGTTCTTCTTCGTGCTGAGCGGCTTTGTGCTGACGTACTCGTGGGGCGGTGACGCCACCGCCCCGCGCTTCTATCGACGGCGGTTCGCTCGGATCTATCCCGTGCACGTTCTCTTCGTGGCGCTCGCGATGCTGCCTTGGGGGGCGAGGCCGAACTGGGGAGCACTCCCTGCGAATCTTGCCCTGCTGCAGGCGTGGTCGCCGGACGATGCTGTCGCACGGTCGTTCTCCGGGGTCTCGTGGTCGCTGTCGTGTGAGTTCTTCTTCTACGCGACCTTCCCGATCCTCGTGAGGGTGTTCTGGCGCTGGGTCCGACGGCCCTTGGTGGTCGGCGCCGCTACCGTCGCGCTGGCTTTCGCCGTCGGGGTGGCGATGCAGCTGCATGATCCCGAGTGGGGCGCATGGCTCTTCCACCTTCCGGCTTTCCGCATGGTCGAGTTCGTCGCCGGGTCGCTCGCCGCCCTGGCGATGACGCGCGGATGGGTGCCGCGCCTGCGACTGCGTTGGGCCGGCGTCTTCGTCGTCGTCTCGTACCTCAGCGTGCTCGTGATCCCCGTCGCCATCGGCTACCGCTTCGAGGATCGGTGGGCGTTGTCCCTCGCGATGGTTCCGAGTCTCGTCATGCTCATCGCGGTCTGCGCGCATGTCGACCTTGTCGGTGCGCCGTCACCGCTGCAGGGCCGCACCGTGGTGAGCCTCGGCCAGTGGTCCTTCTGCATCTACATGGCCCACCCGCTCGTGCTGGGGTTCACTCAACCCTTGCTCGCCTCCGCGGGTGTCTTCGGTTCGCTACTGGGCTGCGCGCTGGTCGTGCTCGCTGTCGTGGGGGTTTCGTTCGTGCTTCACGTCGCTGTGGAACGGCCACTCGAGCGACGGCTGCGCGGCGCAGGAGACGTGCGCGCGTCCGGCGCCGTCGACACAGTGAGCGACGGGGTGCCCGTGCCGCTGGTCACGAGGCCGTCGGTCATCGCGACCAGCTATCCCCGGCGAAGCAGCACGTAAGCGCCGACTACCTGCCGCTGGGTGTAGCCGCTGGCCAGGGCTGCACGCGCAGGGGCCGAGCCAGGCTCAGCCACGACGACGTCCGCTTGGTCGAGCGCGCGCGCCGCGCCTGCGGCGTCGCCATCCGTGAACGCAAGGTATGCCGTCTGGTCGGCGTGGTCGAACGCATCGAGCGGGTTGCTCACCCACACCGTGGCGCCCGCTGCGGCCATCGACTCGGCGAGCGGCTCGGCCACGAGCACGACCTGCCCACGGGTGGCCGAGGCGAGCCGTGACGCCTCAGCGTCGGCGACGCGGAACGTGGGTGACCGAACGGTCAGCAGACCAATCACGGCGATGATGACCGTCACGGTGGTCGCCGCGGGCACCAGCCACGGCCTGCGCGTCGGCGCTGGGGCGCGGTCTGACGGAGCCGTTAGGGTCAAGGTCGCGGGGACGGCCAGGAAGAGCACCAGCCAGATGCCGTGTCGGGCCGCGAGAACGCTCGCTCCAGCGAGACCCAGCCCGGCGGCATACTCCCACGTCGGTCGACGATGACGAAACGCCATGTATGCCAAGACGATCGAGGCCGCGAGCAGCATGACGTCGAACGGATTCGAGAGGCTCAGCCGGCTCCACATCCCTGAGTCGTCACTCGTCGCTGCACCTCCGAAGACGCCGAGGTAGTACTGGGGCGCTCGGAGCAGGCCAGGGTTGAGGCACGTTGCCGCGAGCGATGCGAGCCCCACTCCGAATGCCGTCCACGGTTCGAGGCGCAGGCGTGAGAAGACCAGGTAGCAACCCAGCACCGCGACGCCGACCAGCACCGCCCCGTGGAGGTTGCCCCAGAGTGCGATGAGCGGGATCGCCACCCAGATCAACCTCGACGGGCGATCGTGGTCGCGGCGGAGCAGGACGAGAAGCGCGGCATACGGCACCAGAGACAGCAGCTGTGCCCGCGCGATGAGCAAGGGCGCGGCGCCGCCGACCAGGACGAGCACCAGCACCGAAACGATCACGGTCGCCCGTGCGCCGCCACGCCGCGCGGCTGCCACGAGGAGCCACACGGTCCACGTGACCGCTACGACCTGGGCCGCGACGATGCCGATGCTTCCGCCGATGTACAGAACGGAGAAGACGACCTGCCCGAGTGCCGTCGTGTTGACCCAGTCGCCGGACGGCGCAGCCGCGAAGGGCACGCCCACGGGGATCCGGCGATCGGCGCGGATGGTGTCACCAAGGGCGCTCAGCCACAGCGCGTCAGAGCCGACGATCGAGAGCCACGTGACGACGCAGGCGAAAGCGCCGAGTGCGACCAGAGCGATGGTCGAGGTGGTCCCGGACTCGCCTGCCCTGTCCCAGCGCTCGCGCGCCCCGGTCATGGTCGCGGCGCCACGATCTGAGTCGGTCCGGATCGCCGCCGATTGGTCAGGGCAGTGGCTGCGGACGCCAGCAGAAGCAGGACGGCGACCCAGAGGTAGGCGTAGGCGACGAGGAGCTGGGCGGCGGTCAGTGGTCCGGTCTCCGGAACCGTCCACATGGGGGCCACGTAGAACACCAGCCCGATGATGGCTGCAGCGACAAGGTGCCGGAGGCGGACGAGTGCGACGAGCGTCGGCACGACCCACACCCAATGATGGGTCCAAGAGATCGGAGAGAGGAGCAACGTCGCGCCCGCCAGACTCAACGCGACGCTGGTCCAGTGGCCACGACGTGCTTGTAGGACGGCCGTGGACAGGGCGAGCACCGCGGCAGCGGCGATCACGGCCCACATCACCCAGGGTGGGGCGTCTGCTGCGGCGCGGGACACGAACGACCGCACCGACTGGTTCACCGGGGAGAACGCCAGTTCGCCGAAGCGGTCGAACTTGTCGAAACCGCCCAACCAGTAGCCCTGCGAAGAGCCAGGCGCGGCAATCCAGCCCACCGCGACGGTCGCAGCGCCGGCCGCTGACGCGATGGCTGCGGCACGCCAGTCACGCCGGAGGAGGAAGTAGACGACAAAGAGGGCGGGCGTGAGCTTGATCCCCGCCGCGATGCCGACGAGCAGGCCGCGGAAGCGCGCCGGCATCAGGAAGCAGTCCGCCAGGACGAGCGCCATGAGGATGACGCCGACCTGCCCGAGGACCAACGTCCGGACCACGGGCTCGAGTGACAGACCCGCGACCCCGAGGAGGATCGTGGTGGCCCAACGAGCGCCGACGGCTCGCCTCACGGCGATGAGGCACATGGCGTAGGCGATGAGGGTGCCCACGGTAAAGGCCACCTTCGACGCCGAGAGTCCGATGACGGCGAGCGGGACGAAGGCGACCGCGGCGAACGGCGGGTAGTTGAAGGCCAGGACACCGGGACGCGGCGCGTAGACGTCGACACCGTCGAGGACTGAGACGCCGCCGTAGTAGAAGTCCGTCAGGTCGACGAAGTTCCAGGTGACCGTGGCGCTCCAGCGGAGATACAGCGCTGCCAGCACCACCAGCCACACGGCCACCAGTGAGATGCCAGGCGGTCGCCGGAGGTGGCGTCGCGGCGCGGTCAGCGTGCCGTCGGTGGTCATTCGTCTCCTCTCGGTGTCCATTGGTGCAGTCCAAGCCACCCAGGTCGGCTGCGGCTTCCAGGCCATGAGACCGGTCTGCGGTGACCGCCACAACCGTGCCATCTGACGCTGTCCGAAAGGTGCGTTTTCACAAGGCGTCGTGAACTTCAAGCATTCTCAGGACACGTCGACAGCGCCCGCCTACTCTCTCCTCAGCGGGGGGCACATTCGGGTGGCCCTGCATCACTGGGAGGAACCCTTCACCATGACCAAGATTGCTGCCAAGGTCCAGACGCTGCTCAACAAGGAGCGCGGCGCGACCGCCGTCGAGTACGGNTTGTCCACGACGTTCAACAACGTCGCCGGCAAGATCTGAGCACGACCACGGGTGCGGGGCCGGGGGTACGGCTTCGCACCCGTGACTCGCTCGTGGGCGGGGGTCACACGAGTCCAAACAGACATCTGCGCTGTGACACCACCGACAAACACCCACTAGGGAGTAACCAGAATGACCAAGCTTGCTGCCAAGGTCCAGACGCTGCTCAACAAGGAGCGCGGCGCGACCGCCGTCGAGTACGGTCNTCGACGACGTTCAACAACGTCGCCAGTCAGATCTGATCTTTCGTACAACGTCCGCGCCGGGGGGCACGGGACGACACTGCACAACTCTGGGGAGGGCGATCTGGCATGGCCAGAACTGAGCGCGGCGCGTCTGCCGTGGAGTTCGCGATCGTTCTCCCTGTGTTGTTCCTCGTCCTCGCCGGGATCGTCGACTTCGGTCGCGCATATTTCGCACAGATCGAGCTGTCCAATGCCGCCCGAGAAGGTGCTCGGGCCGCGGTGGTGCTGCCGTTGGGTTCGACGCCCGCGCCGACGACCGAGGTCGCAGCTCGTGTGGCCGCGGCGCTTCCCGGGATCTCTGACGCAACGGTGACGCCCGTCTACTGCCCATCCGCCAACTCCACACTGCGAGCGACGGTCACAGTTTCGCGGCCGTTCCAGTGGATCGTCCTGGGCCCCGCCATGCGCATCATCGGCGGCTCCCTTGCGGACGGCACCATCCGAGCGACGGGAGTCATGCAATGCGGTGGTTGAAACGAGTGCGGCAATCCATGCGCCCCGACCGTGGTGCGGCCGCCATCATCGTCACGGTCCTCGTCAGCTGCGGGGTGGTGATCGGGATGCTTGCCATCACCGCTGACCTCGGATCGGTCGCGTCCCAGCGCCGTTCCGTGCAGAACTCCTCCGACGCCGCTGTGATGTCTCTGGCCGTCGCATGTGCCAAGAAGGACGCAACCATCTGCTCGACGGCCAACGCGACGACGGCGCTGGCGGGCCTGGCCGGGGCCAACTCGACCGGGGCTACCGTCGACGCTGCCTGTGCCTCGACAGTGGCCCAGGCGTCCCCCTTGCTGGTCCCGATCTCCACGACGTGCGCAGCCGGGGTCACGAGCGACCTCGGTGCGTGTCTGCCAGCCTCCACGGCAACCGCCCTGCTGCCCTATGTGGAGGTTCGCACTTCCAACTCGGCAAGCACGCCTTTCGGTGGCGCAATGGGGTCGGGCGATTCCCGACCGGTTCCGGCCTGTGCCCGCGCGGCGTGGGGGGCGCCCGGCGACTACACCGCCCAGGTCCCCATCGTGGTCTCCGAGTGCGAGTGGAAGAACAACACGTCCGACGGCTCGGTCTACCAGACCGGACCGGCCGGGCCCGCTCCCGGATATGGCACTGCCGCGGGACAGACCCCGTGGCCAGCGGCCTCGTCGGAGATCACGATCTACCTCAAGAGCACGACGACAGTCCCGTGCGCCATCAACGGCAAGGACACCGCGGGCGGTTTCGGCTACGTGGACGACACGGCGGGGCTCTGTGCCGCTCTCGTCAGTGTCAACGGCTGGGCCTCGATCGACACCGGTAGCTCGGCACCCAGCGGCTGCGACGCCGCCATCGCTGCCCTGCGGGGCAAGGTGATCGAGCTCCCGATCTTCGACTGCCTCGTCAAGCAGCTGACCCAGCCCACGGGACCGATCTCCGGCTACCCCGACTGCACCGGGGCCGGTGCTGGTGGCGCGAAGTCCTGGTACCACATCGCGGGTTGGTCCAAGTTCTACCTCTCCGGCTTCAAGGTCGGCGGATCGCAGGAGGCGGCCAGCCTCCGCAGCGGCGTCGTCCCCTGCAGCGGCGGCGACCGCTGCCTCTCCGGCTGGTACGTCACCGGCACGCTCACCGGCTCCGGAACCATCGTCCCGCCAACGCCCGGCAACTCGTTCGGCGCGGTCCTCGTGGCACCCGCCGGCTGATCATCAACGCAACACCATGAACACCTTCTCTGGGGGCATCTCCGCATGAACCGTCGTATTCTCGCCATCGTCGTTGCACTCGCACTCGCCATCGGCGGCGGCTTGCTTGTCATCAGCTACGCCCGCAACGCCGACGCGCGGGCCATCGCGGAAGCGTCACCGGCGCCGGTGTGGGTGTCCCAGCAACCCGTTCCCGTCGGCACGACCCTCAAGGACGCCCAGCGGACCGGTCTCATCGCACAGACCTCCGTCAGCTCCAAGGCCGTGCCTGCCGGCGCGCTCCAGGAGATCAACGCGGACAACAACGCGCTCCTTGCCACGTCTGACATCCCGGCCGGAGAGTACCTGCTCGCCGCTCGATTCGGCACGACGCCACAGGGCACGAAGGCGATCGAGGTGCCGAGCGGCATGCTCGCGGTTTCCCTGGCCCTCTCCGACCCGGCGCGCGTCGGGAAGTTCGTCACGCCCGGCTCGCACATCGCGCTCTTCCAGACCTACACGATCAAGGACCTGAGGGACACGCCTGAGGCCAAGATCCTCAACGAGAACCAGGTGCATGGCACGAGCCTCCTGCTCCCCGACGTGCTCGTCATCGCCATGGGTGACGCCCCCCTTGCCGGGCAGGCTGCGGCGCCGCCGGCCGAGGGCCAGCCGGCGACCGCCGCCGGCGCGGCGGGCGGGTACCTCGTCACCGTGGCCGTGAAGCCGGCAGACGCCACGCTCCTCATCCACGGCATCGCCAACCGCCAGCTGTACGCGGGTCTCCGTGGCTCCGACGTCAAGGTCGACCCGAAGCTCGAGGTCACCGACCTCCAGCTACGAGACGCGGTGGCCGGCCCATGACCATCCTGTGGGACTACGACCCGGCCGCGGTCGACACCTACCGCTTCGCGCTCGGCGGTGACGCGGTCCACCTCAACTCGGCGCCCCGCGTCAGCCGCGCCCTCGAGGAGGACCGCAACCAGTCGCTCGTCGTCATCGGCCCCGACATCGACCTCGACTCGGCCTGCGAGCTGGCCGAGCGGGAGCGCATCGACCGGCCCGAGCTCGGCGTCATCCTGCTCCGTCACCGCCTCGACGTGACGGCCCTCGCCCAGGCGCTGCGCAGTGGTGTCCGCGAAGTCGTCCAGGCCGACGACCAGACGGCGCTGGCCGACGCAGTCCGCCGGTCGGTGGCACTGACCCAACAGCTGACCGGCCACGGCACCAACGTGGGTGGCCGTGACGGCAAGATCATCACCGTCTTCAGCGCCAAGGGTGGCGTCGGCAAGACGACGATGTCGACCAACCTCGCCGTCTACCTCGCCTCCGTGGGGGCCAAGACCCTGCTCGTCGACCTCGACCTGATGTTTGGCGACGTCGCGATCAGCCTCCAGCTCCAGCCGCACGGCTCGGTGCGTGACGTCGTCGCGATGAGCGGGCACCTCGACGACGCCGGCGTGCAGTCCGTCGTGACGCGCCACGAGGAGAGCGGCCTAGACGTCATCGCGGCGCCGGCCGACCCGGCCGACGCAGACCGCGTCCCGTCGCACGTCGTCATCGAGCTCCTCCGTGTCGCCCGCGGGCAGTACGACTACGTCATCGTCGACACCCCGCCGTCGTTCACCGAGCACGTGCTCGCGGCGTTCGACGTCAGCGACCTCACCATCCTCATCGCGACACTCGACATCCCGGCCGTGAAGAACCTCCGGATCGCGATCAACACACTCGACACGCTCGGGGCGTCGAGGGAGGCCCGGACCATCGTGCTCAACCGCTCCGACGCCAAGGTTGGGCTCAAGCCCGACGACGTCGAGGCCGCCCTGAAGGCGCCCATCTCGGCCAACGTCCCCAACAGCCTCACGGTGCCGGCGTCGGTCAACCGCGGCGTCGCGCTCGTCCTCGACGACCCGCGCAACCCGGTGTCGCTCGCGATCCGCGACCTCGCCGACCACGAGATCCGACGTCGCTTCGGCGAGGACCTGCAGAACGGCGCCAAGCGCAGCTTCGGCCTGTTCGGAGGAAAGAAATGAGCAACCTCGCCGACCGCCTGGAACGGGCCCGTCAGTCCAGCCACATCAACGATCCGGCACCGACCAACGGCGGCCAGATCCGCATCACCAACGGTGCGGTGCCCGTGCGTCGCCGCGGTGTCGACCCCTTCGCAGGCGTCAAGGAGCGCGTCCACCAGGCGCTCGTGGCGTCGTTGGGCCCTCGTCTCTATGACCCCAACCTCAGCGAGGGCGAGCTCGCCACGCAGGTGCGCACGACCCTGCAGGAGGTCATCGACTCCGAGCAGACCCCGCTCTCGCACGCCGACCGCACCCGCATCGCCCAGGACGTCTCCGACGACATCCTCGGCCACGGTCCCCTCGAGCCCTACCTGCGCGATGCAGAGGTCTCCGAGATCATGGTCAACGGCGCCGAGGACATCTACATCGAGCGCGCGGGCAAGATCTACCCCGTCGACGCGCGCTTCTCCGACGAGACCCACCTGCGCCGCACCATCGACAAGATCGTGGGTCGCGTCGGTCGTCGCGTCGACGAGTCCAGCCCGATGGTCGACGCGCGCCTGCCTGACGGCTCGCGTGTCAACGCGGTCGTGCCGCCGATCGCTCTCGACGGGTCGATGCTGACGATCCGCAAGTTCTCGGCCGACCCGTTCACCGACCGCGACCTCATCTCGTTCGGCACGATGACCGAGAACGTCCGTGACTTCCTCGACGCCTGCGTCAAGGGCCGCCGCAACATCATCATCAGCGGCGGCACTGGCTCGGGCAAGACGACGACGCTCAACGTCATCAGTTCCTTCCTGCCGAACGACGAGCGGATCGTCACGATCGAGGACGCCGCCGAGCTCCAGCTCCAGCAGCAGCACGTGCTGCGCCTCGAGGCCCGACCGGCCAACATCGAGGGCCGCGGACTCGTCTCCATCCGCGAGCTCGTCAAGAACACCCTGCGCATGCGCCCCGACCGCATCATCGTCGGTGAGATCCGAGACGGCGCCGCGCTCGACATGCTCCAAGCCATGAACACCGGCCACGATGGCTCGATCACCACGGTCCACGCCAACACCGCTCGAGACAGCCTCGCGCGTCTCGAGACGATGGTCCTCATGGCCGGTGTCGACCTGCCCGTGCGCGCCATCCGCGAGCAGGTGGCAGGCGCCGTCGACCTCATCGTCCAACAGTCACGCCTCAAGGACGGCACACGTCGCATCGTCGCGATCTCCGAGGTCGTCGGCATGGAGTCCGACGTCATCACCCTCCAGGACATCTTCACCTTCAACTACGGGGCTGGCCGCGACGAGAACGGTCGATTCCTCGGCGGCCTTGTGCCGACCGGCATCCGTCCGAAGTTCACCGCCGACCTGGCCGATGTCGGTGTCGAGCTGCCTGTCTCACTCTTCGCGCGGTCGGTTCTGTGAGCGGCACGACTCGTCGCCTCGTCACCGCCCTGACCGCCCTCGCGGTCGGACTCGTGGTCCTGCCGGCAGGCGTCGCGCAGGCGGCCGACGTGTCGGTCGGCCTGAGCAGCGTCAAGGCGACCTCGACCAGCTCGGGTTCGACGCTGACCGGCGTCATCACACTGAGCAGCAAGGTCGACGTCCAGGTCGACCCTGCGTCGCTGAAGGTGAAGGTCGACGGTCAGGAGTTCCCGACCACGGTCAAGCAGGCCGCGAAGCTGGACCGCAAGGCGATGCTCGTCATCGACACCAGTGGCTCCATGGGATCCCAAGGCATGTCGACCGTCCGCAAGGCTGCCGCCACCTACCTCAAGACCGTGCCGGCCGACGTCAAGGTCGGCGTCGCGTCGTTCGCCAACACCGCCGGCGTCGACCTCGCCCCTACGCTCGACCGCGCGGCCGCGCAGCGCGTCATCAACGGCCTCGACTCGCGCGGCGACACCAGCCTGTATGCCGGGATGCAGAGCGCCGCTGCGGTGCTCGGGGGGAGTGGTGACCGCAGCATCGTCCTGCTCAGCGACGGAGCCGACACCACTGCCGACAACAAGGCGCTGGCCCTCAAGAACACCGTCGCCAAGCTCAAGGCCGGCGACATCCGGGTCGACGTCGTGCGCTTCAAGACCAACGACCCGGACGCCACGGGCGCGCTCAAGGCCTTCGCCGACACCAACGGCGGAACCGTCGTCGGGGCCGACAACACGGCTGGTGTCTCGGCAGCGTTCGCCGCATCGGCCCGGGCGCTCAACCGTCAGGTCCAGTTCTCGACCGCGATCCCCAAGTCGCTGTCGGGACTCCACCAGTTCGACGTGTCGGGAGTTGCCGGCACCACCGCTTTCGGGTTCAGCCGTCAGGCCACCTTCGGTGCACCGGTTGCAGCGCCCTCGCCGACACCGTCGGCCACGCCGGGACCTGGCGCCCCTGCTCCCCAGGCCGCGGGCATCGGACCGGTCACCTTCACCGACCGGACGCCCTACATCGCCGGTGGACTGCTTGCCCTTGCCCTGTTCGTCCTGCTGTCGACGTCGCTCATGCCGACGCTCCAGACCAAGCGCGAGCGTCGGATCGCATCGATCGGCTCCTACGTCGTCGGTGACAGCGTCGCCCTCTCGCGGCAGGAGATCAAGGCAGCCCAGAGCACCATCGCGGCGCAGCTGCTCGACATGGGTGACCGGGTCATGAAGGACCGGAAGTCCACGAGCAAGACGATGGCCCTCATCGAGCGCGCCGACCTGCCCTTCCGTGCCGGTGAGTGGCTCATCCTGCGTGTCGTCGCCGTCATCGTGGGGGTGGCACTCGGAATGGTGCTCGTCGGTAACGCCAAGGTCCTCGGGCTCATCCTCGGTGGGGTCCTCGGACTGATCCTCATGCCCGTCGGTCTGCGTTTTGCTGCTTCGCGCCGGTCGCGGAAGTTCGAGGCCCAGCTGCCACAGATCCTGCTCCTCATCTCCACGAGCCTCCGCAGCGGTTTCGGTCTGCCGCAGGCACTCGATGCGGTCGCCCGTGACGCGGCGGAGCCGGCGGGCAAGGAGTTCAGCCGAGCGCTTGCCGAGACCCGGATCGGCACCGACATCTCCGATGCTCTCGAGCGAGTCGCCACGCGCATGGAGAGCACGTCGATGCACTGGACCGTCATGGCGATCCGCATCCAGCGTGAGGTCGGCGGCAACCTGGCTGAGACACTCCGCACGACGGCCGGCACGCTCCGCGAACGCGAGTCGCTCCAACGACAGGTGTCGACGCTCTCGGCCGAAGGTCGCCTCTCCGCCTACATCCTCATCGCGCTGCCCATCTTCATCTTCATCTACATGACGCGGGTGAACTACGGGTACGTCAGCCTGCTGTGGACGACGACTGTGGGCCTCGTCATGAGCGTGGGCGGGCTGGTCGCGCTCGGTGTCGGCATCCTCTGGATGCGCCAAGTCGTCAAGATCGAGGTGTGACGTGAACCTGAACCCCGTCTACGTCGCTGCAGGCCTCTTCGCCATCGGCGTGCTCGTCGCGGTGCTCAGTCTCGGCTTCAGCAGCGGCGAACCCCGCGGCGTGGCCAAGTCCCTCATGCTCATCGACCAGTCGGTCGACCGACGCGAGGTGGTCACGACCGACCTTGCGGCGAAGGACCGGCTGGTCGCACCGTTCCTCGAGCGCACCAAGGGTCTGGCCCGTGTTCTCTCGCCGGGAGGCACCGACGACCGCTACTCGAAGCTGCTCGACCAGGCCGGCAATCCTGAGGGCTGGACGGTGGAACGCATCCTCGGTCTAAAGGGCGCCGGACTGCTGCTCGGCATCCTCCTCGGCGCGCTCTACGGCAAGTTCCAGATGCCGAATGCCCTCCTCTTCGCCGTGATCGGCGGCGCGGCCCTCTTCTTCCTGCCCGACCTGCTCATCAAGAACGTCGCGCTCCGCCGACAGGAGCAGACGAGCAAGAGCCTCGCCGATGCGCTCGACATGCTCAGCGTCTGCGTCGAGGCCGGACAGGGCTTCGACGCCGCGCTGCTCCAGGTCGCGCGCAACGTCGACGGCCCGATCGCGGGTGAGTTCGCCCGAGTGCTGTCCGAGATCCAGATCGGCAAGTCGCGCGGTGAGGCGTTCTCCTCGATGGGCGAACGCGTCACGCTGCCCGAGGTGAGGAACTTCATCACGGCCCTGGTCCAGGCGGACCGCCTCGGACTTCCCATCGCCGCCGTGCTGCGTGAGCAGACCGTCAACATGCGCCTCGTCCGTCGTCAGAAGGCGGAGGAGAAGGCGCAGAAGGTCACCATCAAGATCCTCTTCCCGCTGATGTTCTGCATCCTGCCGGCCCTCTTCATCGTCATCATCGGCCCCGGTGGCATCCGCATGATGCAGGCCTTCGGGGGCTGACTCCTTCCGTGGCCGTCGTCGCGGACGCGGAGGCCAAGGCCGCGCAGACCCCGGGCACCAGCCCCCCGGCTGCGCGAATCGGTTGGATCATGCCGCCGCTCGTCCTGGCCCTCTACGCCCTGAAGCCGCTCGGTCCGATCAAGGATCCCGACGCCTTCTGGCACATCGTTGCCGGTGAACACCTACTGGGGACAGGGCAGTTCGTTCTCGAGGACCCGCTCGGTGCAGCGACGGAGAAGATCTGGATCCTTAACCAGTGGCTGCCCGAGGTGCTCATGCACTGGGCGCACACGGCATACGGCCTCCCCGGAGTGGCGTGGCTGCTCTGCCTGACGTCGTTACTCGTCGGGCTCTCGGTGTATGCCGCCTGCCGACGCCGGTCGTCGGCGTTGGTCACGGCACTCGTGCTCGCGGTCGCCTTCGTCGCCCTGAGCGGCAGCCTGTCGCCGCGGCCCCAGCTCGTGACGTTCGCGCTCGCTGCAATCACGACCAGCACGTGGCTGCTGACGCGCGAGGACGGGCGCGCCCGCTGGTGGCTCGTGCCGCTCACGTGGCTCTGGGCGTGCAGCCACGGAATGTGGTTCGTCGGTCCGGTCATCGGTGGCGTCGTCGTCGTCGGCATGCTCCTCGAGCGACGGGTGACGCTGCGCCACGCGGCTCGTCTGGCCGTGGTGCCTGCGCTCTCCGTTGCCGTCGCGGCTCTGACACCCGTGGGGCCGCGCCTGTTCAGCTCGCCCTTCCAGGTGAGCGGCGTGACCGCGATGATCAGCGAGTGGCAGCCGCCGGGCCTGACGGATCCGGGCCTGGTCGCGGCGCTCCTGCTCGTCGCTGTGGTGGTCGTCGACCAGGTGGTGCGTGGCCGTGGTGAGTGGACCGTCGCGCTCCTCACGGTCCTAGCCCTCGCGCTCGCCGTCACGTGGTCGCGGACGACGGGGCTCGCCGCGGTCGTGCTGGCGCCGCTGGCGGCCCTGGCGATTCAGCGACTGACCCGGCAGCAGGTCTCAGGCGTGCCACGGCGCGAGCGGGTGGCGGTCCTGGTGTCGGGGGCCGTCAGCCTCGTGCTGGCCGGTGCGCTCGCCCCCGCGGCCGCGGCATCTCCCGGGATCGGGCCGAACGGGCTCGACGCCGCGCTCGCCCGACTGCCGGCCGGCACCGTCGTGTGCAACGACCAGGCGGACGGTGGATGGCTTATGCTCCAGCACCCCGGCCTGCGCGCGACGATGGACACGCGCGTCGAGCTCTACAGCGTGGAGCGCATCAGGGCCTACCTCGGATTCATCGCAGCCGAGCCCGGGTGGCAGTCCTATCCCGAGCAGGTTGGATGCACGTATGCCGCCCTCCCGGCCGACGCCGCGGTCGTCTCCGCGATGCGCGCCACCGGTGTCTGGCAGCTGGTCGAGCAGGCCGGCGGCTACGCGTTGCTGAGGTCTCGGGGATGATGGGCGACGGTCGGGCTGACCTCCACGGAGACGAGGACGTCGTCCCTGCGGCGGAGGAGGCGGATCCGAGCCGCGGTGCCGGTGCCGGGGAGCGACCGCTCGCGGACGTGGGCCGGACGGCGCTGTGGATCGCGCTGCTGCCGACGCTCTGGATCCTCTTCGGCAGCCGCCTGGCGTCCTTCGGCACGGACTCCGCCCACGCGTACTGGAACGTCTGGAGGGTCGGCCCGTACACGCTGCCTCCAGGGTCTCCGGACGCCTTCAACTACACCCCGGCCTTCGCACAGGTCATCTTCCCGTTGACGCTCCTGCCGTGGCCCGTATTCCTCACGGTGTGGTCGGTGCTGCTCGGATCGGCCCTGGTCTGGCTCCTGTGGCCGCTGTCGCCACGGTGGCGCTGGCTCGTGCTGGCCTACGTCGCGCCGCCTGCCCTGCTCATCGGCAACATCGAGGCGTTCCTCGCCGTAGCCGCTGTGATCGGCATGCGGCATCCGGCTGCCTGGGCGTTCCCTTTGCTGACGAAGGTGACCCCGGGGCTGGGGCCGGTGTGGTTCGCCGCCCGGCGCGAGTGGCGCCAGGCAGCAGCTGCCGTGCTCGGTACCGCTGCCGTGGTCGCGGTGTCCTTCGCCATCTCGCCCGAGCTCTGGCGGCAGTGGTGGGACTTCATCGTCGACGCGCCGACGCCCCCCACGCAGGCGGGCTACCCGCCACTCGCCCTGCGGCTGGGTGTCGCGGTCGTCGTGGTCGTGTGGGCAGCCCTGAGAGGTCGGCGAGGGGCCATCGCGGTGGCGATGGTGCTCGCCATGCCGCTGTGGTCGAGCGGCATCCTGGTCCTGCTGACGGCTCTCCCGAGACTGCGATCCGGCGATTCGACGGCCGGCCGTCGGAAGGACTGACAGTCCGTTTTGACATGGCTTGTCTGCATTTGAATTGGCTTTGACCCCAGTCGTTTTCGCGTTTCCGTGAGGGCTCGGTGGCGGTCGGGCACTCTTGCCCCATGGCACCGAGGGGGAGCGTCGAGACGGCTCCCGTCGGCTTGCGTCTGGACGACCGCGACAACGCGCTCAACGCCATCCGCCTGCTGCTCGCGGTCTTCGTCGTCGTCGACCACTCCTACAAGGCCGCCACCGGTGTGCCCGGTCCCTGGGCCCACATGGGCGACTTCGCGGTCGAGGGCTTCTTTGCGATCTCCGGCTACCTCATCGCCGGCAGCCGGGGTCGGATGGCGATGCGGCCCTTCCTCTGGCGCAGGGGCCTGAGGCTCATGCCCGCCTACTGGGCCCTCCTGCTCTTCACCGCGTTCGTCGTCGCGCCGCTGTCGACCTTGCTGACGCGCAGCACCTATGACTGGGCGAGTGGCGCCGGCTACGTGGTGCACAACTCGTTGCTCTTCACGACGCAGATGGGCATCGGCGGCACGCCCAGTGGAGTCCCCTACTCCGGCCTCTGGAACGCTTCGACGTGGAGCCTCCCCTTCGAGGCGGCCGCCTACGTCATGTTCGGGCTGCTTCTCGCCATGCCGGGCTTCGGCCGGCGCGCGGCAGCAGCCGTGTGCGCAGCGCTGACGGTCGCCTCCGTCGTTGTGAGCGCGGCCGGTGGTGGACCTGGTGTCTCCCTCGATCTGACCCGCCTCTGGACGTTCTTCGCGGCGGGGGTGTTGCTCTGGTTCCTCCGTGAGCGGCTACCAATGTCCAAGGTGGCCGGTGCAGCAGCCGGGGGCGTCGTGGTAGCGACACTCCTCCTCGACCGATCCCTCTACCTCGCGATCGCCCCGGTGCCGGTGACGTTCCTCCTACTGTGGCTCGGCGCCCGACTGCCCGTCAGGATCGGCGCACGGAACGACATCTCGTACGGCGTCTACCTCTTCGCGTTCCCGCTCCAGCAGCTGATGGCCGTCGGCAGGGTGCCGGAGGCCGTCGGACTTGAATGGTTCGCCGTGATCTCGGTCGCCGTGACGGTACCCGTCGCCTGGGCGTCCTGGCTGATCGTCGAACGGCCGTCGATGCGGCTGCGTCGACTCGTCCCGGCCTCCGGCCCTCCCTCACCCGTCGGCCCCGTCGAGGCCGTCGCCCCCGCCCAGTAGCTCGGCTCCGGTCTCGCCGGAGCCGAGCTACTGGGCGGGAGAAACGGCCGATGTCGGGACGACGGGGACGGCATACGCCCGGCCCAGTTGTGGTTCCTGCTCGGCCTCCTACCATGCGGCGGCGGCTCTGCCGCGGAGTCGACTGCCGTGGCCGTCAAGGTGTCCGAAATGACTCTCGACGCAACACCGCGACGGCCTTCACAATGGCACGAACAGGGTGGACGGGTTCGTGGCGGATCGCGTGGTCAGGGAGGACCAACGGGCTGCCACGGGCTGACGGAACGGCAGGGTGTGCTGCAGAGAGGGGAGTACACCGTGCGCCGTCGGGAGGGCCTCGACGTCGACCTGCACCCTCCAGCACCCTGAGGGCGGGTCAGTCGCGCGGGCGCTTCCCATATGGCTTGGACGGCGCCGAGCGGCTGCCCCGCTCCTGCGACTCGCTCAGCTCGATGAGCTGGCCCGAGATGCGGGTGGAGCGCAGCTTGTCCCACGTGCCCGGCGGCAGGGTCGCCGGCAGCTCGACGAGGGAGTGGTCGGCGCGGATGTCGATGTGCCCGAAGTCCTGCCGCCCGAGGCCGCCCTCGTTGGCGAGGGCGCCGACGATCTGTCGCGGCTCGACCTTGTGGCGGCGTCCCACGGCGATCCGGTACGTCGCCATCGGGCCCGACGCGCCACGCCGCGGTCCACGGTCAGCCCGGTCGTTGCGGTCGTTGCGAACCGGCCGGCCGCCGCGGTCACCGCGGTCGTCACGCCGGTCACGCGGGCCGCGGTCGTCGAACGTCCGGGCGGGGCGGATCGGCTCCGGGTCGAGGAGCATCGGCTCGTCGCCCTGGAGCACGACGGCCAGGGCCGCCGCCACGTCGGCCTCTGGCACGTTGTGCTCGCTGACGTAGTGGGCGATGACGTCGCGGAAGAAGTCGACCTTGTCGGTCGAGAGCGCCTCGGTGATGGCATCGTCGAAACGGGTCAGGCGCGTCGCGTTGATGTCGTCGACCGTCGGCAGGTTCATCGGGACGAGCGACTGGCGCGTCGCCTTCTCGATGGCCTTGAGCAGGTGGCGCTCGCGGGGCGTGACGAACGAGATCGCGTCTCCGCTGCGGCCCGCGCGCCCGGTGCGGCCGATGCGGTGGACGTAGGACTCCGTGTCGGTGGGGATGTCGTGGTTGACGACGTGGCTGATGCGGTCGACGTCGAGGCCACGGGCCGCGACGTCGGTCGCGACGAGGATGTCGAGCTTGCCCGACTTCAGCTGGTCGACGGTGCGCTCGCGCTGGTTCTGCGCGATGTCGCCGTTGATGGCCATCGCCGAGAAGCCGCGCGCCCGAAGCTTCTCCGCGAGCGTCTCGGTCTCGTTCTTGGTGCGGACGAAGACGATCATCCCCTCGAAGTTCTCGACCTCGAGGATGCGGGTCAGGGCGTCGACCTTCTGCGGATAGCTCACGGTCAGGTAGCGCTGCGTGATGTTCGGTGCCGTCGACGTCGTCGACTTCACCGTGATCTCGACGGGGTCGTGGAGGTACTTCTTTGAGATGCGACGGATCTGCGCGGGCATCGTCGCCGAGAAGAGCGCCACGTGCTTGTCGTCGGGGGTGTCGGCAAGGATCGTCTCGACGTCCTCGGCGAAGCCCATCTTGAGCATCTCGTCGGCCTCGTCGAGGACGAGGAAGCGCAGCTCGCTCAGGTCCAGCGTGCCCTTCTCGAGGTGGTCCATGATGCGGCCCGGTGTGCCGACGACGATGTGCACGCCACGGCGCAGCGCGCTCAGCTGCACGCCGTAGGCCTGCCCGCCGTAGACGGGCAGCACGTGAACGCCCTTGAGGTGGGCGGCATACCGCTCGAACGCCTCGCAGACCTGGAGCGCGAGCTCACGCGTCGGCGCGAGGACCAGCGCCTGCGGCTTCTTCTGCCCGAGGTCGAGCCGGCTGAGGATCGGCAGTGCGAAGGCCGCCGTCTTGCCGGTGCCCGTCTGGGCCAGGCCCACGACGTGGCGTCCGTCGAGCAGGGCCGGGATCGTCGCCTCCTGGATCGGCGACGGGAACTCGTAGCCCACGTCACGCAGCGCCTTGAGCACCTTGTCGTCGAGACCCAGGTCGGCGAACGAGATCCTGTCGGGTTCCGGCTGGACGTCCGAGGTGACCTCGGGCGCGGCCTCCGCGACCTGCGGCCCGTCCTCGGACGACTCGTTGACGGGGGACTCCACACTCGGCTCGCTCACCACTCGACGGTAGTGCGTCCGAGCGCTCGCGGAAACCAGCACGCCCAGGACTGGCGCCGCCAGCGGTGATCGCGCTCTGCTGTCAGACACGACTCGGCGGCGCGACCTTCCTCGTCGAGGCCTTCTTGGCCGGCGCCTTCTTCGATGCGGCCTGCGTGACTGCGCCACCACCGGTGGAAGGAGTCTCCCGCTTGGGCAGCGGCGCAAGACTCACCCGTCCACCGGTCCGCGTCACGGTGAATAGTCCGATGACCTCCGCGAGCTCGCTGAGCTTCGCGTATCCGTAGCGACGAGAGTCGAAGTCCGGGGTCTGCTTGACCAGGAGGGAGCCGACGAGCGCGAGGTCGGCCACACCGCTCTCACCCCCTGCAGCCTGCACCGCTGCCCGGAGCTGGCGCACGAGCGTCGTGTCCTGACGGAGCTCGGCGCCAGTCCGGCGGCTGGGCGGAAGGGCCTCCGGATCCGACGGCGTGCGGAAGACGCTCACGTGGATGAACTGGTCGCAGGCGGTCACGAACGCCCGAGGGGTCTTCTCCTCGCCGAAGCCGATGACCCGCTTGCCGGCTTCACGGATTCGAGACGCGAGGCGGGTGAAGTCGCTGTCGCTGGAGACGAGGCAGAACCCGTCGAAGGTCCCCGTGTGGAGGAGGTCCATGGCGTCGATGATCATCGCGCTGTCTGTGGCGTTCTTCCCCGTCGTGTAGGCGAACTGCTGCATCGGCTGGATGGAGTGCGCCAGCAGCGTGTCCTTCCACTTGCCGAGTTGCGGTGTCGTCCAGTCGCCGTAGACCCGCTTCACACTGGCCACGCCGAACGTCGACACCTCCGCAAGCAGCTGCTCGATGATGGAGGCGTCGGCGTTGTCCGCATCGATCAGGACGGCGAAGTGGGCATTGCCCTCGGCAGTCGTCATGGACCCATCCTGTCGGCGTGTCCGTGGTCGTGGTGGGTTCCGGCTTCGGTCGGTCGCCGGTCAACGGCATACGCAATGACAGGAGAGGCGTTCGGGCCCGCTGCTCGCTGTGCCCTCCGTCAGTCCGACGGGAAGAGCTCGTCGGCGATGCTCCGGAGCGCCTGGGTCGACCCGGTCGCCGGGGCCTCGAGGCCACGGGTCCGCCCACCCGCCGGTGAGCTCTCGTCGCCCCCGCCGCCACCGGAGTCCGCCTCGGTGAGGGAGTGCACGGCTCTCGCGAGGATGTGGCCCTTGGTCTGGGCAGCTTCGGCGCGCGAACGCTCTTGTGCCGCAGTGTCCTTCGCCGAGTCGGCACGGTTCTTCTCCAGCGTGGCGACCTGCTTGGCCTCGTCGGCGTGCTTCTGGGCCTCCTTGGCCTCCCCGCGGTGGACCTCTCGGCCGAAGAGCCAGCCGACGGCGGTGAATGCGAGGGCCTCCACACCGAGCAGCACGTAGACCGACCTGCTCCAGTCGGTCTCGGGCAGTGCGTCATCAGCGCGGACGAAGGCGAGCAGCACGAAGCCGATGTAGGCCGCGACGATCGCCATGGCGGCGAAGAAGAGCCAGCGCCAGCTCGCGCCGCTCGCCGAGGCGCTTTCCAGCGGCGTGGGCGCCGGGGTGGTCGGAGGCGTCGGGCTCGGCTCGTCGGGCGGCTGTCCCGGGCCGGGCGGTGGGTCGGGCTTGGGCTCGGGCCTGGGCTCGGGCCTGGGCTTCGTGGGCATGTCGTCCCCCTCGTGTCGTACCGGTCAGCCGTCGGCGTTGTCGTCGAACGACGGGCGGTCGGCCTCGTCCTGCCAGGACGTCGTCAGCGACTCGCGCGGGTCGACGTCATCGGGCGGGGCCTTGACGGGCACCGCGTCGAGGAAATGCGTCATGGCGCATCCTCATCCGGCCCGCGCAGCTGTGTGCCCATCACAACCGCCTTCCCATACCTGGCGCCCAACCAGTCAAGCACCGGGCGCAGCTCCCTTCAGGGCGAATGCCCGAAACCGCTGCGCCGTCATGGAAGTCCGCGCTCTCCCGTGACGGTGGCGGACGGCATACGGCCGGTTGGTTCGGTGCCCTTGTGAGACGGAGCGCACCGCGTCGCGTCTGATACAGCGGCGGACGGCCTGGGGTGTCACCCGGGACCGACGGCGAGACGGCATACGCCCTCGATGCATGACGACGGGGGCCGCCCGTGGTGGGCGGCCCCCGTCGGGGAGTGCGGGTGCTGGGATCAGGCGGAGGCGGCCACGGGCTCGTCGACCCTGGCGGCCAGCGCGTCGAGGAGCGCACCGAGCTCGGTGCGGCGCTCGTCGGTGACGTCGAGCTCACCGGCGGGGGAGACGTCCTGGGTGAAGACGAGTCCCGTCGAGCCGACGACGTCGGCCTTGACGTGGCCGAGCACCTTGGTGAGGTCGGCGGTGGCGTCGCTCGCGCCGCTCCAGCCGTAGCCGACGAGCGCGATGGGCTTGGCGTCCCACTCGGCGAAGAGGTAGTCGATGGCGTTCTTGATCGGGGCCGGGAAGCTGCGGTTGTACTGCGGCGTCACGACGACGATGGCGTCGGACTCGAAGACCTTGGAGGCCCAGTCCTTCGTGTGCGGCTTGGCGTAGTTGCCGTTGCGAGGCATGTCCTCCTCGTCGAAGAACGGCAGCGACGACAGGTCGAGCAGCTCGACCTCCCACTCGGTCGCGGGCGCCTGGGCGGCGACCCACTCGGCGACCTTCGGGCCGATACGGCCGGGGCGGGTGGAGGACACGACGATACGAAGTTGCTTCACGGTTCAACCAACTATCACAGTGGGCTGGGCATTCCGTGAGGGCCCGTGCTCGGCCTGTGGCTCGGGTCACACCCAGATGGCGTATGCCGGTCCGTCCGTCCGTCCGTCCATCCGTGGGTCAGCGAGGCGGGAAGAGGCGGTCGGCGAGCGCGACGAGGTGGTCGGGAACCGCGTCCACGGCCGGTCCGGCGCTTGTCGAGCCGGCCGGAGGCAGCGAGCGCGTCCCGTCGTCGGCCGGCGACAGCTCGTCGCCGCCTTCCGCATCCCGGCCGGTAGGAGCGCCGGCGCCGCTGGGACCGGCCTGTGCCCGTGCGAGGTTCGCCACGCGTATGCCTTCGGCGAGCTCGCGGCCGCGTGACTCCGCGTCCTGCCCGCGCAGCAGGGCGGCCGTCTTCTCCTCGCGCACCTGCTCGGTGGTCGCCTGCGCCGACGTGGCGGTCTCCTGGGCCTGCTCCTTGTCCTTCTTCGCACTCTCGGCCTCGCTGCGGTGCACCTCACGGCCGAAGAGCCACCCGATGGCGGTGAACGCGATCGCCTCGACACCGTGGAGCACGAACGTCAGCCGCGTCCACGCGTCGGCGGTCAGGTCGCTGTCATCGGCCCGCACCCACGCCGCGACGGACAGCGACACGTAGACGACGGTGACGAGGGCCGCCACGACGAAGAGCGCCAGCCACGGGACGCCGTTGCCCTTGGCGGTTTGGGGGTTCTTCCCGGTGGTGTCGGTGGTGCTCATGGCGCGCTCCCCTCGCTGGAGCCCTCGTCGTAGTCGTACGAGGGCTGGTCGGCCTCACGCTGCCAGTACGTCGAAAGCGACTCCTTGAGCTCATCATCGCCAGGGCTGGTGCGCAGCGCGTCGGCGATGGTCGATCCGTAGGAGTTGGACGTGCCGGGCGGCTCGCTGTTGACGAGGTCCGCGGGTGTCGGTGGGGCCGGGTCGGGTTCGGCAGTTGGACCCGCGGACACCGCCTGGGCGGGAGGCTGGCCTTCGGCGCCGGGCTCTTCGGTGACGGGCTCTTCGGCAACGGGATCGGCGGGTGAAGGCCCGGTCCCAAGAGGGATCGACCGCGTGCCTGTCGCTGTCTCGGCCAGGACCGACCTCGTGGTGCTCGGCAGGTCGCGTGCGGTCGCGCCGAGCGCGTCCACACCCAAGGTGTCGGCGGCCGCGATGAGCAGTGAGGGCAGTTGCGAGCCGAGCTCGGCAGCCAGCTCGCGCAGCAGTCCCGGATGCCGCGTGACCTCTTGCGTGGTGAGCGCCGTGATCTCCTTGACGAGCATCGATCGCAGTTCCGCGTCCCGCTCGGGGTCGGGCCAGGGAGGCAGCGCGGCGACGGCCTCCCGGGTCAAGGTGCGGCGCAGCCCTTCGAACCGGCGCGTCACACGCAGTGCCCCCGCGGCTGCCGTCAGCGCCTCCGCCGGCGCTCCGAAGTCGACGGCCGCATCGCGAGCGTCGAGATAGTGCCGGCGCGCGATGGCAAACCCCGAGCCAGGATCATCGGTGTCGGCGCCGTCCTCCGCCACGCGGGCGGCCAGGATGCCGAGGTGCACTGCCTCGAGGCTGAGCCCGCGGCCGGCATCGACGATGCCCTGCTCTGCCACGGCGAGGGCCTCGGCATCGTCGCCCTGAGCGGCGAGGGCTTCGACGACAAGACGGGTGATCGTCGGATCGGACGGCTCGAGCCTGCGGCCGCGCAGGATCTCCAGCGCGAGGGCCGGCTGTCCGGCGTCGAGCTGCGCCTGCGCTTGGTACGTCGCCTGCCGGACCCACGCGATCCGATCGGCCGCGGCCAGGTCCGCGGGGTCCGCGTCGACCATGAGCTTCCCGGCGAGGTAGACGCGTCCGTCCGGCGGGTACTCGGTCCACGCGTCCGAGAGGAACGGCGCCGCGGAGTCCACCCAGTACCGGTCGAGGGTCGTCGACGGCTCACCGAGCATGAGTCGGTGGTAGAGGTGCTCGACCTTGTCGTCGAACTCCGGCCGTGTCGCGTAGTACGCGACGGCGCGCTCATGGATCTCGCGCACCCGGGCTGGAGCCTCCGTCTCGAGCAGCGGCAGCATCTCGCGGCGTACGTCGGCGCGGTGGACGAGCACCCCGGGCCGGGCCTCGGTGACCAGCGAGACCTCGCGGCGCAGGGTGTCGAAGAGCCGCTCGGCCTTCTTCGGCGTCAGGCGCGCCAGCCCGCACGGCTCGGCCAGGACCTCGAGGATGACATCGCTCGTGATCTTGCGGACGACGAGGCCCGGGTTGGCGAGTGGCCGCACCGAACGGTCGACGCGGTCGAGGATGCGACGGTAGAGCACACCCTGCACCTGCTCATCGCGCAGGTCGAACAGGAGCCGATTGCGCCCGCGGCTCGTCGAGAGGCTCGCCGCACCTTCCCTTCGGGTGAGGTCCGCGGCGAGGCGCAGGCTCAGCGGGTTGCCCGACACGTTCGAGGCCACCGTGTCGACGAGGTCGTCCGGCACTGCCATGCCGCGCAGCGCGTTGCGAAGCAGCGCCCGCGCCTGGGCGGGGTCGAGCCCCTCGAGCGGGACGTTGTGCGCCTTCATCCCGGCAACGGGGGCCCGCCCGGCGATGACGAAGCGCAGGGACGGCATCCGCGACTGCATGCGCCCCAGGGCGGCGCCCAGCTGGCCGAGGAACGAGCCCCGGCGGCGCTGTGCCATCTCGAAGGTGTCGAGCAGCACGAGGATCGGCGCGCCACCGGTCGTTTCGTTGACGACCTTGGCGAACTGCTCGGCGAGCACGGCCTGGTCGGCCCGGTTGCGCGCGGCGTCACGGCTCGACCGCCCGCGGGCCAAGGAGTGCTCGTGCGCCAACCTCAGCTGCGCCGTCAGCACCTCGTCGATCGCGGCCCGCACCGGAGTCAGCGGCTGGACGAGCATCGGTGCCTGGAGCGAGAGCTGTCGGCACGCCTCCGCGACGAGCGTCAGCGGGAACTGCGCGTCGAGCTCACCCCGGTCGAACGTGAGGTATGTGAAGAGCAAGGGGTCGCCGGTGCGCTCGACGTGCTCGAGCACGAAGTGCGCGAGCAGCGTCGACTTGCCCACGCCGCCAGGGCCGTGAAGCGCGAGAGGCCTCGTCGGCGGGGGCCCGTGCAGGTACGTCTGGAGCAGCTTCAGCTCGCGCTCGCGCCCGACGAAGTCGTCGGTCGACACGGCTCGTAATGGGGCGAGGACGTTGGCGAGGTCGAGCTCGCACCCCACGTCGTGCTCGCTCGGCAGGGAGATCCCCATCCCGGAGAGCCAGTCCAGGGCCCGGAGTGTGCCGGCCAGCTCAGTGGGCGAGAGACCGCGCAGCGCGGTCGAGCCCTCGAGCAGGCGGTGAGCCATGCGGTGAGCGACGTCGTCGCGAGCCGGCTTGACGGCATACGGGCTCGACAGGAGGGCGAGCGCCCCTGTTCGCCCCAAGGACTCAAGCGTCATCCGTCGCACGTCGAGGCGCAGCTGCCACGCCGACCCGCGTCGGGTGGCCACCACGTCGCAGTCCTCACGGACGAACGCGTCGAGCTCGTCGTGGTTGGCGCCATGGCTGGTCCGGTTCGGTGCGTTCGAGCCGGACGGGAGGTCGTCGGGGTGAAACATGCCCCGCACCGCGCGCACGGCCGAGTCCCACAGGGAGCTCGTAGGCGCCCTCCGGGTCGGGGGCGGAGAGGCCTCGCGGCCGTCGCCGTCGAGGTCCTCGAGAGAGAAGTAGTCGAGCAGGCACACGTGCTCACGCCAGTGCCGGCGCTGTGGGCTGAGCGGCCGAACGACATCCGGTGTCTCTGTCGCCGCCGCCTCATGGGCTGCCTGCGCCTCGCGTGACTCGAGGGCGTCCAGCCGCGCCGCCATGTCCTCGGCGGTGATGATCGGCGGTTGCCTGCGCTCGGCTTCGTCGCTGGTCACGGCTCGTCCCGGAAGAGCGTCAGCGCGCGCTGTCGGGCCAGGGGGCCGAGCCGGCTGATCGGGGTCGTGGCGAGAGGCCCGTGCCTCGCGTCGAAACGGTCGACGAGCTGATCGAGAGCCGCGTCTGCAGGCTGAGTTCCCTGCAGTGCCAAGGCTGCCCGCGCGAAGAACTCCTTGACCTCATCGCGCGTCGGGGCGGCCAGCGCCTCGCACAGTGCCGCTGCGGTCAGCGCCGGGTTGCCGTTGTAGCCGAGCACGATGACATGCACCGGGCCGAGCTCACCGTTGGCGGCGGCCTGGGCGAGCTCGTTGACGAGCTGGATCGCGCCGGCTGTGGCGGTCTTCGGCGTGAAGCCGTCGAGCACGAGCCAGATCGGACGGGTCGACTCCTCGAGCTCCCCGCTCAGCCACGTGCGCATCCGGCTCACGACAGCCTCGGGCTGGGCCGTCGGGTCGAATGTCGGTGGCTCCTTGCCGAGCAGGGCGTCGGCAACGAGCGTGGCCAGCTCGCGTTCGTCGACAGGCAGGCCGGCGCGCAGCGACATGTCGATCGGGCGCAGCTGCATCGAGCCGCCGTTCTCCTTGAGGTACCGAAGGAACTGGCGCGTCCACGTCTTGCCGGAGCCCTCGTTGCCGATGACGAGCAGCGAGCGGTGCGGGGCCGGGGGCACCATGAGCTTGAGGCTCTCCCGGAGGGAGTCACGACCGATGAACGGCATGTCCTTCCACAGCAGGCCCTCGTCGTAGACGTCGGCAGCCACGGCGTTGACGGCTGCGGCCACGGCGGCGACCGCTGCTGCGGCGGTGGGCCCAGTGCCGGGTGGGGGTGCCTCCGCGGGGATGACGTCCTCGGGCTCTGCGAGGAGCTCGAGCATGAGCGCCTGCGCCTCCGGGTCGGCGCTGTTCGGGTCGGCCTGGATGGCTGCGATGAGCTTGCGCAGCAGCCGCTGCTTGCCCGCCGCGCGGAGCACGTCGAGCCACAGCGGGTCGATGGGGCCACCGACGTCGATCATGCCCGTGGCCACGCCGGCGGTCTGGGTGAAGACCTTGACCGAGTCGGGGCTGTCGAAGGTCACCCGGACGAAGTCGTAGAGCGCCTTCGCGTTCGGGTTGGTGACGTGGAACTCGCCGTCTAGCTGACCCATGGCGTGCCCACCCCCTCCGCCTCGAGACCGGCTACCACCCGGTCGACCCGCCGACCCTGGTTGTAGTACTCGGTGCGACCGGCTCGGGTCGTGCTGACCCAGCGGTGGTGCAGGCCGACGACCCGCCATGACTCGTCGAAGACGGGTGAGCCCGAGGAGCCCCCGGCGGTGTCGGTGCGGTACTGCAGCACGTCGTCCGTGACTGCGGTGACGACGTTGTGCGCCATGCCGATCTTCTTCACCTCACCGTTGGGGTGCTGCACGATGTAGACCCGGTCGAGCACGTCGGGCAGGGGACCCGTTGGGGGCAGGGGGCGTGCGTCGTCGGGGAGCGCGTCGCTCGCGCGTACCACAGCCCAGTCGTGGTCGGCCCGCCCGACGATCGACGCGGGGTCGCACGGCACCACGGTGTGGACGCGCTCGCCGCCGTCGAAGGACTCCTCGTAGCCGAACCACGCCTCGACCGACGAGGCAGGCGCCCCCTTGGCATAGAGGACGTGGTGGTTCGTCAGCAGCATGCCCTTGCCGATGTGGAAGCCAGTGCCGTGGAAACGCCTGCCGCCGTGGACGACGACGAGCTTGCACACCGAGGCTGCCACCTCGAGGCCACGCTCGAGGAACGAGATGTCGAGCAGCGTCGACTCGCTCTCGATGACCCGCTCGAGTCCGCTCTCGTCGGCCGGGTCGACCTTCCAGGCGAGCGCGTCGGAGCCGGCCGCGTCGCTCGTGTCGGTCGAGTCGGTCGGGGTGTCGGCGACCAACGAGTCGAGCAGCGGCCGGATCGCCGCGGCGTTCGGGTCGCGCGCGGCCGTCGAGAGCAGCACGCGCAGCTTGTCCTGCTTGCGGGCGACGGCCAGGGCGTCGGTCCAGACGTAGTCCACTGCCCGGGCCAGGTTGATGCTGCCGGTGCGGACGCCAGCCTGCTGGAGCAGGTCCTTCAGGGCGTCGGCGCTGTCGAAAGCGTTGATCAGCGCCGTTCGCACGTCCTGGACGTCGGACTGCGAGAAGTCGAGGGGATAGGTGTCGAGGGGGTGCGTCATCAGAGCCCTCCGAGGTCGGTCGGAGCACCCCGCGCTCCAGGTCCCCGTCGCGGGGTCACCGTCAGTCATTCCAGTGAAGCACCACGGCGTCGGCGGCACGTCCCGTTTGCGACAACGCGGGACATGCGCCGTGCAACCGGTGCGGTTCGGCCCACGCCGGGCCATACCGGACAGAGGATGCGCGTCGCGTCCGTGATACGTCGTACGCGTCCGTTCCGGAGGTGATCACGACACCCGCGCGCGGGGGGAAGGCGAGGCTGGACGCACGCGCTGCGGGCGTACTGGACCGCCGACGCACAGCGCCCGCCTCACCACGAAGGTGAGGCGGGCGGCATACGTGCTCGGAGCTGTGAGGGGACGTCAGCCCTTCGTCATGCCCGTCTTGATGAGGTCCATGACCGAGCTGTCGGCGAGGGTCGTCACGTCGCCGACCTCGCGGCCCTCGGCCACGTCGCGCAGCAGGCGGCGCATGATCTTGCCGGAGCGGGTCTTGGGCAGCTCGCTGACGATCATGATCGAGCGCGGCTTCGCGATCGGCCCGATCTCCTTGGCCACGTGGTTGCGCAGCTCCTGGACGAGGTCCTTGCCCTCACCGACCTCGTCGGCCTCCTCGACGAACTCCTGGCGCAGGATGACGAACGCGCACACGGCCTGGCCGGTCGTCTCGTCGTTGGCGCCGACGACCGCGGCCTCGGCGACCTTCGGGTGCGACACGAGCGCCGACTCGATCTCGGCCGTCGACAGGCGGTGGCCCGAGACGTTCATGACGTCGTCGACGCGGCCGAGCAGCCAGATGTTGCCGTCGGCGTCGTACTTCGCGCCGTCGCCGGCGAAGTAGTACTTCTCGCCGAACCGCGACCAGTAGGTCTCCTTGTAGCGCTCCGGGTCGCCCCAGATGCCGCGCAGCATCGACGGCCACGGCTTCGTCAGCACGAGGTAGCCGACCTGCTCCGCGGTGGTGAAGGGCTTGCCCTCGTCGTCGAGGATCTCGGCGCTGATGCCGGGGATCGGCTTCTGAGCCGATCCGGGCTCGAGCGTCGTGACGCCGGGCAGCGGGCTGATCATGATCGCGCCCGTCTCGGTCTGCCACCACGTGTCGACGACCGGGGCGCGGCCGCCGCCGATGTGCTTGTGGTACCAGAGCCACGCCTCGGGGTTGATCGGCTCGCCGACCGAGCCGAGCAGGCGCAGCGAGCTCATGTCGAACTTCGCCGGGATGTCGGCGCCCCACTTCATGAAGGTGCGCACCGCGGTCGGGGCGGTGTAGAGGATCGTCACCTTGTAGTCCTGCACGATCTCCCACCAGCGACCCTGGTGCGGGGTGTCGGGCGTGCCTTCGTACATCACCTGCGTGACGCCGTTGGTGAGCGGCCCGTAGACGATGTAGGAGTGGCCGGTGACCCAGCCGATGTCGGCGGTGCACCAGTAGACGTCGGTGTCGCGGTGGACGTCGTGGACGACGGCGTTGGTGTAGGCCGCCTGGGTCAGGTAGCCGCCGGTCGTGTGGAAGATGCCCTTCGGCTTCCCGGTCGTGCCCGAGGTGTAGAGGATGAAGAGCGGGTGCTCGGCCTCGAAGGGCTGCGCCTCGTGCGTCGGGGCGGCCTTCTCGAGAGCCTCGTGCCACCAGACGTCGCGGTCGTTCCACGCGATGTCCTGGCCGGTGCGCCTGACCACGAGCACGTGCTCGACCGACGTGTCGCCGTGGTCGAGGGCGGCGTCGACGGCCGGCTTGAGGGCCGATGGCGCGCCACGGCGGTAGCCACCGTCGGACGTGATGACGACCTTGGCCTTGGCGTCGTCGATGCGCGAGTGGAGCGCCTCGGCGGAGAAGCCGCCGAAGACGACCGAGTGCGGCGCGCCGAGGCGGGCGCAGGCGAGCATCGCGACCGCGGCCTCGGGGATCATCGGCAGGTAGATCGCGACCGTGTCGCCCTTGCCGACACCGAGGTCGGCGAGGGCGTTGGCCGCGCGCTGCACCTCGGCGTACAGGTCGCCGTAGGTGATGTCGCGGGTGTCGCCCGCGGGCTCACCGACGAAGTGGATCGCGACCTTGTCGCCGCGGCCGGCCTCGACGTGGCGGTCGACGGCGTTGACGCACGCGTTGAGCTCGCCGTCGGCGAACCACTTCGCGAAAGGTGGGTTGCTCCAGTCGAGCGACTGCGTGAACGGCGTGCTCCACGTCAGGTAGGTGCGCGCCTGCTCGGCCCAGAAGCCGTCGTGGTCGTCGGCCGCCTGGGCGTAGAGGTCGGCCGTGCCGTTCGCCTGCGCGGCGAACTCGGGCGGCGGTGGGAAGGTCAGTCCCTCATGGACGAGGTTCTCGAGCGGCTCTTCGCTCACGGTGTCACCCTTTCGCATCGACGATGGTGCGGTCGCGCCGCCCGCGCACGTGTCGGCGGGGCGTCGTGGTTGATGCACAACTCAAACGCAGGCTAGTTCGCGCATCAAGGGGCGAGTGAGGCGGGTCTCATCGCTACCGGCGAGTAGCCCGCCGAGCGGTCCCGCTCCGAGGACGAGCGGTCGGACCCCGTGGGCACCCGACGCGAGCGGACGGCATACGCCATCTCACCCCAACGCTTCACCTGAGGTTCTCCGATTGGTGGGCCGGGCCGGCTGCGGAGTGACGAATGTGGACGACATGGACACGACTCACCAGCTCCCCTCTCGCCGAACCCTGCTCCGCGGTGGCCTCGCAACCGGGACCGTCGCCCTCGCCGGAGCGGGCGTCGTCGTCGACAGCCGCCCGAGCGCGGCCGCCGTCGTCCCCGCCGCCAACCCCTTCACCCTCGGCGTCGCGAGCGGCGACCCCGAGCCCGACGGCTTCGTCATCTGGACCCGCCTCGCCCTCGAGCCGCACGCCGCCGACGGGCTGGGCGGTATGCCGTCCGCCACCTACCAGCTGAACTGGCAGGTCGCGTCGGACGAGCGCTTCGCCGACGTCGTCAAGGCGGGATCCGTTGAGGCACAACCCGGTTGGGCCCACTCGGTGCACGTCGAGGTGCATGGCCTGCAGCCCGGACGCGAGTACTTCTACCGCTTCCGTCTCGGCAGGCACCTCTCCGAGCCCGGTCGCGCGGTCACGTCGCCGAACGCCTGGGAGACGCCGTCGGCGCTCGCCATGGCGTTCGTGTCGTGCTCCAACCTCCCCGCCGGCTGGTTCACGGCCTACGGGCGACTCGCGGAGGAGCGGCCCGACGTGATCCTGCACCTCGGCGACTACCAGTACGAGGGTGGAGGCAACGGCATCGGTCGCAACCACGCCGGCCCCGAGACGACGACGCTCGCCGGCTACCGCCAGCGCTACGCGCAGTACAAGACCGACGTCGACCTGCAGGCCGCGCACGCCGCCGCGCCGTGGCTCGCCGTCTGGGACGACCACGAGGTCGACAACAACTACGCGGGCGACATCCCCGAGAAGGTCGCCGAGACGCCGACCTTCCTCCAGCGCCGGGCCGCCGCCTACCGCGCGTACTACGAGAACATGCCGCTCCGGCGCTCGTCCGTGCCCGACGGCCCGAACCTCGACCTCTACCGTCGCGTCCGGTGGGGCCGGCTCGCGAGCTTCCACATGCTCGACACGCGCCAGTACCGCTCCGACCAGGCCTGCGGCGACGGCTACAAGGACTGCCCCGCCGCCGACGACCCGACGCGATCGCTGCCCGGGATGGCGCAGGAGCAGTGGCTGCTCGACGGCTTCCGCCGGTCGGAGGCTCGGTGGGACCTGCTCGGACAGCAGGTCTTCTTCGGCCAGCGCGACAACAACCCGACCGCTGCCACGACCGTGTCGATGGACGCATGGGACGGCTACCGCGCGTCCCGCCGACGCGTCACCCAGGGCTGGGTCGACGCGGGCGTGCGCAACCCCGTCGTGCTGACCGGCGACGTCCACGCCCACTGGGCCTCGGACCTCTACCTCGACTACGCGAACCCCACGGATCCGGTCGGCTCGGAGCTCATCACCAGCTCGATCACGTCGGGCGGCAACGGCTACGACAGCCCGACCGGCCAGCACCCGTGGGCCGCGTGGAACCCGAACCTGCGCTTCTGGACCAACCTGCGCGGCTACGTCTCGACGACGGTCACGCCGACCGAGCTCACCGCGCGGTTCCGGTGCGTCCCGGTGGTGACGACGCCCGGTGCCGAGGCGTTCACGCGGGCCGAGTTCGTCATCGACGACGGGGTGCGTGGGCTGCGCCAGACCGCCGACACCCCGCTGCCGACGACGACGCTGCGCCGGTCGACCCCGAGCGACGAGCAGATCGTCGCCGACACGATCCGCGAGGAGACCCACGGCTCGGCCTGACCGCGCACGGCCCTGTCCACCCGGCGTCGAGTTGGCCGCATCGTCACACACACGACACGACACAGAGGTCGAGTGCGGTCCCGGCGCCCTGCCGGGACCGCACCCGCTCAGGACTTGTTCCGTGGCACGTAGACGACGAGCCGCTCGGCGAAGCCGGACCCGAAGGCGCCGAGCACGATGAGCAGGTCGGCGTGCGGGCCGGGGACGGTGATGATGCCGCCGGCCGTGGCGAAGTAGAAGGTCAGGGCCGCGACCGACCCGATGAGCGCGTGCACGATGGCGGTCGTCAACGACCCGAGGTGAGCCGGTGGCTGGGCGCGCGGATGTGCGCAGAGGCGCTGCAACGCGCTCGTCACCGCGCCGATGGTCCCGGCCACAGCCGCCGAGGAGGCGAGCCAGGGCGTGTCGAGGGCGTGCGACCGGGTGCCCAGATGGGCCCAGATGAGCCAGCCGGCGACGGCGAGCAACCCGACGAGGATGAGCGAGAGCCAGATCCGCTGGGCCGTGTTGGCCTCCATCGCGGCATACCGACTGCTGTTGAGGTCGTTGCGGATGCGGCGGGCCTCGCGCAGGTACTCGCGGTCGGCGCGCAGGTCCGATGCCGTCGCCCTGCGGGTGGGGACGGCATCGCCGTCGGAGGCCGGGTCGGCAGGGTCGGCCGAGTCGGCCGAGTCGGCCGGATCCCTCGGGTCGGTCGAGCGGCTCACCGCCATCGCGCCCGGTGACATCCGACGGAGCAGGTCGAGGGCGGCCTCGCGCCACCACCCGGCCTCGTCGTCGAGGGCGATCTCGCAGCGAAGGCTGTGCCGAGCGGCGTCGAGCTGGTGGCGTCCGAGGAAGGAGACCTCGAGCTCCTCGGCACGACTGACCAGCGCCCAGCCCTTGCCGGCGTCGTGCTCCTCGCACGCGGCCCTGGCCTTGTCGAGGAGGCGGAGGACGTCGTCCATGGGGTCCGGATGGTCCTTCCCGTCGCCCCTGCCCTCCCAGGCCTCCGTGGACCGCGACGGTTGGCCCGACAGGCGTGCGCGGACGCTCTCGATCTGCCAGTCCAGGCGGGCGAGCTCCCGGTCACGCCCCGTCACGTGGTCCTGTGCCCAGTGCACCACCGTGCGCCACGAGGCGGTGTCACGCACCACCGGCGCCACGGTCAGTCCCACCGAAGCCTGTGCCATGACCGCCCTCCTGACGGGTCCACCCGGGTCGTTCTGAGCCCGCCGGGGTCCTCCGGGGCGAGCGGCGAGGAGGGGTGGACCGCCTCGCACCAGACAGACGTGCGACCCGGAACGCCTGATACCGCTGGGGGCGCCCTCGTGTCGCTCCCCATCCGGGTGGAGGTCCGGTGACGAAGATGAGGTGTGACCGACCGGACCTATCGCCTCGTCATCCGTGCTGCTCTCGGCCTGTTCCGGGTGCTCGGGCTGCGCCTCGACGTGCGCGGGGCCGAGCACCTGCCGCGAGACGGCGGTGCCGTGCTCGCCGGCAACCACGTCGGCTTCCTCGACTTCCTCTTCGTCGGCCTCGTCGGTCGCAGGCGGGGCCGGTTCGTCCGGTTCCTCGCCAAGCAGGGCATCTTCCTCCCGACCCTCGTCGGCGCCGCGATGCGGGCGATGGGCCACGTGGCGGTCGACCGTGCGCACGGCGAGGTGGCGCTACGCCATGCCGTCGCCAAGGCGAGCCAGGGTGAGGTGGTCGGGCTCTTCCCCGAGGCGACGATCTCCCACTCGTGGGAGCTGCGGCCGTTGCGCCCCGGTGCGGCCGCCGTCGCGACGTGGTGCCAGGTGCCGCTCGTCCCGGTCGCCGTCTGGGGCAGCCAGCGGATCCACACCGTCGGCGGCCGCCTCAGCCTCCGTCGCGGGACGCCGGTCACGATCCGCGTCGGGGAGCCGCTGGTGCCCGGTCCCGACGCCGACCCGTATGCCGTCTCCGAGCAGCTCCGGTCGCGCCTGGACACGCTGCTTGCCGAGGCGATGGACGCCTATCCCGAGCAGCCCCGGGACGACGCCGACCGCTGGTGGCTCCCTGCCTCACGCGGAGGCAGCGCGCCCGGGCCCGAGGAGGGGATGCGCCTGGACGAGGAGGGGATGCGCCAGGCAGACCTTGCAGCAGAGGCGCGAATCCGTCGCTCTCGCAAGGTCGCCCCCGTCGGTCGCCCTCGACGTCGGCGGGTGGCGACCGGTCGCTCTCAGGTCGCGCCTCCGTCGACCCGCGAGAGCGCCTCGTAGTCCGCCCGGTCCTTCGCGGCGTCGTCCGCATCGTCCGTGCGCGGGTGGCTCTTGTCGCGAAGCATGATCTCGAGCGCGGGCACTCGTGCCGTGACCCCGTCGAGAGTCCTCCGGGCGTCACCCAACGCCTGCTCGGACCACACCGCGGCCTCCGGCTCGAACGGGATCAGGACCCGTCCGCCGTCGTCGAGGACGAATGTCAGCTCGAGAAGCACTCTGCCGCGCCGGTATCGCGTCCCGACGACCTCGTCCTCGAACGGCGTGTGCTCCCAGCGTTCCTGGAGGAGGGCGCGGTGCACCGCAGGGCGGTCGTCCCGGCGGACGGCGAGGTCGACGTCGTGGTGCGGACGCGTGACCCGACCGACCCAGAAGTCGACGCCCCAGCCCCCGAAGAGCCAGTGGTCGACGCCGGCGCCGTCCAGTGCGGCACCCACCTCAGCGATCGCGGCCAGCTGCTGCTCGGGGGTCGCCTCAGCGAGGCTGCCTGCGTTGTCGTCTGTGGTGTCGGCTGTGGTGTCGTCGATGTTGTCGTCGCTGGTGTCGTCGCTGGTGCCGTCTGCCGTGTCGTCCGCCGCCATGGTTCAGGTTAGGCCCGGGCCACCGCGCGCGGGCTGTGTCAGTAGCTCATCCCCATCACCGCCCGCACCGTCGCCAGCGTCCGCTCGGCCACCTCGTTGGCCCGCGCGTTCCCCTCGTGGAGCACCGACGTGAGGTATGCCGGGTCGCGGGCCAGGTCGGCCCGCCGTGCCCGGTGCCCAGCGAGGGCCTCGTTGACCGCGTCCGTGACGACGCGCTTCAGGGCCTGGGCGCCGCCGTCGCGGACGCGCTCGGCCACCGACTCCGGTGCCGCACCGAGGAAGAGGCCGGCGATCGTCAACAGGTTGGCGACGGCCGGACGGCCCTTGGGGTCGAACGTGATCCGTCGGTCCGAGTCGGTCCGTGCCGCGCGGATCCGGGCCGCCGTCTCGTCGGCGGTGTCGCGCAGGTTGATGACGTTGCCCTTGCTCTTGCTCATCTTCGTGCCGTCCGTGCCGAGGAGCAGCGGGACCTCGCTGAGCAGGGCCTCGGGCTCGGCGAACACGCTGTGCCCCGCGGCATACCTCTGGTTGAAGCGGCGCGCGATGGCGCGGGTCTGCTCGAGGTGCGGCAGCTGGTCGCGCCCGACCGGCACGATCCGGCTGTGGCAGAAGAGGATGTCGGCGGCCTGGTGCACCGGGTAGGTGAGCAGCAGGCCCGACAGCGGCCGACCGTCGGACAGCGCGAGCTCGTCCTTGACCGTCGGGTTGCGGCGCAGCTCCGCGTCGGTGACGAGCGACAGGAACGGCAGCATGAGCTGGTTGAGCGCCGGCACCGCGCTGTGCGTGAAGATCGTCGTCCGTGCCGGGTCGAGGCCGGCGGCGAGGTAGTCGAGCACGAGGCCCTGCACGTTGGCGCCCATCTCACCGACCGAGTCGCGGTCGGTGATGACCTGGTAGTCGGCGATGACGACGAAGGTCTCGACCCCCTTGTCCTGCAGTCGGACCCGGTTGCGGAGGCTCGCGAGGTAGTGGCCGATGTGGAGCGGGCCGGTGGGTCGGTCGCCGGTGAGCATCCGGAAGCGGGCGCCGTCCCCGGTGTCGTCAACATCGGAACCCGAGGCGCGCTCGTCGATGAGCGCGTCGAGGACGGCGCTGCGATCCAGCGCCGCGGCATACGTCGCGCTCTCGTCGGGGTCGGGCGGTGCGAGCGGCGTGGGAAGGGCGGCGGCGGGGGTGATCGTGCTGGTGGTCGTGCTGGTGGTCATGGTCTCTCCTGGTCGTGGTCGGTGCCCACGGGAGAGACCTCGCCGCACGTCCTGGACATGCGAGGAGCCGCCCGTGGGCGGCTCCGGATCTCGGGTTGGTTCGAAGGGCCGCCTCAGCTGGGCAGCCACCACGCGCGGGTCGGTGCGACGGTCGAACTCATGTCAGTCAGGATACGCGAGGAGCACCCGCTCGGCGATGAGGGTGACCCACGGACTGGGCACGCCCACCCTCTCGTTGGGCACGTGGGTCAGGCCGGGGTAGGCGCGGGCGGGCGTCCAACGGCCGTCCGGGCGACGGCGACCTCGGATGATCGCCAAGGCCTCGTCCATGCGCTCGTCGCGCGGGATCCGAGCGCCCGCAAGGGAGTCGAGTCCCCGCAGGACGTCGTAGTGCCACCGTGCCGGGTAGTGCAGCCCGGCGAACTCCGCCCGGATGACCTCCCCCGTGCGCTCGCTCCTCAGGAGCCGGTGGCGCAGGAGGAACTCAGCCGCCGACAGGCGTGCCCGGTCCAGCTCGTCGGCGCGGTAGGCGGCGCCCGACGCGAGGTAGCCGGTGATGCCCTCGATGACGCACACCGTCGTGTGCACCGACGAGTGCGTGACGGCGGCGCCGGGACGGTTGTGCCGGCAGTTGAAGCCCCCGTCCGCCACGACCTCACGCAGGAGGAAGTCGACGACGCTGCGCAGCTCGCCCTCCGGCGCTCCGAACCAGCTCGAGTAGCCGAGGGCCATGCCGTTGATGCAGGCGTCGCTCGGCTTCGTGGGTGGGGACGGGCTGACCCCACCGTCGGCAGCCTTGTGCGAGCCGAGGACGAGGGCCACGGTCTCGCGGGCGGCGTCGTGGGCGCCCGGGAGTCCGATCTGGCTGAGCTGCAGCAACGTGTAGTGGCTGGAGGTCCACTTCGGCTGGTAGAAGCCGCGTCCCCAGTGACCCTCCGGCCCACGCGCGGCGAGCAGCGCCGCGCCGATGCCCTCGGTGGCGATTCGTGCCTGGAGGCTCGCGTCCTCGTGACCGAGCAGGTCGCGCGTCGCGAGGTGGGCCACGGCGACGTCACCGTCGAGGAGCCAGCCGAGGACGGCGGAAGTGGTCACCGTCTCATCGTGACAGTCGGGCTGCCCCCGTCGACAGACCTAGGCTGACAGGCGTGCCAGACCCGACCCCGACCAGCCCTACCAGCCCTACCAGCCCGACCAGCTCGGCCTCGAGCCGCACGTCCCAGCAGGCGGCGCTGCTCGACCAGCTCGCCGCACTGACCGAGCTGCCCGACGTGCGCGACCGCGCGGACGCGGCTCGTGAGGCCTGCACCCGGCTGCGTTTCCACGAGGCCCTGCGCCGGCGTATCCCCGAGGCCTCCGCCGAGTCGCGCGTCCGCGGTGCGCAGGCCAGCGCGGCCCTCGACGGCGCGGAGTTCCCCGTCGATGTCGTGCGCGAGCTGATGAGCGGTGCCCGCGACTGGCCGGACGACCTCGACCCGGGCCTGCGCACCCTCAAGGGCGCCGTCTCGGCGACGGCCGAGAGCGAGCGCGTCGTCGCGCTCGTGCGCACGGCCCCGCTCCAGGCGCTCGCCCGGCTCCACGTCGCGGCCGCCTCGCCCGTCGTCCGCGGCGAGGCGCTCGGGCGTCCCCGCATCGGCGACGAGGACTGCACCGAGCTCGTCGACCTCGGTCCCGCGCCCGCCCCGACCGTCGTGGCCGCACGCCTCGCCTCGCTGTCCGACGTGGTCGTCGCCGGAGCCGGCAGCAACCGGGTCCCGGCAGCCGTGGTCGCCGCCCTCGTGCACGCCGAGATCGCCTCCATCCGCCCCTTCGTCCACGGCAACGGTCTCGTCGCGCGGGCCATGGAGCGCGCGCTCGTCCAGGCCCTCGGGCTCGACCCGACGGGCGTCGCCGTCCCGGAGGCGGGCCACGTCGCGAACGGTGGGCCGGCCTACCTCGGTGCGCTCACGGCATACGTCCAGGGTGGCGCCGCAGGCGTGGGTCTCTGGCTCTCGCAGGCCGAGGAGGCGATGGTCCGCGGCGCCGCCGAGGGCGCGCGGATCAGCGACGCGGTGCGGGCGGGGCGGCTCACCTGAGTCCCGGCTGAACGCCTGGTTGCGACGATTCGTGCGGCATGTCCACGGGGGTGGACAGTTTCTTGCCGCCGCGAGGAGGTGGGGGGTGTCGCCACGCCGACGCCGTGGAGTAGAACGGAGTCAGGAACCACATCGCCGAGAGGCGTAGATCCGGATCCACGCAGAACAGATGTCTCGAGAAGAGGCCGAGTACCCACGCGAGAGCAGTTCCCTTGGAACAGTCCACCCCCGGGCGCACAACCGGGGCGACATATTTGAGAATGCACGCCTGGTAGCCCGGAGCTTCTCTGGAGGCCCTCCGACCGACGGTCGGGGGGCCTCCGCCCTGTGTGCGAGGATCGTTCCTCGTCGCCGGATTTGAACGTTTCCCTCGTGTCATGACAAATCATGAGAAATCATCGCGTGTCGTGACTTCTCGGTTTGCAATCCGGTGGACTAGCGTCCAGCATTGTTGGTGGTGCTCCCCTCCTGGGTCGAGCACCGACGCGATCTGGCCCCTCCCCCCCGGTGCCAGTCTCGTGAGGTGGCCTTCGTCTTCCCCCGGACGAAGGCCACCGCCATTTTCCGGACCTTTGCGGGTCGGCGCGCCGGGCTCGGCTTGGCTTTCGTTGTCCACACCCCTCGGGCGCGGGGGCGCTCTGTCCACCGGCTCGCGTATGCCGCTGGGCGGGCCCGTGTGACTGCGTGACGGTGGGCGCATGGGAAACGTCATCGCCTTCGTGCCGGCCTCGGGTGGGGTCGGGTCCTCGACCCTGGCGGTCGCCGTCGCCGTGCGGGCCGCCGCGGCCGGTCGCTCGGTCGTGGCCGTCGACCTCGACCGGGTGTCGGGGTGTCTCGACGTCGTCTTCGGGCTCGAGCAGGAGCCGGGCTGGCGCTGGCCCGAGCTCGCCGACGTCGCCGGCCTGGTGGACGGTCTCGGGCTGGCCGACGAGCTCCCGGTCTCGTGCGGGGTGGCGGTCCTGTCGGGAAGCGGAGGCGCGGGTTGGGTGTGGCCCGCCGCCGACGAGGGTGACGGGGCCGGCGGTTGGGCCGAGAGCCTGCCGGACGTCGTGGCCGGCCTGGCCGACGCGCACGACCTGACGGTCCTCGACCTGTCGCGCGACCCGTCCGTGCTGGCCGGGGTGGCCCTGCTCGTCGACGCGGTCGTCGTCGTGTCGGGCACACAGGTGCCGCAGCTCTGCGCCACCTCCGCCGTCGTCACTGGCGTGCGCCGCCTGCTGCGCCGGCTGCGTGACGCGGGCCGGTCGTGGGATGCCGAGCCGCTGCTGCCGATCGAGCCCTGGGTGGTGCTGCGGGGCGACCGCATCGAGCCCGACCTCGAGGACCTCGTCGTCGACGGGCTCGACGTGCCGCTCGTTGCGACGATTGGCGACGACCGGCGCCTGGCCTCCGAGGTGACCGAGGGGCTGCCGCCGGGCGCGCGTGGGCGTGGTGAGGTCGTGCGCGCCGCCGACGACCTGCTGCTCCGGCTCACCGACCAGGCGGTCGCGGCATGAGCGTCGAGCCACGCCCGGGCGGTTCGCTCACGCCGGCGATGTGGCAGCGCGTCCGGGGCGGCGTCGGTCCTGACGGCGTCGCGGTCGCCGAGGTGGCCGCGCAGGAGCGCGGGGCCCTCGGGGCCCAGCGCGTCGCAGAGACCCGGTCGGCGCTGGCCGCGAGGGTCCTCGGCGCCGGGCCGCTGGACCCGTGGCTCGCCGAGCCGGGCGTCACCGACATCGCCGTCAACGGCGACGGGCGCATCTGGGTCGACCGCGGCCACGGCATGGAGTGGGCGGGTGAGCGACTCGACGCCGACGACGCGCGCGGCCTCGCGGTGCGCCTCGCCGGCATCGCGGGCCGGCGCCTCGACGAGGCGAGCCCGTGGGTCGACGGCCAGCTCCCGTCGGGAGCCCGCCTCCACGCGATGCTGCCGCCCCTCGTCGACGGCGGTCCGCACATCACGATCCGGGTCCCGCCACGGGAGCCGGTGTCGCTGTCCGAGCTCTGCGACCGCGCGATGCTGCCTCCCGAGTGGGAGCCCGTGCTGCGTGCGCTGGTCGCCCGGCGGCTCGCGTTCGTCGTCTCGGGCGGCACGGGAGCGGGCAAGACGACGCTCCTCGCGGCGCTCCTCGGCTGCATCGACCCGGTCGAGCGCCTGCTCGTCGTCGAGGACGTGCGCGAGCTGACGGTCGACCACCCGCACCTCGTGCGGCTCGAGGCGCGTCCGGCCAATGTCGAGGGGGTCGGCGAGGTCACGCTCACGACGCTGGTGCGCCAGGCGCTGCGCATGCGCCCCGACCGGATCGTCGTGGGAGAGGTGCGTGGGGCGGAGGTCCGGGAGCTCCTCGCAGCGCTCAACACCGGACACGAGGGTGGCTGCGGCACGGTGCACGCCAACGCTCCCGTCGACGTCCTGGCCCGCTTCGAGGCGCTGGGCGCCCTGGCGGGCCTGACGCCCGAGGCGGTCCGGGCCCAGCTGGCGGCGGCCATCGACGTCGTCGTGCACGTGACACGCGACCGCGGTGGCCGGCGCGTCGCCTCCGTCGCGGCGCTCTTCCGCCGCGACGGCGACCCCTGCATCGTGCCCGCGCTCGAGTGGGACGGCCCGGGCCAGGAGCCCCGCCTCGGCCCCGCGTGGTCGGCGCTGGCGGGCCGCCTCGGGCTGGAGACGGAGCTCGCACGGCACGCCCCAGCGCTGTCAGGCGGCCCCGTGCTGGCAGTCGGCCCCGTGCTGGGGGCGGAGGCCGGGCGGATGGGCCGTGCGCTCGCTGACTCCCACCCGGGCCCGCCGGCCGCAGTGACGGCGTGCCCTGATCCGACCTCTTCGGCTGCGCCAGACGACCCCGTCCGAATAGGGGAGGCGTCGTGAACGCCGGGTCAGCGGGGGTGGTCGCGGCGGCCCTGCTCGGTCTGGCGGTGCTCGTGTGGCCCCGTCGGGTGCCGCGGAGGTCGACCGACGTCGACGTCCGCGTCGGCGCCGTGGGCGGGACCGGGGTCGGGACCGGGGGCGGGACCCGGGGCGGGCAGCGCGCTGGTCGCGACCCGGCAGCGGACGGGTCGTCGCCGGGCTCTGATGCCACGGGACAGAGCGTGTGGCAGCGGGATCCGGTCGACCTCTTCCGCCGGTGGCGACTTCGTCGTCGGCCGGGAGCGCTCGTCGACGACGTGCTCGACCTGCTGCGGGGCATCGGACCTGCGCTCGGGGCAGGGCTGACGCCGAGTCGGGCCATCGAGCTCGCGGCCACGTCGACGCTCGGCGCCGAGCGGGTCCGTCTGGCCCGCGAGGCCTCGGGGCGGAGGAGCCGGCGGTCGTCCGCAGCCTCGTCGCCCCGCCGCCGGCGGGGGTTCGGTTTCGCGAGCGAGGAGCACCGGACCGTGCCCGTCGCCGACATCGACCGGCTCGTCGGGGGCCTGCTCGAGGCGACCGACCGAGCGGAGCCCACGTCGCCGGTCTGGGCACAGTGGGCAGCGCGCAGCGCGTCCCAGGAGCTGGCGCTCGTCGCCGCTGCCTGGCGCCTGTCCGAGAGCACGGGTGCGCCACTCGCGTCCGCGGTCGACCGCGCGGTCCGCGGGCTCCTCGACGCCCGGGCACGACGGGGCAAGGTCGCCGTCGCCGTGGCCGGCCCGCGTGCCACCGTCACGGTGCTGACCCTGCTGCCGCTCACGGGCCCGCTCTTCGGGCTCGCCTGCGGCATCGACCCGGCCACGCTCTACCTCGGCTCCCCGGTCGCGACGGTCTCGGTCCTCCTTGGACTGCTCCTCGTGTCGGTCGGGCGGGTCTGGTGCACCCGGATGGTCCGACGGGCGGTGCGACCGTGACACCCGAGGTCCTCGTCGACGCACTGCGAGACGCTCCGGCGCTCGGCCTCGTGGCGGCCGGCCTGACCGCCCTGGCCGTCCTCGTCCTCCTCGGAGGCTGCGGCGACACATCCGCTCGGGGGGCCGATGACCTCCTCACTCACCGCGGCGTCGGCTCGACACCCGAGACGGGCTCGGCGGGACGTCCAGGTCGTCCTTCTGACGACAGCAGCGCCGGCGACGGTGAGGCGACAGAAGCCGAGGTGTCTGCGGCGCTCTCCCTGCTGGCCCTGGCCTACCGCTCGGGTCTTCCCACGTGGGACGTCCTCGAGGCGGTGGCCACCGGCCTGACGGGTCGTGCGTCCAGGGACCTTCGCCAGGTCGCGGCCGCCCTGAGGTGGGGAGCGACGGAGGCCGAGGCCTGGGCGTCGGTCGGTCCCACGTGGGCGCCGGCCGCCCGGGCGGTCGCCATCGCCCACCAGGCGGGGGTCCCGCCCGGAGCCATGTTGCTCGCCGCCTCGGACGACCTCCACGCGGCCGAGCTCGAGCGGCTCGAGGTCTCCGCGGCCAAGGTCGGCGTGCGTCTCGTCGCCCCGCTCGGTCTCGTGCTGCTCCCGGCCTTCTGCCTGACCACCGTCGCGCCGCTCGTCATCGCCCTCGCCGGTGACCTGCTCCGCAGCTGACCGGCCCATCGACCGTCCCTCGACCCACGAGGGCACGCATCCCGGGCATCCCGTCCGGGTGAGGAGAGGAGAACCCATGACCCACAAGCTCATCCGACTGCGCGCGAGGTGCAGGGCGATCGCGGGGGCTCAGGACCGAGGGATGACGACCGCGGAGTACGCCGTCGGCATCATGGCGGCCTGCACCTTCGCGCTCGTGCTGCTCGGAGTCGTCAAGTCCGACGCGGTGCGCGGCGCCCTGGCCGGCATCGTTCAGAGCGCCCTGGGGATCGCGGGGTGAGGTCGCGACGCGCCCGACCCGATCCGGGCCGGGAGCGCGGGATGGTGACGGCGGAGCTCGCCGTCGCCATCCCGTCCATCGTGCTCGTCCTGGCCTTCTGCCTCGTCGCCGTCAACGCCGCCGTCGACCAGATCCGGTGCGTCGACGCGGCACGCGTGGCCGGTCGGGCTGCGGCCCGGGGTGACGACCCCCCGCGGGTACGGGCGCTCGCGGCCGAGTCGGCCCCGGCGGGCGCTCGGGTCCAGGTCGCCGGCGTCAGCGGGGGAGTGCGGGTCACCGTCTCGGCGCGCACCGGGGGCTGGGGACTGCTCCCTGGCTGGGAGCTGAGCGCGTCCGCCGTGACCCCGGTCGAGTCGCCGTCATGAGCGCCCCGCCGCCCCAGCCATCGCCGGAGCCCCTGCCGTCGCCGTCACGGTCACTCGCGCCGACGGTGTCACCTCCGCCCCCGCCGTCACCCGCGCCGACCCTGCCATCTCAGCCGGCACCGTCACCCGCACCGACGCCGACGTTGCGGCGCAGGCCGGAGGGCGAGCGCGGGGCGGCGAGTGTCATGGTCCTGTCGCTCGTGGCCGTGGTGCTCGCCCTCACGGCGGGTGGCCTCGTCGTGGCCTCGGTGGTCGTGGCCAGCCACCGGGCCCGCGTCGCCGCCGACCTCGGCGCACTCGCCGGCG
This sequence comes from Terrabacter sp. Soil810, assembly GCF_001429645.1. NCBI lineage: Bacteria > Bacillati > Actinomycetota > Actinomycetes > Micrococcales > Intrasporangiaceae > Terrabacter > Terrabacter sp. Soil810. The sequence continues at coordinate 431,452 of NZ_LMSW01000001.1, forward strand.
CCGCGGCGATGCAGGACGGAGTGTCAGCAGGACAGGCCTGCTCCGTCGCGCACCAGGTGGTTCGCGCGAATGGTGCTGCGACGCAGTCGTGCTCGTCGACGGGAGGTGACCTCGAGCTACGGGTCGAGGTCCGTGCCGCCCTCTGGCCCGAGCCTGCGACGGCTCGTTCACGCGCCGGTCCCGAACGCTGACGGCAGGCTCGTCGGTGCCGCTACGCGTCAGCGGTTCGCCCCGGGGTCAGCCGGTGTGTCGGGTGCTGAGCGTCAGCGGTTCTGCCAGGCGTCCGGGGCCGTGAGCAGCTGGCGCACCCGGTCGGGAAGGTCGCCGGTGCGCAGGTCCTCGAGGGAGGTGTCGTCGAGCACCTCGCGCAGGCTTGCACGGACAGCGACCCAGAGGCTCGGCAGATGGGTGGCGACCCCTTGGTACTCCGTCTCGTGCGGTCGCAGGCCGCGCACCTCGGCGAGCGGTCCGTCGACGGCGCGGAAGATGTCGCCCACACTGATGTCCCCGCGTGGGCGCCCCAGCACGTAGCCACCACGGGCGCCGCGACGGCTGAGCACGAGGTTGCCGCGCCGCAGGTCGGCGAAGATCGCCTCGAGGAACTTGCGCGGCAGCTCCTGCCGGGTCGAGAGGGTGTCGATGCTGATCGGGCCCGACCCCTCCGCGTCCGCTTCGGCGAGGATGAGCATCGCGCGGACCGCGTAGTCGACTCGTGCCGAGATGTCCACCCGTGCAGTCTGCCGCACACGACGCCCGCGCCGCGCCGATGCCCGCACCCGACCCTCCCGAATCGGCCGCTGACCTCCCGTCACACCAGTGAGCGGGGTCGCGTCGCCCGAGGTGGGCGACCCGACCGCCGGGCCAGAGGTGCCCACTCGATCACGAGAGCGCCCGGCACCCTGTGTTCCTGGAGAACGTGTCCCCTGGTCACGAGAGCGCCCGGCATCCTGTGCTCCGGGAGAACGTGCCCACTCGACGTGGGAGACCCCGGAGTCCCGTGCGCGAGGGGAGGGGTCCACTCGACGTGGGGAGACCCCCGAGGTCGGTGCGCCGAGAGAAGTGCCCACTGAGGGGGTGGGGAGTGGGGAGTGTGACTGAGGCGGCGAGGTGTCGTCCCCTCGCCGCCTCAGTTCACTCGGTGACCCGAGCCGCCCACCCACGTCGCTCGGCGACGAGAGGGGCTTCACGGCATACGTTATGCCGTTGCCTGTGCCCGTGCGAGACCTGTCCCACCTTGGTTCACGCACCTGGACGGCGAGCGTCAGATGGCGAGCGCGGGATCGTGCTCAACGACGCTCGACCGGCCGACGGCGCGCGCGTGGATCGTCTCGCCCTCACGCAGCTGCAGCTCGGCAGCGTCGCGCCGGGTGATCTGGGCGGCGAACCGCTCGCCGGAGTCGGCGCGCAGGTCGACCCGCACCTCGAAGCCGAGGGGCACGACGCGCTCGACGACGGCGTCGATGACGCCGGGGGAGTCAGGGACCTTCGCGTCGAGGGCCAGCGCCGTCTCGCGGCTGCGCTCGAGGGCGATGTCGTGCGGCCGGACGAGCTGCCCGCCGAGGTGCGCGACCGAGCCGAGGAAGCCCATGACGAAGTCGTTGGCGGGGCGCTCATAGAGCGTGACGGGGTCACCGACCTGCTCGATGCGTCCCCTGTTGAGCACGGCGATCCGGTCGGCCACGTCGAGCGCCTCCTCCTGGTCGTGCGTCACGAGCACCGTCGTCACGTGGACCTCGTCGTGCAGCCGGCGCAGCCACTGGCGCAGGTCGGTGCGCACCTTGGCGTCGAGCGCGCCGAACGGCTCGTCGAGCAGCAGCACCTGCGGGTCGACGGCGAGGGCCCGGGCGAGCGCCATCCGCTGGCGCTGCCCACCCGACAGCTGCGCCGGGTAGCGGTGCTGGAATCCGTCGAGCCCGACGATCTCGAGCAGCTCGTCGACCTTCTTGCTCGTCTCGGCCTTGGGGCGCTTGCGGATCGTCAGTCCGAAGGCGACGTTGTCGCGGACGGTCATGTGCTTGAACGCGGCGTAGTGCTGGAAGACGAAGCCGATCCCACGCCGCTGCGGCGGCTCGTCCGTGACGTCGCGGCCCTCGATGGTCACGGTGCCGGAGTCGAGCTCCTCGAGTCCGGCGATCGCGCGCAGCAGCGTCGACTTGCCCGAGCCGCTCGGCCCGAGCAGCGCGGTCAGCGAGCCGCTCGGGATGTCGAGGCTCACGTCGTCGAGCGCGGTGAACGAGCCGTAGTCCTTGCGGGCGCTGGTCACGGTGATCATCGGTCGCTCCTCTTGCGGTCGAGCAGGGTCATGAGCAGCAGCACGACGAGCGCGATGCCCATGAGGAGGGTGGCGGCGGCATACGCGCCGTAGGTGTTGTGGTCGTCGATGTAGCGCGAGTGGACGAGGAGCGTCAGGGTCTGCGAGACCCCGGGGAAGCCGGAGCTGACCATGATCACCGCGCCGAACTCACCGAGGGCCCGCGCGACCGTGAGCACGACGCCGTAGGTCAGCCCCCAACGGATCGCGGGGAGCGTGATCCGCCAGAACGTCTGCCACCCGTTGGCCCCGAGCGTCGAGGCGGCCTGCTCCTGGTCCTGGCCGATCTCGTGGAGCACCGGCTCGACCTCGCGCACGACGAAGGGCAGCGTGACGAAGATCGTCGCGAGAACCATGCCCGGGATGCCGAAGATGACCTGGAAGCCGGCCCGGTCGAGGGCGCCGAACCACCCGCCTGCGCCCCACAGCATGATGAGCGAGACGCCGACGACGATCGGCGACACCGCGAACGGCAGGTCGACGACGGCCTGGAGCAGCCCGCGTCCGCGGAACCGCCCGCGCACGAGGGCGAGCGCGGTCGCGACGCCGAAGACGACGTTGACCGGCACCGTGATCGCAACGATGAGCAGCGACAGGTTGAGCGCCGACTTCGCTGCGGGCGTGGAGATCGAGGCGATGAACTCCGACAGGCCGGGCTCGAAGGTGCGCCAGAGGATGACCCCGATCGGCACGGCGAGCAGGACGAAGAGGTAGCCGAGCGCCACGACGCGCAGCGTCAGGCGGGTGCCCCGGGAGACCCTCATGCGTCACGCTCCTCGCGTCGCTGGCTGCGGCTCGACACGACCCGCAGCAGCAGCAGCGTGACGAACGCGATGGCCAGAAGGGCCACAGAGACGGCGGCGGCGTTGAGCGGCCGGTCGATCTCGATCTGCTGCTGGATGTACTGCGAGGCCACCTGCGTCTCGCGGGGGATGTTGCCGCCGATGAGCACGACCGAGCCGTACTCGCCGATGGCGCGTGCGAAGGCGAGGCCGGTGCCGCTGAGGATGGCCGGCGCGAGGGTCGGCAGCACGATGCGGCGGAAGGTCGTCCACGTCGTGGCGCCGAGCGAGGCGGCGGCCTCCTCGACCTCGTGGTCGGCCTCGATGAGCACCGGCTGCACCGACCGGACGACGAACGGCAGGGTGACCAAGAGCAGTGCGACGACGAGCCCCCAGCGCGTCGCGTTGAGCTCGACCCCGATGGGGCTGTTGGGGCCGTAGAGCGAGAGCAGCACGATGCTGGCGACGATCGTCGGCAGCGCGAACGGCAGGTCGATGACGGCGTTGACGAAGCGCTTGCCGCGGAACTCGTCGCGCACGAGCACCCACGCGACGAGCGTGCCGACCACGGCGTTGACGAGCGCGACGACGGCCGAGACGAGCACGGTCACCCAGAGGGACGCGAGCGCGGCGGGCGCGGTCACCGCCTCCCAGAAGCCGGCGAGGCCCTCGTCGAAGGCCGCGACCGTCAGGGCCGCGAGCGGCAGGAGCACGATGACGCTGAGCCACAGGGTGACGATGCCGATGCCGAGGGGTCCCCGCAGTCGCCGGAGGCCCTTCCCGTGGCGCCTGGCTCGCGCCGCGCCCCTGGATGGCTCCCCCGGGCGTCCGGTCGGGAGCGTGTCCGGGGGCGTGTCCGGGAGCGCGGCGTCGCCGCCGTGAGGGCGTATGCCGTCCGGCGCGGTCGCGTCCGGACGCGGCGGCAGGGGCGCCGCGTCCGTCTCCGGATGCGGGCCCCTGCGCTGCTGGTCGGTGTCAGGCGTCACTGCGTCGCCTGGTCGTAGATCTTGGCGATGTCACCGACGTCCTTCTTGAAGAGCGTGCTGTCGACGGTCTTCCAGCCACCGAGGTCGGCGATCGTCCAGAGCTTCGTCGGCGCGGGGAACTTGGAGGTGTACTCCTGGGCGACGGTCGGGTCGACGGGGCGGAAGCCTGCCTCGGCGAGGAGCTTCTGCGCCTCCGGCGTGTAGAGGTAGTCGTTGAACGCCGTGGCCGTGGCGAGGTTCTTGCTGCCCTTGAGCACGGCGGCGGGGTTCTCGATCTTGAACGTCGTGGGCGGCGTCACGTGCTCGACGGGGTCGCCGTTCTTCTCGATGAAGAGGGCCTCGTTCTCGTAGCTGAGGAGCACGTCACCGCTGCCCTGCAGGAACGTCTCGGTGGCCTCGCGACCCGACTTCGGCTGGACCTTCACGTGGTCCTTGACGAGCGCCGAGACGTACGCGAGGCCGGCGGCCTTGTCGACGCCGCCGTTGCTCTTGGCGGCATACGGGGCGAGGAGGTTCCACTTGGCCGAGCCGGACGAGAACGGGTTGGGCGTGACGACCTCGAGGCCGGGCTTGAGCAGGTCGTCCCAGTCCTTGATGCCCTTGGGGTTGCCTTTGCGCACGACGATCGTCACGACGGAGCCGAAAGGAATTCCCTTGTGCTCGTTGGCATTCCAGTTCGGGTCCACGAGCCCGGCATCGACGAGGCGCGTGATGTCGGGTTCGACCGAGAAGTTGACGAAGTCGGCCTCGGCGCCCGCGGCGACCTTGCGGCTCTGGTCGCCCGAGGCGCCGTAGCTCTGCTGGAACTGCACTCCCTGCCCGGCCTTCGTCTTCTGGAAGGCGGGGATGACGACGTCGAAGCCGACCTTCGGGACGGCATACGCGTAGAGGTTGATGGTGCTCGTCGCAGCGCCCGCGGCAGCAGCCGTGCCGGCCGCCGCGGCGGAGTCGCTGGCCCCACCGCCGGCACACGCCGTCAGGCCGAGGGTCGCGGTGACGGCGATGGCGGCGATGGCGATCGAGGGGCGGCGCATGTCGGGCTCCTGAGGGGTGAGGTCCGGATCGGGGTCGCGCCGCGGGGTGCGGCGGGACGGGTCGGGTTGCGGCCGTCGGATGGCTGCTTTCCTATCCGTTGCATGGGAGTTTCGAATAGCGAGGCGTTACTGGTCAAATAACGCAGCATTATGTCTCAGAGTGTGGTCCGTCCCGCCCGATCCCCCGCTGACCCCCTGCCTGGCCGCCCGTCTGGCCCGAGGAGGCCGCGTCCAGCGCTGGCTCAGTCGCCGCGCGACAGGGACCGCACGCGCAGCACCGGCCCGACCGTCGACGTCGTGGCGACGTCGGTGGCGGCGTCCCCGCTCACGGTCACCCGGGCGCCCGGCTCGGCCTCGAGCGCCCACCCGGGCGGGAGCAGCAGCTCCCACGTCGTCCCGTCGTCCGCGTCCAGCACGAGGGGTCGCTTCTCCACCTCGACCCGGCGGAGCGTCCCTCGCGCGACGACCGTTGGCGCCTGCCTACCGGTCGTCCCGCCTGTGATCTCGTGCCACGGGCCCGATGGGCCCGAGGAGCCCGACGGCCCGGAGGAGCCCGACGGGCCGGACGAGCCCGAACGACCCGGCAAGCCCGGCGAGCCCGACGAACCCGATGGGCGCGGTCGGCGGGGTGGTCGGTTCACGTCGGCCTCCGTGGTCCGGGACCGGCGTGGCGCAGCACGAGGTCGAGCAGAGCCACGGCGCCGCGCTTGTCGAGGGGCTCGTTGCCGTTGCCGCACTTGGGCGACTGGATGCACGACGGGCAGCCCTCCGGGCACTCGCACGAGTCGATGGCATCACGGGTCGCGCTGAGCCACGGGCGGATCCGGCGGTAGCCGCGCTCGGCGAAACCCGCACCGCCGGGGTGTCCGTCGTAGATGAGGATCGTCGGCAGCCCGGTGTCCGGGTGGAGCGCGGTGGACACGCCGCCGATGTCCCAGCGGTCGGCGGTGGCGAAGAGCGGGAGCATGCCGATCGCCGCGTGCTCGGCCGCGTGCGCGGCACCGGGTATGCCGTCCTCGGCCACTCCCGCGGCCGCGAGCTCCTCGACGGGCATCGTCCACCAGACGGCCTTCGTCGCGAGCGAGCGCGGCGGCAGGTCGAGCGGGTGCTCGCCGAGCACCTCGCCGCCGGGCAGGCGGCGCAGGAACGAGGTCACCTGGTGGCGCACCGTGACGTGCCCGAAGGAGCAGCGCAGCGGCCCCCAGTCCTCGTGCTCGGTCTCGTGGACGATCCGGAAGTCGCTCACCGACTGCGCCTGCGTCGTCCAGCCGGGGTCGCCGCGCACGGCGAAGGCGGCGTGGTCGTCGAGGTCGAGCTCGGTGACGACCCACGCCTGGCCCTGGTGCAGGTGCACGGCGCCGGTGTGCACCTGGGCGTGCGCGCTCGCGTCGTCGACGGTGCCGACGACGCGGCCGGTGCGGGTCTCGATGATGCGCACGGGCTCGCCGGCCCCGCGCAGCGAGAGGTGGTCGGCGGGCCGGTCCTCGCGCCCCCAGAACCAGCCGCGTGGCCGCTTCTTGAGGATGCCGCGGGCGACGAGCGCGTCGAGCAGGACTCGCGTCTGCGGCCCGAAGATCTCGAGGTCGGCCTCGGTCACCGGCAGCTCGGCCGCCGCTGCGGCGAGGTGCGGCGCGAGCACGTGCGGGTTGTCGGGGTCGACGACGGTGGCCTCGATGCCGCGGCCGAAGATCGCCTCCGGGTGGTGCACGACGAACGTGTCGAGCGGGTCGTCGGCGGCCACGAGCACGGCGAGCGAGCGCTCGCCGGAGCGCCCGGCCCGACCGGCCTGCTGCCACAGCGACGACAGGGTCCCCGGCCATCCGGCGAGCAGCACGGCGTCGAGGCCGCTGACGTCGACGCCGAGCTCGAGCGCGTTGGTGGCCGCGAGCCCGAGCAGCTCCTTCGCGCGGAGCGAGCGCTCGAGCTCGCGCCTTTCCTCGGGGAGGTAGCCGCCGCGGTAGGCGGCGACACGGTGCTCGTCGGTGACGGGGACCCGCTCCTTCGCGATCCGGGCCACGACCTCGACCCCGGCCCGGGACCGTGCGAAGGCCACGGTCTGCACGTGCTCGCGCACGCACCCGGCGAGCAGCTCGCCCGTCTCCGTGATGGTGCTGACGCGGGACGGCTGCCCGGTCTCGTCGACGAGCAGCGGCGGCTCCCACAGGGCGAAGGTCATCGACGCGCGGGGCGACCCGTCCCGCGTCACCGGGGTGACCGGCATACCGAGGAGCCGGGAGGCGTGCTCCTCCGGGTCGGCCACGGTGGCGGACGCGAAGACGAAGGTCGGCTCGCTGCGGTAGCGCGCGGCCACGCGGCGCAGCCGTCGCAGCACGGCCGCCATGTGCGCCCCGAAGACCCCCTTGTAGACGTGGCACTCGTCGACGACCACGTAGCGCAGCGCCCGCAGGAACGAGCTCCACCGCTCGTGGCCGGGCAGCAGGGAGTGGTGGAGCAGGTCGGGGTTGGTCAGCACGAGGTTCGCGTGGTCGCGGATCCAGCGACGCTCGTCGGTGGGCGTGTCGCCGTCGTACGTCGCGGGGCGGACCGCGGGTAGCGCGAGCCGGTCGATGCGGCTCAGCTGGTCGGCGGCGAGCGCCTTGGTGGGGGAGAGGTAGAGCGCCGTGGCGCCGCGGCCGTTCGGGGCGTTCGCCCCGGCGATGATGTCGCTGAGGATCGGCAGGTGGTAGCCGAGACTCTTGCCCGACGCGGTCCCGGTGCTGACGACGACGTGGCGCCCGGCGTGGGCGGCCTGCGCCACCTCGACCTGGTGCGACCAGGGGGCCTGGATGCCGGAGGCGAGGAGCGCGCCGAGGAGCGTCGGGTCGACCCAGTCGGGCCACTCGCCGAGCATCGCCCGGCGTGCGGGCACCTCGTGGACGTGCACGAGACGCTCGGGATGGTCGCCGACGAGCGTGCGCAGGAGGTCCTCCGGCACGGGTCCCGTGGGCGATGGCTCCCCGTTCATGTGGAGCAACCGTATGCCGTCGGGGTACGGTAACCGACGTGCGGGGGATGTTACTGCGCAGTCAGTCACACAGGGGGAACGTGACGGGCGGGGAACGGTCAGCGCGACGTCAGGACCGGACCAGCGCGACCTCGCGACCAGAAGCTTTGCAAGTGTGGGCACAGGAAGGGAAACAGGTGGATCTCTCGATCACCCGAGCCGACCATGGCGAGCAGACCGTGGTGCACCTCGGCGGTGAGATCGACGTCTACACCGCGCCGCTCGTGCGCGAGAAGCTCGACGAGCAGATCCAGAGCGGGCGCACCCAGCTCGTCGTCGACCTCACGGACGTGACCTTCCTGGACTCGACGGGGCTCGGGGTGCTCGTCGGGCGGCTCAAGCTGACCCGCACCCGGGGCGGCTCGATGCGGCTCGTCGGCACCGACGACCGCGTCCTCAAGGTCTTCTCGATCACCGGCCTCGACAAGGTCTTCGAGATCCACCCGACCCTCGACGCGGCGCTCGCCGCGAGCGAGGCCGGGGCGAGCACGCCGGGCGAGCAGTCCTGAACGACACCCCCGTCGTCGACCGGTCCCTCGTCGCGCTGCTGCGTGCGGACCTCTCGGCGGCCGGTTTCACCGTCGACGGCGTCGCCGACCGGCTAGGCCCGGTGGCGTCCGCCGCCCTGCACCGGGAGCAGCCACTGCCCGCGCTGCTCGAGACCGACGCGTCGGCCACGTCGGTCGACGACGCGTGCGGCGTCCTCGTGCGCCTCTTCACGCTCGGCCGTCCGGTGCGGGCCTCGGCCCTCGCTGCGACCCTGCCGTCGCTCGGCGTCGACGGGGCCGTCGCCCTCGGCCTCGTGCGTCTCGAGGGCGGCCGTGCCGGCTTCGCCGCCGACCGCTGGGCACCGCCTGACCGCGACGTCGTCGCGACGTGCGACCTGCGGCCCTACGGCGACGATGCCCACGACTGGTGGGTCGCCTCCGACCTCTCCGAGCTCGCCGTCGGCGGGCCGCTGCGTCCTGACCACGTGCTCGGCATCGGCGGCGCCTCGACCACCCTCGCGTCGTGGACCGTCCGGCGGTCCGTCGACCGCGCGCTCGACCTCGGGACCGGGTGCGGTGTCCAGGCCCTGCACCTGACCGGCCACGTCGGTGCGATCGTCGCCACCGACATCTCCGAGCGAGCCCTGGCGTATGCCGCCTTCAACCTCGCGCTCGCCGCCTCCGAGGGTGCCGACGCGGTCCCGGGCGTTCAGCTGCTCGGCGGTGATCTGCTCGATCCCGTTGCGGGGCAAGAGTTTTCGCTCGTCGTCAGCAACCCGCCCTTCGTCATCACGCCCCGTGACGAGGGCCTGCCACTCTACGAGTACCGCGACGGCGGCCGGGCCGGTGACACTCTCGTCCGTTCGCTCGTCCGCCAGGTCGGCGCCGTGCTCGAGCCGGGCGGCATCGCCCAGTTCCTCGGCAACTGGGAGGTCCCGGCCGGTCTCACGTGGCAAGAGGTGTGGGCCGACTGGCTCGACGAGCAGGCCGGTGAGGGTGTCGCCCTCGACGCCTGGGTGATCCAGCGTGAGTCGCAGGACCCCGCCGAGTATGCCGAGCTGTGGGCGCGCGACGGCGGTGCCCAGCCCGGGAGCGAGGCCCACTCGAGGATGTATGCCGCGTGGCTGCGCGACTTCGCCTCGCGCGGTGTCGAGCGGGTCGGGTTCGGGGTCGTCACGCTCCAGCGTCCGGCGACGGACCGGGCGACGTGGCGTTCCCTCGACGAGGCCCACGGCCCTGTCGCGGCTCCGATGGGACCGGCGGTCGACGCCGGCCTGCGCGCCCGGACGTGGCTGGCCGAGCACTCCGACGACGACGTCCTCGACGTCGCCTGGTCGTGCGCCCCCGACGTGACGGAGGAGCGCCACGGCACACCCGGCGCCGAGGACCCGAGCGTCATCCTCGTCCGGCAGGGCGGCGGGCTGGGACGCGTCGTCCGTGCTGGGACGCTGCTGGCGGCATACCTCGGTGTGGCCGACGGTGAGCTGACGGCGCGGGCCGCGCTCGACGCCATCGCGACGGTGCTCGACCTGGATGCCGGCGACGTGCGGTCCGAGCTCGTCCCGCAGGTGCGCGATCTTGTGGCAGACGGCCTGCTCGTCTGAACGAGCAGGCCGCCGCCGTAAGGGTTTTCGCGCTCCTCAGCGCGCGATGGAGGTCAGGCGAGGAGCTTGGCCGCCGTGGTGATCGTCTGGATGACGCCGTAGGCGAGGATGACGGCGATGACCGCCCACAGGGCGACGACGCGCGCAGGTCCCGGCATCCGGGACGAGCCCTCACCGTCGTCCACCGGCGCCGGCTTGGCCGCCTCGACGACGTCGTCCGACTCGTGGAAGCGGTCGGCGACCGGGCGCACGAGGAGGTTGGCGACGAAGCCGACCGCCAGCACGCCGACCATCGTCAGCAGCGCCGGCGTGTAGGCGTCGGCCGTCAGGGTGCCGGGCTTGCCCTGGGCGTCGAGGAAGCCGTTGATGATGAGCGGGCCCGCGACGCCGGCGGCCGACCAGGCCGTGAGCAGCCGGCCGTGGATGGCGCCGACCTGGAAGGTGCCGAAGAGGTCGCGCAGGTAGGCGGGAGCGGTCGCGAAACCGCCGCCGTAGAACGAGATGAGCACCGCGGCGATGAGGACGAAGAGCCCGATGGCGACGTGGCCGGCGAGGGCGAGACCGATGTAGGCGAGGATGCCGACGCCGAGGTAGACCATGTACATCGGCTTGCGGCCGATGGCGTCGCTCGTGGAGCTCCACACGAAGCGGCCGGCCATGTTGAAGAGCGACAGCAGGCCGACGAATCCGCCTGCGGCAGCAACGGTCACGGCGGACGAGCCGTTCTCCCGGAAGAAGTCCTGGATCATCGGGCTGGCCTGCTCGAGGATGCCGATACCGGCCGTGACGTTGCAGAAGAGGACGACCCAGAGCAGCCAGAACTGCGGCGTGCGGATCGAGCTCGCGGCCGAGACCGACTTCGTCGTGACGAGGGCGGCGGTGTCGCTCGCGTCGGCGGGCGGGGTCCAGCCCTCGGGCTTCCAGTCGGGGTGCGGCACGCGGATGTTGAAGACGCCGATGAGCATGACGAGCGCGTAGACGATCCCGAGGGTGACGAAGAGGAGGGTCAGGGCGTGCCCGTCGGCCGTCGACGTCGAGTCGGAGGGGGTGTAGCCCGGGTCGTAGCGGCTGAGCAGCTGGCGCGAGAGGGGGCTCGCGACCATGGCGCCGCCACCGAAGCCCATGATCGCGAGGCCCGTGGCGAGGCCCGGACGGTCCGGGAACCACTTGATGAGCGTCGAGACCGGCGAGATGTAGCCGATGCCGAGTCCGATGCCGCCGATGACGCCGTAGCCGAGGTAGAGCAGCCACAGCTGGCTCGTCGCGATGCCGGCCGCCCCGACGAGGAAGCCGGCGCTCCAGCACACCGTGGCGACGAACATAGCCTTGCGGGGGCCGTTGCGGTCGACCCACGTGCCGAAGACGGCGGCGGACAGGCCGAGCATGACGATGGCGATCGAGAAGATGATGCCGATCGCGGTCTGCGAGGTGTCGAAGTGTGCGACGAGTGACGTCTTGTAGACGCTCGTCGCGTAGACCTGGCCGATGCACAGGTGGACGGCGAGGGCGGCCGGCGGGATGAGCCAGCGGTTGAAGCCGATCGGGGCGACCGTGCGGCGACGGTCGAGGAATCCCGGGGAGCTGGTGGTCGTGGCGGTGCGCTGCGTCGTTGCAGTCATGCGGACCTCGGATCGACGAGAGGGACGGGTGGGCGTGGGACCGCGCGCGAGGTGGCGGTGGCGCGGACGAGGGATCCGGAGGGGTGCATACCCGGGTTCAGGGCGAAATGTGTCATCCGTACCGGGCAATCGACTTGTGAGTGAGCACTCACTCATTCATGATGGACTGCATGTCGACACGAGTGGACGGCCAGCGCGCCGGTCAGCGGGCCGCCCCGATGAACCCCGACGACCGCCGGGACGCCCTCATCGAGGTCTTCGTCCGGCTCGCCCACCGCGAGGGACGCAAGCCGACGACGAGCGAGATCGCCCAGGAGGCGGGTGTCGCCGAGGGCACGATCTTCCGGGTCTTCCCGACCAAGGAGGTTCTCGAGAACGAGGCCGTCCAGGCCGCGTTCTGCCCGGCTCCCGTGCGGCGGCGCATCGCGGCCATCGACCCCGAGGGCTCGCTGCGTGACCGGCTCGTCGACTTCACCCGGATCATGCAGATGCGCTTCACCGAGGTCTTCGGTCTGATGGGCGCCCTCGGCCTGAGCGAGCCGCCCAACCGCGGCCCGCACCGGGCCTGCTATGACGCTGGTCGGCACCTGCGCGGACACGCCGACGAGGAGGAGCACGAGGCCGCCCACCAGCCGCTGCTCGAGTCGATCCACGAGCTGCTCATCCACGACGAGGAACACCTCGTCGTCCCCGGCCCCGACGTCATCCACCGCATCCGGCTGCTCACCTTCTCGGGCAGCCACCCCGGCATCGCCGACGGGCAGGTGCTGACGCCCGAGGAGATCGTCGACACCGTCCTTTTCGGACTCGTGAGACGGCCCAGCCCCACCGAGAGCGGCCTGTCGATCGCCGAGCTCCACGCGCAGCTCGGCGGGGATCCGCGGATGCTCGCACCGAGCGGGGAGCCGCGACCGTGACAAACCAGTTGACCCTCACCCCACGTGAGTCCCTAGCGTTCCTCAGCGACACCACGCACCGAAAGGCACCGACATGCTGATCCGACTGCTCCGCAGTCACCTGCGCCCCTACTCGGGCCAGATCGTGCTCATCGTCCTGGCCCAGCTGGTCAGCACCATGGCCTCCCTCTACCTGCCGAGCCTCAACGGCGAGATCATCGACGAGGGCGTGGCCAAGGGCGACACCGCCTTCATCATCAGCCACGGCGGCATCATGCTCGCCGTCAGCCTCGTGCAGATCGCCGCGTCCATCGCGGCCACCTTCCTCGCCGCCCGCGTCGCCATGGGCATGGGTCGCGACATCCGGGGCAACGTCTTCGGCACCGTCGTCGACTTCTCGGCCCAGGAGGTGACGCGCTTCGGCGCGCCGACGCTCATCTCGCGCAGCACCAACGACGTCACCCAGGTGCAGATGGTCGTCTTCATGGGCTTCGCCCTGCTGGTGACGACCCCGATCATGATGGTCGGCGGCATCATCATGGCCCTGCGTGAGGACGTCGGCCTGTCGTGGCTCGTCGCCGTCGCGGTGCCGCTCCTCGGCCTCGTCGTCGGCCTCGTCATCTCCCGGATGGTGCCGTGGTTCGGGCGCATGCAGACCTCCCTCGACGGGGTCAACCGCGTGATGCGCGAGCAGATCACCGGCATCCGCGTCGTGCGCGCCTTCGTCCGCGAGGAGCACGAGGAGGCCCGCTTCGCCGAGGCCAACGACCAGCTGACCAACGCCGGTCTCCAGGTCGGGCGGCTCATGGCGCTCGTCTTCCCGATCGTCATGGTCATCTTCAACCTCTCGACCGTGGCCGTCATGTGGTTCGGCGCCCACCGCATCGCCTCCGGCGACATGCAGATCGGCGAGCTGACGGCGTTCCTGTCCTACCTCGTCCAGATCCTCATGGCCGTCATGATGGCGACCTTCATGGCCACGATGATCCCGCGTGCCTCGGTCTCGGCCGGCCGCATCCAGGAGGTCCTCGACACCGAGTCGTCCGTCGTGGAGTCCGTCCAGCCCCTGCGGATGCCGGCCGCTGCCGCCGGGCTCGAGTTCGTCGGCGTCGACTTCCACTACCCGGGAGCCGAGGCGGCCGTGCTCCACGACGTCAGCTTCCGGGCCGACCCGGGGCGCACGACGGCCATCATCGGCTCGACCGGTGCCGGCAAGACGACCCTCCTCGGCCTCGTGCCGCGCCTGTTCGACGCCTCGACGGGCCGCGTGCGGGTCGGGGGCGTCGACGTGCGCGACCTCGAGCTCGACGACCTGTGGAGCAAGATCGGGCTCGTCCCGCAGAAGCCGTACCTCTTCAGCGGGACCGTCGCGACCAACCTGCGCTACGGCAACCCCGACGCCACCGACGACGAGCTGTGGGACGCCTTGCGCATCGCGCAGGGACAGGACTTCGTCGAGGCGATGGGCGGCCTCGACTCGGCCATCGCACAGGGCGGCACCAACGTCTCGGGCGGCCAGCGCCAGCGCCTCGCCATCGCCCGGGCGATCGTCAAGCGACCCGACATCTACCTGTTCGACGACTCGTTCTCGGCCCTCGACCTGTCGACGGACGCACGCCTGCGCCGGGCCCTGCGCCCGGCCACGGCGCACAGCACCGTCGTCATCGTGGCCCAGCGCGTCTCGACGATCGTCGACGCCGACCACATCATCGTGCTCGAGGACGGCCGCATCGTCGGCCAGGGCACGCACGACCAGCTCGTCGACTCCTGTGAGACCTACCAGGAGATCGTCGAGTCCCAGCGCAGCGCGGAGGAGGCGGCCTGATGGCCGAGGGAGTCAAGACGGCCGAGGAGAAGGCCGCGGAGAACCGGCGCGGTCCGGCCCGTCGGGGCGGTCCGCCCCACATGCAGATGGGCCAGCCGGGCGAGAAGTCGCTCAACTTCGGCCCGTCGGCCAAGCGCCTGCTGGGCCGGCTGCGCCCGCACCGCGTCAAGGTCATCGTCGTCCTCGTGCTGTCGGTCGCGAGCGTCGCGCTCAGCTCGATCGGGCCGAAGATCCTCGGCCGCGCGACCGACCTGATCTTCGCCGGTGTCATCGGTAGCACGATCCAGGCGCCGCCCGGTACCACCAAGGAGCAGGTCATCGAGACCCTGCGGGCGCAGGGCCAGACGACGTATGCCGACCTGCTGAGCAACGTCGACTTCACCCCGGGCGAGGGCATCGACTTCGAGGCCGTCGGCAGCGTGCTGCTGGTCGTCGTCGCGCTCTTCGTCGTCGCGTCGCTGCTCATGTGGATCCAGGGTTGGATCCTGCAGGGCGTCCTCCAGCGCACGATGTACGACCTGCGCCAGGAGGTCGAGGCCAAGCTCAACCGGCTGCCGCTGCCCTACTTCGACAACCAGCCGCGTGGCGAGCTGCTCAGCCGCGTGACCAACGACATCGACAACGTCGGCCAGTCCCTGCAGCAGACGATGTCGCAGCTGCTCAACTCGCTCCTCACGGTCGTCGCCGTGCTCGGCATCATGTTCTGGATCTCGTGGGAGCTGGCGCTCATCGCCCTCGTCTCCATCCCGATCTCGATCGTCGTGACGGCCCTCATCGCCAAGCGCTCGCAGAAGCTCTTCATCCAGCAGTGGCGCAACACCGGCGAGCTGAACGGCATCGTCGAGGAGACCTTCACCGGCCACGGGCTCGTCAAGGTCTACGGCCGCCAGAAGGAGACCCAGGCGAACTTCAAGCAGAAGAACGACGAGCTCTTCGAGGCGTCGTTCGGTGCCCAGTTCATCAGCGGCATCATCATGCCGGTCATGATGTTCGTCGGAAACCTCAACTACGTCGCCATCGCCGTCGTCGGTGGCCTGCGGGTCGCCTCCGGCACGATGAGCCTCGGTGACGTCCAGGCCTTCATCCAGTACTCCCGCCAGTTCACGCAGCCGCTGACGCAGGTCGCCTCGATGGCCAACGTGCTCCAGTCGGGCGTCGCGTCGGCCGAACGCGTCTTCGAGGTGCTCGACGCCGAGGAGCAGGAGCCAGACCTCGCCACCCCGACCCGCATCGACGACCCGCACGGCGCGGTGGCGTTCGAGTC
Organism: Terrabacter sp. Soil810; assembly: GCF_001429645.1. Classification (NCBI taxonomy): domain Bacteria; kingdom Bacillati; phylum Actinomycetota; class Actinomycetes; order Micrococcales; family Intrasporangiaceae; genus Terrabacter; species Terrabacter sp. Soil810. The sequence goes on from NZ_LMSW01000001.1 coordinate 447,265, forward strand.
GGTCGCGTTCTCCTACACGCCCGAGAAGCCGCTCATCGAGGACCTCGACCTGTCGGTGCGGCCCGGACAGACCGTGGCCATCGTCGGCCCGACCGGCGCCGGCAAGACGACGCTCGTCAACCTCATCATGCGGTTCTACGAGCTCGACGGCGGACGCATCACCCTCGATGGCGTCGACATCCGCGACCTGACGCGCCACGACCTGCGCGCCCGCATCGGCATGGTGCTGCAGGACACGTGGCTCTTCGGTGGCACGATCCGCGACAACATCGCGTACGGCCGGCCGGGTGCCACGGACGAGGAGGTCGTCGCGGCCGCCAAGGCCACCTACGTCGACCGTTTCGTGCACTCGCTGCCCGACGGCTACGACACGGTGCTCGACGACGAGGCGTCCAACATCTCGGCCGGCGAGAAGCAGCTCGTCACGATCGCCCGCGCGTTCCTCTCCGACCCGGCGCTGCTCATCCTCGACGAGGCGACGAGCTCGGTCGACACGCGCACCGAGCTGCTCGTCCAGCACGCCATGGCGGCGCTGCGGTCCGATCGCACGAGCTTCGTCATCGCGCACCGTCTCTCGACGATCCGCGACGCCGACCTCATCCTCGTCATGGAGGAGGGGCGCATCGTCGAGAAGGGCTCGCACGCCGAGCTGCTCGCGACCGATGGGGCCTACGCGACGTTGTATGCCGCCCAGTTCGCGGGTGCCGCGGCCGACCTCGACGAGACGGCGGGGGCACCCGGTGCGCCGGACGGCATACCCGAGCTTGCCGGTGTCGGGGCGGGCGCGCCCGGCCCGACCGGTGGACCCGGCGTCCCTGCGCCGGACAGCGCGGTGCCGGCGGACGGTGCTCCGCCGAGCTGACTCGCGGGAGCCCGCCGGGGCGCCGGTGCAGACCCGACTGCCGCGCCGACCACGAGGTCGGCGCGGCAGTCGCGGTGTGGGAGAGGGCGGGTCAGGCCGTCTGCGGCGGAGTGGGGTGGCAGGAGCCGTCCGCGCTCTGGTAGGCGCACCAGCTCGGCGGTGCGGCCTGGGCGTTGGTGGCGGCACCCGACATGCCGAAGAGGCCGGTGACGATGACGGCGGCGGCGACACGAGCGACAAGCTTCATGATGGTGACTCCCCTTGACCATGAGGCCCGTCCGGTGAGGGCCTGTGCTGATGCACCCGACCCTACGGAGGGTGCGCCAACAAACGGCTAACAACCGTTAGCCGGTCGCTGCCGAAGGTGTGCCGGGAGGCGCAGGGCGTCCCGAGGCAGGTCGAGCCGCCCGAGGATCGCCCGGTACTCGGCCGCGGCCGCGCGGACGGCACCGGGCGGTGGCTCGCCGGAGTCGTCGGTCGAGGCGGTGGTGGGGGCGGCGTAGGGCAGGTGCTCCTCGCACGTGGCCTGGCGGGCCAGGTCACGCGCCAGCTCCAGCTCGTCGCCGGACGCCCGCCGAGCGGCGACGAGCCGCGTCACGCGCGGGTGGGCGTCGCCCCAGCGTTGGGCCGCCGTGTCGAGGTCGATGCGCAGCCGCAGGAGGTCGAGGTCCTCACCCGACCGGGACTGCGCGTCGAGTCGTGGTCGCGCGGCGTCGTAGTCGGCCATGGCGCCGGTGAGCGCGCCACGCCCGAGGTGAGCCCGGGCGCGTGCGAGGTGGCAGTGCGCCTCGCCGAGGTCGTCGCGCACCTCGTGGGCGAGCTCGAGGGCCTCGTCGAGCAGGGACTCGGCCTCGTCGAAGAGGTCGAGGTCGATGAGCCCCTCGGCGCGGGTGACGAGCCAGATGCACGTCGAACGGCGGGAGCCGTGCCGACGCGACTCGGTGACCATCGCGGCGAGGAGCGGGTCGCCTTCGGTGGGCCGTCCCATGTTGCGCAGGAGCACTCCCCGATGGGCGTCCGCCGTGGTGCGGGCCGTCAGGTCGTGACGGGTGGTCGCCAGCTCGGCCGCCTGCTCGTACCAGCGGAGCGAGGCGGCGAAGTCCCGCTGCGTCATGGCTGCCCATCCGAGCTGTGAGAGCGCCCGCTGCTCGAGTGGCCCGTCGCCGACACGTCGGGCCGCGGCGAGGAAGCGGGTCGCCACGTCGGTCAGCTCGTCGTGACGGTGCTCCTGGGCCAGGACGCCGAACAGGGCAGCGAGGAGCTGTGCCGCCAGACGCTGGTCGGCCTCGTCGGGGTAGTCGTCGAGGGCGATGCGCAGGACGCGTTCGCGCTCGTCGTCGTAGGCCCGGATCGTGAGGAACGTACGGATGGACAGGGCGATGCGTGCGGCGAGCTCGCGGTCGTCGCGGGCCACTGCCGCGTGGACGGCGCCGACGAGGTTGAGCCGCTCGGACTCGAACCAGTCGGCCGGGGACTCCGAGGCGGCGCGGGCCGCGGCGTCTGCGGACGGACCCGTCGTCCCGTCGTCCACCCGGGCGTCCCCGGGGTCGAGCCGGGCGTCGGCCACGTCCGCGAGGGCGAGCCACTGCCACGCCAGGACGGCAGCGAGCTCGTCGACGTTCGGCGACGGCTCGGCTTCGCCCAACGCCTCGCCTGCGAGCTCCGCGACGAGGCTGTGCACGCGAAACCGGGGCTGCCCAGCGGTGTCGCGCCCGGTCGGCTCGACGAGGTGGCAGTCGATGAGCTCGTCGAGGGCGCGGGTTGCTCTGCTCACGCGGAGCCCGCGTCCCCGGGGGCCGTCGCCCTGCGCGCCCTCGCGTTGCGCGCCCTCGCCCTGCGCGCCCTCGCCCTGCGCGCCCTCGCGCTGCGCACCGGACGGCTGTGCTGGCGGATCGAGCAGGAGCGATGCGACCCACCCGGGCCAGTCGCCCGAAGGAGCGACAGCGAGGCGGCGGAAGAGGATGCCGGCGGCGGGTGACAGGTCGGTGACGGAGGTCGTGATGCTGGCCCTGACGTCGATGTCGCCGACCGACAGCTCGTCGAGGCGGGCGTGCTCGTCGCTGAGGCGGTCCCGGAGATCCTCCAGCCGGAGGTGCTCGTCCGTCGCGAGCTTGGCGGCTGCGACGCACAGTGCCAGGGGCAGGTGCCCACAGAGCGTGCCGATCTGCTCCAGGACCCCGCGGTCGTCGCCCTCCGGCGTCCCGGACAGCTCCGCGAGCATCGAGGTCGCGTCCTCCGCCAGCAGTGGGGGGATGGTGTGCCGGTGCACCCCGGGCAGCCCGGCGAGCTTGCTCCGGGAGGTCACGAGGGCGGCCGACCCGGGCGAGGTCGGGAGCAGCCGGCGCACCTGGGCCTCGCCCGAGGTGTCGTCGAGCACGACGAGGACGCGCTTGCGGTCGACCGTGCTGCGGTAGAGCGCGACCCGCTCGTCGGGGTCGGCCGGGATGGCCGCGTGCTCGACGCCGAGGGCGCGCAGGAACCGGCCGACGACCTCGTGGCCGTCCGCGGCCCCGGACGGTCCTGCGCCCAGCGCCGCATGCAGGGTGCCGTCGGGGAACGCATCGGCGAGCTGGTGGGCGGCCGCGACGGCGAGCGCCGTCTTGCCCACCCCGCCGACCCCGGCGAGGACGACGATGGACGGGGGCCCCGATGACGGGATCTCCGCGCGACGCCGCGTGAGCTGGGACATGACCGAGCCCAGGATCGCGTCGCGTCCCACGAGGGTCCACGTCATCGCGGGCAGCTCGCGGGGCACGATGCGTGGCTGCGGCCGGGCGGACGCCAGCGGCGAACCGTCGAGGATCCGCGTGTTGAGCTCGCGCAGCCCCCGGCCGGGCTCGACCCCGAGCTCGTCGAGGAACTGGCGGCGGACCTGGCGGTAGGTGTCGCTGGCCTCCTGCCGGCGCCCGGTCGCCGCGAGCGCGCGGATGCGGTGCTCGTGCAGCCGCTCGTTCCACGGGTCGACCGTCAGGTGCTCGGAGGCCGCCCTCAGGACCGCCTCGTGCTGCCCGCCGGAAGCGAGGGACTCGAGCAGCAGCTCCACGGCGGCGATCCGCTCCTCCGCGAGGCTCTGGATCAGGGCCTCGGTGCCGGCGTCGGAGCTGGCCGGGACCGCGTCGCTGAGCGGGGCGCCCCGCCAGAGGTCGACGGCACGGGAGGCCGTGCGGGCCGTGTCGTCGTCACCGGCGGCGCGCTGGGCCCGAGCCTGGGTGCAGAGGCTGCGGAACTCGGCGAGGTCGAGCGAGTGCCGGGTCATGCGCAGCTCGTAGCCGAACGGCCGGGTCGTGACGAGGCCCGGGTCGTGGGCGACCAGGCGCCGCCGCAGACGCGCGATGAGGTTCTGCAGCTGCTGCCGCGCCGTCGGTGGTGGCTCGTTCCACAGCGAGTCGATGAGCTGCTCCGTGGGCACGAGTCGATCGGCGCCGACGAGGAGGAGGGCGAGGACGAGACGCTCGCGGCCACCGCCCAGCGGAATGGGGGCGCCGTCGTCGTCGAGAGCCTCCACCGGCCCCAGCACCCGGAACTGCACAGGGACATTGAACCCGACCCCGGACGTGACCGCGCGGCACGACCTCGGCCCGGCGCCGGATGGGGAGGTCGTCCGCGACGTGGCAGGGCGTCGGCGGCCCCCGGGAAGGGGCGCCCTTTCACCGGAGAATGGCGCGCGCCGTTAGGGGTTAACGAATTGTTAGCGGCGCGGTGGACATTCGACACAAGCCAGGGCGCGGTCATCCCCGAAACGCGTCCGGCGGTGAGGCGACGCGGTCGCATCACGCCTTTCGCACTTCCCGTCCGACGGACGAGAGATCGCGGAACCAGCCACCGGGAACCGTCAGGAAACGAAGGAGTCAGTCTCATGAACATCTCCATGCGGATGAAGCGCACCGTCGCCGCCGTCGCCACGCTCGCCGCCGTGGGTGCGGGCACGGCCGTGAACGCCGTCAACGCCGACGCGGCCGGCACCCGCCCGCTGCTCAAGGTGCCCTTCACGTGCCAGCAGGAGTGGCGGGGCCAGACCTGGCAGGGTCACAACCCGGACCGCGCCATCGACTTCAACCAGGGGTCGGGCGACTTCGACCTCGGCAAGGCCGTCAAGGCGAGCGCCGGCGGCCGGGTCTCCGCCGCCGGCAACGTGGGCAGCGGCTACGGCAACCGCATCATCATCGACCACGGGAACGGCTGGAGCACGCTCTACGCCCACCTCAACTCGATCAACGTCAGCGTCGGACAGAACGTCGCGGACACCACGACGATCGGCACCGTCGGCAAGTCCGGTGGCCAGGCCACGTCCCACCTGCACTACGAGCAGCGCGCCGACGGCAGCCCGGTGAGCATCAAGTTCGGCACCAGCACGTGGGTGTCCTACTACACGACCGACTACTTCACGCGCACCAACTGCTGAACCGTGCTCCCGCGGGCCCAGGGGTTCCGCGGGGGGACGCGTTCGACGGCGTATGCCGCTGGGTGGACTCGTGCACCACGAGTCCACCCGGTGGCGTACGCCCATTTCCGTAAGGCCCCGACCTGCCGACAGCGAACCATTCTCCGCGGCATTTCCACGTGTTAGCGAATTGTTGGTCCGTGATGGCAGGTTCGGCATCGCCAGAAACACCAGGTGAAACCACCACAACAAAAGGCGCCGAATCGTGAGAAGGCTCGCGACGGCCCCCGATAAGGAGTTGAAACCATGTCGACGATGTCCCGCCGCACCATGATCCGTTCGGCCCTCGCCACCACGATGATCGCCGTTGCGGTCACCGCCGCACCCGCCGCCCCCGCCAGTGCGGCCCCCAACGACCCCATCAGCAGGGCCGACGTCATCGACAGGGCGCAGAACTGGATGGACCGCAACATCCAGTACAGCCAGAGCGGCACCGCGACGGGGCCCGACGGCGTCTACTCGTGGCGACGCGACTGCTCGGGCTTCGTGTCGATGGCCCTCAAGCTCGGACCCACCGGCCTCAGCGCCCCGAACACGTCGGCACTGGCCACCTCCACCTACAGCTTCGGCATCTCGCGCGCCAACCTCAAGGCCGGCGACTTCCTCGTCGACCCCGGCAACCACACCGTCCTCTTCCAGAAGTGGGCCAACGCCGACCACACGCAGTTCTGGCTCTACGAGGAGTCCAACCCCACCGACGACATGAACCACCGGATCGCCAACCTCAGCAGCTACTCCGGCTACCTCGCCCGTCGCGCGAACAACATCCGCGACTGACTCCGGTTCTCGGCCCACGACACGGCGCCTGCCTCCTCGTGGGGGCAGGCGCCGTGTCGTGGGGCGGCCGGCGGTCGAGCGAATGCGACGGCCCGGGCTCTCAGCCGGTCCGCTCGAGGGCCTGGCGCACCGAGTCCCGGATCGAGACCATGTCCCAGTTGTAGGGGTCGATGGCGGCCGCCGGGCTCGTCTCCCGGTGCGCGCGCACGTGGCGCTGGTCGCGACCGAGGCGAGCGACGATCGTCGCGGCGGCCACGATCGCGGTCGACTTCTGCACGCTCGTCGCGTACTGCGTGGGGTCCTGGGTCGTCGCGGCGTACTCGACCTCGACGCCGACGTAGACGGCATCGCCGTCCCCCTCGGGCATCGGGCCACTCGTGTCGGCCCGGCCGGCATGGCTCGCGCGCCCCGCGGCGACGACCCAGCACTCCCCGTTGCGGTCCACGAGGACGTGGCAGAGGGGGCCGAGGCGATCGGCGTCCCCGGCGACCACCAGGTCGAGCGACGGGTGGGGGTCGGACGGCGTCGCGAGGACGGCGGTGTGGTGGAGCAGCACCCCGCCGGGCTCGAACACGCCGGGCCCCAGTCGCGTCGTCCATCCAGAGGTCTCGTGGACGACGAGCCCGGCGTCCCGCAGCGCGTCGGCCAGCCAGGTCAGGGGCAGCGGCTCGCCCTGGCTCGCGAGGGCTCCCGGCTCGTGTGATGAGGTGGCGGTTCCGGTGCCGGCAGAGTCGTCCGCGGCGGCCCCGGACCCGCCGAGCGGCAGCGCGCGCATGCAGGTCTCCGTTCGGGTTCGGACCGGACAGTCCGGTCACGAGCCGACGATCCCAACTCCCAGTAACAACGGGCTAACCCGAGCGCCGGCGGAGCAGGGATGGAGGGCGAACGGCAACGCGCGTGGGAGAGGACGCGTCCACGGAGCCGACCGGACGGCATACGCCCTCGGGCCCGGCGGCGGCGCGCTCAGGGCTCGAGGAGGACGGCCCCGGGCCCGTGCTCGGCCAGCACGTCGGACGGGTTGTTGAGCGCGCACGTGCGCAGGCTGAGGCACCCGCAGCCGATGCAGGAGTCGAGCTGGTCGCGCAGCTTCTCGATGCGGCGGATCTGCTCGTCGAGCCGGCCGCGCCACGCGCGCGAGAGCCGGGCCCAGTCCGTGGCGGTGGGGGTGCGCGCGTCCGGGAGCGTTGCGAGTGCGGCCCCGATCTCGTCGAGCGACAGGCCCACCCGCTGGGCCGCCCGGATGAACGACACCCGGCGGATCGTCGCCCGCTCGTAGCGGCGCTGGTTGCCGGTCGTGCGGACCGAGCTGATGAGCCCGAGGTCCTCCCAGTAGCGCAGGGCGGAGGTGGCCGCGCCGGTGCGCTCGGCGACCTGTCCGATCGTCAGGCCCGACATCTAGGCCACCCTTGCCTCGGCGAGGCGGGCGAGGATCTCCTCGACCGTCTCGTCCGGCGTCTGCTGCGAGCTGTCGAGCCACAGGCCGATGTGCGGCGTCTCCGTGCGCACCTTGTGGTCGAAGTCGCGGATCGACCAGAGGTCGCCGTAGCCGACCTTGACCCGCTCGGACTCGCGCTGCATGACGGTGCCCACGTCGGGCGCGAGCATCACGAGGCTGAGCGGTCGCGCGGTCAGCTGGTCGAGGAAGGGCCGAAGGGTCGTCCCGACGAAGAGGTCCTGGAGGACCACGGTGAAGCCCGCCGCGGCGTACTCGTTGGCGGAGTGGGCCGCGATGGCGTGCCGCAGGGCGAGCTGCCGCTCCGCCTCGGGGTCACCGTGCGGCGACATGTCGACGCGGCCGCGCACGACGACACGGCGGAACTCGTCGCCGCGCAGGTGCACCGCACGCGAGAAGCGCTCCGCGAGGAGCTGGGAGACGGTCGACTTGCCCGCGGCCATGACGCCGGTGACGACGATGATCTGCGGGAGGTCGACGGCGGAGTGGAGGGGCCGGTCGCTCACACCGCACCACCCTAGGCGCCGCGGGGTGAAAAGTCGCCAGAGTTCATGTGACGTTCAAGTAGCGTCCGCAGCCCTCCGCCGCCCGGCACCGATGCCGTATGCCGTCACCGCCCCTGTGGAGTGGCCCTGTCGGTCCCACGGACGGTGGCCCAGTCCCGTCAGGCGTAGGCCTCGACCTCGTCGGGGGTGGCTCGACGCACGACGACACGCGTCCAGGCGCCGACGTAGAGGCGGTCGTCGTCGCCCAGCTCGGTCTTGGGGCCGACGGCGATCGCGCGCTGGGGGAGCGGCCCCGACGCGGGCCCGACGAAGGTGCCGTTGGAGCTGCCGAGGTCCTCGACGAACCAGCGGCTCCCGTCGGTGGTCAGCTGCGCATGGCGGCGGCTGACTCCGGGGTCGGACGAGAGGTCGATCTCGGGGTGGGTGTTCTTGCTCGTCGACACGCGGCCGAGCAGGACGCTGCGGTGGCGCAGCGGCATGATCGTCGGCAGCCCCGGTGACGGGCAGGGGTCCTCGGCCTCCTGGGTCTGGTACCAGTCCGGGTCGACCCAGACCTCGGCCAGCCACTCGAAGGACGTAGTGGACTCGCCGGTCGAACCGTCGGACGCAGCGGCTGCGGCACCCGCGGGGCCGGCTGACGCGTGACCGACGGCTTCGCCCTCGGGCTCCGTGTCGGCGAGGTCGCCGGGTCCGGCCGCCGGGTCGCGTGGCATCGCGCCGGTCGTGAAGTCGTAGCCGCAGGCCTCGCAGAAGAGCGCGCCGTCGGGGTTCTCGGTCTGGCAGTGGGGGCACACGAGGGCGGCCGGAGCGACCGGGTCCGCCGTCTCGGGAGCCGTGGCGGCCGAGGCCGGGGGGTCGAGGTCGAGGGAGGAGCCTGCCGTCGGAGCACCGGCTGCAGGGGCGGAGGCGAGGTCGCCCGCGCTCGCCGCGACGCCGCCACCCGAGGCCGGCTGGGCGCTCGCGTCGATGGGCGAGCCGCACGTGTCGCAGTAGTCCTCGGCCTCGGACGTGTGCCCGTTGGGGCAGACAGCGCTCACCGGCGCACCCTGCTCGTCTTCGTCGAGGCCGTGTCGAGCGACATCTCGTCGATCTTCGAGGCCCCCTTCTTGAGGCGGACGGTCCCGGTGTCGGCGTCGTCGATCTCGACGACCTTCTTGAGGCGGGAGGTCATCTCGTCGTTGCCCGTCTGGTCGGCGAGCTGGACGGCCCGGCCGAGCTTCGACGTCGCGACGTCGTCCTGGCCGGCGGCCTTGGCTGCGAGGCCCTCCTGGATGACGGTGGCGAGCTCGGCCTGCCCGGTGTAGGCGGCGACCGCGGGGTCGATGCGCGTCGTCAGCGAGTCGTCGTTGCTCCACTTGGCCTTGACGAGCGCCTGCGCGACGGGGTCACCACCGAGCGAGAACTGCACGCGGGCCGCGAGCTGCTCCTGGCCGAGCGTGCGGGCGGGGAGGCGGACGGCCACGTGGTAGTCGCGGCTCTCGTCGGACCACGCGCCGGTCGGGTAGGCGCCGGTGAGCGGGTTGACGACGGTGCGACGTGACGTGAGGTCCTCGAGCGTCGGTGACACCTGCTTGACGAAGAGCAGCTCCGCGCCCTGCGGCACCCACACGCGCAGCTCCGAGTTGGCGACGCCGCGTGACATCGACGTGCGCATCATCGCCTCGAACTCGGCGGCCATCTCCTCCGGCGCCGGGATGAGGTCGACGGTGCCGAGCAGCGCCGAGGCGATGCCGCGCACCTCGTCGACGCGCCACTGGTCGCCGACGCCGCGGCAGTCGCACTGGAAGGCACCGACGCAGCTCTGGACCGCGGCCTGCAGCGACTGGGACGTCTCGCCCTCGTTGACGCCGTCGGTGAGCAGGATCGCGTGGCGCTTCGTCACGTGCGGCACGGTCTCGAAGATCTGGCGGGCGAGGGAGAGCCAGGTGCCCATCGCCGTGCCGCCGTTGGCGCGGAGGCCGTCGATGGCGCGGCTGGCCTCGCCGCGGGTGTGCGCCGACATCGGGACGAGGGCGCCCTGGTGGCTGTACGGGTAGACGATCTGGGCCGTGCCGTTGCCCGACACGATGGAGAAGAGCGTGCCGTCGACGATCTCGGCGAGTGCGGCCTTGGCGGCCTCGCCGGCGGCCGCGACCCCGCGCCGACCCATCGAGCCGGACGTGTCGATGAGGATGACCTCTGCGGCCGAGCCGGGATCGGCCAGCCCCGCCGAGGCCGTGGACGACGTGCCTGTGGACGCCCCCGTCGAGGTCACGCGCACGATCGCGTGCACGTCGGTGCCCCCGTCGGGCAGGAACTCGTTCTGGAACACCTCTGCCGTGAAGTCAGCCATCGGTCGGGTCCCCTTCCACCGGCGCCGCCGCTGCGGTCGCCTCGGTCGTCGTCGTGCTCGATCCTCGCCCAGCCAGTCTGGCGAGGGCAACCGTGATGTTGTCGCGTCCACCCTGCTCGTTGGCGAAGTCGACGAGCGCCGACGCCAGGGTGGTGGGCGTGGCGTCGTCGAGCCGAGCCGCCGCGTCGTGCAGCAGGGTGCGCAGCGCCTCGGCCTCGGAGCAGTAGTTCCACAGCCCGTCGGAGCAGACCATGAGCCAACCCGGTGTCGGCGTCAGCGTCGTCAGGTGCGGCGTGAGGTCCTCGGGTGCGTCCTTGCCGAGCCAGCGCGTGATCGAGTGCGCGTGCGGTCCGGTCTCGGCCTCGAGCCTCGGGACACCCGCGGTCATCTGCTCCTGCGCGAAGGAGTCGTCGCGGCCCAGCTGACGCGCCGGCTCGTCGGCGGCGTCCGGCAGCCAGTAGACCCGGCTGTCGCCGACGTTGCCGGCCACGACGACGTCGTCCTCGACGACCGCGGCCGCGAAGGTGCACGACGGCGGGTTGGGGACGTCCTCGACGACCGAGGCCGCGACGGCCTCGTTGGCGCGGGTGACGGCGCTCGTCAGCGCCCGCGCGGCACCGGACGCCCACGAGTCCGGGGTGCCGACGCCCTTGGGGAACGGCTGGTCGAGCACGGCCCGGGCAGCTTTCGCGGCGGCGAGCGAGGCGATGTGCGAGTCGGTGGCCATCGAGACGCCGTCGCAGACGACGAGGACGGCCCGCGACCCCGGTGGGTCGGTGGCGCTGAGCGACATGGCGTCCTCGTTGCGGGCGTGGCGCCTGCCGATGTCGCAGACGCCCCCGACCCAGGCCGTCGGCGAGTCGACGAGGTGGTCGCGGGGGTTGGGCGGCGGGGTGCCGCAGTGGTCGCAGTAGCCGTCGACGATACGGCCCTGGCCGCAGGCGTGGCAGGTGAGGTCGTCGGTCGCGGGGGCGGTGGCCGAGGAGGGCACGGCTCCGGTCCAGCCGACGTCGAGGGGGGACTCCTCACCGGCGGGCGCGGTCTGCGGCGTCGCCGAGGCGAGCACCGTGCCGTCCGAGACGTCGGCCGGCGGATGTGCCCCGTCGGAGGCGCGGGCCGCGACCACGAGGTCGGCGCCGCACGCCTCGCAGAAGGTCGAGTCGGCCGGGTTGGCCGTGCCGCAGGCGGGGCAGTCCCGCGAGGCGGGTGGCGCGGGCGCGGTCGTGACGCTCGGCAGGGACCCGGGCGCAGGCACGGGAGCGGGTTGTGGCGCTCCCGCGGTCGGGATGTCGGTCACCAGAGGCTCCAGGGTCGGATGGCGTTGGCCTCGTCCACGAGGGGAACGCGCTCGGACAGGTCGGGGGTGCGCTTGGCCAGCTCGCGCAGGGCCTCCTCGAGCCCGAGACGCAGGCCGTTGGGGGTGCCCTTGTGCTCGCCGAGGCGGACGTCGGCCTTGTTGCCGGTCTTCTCCACCGTCACGAGCGCCTCACGGTAGATCAGCGTCGTGAGCTCGGCACGGCGCCGCGCCGACAGCGACGTGTCGTCGAGGGTGCGCAGGGCCTCGGCGAGGTCGGGCAGTCCTCGGTTGGCCTTGGCGAGCAGCTCGGCGAGACCCGCGCGTGCAGTGCGGTAGGCGCTCGACTGGACCGGGACGAGGCGGTATGCCGCCACGGCACCGTCGACGTCGGACCGTGCGGCCCGGATGCGGGCGAGACCGAACGCGGCCATCGGGACGTAGGTCGCGTCGGTCCGCGCGCAGGCCACGTAGAGGTTCTCGGCGACGGCCGCGTCACCGGCCTGCTCCGAGGCCTGGGCGAGCGCCAGCTTGGGCGCCAGCTCGCCGGGCACCTGACCGTAGACGGCGTTGAAGGCGGCCTGGGCGGCGCGTGAGTCGCCGCGCTCGAGTGCCGCGAGACCCTGGATCCAGACGGCCCGCCACTCCCACGGGTCGGCGCTCAGCAGCTCGCCCGCGGTGGTCTCGGCGACGTCGGGCCTGCCGGCGTCGAGAGCGGTGCGTGCCTGCTCGAGGAGCACCTCCGTCGTGCGCACGGCCGCCCGCTTGAGCGTCGCGAGGCGTTCCTCCGGCGAGCCGGACACCGTGGTCAGCCAGCCCGTCTGGGGGTCGTGCGGGTCGCGGCGCAGCGCCGGCAGGTTGCGCCAGTCGTCGGGCTCGACGCCCGGGGTCGGCACGTCGAAGAGGAGTGAGCTGACCGTCGTCGCCGCAGCGCCCGACCCCCGGTCGAGGGCGACGACCTCACGCAGCACGCCGACCATCTGCGAGCGCAGCTCGTCGGCCGAGACGAAGCGGTCGTCGCGGTTGGGCGCACACGCCTTGGCGACGAGTCGGTAGAAGGAGTCGTAGCGCTGGAAGACCGGGACGGTGTCCTGCGCGGGCAGCGTGTTGAGGTAGGTCGTCTGGTAGCCGCGGAACTCCATCGTCAGGACGACGAGCGTGCGGCCGATCGTGTAGATGTCGGAGGCCGCGGAGACGCCGAGCTCGGCGACCTCCGGGGCCTGGTAGCCCACGGTGCCGAAGATCGCCGAGTCGTCGTCGTCGGCGCGGCGCACGCCGCCGAGGTCGATGAGCTTGACCTCGTCGCCGACCTGGATGATGTTGTCGGGCTTGAAGTCGCAGTAGACGAGCCCGAGGTCGTGGAGGTACTGGAACGACGGCAGGATCTCGAGGATGTAGGCGAGGGCCTGGTCGACGGGCAGCGGGTCGTACCTCCCGGCGGCCTGGAGGCGCTGCTTGAGGATCGACTTGAGCGACGTGCCGCCCACGTACTCCATGACGATGTAGCCGGCGTCGTCGTGCGTCACGAAGTTGTAGATCTCGACGATGCTCGGGTGCGACACCTGCGCGAGGAAGCGCTGCTCGGCGATCGCCGCCGCGAGGGCGTCGGGGTCGGCGGAGTTGAGCAGGCCCTTGAGCACGACCCACCGGTCGGACACGTTCTTGTCGCGCGCGAGGTAGATCCAGCCGAGGCCACCGTGGGCGAGGCAGCCGGCGACCTCGTACTGCCCGGCGACGAGGTCGCCCGCCTTGAGCTTGGGGTCGAAGGAGAAGGGGTGGCGGCAGTTGGCGCAGAAGCCGGTGGTGCGGCCCGGCTTGCCGTCTCGACCGCGGCCGACGGGCTCGCCGCACTTCGGGCAGAAGCGCTTGTTCTCGGGCACCGACGGGTTGGTGAGCAGGGCCTTCTCGGCGTCGATCTCTGGAGCCGGCCGCACCGAGGTGATGCCGCCACCGAGGCGGGCCGAGCGCAGTCGCTGCGAGCCCCCGGTGCGTCGTGTCGCGATCGACCCGGACTCGCGGGCCCGCTTGGAGCCCAGGGCTGCCGATGCGAGGTTGCTCGAGGCGGCCGACCGCGTGGAGATCTCGGGGCCGACGCCCCCGGTGGCCGCGGTCGCGGCGGTGGCACCGGCTGTGGCGGGTGGGTCGGAGGGCGCGGCGTACCCGGCGACGCCGAGCTGGTCGGCCGGGGTGCCGCACACGTTGCAGTAGCCCGCGTCGATCGTCCCGCTGCAGCCGGGCTGCTGGCACGCGCCCCCCTCGGGGATCGACGGACCGACGGCCGGCGCCGCGGCTCGGGCCGGGGCCGCGACGGGCGTGGACGCCGCGCCGACGGAGGCGCTCGCGACGGGGACCGGGCTCGACCCGGCGGCCATGCCGCACACGTCGCAGTAGCCATCGACGATCGTTCCGGTGCAGCCCGGCTGCGTGCAGTTCATGGGCGAGGCCTCTGGGGTCGGGGTGCGGACGGACGGGGGGCGAGGCGGCCGGAGCGAGGCTGCGGGCGGGTCGCCGTGTCGACGTAGGCGGAGAAGGCGGCCGCGAGCGCGCGGGCGCGGCCGATCGGCAGGGGACGCGAGGCGAGCGTCTCGTCGAGACGGCGACGCAGCTCGGCCACGTCGGCCTCCGCCTCGGGCGTCAGCGTCGCCGACGCGGCCATGGCGCCGACGGCACCCACGAGCCCGACGACCTCGTCGCGCTCGGCCAGCCCGGCGGCATACGTCTCGTGGGCGAGGTCGAGGGCCCGCGAGACCCGCTCGAGCTTGCCGCGGTATGCCGTGAGCTCGGCCGCCGCCTGCGGCACGGGTCCCAGCGCGCGGACGTTGGGGATCGCGAGGTGCGGTGCGGGCGTGATCGCCTCGAGGCAGGCGCGCTCGAGGGCCCGGATGGCGGCGGCACGCGCGTCGAGCTCCTCGACCTGCTGCTGCGTGCGCACCCGGCTGCGAGCGGCCGAGGCGCGCTCTGCGGCGGCGACGATGAGGTCGCGCTCGAGCACCGCGACGTCGATCTCGAGCGGACCGATGATGCCGCCGACGTCGGCGCCGCGTCGGGCGCGCTCGACGAGGTCGCCCATGCGCCGGTCGAGCCGCACGAGCTTCTCGGTGGCGTCGTCGCGCTCCGCACCGGCGGGGACGAGGGGGACCTGGTCGCGAGTGCGCTCGATCCCCGCGCGCACCAACGTGATCCGCTGGGTCGCCTCTGCCGCGCCCGGCGCGAGGGAGGCACGCGCCTGGAGGGTGCGGGTCAGCGAGTCGAGCAGTCGGCACGCCTCGGGGAGGCTCACCGCGAGCGAGCCGCTGGATGGCAGTGCCAGGTGCTCGGTCGTGTTGGAGTCGAGCCGCCCGTGGATGAGCGTCGAGAGCCGTTCGGCCTCGACCGGCCCGACCCGGCCACCGTCGAAGGTCGTCTCGAGGAGCGTGAGCCGGTCGCTGACGGCCTTCCAGAAGGTCAGCGCCACAGTGAGGTCGGTGGTGATCGCGACCTGCTCGGCCTGCGAGAGCTTGAGGACGGCGCGGTCGACCTCGCCGAGGTCGGCACGGCGCTGAGCGACCCACTCGCGCAACGCGTTCAGGTACGTCTGGGCCTCGCCGGCCTGGACGGGCACGCCGAGTCGCCCGGGCGCCGTCGGGGCGACGGTGCCCGGGTCGGGATTGCTCTGCGGCACCGCGCTCATCGTCCGTAGACCGGGGTCGGGGGTGCGGGCGCGGGCCCGAGCGGTGCCGCGAGCCAGCGGTTGTAGATCGCCTTCCACTCGCCGTCCGCCTCGAGGTCGGCGATGACCCGGTTGAGGTAGCGGGCGAGGTAGACGTCGGACTTGTTGACGCCCAGGCCGTAGGGCTCGACGGTGATCGCCTTGGCGCTCGTGACGACGGTGTTGGGGTCCTGCGCGGCGAGGCCGGCGAGCACGGTGTCGTCACCGGTGATGGCGTCTGCCTTGCCCTGCTGGAGCAGCACGAGGCATCCGGTGTGGGTGCCGGCCGTCACGACGACCGGCCCCTTGACCTGCTGCAGCTTGGCCAGCGAGGTCGTGCCGGTGGGGGCGCAGACCCGCTTGCCCTTCAGGTCGGCGAGCGTGAGGTCCTTGGCGCCGGGCAGGGCCTTGCTGACGAGGACCTTCTGGCCGGACCGGTAGTACTCGGCCGAGAAGCCGATGTCGTTCCAGCGATCGCACGTCATCGACATGTTGCGTGCGACCATGTCGATCTCGCGGTTCTTGAGCAGGGGCTTGCGGTCGTCGGCCGTGATGACGCGCAGCTGGACCTTCGAGGAGTCGCCGAAGATCGCCTTGGCGACGGCCCGGGCCATGTCGATGTCGAAGCCCTCGATGCCGCCGGTGAACGCGTTGCGGGCCCCGAAGAGGTACGTGTCGGCCGAGACGCCGACCGTGATGAACCCCTTGTCGATGATCCGGCGCATCGACGCATCGGTGATGTCGCCACGGCTCGGCAGGCTCGGCAGCGGGTCGTAGGACTGTGTCGCGTTGCTGCACGTCGGCGCCGGGGCGGCGGGTGTGCTGCTCGTCGGCTTGGGTGCGGCGCTCGCCGGCAGCTGGGTCTCGGCGTAGGTGACGCCGGAGCAGCCGGCGAGAACCCCGACGCCGGCGACGGCGACGAGGGCCACGAGGCGACGCCGCAGCGCCCGGGTGATGGTGCTCATCGGTACTCCTCGATCCGCTGGCCGACTCCTCGGACGATGAGCCACGACGCGACGAGGGCCGCGAGGGCGACGACGACGGCCATGAGTGGCGCCGCACGGCCGAGCGTCTCCAACGTCGTGACGGTGGCCTTGGCGGCGCTGTCGCGGGCCTGCGTCACGGCGACGTCGAAGGTGCTGAAGGTCTTGGCGGCACCGCCGTCCTCCGTGCTCGTCGACAGCGTGACCGCGTCGTCCCAGTGACCGCCCTTGTCGAGGGAGCGCACCTTGACGTGGGCGTCGACGTAGTCGGCCCACTGGTCCTGGAGGGCGCTGTCGTCGAGGGTGGCCAGCGTCGCGTCGACGGCCTTGCGGTCGGCGACCCAGGCCTGTTCGTTCGAGGCCCCCGAGCCCCGGCGGATCAGGGTGAGGCTCTCGTTGGCGCGGGCGTCGTTGGCTGCGGTCGTCACGTTCGCGAGGGCGACGGCCCGCTGGTAGCTGCCGTTGGAGACGTCGCGCGTCGCGCTGCCGACGCCGGTGATCACCGTCGCGGTCACGAAGAGCGCGACGAGGAGCAGGGCGATGGCTCCCGTCAGGGACGGGTTGAGGTAGCGGTGTGTGCGCTTGGCCAGCCAGACGGCGAGCGCGACGAGGCCGATGAGGGACACGACGCCGACGAGCAGCTGGAGGCTCGAGTTGCTGCGCTCGAACTCCTTCTTGGCGCGCTCCTCGTTGGCCTTGACGACCTGCGTCACGATCGGGATGGCATCGGCGCGCAGGCCTGCGCTGGCCTGGGTGAGGTACTGCGCGCCGACGGGCAGGCCGAGCCGGTTGTTCGATCGGGCCTGCTCGACGAGGGCGGCATACGTCTGCACGCGCTGCGAGAGCACCCCGAGGGCGTTGCCGTCGGCGGGCTGGGCGGCGGCGGCCTCGGCGATCCCGGCGGCGACCCGGCCCATGGCGCCCTCGTAGCTGGCGCGTGACTCGGGCGACTCGAGGCCGCCGACGAGGAACGCGTTGGTGGCGACGGCGTCGGCGCGCAGGAGGTCGACGTGGATCGACTGCGCCCGGACCACCTGGGCGCTGTTGTTGGCGGCGCGCTCGACGGCCGCCTCCGAGGCGAGGAGGGCGTTGGCGCTGACGGCTCCGAGCAGCACGGCGGCAACGACGCCGAGGAGGCCGAAGAGGCGCATCCGCCCGGGAGTGCCGTGCAGGAGCCGGCCGGCGAGGCCGCGGGCGCCGGGGATACCCCCGGAGAGGCTGCCGGCGATGGTGCGCGGCCGCTGGCCCGCGGGCGCGCCGGACGACGCACCCGCCGGGATGGCGACGGGGATGTTCGTCGTCGGTGCGCTCATGCGGTGTCCTCGTGCTCGGTCGCGCTGGTGTCGTGCTGCTCGTGCTGCTCGGTCTGCCCGTCCTGCTCGGTCTGCCCGTCCGAGACTGCCTCATCGGCGTCCGCCGGACCATCAGGGTCTGCCCTGACCGCCGCCGGGTCCTGCTCGGGGGCGCCGGGCGCGTCGTCTGCCGCAGTTCCGTCGGCCGGTGGGTCGGCGGGCGCGTGGGCTGGTTCGTCGGCCGGCGTGTCGGGCTGGTCGGTGAAGTCGTCTGCAGTGAGTAGACGCAGGTCGTCGCGCGTCGGCTCCGTCGCGTCCTTGAGGCGCCACGCGTGGCGACCGACGGCGTGCTCGAAGACGTTGCGCGAGAAGCGGCCGTTGCCGAACGCAGGTGTGCGCGGCGTGGCCTCGAGCTGGTGCCGGACGCGGGTGCGGGCGTCGTCGGTCAGCTCGTAGTCGCTGCCGGCGGCGATCGAGTCGAGGATCGCGAGCAGCTCGTCGTCGGAGTAGTCGTCGAACTCGATCGTCGTCGTGAACCGGCTTGCCAGGCCGGGGTTCTGGGCGATGAAGCCGACCATGGGGTCGGGATAGCCGGCCACGATGACGACGAGGTCCTCGCGGTGGTCCTCCATCTCCTTGACGAGGGTGTTGACGGCCTCCGAGGCGTACTGGTCGCCGGTCAGGGCGTAGGCCTCGTCGATGAAGAGCACCCCGCCCGTGGCCTTGGCGCAGACCTCGGCCGTCTTCATCGCTGTCTGCCCGACGTAGCCGGCGACGAGCTCGCTGCGGTCGACCTCGACGAGCTGCCCGGTGGGCAGCAGCCCGAGGGCCTTGTAGATGCCGCCGACGAGGCGCGCGACGGTGGTCTTCCCGGTGCCGGGGTTGCCGACGAAGATGAGATGCCGGCTCATCTTGTGTGCTTTGAGGCCGGCCTCGGTGCGCATCTTCTCGACGGTGAGCAGCGCGACCTGGCGGTGGATCTCCTTCTTGACGCGCTCGAGACCGATCATCGCGTCGAGCTCGGCGAGGAGCTCCTCGACGGACTTCTCGGGCTCGGCCGGCGTCCTGGGCTCGGCCGGTGGGTCAGCAAGGGCGGCTGACGCCGTGGCACCGCTGTCCTGGCCTCCGGGCGGGCCGCCTTGTGCCGCAAGGCGATCCGGTTGCAGGAGATCGAGGAGCCGTGGGTCGATGGGGCCGGGAATGCTCGGACGCATCGTGTCGGGGGACCCGAGGCCCATCCCGGGTGTGCCGCCGAGGAGCCGGCGCTCTGCGTCGGACTCGCTGCCGGGGAACGCGGGCACCCGCTGGGAGGACAGGCGTGCGGCGGCGAGGTAGGCACCGGACGCGGCCGAGGCGTTGGCGATGACCCAGATCGGCGCCGTCCCGAGCATGACGGCGGACGACGCGACCTCGGTCAGCGCCTCGGCGTACTCGGGGGCGAGCGTGTGACGGGAGGCGACGAGCGCCTCGAGCAGGTCGGTCGGGGCTCCGCGCCAGCGCCGCCCGCGCGAGGCGGCGTCGAAGAACGCCTCGTTGATGCGGGCGAGGTCGGTCAGGCCCGGGTGTGCGACCTCGGCCCAGGCGGGGGGCGCCCCGGGCACGGCCTCGGCGAGGGCGGCGGCGACGCGCAGCCCCTCGTCGCGGGCCGCGGCCGGGTCGAGACCGGCCTCCGCGGCGACGTCGCTCAGCTGGTCCAGGCTCTCGGCGAGGCGGGACTCGTCAGCGTTCATGCTCGGTTCTCATGCATCACTCCGGCGGGGCCAGTGGGCGGGGGGAGGCGGACGGTGACGTGCTGACGGCACCCGGAGGACTCGGGGTGTGGGCCGAGCCGGTCTCGGGCGGAGGGGCGACGCGAACCGGGTCGGGACCTAGCCCGAGCACCCCACCGTCGGAGGCCTGGCCGAACTTCTGCTCGAGGAACGCCCCGTGCACGATGATCGCCTCGGCGTCGGCACGGCATACGGCGTCGTAGACCTTGTCCATCGTCGTGCCGAGCAGGTCGAGCTGGTCGACGAGGAGCATGACCGAGCTCTTGCCCGCGGCGATGGGACGCGTGTCGGCCCAGTCGCGCGGGAGGCGCAGGTAGTTGCCGATGGCGACCGGGAGGTAGTCGGTGGCGGTGGCCATGACGCTGAAGCCCTCTCGGCTGCCGAGGCCGAGGTTGTCGAGGCGCGGCAGGGTCTGGCGCACGATGCGGGTGACGCGCAGCAGGCGGGAGAGCACGACGCCGGGCACCTTGCCCTCGCGGGCCTGCGTCTCGATGGCGTCGAGCGCCCCGAGCAGCTGCTCCGTGGTGGGTGGGCCCGAGCGCACGGGCTCGGGTGCCTCGGGCCTGTCCAACCCGAACCACGACCGGATACCCACTGCTGTGTCCCCTCTGGTGTGTCGCGCGCGCCGACCGTCGACCGGCCACGCACATCCTGCTGTACGAGTCGCGCCACGGCGACCCTGCCTCACCTCACCCGCGTCGCGGGCCCGTCACCGGCTCCCGGTCCCAGCCACCCTCACCGGCCCGAGCCGAGGTCGAGCAGTCCGGGCGCGGCGTTCTCGGCGCGGCGGGCGTCCTGCTTGGACACGCGGTCGAGGTAGGAGCGCGACTTGGCCACCTCGGTCTCGAGCGTGCCGATCGTCGCGGCCATGTTGTCGAGCGCCCGCACCTTGAACTGGTCGATGGTGTCCATCGTCTCGTAGATGTTGGCGAACGCCTTCTGCAGCGACTCGATCGACAGCGTCGCGCTCGCCGACTGCTCCTGGATGCGGGCGGAGTTCTGCTTGAGGGCCTCCGACGTACGCTCGATGATGCCCGAGGTCGTCGTGTTGAGGGCCGTGATCTGGTCGAGCACGAGCTGCTGGTTGTTGAGCGCCTGGGCCACGATGACGGCGGTGCGCAGGGCCGAGACCGTGGTCGTCGTCGCGCGGTCGACGCCCTTGATGAGCTCGATGTTGTTCTTGATGATGATGTCGATCGCGAGGTAGTTCTGGATCGACACGGCGAGCTGGGTCAGCAGGTCCTGGTGCTTCTGGCGGACGTAGAAGAGGACGTCCTCGCGCAGCGCCTTGGCGCGTTCGGGGTCGGTCGACTCGAGGGTCGCGACCTGGGCGGCGAGCTTGGCGTCGAGGCGCTCGGCGACGTAGACGTACTGGTTGAGCCGGCCCATCGACTCCCAGAGGTTCTTCTTCTCGAGGTTGAGGGCGACGTTGTCCTTGACGAGCTCGTCCTGGCCGGACTGGAGCGAGTGGAGGATGCCGTTGAGGTGGCTCTGCGCCGACTGGTACTTGCGGAAGTAGTCGTTGACCTTGTCGCCGAACGGGATCATGCCGAGGAACTTCTTGGCGCCCGCGGCCTGGCCCGGGTCGAGGTCCTCGACCGTGCGCCGCAGGTCGAGCAGCGTCTTGCCGACCTTCGAGTTGCCCGACAGGCCGCCCTCGTTGAGCGCCTTGACGGGCATCTGGAGCATCCGGTTGGACGACTCGGCGGCGAACCGCACCTCGTCGTTGCCCATGCTGCGCACGTCGGCGGCCTTGGTCTCCCACTCGGGCGAGCGGGCCGCGGCCTTCGTGAGGGAGTCGAGGTAGGTGTCGACCTTGGCGTCGAGGCCGGGCAGGGCCGCCTCGGGGACGGCCGGTGCCATCTTCGGCGCGGCGGTCTCGGCGACGGCGGCCGTCGGCGCGGGGGCCGTGAGGATGAACGCGTCGCCGGGCGGCGGCTCGAGGGGGGCGACCTGGGCGGGCGCGGCTGCCTGGGCGGCGGGCTGGTCAGTCATGTGGAGCGGGTCCTTCCCTCGCGTGCCGGCCGCGTCGGCGACGCGACCGAAGTCCCTCGCCCGTCGGCACCACGGACGGCGCACGAATCACGCCTGCGGCGCGCTCGTCGGGCGTACGGCCACTCTACGTGCCGTGCGCCTGCGACGGGTGGGCGAACGCGTGGGTTCCGTCGCCCCGCGGACCCGTCCGGAGTCCCTGACGAGGCCCCGGTGGAGCCCCGGTGGAGAGGAGCGGCCGCGGCTCGGAGTCAGGGGAGGTTACGAGCCGCGGCCGCGTGTGTGGGGCACCCACACCGGAAGAACGGACGGGGTTACCCGCCGGTTCCCGGGGTGATCCGGGGCCGCGCACGGGTCGCCCCGGGCGCGGGCCCGGGTCGCTCAGTCGAACTGCCAGGAGCGCTTGCTCAGGCCGAACCAGAAGCCGTCGATGACGCTCTTGTTGTCGAGGCCGCCCGACTCGTAGGCGGCGCCGAGGGTCACGAAGAGCGGCGCGAAGTGCTCGGTGCGCGGGTGTGCCTCGTGGGCCGCGGGGGCCTTGTCGAGGAAGTCGAGCAGGCCGTCGACGTCCTTGGCCTTCATGGCCTCCTGGGCCCAGTGGTCGAACTCGGCGCTGGCGCGCGGCGGCTGGCCGTCGGCGCCGGCGTGCGGGTTGAACCAGCGCAGGTTGTGGGTCGTGAAGCCGGAGCCGACGATCATCGTGCCCTGCTCGCGCAGCGGGGCGAGGCGCCGGCCGATCTCGAAGAGGCCGCGCGGGTCGAGGGTCGGCATCGACATCTGGAGCACCGGCACGTCGGCGTCGGGGAACATCTCCTTGAGCGGGACGTAGGCGCCGTGGTCGAGGCCGCGCGCCTCGTCGCGGTGCACCTCGTGGCCGGGCCACGTCAGCAGCTTCGTCACGTCGTCGGCGAGCGCGGGCGCCGCGGGCGCGTCGTAGGTCACCTCGTAGTACTTCTGCGGGAAGCCCCAGAAGTCGTAGGTGAGGGGGGCGCCGGTCGTCGAGCCGAGGGTCGTCGGGGCGTCCTCCCAGTGCGCCGAGACCATGAGGACGTCCTTGGGCTTCGGCAGGTCCGCGGACCACCCGGCCAGCTCGGCCGTCCAGCGCTCGTCGTCGGCGAGCGGCGGGGCGCCGTGGCTGAGATAGAGGACGGGGGCGGACATGGCGGTTCCTTCCGAAGTTGTTGAACTCTAAACTACCATGGGAACGTGGCTCCGCGCGTCATCATCCCCGAGGACGTATGCCGTGTGGCCCCGTTTCTCCGCACCCCCGCCGAACCGTCGAGAGGCCACCTCTAGCCCACCCTCAACCCTCGAGAGGCCACAAGGGCGGCGTCCGCGCTTGGCCTCGACGTGTCAGACGCGGCCACACGTGGCCTCTCGACGTGTCAGACACGGCCACACGTGGCCTCTCGACGTGTCAGACGCGGCCACACGTGGCCTCTCGACGTTTGAGGTGGGCGGGGCGCGGTGGGCGCGGGACGAGCGGGTCGCCAGGGGACGGCATACGCCCTCTCCGGCGGATGTCGTGAGACCACACCCGGCGCGGGCTGTTACGGTCGGTCCGCGTCCACGTCGGGGCAGCGACGAATCCGCTGCACGTGAGATGCGGGAAGTTGAAGGTGCACCATGGCCGCAGGCAAGGGCCGCAAGCTCGTCATCGTCGAGTCGCCCGCCAAGGCGAAGACCATCGCCGGATACCTCGGAGGCGACTTCGAGGTCGAGGCGTCCGTGGGTCACATCCGTGACCTGCCGAACCCCTCCGAGCTGCCGGCCGACATGAAGAAGGGCCCGTTCGGCAAGTTCGCCGTCGACGTCGACAACGGCTTCGAGCCGTACTACGTCGTCGACCCGGACAAGAAGAAGAAGGTCGCCGAGCTCAAGCGCCTCCTCAAGGACGCCAGCGAGCTCTACCTCGCCACCGATGAGGACCGCGAGGGCGAGGCCATCGCGTGGCACCTGCTCGAGGCTCTCAAGCCGCGGGTCCCCGTCAAGCGCATGGTGTTCCACGAGATCACCCGCGAGGCGATCCAGCGCGCCGTCAACGACACCCGCGAGATCGACACCGCGATGGTCGACGCCCAGGAGACCCGCCGCATCCTCGACCGCCTCTACGGCTACGAGGTCAGCCCGGTGCTGTGGCGCAAGGTCCGTCAGGGCCTCTCGGCCGGCCGGGTCCAGTCCGTCGCGACCCGCATGGTCGTCGAGCGCGAGCGCGAGCGCATGGCGTTCGTCCGCTCCTCCTACTGGGACGTCGAGGGCGACTTCACGCCCGACAGCGCGAGCCAGCAGTTCACGGCCCGGCTCTCGTCCGTCGACGGCGTCCGCGTCGCCACGGGCCGCGACTTCGCCGACGACGGCCGCCTCACCGGCAAGGGCGTCGTCCACCTCGACGAGGCGCTCGCGACCCGCATCGCGCAGGCCTGCCTGCCCCTGGCTGCACGTGTCACCGACGTCCAGGAGAAGCCCTACACGCGCCGCCCGTCGGCGCCGTTCACGACCTCGACCCTCCAGCAGGAGGCCTCGCGCAAGCTGCGCATGTCGTCCAAGAACGCGATGCGCGTGGCGCAGCGGCTCTACGAGAACGGCTACATCACCTACATGCGTACCGACAGCACGACGCTGTCCGACGCCGCCATGACCGCCGCGCGCAGCCAGGCGCGTGACATGTACGGCGCCGAGTACGTCCCGGACAGCCCGCGCCGCTACGAGAAGAAGGTCAAGAACGCCCAGGAGGCCCACGAGGCCATCCGCCCCGCCGGTGACCGTTTCCGCTCGCCGGCCCAGGTCGCGGGGTCGCTGCGCGGCGAGGAGTTCGCGCTCTACGAGCTGATCTGGAAGCGCACCGTCGCCTCGCAGATGGCCGACGCCCGCGGCTCGACCGCCACCGTCAAGCTCGCTGTCGACACGGCCGTCGAGGGTGCGCAGTCCGTCGAGTTCAGCGCCAGCGGCACCGTCATCACCTTCAAGGGCTTCCTCGCCGCGTACGAGGAGGGCCGCGACGACGAGGCCGCCGCCCGCGCCGACGCCGCCGCCGAGGAGCGCCGCCTGCCCAAGCTCAGCGCCGGCGTCCCGCTCGAGGTCGTGCGCGCCGAGGCCGACGGCCACGAGACGAGCCCGCCCGCCCGCTTCACCGAGGCCACCCTCGTCAAGGCGATGGAGGAGCGCGGCATCGGCCGACCCTCGACGTATGCCGCGACGATCGGCACCATCCAGGACCGCGGCTACGTCTTCACCAAGGGCCAGGCCCTCGTGCCGACGTGGCTCGCCTTCGCCGTGACGCGCCTGCTCGAGGAGCACTTCGGCAACCTCGTCGACTACGAGTTCACCGCCTCGATGGAAGAGGACCTCGACCGCATCGCCAACGGCGACGAGGGCCGTGTCGCGTGGCTCAAGCGCTTCTACTTCGGCGAGGAGGCCACCTCGTCCGCCGGCCTGCGCAACCTCGTCGAGGACCTCGGCGAGATCGACGCCAAGGAGATCTCCACGATCCCGATCGGCGACGGCATGGTCGTGCGCGTCGGCCGCTACGGCCCGTACGTCGAGGAGCTCGTCCCCGCGGGCGTCGACCTCGAGACGGGCGAGGTCGCCGACGGCGCCGAGGTGCCGGCCACGCCGCGCCGCGCGACGATCACCGACGACATCGCGCCCGACGAGATGACTCCCGAGAAGGCACGCGAGCTGCTCGAGGTCGCCGCCGACGACGGCAAGGTGCTGGGCAAGGACCCCGAGACCGGTCGCGACATCATCGCCCGCGCCGGGCGCTACGGGCCCTACGTCACCGAGGTCATCGAGGACGACGACGCCGCTGCGGCCGACAGGCCCAAGGCCAAGAAGGCGGCCAAGGTCAAGCCCCGCACGGCCTCGCTCTTCAAGGACATGGAGCTCGCGACCCTCGACCTCGAGTCGGCGCTCAAGCTGCTCTCGCTGCCGCGCGTCGTCGGCACCGACGCCGAGGGCGTCGAGATCACAGCGCAGAACGGCCGCTACGGCCCGTACCTCAAGAAGGGCACGGACTCGCGCTCGCTCACGACCGAGCAGCAGCTCTTCGACATCACGCTCGACGAGGCGCTCGCGATCTACGCCCAGCCCAAGCAGCGCGGGCGCGCGGCTGCTGCACCGCCGCTCAAGGAGCTCGGCGCCGACCCCGTCAGCGGCAAGCCCGTCGTCGTCAAGGACGGCCGTTTCGGCCCCTACGTCACCGACGGCGAGACCAACGCTACGCTGCGCAAGGACGACGACCCCGAGGCGATCACGCCGGAGCGCGGCTACGAGCTGCTCGCCGAGAAGCGCGCCAAGGGCCCGACCACCCGCAAGCGCGTCGTGAAGAAGACGGCGAGGAAGACCGCGAAGAAGGCGACGACCCGCACGACGAAGAAGGCCGCCACCAAGAAGGCCTGACCCGCGCACCGCTCGAGTGAGCTCTCACTCGAGGGTGGTTCGGCGATCACTCGAGTGGCTCATTGCGTATGCCGTGTGGTGGCCCTGCCGGGGACGCTGCGCTCGCGCTAGCGTCGGGACGTGATCGAGACCCGACGCCTCGAGGCTGCCGACCGGGACCGGTGGGAGGAGCTCTTCCGCGCGTACATCAGCTTCTACGAGCGCGAGCTCGGCCAGGCGGCATACGACAGGGCATGGCGCGAGATCGCCTCTGACGCAAGGCTGCACGGGCTCGGGGCATGGCTGGACGGCGAGCTCGTGGGGATCACCCACTTCCTCGTGCACCCCAGCTCGAGCGAGCCGGACCTCTGTTACCTCGAGGACCTCTTCACCGACCCGGCGGTGCGCGGCCGGGGCGTCGCGAGCGCCCTCATCGCAGCCGTGCGCGACTGGGCGCGCGGGCAGGGCTGCGGCAGCGTCTACTGGCAGACCCACGAGTCGAACGCCGTCGCCCGCCGGCTCTACGACGAGGTCGCGACGTTCGCGGGCTACGTCGTCTACACGACGCCGGTCGGTGGCGCGGGTGGTGGCGCGGGTGGTGGCGCGAGTGGTGGCGCGGATGCTGGCGACGGGCCGCGGTGACGGGAACGTCGGCGCGCGGTGAGAGGCTGAGTCCATGTCAACCGTTGTCTTCGTCCACGCCCACCCCGACGACGAGGCCTCGCAGTCCGCCGGCTCGATGGCTCGCGCCGTCAGCGAGGGCCACCGCGTCGTGCTCGTCGTCGCCACCAACGGCGACCACGGCGACGCGCCCGACGACCTGGCCGAGGGCGAGACCGTCGTCGAGCGGCGCCGGGCCGAGGCCGCCGCCTCCAACGCCGTCATCGGCACCCACCGCGTCGAGTTCCTCGGCTACGCCGACTCCGGAATGACCGGGTGGGCGCAGAACGACCACGAGGAGAGCTTCGCCCGGGCCGACACGGAGGAGGCGGCGCAGCGCCTCGCGGCGGTGCTGCGCGAGGAGGCCGCCGACGTCGTCGTCGGCTACGACTGGCACGGCGGCTACGGCCACCCCGACCACGTCAAGGTGCACGCCGTGACCAGGCGGGCGGCCGAGATCGCCGGCACGCCGCGCTACCTCGAGGGGTCGATGAACCGCGACGCGATGATCCGCTCGCACCAGGCGGCGATGGCGGCCGGCCACGACGTGGGGGAGTGGGACCCGAGCCAGCCGATGGACGACGGCAACCCGCTCGGCAGCCTCGAGAGCGAGCTGCACTGGGCGTGCGACGTGGGCGAGTTCCTCGAGGTCAAGCGCTCGGCGCTCAAGGCGCACGCGAGCCAGTCCGACGCGCAGGGGATGCTCCAGATGCCGGTGGAGATGTTCGCGGTGGCCTTCGCCCAGGAGCACTACATCGAGCCCGGCCGTCCCGACGGGATGGTCGCGGGCTGGTTCCTCGACGGCTGAACCGTCCGGTAACCTACTCGCGGTAACAATGCCGTTTCCTCCGGAGGGACCCCGATGCCCGAGATCGACTTCACGACCGCCACCGCTGAGCAGCTCGCCGCCGTCGAGCCCGGCGACTTCATCCGCATCGTCAAGGAGATGTCCGACAAGGACGTCAAGGAGGTCATGGAGAGCGACAACCGGGGCGCCATCGTCGACGCGATCTTCCGGCGCATGCCCGAGCTCTTCCGGCCCGACCGGGCCGGTTCGACGACCGCCACGACCCACTGGAGCATCACCGGGCGCCCCGACGGCTTCGCCGACGAGTGGACCGTGCGCTTCGCCGACGGCACCTGCACCTCGGTCCCCGGCCACGACGGCGACTCGACGCTCTCGCTCGCGATGTCGCCCGTCGACTTCACCAAGGTCATCACCAAGAGCGGCAACCCGGTGATGATGTTCATGACCGGCAAGATCAAGGCCAAGGGCGACCTCGGGCTCGCGGCCAACATCGCGAACTTCTTCGACATCCCCAAGGCCTGAGGAGCCCGTCGTGGTGGAGTTCTCGCTCGCCCTGAACGACGACCAGACCGAGCTGCGGGACTGGGTGCACGGCTTCGCCGCCGACGTCGTGCGGTCGGCCGCCTCCGAGTGGGACGCCCGCGAGGAGACGCCGTGGCCCGTCATCCAGGAGGCCGCGAAGAACGGCCTCTACGGCTTCGAGTTCCTGGCCCAGTGCTGGTCCGACCCCACCGGCATCTCGATCAACCTCGCCAACGAGGAGCTCTTCTGGGGTGACGCCGGCATCGGGATGTCGATCTTCGGCACGACCCTCGCGGTGGCCGCGATCTACGGCTCGGGCACGCCCGACCAGATGGTCGAGTGGCTGCCGCAGTGCTACGGCGACGCCGACGACCCGAAGCTCGCCGCCTTCGCGACGACCGAGCCTCAGGCCGGCTCCGACGTCGGGGCCATGCGCACCCGCGCCCGCTACGACGAGGCCGCCGACGAGTGGGTGATCAGCGGCCAGAAGGCCTACATCACCAACGGCGGCATCGCGAACGTCCACGTCGTCACGGCCGTCGTCGACCCCGAGCTCAGGGCTCGCGGGCAGGCGGCCTTCGTCGTGCCACCCGGCACGAAGGGCCTCGAGGGCGCCAAGAAGCTGCGCAAGCTCGGGCTGCGTGCCTCGCACACCGCCGACGTCTTCCTCGACGACGTGCGCGTCCCCGGGTCGTGCCTGCTCGGCGGCAAGGACAAGCTCGACGAGCGCCTTGCCCGGGCCCGCGAGGGAGGGTCGTCGAGCGGACAGGCGGCCATGCGGACGTTCGAGATCTCGCGTCCCACGGTGGGTGCGCAGGCGCTCGGGATCGCCCGGGCGGCATACGAGTACGCCCTCGACTACGCCAAGGACCGCGTCGCCTTCGGCCGGCCGATCATCGAGAACCAGGCGATCGCGTTCGCGCTGGCGGACATGCGGACCGAGATCGACGCGGCCCGGCTGCTCGTGTGGCGCGCGTCGTGGATGGGTCGCACCAACCAGCCGTTCACCGCTGCCGAGGGCTCGATGAGCAAGCTCAAGGCCGGCGAGGTCGCGGTGGCCGTCACCGACAAGGCCGTGCAGATCCTCGGCGGGGCCGGCTACGTCACCGACCACCCGGTCGAGCGGTGGTCGCGCGACGCGAAGATCTACACGATCTTCGAGGGCACGTCCGAGATCCAGCGCCTCGTCATCGCCAGGGCCATTAGCGGCGTCCGCATCCGCTGACCCGTCGAGTGGCCGGCTGTGGCCGCCCCCGACATGTCGAAAGGCCAGTCTCGCGACGAGAACTGGCCTTTCGACGGGCACGAGGGGGCGAGACGTGGCCTCTCGACGGGCAATAGGGGGCGAGACGGCCTCTCGACGGGCAGCGCCCACCCGACCCCGAGGGTCGAGTGGGCGCTCCCGCGCGGTGCGGCGTCGCTCAGGCGAGCGCGTCGATGATCTCGTTGAAGGTCGTGGACGGACGCATCACGGAGGCCACCTTGGCCGGGTCGGGGCGGTAGTAGCCGCCGATGTCGACCGAGTGGCCCTGGGCGTCGACGAGCTCCTGGGAGATCGTGGCGATGCTGTCGGAGAGGGCCTTGGCCACCGGGGCGAAGGTCTCGGCCAGCGCGGCGTCGTCGGTCTGAGCCGCGAGCTCCTGCGCCCAGTAGAGGGCGAGCCACACGTGGCTGCCCCGGTTGTCGATCTGGCCGACCTTGCGGGCCGGGCCCTTGTTCTCGTCGAGGAGCGTGCCCGTCGCGCGGTCGAGCGTCTCGCCGAGCACCCGGGCCCGCGGGTTGTCGGTGACATCCGCCAGGTGCTCGAAGCTGACCGCCAGGGCGAGGAACTCGCCGAGGCTGTCCCAGCGCAGGTAGTTCTCCTGGACGAGCTGCTGGACGTGCTTGGGCGCCGAGCCGCCGGCGCCCGTCTCGAAGAGGCCACCGCCGTTGATGAGTGGGACGACCGACAGCATCTTGGCCGACGTGCCGAGCTCGAGGATCGGGAAGAGGTCGGTGAGGTAGTCGCGCAGGACGTTGCCCGTGACCGAGATCGTGTCCTCGCCCTTGCGGATGCGGCCGAGGGAGTAGGCGATCGCGTCGGTCGGCTTCATGATCCCGATGATGAGGCCGTCGGTGTCGTGCTCGGTGAGGTACTCGGTGACCTTGGCGATGAGGTTCGCGTCGTGGGCGCGGTCGGCGTCGAGCCAGAAGATCGCCGGAGTGCCCGTCGCGCGGGCGCGGGTGACCGCGAGCTTGACCCAGTCGCGGATCGGCACGTCCTTGGTCTGGCAGGCGCGCCAGATGTCGCCGGCCGAGACAGCGTGCTCGAGCAGCGCCGCTCCGGAGCCGTCGACGACGCGAACCGTCCCGTCGGCCGGGATCTCGAAGGTCTTGTCGTGGCTGCCGTACTCCTCGGCCGCCTGTGCCATGAGGCCGACGTTGGAGACCGAGCCCATCGTCGACGGGTCGTAGGCGCCGTTGGCGCGGCAGTCGTCGAGGACGACCTGGTAGATGCCGGCGTACGAGCTGTCGGGCAGGACGGCGAGCGTGTCCTGCTCGGCGCCGTCGCGGTCCCACATGTGGCCCGACGTGCGGATCATCGCCGGCATCGACGCGTCGACGATGACGTCGCTCGGCACGTGGAGGTTGGTGATGCCCTTGTTCGAGTCGACCATGGCGATGGCCGGGCCGTCCTCGAAGCCCTGCTTCACGGCGGCCTCGACCTCGGCCCGCTCGTCGGCCGGCAGTCCCTCGACGGCCTTGAGCACGGCGCCCAGCCCGTCGTTGGGGGACGCGCCGACGGACGCCAGCGAGCCGGCATACGTCTCGAAGACGTCGGGGAAGAAGGCGCGCACGACGTGGCCGAAGATGATGGGGTCGGAGACCTTCATCATCGTCGCCTTGAGGTGCACCGAGAAGAGGACGCCCTCGGCCTTGGCCCGCTGGACCTGCTCGGAGAGGAAGTCGCGCAGCTTGGCCACGTCCATGAACGTCGCGTCGACGACCTCGCCGGCGAGGACGGGGATCGACTCCTTGAGCACGGTGGTGGACCCGTCGGCACCGACGAGCTCGACGCGCAGGGTGTCGTCGGCCGACAGCACGACGGACGTCTCGTTGTGCCGGAAGTCGTGCGCCGCCATCGTCGCGACGTTCGTCCTGCAGTCGGCGCTCCACGCCCCCATGGAGTGCGGGTGCTTGCGGGCGTAGCTCTTCACCGACGCCGGCGCGCGGCGGTCCGAGTTGCCTTCGCGCAGAACGGAGTTGACGGCCGAGCCCTTGATCTTGTCGTAGGCCGCCCGGGCCGCCTTCTCCTCGTCGGTGGACGGGTTGTCGGGGTAGTCGGGCAGGGCGTAGCCGGCGGCCTGCAGCTCGGCGACCGCGGCCTTGAGCTGCGGGATCGACGCCGACACGTTGGGCAGCTTGATGATGTTGGCCTCGGGCGTCTTGGCCAGGGCGCCGAGCTCGGCCAGGGCGTCGCTGACGCGCTGCTCAGGCTTCAGGGCGTCGGGGAACGCGGCGATGATGCGACCCGACAGCGAGATGTCACGCGTCTCGACCTCGACGCCGGCCTGCTTGGCGAAGGCCGAGACGATGGGCAGCAGCGAGGCCGTGGCCAGGGCGGGCGCCTCGTCCGTGTGCGTGTAGATGATTGTCGAGTCCAACGCGGGTGCTCCGTTCGGGTTGCTGTTCGTGCCGAGATCCGGTCTTCGTGGATCTGCGAATAAATCTTGATGTCAAGATATCCGATGCGGGGCGACCGTGGGGCCGCCGTCCCATCCTGCCGGGGTGGCCTGCGCCACGCCAGAGACCCCCGCCCTAGGCTGGAGCGGGTGAGCACCGACCCGCGCAGCGACGCCGACGTCCCCACACCTACCCGCGGCATCGACCCGGCCACCGCCCGGCACCTGCACCACGTGCTGGCCACAGAGCAGCGCCGCGGGCGGCTGCCGTCGGTCGCCGCCGGGATCGTGCGCGACGGCGACCTCGCCTGGTCGGATGCCGTCGGGACGCTCGACGGGCGCGCCGCAGGGGAGGCGGCCGACACCGACACGCAGTACCGCATGGGTTCCATCACGAAGACCTTCGTCGCAGTGGCCGTGATGCGTCTGCGCGACGCCGGTCGCCTCGACCTGCTCGACCGGTTCGAGGACCACGTGCCCGGCTCGGCGCTGGGCGGCGCGACGATCGCGCAGCTGCTCTCGCACGGCGCCGGTGTGCAGGCCGAGACGAACGGCGCGTGGTGGGAGCGCACGCCCGGTGGCGACTGGGATGAGCTGGCAGGGCCGGGCGCGGGATCGCCTGTGGAACAGCGGTTCCGGGCCGGTCGGCGCTTCCACTACACGAACGTCGGCTTCGCGGCGCTCGGCGAGCTCGTGGCCAGGGCGCACGGCACCGACTGGTTCGACGTGGTCCGTCGTGACCTGCTCGAGCCGCTCGGCATGTCTCGCACGACCACACGCCCCACCGGTCGCGCGGCCCACGGGCTCGCGGTGCACCCCTTCGCCGACGTCCTCCTGACCGAGCCCGAGCACGACGCCGGCGCGATGGCCCCGGCCGGCCAGCTGTGGACCACGGTGCAGGACCTGTCGCGCTGGGCCGCCTTCGCCGGTGGTGAGACGGGCGACGTGCTGTCGGGGGACACGCTCGCCGAGATGTACGAGCCGCACACCGTCGTCGACAACCCCGGCCAGGCGTGGACGACCTCCCACGGGCTCGGCTGGCAGGTCTGGAACGTCGACGGCACGAGGTATGCCGGTCACGGCGGCTCGATGCCCGGTTTTCTCGCGGGCCTGCGGGTCGACGTCGAGAGCGGAGACGGCGTCGTCGTCCTCGCGAACTCGACGAGCGGCATGGGCCAGGTGGCGACCGACCTGCTCGCGGCCTTCGTCGAGCGCGAGCCGCGCACCCCGGAGCCCTGGCACGCGGCCGGCGACCCGACCGCGCTCGACCTGGTCGGCACGTGGCACTGGGGCCCCTCGGTGTCCACTGCCCGCCTCGTCGGTGAGCACCTCGTGCTCGGCGAGCCGGGTCAGGCCCGCGGATCGCGCTTCGCACCGACCGGACCTGACGAGTGGGTCGGCCTGGACGGCTACTACACGGGCGAGCCGCTCCGGGTGGTGCGGGCCACCGACGGCTCGCCTTCACACCTGGACCTCGCGTCGTTCCGGTTCACGCGTACGGCCTACGACCCGGCGGCCGACGTGCCCGGCGGCGTCGACGAGGGCGGTTGGCGCTAGTGCCGGACTCACCCGACCTGTCGAGGCTCGTCTGGCCCCGGCTCACCGACCGGCTCGCGCTGCGGCCGCTCACCCTCGACGACGTCGACGCCGTCCACGCGTACCGCAGCCTGCCCGAGGTCGTCGTCCACCTCAGCCACGACGTGCTCAGCCGTGAGCAGGTGCTGACCCGGGTCGCCCAGCGCGTCGAACGCGGCCGCGCCGGTGCCGAGGAGCCGCTCCTCGGTCTCGCCGTCGAGGAGCGGCGCACGGGTCGCGTCGTCGGCGACGTGATGCTGCGGCTCGAGCCGTGCCACAGCATCGCCAGCACCCCGGCGCGCGAGTGGGAGGGGACGATCGGCTACGCGCTGCACCCGGACGCGCAGGGCCGCGGACTGGCGGCCGAGGCGGCTGCCGAGCTGCTCGTCATCGGTTTCCGCGACCTGGGGCTGCGCCGGATCACGGCCGACGCCTACGCCGACAACATCGCCTCGAACCGCGTGCTGCGCCGCATCGGGATGCGTCACGAGGCCACGATCCGGGCGAAGTCGCTCGGCAAGGACGGCACCTGGCTCGACGACAACATGTGGGCCCTGCTGCGCGAGGAGTGGCCCGTCTGAGCCGAGCGGCGCCCCCGCAACCCGCCCGTCGTATGCCGTCCCCACTCGCCGACCGAACGCGGCGTTCGGTGCCGAACGCGCTGCTGGAACACTGAGTTCGAGACCGAACGCCGCGTTCGGGGGAGCTGCGGGGCGTGGCGTCAGCTCGTGTGGTCCGACCGTGCGACGAGGGCCTCGATGCCGTCGAGCAGGAGCCCCAGGCCGTAGGCGAACTCCTCGTCGAAGAAGTCCTCGTCGTCGTCTCCGAGGGCCTCGGGACCGGCTGTCGCGAGCCGGGGGAAGCTCGCGGGGTCGATGAGGGCCCCGATGAGCTGGAGGTAGGCGCCCTGCGGACTGTCGGGGTCCACGGGCCCGGTGAGTCCCATCTGGATCGTCTGGCGGACGTGGTTCTGGCCCCAGCCGTCGATGGCGAGCAGGGCGGAGAGTCGTTGCTGGCTCGTCAGGGGGAGGCCTTCGAGGGCTTCGAGTCCCGACTCCATCCAGCCGATCATGTTGGGGGTCAGCGGCGGCGCGCTCTGGCGCGCCTCGGTGGTCCACGGGTGGGCGAGTCGCCGCGCACTGATCTCCCGGGCCCACCGGGTGATCCTCCGGCGCCAGTCCTCGTCGGCGGCGTAGCGCAGGTCCGGCGGCCCGTAGGCGACGTCGACCATGACGGACGACAGCTCGTCCTTGCTGTCGACGTAGCGGTAGAGCGACATCGTCGTGAAGCCGACCGCCTGGGCGACGCTCTTCATCGAGATGGCGTCGAGCCCCTCGGCGTCGGCGATCTCCACCGCGGCAGCGCCGATCTCGCGGATGCTCCGTCCCGGCTTGGGACCGCGGCGCCCCTCGGACTCGCGGCCCCAGAGCAGCTGGAGGTAGCGCGGCAGGTCGGTCATGGGCCCATCCTAGTCAACTGCTTGCGCGATACGCAGATGCGGCGTACCTTTCCGTGTGCCAGATAAACACTATGTCACATACGCAGATTGTGAGGAGCTCGCTGTGTCATCGTCCGTCACCTCCCCGCCTCGAGCCGGCCGTCGCGAGTGGACCGCGCTCGCCGTCCTCTGCCTGCCCCTGCTCATCGTCTCGATGGACGTCTCCGTCCTCTTCTTCGCCGTGCCGCACATCGCCGAGTCGCTGTCACCGACCGCGAACCAGCTGCTCTGGATCTTCGACATCTACGGGTTCGTGCTCGCCGGTCTGCTCCTGACGATGGGCGGCCTGGCCGACCGCTTCGGCCGGCGACGGCTGCTCCTCGCCGGCGCGCTCGCCTTCGGCGTCGCCTCGGTCCTCGCGGCGTATGCCCCGACCGCCGGTTGGCTCATCGCCGCCCGGGCCCTGCTCGGGGTGGGCGGCGCTACGCTCATGCCGAGCACCCTCGCGATCATCCGCAACCTCTTCAACGCCGACGACGAGCGTGCCAAGGCCGTCGGGGTCTGGTCCGCGGTCATGGCGGGCGGCGTCGGCATCGGTCCGATCATCTCCGGCATCCTGCTCGAGCACTACTGGTGGGGCTCGGTCTTCCTCATCAACGTGCCGGTCATGCTCGCGCTGCTCGTGGTGGCGCCGTTCCTGCTCCCCGAGTCGCGCTCGGAGGCGAGCCGGGTCGACGTCGTCAGCGCGGTGCTCTCGCTGCTCGCCATCCTCCCCGTCATCCACGTGCTCAAGCAGCTCGCCTCGGACGGCTGGTCACCGGCACTGATGCCGTATGCCGTCGTAGGCCTGGGCGCGGCCGTGGTCTTCGTGAGGCGTCAGTCGCGCATCGACAGCCCGATGGTCGACCCGCGGCTGTTCGCCCACCGGGGGTTCGGGGGCTCCATCGCCGTGCAGGTGATCGGGATGTTCGGCGTCATGGGCAATGCCGTGCTCATGACGCAGTACCTCCAGTCGGTCCTCGGCTACAGCCCGCTCGCGGCGGCGCTGTGGAGCCTGCTGCCCTCGATCGCCGTCGGTGCGGCGGCTCCGACGGCTGCCGCGGTGTCGCTGCGGGTCGGTCGCCCGATCGTCATGGCGACCGGGTTCGTCGTGGCCGCCGTCGGCTACATCGCCATGAGGTCCGCCGGAGCCGAGTCGTCGATCTGGGTCGCTCTCGTCTGCGCGTCCCTCGTGGCGATGGGCCTCGTGTCCGTCGCGACGCTCGTGACGGAGTACGCGATCGGCGTGGCGCCGGCCGAACGTGCCGGATCGGTGTCGGCCCTCGTCGAGACGGCGGGGGAGCTCGGCGGGGCGCTCGGGATGGCGGTCCTCGGCAGCGTCCTCGGGGCCGTGTATGCGGCCCGGATGGACGTGCTGCTGCCCGCGGGTCTCCCGCCGGGGGCCCGTGATGCCGCCCAGCAGACGCTGGGGGAGGCCGGGGTCGTCGCGGCGCGGCTCGGCGGAGCGCAGGGGCAGGCGGTCCTCGAGGCCGCGCGGACGGCATACGTCGACGGGATGCACGTCAGCGACGTCGTCGCGGCCGGGCTGCTCCTCGTCGGCGCGGTCGTCGCGCTCACCACGCTCCCGCGGCACCGACCCGATGAGCCCGCCCGCACCGGTGTCGAGGTCGACAGGTCGTTCCAGTCGACGTGACGTCGGCTGACACGGGTGTGGGCCACGCACCGGAAGGGAGTCCGGCGCGTGGCCCACGGTCTGCCGCGACCGCTTGGGTAGGAGTCGGTCGGGCCTCGAGACACGTCGAGGGGTCAGGCGTGCTGTCGGGTCAGCACCAGGGGTAGACGAACAGGCTGCTGTCGCCGGCGCGGTGGTCGGCGAGGAGCAGGCTGAACGGCACCGGGTCGGGCACGCCGCTGATGTCGGCCCCGGGTCGGACCGTGACGCCGAGCGACTCGACGGCGTAGGTCAGGTCGACCCCGTTCTTGGCCACGGCCCCGAGCAGTCCGGCGCTCCGCAGGGTGGAGATGCCGGACTGCATGCAGGACGTGTCCGGAGATGCGGAGGCCGAGCCGGCCGTCGTCAGGACGGCGGCGGAGGCCAGGGCGGCCGCTGCGGCGATCGGGAACATCCTCATGCGTGACTCCTTCGTCAGTCCCCGAGTGTCTATGGTTTGTCCAATGTTTGGACAGTCCTGATTCAAGGGCCCGTGGCGCCTGTTGTCAATGGTTTGTCGAGGGTTGAGTCTCACGATCCCGACTGGTGGTCGGCGTTGCCTCGGGCGCGGCAGTCCGATCGGCCGGCTCGGGGGTCGGGTGCGGCCGGCGGGGCCACCAGAAGCGGTCGCCGAGGACCACCGCGATGGCCGGGACGAGGAGCGTGCGCACGACGAGCGTGTCGAGCAGGACGCCGATGCAGATGATGACGCCGATCTGGGCCAGGACGACCAGCGGCAGGACGCCGAGCACCGCGAAGACGGCGGCGAGCAGGATGCCTGCACTCGTGATGACGCCACCCGTCGCCGCCAGGCCGCGCAGCATGCCCTCACGAGAGCCGTGGCGCCGGGCCTCCTCTCGTGCTCGCGTCACGAGGAAGATGTTGTAGTCGACACCCAGGGCCACGAGGAAGACGAAGGCGAAGAGGGGTGCGCTGTCGTCGAGCGCGGAGAAGTCGAAGACCTTGCTGAAGATCCACCACGAGGCGCCGATGCTGGCGAGGTAGGTCGCGACGACGGTGGAGACGAGCACCATCGGGGCGACGATCGACCGCAGCAGCACGACGAGGGCGAGCAGGACGAGGGCGAGCACGAGCGGGAAGATGACGAGCCGGTCGCGAGCCGAGGCCTCCGCCTGGTCGAGGGCCACGGCCTCGGTGCCCGCGACGTGGCTCTCGGGCAGCGAGGTCAGGGCGGCGCGCAGGGCCACCACGGTGTCTGCGGCAGCCTCGGACCCTGGGGCCGCCTCGATGACGGCGTCGATCTCTGCCACCCCGTTGCCCTGGTTGACCATCCGGGCGCCGGCGATGCCCTCGACCCCCTTGGCAGCGGCGGTCACGGCCTGCGGGTCGTTGGTCGTCATGATGATGGCGGGGTCGGCGCTACCGGCGGGGAACGACTGGGCCAGGCGCTCGCCCGCCGAGATGGCCTCCGGCTTCTGAAGGAACTGGTCCGAGGTCTTGAGGCCGGTGTCGATGAAGGCGATGCCCGTGGCCAGCACCGCGAGCCCGACGAGAGTGATGCTGATGATGCGCTTGGGGTGCGCGGCGACGCGGTTGCCGACCTTGCGCCACAGCGACGTGCCGTCGGCCAGAGCGGCCTCGCCCTCACGCGGCACGCGCGGCCAGAAGATCCATCGGTCGAAGATGACGAGGGCGGCGGGCAGCACGATGAGCACGAAGGCCGCGGCCACGACGATCCCGACGGCGCAGGCGAGCCCGAGGCCACGCGTCGCCGGGAAGAGCGAGAGCAGTAGCGTCAGCAGGCCGATGACGACCGTGACCGAGCTGGAGAGGACGGCCTCGGCCGTGCGGCGCAGGGCGAGCGACATCGCCTCGCGCCGGTCGTGGTGGCGGCGCAGCTCGTCGCGGTAGCGGGAGATGAGCAGCAGGGCGTAGTCGGTGCCGGCGCCGAACACGAGCACCGAGAGGATGCCGATCGTCGACTCGTCCCACACGACGTCGAACACCGCGAGGGTGTGGGTGGCGAGCACGGCGGCCAGCCGGTCGGCCACGCCGACGACGATGAGCGGGAAGATCCAGAGGATCGGGCTGCGGTAGGTGATGACGAGGAGCAGCGCCACGACCGAAGCGGTCGCGATGAGCAGGCGCGTGTTCGCCCCGGAGAAGACGGCTGCCAGGTCCGCCTGGACCGCGGCCGGGCCCGTGACCTGCGCGGTGACCCCGTCGGGCAGGTCGGCCTTGACGGTCGCCCGGATCTTCTTGACGGCCTCGGCGGTCGCGGTGGCGTCGCTGTCGTCAACCGGCACGACCGCGAGCACTGCCGTGCCGTCCTGGCTGCGCTGCAGCGGCACCCGGCCGGCACCCGGCACCTGCGCGAGCCGGGCCTCGATCGCGCTGTCGGTGCTGGGCGACAGCTGTCCGGAGTCCGTGCTGAAGACGATGACGGCCGTCGACCCCTCCACCTCGGGCAGTTGCTCGCGAAGCTCGATCGCCTGCGCGCTGTCCGAGCCGATGGGCAGGGCGTCGGTCGCTGACGCGGTGCGCGTCGCCTCACCGACGGCGCTGACGACTCCCATCGCCCCGGCCAGGGCGAGGATGACGATGGCCACCGCCCACCATTTGCGTGTGATCCTGTCGGTCACCGAGCTCACGAGTACCTCCGCTAAGATGAGTAAGCAAGTTACTCAGAAGATTACTAAGTTGGTGAGTGACATTAGCAGCAAACAGAGCGACCGCCAATCGCCGCCTGAGGGCGGTGCTGCCGTCGGCAGCGCCAGAGGCAGTGTCGAGGCTGCGCCGCGCCTGAGCGCGGCGACCGGCGTGCCGAACTGGCGGCTCACCGGAACACTCTCGGCCCTGCAGGAGCTCGTCGAGGTCGCCGAGGCGGTGCCCGCGGTCGTGGCGCGCCAGGCCGGTCTCAGCACCTCTGAGCTGCACTCGCTCCGTCACCTCATGCGCGGTCCCATGGGGCCCGTTGACCTCGCCAAGGTGCTGGGGGTGACCTCGGCGGCTTCGTCGGGCGTCGTGGACCGCCTCTGCAGCCACGGCCACGCCGTGCGGCGTCCGCATCCCGACGACGGCCGTCGCACCGAGGTGGTCATCACCGACAGCGGGCGCGCCGAGGTGACGGCCCGGATGCGGCCGATGTTCGTGGCACTGGCGGAGCTCGACGGCTCCCTGACGGACGACGAGCGGGTCGTCGTCGAGCGCTACCTGCGCGGCGCGACTGCCGCGATGCGCAACCTCACGACCTGAGGCTCAGGCGGGCAGCTGCCCCCTCAGCAGGCTGTCGCCCGAGTGCGCCGGCTTGTCGTCGAACTGCTCCTTGGAGACGTCGACGACGACGTAGCCCTGGTCGATGAGGTCCTGGCTGATCGGGAAGGTGTCCGACTCGCCGGGACGCAGCACGCCGACGGAGACCATCCGCTTGCCGTCGGTGTTGATGAGCCAGACCTCGAGGTAGCCGTCGCCGGCATCGAGCGGACGGTCCGTCACGACGCTGAGGTCGAGCCCGTCCCCGGCGCGCACGACCGAGGCCTCGCCCTCTCGCTGGCGTGTGTCGAGGGTCTCCAGGGCGACCTGCGAGACACGCCCGCTGTCGTCAGGGGCCCAGATGGCCCGCCCGGCGAGCAGTCCCACGACGAGGCTGGCCGCCACGAGAGCGGCGCCCCACGCCGCGGCACGTCGGCGCGTCGCACGAGCGGACGCCGCCGTGATCGGCCTGACCGTCGCGTCCGCGGGGACGGGTTCGGGGGCGTATGCCGTCCCCGCCGTCGCCGGGGGACCCGTCGGGTTCGCGGGTCGGCCGGGTCGGTCGTCGGCGTCCGTCCCGGACGGACGCTCGTCCCGTGGCTGGGAGGTCTCCGCGGGCGTGGTCGCGGGTCCGGTGTCGGGTCCCGCCACGGTGGCGGGGGCCGGTCCGGCATCGGCTGGGGTGTCGGGCTCGGCGTCGATCTGGGCGGCCACGCGCGCCCAGACGGCGTCGTCGGGAGCCTGCCAGCCGGCATGCGCCAGCGGTCCTGAGGCGAGGCGCAGGGTGCGGCGCAGCTGCTCCACCGACGCGGAGCACACGGCGCACTGCTCGACGTGGGCAGAACGATCGGCCTCGACCTTCTCGCCCAGGGCGAGGTCGACGAGATCGTCGTCAGTCGGATGCGACACGTTCCACCTCCTTGAGTCGGTCTCTCAGCTCGAGCAGTCCCCGCCTGACGTGGCTCTTCACGGTGCCGAGGGGCATCTCGAGCGTGCGGGCGATGTCATCGTGCGTGCGGTCCTCGATGAAAGCCATTCGGAGCACGGTCGCTCGCGGATCGCCCATGCGCTCCAGCTCGTGGACGAGGAGCAGTCGTTCGGCCCAGTCGGAGTCGTGCGTGGTCGTCGG
Source organism: Terrabacter sp. Soil810 (assembly GCF_001429645.1). Classification (NCBI taxonomy): domain Bacteria; kingdom Bacillati; phylum Actinomycetota; class Actinomycetes; order Micrococcales; family Intrasporangiaceae; genus Terrabacter; species Terrabacter sp. Soil810. The sequence goes on from NZ_LMSW01000001.1 coordinate 487,749, forward strand.
CTCGGTGACCACCTCGGACGCGAGCGCCTGCAGGTTTCGGTGGGTGCGGTAGCGCTGCGTGCGCACGTCGGCGACGCGGTGCTTCGTGATGCCCACGAGCCATGCCGCCGGCGACCCGCGGTCGGGTCGGAGGGTGGCGCGTCCCCGCCAGGCGGCGACAAACACCTGCTGGACGACGTCCTCGGCGTCCTCCCTGGTGCCGAGGGCGCGCAGGGCGATGGTGTGCACGAGGGGGGACCAGCGGCGGTACATCTCGGCGAGGGCCTCGCGGTCCCCGCCGATCAACCGGACGGCGAGCTCGGCGGACTCGACGTCAGGGTCCTCGTGCACGTGCACGGACCCACCTAACCACGTCCGGCTCACGCGAGCGGCTCGGCGGTCACGACGACGTTCTCGTCGTAGCGGTGCTGCTCGCGGTCGAAGTCGCCCCCGCACGTCACGACGTGGAGCAGTGCAGGTCCGTCGCGGGCGAAGAGGGCGGCGAGGTCGAGCGTCGTCTTGCGGACCTGGGTCACCGACGTGACGGCATACCTCGTCCTCATCTCGCCCGACCGCACCGTGATGACGTCGCCCGTGCGCAGCTCCTCGACGGCCGCGATGGGGCCGATCCCGTAGCCCGGCATGTCGAGGTGCGCCGCGAGGACCGTCGACCCGGCGTCGTCGCCGGGCCGCGGGCCGTAGCGGTACCAGCCCATCTGCGCCGGCGTCTCCGGGAGCGCCATCTCGCCGTCACGGGCGACGCCCACCGGCACGACCCGCATGTCGATGCCGAGACGGCGGATCGTCAGGCGGTCGGGGGCCGCCGCGGTCGCGCCCGCCTGCTGCGTCGCCGGGCGGACCCCCGGTTGTGTCAGACCGGCCGACCCGGTCGTCCCGGCCGGCGACCCCGGCGACCCCGGCTGCGGGGGAGAGGTCGTGGGGTCGCCGGCGGTGGGTGCGGCGGTGCCGGTGACGCCCGCCCCGGACGCCGCTGGGAGGGCGGCGTCGGAGTCACGCGTCAGCCACGCCGTGCCCACGCCCGCCAGGAGGGCGGCCGCGAGCGCGGCGACCGCCCCCCTGGACGGGCTCGACGCCCGGGCCCGGGAGCGGCCCGATCCTGGGTCGACGGTGCGGTTCATCTCGGTCGTTCGCGACGGGTGCGTAGCGGGTCAGCGGATCCCGGCGGCGCGGCGGCGCGACACGAGGACGAGCCCGCCCACGGCGGCAGCGGCACCGATGACGGTCGCGTATCGGGCCACCTCCGAGGAATCTCGGGCCGCAGCGGCCTGGCCGCCCGCCCCGGCCGGGACTCCACCCGGGGCCGAGTGCATGCCGGAGAGGGTCTGGACCGCGAGCTCCAGGTTCTTGTCGGCGGCGCTGCCCCACGCGTACACGATCGTGTTGGTGCCCTCTTTGAGGTCGAGGTCAGCTGGGCCGATCGCGACGGTGTCGGTCCCCGCGAGGACGACGTCGGCCGAGATCGTGCCGGCGGGCACGTCGGCCTTGGCCTCGTTCGGGTTCGTGAGGTTCTTGAAGGCCGCCGTGCCGTTGGCCCGGACGTCGACCGCGGGGGCGGCGGCCGTGTGGCGCACGGTGATCCGCGCCTTGCCGGCATCGATCGTGGACGTGTCGTTGACGAAGGGTGTGAGGACCGGCTTGCCCGCCTCGGACAGGTGCGCGACGACCGTGACGTTGGCGCCGCCCGGCACCTTGACGTCGTTGGCCTCGATGACGGCTGCGCCACCGGCGCCCGCCCCGGCCTGCGTGACCTTGAGGTCGTAGGTGCCCTCGGGGAGCATCAGCGGATCGGTCAGCGTGCCGGGCTTGAAGTCTGTCAGAAGGGCCTTGCCGTTGGCGTAGACGTCGACCGTCGCGCCGGGCACGGCGTGGAGGATCGAGACCGTGGCGTCGGCCGCGTGGGCCGGGGCCGCGAGGAAGGCGGCCGGAGCGAGGGCGAGGGTCGTGGCGGCGGCGATGCGAAGCGACTTCATGGTCGTTCCTTTCCAGAGGGGTGAGTGCTCGAGTGCGACGGGGCCGCGCTCGGGTGGGAGGTGCATCCGGGAGGGGAGGCGGTGGCGTGCGGTGCGGACCTCGGGGCCGCGCGGGAGGGCGTCAGAGGTCGGCGGGGCGCAGGACGAGGACGATGCCGTGCGCGATCTGCCGGTTGCCCTGGTTGATGTCGAGCGCCCGCGGGTTGAGCAGGGGGTCGGCATCGTTGCGGTCGCCGTCGACGAGGCGGACGAGCTTGAGCCAGCGCGACAGCACGTCGACCTTGATGCTCGTGCCGGGGAGCGCCGTCGCCAGCATCGCGCCGTCGGACCGGAGGGCCTGCGACGAGGTGATGGGGCCGCCCGGGACGACGTGATAGAGCAGCACCTGCTCCAGGACGTCGATGCCGACGGCGCCGGCGAGCGCCTGGAAGACCTTCGTCTCGGAGCCGTACCAGCGGCCCGTCAGGTCGGCGGCGAGGACCTGGAAGGCCCGGTCGTTGGGGATGAAGGCCGTCAGCGGCACGTCACCGTGCGTCAGCAGGCCCACCGGGCTGTCGGGCTTGGCCGCGAGGACGGCGAGGACCGCCTCGGTGACGATGTCGTAGTCGTACCAGTTGCCGTCGAACTGGTTGCCGTCCGCGAGCAGCACGTCGGCGAGGCTCGTGGTTCCGCTCGGGGTGGCTGCGGCGACCACCGATGACTGGGCGCGCGATGCACTCGATGCGCTGGACGCAGCAGGGGCGGCGACAGCGGCAGGGACGGCGAGGGCGCCGGCCAGGGCCGCGACGACGGGGACGAGATGACGCTTCTTCACGGTCGGTCCTCTCTTCGGGAGCGACGGCGTCGTGTGCCGTCTGCTCCTACTTCCGAGAACGTGCCGTGCAGGGATGCACCTACCGCGAACTTTCTTCTCGCGGTGGGGGGCGTGCTGCGTCAGAGGTGCGCGTTGACCGCCTCGGCCGCGCGCTGGCCGGAGACGAGGGCGCCCTGGATCGACGCCGTGTCCCGGTGGTCGCCGCACACGAAGACGCCGTCGCCGAGCGTGACCGGGGCGCGGACCACGAGGGGTGGCGTCATCGCCGGCAGCGCGGCCTCGACGCGATGGCGGGTGACGACACGCCAGTCGGAGGTGTCGCAGCCGTAGATCTCACCGACGTGTCGCAGGACGTCGGCCTCGGACGCGTCCCCGTCGGGCCGGTCGAGCAGGCACGTCGCCTCGACGAGGTGCTTCGTCGGTGGGGCGTAGCTCGGGGCTGCTGCCGTCATGACGGCGGTGTTCCACACAGGGCCGGGTGGGGCGGAGTCGTGGCGCCGCCCGTCGACCGCGACGAGCGGGAGGGAGTGGGGCGGCTCCGGTGCGTCGAACCACCACGTGACGAGGCCCTTGGTCGGAGGCTCGGGGAGGGTGGTGAGGTTGGCCGCGCCGATCGGGTCGGTGGCCACCACGGCGCTGCGGGCGTGCAGGTGCCGGCCGTCGACGCGGACGTCCACGCCGCCGTGCACGGGCGTGATGGACTCGACGTGGCTGCGCAGCCGGACGCGGTCGCCGAGCGGCTTGGCCACCTGCTCGGGCAGGGCGTGCATGCCCGTCGCCGGCACCGCCGGCCGGCCGAGGGCGAACATCCGCACGAGCAGCTTCGTGAAGTTGGCCGACGACCCTCCGTGGCTGTCGACGAGGACCCCGGCGAGGAAGGGGTCGAGCACCTCACGGCGGAGGCGGCCGGTGACGCCGGCCTCGTCGAGCGACTCCGCGAGGGTCGAGTCCTGCTGTGCCAGAACGGTCTTCGGGTCTGCCATGACGCGTGCCGTCCACCGGGTGACGCCGGCGAGCTCGCGTGGGTGGAGGTAGCCGCTGCGCATCGTCTGGGCGAGGAGCCGGGGCTCGCGCATCGGGTCGGCGAGCACCTGCAGGCCGTTGGTGCGGCGCACCAGCACGCCGGACCCGAAGGGCTTGAGGTCGAGCGTCGACACGTCGACCCAGCGTCGGACCGCCGGGTAGGCGGGGTTGAGCACCTGGAAGCCACGGTCGCACCGGAAGCCGTCGACCACGTCGGTGCGGATCCGGCCGCCGACACCGTCGCTCGACTCGAGGACGACGACCTCGTGACCGAGCTCGGTCAGCCGTCGCGCGCACCGCAGCCCTGCCAGTCCTGCCCCGACGATGACGACGTCAGCGTCCACGAAGGATCACCCCACTGCTCGAGTCCGGCCCCCGTCGCAGCGTAGACCTCGCGGGGTGGCCGCGGGAGGGGCCGAGGACGGCGTCCGCAGCCCGCGCCCTGCCGGCGTCGCGTCGCGCCGCCCGCGGTCTCCTCGACGCGTGCCGAGCAGGCCGACGCCGAAGGGCGCCCCGACCCCGCGAGGTTCTCGGCGGCGACCTCAACCGCGCAGGCGCACCGACAGGCAGGTGACGCAGCCCTCGAGCTTCTCGAACTCGGAGATGTCGACGGTCGTCACGTCGTGCCCGCGAGCCGCGAGCAGCTGGGCGGTGCGAGGCGCGGAGGCCGACATGAGCACCGACATGCCACCGAGCAGGACGACGTGGGCGCCGGACTCCTCCGGGACGGCGAGGAACTCGGGCCACGCAGACAGGTCGTCGACGAGCGGCGGGTAGCCCAGCACCGTGCCGTCGGGCAGGGCCGTCACCGCGGACTTGAGGTGCAGCACCTTCGACACCGGCACGGGGACCACCTCGACGCGATGTCCGTCCCAGGCGCGTCGCAGCTGGTCGACGCCGGCGAGGTTCGTGCGCCCGCCGACACCCACCCAGACGACGTGTCCGTGCTTGAGCACGTCCCCGCCGTCGAGGGTGCCGGGCTCCTCGACCTCGACGGTGCGGTAGCCGTATGCCTCGACGGCCTCGCGGACGCCGGCCCGCTCGGCCCGTCGCTCGGGCGCGCCGGACCGGCACAGCACCGCGACGTCCCCGTGCACGACGACCTGGTCCTCGATGAACACGCCGTCGGGGCAGTCGTCGACGGGTGGCGCCTCGACGACGGACCAGCCGCGCCGGCGGAGGACGTCGACGTACTCCTGCCACTGGCGCAGTGCCAGCCCGACGTCGACGGATCCCGAGCGCTCGATGTGCGTCACGATCCCGTCCGCGAGTCGGGGGGAGGGTCGGCGGACGAGCGCGAGACGACGGTGCACGCGCTCACTCTAGGGGCGTCGCACACCCCGGCCGACGGGGCGCGTCCGCCCTCAGTGGGCGAGGGTCGGCTTCTCGTCCGACCGTGCCGTCGGCCACCAGCCCTGCGTCTGCGCCGTGTGGGTCAGCTGCTCGCGGTAGGCCGATCCGGCCGCGCGCACGCATCGCTCGACGTCCTCGTCGTCGAGCGCCCCGAGGCGCCACCGCAGGAGGCGTCGGGCCGTGATCGGCTGGTCGCACAGCGGACGCAGCACCCCACCCGGCGGGGCGGACGCGGTGGGGACCGCGAAGGACACCGCTCGCCCGGCGACCACGGCCGGCCACAGCGGTCCGAGGTCGTGCGGTCCGTAGGTCGACCGCAGGGTGACGCCGAGGCGAGCGATGACGGCGCTCGTCGTCTCGGAGCCCGGGTCGACCTCGGTCGGCGGCAGGATCCAGTCCTCGCCGGCCAGCTCCGTGATGTCGACGCACCGCTGCGACGCGAGCGGGTGCGACGCGGACAGGGCGACGAGCAGCGGCTCGCGCTCGACGATGACCCGCTCGCCGATCATGGCGCGCGGCCCTTCCTCGCGTCGGTCGGCCACGAGCGCGATGACGACCGCGACGTCGACCCGGCCGTCGCTGATCGCCTCGGTCGTGGTGCCGCCGGTGAGCGGCGGCACCGGCATCAACGGACGTCGCATGTCCGTCGCGTAGGCGTGGCTGACGAAGGACGTGAAGTAGCGCATCGAGTCCGACGTGATCCGCAGCGGCGCGTCGCTCGCCCGGTGGGTGCGGACGTCCTCGCGCAGTGCCGCCACCTCGTCCAGGACCGTCCGGGCCCGCGACACGACGCGCTCACCGATGGCGGTGCAGGCGACCCCGTCCCCGCTCGGGCGGAACAAAGTGCACCCGAGGGCTCGCTCGATGCGCCCCACCTCGGACCCGAGGGTCGCCGCGGACACCCCGAGCACGGCCGCGGCGGCGGGGATGCTGCCCTGCTGCGCGACCACCGCGACGACGCGCAGGTGTCCGACCTCGAGCTCCACGTACCCGAGCGTAGGGCGCACGCCCGACGGCGCCACCCGGGACGCCGTGGGCCTCCCGCGGCGATCCGGGCTTCAATGGGATTGACCCTCACGTGGCGTGAGGCGTCAGGCTCGATCCATGACCGGAAGGACGCAGGAGATGACCACCTGGACGGTGGGGCAGGTCGCCGACCTCTTCGACGTGACGGTGCGCACGCTGCACCACTACGACGAGATCGGCCTGCTCGTCCCGAGCGAGCGCTCGCGGGCGGGCTATCGGCTCTACACCGCCGAGGACCTCACGCGGCTCCAGCAGGTCGTGGTCTACCGGCGGCTCGAGATGCCGCTCGAGGAGATCGCGACCCTGCTCGACCGCGGCGAGGACGCGGCCGACCACCTGCGCCGTCAACGCGCGACGGTCATGACCCGGCTGGACGAGCTGCGCGAGCTCGTCTCGGCCATCGACCGAGCACTGGAGAGAGAGATGAACGACCAGCCCGCCACGACCGAGGACCTCAAGGAGCTCTTCGGTGACGGCTTCACGGACGAGTACGAGCAGGAGGCTCAGGAGCGCTGGGGCGAGACCGACGCGTGGAAGCAGTCACGGTCGCGCACGAAGCGCTACACCAAGGCCGACTGGGAGCAGGTCAAGCAGGAGGCCGACGCCGTCAACGCGGCCTTCGTCGCGGCGCTGCGTTCGGGTGAGCCGGCGTCGGGCGAGGCGGCCATGGACGCCGCCGAGCAGCACCGCCGGCACATCCACGACCGCTTCTACGACCTCGACCACACCTTCCACCGGGGCCTGGCCGACATGTACGTCGCCGACCCCCGCTTCACGAAGACGTACGAGGACATCGCACCCGGCCTCGCGGCATACGTCCGCGACGCGATCCACGCCAACGCCGACCGCCACGCGACGGGCGGCTGAGCACGGGACGCGCCTGACCGACAGGTGAACGCGGCGGGGGAGGGCGACCTCCCCCGCCGTAACCTTGGCGCATGCGAGTTGGTGTCTTCGGTGCAACGGGTCAGGTGGGCGGCGTCATGCGCGCCCTTCTCGAGGAGCGGGACTTCCCGGTCACGCAGGTGCGGTTCTTCGCGTCCACGCGCTCGGCCGGCACGACGCTTCCCTTCAAGGGTGAGGACGTCGTCGTCGAGGACTCCGCGACGGCCGACTTCTCCGGCATCGACATCGCGCTCTTCTCCAACGGCGGCGCGGCCTCGAGGGAGCTCGCGCCGAAGGTCGCCGCCGCCGGCGCCGTCGTCGTCGACAACTCCAGCGCCTGGCGCAAGGACCCCGAGGTCCCGCTCGTCGTCTCGGAGGTCAACGCCGCAGACCTCGGCGACATCCCGAAGGGCATCGTCGCCAACCCCAACTGCACGACGATGGCCGCAATGCCGGTGCTCAAGCCGCTGCACGACAGGGCCGGCCTCGTGCGCCTGCACGTCTCGAGCTACCAGGCCGTGAGCGGCTCCGGCGGCGCGGGCGTCCAGGAGCTCGACCGCCAGCTAAGGGGGGCGTATGCCGCGGGCGACCCCACCGGGCTCGCGCTCGACGGGCGCGCGGTGGCCGTGCCCGAGGCGCAGCTGTATGCCGTCCCCGTCGGCTTCAACGTCGTGCCCCTCGCGGGGTCGGTCGTCGACGACGGCTCCCTCGAGACCGACGAGGAGCAGAAGCTGCGCAACGAGTCGCGCAAGATCCTGCACGCCCCCGACCTCCGGGTCTCGGGCACGTGCGTGCGCGTCCCCGTCTTCACCGGGCACAGCCTCGCGATCCACGCCGAGTTCGAGGGTGACATCTCGCCCGAGGAGGCGCTCGACCTGCTCAAGAACGCACCGGGCGTCATCGTCACCGACGTGCCCAACCCACTCGAGGCGGCCGGTCGCGACGAGGTCTTCGTCGGGCGCGTGCGGGCCGACCAGGCGGCGCCCGAAGGCAAGGGCCTCGTGCTCTTCGTCGTCGGCGACAACCTGCGCAAGGGTGCGGCCCTCAACGCCGTCCAGATCGCCGAGGAGCTGCTCGCCCGCCGCTGAGGCCCGCCACCCCACTCGCGCACCACCCCACTCGCCCAACACACCGTGCAGGTCACAACCCACCGGGATCGGATCGCGGTGGGTTGTGACCTGAACGGTGTGTTGCGGGGAGACTTCGTTCGGGGACGCCGGGGCGGTGTCCGGGCGGTCGCATAGGCTCGGGGCGTGACGGAGAACCTCGCGGCCGCGACCCATCGGACGGCCACCGCCCCCGGGCTCTTCGTCTGCTTCGAGGGAGGTGACGGGGCCGGCAAGTCGACCCAGGTGCGCCTGCTCACCGACGTGCTCGAGCAGCGTGGACGTGAGGTCGTCGTGACGCGCCAGCCCGGCGGCACGCCGCTCGGCGCGCAGATCCGCGAGCTCGTGCTGCACGGCGACCACGTGGCGGCCCGGGCCGAGGCACTGCTCTTCGCGGCCGACAAGGCCCACCACGTCGACCAGCTGATCAAGCCGGCGCTCGCCGGTGGCTCCGTGGTCATCACCGACCGCTACGTCGACAGCGCGATCACCTACCAGGGGGCCGGTCGCGAGCTCGGTCGCGACGAGATCACCGCGCTCCAGCACTGGGCCGTCGGAGGCCTGCTGCCCGACCTGACGATCGTCCTCGACGTCTCGCCCGAGGTGGGGCGCCAGCGGCGCGGCGACACCCACGACCGCCTCGAGTCCGAGGCCGACGCCTTTCACGCCGCGGTCCGTCGCGGCTACCTCGAGCTCGCGGCCGCCGACCCCGAGCGCTACCTCGTCCTCGACGCGAGCGAGTCGGTCGAGCGCCTCCACGCCGGCATCGTCGACGGCGTCGACCGTGTGATGGCGGCCCGTCGATGACCGTCTGGGCCGACCTCGTCGGCCAGCAGCCCACCATCGAGACGCTGTCGCGCGCCGTCAGCGACGAGTCGGCGATGACGCACGCCTGGCTCTTCACGGGCCCGCCCGGGTCCGGTCGCTCGACCGCGGCCCGGGCGTTCGCCGCGGCCCTGCAGTGCCCCGACGGCGGGTGCGGTCAGTGCCGTGAGTGCCGCACCGCCCTCGACGGCAGCCACGCCGACGTCAAGGTCGTGGCCACCGAGGGACTGTCGATCAAGGTCGCCGAGGCACGCGCGCTCGTGCAGGAGGCCGCACTCCGACCGTCCGTCGGCCGCTGGCGCATCATCATCATCGAGGACGCCGACCGTCTCACCGCTTACACCGACGCCCCGGCCGACGCGCTGCTCAAGGCCCTCGAGGAGCCGACGCCGCGCACCGTCTGGATGCTCTGCGCCCCGAGCCTCGAGGACGTCATCGTCACGATCCGCTCGCGTTCGCGCCACGTGCGGCTGCGCACCCCTCCCGTCGAGGCCGTCGCCGAGCTGCTGCAGCGCCGCGACGGGGTCGACCCCGCCATGGCGTTGTATGCCGCCCGCGCCGCCCAGTCGCACGTGGGCCTCGCGCGCCGGCTGGCTCGCGACGAGCAGGCCCGCATCCGCCGCCGCGACGTCATCGCCATGGCGACGAAGATCCTCGGCGTCGGCGACGCCATCGGTGCAGCCGCCGACCTGGCCCAGATCGCCGACGAGGAGTCGACCTCCTCGAGCGCCGAGCGCGACGCCGCCGAGAAGGCCCACCTCATGGAGACGCTCGGCGCCGACCCGAGCGCGCGCACCCAGCCGCCCCACATCCGTGCGCAGGTCGCTGCGCTCGAGCGCGAGCAGAAGACCCGCGCGACCCGGTCGGCCCGCGACGTCGTCGACCGGGCCCTCGTCGACCTCACGTCGATCTACCGCGACGCGCTCGTGCTGCGCCTGCGCTCCGAGGTCGACCTCGTCAACCCGGACGCCGTCGACAAGGTGCGCGCACTGGCCGGGGTCTTCGGTCCCGAGCAGCTGCTCGCCGCCATGGACGCCATCAGCGAGGCCCGCGACCGCATCAACGCCAACGTCTCGCCCCTGCTCGCGCTCGAGGCCATGGCCCTGCAGCTGCGGGTGCCACGCGACCTCGGCATCTGACATCCCTCGCGGGCGCCGCCGTGTGAGGTTGTTCATGCACGAAACGGGCAGCCTCGGCGGGTCCGGGCCCCGGCGCGTGCGACAGCCGGCGCGACGGGCAGCCCGCGCGACCCGGCATACGGCCTCGATGCGGTCACGTCCGCAGCTCGGAGGCGGCTCCCGACAGGTCGACCGGTTACGGTTTCGGGCATGACGACACGCCCTGCCGCCATCTCCCGCGCCCTCACCGCCGCCGCGGCGACCATGGCGCTGGTGCTGGCAGCAGCGGCCTGCACGACGAGCGAGCCGCCGATCGGCCCCGCCTCGAAGACGGGGCTCCCGGCGGCCACGGCGGCGCCCACCGAGGCGCTCGCCTCCTACTACTCGCAGAAGCTCGACTGGAAGAAGTGCGGCAGCCTCGAGTGTGCCGACCTCCGGGTCCCGCTCGACCACGCCCACCCCGACCCGTCGAACGACCTGACGATCAAGGTCGCGCGCGTCAAGGCCCGCGACCAGGCCAGGCGTCTCGGCTCGCTCCTCGTCAACCCCGGCGGTCCCGGGGCGTCCGGCATCGACTACGTCCGCGGCGGCGCCGAGACGATCGGCGGGCCGGAGGTCCGGCGCTACTACGACCTCGTCGGCTTCGACCCGCGCGGCGTCGCGAGCTCCGACCCCGTCGACTGCCTCGACGACAAGGCCCTCGACCGTTTCCTCTCCGCCGACCCCACGCCCGACGACGCGGCCGAGGAGCAGGCCCTGCTGACGCAGGCCAAGGCCATGGCCGACGGGTGCCAGAAGGACAACCCCGCGCTCGTCAAGCACCTCTCGACCGCCGACGCGGCGCGCGACATGGACATCCTCCGGGCCGCCGTCGGCGACCCCCAGCTGAACTACCTGGGCAAGTCCTACGGCACGTTCCTCGGCTCCAGCTACGCCGACCTCTTCCCGCAGCGGGTCGGCCGGGTCGTCCTCGACGGGGTCGTGCCGCCCGACCTGACGAGCGCCGAGCTCGGCGAGGGCCAGGCCCGCGGCTTCCAGATCGCGACCCAGGCCTTCATCGAGGACTGCGTCACCGAGGACTGTCCCCTCGGCGACACCCCCGAGGCGGCGCTCAAGGGCCTCGACGACCTCTTCCGCGAGGTCGACCGCCAGCCGCTGCCCACGGGCGACCCGAGCGCGCCGCTGCTCACCGAGGGCTGGGCCCGGCTCGGGGTGGCCGTCGCGCTCTACGACCAGGGCGCCTGGGGCATCCTCACCGACGCCCTCAAGGAGGCGAAGGCCGGCAACGGCCAGAGCCTCATGCAGCTGGCCGACGCCTACGCCGACCGGCGCCCCGGGGGTGGCTACGACGGCAACCTGATGGAGTCGATCTACGCCGTCAACTGCCTCGACCGGCCCGACAGCCCCGACCTGTCCGCCTACGAGACGTATGCCACGGACTTCTCCGCGAAGGCGCCGACCTGGGGCGCCAACCTCGCGTGGGGCGCCCTGCCCTGCGGCGTGTGGCCGGAGAAGTCCGCCGTCGGCCCCCACAAGGTCACGGCGCCCGGCAGCGACCCCATCGTCGTCGTCGGCACGACGCGTGACCCCGCGACGATCTACGAGTGGTCGGTGCGGCTGCGCGACCAGCTCGACAACGCCGTGCTCGTGTCCTACGACGGTGACGGCCACACGGCCTACGGCCGGAGCAACACGTGTGTCGACAGCGCCATCGACGCCTACTACGTGCAGGGGCGCGTGCCCAAGGACGGACTCAAGTGCTGAACGAGGACCCGCGTCCCGACGACCTTCCCGACGCTCCGAGCGGGTATGCCGCCCTGCCGCCCTCCTACCCGGCGCCCTCAGCGGGTGCCGGCGGGGGCGCGCCGGTCGGGAGCGGTGGGTCCGGCGTGTCCGGCGTGTCCGGCCTGTCCGGGCCGGGCAGGCCCGGGCGTTCGCCGCTGCGCCCCGTGCTCGCGGCCGTCGCCGTGGTCGCCGTGGTCGCGGTCGTCGTCCTCGCCGCGTGGCGCATCGGCAACCCGCCGAGCGTCGCCGTGCCTCGACCCACCGTCTTCCCGTCCGGCTCGGTGACGCCGAGCCCGTCGTCGATCCAGCCGTCGCCGGGCGCGGCGCTGTCGCGGGACTACCCGGCCGCGCTCGCGCCCTTCTACACCCAGCAGCTCGACTGGTCACCCTGCGCCGACAACGCCAAGCACCGGTGCACCACGATGGAGGTGCCCGTCGACTACGCGAAGCCGACCGGCGACCGCTTCACCCTCGCGCTGCGCAAGGCCCCGGCGACCAAGCCCTCCGAGCGCATCGGCTCGCTCGTCATCAACCCCGGCGGCCCCGGTGGGTCCGGGGTCGAGTACGCCCAGTACTCCTCGTTCGTCTTCTCACCGGCGGTGCGGGAGGCGTACGACGTCGTCGGTTTCGACCCGCGCGGGGTCGGGGCCTCGAGCCCCGTGCGGTGCCTGGCGGACTCCGACATGGACGAGCTCTTCAGCGCCGACCCGACGCCCGACTCGGCGGCCGAGCGCTCGACGCTGCTCGCCGACGTCGACGGCGTGACGAAGCGCTGCGCGGCACGCGGTGGTGACCGCGCGATGCACATGAGCACGACCGAGGTCGCCCGCGACATGGACGTCATGCGGGTGCTCCTCGGCGACGAGAAGCTCAACTTCTTCGGCGGCTCCTACGGCACGTTCCTCGGCGCCGTCTACGCCGACACCTTCCCGAAGAAGGTCGGGCGGATGGTGCTCGACTCGGCGATGTCGCCGAACCAGACCGAGCAGCAGGAGATGACCTACGACATCCAGGGCTTCGAGTCCTCGATCGACGCCTTCATCGACTGGTGCGTTGCCCGGCCGGACTGTGCGCTCGGCAGCGACAAGGCCGGCGCCCGCCAGAAGATCGTCGACCTGCTCGACAACGTCGAGAAGAACGGCCTGACGACGAACAAGCCCGGTCTGACCCGGATCGGCGAGGGGTGGGTCGGCTTCTCGATCTTCATGTGCCTCTACTCCGACCAGTCGTGGCCGACGCTCAACAAGGGACTCGCCCAGGCGTTCACCGGCAAGGGCGACATCCTCCTCGCCAAGGGCATGTCGGTCGTCGAGCGCGGCATCACCGGTGACTACGCGCCGAGCACCTACCTCCAGGCGATGATCCCGGTGCGGTGCGCGGACTGGCCGCGGTCCACGGCCGACCCGTCCCTGGCCGCCGAGCAGAAGAAGGCCAAGGCGGCGCACCCGCTCTGGGCCCGGATGACCGGTGAGCTCTACGACAACTGCCGCACGTGGCCCACGGCCGGTCGCACCCCCAAGGGCACGACGCTCGCGGTCGGTGCCGACCCGATCCTCGTCATCGGCAACGAACGCGACCCCGCGACACCCATCGGCGGCACGAAGCAGCTCGCCAAGGACCTCGCGTCGGGCATTCTGCTCACTTCGGACCACGACGGGCACGGCACCTACTACGCTGGCAACCCGTGTGTGGACTCCGCCGTGGACGGGTACCTGCTCAGGGGAACGGCGCCGGCCGACGGCACGACCTGCTGAGCAGACTGCTCGCGCCCCTCGTCTCCGTCGCGGTCCTCGCGACACTCCTCCTGCTCGCCAGCAGTCCCTCCTACGCGCCCGGTGCCGGCTCGTCCGGCGGTTCGGTCACGGCGGTGACCGAGGGCGCACCCGACCCGGGTTCGTCGGATTCATCGGGGCCGTCGGGTTCGTCGGGGCCGGACGACGACGCCGCCGCGACGGACGGCGAGGCGGCGCCGCGCGACCGGGTGGAGCTCGGTACGCCGACCTCGAAGCCGGCCCAGGGGCTCGACGTCTTCTATGACCAGGCGATCAGCTGGCGTCCGTGCGACGACACCGGTGACGGCAGGGGCTCGGACGCCGACCGGTGCGGCACGGTGCGGGTCCCCGTCGACTACCTCGCGCCGCGAGGCGAGACGGTCGAGATCGCCCTGCGCAAGGTGCCGGCCGCGAACTCCAAGGCGCGCAAGGGGACGCTCTTCGTCAACCTGGGCGGACCCGGTGCCTCGGGCCTCGAGTTCGCGATGGAGGCCCGTGACTTCTTCTCCGACGACGTCCGCGAGGTGTGGGACGTCGTCGGCTTCGACCCGCGGGGCATCGGCGAGTCGGGTGGCTTCGCGTGCCTGCGGGGGAGGGACCTCGACGCGATGTATGCCGCCGACCCCACGCCCGACACGAAGGCGGAGAAGGCCGCCGCAGTGTCGTCGCGGACCGCGCGCCTCGACGGCTGCCTGGCGCGAGGCGGTGCGCTCGCGCGCAACATGGGCTCCGAGCAGGTGGCTCGCGACCTCGACATCATGCGTGACGCCGTGGGGGACGCCCACCTCAACTACTACGGGATCAGCTACGGCACCCTCATCGGGGCGCTCTACGGCGCGCAGTTCCCCGACCGGATCGGGCTCATGGTCATCGACTCTGCCGTCTCGCCCGACTACGTCGCGATGGACTCGGCGACGCAGGACGACGTCGACGGCTGGGCCGAGGGCGAGGCAGCGACGGTGGAGGAGGGCCTCGACGCCTTCCTGGAGGACTGCGTCGACCAGGGCGACTGTGCCCTCGGCGACGACGTCGACGCCGCCCGGACCCGGCTGCTCACCTTCCTCGACCGGCTCGACCGCAAGCCGCTCACCAGCGACGCCGAGGGCATCCCGCTGCTCACCGAGGGCTGGGCCGTGACGGCGATCAACGCCGTGCTCCTCTACGAGGACTCGTGGGAGGACGTCGACGACGCCCTGCACGTCGCGCTCGAGGACGGTGACGGCACCGACCTCGTGTGGACCGCGATGGACGCGGTCATGCGCGACGACGACGGCTCGTACGTCGGTGGCTACGAGGCGAGCCACCTGCCGATCCACTGCGCGGACTGGCCGCTGGACGCGACCTCGGAGATGGAGCCGAGCCGCTCTGTCCTCGTCGACCATCCGGTCTACGCCCATCTCTACGGAGTGGTGACGGACTCCTGCGACGGCTGGGTGGGCACCCAGCGGACCAACCTCATCCTCACCGTGGATGCCACCTCGCCGGTCCTCGTCCTCGCCAACGAGCGTGACCTCACCACGCCGCCGGACGGCACCCGAGAGATGGGACGTGGCATCTTCGGGTCGCGCTTCGTGCTCGTCGACGCGGACGGCCACGGGGTCTACGCCAACGGCAACGACTGCGCCGACGCGATCGTCGACGACTACCTCGCGCGGGGACTCGCGCCACGCAACGGCGAGCTCTGCGACGCCTGAACGGCCCCACGCGCGTCGAGGGGGCACCTTGCCGATGGAAGGTGCCCGTTCGACGGTGGCGAGGGCGTATGCCGGGTGGCCGGCGACGCGCGTCCGCCCGGTGGGCTGGTCCGCCCGATGGGCTGGTCCGCCCGGTGGGCTGGTCCGCCCGGTAGGGCTCGTCCGCGCCGGTAGGGCTCGGCCCGGTCAGTCAATCGAGACCCGGACGACGATCTTGCCCGCCGTGTGCCCCTCCTGGTTGAGCCGGAACGCGTCCGCCAGCTCCTCCAACGCGAAGGCGCGCGCGATCGGCACCGACAGATCGCCCCGCTCGACCAGCTCGGTCAGGCGGGTGAGCTCGGAGCCGTCCGGGCGCACCCAGACGTAGTGCCCACCGGCCCCGGCGACCGACCCGTCGGCGATCGACGCGTGACGACCGCCCTCGGCGAGCACGGCGGTCGTCACGTCGAGGACACCGCCCACGAAGTCCGCGACGGCGTCGACACCCTCCGGAGCGAGCGCCTTGACGCGCTCGACCACACCGTCGCCGTAGGCCACCGGCTCGGCCCCGAGCTCGCGCAGGCGATCGTGGTTGCGCTCCGAGGCCGTGCCGATGACCCGGGCGCCGAGCGACCGGGCGATCTGCACCGCGAGCGAGCCGACTCCACCGGCGGCGGCGTGCACGAGCACGGTGTCGCCCTCGCCGACCTCGAGGCGGGTGAGCAGACGTAGGGCGGTGAGGCCGGCGAGGGGCAGGCCGGCGGCCTCGTCCCACGACATCGACGCGGGCTTGGCGGCGACGGCTCGCACCGGCACGCTGACGAGCTCGGCGAACGTGCCGCCGTGGACGTAGTCCTTGCGGGCGTAGGCAAGCACCTCGTCGCCGGGGGCGAACTCGGGGGTGTCGTAGCCGACGGCCTCGACGACCCCGGACACGTCCCAGCCCGGGCCCACCGGGAACCGGACGTCCATGACGGCGTCGAGGCCGCCCGACATGAGCTTCCAGTCGACCGGGTTGACCGACGCCGAACGGACGCGCACGAGCACCTCGCCGGGGCCGACCTTGGGCTGCGGCTGCTCCGTGAGGGCCAGCACCTCGGGGCCGCCGTAGGTCTCGTAGGTCATGGCACGCATCGTCGGGGTCGTCGTCTGGGTCGTGTCGGTCATCCGTGGTCCTCCTGGGTCGTGCAGGTCGTGGGCTGGGTGGTGAGCAGGTCGCGCGGGCGCCCGGTCTCGCGGTCTCCCCAAGGACAAGTCGCGGCGGTCGGCGCGGCATTCCCAGGCGCCGGCAGGGTGCTTCGGCGGCGTCCGGACCGGCCCTGCCGGGGTGGCCGGGGCACGATTTTTCTCCGGCAGGGGTCGTGCGTATACTCAACCTCCGTGTCCGGTCGCGCTCGTCGCGGCCCTCACGACCAGCCGCTTTAGCTCAGTCGGCCAGAGCGATTCACTCGTAATGAATAGGTCATCGGTTCGATTCCGATAAGCGGCTCCAGCAACGCCCCCGGCTTCTGCCGGGGGCGTTTCTGCTGGTCAGAGGCTTGAACTGCCTCATTGAGTAGGACGCTGCCAGCCCGGCGGGGCTCCGCTCGGCGGCGGATTGCCTCCGGGTGACCATCTATGTCCATCTACCTTCGCTTGGCGCACTCCCGGCGCCGCGCACCACCAGCCGGGCTAAGCCTCCGATACCGACCTGGAGTCTGACCTGGGCAGGCGGACTGGGGGAGGCCGGCAGTGTTCGAGGGCGTTCGAGGGCGTTCGTGAGCGTCTGGATCTGCCGATGAGGGCTAGTTCGGTTCGCGCGGCGTCTCCGTCGCTGCGTTCGAACGCGCCGCCGCTTCAGTCGTCACAGAATCGGTCGCGCAGCGACGCCGAGAACGCTGACCGGCTGCAGCGGCGGCCCGTCCGGCCGTTGGTCTTTGCCACCTCGGTGGGCGATGAAGTCGACCACCTCGAGCCCATAGGAGACATGTCCCACGACGGAGTACAGCTGGCCTCCCGGTGGGACCTGGAACGTGTCATGCACGATGAAGAACTCGCCGGCTGTCGCGGCCGCGCGATCGCCGCGGGCCAGCCCGACGTCTCCGAGATGATAGGTCCGGTCAACGGGGACGTTCTCCAGAGGCAGGGAGAACCCGAGATCCGCCGTGCCGCGGCCGGACGGGTCGCCGCACTGCAGAAAGTGCGTT
Organism: Terrabacter sp. Soil810; assembly: GCF_001429645.1. Taxonomy (NCBI): domain Bacteria; kingdom Bacillati; phylum Actinomycetota; class Actinomycetes; order Micrococcales; family Intrasporangiaceae; genus Terrabacter; species Terrabacter sp. Soil810. The sequence goes on from NZ_LMSW01000001.1 coordinate 505,285, forward strand.
GGAGCCCGCAGTGTCGTCAACCGGCGACACACGCTGTCCCCCCAGTACCCGGCTCGGGCAAGCATCACGAATGAGGCGACACTGCGTGGGGCGGCGCGTCCATCCAAGGAGATGCGGACGTCGCCGCACGTCGTCGATAGCGAGACGTCCCATGTGCTGCCTTGTGCGGCGCTCCCGGGCGGCGCGGCCGTGAAGGTCGGGTGGTCAGTCGGCAGCGCACGGGGCGCTCCGCACGTCACTGGACGCGTGGTGAGGTCCGAGGCCCCTAGGTGCTTCTTCGGGCCGGAGTTCAGGTACATCACGAACGCAAAGCAGGCGACGACGATGCAGCCGAGGACGACCAGGGACACGGCAAACATGAGGCTACGGACTGGACCCCACTTCTCCCTGGACATGCACAGAACCTAGACGCTGCGCGAGCGACCACGGTTGATACGCGTCCACGAGGCTCCCCTCGCGATACCGGACCGTCCGCGTCCAAGCCGGCCGTCGCGACATCCGATCATGCCGCACTGAGGACGGCTACGCTCGCCCGATCGTGCCGCCGAGCGCAGGTGGCTCGCCGCCCCGGGTCGCTGGCGTGCGACCGCTTGGCCGGGCCGGTGCTGAAGCGATCGAGACGTCTGGCGGCGCTCAGTGCTGGTTCAGGGTCGCTGCTGGTCGGCCGGTGCGCCGTGAGAGGGGAGCGGCTCGCTGGCGGCCCAGCTGGCGAGTAGGGCTAGCGCGTCGTGGGTTGGTGTGCCGTGCTCGGGGAGGTAGGTGACCAGGCTGGTGCTGGCGCCGGGCTCGAGTGGCAGTGACTCGAAGGGCAGGTCGAGGTCGCCAACGATTGGGTGGTGCAGCTTCTTGACGCCCGTGCTGTGGATGCGGACGTCGTGGGCGGCCCAGCGGAGCCGGAAGTCCTCGCTGCGTGTGGACAGCTCACCGATCAGGTCCGAGAGCCCTCGGTCGTAGGGGCTGCGGCCGGCTTCGGCACGCAAGAGGGCGACGGTGTCGTTCGCGACGGTCTCCCAGTCGCGGAACAGGGAGGTCGCGCGCGGGTCGAGGAAGACCAGGCGGGCGTTGTTCACGGGCTCGTCGGTGTCGTACCAGGGCGAGAACAGGGCCCGGCCCAGGGGGTTGGCCGCGAGCACATCGAGGCGCCCGTTGAGCACGACTGCCGGCACGGTCGGCATCGCCTCGAGCAGACGTTGGATGGTGGGGCGAACCCAGGTGGGCGCCGGTGGTCGCCTATTCGTCGCGCGTGCTGGCGTGCCCGCGGTGCGGAGGAGATCGAGCAGGTGCGCCCGTTCGGCGGCGTCGAGGCGCAGCGCGTGGGCGATCCCGTCGATGACGCTCTCGGACACGCCGGTGGCATCGCCTCGTTCGAGGCGGATGTAGTACTGAGGGGAGACTCCGACAAGCAGGGCGGCCTCCTCTCGTCGAAGTCCGGGCACCCGGCGGCGGCCGTCGCCGTAAGTCGGCAGGCCGGCCTGCTCGGGCGTGATTCTGGCTCGACGGGTGCTGAGGAACTCCCGAATCTCAGCCCTGACGGCGTCTCGGGGGCGCGGGTCCGGTGCGGTCACGTCATCAACTGTAGGAGAGCCCAAGCCAAGGTTGGGGTCCCTCTCAGTGGCCCCCACGACAGGGACTGCCACGGCTTCTCGTCTGCTGCTTCTCTGGCTGGAGGGACCACAACCGCGTCGCCCACCCAATCCACCCACAGGAGCACTCATGCAGACCGCACACCTCGGAGGCCTCGTGGTTTCCCGCATCGGCCTCGGTGCCATGACCATGGCCGGCACCTACACGTCGGAGGGCGCACTCGACCACGACGAGTCGACCCGCACCATCCACCGAGCCCTCGATCTCGGCGTCACGCACATCGACACCGCCGAGATCTACGGACCCTTCCTCAGCGAAGAGCTCGTCGGACGCGCCATCGCCGGCCGGCGCGACCAGGTCGTGCTCGCCACGAAGTTCGGCCTCGTCTCCCACCACCCCGGCACAGACCCCCAGCCCGGCAAGATCGACAGCAGCGCCGCGAGCGTCAAGGCGGCCGTCGAAGGCTCGCTGCGACGCCTCGGCACCGACCACATCGACCTGTACTACCAGCACCGGGTGGACCAGTCGACGCCGATCGAGGAGACCGCACAGGCCGTCGCCGACCTGATCGCCGAGGGCAAGGTGCTGCACTTCGGCCTGTCGGAGGCGTCGCCCGAGACCATCCGACGCGCCCACGCCGTGCAGCCTGTGTCGGCGCTGCAGACCGAGTACTCGCTCTGGACCCGCGACGTCGAGGCGGAGATCCTGCCGCTGCTGCGCGAGCTGGGCATCGGCTTCGTGCCCTACTCGCCGCTCGGCCACGGCCTCCTCACCGGCCAGATCCGCACCGTGGACGACTTCGCCGACGATGACTGGCGTAAGACCAACCCGCGGTTCGTCGGCGAGAACTTCCAGCGCAACGTCGCGCTAGTCGACGAGGTCACCGCCATCGGCGCCGAGATCGGCGCCACCCCGGCGCAGACCGCGCTCGCGTGGATCCTCACGCGCGGCATCGACATCGCGCCCATCCCCGGCACCCGCCGCGTCGCCCGTGTGGAGGAGAACACGGCCGCCGACGCGATCGAGCTCGCCACCGGCCAGATCGCGCGCCTTGAAGCGCTGGAGCCCGCGGCGGGAGCACGGCACGACGACGTCAACATGGCGTCGATCGACCGGTGACGCCCACCCGCTCTACGACATGCGCAGGGATTTCCACCCGTACCCCGACTACCAGTGGGAGGGTGCTCAAGGCGTTTCTGGCCGGCGAGATGGACCCCGGAGAGGTAATTGACCAGAGCACCGAGCGGGCGAGCAGCCGTGGCCGGACATGTACGCCGAGGGGCATGCTGAGCATTGGCTGACGACACCCCAGCTCAACGAGGCCAATCAACGACAGTGGGAACTGGCCTGCAGCGCACCCTGGGCCTGAACTCGGGTCGGCGCAGCCCTCCGCTATTGCCGCCGAGAGGTGATCACCCGCCGCGTATGCACGGAGTTGGGTCGCGAGCGTCGCGCGTGCTGAGCGGCGCGTCCTGAGCCGTCCAGGGCTCGCGTTCGTACATCCAACTGGCCATCCATCGCTGCGTATGGGAGCGGTCGTCGCTGGACGCCGGTGGACTGTGATTCGGGTGGTTGCGGAACGTCGCATGAGTGGCTCAAAGCGCTCGTAATGAATAGGTCATCGGTTCGATTCCGATAAGCGGCTCCAGCAACGCCCCCGGCTTCTGCCCGGGGGCGTTTCTGCTGTTCAGATGCTTGAACCGCCTGACTGAGCAGGGCGCTGCCAGCCGGCACGGGCCTCTGCCCGGGGGCGTAACGCTTTCGGGTGTTCATCTGTGTCCGTCAACTGCGCTTGGCGCACTCCCGCCACCAAGCACCAGGCAGATCGCCGAATCGGTCGCGCGCTCGGTCCGGGTCTGGTTCGCACCACGACGGTGTCGAGGAGGTGGGATCGGGCGCGCCGATGGAAAATGGCGCCGACCGCAGTTCGAGTACGGTCCGATGAAACGCGGTGCGCGCATCAAGGGAGAGCAACGAGATGAGACCACTTCGATACTCGATCAACGTCACGCTCGACGGCTGCTGCCATCACGAGGCAGGGCTGCCCCCCGACGAGGAGTCGATGCGCTACTGGACCGCTGAGATGGAACGAGCCGATGCTCTGCTGTTCGGCCGGGTGACCTACGAGATGATGGAGTCGGCGTGGCGGCAGCCGGCCACGGGCACGTGGCCCGACTGGATGGATGAGTGGGAGATCCCGTTCGCCGAGGCCATCGACCGGACGAAGAAGTACGTCGTGTCGAGCACGCTGAGCGGGGTCGACTGGAATGCCGAGCTGGTGCGAGGCGATGTGGGGCAAGCGGTGCAGCGGCTCAAGCAGGAGCCGGGCGAGGGCCTGTTCGTGGGTGGCGTGACGCTTCCCCTGGCGTTGGCAGATCTGGGACTGATCGACGAGTACGTGTTCCTGGTGCAGCCGGTCCTTGCCGGACACGGGCCGACGTTGCTCGCCGGTCTGCGCGAGCGCATCCAGCTCGAGCTCGTGGATCGCCATGAGTTCCGGTCGGGGGCGGTCGCCCTGCGATACCGGCCCGCGCGAGTCACGGCCTGACGTGACGTGTCCTCGCACGTTGGCCGCTGCCTCGCGACGGAACGACGGCTCTCGCGCCTGATGCGTGCGGAGGGTTCGGGCCCCCCAACCGCGGGGACAGGACGGCTCTACGCCCCGTCACCTGCGTTCGTCGCAGGAGGCGGGGCCGCCGTACCCCGGCAGCGCGGGGATCTCACCCGCGGAGGACGGTGACGGCATACGCCCGGGAATGACGAAGGAGCCCACCTGCGCGCAGGACGGGCTCCTTCGAGGCTGGTGCGGATGGGGGGGTGCGTGCCAGCCGTGGGGGTGTTACAGGTGTGACAGTAATGAAGCTGTCGACCCTTGTATGCGTTTTCGGCAAGATTATGTGCAGAAGTTTCGTAATGATCCTTAATGGGGGTTTTGTGCCCCGCCGGCAGCGGAGACACGGGGCCGGCCCCTCCTCGCGCTCCGGGGACGGTGGGTCTGGCACAGTGACCCGGTGAGCGCGACCCTGCGGGAGCTGAGCCCGGACGTCCTGGCCGAGACGCTCGAGGTGGCCTCCGGCCTCGTCGGCGCCCGACTGCGGGCGATCGGTGAGCCCTTCCCGGGCAGCCGCCGCACCCTCGTCGTCCGCGCCGCCAACGCCGCCGACGCCTCCCACCGTTCGTTCGTGGTGAAGCGCTACCTCAGCCACCAGGGACGGGAGGCGTATGCGAGGGAGGCCTCGGCCCTCGAGGCGCTGGCGGGCGTCGCGCAGACGCCCACCCTCGTGGCGGAGTCCGACGACCCGCGCCTCGTCGTCATGGGAGACCTCGGCGACGGCACCCACCTCGCCGACGCCCTGCTCGGCGCGGACGCCGGGCTCGCCGCCACCACGCTCACCGGGTGGGCCGCGGCGGTGGCCGGGCTGCACCTGGCCGGGCACCACGTGCGAGACGGGTTCGAGGCCGGCGTCCGGGCCCGCTCGGCGGAGCCGATCGACGTCGACTACCTCCCCGGTCAGCTCGCCCACGCGGCCTCCGAGTGGACCCGGCTGGCCGCAGCCCTTGGTGTGGCCGTCCCCGAAGGCACCTTCGACGTGCTCGCCGCCCTGCCCTCGCGCTTCCGCGTCGACGCGAGCAGCCTCTCGGCCGCGGACATGTGCCCCGACAACAACCTCGTCGGGGATGCTGGGCTGGTCCTGCTCGACTTCGAGTTCGCGCTGTGGCGCCCGATCGCGTGGGACGCCGCCTACCTGAGCGTGCCGTGGCCGACGTGCTGGTGCGCCTGGTCGCTCGAGGAGGCCGCCGCGCGGACGGCCCTCGAGGAATGGCGCGACGCGGTGGCGGTCCAGTGGCCCGACGTGCGCGGCGCCGACTTCGACCACGACCTCGACCTCGCGACAGAGGGGTGGGCCTGGCTGGCGGGCAGCTGGTGCCTCGGCCCGCTCGTCGCCGGCGAGCCCCAGCGGGTCAACCCGGTCAAGCCGATGCCGCGCATGCCCGACCGCGTGCTGCGCTTCATGCGCACCGCCGCCGGCGGACGCGCCCTGCCGGAGCTCGCCGAGGTCGCGCGACGACTGGCCCGTGCCGTCGAGACGACGTATGCCGCCGCCGACGTGCCACTGGCACCCGCCTTCACCGCGGGCGGGTTCCGATGAGCGCGTGGACGACGCGGCGGGCGACCGCCGCCGACGCCGCCGCCGTCGTCGAGCTGCGGGCCCTGATGTTCTCGGCGATGGGCGTGCGCGGCGTCGACGACCCGGGCTGGCGGGAGGCGGCCACCGCGTGGTTCGAACGGGAGCTCGACGGGGGCCGGGCCTGCGTCGTCGTCGCCGTGGACGCGGATGGGCAGGTCGTGGCCGGGGCCATGGGCGGGCTGCGCTTCGAGACCCCGTCGCCGGTCAACCCGAACGGCGTCTGGGGCCTCGTCAACAACGTGGCGACCCAGCCCCGGGCTCGCCGACGGGGGCTGGCCCGGGCCTGCGTCGTCGGTGTCCTCGACTGGCTGCGTGACGAGACGGCCGCCACCGTCGTCGAGCTCTTCGCGACGGGGGAGGGGGCGGGGCTCTACGAGGAGCTCGGATTCGCCCCGACCGCCTGGTCCGCGATGCGCCTCCGCCTCGACCGCTGACGCGCGGCTCCGTTCTGGGGCCGCGGCGCCGACGTGGTCGGGTTCGGGGGCTGGTTCGCGTCGTTTGGGGGCCGCGGCGCCGGGGTGGTGGGACGTGCGCGGTCGTGCCAGAGGTGTGCGCTCAGTTTCCAGGTGCGCGGCGCACCGCGCACTGCTGGGTCGAGCCCGCACTCGTGGTGCGACCGCGCACCCGCCAGTCTCGGCTCAGGAGGTCGCGGCGGGCTCGGGCTGGTGCGACCGATGGGACTGAGCCCGCTCGAGAACCCGGCGGGAGCCCCACGACACGAGGACCGCGGCGGCCCCGGCGCCGACCGTGACGGCATACGCAGGCGTGTGTCCGCCCCAGTCGGCCAGGCGGCCGGCGAGAGCGGCGCCGAGCGCGTAGCCGAGCCCGGTGGCCGCGGCGAGCGCGGTCATCGCGGCACCCGTGCGCGACGGCGGCGTGACGCGCTCGCCCAGCGTGAACGTCGTGATCATGTAGGGCGCGACGGTGAGGCCGAGCACGAGCAGGACGGGGACGAGCGCGGTCAGCGACCCGACGAGGAGCAGCGGGGCCGAGAGGGCGAGCAGGCCGACCGCGAACCACCGCAGCCGAGCCGACAGCGCGAACCGTGCCGGCAGCCCCGCGACGGCGAGACCCGCGATGACGCTGCCGACCCCGAGCAGGGCGTGGAAGTAGCCGGTGAGGCCGGGAGAGCCCGCGTTCGTCGCGAGGACCGACGTGCCGGTCTGGACCGAGCCGAAGACCGCGCCGACGAGCAGCTGCGCGGCGCACAGGACGACGAGGGCGGGGGTCAGGAGCCGTCCGACGGCGCCGGTGGCCCTCGACGTCGCGGCGTGCGTGACGGCCGCGGTCTCGTGCAGGGCGAACCACGTGCCGAAGACCGCGAGGCCGGCGGCGGCGAGAGCCAGGGCAGCCGTCGGGCTGGCGACCGAGACGCCGAGTCCGACGAGCGCCGGTCCGAGGACGAAGGAGGCCTCGTCGGCCGCGCCCTCGTAGGAGAAGGCGGCGTCGACGAGGCGGTGCTGACGCGACCCGGTGTCGGCTGTGATCGGGCGCCAGCGCACGCGGGCCAGCGGGCCGATCTGCGGCAGGAGGAGTCCCGCGACCGCGCTCGCGACGGCAGCCACGCCCCACGGGAGCCCGGCGTCGACCACGAGGAGGATGCCGACCAGGCCAGCGGCCCCGGCGAGGGACTGGAGGGCGACGACCCGGCGCTGGCCGAGCCGGTCGGCGCGGGCGCCCCAGAAGGGCGCTCCGACGGCGTTGGCCACGGCGAGCGCGCCGGCGCAGAATCCGCCGGCGCCGTAGCTCCCGGTGGCGGTCGACACGAGCAGGAGGGTGCCGAGCTGGCTCATCGCGAGCGGCATGCGGGCCAGGAAGGCGACGACGATGTAGGTCCGGCCGGTGAGGCCGAAGAGGTGACGGTACGAGTCGATGGGTGACACGAGGGACGCTCCGGATCTGGTCGCGGGGTGCGCGACAGCGGTGCGTGCCTACCCGCCCAACAGGTCACGCCAGATCCCTGTGCACCTCCAGTGTAGGGCGTCGCGAGCCACGGCCCGGTCAACGCCGACGGCCCCGCCGGGAGCGACCGTGTCGTCAGGCGGGGTCCGTGTCGTCACGCGCCGTCCGTGTCGTCACGCGCCGTCCGTGTCGTCACGTGTCGTCACGTGTCGTCCAGCGTCGTCAGGCGTCGTCAGGCATCGTCAGTCGCGGAGGTGGTGGGCGCCGCGGACCGAGGGCGAGAGCCGGTAGATCGCCTCGACGAGGGCGGCGCCCACTGCCCCGACCGCGAGCGACTGCCACACGAGCGGGAGGGGTGCGTCGAGGTTGAAGAACTGGGCGGCGAACGGCCAGAGGAAGGCCGTCGTCGCGAGCCCGACCATGGTGGCGACGAGGGCGGCCTTCCAGAGCCGGAAGGGCCGTGAGAGGACGACGAGGATCCAGAAGAAGACGGTGAGCAGCGTGATCGTCGCGCCGCTGCCGGGCTGCCAGCACGCGACGTCGGCGACGGTCTTGGCCCCCGCGTCGACGGCGCAGCGGGTCGCGAACTCATCGGGCGGCACGCCGTAGCGGCTGCCGGCGAGCAGGTAGGAGGTGATGACGGCGAGGCCCGCGACGGCGCCCGACGGCACGGCGAAGCGCAGGATGCGCCCGAGGAAGCCGGCGAGGTAGCGGCGCTTGTTGGGCCCGAGCGCGAGGAAGAACGCCGGGATGCCGATCGTCACGGCCGACACGAGCGTCAGGTGCCGCGGCAGGAACGGGAAGGGCACGGCGGTCAGCGCGGCGGCGAGGATCGCGACGAGGCTCATCGCGTTCTTGGCGACGAAGAGGTTGGCGACCCGCTCGACGTTGCCGATGACGCGGCGCCCTTCGGCGAGCACGTCGGGCAGGTGCGAGAACCGCCCATCGAGCAGGACGAGCTCGGCGACGGCCTTGGTGGCCTGCGCGCCGTTGCCCATGGCGACCCCGATGTCGGCGTCCTTGAGGGCGAGCGCGTCGTTGACGCCGTCGCCGGTCATCGCGACGATGTGGCCGTCGGCCTGCAGGGCGTGGACGAAGGCGCGCTTCTGCTCGGGGGTGACGCGTCCGAAGACCGTGTGCGTGGCGAGGGCCTGACGCAGCGCGTCCTGGTCGTCCGGGAGCGTGCGGGCGTCGACCGGCTCGCCGACGTCGAGCCCGACGGTGCGGGCGACGGCGGCGACGGTCACGGGGTTGTCGCCCGAGACGACCTTGATGGCGACGTCCTGCGCGGCGAAGTAGGCGAGCGTCTCCCGCGCGTCCGGGCGCACCTGCTCGGTGAGCGTCACGAGGGCGGCCGGGGTGAGGTCGGCCGGCAGCGTCGCCTCGGTGACGTGCTCCTCGCTGCGGGCGAGCAGCACGACCCGGCGTCCGGAGTCGGCGAGCTCGGCCACCTGCGCCCGGATCGCCTCGATCACCGCCGTGGGGGACGGCTGCGGGTCGGCGGCGAGCAGGACCTCGGGCGCACCGAGCACCCACGTCGAGTGCTCCGCGAAGCAGGCCGCGCTCCACTTGCGCGAGGAGCTGAACGGGATCGTCTGCGTGCGCTCCCACCCCGGCGGTGCGACGACCGCGCCGACCGCCGTCAGGGTGCCGTTGGCGTTCGGGTCGTCGGCGAGCGCGCCCAGGGCGCAACGGATCTCGTCGGCATCCTGCCCGTCGAGGGTGTGCGCGTGCTCGAACACGATCTCGCCTGCGGTCAGCGTCCCCGTCTTGTCGAGGCACACGACGTCGACGCGGGCCAGGCCCTCGACGGCCGGGAGCTGCTGCACGAGGACGCTGCGACGGGTCAGCTGCACGGCCGACAGGAGGAAGGCCACCGACGTGAGGAGCACGAGGCCCTCGGGCACGAGGCCGACGACGCCCGCCGCCGACCGGATGACGACCTCGCGCCAGCCCTGGTCGCCGACGGTCTGCCACTGCGACCAGATCGCGATCGGCAGGGCGCCGACGATGACCCACGTGATGTAGGTCAGCAGGGTGTTGATCGAGTCCTGGATCTCCGAGCGCGTGCGCGTGAACTTCCGTGCGTCGGCAGCGATCCGGTTGACGTAGGCGTCGGCCCCGACCTGGCTCGCGTGGTAGCGGCCCGACCCTGCGACGACGCTCGTACCCGACATGATGTCGTCGCCCTCGCCGTGCGGCACGGGGTCGGACTCGCCGGTGAGGTTCGCCTCGTTGAGCTCGAGACCGGCGCTCGCGATGAGCGTGCCGTCGGCGGGGACCTCGTCGCCGGTGCGCAGCTCGATGAGGTCGTCCTGCACGACGTCGGTCGTCGGTACGACGCGCACCTCGCCGTCGCGCACGACGCGCGTCGTCGGGGCGTTGAGCAGGGCCAACCGGTCGAGCTTCCGCTTGGCGAGGTACTCCTGCACGATGCCGATGGCGGAGTTGACGACGAGGACGATCCCGAAGAGCCCGTCGGCGAACGACCCCGTCACCATGACGAGGACGAAGAGCGCGCCGAGGATCGCGTTGAAGCGCGTCAGCACGTTGGCGCGCACGATCTCGCCGATGGAGCGCGACGTCCGCTCGGTCAGCCGGTTGACGGCGCCGCGCGAGACGCGCTCGGCCACCTCGGCACCGGTCAGTCCGTCGGGCCGGGTCAGGGTCGCCCGCTGCCTCGTGCCCTCCGTCGCCCCGGATGTCGTCACCGGCCCATTGTCGTATGCCGGGTGCTCGCCTCCGTGGCGGAACGCGGGCGAACGCTCGGTGGCGTCGAGCGGGAGGCGGCGGGACGGCATACGCCCGCGGTGGCCGGTGGCGGACAAAGGTTACTGATCGGTCTTCGGACGAGGTCCGGGGCCTCGTCCAGGTCGTGGGACGATGGGGCGCGTGACTGAGTCGATCCAACGTGCCCGCGCCACCACCGCCTCCTACTCGATCACGATGCGGATCCACGCCGGCACCGACCCGGCGGTCATCGGGGCCCTCGCGGTCAAGGTCGCCGAGAGCGGCGGCATCACGACGGCGCTCGACATCGTCGACTCGCACCCCGACCGCCTCGTCATCGACCTCACCTGCTCCGCGAGCAACGCCGAGCACTCGACCGAGGTCGTGGAGGCCGTCGAGACCCTCGAGGGCGTCCACGTCCACCGGGTCTCCGACCGTGTCTTCCTGTTGCACCTCGGCGGCAAGATCTCTGTCGAGTCCAAGGTCAACCTGCGCAACCGCCAGGACCTCGCCATGGCCTACACGCCCGGCGTCGGTCGCGTGAGCCAGGCCCTCGCCGACCACCCGGAGGACGTCCCGAAGCTGACGATCAAGGGCAACTCGGTCGCCGTCGTCACGGACGGCTCGGCGGTGCTCGGGCTCGGCAACATCGGCCCGATGGCGGCGCTGCCCGTCATGGAGGGCAAGGCCGCGCTCTTCAAGCGGTTCGCCGACATCGACGCGTGGCCGATCTGCATCGACACCACCGACGTCGACGAGATCGTGCGCACCGTCGAGCTCATCGCACCTGGCTTCGGCGGCATCAACCTCGAGGACATCGCCGCGCCCCGCTGCTTCGAGATCGAGGCCAAGCTGCGCGAGCGCCTCTCGATCCCGGTCTTCCACGACGACCAGCACGGCACGGCCATCGTCGTGCTCGCCGCGCTGAAGAACGCCCTGCGCTGCATCGACAAGAAGCTGCCCGACGCCCGCATCGTCGTCTCCGGCGGCGGTGCAGCCGGTTCGGCGATCGTCCAGCTGCTGCTGGCTGCCGGCGCCATCGACGTCACCGTCTCCGACCGCCCCGGCCTGCTCAACCGGGACGACGAATCGCTGACACCGGCGTGGCGCGACCTCGCCGAGAAGACCAACCCCCGCGGCCTGACCGGCACCTTGCGCGACGGCCTCCAGGGCGCCGACGTCTTCATCGGCGTCAGTGCACCGCACATCCTCGCGCCCGAGTGGATCAACGAGATGGCCGACCAGCGCATCGTCTTCGCGCTCGCCAACCCCGACCCCGAGGTCGACATCTACGAGGCGACGCAGCGCGCGACTGTCGTCGCGTCGGGCCGCAGCGACTACCCGAACCAGATCAACAACGTCCTCGCGTTCCCCGGGGTGTTCCGCGGTCTGCTCGACGCGCGTGCGACCGACGTCACGACCGAGATGCTCATCAAGGCGGCCGACGCCATCGCGTCCGTCGTCACCGACGAGCAGCTCAACCCGAACTACATCATCCCGAGCGTCTTCCAGCCCGACATGAGCAAGACCGTCGCCAAGGCGATCGTCGACTGCGTGCCCAAGGCCCCCGCGAAGAGCATTCCGATGACCGGCGCCAACTGAGGAGCCGGCTACCGGATGACGAGCTCGACCCATCCCGGGCAGCGCTACCCGCTCGACGGCCACCGCGCGTGGGCGGTGTGGGCGGCGGCCATCTCGGTCTACGTCCTCGCCGTCTTCCACCGCACCTCCCTGGGTGTCGCCGGGCTCGAGGCCGCCGAGCGCTTCGGCATCAGCAGCTCGCAGCTGTCGACCTTCACGATCCTCCAGGTCCTCGTCTACGCGGCGATGCAGCTGCCCGTCGGGGGGCTGCTCGACCGCTACGGCAGCAAGCGGATGCTCGGGGTCGGCCTGACGCTGCTCACCGTCGCGCAGTTCGGCTTCGCGTTCGTCGAGTCCTTCCCGGCCGCCCTGCTGTGCCGTGTGCTGCTCGGCATGGGCGACGCCATGGTCTTCATCTCGGTGCTGCGCCTCGTCGCACTGTGGTTCTCGCCGCGGCGCACGCCGATGGTGACGCAGCTGACCGGCGTGCTCGGGCAGCTCGGGGCGCTCGTCGCGGCCGGACCGCTCGCGGCCGCGCTCCACCACTTCGGGTGGACCCCGTCGTATGCCGCCGCGGCCTCCGTCGGCGCGCTCACCGGGGTCGCGCTCGTCGTCGTCGTCAAGGACAGCCCCTACGTCGACCACCACCGGGACGAGCTGAAGCTGCGGGCGATCGCGCGCACCCTCCGCGCGGCGTGGCTCGTGCCGGGCACCCGGCTCGGGCTGTGGTCGCACTTCACGTCGCAGTTCGCCGCCAACATGTTCACGATGCTGTGGGGGTTCCCGTTCCTCGTTGCCGGACAAGGGCTCTCGTCGTCCACGGCCAGCATCATGCTCATGGTCATGGTGGTCACGACGGTCGTCTCCAGCCCTGTCATCGGCACGTTGACGATGCGCTACCCCTTCTCGCGCAGCACCCTCGTGCTGTGGATCGTGGCCGCAGCGATCGCCGCGTGGACGCTCGTGCTGCTCTGGCCGGGGCGGGCGCCGCTGTGGATGCTCGTCGTCCTCGTCGTGCTCATCGCCATCGGCGGACCCGGCTCGATGATCGGCTTCGACCTGGCCCGCACCTTCAACCCGCCGACCCGCATCGGCAGCGCCTCGGGCATCGTCAACACCGGTGGGTTCATCGCGACGCTGACCGCGGTCGCGCTCGTCGGTGTCGTGCTCGACCGGGTGGCGCCGGGCGGCCCGTCGACGTGGGACGTCGACTCGTTCCGGGCCGCGATGACGGTGCAGTACCCCGTGTGGGCGCTCGGGATCGTGCAGATCCTGCGCTACCGCCACAAGGCCCGGCGCGCAGCCCTCGAGGCCGACCCCGCCGCGTACGCCGCCATGCAGGCCGGCCGGTCCGTCACCTTCCACTGACCCCCCGCCCCCCAACCGTCGAGAGGCCACGTCCTGTCGGTGCGGACCCGTCGAGAGGCCACCTGGGGCCGGGTCAGGTCTAGCCTGCTCGGGAGGGAGGCGCGATGGCGACGACGTGGGCCGACGTGGACGAGCTGGCCGGGCGGCTGCCCGGCGCCGAGGCCAGGGTCGCCCACGAGGGGTCTCCCGCCTGGCACGCCGGACGGCATACCTTCGCTCGTCTGCGGTGGGACGACGACGGGCGCGAGCTCGTCCAGGTGTGGACGGGCGAGATGGACACCGAGCCGGCGCTCGCCGACCGGCGCGACACGTTCGTGCGCATCGACACGTTCCGCTACCGCGTCACGATGTGGGCGCGGCTCGACCGCCTCGACCGTAGTGAGCTGGCCGAGCTGCTCCTCGAGTCCTACGACATCCGCGGCGGCCGCCGCCGGCGCGGCACCACCGGCCTCGACGACCTCCTCCGCTGACCTGACGCGCGAACGCGGCGTTCGGTGTCGAGCTCAGCGTTCTACCAGTGAGTTCGACACCGAACGGCGCGTTCGGTGAGGGAGTCGGGGTCGGTCAGGCGTCGCCGACGGTGAGGGCCTCGGCCTCGGTGCGCGACGTGACCTCCTCGGCGCCGTGCCCCGGCGCCTCGTCGAGCGCGCTGATGATCCGGCGAGCCGTGAGGAGCACGAGGACGGCGAGCACGACGGCGACCGAGCCGACCCAGAAGGGCAGGTGGATCGACTTCTCGCCGAGGTTGCCCGCGAGCCACGGTGCCACGGCACCACCGCTGAAGCGGACGAAGGAGTACGCCGCCGACGCGACCCCGCGCGGGGCGGGGGAGACCTTCATGACCGTCTCGGTGATGAGGGTGTTGTTCACACCCAGGAAGGCCCCGGAGACGATGACGCCGACGACGAGGACCGTCTTGTCGTCCGTCCAGATCGCCATCGCGGCGAGGATGACCGCGAAGCCGAGCAGGGCGCCGACGATGCCGGCGAGCGTGCCGAAGCGACGCTGGATCACCGGGGCCGCGAAGACCGACGTGATGGCGAGCAGGACGCCCCAGCCGAAGAAGATGAAACCGATCTCGTGGGCGCCCATCGCGAGCGGGAACGGCGTGAAGGCGAGCAGCGTGAAGAAGCCGAAGTTGTAGAGCAGTGCCGTGATGCCCACCGTGAGCAGGCCTCGGTGTCCCAGGGCGCGCAGCGGCGCGGTGATCGAGGTCGGGTTCTCGGCCGGCGGGGTCTTCGGGAGGGTCGTCAGGGTCGCGACGAAGGCGACGGCCATGAGGACCGCCACGCCGTAGAACGGCCAGCGCCACGAGATGCCGCCGAGCCAGCCGCCGAGCAGCGGGCCGGTGGCGATGCCGACACCGAGGGCGGCCTCGTAGAGGATGATCGCCTGCTTCACCGAGCCCGCGGCGGCGTTGACGATCGTCGCCAGGGCCGTCGCGATGAAGAGCGCGTTGCCGAGGCCCCACAGGGCGCGGAAGGCGACGATGCCGCCCACGGTGTCCTGGCTGCCGGCGAGGCCTGCGCCGACGATGATGAGCGCCAGCCCGAGCAGCAGGGTGCGCTTCGCGCCGACGCGGCTGCTCACCCAGCCGGTGCCGAGCATCGCGATGCCCATGACGGCGAGGTAGCTCGTGAAGAGGAGCGAGACCTGCGAGGGGCCCGCACCGAGCTCGTCGGCGATCGGCTTGAGGATGGGGTCGACGAGGCCGATGCCCATGAAGGAGATCACGCAGGCGAAGGCGATCGACCAGACGGTCTTGGGTTGGCGCCACATGGTGGTGGTCATCCGTCCTTTCGGGTGGGGTGCGGGGCAGGGCCGTCCGCCGCGGCGGCGAGCAGCTCGTCCATGACGTCGATAGCGACCCGGACGCGCTCGAGCGCGGGTCCGTCGAGCTGGTCGAGGGCGGGGGACAGGACGGCCAGTCGGGCTCGGCGCACGCTCTCGAGCGCGGCGTGGCCCTCGTCGGTGAGGGAGATCACCGTGGCGCGCGCGTCGTCGGGGTCGGACGCGCGGCGCACCCATCCCGACGCCGCGAGGCGCTGGAGCTGGGTGGTGATCGTCGGCTGGCTGCTGTGATCGGCGGCCGCCAGGGCGCTGACGCGGGAGGGGCCCAGCTCGTCCAGCAGGGCGAGCAGCCGGGCCTGCGCGAAGGGCACGTCGAACGACGCGTGCCGGCTGGCCCAGCGCGAGAGTCGCGCGGCCGAGCGCAGCAGGTCGTTGCCCAGGGTGGTCGGTTCGGTCACTAGCGCCAATTTACATAGACAACCTATGCATATCAAGCCGGCCCTCGTGTGACAGGTGGGGTGGGGCGCTCACTCGTGTGGCGGCGGGGCGCTCACTCGAGGGCGGCGTCCGCGATGTCGGCGAGGTGGTCGAGGTCGGTGAGGTCGAGGACCTGGAGGTAGAGGCGCTGGGCGCCGGCGGCCTCGAACGTCGCGATCTTCGTCGCGACCTCGTCGGGCGAGCCGGCCAGGCCGTTCGCGCGCAGCTCGTCGAGGTCACGCCCGATGGCGTCGGCACGCCGCCGCAGGGTCGCCTCGTCCCCACCGACGCAGACGACCTGGGCCGCGGAGCACGTCAGTGCCCCGGGCTCCCGACCCGCATCGCACGCCACCGCGCGTACCCGCTCGAAGAGCCGGCCGGCCTCGGTGGCCGACACGAACGGCGCGTTGAACTCGGCGGCATACCTCGCGGCCAGCGCGGGCGTGCGGCGCTTCCCGCCGCCGCCGATGATGATCGGCACGCCACCGTCCTGGGTGGGCTTGGCGAGGGCGGGGGAGTCGACGACGGGATAGTGGGTTCCATTGTGGCTGAACGTCTTCCCGGGCTCGGTAGCCCAGAGTCCGGTGATGACCGCGAGCTGCTCCTCGAGTCGGTCGAAGCGCTCGCCGAGCGGCGGGAAGGGGATGCCGTATGCCGTGTGCTCGGCCTCGAACCACCCGGCGCCGAGTCCCAGCTCGACGCGTCCACCGCTCATCCGGTCGACGCCGGCGACCTGGATGGCGAGCGGGCCGGGGAGGCGGAAGGTCGCGGAGGTGACGAGCGTGCCGAGCCGGATCGTCGACGTCTCCCGCGCCAGGCCGGCGAGCGTCGTCCAGGCGTCGGTCGGGCCGGCCCCTCCGTCGCCGCCCATGGCGAGGTAGTGGTCGGAGCGGAAGAAGCCGCTGAAGCCGAGCGCCTCGGCGGCACGGGCCACGGCGAGCAGGTCGTCGTAGGTGGCGCCCTGTTGGGGCTCGGTGAAGATGCGCAGGTCGACGGTCATGCCCCTGCAACCACGGGTCAGGCGCGAACAATCCCGTCGACGACGACCTCGAGCATGGGCCGGACGTCGAGGTCGGCGTGGCTCGTGTCGGCGACGCTCGCGACACCGCTGACGAGACGCATGACGTTGGCGGCGTCGACGCCGGGGCGCAGGTCGCCGCTCTCGTCGAGGTGGTCGATGACGCGGCGGTTGGCGTCGCCCATGACGCGGCACTTGCGGTACATCGGCGACGCGGGGTCGTCCATGGCGGCGCAGATCTTGCTCGCCGCACCGCGGTGCAGGGTGATGTGGTCGATGAAGTGCTCGAACCAGCCCAGCAGCATCTCGCGGGCAGGCAGGCCGGTGGCGATCGCCGCGTCGGCGTCGGCGGACACGCGGTCGGTCCAGTCCTGCATGAGGGCGTCGACGAGGGCCTCGCGGGTGGGGAAGTGGCGGTAGAGCGTGCCCGGGCCGACCCCGGCCCGCTTGGCGATCTCGTCGAGCGAGGAGTCGGTGCCGCGCTCGGTGAAGACGATGCGGGCGGTCGCAAGGATCTTGTCGTAGTTGCGCCTGGCGTCTGCGCGCATCGGGCGAGGCAATTTCTCGGGGCCCTCCTGAGCCGGTCCGTCAGCCGAATCCCCTTGGGTGGCAACAGATCCCGGCGACGCTTCGAGCGTCGCGCTGCCAGCTTCGGCAGGCTTCACGAGGAATCTCCCTTGCTAAAACGGAGACAGTCTCCGTATTGTGGGTCAGGCAGAACCGGAGTGGTTCTCCGCTAATCGTAGCGCCGATCGTCGTCACAGAGGAGTCCGGCACCCATGACCACCACGATCCAGCCCACCCGACAGGCCCGCCGCGTCCACCTGTCGCACCTCGCCACGACGCACCGTGCCCCCCTCGTCCCCCGGGGCACGCACGGCACGCACGGCACCGAGGGCACGCACGGCACGCAGGGCGCCGCGACCGACGGCGGTCGTGTCCGCCGCGCCCGCGCCACCTCCTTCACTCCCATGGCTCGCGACCCGCTCACCGACGAGAGCTCGCGCCACCCGTCCCGCTACCACGAATCCTGAGGTCAGAGATGTCGACCAGCACCACCGCGTCACCCACCACCCGACAGCCGGCGTCACCGGCGCAGAGCAACGAGCGGGCCGCCCGGGCCGCCCGCCGCGGCGCCATCGGGCTCGGCGTCGTCCTCGTCGCCCAGCTCATGCTCGTGCTCGACGCGACCGTCGTGAACGTCGCGCTCCCGCACATCCAGGCCGACCTCGGGTTCACGCCCGCGGGCCTGTCCTGGGTGCTCAACGCGTACACCCTCGCCTTCGGCGGGCTGCTGCTCCTGGGCGGGCGCCTCGGCGACGTCTTCGGGCGGCTGCGCATCTTCGAGATCGGCCTGGCGATCTTCACCGTCGCGAGCCTGCTCGGTGGCCTCGCCACATCCCCCGCATGGCTCATCGCCGCGCGCACCCTCCAGGGCGTCGGCGCGGCGTTCGCCGCACCGAGCGTCCTCGCGCTCGTCACGACGAGCGCCCCGAACGAGGCCGCGCGCAACCGCGGGCTCGCGCTCTTCACGGCCGTGTCGTCCGCCGGCGCGTCCATCGGCCTGCTCCTCGGTGGCATCCTCACCGACTACGTCAGCTGGCACTGGACGCTCTTCGTCAACGTCCCGATCGGGGCCGTCGTGCTCGTCCTCGCGCGCCGCTACGTGACCGAGACGCCGAGGATCCGTGGCCGCTTCGACGTGGTCGGCGCGATCACCGCCACCCTCGGGTCCGTCTCGGTCGTGCACGGCTTCATCAGCGCCGCCGACCGCGGCTGGGCCTCGCCCGTGACGATCGGCTCGTTCGTCGTCGGCGCGCTCCTGATCGCGCTCTTCGTGCGCACCGAAGGTCGGGTCACCCACCCGCTGCTGCCGCTCGCGCTCGTCCGCAACCGCACCCGCGGTGGCGCGCTCGTGCTCATGGCGCTCGTCGTCGGCGCGCAGTTCTCGACGTTCTTCCTCGTGACGCAGTACCTCCAGCGCGTCCTCGGCTTCAGCCCGGTCGCCACCGGCGCCGCGTTCCTCCCGCTCAGCCTCGCGATCTTCGCGACCTCTCGGGTCAGCGCTCGCCTCGTCGCGAAGGTCGGTCCGCGGCCGATGCTCCTCGTGGGCACGCTGGGCCTCACGGCGAGCTTCGTGTGGCTGAGCACGATGTCGACGACGAGCACGTATGCCGCCCACCTCCTCGGCGCACTGGTGCTCAACGGCGTCTCGGCCGCGCTCGTCTTCATGCCGGTCACGGTCGTCGTGCTCGGCGGCGTCGACCGCGCCCAGGCCGGCACCGTGTCGGGCCTGCTCCAGACCGCGCAGCAGCTCGGTGGCGCCGTGGGCCTCGCGGCCATCGTCAGCGTCTACGCCTCGCAGGCGGTTCCCGGCCAGTTCGTTCCGGGCGTCGAGCCGGCGTTCCTCACGTCGGCGGCCTTCACCCTCGTGGCGCTGCTCGTCGCGGCGTTCGTGCTCCGGCCCCGCCCCGCACGCGTGGTGGCACCGGTCGAGCCGACCCGCGAGACCGTCGCCGTCGCGACCGCGGACGGCGCCGAGGCCCAGTGAGCGCACCTGGCGGCTGACCGGATCTGGCTCCGGCAGATCGAACAGCAGATCGAACAGCAGATGGACCGGCGTCCGGTGGGGTGATCACCCCACCGCACGCCGGTCCATCGCGCATCTCACCTGCAAGCCCCGCCCTGAGGCCGCACCGCCGCCGGAGACGGCTGACCCCCGCGACCCGGACGGGTGGCGGGGGCCAGGCACACGGCATACGGACGCTTGCGGGCAGGTGTTGCGGGAGGCTCAGTGCCCCTGTGGCATCGCCCAGCGGGCCGTCGAGACGCCCTGCTCCTTGGCGCGCTCGATGGCCTCGCTGATGATCTTCTCGGCGGCCTCGCGGTTGCCCCAGTCGGAGCCCTCGACGTGCTTGCCTGGCTCGAGGTCCTTGTAGCGCTCGAAGAAGTGCTGGATCTCCTTGAGCGTGAACTCGTTGACGTCGCCGATGTCCTTGATGTCGACGTTGCGCGGGTCGACGGGCACGCACAGCACCTTGTCGTCACCGCCGGCCTCGTCGGTCATGTGGAAGACGCCGATCGGGCGGGCCTCGACGACGACGCCGGGGAAGAGCGGCTCGGGCAGCAGCACGAGGGCGTCCAGGGGGTCGCCGTCCTCGCCGAGCGAATCCTCGATGTAGCCGTAGTCGGCGGGGTAGGCCATGGGCGTGAAGAGGTAGCGGTCGAGGCGGATCCGACCGGTCTCGTGGTCGACCTCGTACTTGTTGCGCTGTCCGCGCGGGATCTCGATGGTGACGTCGAACTCCACGTCTTCCCCTTCTTCACGGTCTTCGGGTGGCGGCTCGGGTGCCGAAGCACTCGCCGGCGGCTGACAGAATCGTCCGCGACAGTGTGGCAGCAAGGACGGTCCTTGCGCGAAACAGCGACGGACGATCGGACGGGGGGAGACGCGCGATGGCGCACGAGACGCAGCCGGGTCGACGCGGTCCCCGCCTCACCTACGGCATGGCTGCCGTGTGGTCGGCCGTCGCCGTGCTGCTCGGGTATGCCGTCCTCGACGTCGCCGATGCGGCGCCCGGTGCGCTGACGGTGCAGCCCCTGCCGCCGCCCCCGCCCACCGAGACGATCGCGACGCGGACGCTGCCCTCGGTCCCGCAGCCCACCATGGCGACCTCCGTCGCCCCGCCGTTGCCGTCGCTGGCCGGCGACACCGCCGCCCCGTCGGCGGCGGGCATCGAGCAGGCACTCGCCTCGGTGCGGGCCCTGCCGGCGCTGGGCGACTCGGCCCTCGTCGTGCGCGACGGGCAGACCGGCGAGGTGCTGCTCGACCAGGGCGGCGACGAGCTGCGCATCCCGGCCTCGACGACGAAGCTGCTCTCGGCGGCGGCCGTCGGCCAGACCTTCGCTCCCGACGAGACGCTGCGCACCGTCGTCCGCGAGGGTGACGAGCCCGACCAGATCGTCCTCGTCGCCGGCGGCGACTCCCTGCTCAACCCGGGCAAGGGCGACCCCGACGCGGTCGCGGGCCGTGCCGGCCTGCGCGACCTCGCCGACCAGGTGGCCTCGGCCCTCAAGGCCCGGGGCACCGGCAGCGTCAGGCTCTACGTCGACGAGACGTATGCCGCCGGGCCGACGACGGCTCCGACGTGGGCCCCGACATTCCGCAGCTCCGGCATCACCGGCGCCGTGGCGATGCTCGGGCTGTCGACCCAGCGGGCTCACGGCGGGTCGCCCGGCCCGGCCGACCCCGTCGCCTCCACCCGCGCGGCCTTCGCCCGGCAGCTCGAGGCGCGCGGGGTCGACGTGACGCTCGCCGCGCGCGGTCAGGCTCCGGGGGTCCCCGGCTCGCCCATGCCGACGCCCGCCGGCACCGGTGCGCCGTCGGCGACGCCGTCCGACGGTGCGACCCTCTCCGAAGGCGGCACGTCCACGGCAGGCGCGCAGGCGCCGACGACCCCGGCTGCCACACCGACGGTGCCGGCGAGCGGTCCCGGCTCCGTCCTCGGCAGCGTCGAGTCCGCGCCCGTGCGCGAGCAGCTCGCCCTCGCCCTCACCGACAGCGACAACGCGCTGACCGAGATCCTCTCCCGCCAGGCGGCCTACCGCTCGGGGGCCGGCACCGACTTCGCCGAGGTCGGCTCGTGGGTGGTGTCGCAGGTGGCGGCGCTCGGCCTCGACACGACGGGCGTGACGCTCTCCGACGCGAGCGGCCTGTCCCGCGAGAACCGCGTCCGCGCCTCCCTCCTGTCCGACGTGCTCGTGCTCGGCTACGACGGGAAGCACGCGGTGCTCCGGCGTGCTCTCGACGGCCTGCCGATCGGTGGCCTGACCGGCACCCTGGCCGACCGGTTCACCGGGGCCGACCACGACGCGGCGGGCCGCGCACGCGCCAAGACCGGCACCCTGACCGGGGCCAACGCCCTGGCCGGGAGCGTCGTCGACGACGACGGTCGGCTCCTCGTCTTCGTGGGTATGGTCGCCGGAGTGGGAACCAACGACGCGCGAGCGGCGTTGGACCGTTTTGTAGCGGCGATCGCCTCGTGCGGGTGCCGCTGACGGGCCGGTGGGCCGCTCGGGGTCCTGGTGCGCGACCGTGGTCGTGACCTCTCCGTGTGGCCGGCTGGGCCACCCAGACACCTCGCGCGACGTCGACACCGTCACGGCACCGAAAGGGCTGGCATGACCGACACGACCCTCCCGACCCCTGTGGACGCCAACCGTCCCGACCGTCCGGGGGGTGGGGCACCGGTCGCGTCCGTCGACTACGAGTTCGCCAAGCGGACCGGACGGGCCATCGTCAACCCCGGCCCCCAGGTCTCGAGCGACGAGGCCGCGGCCATCGTCGCCGACCTGCGCGCGGCCGCCGCCTCCGCCGTCGGACCCGTCGCCGAGACGAGCGCCCT
Source organism: Terrabacter sp. Soil810 (assembly GCF_001429645.1). Classification (NCBI taxonomy): domain Bacteria; kingdom Bacillati; phylum Actinomycetota; class Actinomycetes; order Micrococcales; family Intrasporangiaceae; genus Terrabacter; species Terrabacter sp. Soil810. Next base: position 527,331 of record NZ_LMSW01000001.1, read on the forward strand.
GACGGCACCGGCCGACGCGCCCGCGCCCCTCGTCGTCGACCGCGCCGGCTGGATCAGCGCCAACGTCGACTCGTTCAGGTCGATGCTCGACCCCGTCGTCGACAAGCTCAACGCGACGAAGAAGTCGTCGACGAACGCCACGGCCGCCGCGATCGGTGGCAAGGTCACCGGCGCCGAGATGGGCGGGCTGCTCGCGTTCCTCTCGAGCAAGGTGCTCGGCCAGTACGACCTCGCCCCCGGTGGCACGCCGCGCCTGCTGCTCGTCGCCCCCAACATCGTCGCGGCCGAGCGGCGCCTCCAGGTCGATCCCACGGACTTCCGGCGCTGGGTCGCCATGCACGAGGAGACCCACCGCGTGCAGTTCACGGCCGTGCCGTGGCTGCGCGACCACATGGTGTCCCGCACCCAGGCGCTCGCCGTCGACCTCGCGCCCACCCCGGAGGACCTCTCCAAGCGGTTCGAGCAGCTGACGAAGAACCTCCCCGAGGTGTTCAGCTCCGGCGAGGGCATCGGCCAGCTCTTCGCGACACCCGAGCAGAAGGCCCAGATCGCCGAGCTCACCGCCGTCATGTCTCTGCTCGAGGGCCACGCCGACGTCGTCATGGACGCGGTCGGCCCGCGGGTCATTCCCAGCGTCGACGAGATCCGCCGCAAGTTCGACGAGCGCCGCAACAGCTCGGTCGGCATCGACCGCCTGCTGCGCAAGCTGCTCGGCCTCGAGGCCAAGATGCGCCAGTACCGCGACGGCGCCGTCTTCGTCCGGGCCGTCACCGACCAGGTGGGCCGCGACGGCTTCAACGCCGTGTGGACCTCGCCCGAGACCCTCCCGCACGCCGCCGAGATCCTCAAGCCGGACGCCTGGGTGCGTCGGGTCCACGGCTGAGCGATGCGAGGTCCCGCAGAGATGCCCGGTCCCGACCCCGCCGTCGCCGCCACCCGCCTCGCGGTGCGTGAGCACCTCGCCGACGTGCCCGAGGGCAGTGTCGTCCTCGTCGCCTGCTCGGGCGGTCCCGACTCCGTGGCGCTCGCAGCCGCGCTCGCCTTCGAGGCGCCGCGCTCCGGCGTGCGAGGTGGCGCCGTCGTCGTCGACCACGGTCTGCAGGAGCGCTCCGCCGAGGTGGCCGAGGACGCCGCGGCCGTGTGCCGCGAGATGGGACTCGACCCCGTCGACGTCGTCCGCGCCGACGTGCGCACCAGCGGCGCCGGGCTCGAGGCCGACGCCCGCGCGGCCCGCTACGCCGCCATCGAGCGGGCCGCCGACCGCGTCGGTGCCGCCGTGGTGCTCATCGGCCACACCCGCGACGACCAGGCCGAGCAGGTGCTGCTCGGCCTGTCCCGTGGGTCGGGTGCGCGGTCGCTCAGCGGTATGCCGGTGCGCCGGGATCGCTTCGTGCGTCCCCTCCTGGGCCTGCCGCGCGCGACCACCCTGGCCGCCTGCGCGGCCTACGGCATCAACCCCTGGGACGACCCCCACAACAGCGACGACTCGTTCCGGCGGGTCCGCGCCCGCAGGCTGCTCGCCACCCTCGAGTCCGACCTGGGCCCCGGCTTCGGCGCGGCGCTCGCGCGCAGCGCCGACCTGCTGCGCGAGGACGCCGACTACCTCGAGAGCCTGGCCGTCCGGGCCCGCGCCGACCTGCCGACCGGCCCGGCCGGCGACGGTGTCGACCTCGACGCGCTCGCCGCGCTGCCCCGGGCGATCCGCACCCGTGTCTGGCGGCTGCTGGCCGCCGAGGCGGGCGCACCGCTCGCCGACGTCAGCGCCGCGCACGTCGAGTCGCTCGACGCGCTCCTGACGTCGTGGCACGGACAGGGCCCGCTCCACGTGCCCGGCGGCATCGCCGTCGCCCGCACCGGTGGTGCCATCGTCTTCAGCCCCCTGCGCCAGACCGCCAACGCGTGAGCGCGACGGCGCCGCCCGGTGCCGCCCGGTACCGCCCGGCGCTTCCCGGCCCTTCCCGGCCCTTCCCGGGCCGCCTCCCCGGCGGGGACGGCGCCCGTCCCGGTGCGGTTGAATGGACCCGCCCCGCACGACCCTGCACCACCCCGCATCGCACTGAGGAGCCTTCGTGGACCACGAGCACATGGGAGATGACCTGGCCAAGGTCCTGTTCACCGAGGAGCAGATCCAGACCCGCCTCTCCGAGCTCGCCGCCGACATCTGGAAGGACTACGAGGGCAAGGAGTTCCTCCTCGTCGGTGTCCTCAAGGGTGCCGTCGTCGTCATGGCCGACCTCATGCGTGCCCTGCCCGGCACCGCGCCGATGGACTGGATGGCGGTCTCGTCCTACGGCTCCGGCACGAAGTCCTCGGGTGTCGTCCGGATCCTCAAGGACCTCGACACCGACATCAGCGGCCGCCACGTGCTCATCGTCGAGGACATCATCGACTCCGGCCTGACGCTGTCGTGGATCAAGTCCAACCTCGAGTCGCGCAAGCCGGCGTCGGTCGAGATCTGCACGCTGCTGCGCAAGCCCGACGTCGTCAAGGTCGACATCCCCGTCAAGTACGTCGGCTTCGACATCCCCAACGAGTTCGTCGTCGGCTACGGCCTCGACTACGCCGAGAAGTACCGCAACCTCCGGTGCGTCGGCACCCTGGCCCCGCACGTCTACGCCTGACCGCGGCGGGGACCGGTGACCTTCTCGATCGTCGCCCGCCAGGGTGACGCCCACGGCATCGCCGTCGCGAGCAAGTTCCTCGCCGTCGGTGCTGTCGTCCCGGCCGCCCGCCTCGGTGTGGGTGCGGTCGCCACGCAGTCGTTCGCCCGCGTCGCCTACCTCGACGAGCTGCTCGACCGCCTCGCCGCGGGTGAGCCGGCCGACGTGGCGCTCGCCGCGGCGACGGCGCTCGACGAGGGCCGCGAGACCCGTCAGGTCGGTGTCGTCGGGCTCGGCTCGGCCGCCACCTTCACGGGCTCGGAGTGCAACGAGTGGGCGGGGGGCGTCGCGCGCGACGACGGCGACACGGCATACGCCATCCAGGGCAACATCCTGACCGGGCCCGAGGTCGTCGCGGCCATGGAGCGCGCCTGGCACGACACCGCCGGGGAGCCGCTGGCGCGGCGGCTGCTCGCGGCGCTCGTCGCCGGTGACGCCGCAGGCGGCGACTCCCGGGGGCGCCAGAGCGCTGCCATGTATGCCGTCGAGCCGGGTTCCGGCTACGACGCGTGCGGGGTGCTCGCCGATCTGCGCGTCGACGACCACGCCGACCCGGTCACCGAGCTCGGCCGCCTGCTCTCGGACTGGGAGATGTACTTCGGAAAGCCCGAGGACGTCGCGCCGCTGCAGGGTGGGCTCGCCGACGAGGTGCGTGCACTCCTCGCGGCCAAGGGCTTCGCCGACGCCGATGTCGCGACCGCGCTGGCCGACTGGGCCGGCAACGCGAACTACGAGGCCCGCCTCAGCCCCGACGGCATCGACCGCCGGGTCCTCGAGGCCCTCCGCGCCGCCACCCCCTGACCCACCCTGCTCGCCCGAACGCCGCGTTCGATCTCGAACTCACAGTCAGGACGCTGAGTTCGGCACCGAACGCGGCGTTCGGTGGGGGAGGCGCGGTGGGTCAGAGCTTGCCGGCGACGCGGAGGAGGTACTCGCGACGGTGCAGCGGGTCGAGGTCGGTCCGCGACCGCACCGGCGGCCGACCGGTGACGGGCCGGTAGCCGTCGAAGCTGCACGCGAGGTCGCCGAGGCCGCTCGTGAGCCCGGGGACCCGTTGCTGCAGCTCGTGCAGCCGCTCGGCGGGCACCTCGCCCCGCAGCCGCGTCACCGGCCCGAGCACCGCCGTCGCGCGCGGGGTCGCCCGCACGTGGCCGAGCATCGTCAGGGCCGCGCCGAGCACCTCGCTCGGCACCTCGAGGTCGAAGCGGTGCACCGGCTCCTCGACCGCCGTGCCCGCGAGGCGCAGCGCCTCCATGAGCACGAGCGGGGTCAAGGTGCGGAAGTCGCCGGCGGTGCTCGACATCGACTTGTCGAACTTCTGGTGCATGTGGCTCTGCCGCGGCCAGTAGCCCGAGTGCGTCATCGTGACGACGCAGTCGGTGACCGGCCAGCCCTGAAGGCCCTGGCCGAGGGTCGCGTGGACGGTGTCCTCGACAGCCGTGAAGAACGACGCCGGCATCGAGCCGAGCTCCACCTCCAGCGCGAAGCGCACGCCGCAGCCCGACGGGGCCGGGTCGACGCGCAGCCCGACCGTGGCGAGGAACGGGTTGGGTGGCACGTCGATGACCTCGAACGCGGCGCCCGACCCCGTGACCCGCTCGCGGCAGATGACGGTCGTCGTGCTGAACGTCGCCTCGACGCCGAAGTCGGCCTCGAGGGTCGCGCCGATGACCTCCTTCTGCACCTCGCCGTAGAGCGACACGTGGGTCTCGCCGCGGACCTCGTCGTGGCGCAGGTCGATGAGCGGGTCCTGCTCCGCGAGGTGGGTCAGGGCCGTGTGCAGCCGGGCGCGGTCGGCGGGGTCGCGGGCCTCGACGACCGTCTCGAGGGTCGGCGGCGAGAACTCGTGGACGAGGGGACGGGCGATCCGCACGTCGCCGACGAGGTCGCCGATCCGGGCCCGCTCGAGCCCGACGACCCGCGCGATGCGCCCGGCCGGCACCCGCGGGACCCGCTCCACCTCGCCGCGGACGTGCACCGACAGGCCGGTGACCCGTTCCTCGCGGCACCGCGCGTCGCCGCGGCGTTCGCCCCGGTCGTCGGGGGCGGAGGGCGTATGCCGTGTGCCCGGGTCCGCCGGGTCCGCCGGGTCCGCGCGGCCGTCGTGGACGAGCACCCGGTCGCGCACCGCCAGCGAGCCCGAGGTCACGCTGACGAGCGCGACCTTCTCGCCGGAGCCGCCGCGCTGGATCGCGAAGACGGTGCCGGCGAGGGGCGCGTCGGGGTCGGGTGCCGGCGTCGGCAGCAGGTGCGGCAGGGCCCGGGCGAGGTCCTCGACGCCGACCCCGGTCATCGCCGAACCGACCAGCACGGGGCACACGAGTCCCCGGACGGTCTGGTCGCCGAGGACGGTCCGGAGCCGACGCCCATCGATGCGGTGCGGGGCCTCGACCCAGTCGGCGAGCAGGCGGTCGTCGACCCGGCTCAGCGCCTCGACGACGCGTTCACGGGCTGCCGCGGTGACCTGGTCGCCGCCGTCGCGCTCCGCCCGGCCCAGTGCCGCCAGGCCCAGGGCCGCGAGGCCGTCCGGGACGACCGCGGCGCCGCGCGTGCCCTCGTCGACGACCCGGCCGAGGGGCACGGGCGTGACGTCGAGCCGATCGACGACCTCCCGCAGCACCGCGTCCGTGCGGGCACCGGAGCGGTCGACCTTGTTGACGAAGAGCACGGTCGGGATGCGCAGGCGTCGCAGTGCCCGCATGAGCACCCGGGTCTGGGCCTGCACGCCCTCGACCGCCGACACCACGAGCACGGCGCCGTCGAGCACGGCGAGCGAGCGCTCGACCTCCGCGATGAAGTCCGAGTGGCCGGGGGTGTCGACGAGGTTGACCGTGACGGGGTCGTCGGCCGGGCCGAGCTCGAAGGAGACCACGGCGGCCTTGATCGTGATGCCTCGGGCGCGCTCGAGCGCGAGGGTGTCGGTCTGCGTGCTGCCGTCGTCGACGCTGCCCGGCTCGGCGATGACGCCGGCGTGCAGCAGCAACCGTTCGGTCAGGCTCGTCTTGCCCGCGTCAACGTGGGCGAGGATCCCGAGACCGAGGGCGCGTCCGGGACGCGCCGGTGGGGTGGGTGGGGTGTCCAAGGTGCTCCATGTCCTGTGCGTGGGTGTGGGTGACCTGCTCGGGTGACATGAAGCTGCGGCGCATCCCGGTGCCCTCTCTCCTCGGCCGTGCCTGGCGTCGACGGGACCGTCGACCGCTCCAGTGCAGCAAGGTGGGGGAGCGTGCGGCAACCGGTTTTGGGCCGGGAACCCGGCACACGGCATACGCGAGTGGTGCCGCCGGCCCGGGCACGGCGTCGATCCGGCGTGGGCTGGTTGGTCACCGGGCCGCCGCATGCGGAACACTGGTAGTCCGCCGGACGTTGTGCCGGTGGACAAACTCACCGGACGAGCAGGAGGACCGGGGTCTCACAGACCCCGCACGTACATGGACGCTAAGCGGATTCTGCGCACACCACTGTTGTGGATCTTGGTCCTCATCAGCGCGCTCGTCTTCGGCATGATGTTCTCCGAGTCCGGCCCGCCCCGGATCGACACGTCGGCTGCCATGAAGCAGATCACCGACGGCAACGTCGAGTCGGCCAAGCTGCTCAACAACGAGCGGATGGAGCTGACCCTCAAGACGCCCTACACCTCGCCCGACGGCACCGTGAAGGACGCGAAGTCGGTCTACGCCTACTACGTCGACGCCCGCGGCACCGACGTCGTCGAGGCGCTCAACACCAAGCCTCCGACGAAGGGCGTCGACGACCAGATCGACGAGCCCAGCTGGTTCGGCTCGCTCCTCTTCTCGATCCTGCCGATCATCATCATCCTCGGCCTCTTCTGGTTCCTCATGGGCCAGATGCAGGGCGGCGGCAACCGCGTCATGCAGTTCGGCAAGTCGCGCGCCAAGCTCGCCACCAAGGACACCCCGAAGGTCACCTTCGCCGACGTCGCCGGGTGCGACGAGGCCATCGAGGAGCTCCAGGAGATCAAGGAGTTCCTCCAGGAGCCGGCGAAGTTCCTCGCCGTCGGCGCCAAGATCCCCAAGGGCGTGCTGCTCTACGGCCAGCCCGGCACCGGCAAGACGCTGCTCGCCCGCGCCGTCGCGGGTGAGGCGGGGGTGCCGTTCTACTCGATCTCCGGCTCTGACTTCGTCGAGATGTTCGTCGGTGTCGGCGCGAGCCGCGTCCGCGACCTCTTCGAGCAGGCCAAGGCCAACGCGCCCGCCATCGTCTTCGTCGACGAGATCGACGCCGTCGGACGCCACCGCGGCGCCGGCATGGGCGGCGGCCACGACGAGCGCGAGCAGACGCTCAACCAGCTGCTCGTCGAGATGGACGGCTTCGACGTCAAGACCAACGTCATCCTCATCGCGGCGACCAACCGCCCCGACATCCTCGACCCCGCGCTGCTGCGGCCGGGCCGCTTCGACCGCCAGATCGCCGTCGACGCGCCCGACATGATCGGCCGCCACCGCATCCTCGAGGTCCACGCCCAGGGCAAGCCGGTCACGGCCGACGTCGACCTGCTCGCCGTCGCCCGCCGCACGCCGGGCTTCACCGGCGCCGACCTCGCCAACGTCCTCAACGAGGCCGCCCTGCTCACCGCCCGTGGTGACAAGAAGGTCATCGACAACGAGGCCCTCGACGAGGCCATCGACCGCGTCATCGCCGGCCCGCAGAAGCGCACGCGCATCATGTCGGCCAAGGAGCGCAAGATCACGGCCTACCACGAGGGTGGTCACGCCCTCGTCGCCGCGTCGCTCAACCACACCGACCCGGTGACCAAGGTGACGATCCTGCCGCGTGGGCGGGCCCTCGGCTACACGATGGTCATGCCGCTCGACGACAAGTACTCCACGACCCGCAACGAGATCCTCGACCAGCTCGCGTACGCCCTCGGTGGCCGCGTCGCCGAGGAGATCGTCTTCCGCGAGCCGACGACGGGTGCGAGCAACGACATCGAGAAGGCGACCGGCATGGCCCGCAAGATGGTCACCGAGTTCGGCATGTCCGAGCGTGTCGGCGCCATCAAGCTCGGCCAGAGCACCGGCGAGGTCTTCCTCGGCCGCGACATGGGCCACCAGCGCGACTACTCCGAGGAGGTCGCACGCATCGTCGACGAGGAGGTCCGCTCCCTCATCGACGCGGCCCACGACGAGGCCTACGCCGCGGTCAACGCCAACCGCGACCTTCTCGACCACCTCGTCCTCGAGCTGCTCGAGAAGGAGACGCTCAACGTCCACGAGCTGGCCGAGCTCTTCAAGCCGGTCGTCAAGCAGCCGGCCCGCCCGACGTGGCTGTCGTCCCAGACCCGCCAGCTCGGCGACCGCCCGCCGGTCCTGACGCCCGCCGAGATCGCCGCGAAGAACGGCTCGGGCGGTCAGAACGGCTACCTGCCCCCGCCCGTGCCGGCCGACAAGGTGATCGAGGACAAGATCGACGAGGCGGCCGCCGTCGGCGCGCACCCCCTCGCCGAGGAGCACCCCGCCGAGCAGGTCATCGAGGTGCCGGACGACCAGGTCGTCAACCCCGGCGAGAAGAGCTGAGCGTGGCGGTCGACCACGCGCGCGCCGAGGCGGCGGTCCGCGAGTTGCTGCTCGCCATCGGCGAGGACCCCGATCGCGAGGGACTGCGCGACACGCCTGGGCGTGTCGCGCGGTCCTACTCCGAGATCTTCGCCGGCCTCGACCAGACGGCCGAGGAGGTGCTCAGCAGGACCTTCTCGATCGACCACGAGGAGCTCGTCATCGTCCGCGACATCGAGCTCTACAGCACGTGCGAGCACCATCTCGTGCCGTTCCACGGCGTCGCCCACGTCGGCTACATCCCCGACAAGGACGGCCGGGTCACCGGACTGTCCAAGCTCGCCCGCCTCGTCGAGGTGTTCGCCCGTCGTCCGCAGGTTCAGGAGCGGCTCACGTCGCAGATCGCCGACGCGCTCGTCGAGCACCTGTCGGTGCGCGGCGTCATCGTCGTCATCCAGGCCGAGCACCTCTGCATGTCGATGCGCGGCATTCGCAAGCCCGGCGCGAGCACCATCACCTCGGCGGTGCGCGGCCAGCTGCGCGACCCGGCCACTCGAGCAGAGGCCATGGCGCTCATGCTCGAGGGCAACAAGTGACCGACGGCGCGACACCCGCACCACCGACCGCGACACAATGGCGCCCATGACCGCGCGCCGCCCCGACCTCGACGCGACCTCCCTGCTCGGCGTGCGCGACCGCACCCTGGTCATGGGGGTCGTCAACGTCACGCCCGACTCCTTCTCCGACGGCGGGGAGTGGTTCGAGCATGACGCGGCCGTCACGCACGGGCGTGACGTGCTCGCGGCCGGTGCCGACATCGTCGACGTCGGGGGCGAGTCGACCCGTCCCGGCGCCGAACGCCCGTCGGTCGAGGAGGAGCTGCGCCGGGTCGTCCCCGTCGTGGCCGCCCTTGCCGCCGACGGCGCCGTGGTCTCCGTCGACACGATGCGCGCCACGGTCGCGCGTGCCGCCGTCGACGCCGGTGCCTCCATCGTCAACGACGTCTCGGGCGGCCTCGCCGACCCCGACATGGTCCCGTGGGTGGCCGCCGAGCGGCTGCCCTACATCGCGATGCACTGGCGCGGCCACAGCACCGGGATGCAGTCGCGCGCCGTCTACGACGACGTCGTCGAGGAGGTCCTGCGCGAGCTGGCAGAGCGTCGCGACGCCCTGCTGGAGGGTGGCATCGACGAGGAGCACCTCGTCCTCGACCCGGGGCTCGGCTTCGCCAAGAACGCCGACCACAACTGGGCCCTGATGGCCGCGCTGCCGGCGCTGCACGACCTCGGCCACCCGATCCTGCTCGGAGCCTCCCGCAAGACCTTCCTCGGACGTCTCGGGCGCGACGAGGGCGCCACGCCGAGGCCCGCCGCCGAGCGTGACGTCGAGACGACCGCGACCTCCGTCATGGCCGCGATGGCGGGGCTGTGGTGCGTCCGCGTCCACGACGTCGCCTCGACGGTGCGCGCCCTGACGGTCGTCCAAGCCGCGCTCGAGCACGCCCCCGACGACCTGACCGAAGGCCCCGACTGATGGCCGACCGGATCGTGCTGCAGGGCGTCTCGGCCCGCGGCAACCACGGCGTGCTCGCCGTCGAGAAGCGCGACGGCCAGACCTTCCTCGTCGACGTGATGATGCTCTGCGACCTCGAGCCCGCGGGGCGCACGGACGCACTCGAGGCCACCGTGAACTACGCCGAGGTGGCGAACGACGTCGTCGCGCGGATCACCGGGCCGTCCTTCGACCTCATCGAGCGCCTGGCCGAAGTCATCGCCGACGACGTCCTGCGCCACGATCTCGTCGAGGAGGTGGAGGTCGTCGTGCACAAGCCCGAGGCACCGGTGGGCCACCCCTTCACCGACGTCCAGGTGCGCGTCGAGCGAAGGAACGCCGCCCACGTCGTCATCGCTCTTGGCACCAATCTCGGCGACCGTGGGCAGACGCTGGCCGACGCGGTCGCCGCCCTCACCGCGCTGCCGGGGCTCACGGTGACGTCGGTGTCCGACATCGTCGCCACCGAGCCGGTCGGTGGTCCCGAGCAGCCCGAGTACCTCAACGCCGTCGTCACCGGCCGGTCGCTGCTGCACCCGCACGACCTGCTCGTCGAGCTCCACCGCATCGAGGCCCTGCACGGACGCACGCGCGAGGTTCGCTGGGGCGCCAGGACCCTCGACCTCGACCTCGTCCAGTACGGCCTTCCCGGTGGATACCGCGAGGTCGTCAGTGACGACCCGGAGCTGACACTGCCCCACCCCCGCGCCCATGAGCGCGCCTTCGTCCTCGTGCCCTGGCTGGACGCCGACCCGCGAGCCACGCTGCGCGTCTCCGAGGGCCGCGACGGCATACGCCCGGTGGTCGACCTCCTGGCCGACCTCGACCGATCGGGCGTGCGTCCCGGTCCCCGATGGGAGCAGCAGTGACTCCACACTCCGGCATCCGCGCCACGACGCTCGTGCTCGCGGGACTGGCCATGACGGTGGTCGCGTGGCTCGGGCTGCGCTGGATGATGTCCGGCGGCAGCGCCGTGCCCGAGCCGGGCTGGGTCGGCGCCGCGGCGATGCTCTTCCTCACCGGGGGGCTGGTCCTCGCGGGCTGGCAGGTGCGCAAGGTACGGGACGGGTCGCCGAACCCCGCCGTCACACCCCTGCGAGCCGCCCGCACGCTGGTGCTCGGCCAGGCCGGGGCGCTGACCGGCTCGGTGCTCGTCGGCTGGTACCTCGCCAACACCCTCGTCCTGCTGCCGGACGCCGACGTCGACTCCCAGCGCGGGCGCCTCCTGCCGTTCGTGCTGCACGCCGTCGTCGCGCTGCTGCTGGCCGTGGCCGGGATGGTCGTGCAGAACTGGTGCCGCCTGCGGCCGCGCGACGACGAGGACGAGGACCAGCCAGCGGCCTGACCGCCGCGTATGGTCGGCCGGATGATGTGCGTCATGGTGCCGCGTCCGGTGGGGTGATCACCCCACCCGATGCAGCACGATCCGGCGGTCGTCGAGCACGCCAGGTCAGGTGGTGCCGGCGACGGTGATCGTCGAGGTGGGTGCCGGTGTCGTGGTCGACACCGACGGCGGCTGGGGCGGTCCGTCCGGCGTCGTCGTGCGGACGGGCCACGGCGGCGGGATCGTGTCGACGGTGTCCTCGTCGGAGCAGGCCGCGGCGAGCGTGATCGCCGCCGTGATGAGCGTGACGGCGACGGCGCGCAGGGCACTCTCGCGCGAGACCCGGGCGGACGGCATACGACCCCTCACTTGTCGACGTCCCCGACGACGAAGAACATCGAGCCGAGGATCGCGACCATGTCGGCGATGAGCTGGCCCGGCAGCATCTCGCTCAGCACCGAGACGTTGTTGAACGACGCCGAGCGCAGCTTGAGCCGCCACGGCGTCTTCTCCCCGCGGGAGACGAGGTAGTAGCCGTTGAAGCCGAGGGGGTTCTCGGTCGCGCTGTAGATCTCGCCCTCGGGGACCTTGAGCACCTTGGGGAGCTTGACGTTGATCGGCCCCTGCGGCAGCTGCACGAGCCGGTCGAGACAGGCCTGGGCGAGGTCGAGCGACACGTGCACCTGCTCGAGCAGCACCTCGAGGCGCGACAGGCAGTCCCCGGCCGTGCGGGTCACGACGCGGCCAGGACCCTTGTCGCCGAAGAGCTCGCCGTAGGCGAGGTAGGGCGCGTCCCTGCGCAGGTCGACGTCGAGGCCACTGGCGCGCGCGATCGGGCCGGAGACGCCGTAGGCCTCGACGGTCGCCAGGGGCAGCACTCCGACGCCCCGGGTCCGTGCCTCGAGGATCTCGTTGCCGACGATGAGGCGCTCGAGGTCGGGCAGACGCTTGCGCACGTTGGCGATCGCCTTGTCGACACGGCCCATCCAGCCGGCCGGGAGGTCCTCCTTGAGGCCGCCGACGCGGTTGAACATGTAGTGCATGCGCCCGCCCGAGACCTCCTCCATCACGGCCTGGAGCTCCTCGCGCTCGCGGAACGCGTGGAAGACGGGCGTGATGGCGCCGAGCTCGAGGGGGTAGGAGCCGAGGAACATCAGGTGGTTGAGCACGCGGTTGAGCTCGGCGAGGGCGGTGCGCGCCCAGACGGCGCGCTCGGGCACCTCCATGCCGAGCATCTGCTCGACGCCGAGCACGACGCCGAGCTCGTTGGAGAAGGCGCTGAGCCAGTCGTGGCGGTTGGCGAGCACGAGGATCTGGCGGTAGTCGCGCACCTCGAAGAGCTTCTCGGCGCCGCGGTGCATGTAGCCCACGATCGGCTCGGCGCTGATGATCCGCTCGCCGTCGACGACGATGCGCAGCCGCAGGACGCCGTGGGTGGCCGGGTGCTGCGGGCCGATGTTGAGCACCATGTCGGCGGTCGCGAGCCCACCCGCGCCGAGGCCGACGGTCAGGGCCCGATGCCGTCCCGGCGCCGAGGCGGTGGTCTCCGTCATGCGCCCGAGCCTACGGCCCACACCCGGGTCGTATGCCGTGTGGCCCCTCCCCGGGGCGCGCCCGGTCGGGCAGAGTGTGGGGGTGACCGCCTCGTTCGACCTCACCGACCCCGCGTTCGTCGCCGACCCCTACCCGGCGCTCGCCGAGGCCCGCCGGCACGGACCGGTCCTGCGACACGAGGGCCTCGGGCTGTGGGTGACGACGACGCACGCGGCGGCGAACGACGTGCTGCGCGACCGGAGGCTCGGTCGCATCCTGCGGCCGCGCTCGCCGGGGGACGACGCGTGGACGACGTTCGACTGGTTGCACGCCGACTCCATCCTCGACTCGGAGCCGCCGAAGCACACGCGGCTGCGACGCCTCGTTGCCGGCGCCTTCGCGCGTGGCCACGTGACGCGGCTGCGCCCGCGGGTCGAGGAGATCGCGGCCGGCCTGCTCGACGACGTGGAGCGGGTCCTGGCTCGTGATGGCCGGGTCGACGTCATCGCCGGCTACGCGGAGCCGCTGCCCGTCCTCGTCATCTGCGAGCTGCTCGGCGCCCCGACGGCCGACTGGAAGGTGCTCCGCGACTGGTCCCAGGCGATCGTCCGGATGTACGAGGTCGACCCGGACGACGAGGCCCAGCGGGACGCCCAGCGCGCGTGCGACGAGTTCGCCTCCTACGTCGAGGCGCTCGCCGCCGAGCGGGCCCAGGCTCCCGGCGACGACCTGCTGACCTCGCTCGTCCAGGAGCGTGACGGCGGCGACCGCCTCTCGCCGCGCGAGCTCGTCGCGACCGTCGTGCTGCTGCTGAACGCCGGGCACGAGGCCAGCGTCAACGGTTTCGGCAACGGCCTGGCGTCGCTGCTCGTGGACACCGCGCAGCGCGACGCCGTGAGCGCCGGACTCGATCACCCGGTCGTCGTCGACCGGCTCGTCGAGGAGATGCTGCGCCACGACTCGCCGCTCCACCTCTTCGAGCGCACCGCCACGGCCGACGTCGAGCTCCACGGCGTGACGGTCCGGGCCGGTGAGAAGGTCGCCGCCCTGCTCGGCGCCGCCAACCGGGATCCGGCCGTCTTCGCCGAAGCCGACCGCTTCGTCGCCGACCGCGACCCGAACCCGCACCTGGCCTTCGGCGCCGGCATCCACTTCTGCCTCGGGGCGCCGCTGGCCCGGATGGAGCTGCAGATCTCGACGCGGGCGCTGCTCGAGCGGCTGGGGTCGCTCGAGGTCGTCGAGGCGGTGCGTCGCCCGACGTTCGTGCTCCGCGGCTACGAGCGGCTCGTCGTCGCACGGGCCGGTCGCTCGACCTGAACGGACCCACAGGAACAGGGAAGGAGAACGCCATGGGTGAGCTGACGCCCTACATCTGCGTGGCCGACTCGAGGGCCGCGATCGAGTGGTACCGCGAGCACCTCGGCGCCGAGGTGACCGTCGACCCCATCGTCATGGAGGACGGGCACGTCGGACACTGCGAGCTGGCCGTCGACGGCGCCCGCTGGATGATGTCGGACGCCTTCGAGGCCGTGGGCGTCGCGCCCCCGGACCCCGCCCGCGGCAACGCCGTGACGCTCCACCTCACGGTCACCGACGTCGACGAACGCTGCCGCCGGGTGCAGGAGGGAGGGGCGACGCTCGACCGGGGGCCGGAGGACAACCCGCCGATCGGCCGCCTCGCGGTCTTCCACGACCCCTTCGGGCACCGCTGGTTCCTCAACCAACCCCTGCCGGAGCCCGACTGACGGCAGCCGGGCGAGGTCAGGCCGGGTCGCTCCGTCAGGCCCGGTCAGGCCCGGTCAGGCCCGGTCAGGCCCGGTCAGGCCCGGTCAGGCCCGGTCNCGCTGTCGGCGCCGCGACCACGGAGCACGAGGAACCCGCCGACCCCCAGCAGCACGACGGTGCCGACGATGGTGAGCAGGATCGGCACGAGGAGCGAGCCCTGGGCGTCGTCGGCGCCGGAGACGGGCTTGACGTGCACCGTCGCACCCGCGGTGGTGGCGGTGGACCCGTCGAGCCCGATCGTGGCGTGGAACGAGAAGGTGCCGGTGACGGGGTGGCCGTCGTCGGAGGTGACGCGGTAGGAGACCGTGTAGTCGCCGCCCGGTGCGTTCGGGGCGAGCGGCTGCGTGACGGCGCGGCCCTCGATCGTCGGGCTGCCGGACGACACGGGCCCCGACGGTCCGGTGACGACGACCTGGGTGCCGATCTCGAGCGGGGCCTCGGAGAAGGTGAGCACAACCGCTCCGGGCAGCTGCGCCACCGTCGTCCCGTCGGCCGGGTCGGTGCGCTCGAGGACGTCGTGGGCGAAGGCCGTCGTCGGCAGTGCGACGAGAAGTCCGAGGGCGAGCAGCGCAGAGGTGAGACGACGCATGCCGCTCAGGTTACGTCGTGCCCGGGGACGCGCTTCACCGCCCACCAGAAGCCGCCGAAGCCGTGCCGGTCGAGCAGCCGCGCCTCCGTGCTGGCCCGCTCGAGCGCGGCGAGGTACGCGAGCGGGGCGCTGCCGGCGAGTGCGTGCGCCGGGGTGGCTCCCGTGAGCCCGAGTGCCCGCAGCGCCTCGCGCTGGGTGCGCACCTCGTCGGCGTCAAGGGTGTCCATGGCGACGTGGGCCGTCACGTCGCACGAGCCGTCGGGCACGGGTGCCGTCAGCCGACCGCCGGCGTATGCCGTGAGCGTCCCTCCGGGGGGACGTGTCGTCGCGACGTGGCCGTAGTCCACGGCGAGCAGGAGGCCGGAGTCGACGCGCGAGACGAGGTCGGCCCAGGCCTCGTCGCGGGCGAGGCCGATCTCGAGGCGGTCACCGGGGATCCTCGTGGGCCAGTGGGCCTGCGCCCAACGTCGGTCGGCGCCCGCAGGCGCATCGCCGAGCGACTCCTCGCCGGTTGCGGGGTCGACGAGCACCTCGCGTGCGGTGCCGTCGGCGTCGACCTCGGCGACGGTGCACGGCACGACGTCGAGCCACTCGTGGGCGATGACGAGGGCGTCGTGCAGGCCGGACAGCTCGGGCGGCAGGGCCGCGCCACCCGCGGAACGGAGCCACTCGACCCGGTCGTCGAGGCCCTCGGGGCGCTCGACGACGTCGACCGCGACCACCCGCGGTCGAGGTGGTCCGTCGTGACCGGCCGCGACGGCATACCCCGACCCGGAGGAGGCGTCGTGGGGTCGAGGTGCTTCGTCGTGACCGGGCGCGACGGCATACCTCGAGCCGAGGTGGTCGAGGGCGGCGAGCAGGTGCGTCGCGAGCTCGCCGCGTCCTGCGCCGACGTCGACGACGACCGAGGGGGCGGCGGTTCCGTGCTCCGCGGTCCACAGCGCCAGCAGGGCCTCGGCGAGCACCCGGCCGGTCGGGCCGTGCGCGGCGGTGGTGAAGTGGGCGGCCGGGCCGCCGCGCGTCACGTAGAAGCCCCGCCCCGCGGCATACAGCGCCTCGTGCCACGCGTCGCGCCAGGGAAGGGGATCCACGCCTGCCGACTGTAGGCGATAGCGTGCCGTGGGTGAGCACCCCGCACGAGCGTCCCGCGCGCTTCGACGTCGGCGTCGTGGGCGCCGGACGCGTCGGATCCGTCCTCGGAGCCGCCCTGGCCCGGGCCGGCCACGTCGTCACCGGCGTCTCCGCCGTCAGCGAGGAGAGCCTCGAGCGGGCGGCGGCACTGCTGCCCGGGGTGCCGGTCAAGGCGATCCCCGAGGTTGTCTCGGGCGCGCACCTCGTGGTGCTCGCCGTGCCGGACGACGCCCTCGCCGACCTCGTCGCGGGCCTCAGCGCCACGGGCACCTTCACACCGGGCCAGCTCGTCATGCACACGTCCGGGGCGCACGGCATCTCGGTGTTCGAGGCGGCGGTGGACAGCGACATCGTTCCGCTCGCGCTGCACCCGGCCATGACGTTCACGGGCACCGAGCTCGACCTCGACCGGCTCCACGACTGCTGCTTCGGCGTGACGACGACCGACCTCGCGCGACCGCTCGGCGAGGCGCTCGTCATCGAGCTGGGCGGTGACCCGGTGTGGATCTCCGAGGAGGACCGCGTCACCTACCACGCGGCCCTCGCGCACGGCTCGAACCACCTCGTCACGCTCGTGGCCCAGTCGATGCAGCTGCTCGGCGAGGCCGGCGTCGACGACCCGGCGCGTGTCCTCGAGCCGCTGCTGACGGCGGCCCTGTCCAACACCCTCCAACGGGGTGACGCAGCCCTCACCGGTCCGGTCGCGCGCGGCGATGCCGGTACCGTTGCCGGGCACGTCGCGATGCTGCGCAAGGTCGCCCCGGACATCCGCCCGACCTACCTGGCGCTGGCCCGCGCGACGGCACAGCGGGCCCTGCTCAGCGGGCGCCTCCGCGCCTCCGACGCCGGCCCGCTGCTCGAGCTGCTCGCGCACGAGGAGGACCAACCGTGACCGACACCACCGCAGACACCACCACACACACCACCACCGAGACGAGCGCCGACACCACGGCGCCGCCCGCGGCTCCCGTGGTCGCCCGGACGAGGGACGAGCTGCGCGAGGCGCGTGCGGCGCTCGACGACGGCGACGTCGCCGTCGTCATGACGATGGGAGCCCTGCACGAGGGGCACGCGACCCTCATCCACCAGGCCCGCAAGACCCACCGCCACGTCGTCGTGACGATCTTCCTCAACCCGCTCCAGTTCGGGCCCAAGGAGGACCTCTCGCGCTACCCGCGGACGTTCGACGCCGACCTCGACATCTGCACGGCCGCGGGCGTCGACCTCGTCTTCGCCCCGACGCCCGACGTCATCTACCCCGACGGCGACCCGGGGGTGCGCGTCTCGGCAGGACCGCTCGGCGACGTCCTCGAGGGCCAGGCCCGTCCCGGGCACTTCGACGGCATGCTCACGGTCGTCGGCAAGCTCATGCACCTGACCCGGTGCAGCGCGGCCTACTTCGGGCAGAAGGACGCCCAGCAGCTGCTCCTCATCCGCCGGATGTGCCGCGACCTCGACTTCCCGGTGCGCGTCGTGGCGGTGCCGACCGTGCGCGAGCCCGACGGCCTCGCGATGTCGAGCCGCAACACCTACCTCACCGACTCCGACCGTGAGACGGCCCTGTGCCTCTCGGCCGCTCTCCGCGCCGGGGCCGACGCCGCCGTCGAGGGCCCGTCGGCCGTCCGTCGCGCCGCCCGGGCCGTCCTCGTGCGCGAGCCGCTCGCCCTCGTCGACTACCTCGTGCTCGTCCACCCGGACACGCTCGAGGACGTGCCGGAGTGGTACCGCGGCGAGGCACTGCTCGCCGTGGCGGGGCGAGTGGGTACGACTCGTCTCATCGACAACCTGCCGGTGCTCGTCGGACCGGGCGGCGGCGCGCTCGAGACCTTCTCCCAGCCCTGACCGACCAGAGTCCCCTTCTCGCGCAACGACGCTCCAGCCAGCAACCCGAGGAAGCCACATCGTGCAGCGTTTCATGCTCCACTCGAAGATCCACCGGGCCACCGTGACGCAGGCCGACCTGCACTACGTCGGCTCACTGACGATCGACCGCGACCTGCTCGACGCCGCCGACCTGTGGCCGGGCCAGCAGGTCGACGTCGTCGACGTCGACAACGGCAACCGCCTGACGACCTACGCGATCGAGGGCGAGCGCGGCACGGGCATCGTCTGCATCAACGGGGCTGCCGCCCGGCTCATCTCGCCCGGTGACACGGTCATCATCATCGCGTACGCCGCGATGGACGATGCCGAGGCACGCACCTTCGAGCCGCAGGTCGTCTTCGTCGACGAGCACAACCGGGTGGTCGAGGTGGGGCACGATGCAGGTGACGTGCCCGACGGCTTCGGTCTGCTGACCTCGGCCGTCACCGAGCGTCACCACGAGTACCAGGACTGAGAGGCCAGCCGTATGCCGCAGAGCGGGCTCCCCGACGTGACCGTCCCCCGGCGGCTGCGCGCGCCCGCGCCCGGCTGGACGGCGACCGCCGACGTCATCGTCGTCGGCTCCGGCGTCGCCGGTCTCACGACGGCACTGCGGCTGAGGCGCCGCGTCGACCGCGTGCTCCTCGTGACGAAGACCGTGCTCGACGAGGGCTCGACGGCGTGGGCGCAGGGCGGCATCGCCGCCGTCATGTCCCCGGAGGACAGCGCCGCCGAGCACATCCACGACACCCTCGTCGCCGGCGTCGGCCTCTGTGACGTCGACGCCGTGGAGGCTCTCGTGCACGAGGGCACCGACGCCGTCTGGGACCTCATCGCGCTCGGCGCGGAGTTCGACCGCGGCGACACCGGCGGGCTGTCGCTGACGCGCGAGGGCGGCCACCACCGCGACCGCATCCTCCATGCCGGTGGCGACGCGACCGGCCGCGAGATCAGCCGTGCCCTCATCGCCGCCCTGGACCGGGTGCGCGACGACCCCGGCATCGAGGTCATCGAGCACGCGCTCGTCGTCGACCTCCTGGCCGACGCCGACGCCCGCGTGTGCGGCGTGACGCTCCACGTGATCGGGGAGGGCCAGGTCGACGGCGTCGGCGCCGCGCACGCGCGCGCCGTCGTGCTCGCGACCGGTGGCCTCGGCCAGATCTACGCCTCGACGACGAACCCGTCCGTCGCCACGGGTGACGGCATGGCCGCCGCGCTGCGGGCCGGCGCCGTCCTCGCCGACCTCGAGTTCGTCCAGTTCCACCCGACGGTCCTCTGGCTCGGTGAGGGCTCGCGCGGGCAGCAGCCGCTCATCTCCGAGGCGGTGCGCGGCGAGGGTGCGTTCCTCGTCGACGAGGCGGGCGAGCGCTTCATGCAGGGCCAGCACCCGCTTGCCGACCTCGCACCCCGTGACGTCGTGGCCCGCGCCATCATCGCGCGGATGCGCGAGAGCGGCACCGACCACGTCTACCTCGACTGCCGCCACCTCGGCGCCGAGTTCCTCGAGCAGCGCTTCCCGTCGATCGTGCTGCGCTGCCGCGAGCTCGGCTTCGACCCAGCCACTCAGCTGCTCCCGGTCGCACCCGCACAGCACTACGCGAGCGGCGGCGTGCGCACCGACCTGCGTGGACGGTCGTCGCTCGAGGGGCTCTACGCGTGCGGCGAGACGTCGTGCACCGGCGTCCACGGCGCCAACCGCCTTGCGAGCAACTCGCTCCTCGAGGGCCTCGTCTTCGCCCGCCGCATCGCCGACGACCTCACGGCCCGGCTCGGTGCCGGCGAGCTGCCGGAGACCGCTCCCGTCGCGGTCGACGGCGAGCCGGAGCTGATCCGCGGCAAGCGTCGCCTCGACGTGCAGCGCGCCATGACCGCCGGTTCCGGCACCGTGCGCTCGGCCGCCTCGCTCGCGGCGACGCAGGAGACCCTGGCCGCGCTCGCGACCCGCGCCGTCACCGACGACGCCGACAAGCTGGGCGGACCCAAGAGCTGGGAGACGACCAACCTGCTCCACCTCGGACGAGCGCTGACGTATGCCGCCGCGCTGCGTGACGAGACCCGCGGCGGTCACGTGCGCGAGGACTTCCCGGCCCGCGACGACGAGCACTTCCTGCACCACGTGCACCTCCAGCGCTCCGACGCCGGCGTGCTGGAGGCCATGGTCGTGCCCGTGCCGCGCTCCAACCTCGACGGCCTCGACCTCGACGGCTCGGTGCCGCTCGACGTGCTCGACGAGGACCGCGCGGACGGGACGCGACCCGCGAACGGGGCCGGACGGCATACGCAGTCGGTGGGATCGACGGAGGAGACGCAGTGAGCGACGACGGCCTGAGCGGGTTCCCCCACGAGTGGGCGCGCGAGCTCGTCACGGTGGCGCTGCGCGAGGACCTCGGCCCCGAGGGCGTCGACGTGACGACGCTCGCGACCATCCCCGCCGACCAGACGCGCACGGCCGAGATCGTCGCGCGGGCGCCGGGCGTCGTCGCCGGCGTGCCGGTCATCGGGCTCGTGCTCGCGGCGGTCGCCGAGCAGATCGGCGGCGCGGTGCCGTCGGTCGAGGTGGTGAACGACGACGGCGCGCGCCTCGTGCGCGGTGACGTCATCGCGCGGCTGACCGGGCCTACCCCGGTCGTCCTCGTGGCCGAGCGCACCATCCTCAACATCCTGAGCCGGCTCTCCGGCGTCGCCACCCACACGCGGCGCTGGGCCGACGCGCTCGAGGGCACCTCGACGATGGTGCTCGACACCCGCAAGACGACACCCGGCATGCGCTGGCTGGAGAAGTACGCCGTGCGCTGCGGCGGGGGCACCAACAAGCGCATGGGCCTCTACGACGTCGCGATGATCAAGGACAACCACAAGCTCGCGGCAGGCTCTGTCGCGGCGGCGTACGCGTTGGTGCGCGAGCGCTTCCCCGACGTCGACGTGCAGGTCGAGGTGACGACGCCGGCCGAGGCGCAGGAGGCGTACGACGCGGGGGCGCGCTTCATCATGTGCGACAACATGTCGGTCGACGTGCTGCGCGAGACCGTCGGGCTGCTCAGGGCCGCAGGCGAGCCCGTCGAGATCGAGGCCACCGGCGGGCTCACCCTCGAGGTCGTCGCCGAGCACGCTGCGACGGGGGTCGACTTCGTGTCGGTCGGCGGTCTGACGCACAGCTCGCCCATCGTCGACATCGCCCTCGACCTCGTCGACTGACCCGTCGAGAGGCCACCACTGGCCGCCCGTGACCCGTCGAGAGGCCACAACTGGCCGCCCCTGACGCGTCGAGAGGCCACGACTGGCCGCCCGTGACCCGTCGAGAGGCCACCTGTGGCCGGGGACTGGAATGGCCACTCGACCGCCGCGAAGCGGCCGATCGTGGCCTCTCGACGGTTGGTGATGGGGTGACGCTCCGGGCGGCGGGCGTAGCCTGCGACGGAGGAGGGTGCCGTGGGTGTCGTCGACGAGCTGGTCCGCGCGAGAGCCGAGTTCGAGCGCGGTGAGTGGTCTGCCGCCCTGGACCGGTGGTCCGCCGTCGACGCCGACGGCCTCACGGCGGACGACCTCGAGTCCTCCGCCGCCGCGGCCCACCTGCTCGGTCGGGTGGGCGACGCCGTCGAGCGCTACCGGCGCGCCTTCGACACCCGCGTCTCCGACGGCGACACCGCTGGAGCCGCGCGCTGCGCCTTCCACCTGTCGATGATCGGGCGGACGAGCGGTGACCAGTCCGCGGGCGCGGCGTGGCTGGCGCGCGGCGAACGCCTCGTCGAGGCGCTGCCCGAGGGGAGCCTCGAGTCCGGCTACGTGGCCTTCGCCCGCATGTTCTCGCACCTCGGCGCCGGCAGGTTCGCGGAGGCCGGCACCTGTGCGGTCGAGGCGACCGAGGCGGGCCGCCGCCACGACGACGCGGCCCTCCTGGCAACCGGGCTGTGCGCCCAGGGGCGGATGGCGATCTACGGCGACCGCATCCCCGACGGCCTCTCGCTCCTCGACGAGTCGATGCTCGAGGCGACGAGCCGCATCGTGGCGCCCGTCATGCTCGGACACGTCTACTGCACGGCCATCGAGGGCTGCCAGGAGGTGTCGGACCTGCGCCGGGTCGTGGAGTGGACGCAGCTGCTGCACCGCTGGTGCACCGAGCAGCCCGGGCTCGTCACCTTCACCGGCCAGTGCAGTCTGCACCGCGCCCAGGTCATGCGGGCCCACGGGGCGTGGGATGCCGCCCTCGAGGAGCTCACCGCCGCGATCGAGCGCTACCGGCTCGCGGGCGCCATCGATGCCGTGGGCCAGGCCGCGTGCGAACGCGGCGACCTCCTGCGGCTGCGCGGTGACCTCGAGGCTGCCGAGGCGGCCTACCAGCGCAGTGCCGAGCACGGCTACGACCCGCAGCCCGGTTCGGCCCTGCTGTGGCTCGCTCGGGGGCAGACCGCAGCGGCGCTCGGGGCCGTCCGGCGGCTCCTGGCCGAACCCGGGCCGTCGGTGCGTCGCAGCCGGGTCCTGCCCGCCGCCGTCGACGTCCTCCTCGCCGCGCACGACGTCGACGCCGCCCGCGACTGTGCGCGGGAGCTCGACGGACTCGCCGAGTCGTTCGGCTCCGAGGTGCTCGCCGCGGCGGCCTCGACGGCGTGGGGTCGGGTCCAGCTCGCCTCGGGCGACCCGGCGGGGGCGCTGCCCTACCTGCGCAAGGCGCACCAGGCGTGGGTGCGCCTGGACATGCCCCACGAGGCGGCGCTCGCGCAGGCGGGCACGGGTCGGGCGTTGGTCGCCCTCGGTGACCACGAGTCCGCCCGCCGCGCGCTCGCGTCGGCGCGCCGGGTGCTCGTGTCGGTGGGGGCCGGCCCGGACGTGGACGACCTCGACGGCGTGGGCTCGACCGCCTCACGCCCCGCCCGTCTCACCGAGCGCGAGGTCGAGGTGCTGGGTCTCGTCGCCGAGGGGCGGAGCAACGCGCAGATCGCGTCGGCACTGGTGCTCAGCGACCGGACCGTGGCCCGCCACCTCAGCAACATCTTCACCAAGCTCGGGGTCGGGAGCCGAACGGCCGCAGCGGCTTTCGCCTTCGAGCACGACCTCGTACGCCGTCAGGGCTGACCGTCCGGCGCCCGACGGGTGCCCACCGTGCCAACGGACGGCGGACCGTGCAAGACGGGTGCCGGACCGGTCGCACGCATCCGACCGGTCCGGGACCGTCCCTCCCCGGACGGTCAGCGGCCCGCAGCCTCGACCGCGGGCGCCCTCGAGGTCGTGGCCGAACGCCGGGCGATGTGGCTCGCGACGTGGGCGGCGTCGCGACCGACGCCGGGCAGCACCATCGAGGCGAACGCGTACTGGAAGGCCAGCCCGCAGAAGAAGAGACCCGGCACGTCGCTCGAGACGCCGCGGTACTCCCGCGGCCACCCGTCCTCGCCGACGACGGGCACGTCGATCCAGTCGAAGCGCTGGTCGAAGCCGGTGGCCCAGACGACGTTGGCGGCGTCGACCACCGTACCGTCGTCGAGGGTGGGGCGCCCGTCGGTGACTCCGGCGACGCGCTGCACGTGGCGCTCGACGCCGCGGGCGGCGAGGTCCTCGCGCTTGACCCGCAGCATCGGGCCGCCGTGGTGGCGGATCTCCGCCATCATCCTCCGGCCGACCGGTGTCCGGCGCGTCAGCACGTGGCGCCACGCGAAGAGCAGGACGGGGAAGGCGACGTGCACGGCAGGCGTGTCCCAGCGCACCGGGATCTGCCCGCAGTCCCGACCGGCCAGGACGGTCGGTCGGCTCTCGGCGAGCTCGTAGGCGATGTCGCAGCCCGAGTGCGAGGCGCCGACGACGAGCACCGGGCCGTCCCGCAGCTGGCTGGGGCGCCGGTACTGGCTCGAGTGCAGCTGGAGGATCGACGGGTCGAGGTCCGACGCGAAGGCCGGCACGTGAGGCGCACGCCCGAAGGTCCCGGTCGCCACGACGACGTTGCGACAGGCGATGCTGCCGCGGTCCGTCGTCACGACGAAGCCGTCACCGGCCGCGGCGGCGGCGAGCTGCTCCACGCGCACACCCAGCCGGACGGGCAGGCGGAAGTGGGCGGCATACGACTGGAGGTAGGCCGCGACGTCGTCCTTGCCGGGGAAGGACCGCGGGTCGCCGGGGAAGGGCATCCCGGGCAGCGAGTCGTGCCGCACCGAGGAGTAGAGCCGGAGCGAGTCGTACTGCTGTCGCCAGCCGTCCCCGACGGCCTCGTTGCGTTCGAGCACGACGCACTCGTGCCCGCGGTCGACGAGCTCGCGCGCCGTGGCGAGGCCGGCCTGGCCTGCGCCGATGATGACGGTCTCGATGGTCTCCATGGTGTCCCTCCGGGTGGTCGATGTCTCGACCGTAGGAAGGGCAGGGCCGTCACCGCGTCGGCCGCGGTGCCCATCCCCGGGGTAGGGCATGGGTAGGAATGACCACGCGCCCCTGGCCTCTCGACCGGGTCTGGGCGGCCAGAGGTGGCCTCTCGACGGGTCAGTAGCGGCGGTGCCAGAGGTTGAGGGCGTAGTCGACGCCGGTCGCGTCGGGGTGCTCGGCGAGGATGAGGTCGGCGTGCTCGGGGGCGAACTCGATGCCGACGACGGCCTCGAAGTCCGCCCGCGAGTCGAAGTCCCAGCGGATGTCGAGCCGCTCGCGCTGCCAGCCCTGGCGCTCCCAGAACCGCTCGACCGCGCGCGGGTCGTAGCCCGGCAGGGCCCGCCGGAACCACTGCCCGAACGTCGACCGGGTCGCGTCGTTGTCGATGACGAACGCCGCCCCACCCGGGCGGACGATGCGTTCGAGCTCGGCGAGACCGGGCTCGCACCCGGGCCCGAAGAAGTAGGCCCACCGTGCGTGCGCCACGTCGAACGACCCGTCGGGCACCCCGATCGCGGCGGCGCCCTCCTCGCGGACCGACACGGACGGCATACCCGAGACGCGTTGTGCCGCAAGCGAAGCGAGCGGTGGGTGCGGTTCGACGCCGACGACCGAGCGGGCGTCGTGCGCGAAGAAGGGCAGGTGGTAGCCCGTGCCGCAGCCGATGTCGACGACGTCGAGCCCCGACCAGTCGAGCACGGCACGCATGGCGTCCTCGATGACGTGGGCGCGGTCGACGCCGCGGTTCTCGACCTCGTAGACGTCGGGTGTCTCCCAGACGTTGGGGGACGGGATGATCTCCGGCGCGCCGCTCACGTGGACCGCTGGGCCTCGATGGTCGCCGGGTGCACGAGCAGCGGCAGCAGCTTGCGCACACCGCGCGCCCGGACGGCCTTGACCTGGGCCAGGTGCGCCTCGGCGCGGATCGCCAGCTCGGCGTAGGCGAGCGGCCCCATCAGCTCGGTGAGCTCGGGCGCGTTGGACCGGTAGACGGGCTCGCGACCGACGTGCGCCTCGGGGTTGCCCGAGCAGTACCAGTCGAGGTCGTGGCCACCCGGACCCCAGCCGCGGCGGTCGTACTCGGTGATCGTCACCTCGAGGTAGCTCGTGTCGTCGGGCAGCTCGACGGTACGGAAGGTGCGTCGGATCGGCAGCTGCCAGCACACGTCGGGCTTGAGGGTGTGCGGCTCGACGCCGGTCAGGACCGCGTGCTGGTGCAGGGCGCACCCGGCGCCGGCGGGGAAGCCGGGACGGTTGAGGAAGATGCAGGCGCCGTCGACGACCTTCGTCTTGCGCGCACCGTCCTCCTTCTCGGTCCAGTCGTCCTTGCTGCCCGTGGCTCGACCGACGGAGTGGTACTCCCACTCGTCCTCGCCGAGCTCCTCGACGGCCTTCGCGACGCGCTTCCAGTCGTCCTTCTCGGTGAAGTGGGCGCCGAGGGTGCAGCAGCCGTCGTCGGGCCGGCCGGCGTAGATGCCCTGGCAGCCGCTTCCGAAGATGCACGTCCAGCTGCTCGTGAGCCACGTCAGGTCGCAGCGGTAGCGCTGGTTCGTGTCGGCGGGGTCGGTGAACTCGACCCAGACGCGGGGGAGGTCCAGAGGTGCTTCAGCCACCGGCTCACCCTATGCCGCGGAGGTTTCCGGCGCGCCGACGAGGACCACCTCGTGGATGGTGCGTCTCGGGCGGAGACCGCCGGCGTATGCCGTGTGCTCCCGCGTGCGGGGACGCGAGCGTACGCTGGCGGTGGCGTCCAGGTCGCCTCCGGTGCGCGGGAAGGGGCTCAGCCTCCCTGGGCACGACAGCATGCGGTCCGACCTCCTTTCGGCCCGGCGAGCGCACGCGGGCACGACGAGAGGAGGCCGTCATGGCCCTGTCCCTGCCCGGCAACCCCGACCTCGAGCGCCTGCGACGCGATGCGCGTCGGCTGCAGCGCGGTGTCCGGTCCGCCGATCCCGCTGCACTGGCCCTCGTGGCACGACACCACCCCGCGGGGCTGCCGGACAAGACGGCGTCGTTCTCGCTGTCCGACGCGCAGCTGGTCGTGGCGCGCGGGTACGGCTTCGCGAGCTGGCCGCGACTGCGCGCCTACCTCGCGGTGGCCGCAGACCTTGGTCGTGACCCGGTCGTGCTCGATCCGGTCGCGGCCGATGGAGTCGATACGGAGGCCGAGTCTGCCTCTGTCACAACGGCGCTCGCGTGCCTGACGTACACCGACCGTGACGAGCCGGCACGGTGGGCCCGTGCCGCCGAGCGGCTCGCGGCCGACCCGAGGCTCGTGGAGCGCGACGTTTTCGTGGCGGCGGTCGCCGGTGACGCCGAGGCCCTGCGCGCCCACGTCGCCGCCGACCCCGGCGCGGCGACGAGGGAAGGGGGGCCGTTCCGGTGGGCACCGCTCCTCTACGTCGTCTACTCCCGGATGCCCCAGGTGGACCCCGTCGCGTCGGCCCGGCTCCTGCTCGACGCCGGCGCCGACCCCGACAGCGGCTACCTCTGGCAGGGGTTCCCGAGCGCGTTCACCGCACTGACCGGCGCCTTCGGCGAGGGCGAGGCGGGACCGTCGCGCCAGCCGCGACACCCGCAGTGGCGCGCCCTCGCCGAGCTGCTGCTCGATCGCGGCGCCGACCCCAACGACCGGCAGACGCTCTACAACCGGATGTTCAACCGCGACGACAGCCACCTCGAGCTGCTCCTCGCGGGCGGGCTGGGCCGGCCGGCCTCCGAGGTGTGGGCCCGACGCACGGGCGAGCCGGCCGAGACCATCGACGAGATGCTCACCCGTCAGGTCGAGTGGGCGCAGGGCCACGGGTTCGCGGCGCGGCTGGAGCTCCTCGTCGCGCACGGCCTGGCCGATCCCGAGGTGACCGCCGCCGCCCCCGGGACGGCGGCGTCGCCGGGCAGGACGCCTCTTCACGAGGCTGCCTTCATGAACGACGTCGAGCTGGTGCGGGCGCTCCTCGGCTCCGGGGGGGATCCGGAGGCGCGCGACGCGGTGCACGGGACCCGACCCTACGAGTGGGCGGCGTGGGCGCGTGCCGACGACACCGCGGCCGTGCTGCGCGAGGTCACGAGCGGCCTCACCGCCGAGGGCTAGCGTGAGGGCATGACGTCGAGGGCGAGCAGCGAGGCGACGCCGAAGGGGCGCGGACGTCGCCCGGGCGGCGTCGACACGCGCGCCGCCATCGTCGACGCCGCGCGAAAGTCCTTTGCCGCCAAGGGCTACGACAAGGCGAGCATGCGTGGCATCGCTCGCGAGGCGGGCGTCGACCCGGCCCTCGTGCACCACTACTTCGAGGGCAAGGCGGCGCTCTTCGCGGAGACGCTCGACGTGCCGGTCAACCCCGCCGAGCTCATCGAACGGATCACGGCGGGCGACGTCGACCGGCTCGGCTGGCGGATCGTCGAGACGTTCCTGACGGTGTGGGAGCCTCCGGAGCGGCGCGACGCCCTCGTGGCCCTCGTGCGTTCGAGCATGACGAGCGAGGAGGCCGCGCGGATGCTGCGGGAGTTCCTCGGGCGGGAGGTGTTCGGACGCATCGCGGCGAGCACGGGCGCGGCCGACCCGCAGCTGCGTGGCGCCCTCGCCGCGTCGCAGATGATCGGGCTCGTCGTGGCGCGCTACGTCATCCGGGTGCCGGCGATGGCCGAGGCGACGCGCGAGGAGCTCGTCGAGCGGATCGGCCCGGTGCTCCAGCACCATCTCGTGGACAGGCTGCCCGAGCAGGAGTAGATTTCATCACATGATGAATAACAGTGGTCCGGCGGTCGCCGTGAGCGGCCTGCAGGTCGTGCGCGGGAAGCGCCGCGTGATCCCGGACCTCGACCTCGAGATCCCCGCCGGCCAGGTGGTGGGCCTGCTCGGGCCGTCCGGCTCGGGCAAGTCCACGCTCATGCGCTGCATCGTCGGCGTGCAGATCATCGAGTCGGGCACCGTGACCGTGCTCGGCCATCCGGCAGGCTCGCCCGTGCTGCGCGACCGCGTCGGCTACGTCACCCAGAGCCCCAGCGTCTACGCCGACCTCAGCGTCCGCGACAACGTCGTCTACTTCGGCCGCGCGGTCGGCCTGCGCGGGACCGAGCTGCGCGAGGCCGTCGACCGCACGCTCTCCGAGGTCGACCTCGTCTCCTACGCCGACCAGCTCGTCCAGGACCTCTCGGGCGGCCAGGAGTCACGCGTCTCCCTCGCCGCCGCGCTCGTCGGCCGCCCCAGCCTGCTCGTCCTCGACGAGCCGACCGTCGGCCTCGACCCGGTGCTGCGCCGCGACCTGTGGGAGCTCTTCCGCCACCTCGCCGAACGCGGGCACTCGCTCGTCGTGTCGAGCCACGTCATGGACGAGGCCACCCGCTGCGACCGGCTCGTCCTCCTGCGGGAGGGTCACGTCCTCGCCGACGTCACGCCCGCCGAGCTGCTCCAGCAGACCGGGGCCGTCGACGCCGACGCCGCCTTCCTCGCCCTCATCGACGCCGAGACCACCCGGTCCGGGGAGAGGAGCGCGTCGTGAACGCCGGGCTCACCGCTGCCACCTCGGGCCGCGTCCTGCGCCAGGTGCGCACCGACCACCGCACCATCGGGCTCATCATCATCGTGCCGTGCGTCCTGCTCGGCCTGCTCGCGTGGATCTACAACGGGACGCGGGTCTTCGACGCGATCGGCCCGGCCCTGCTCGGGGTCTTCCCGATGGTCGTCATGTTCATCGTCACGTCGGTCGCGACCCTGCGCGAGCGCCAGTCCGGCACCCTCGAGCGCCTGCTCACCACACCGATGGGCAAGGGCGACTTCATGCTCGGGTATGCCGTCGCGTTCGGAGCGCTCGCCGTCGTGCAGGCCGTGATCGCAACGGGATTCGCCGTCTGGGTGTGCGGCCTCGGCGTCGCCGGGCCGGTGTGGCTGCTCGTCGTCGTCGCCGTCTTCGACGCCGTCCTCGGCACCGCGCTCGGGCTGCTCGCGAGCGGCTTCGCGCGCACCGAGTTCCAGGCCGTGCAGTTCATGCCGGCGTTCCTCCTGCCGCAGTTCCTGCTCTGTGGGCTGCTCATCCCGCGCGACCAGCTGCCGACCGTCCTCGAGTGGGTGAGCAACGTCCTGCCGCTGTCCTACGCCGTCGACGCGATGAAGGAGATCGCGCGCAACCCCGACCCCGTGACCGCGGTGCTCGGCGACCTCGGCATCGTCGCGGCCTTCATCGGCGGGGCCCTCGCCCTCGCCTCGCTCACCCTGAGCCGCCGCTCCGCCTGACGGGCCCACCCCGCAACACGGCATACGCCCCCTCGCCCCGCTTCCCCCACCGAACGCAGCGTTCGGTCGCGAACTCAGCGTTCTGCCAACGCGTTCGCCGCCGAGGGCCGCGTTCGGTGGGGAAGGGAGTCGGGGCTCGAGGGGGCCGGAGGTCGCGGCACTAGGGTTGGGGCATGCGCCTGGGCGTCATCGACATCGGGTCCAACACGGTCCACCTCCTCGTCGTCGACGCACACCCCGGCGCGCAGCCGCTGCCGGCGTTCTCGCACAAGACCGAGCTGCGCCTGTCGGAGAGCCTCGAGGCCGACGGAAGGGTCAGCGACTCGACGGCCGACCGGCTCGTCGCCTTCATCCTCGAGTGCCTCGGGGTCGCCGAGGACCAGGGCGTCAGCGACCTCTTCGCCTTCGCCACGTCGGCGCTGCGCGAGTCGCCGAACGGTGACGCCGTCATCGAGCGCGTGCGCGCCGAGACCGGCGTGGAGCTCGAGGCGCTCAGCGGCGCCGACGAGGCGCGCATGACCTTCCTCGCGGTGCGTCGCTGGTTCGGCTGGTCGAGCGGGCGCCTGCTCGTCGTCGACATCGGCGGCGGGTCGCTCGAGCTGGCGAGCGGTCTCGACGAGGAGCCGGACGTCGCGCTCAGCCTGCCGCTGGGAGCCGGACGCCTGACCCGCGAGCGCCTGCCCGGGGACCCGCCGAGCGTGGCCGCCGCGCGCGAGCTGCGCGCTCACGTCCGCTCGGCCCTCGCCGAGCACGTGCGCCCGCTGCTGACGTCCGGCAGCCCCGACCGCGCGGTCGGCACCTCCAAGACGATGCGATCGCTGGCCCGCATCGCCGGTGCCGCGCCGCGCGCCGACGGCCAATTCGTGCCGCGCACCCTGTCGCGCGACGACCTCCACGCGATCGTGAACAGGCTCGCGGGCCTCGACACGGCCGCGCGCGCGACCCTGCCCGGGGTCTCCGAGGGCCGCGCCCGCCAGCTCTACGCCGGCGCGCTCGTCGCCGAGGCGGCGCTCGACCTGCTCCAGGTCGAGCAGCTCGACATCTGCCCGTGGGCCCTGCGCGAGGGCCTCATCCTCCGGCGGCTCGACCACCTCATCTCGTGACGCACCCGCCCCGCCCGCCGCACCCGGACCGGCCCGCGGCCGCCCCGGGACGGTGGCGCAGAATGGCCGCATGACCATCCGGGTCGGACTGTCGACCGCCTCGCTCTACCCCGACAACGCGGCGACCGCCTTCGCGACCGCTGCGCGGCTCGGCTACGACGCGATCGAGGTCATGGTCTGGACCGATCCGGTCACGCAGGAGGCGGGGGCCCTGCGGGCGCTGTCGGAGCTGCACGCCCTGCCGATCGTCTCGGTGCACGCGCCGACCCTGCTCCTGACCCAGCGCGTGTGGGGCACCGACCCGTGGGGCAAGGTCGACCGCTCGATCGACCTCGCGCTCGAGGTCGGCGCGGGCACCGTCGTGCTGCACCCGCCCTTCCGCTGGCAGCGGGAGTATGCCGCCGGGTTCGTCGACGGGGTGGCGCTGCGTGAGCACGAGTCGGGCATCAGGCTCGCGGTGGAGAACATGTACCCCTGGCGCACGGCGCGACGCGAGGTGATGGCCTACCTCCCGCACTGGGACCCGGTCGCCCAGCCCTACGACAACGTGACGCTCGACCTCTCGCACACCGCGACGGCCGGGTCCGACGCGCTCGCCATGGCACAGGCGCTGGGCGAGCGGCTGGCGCACCTGCACCTCGCCGACGGTCTGGGCTCGTTCCTCGACGAGCACCTCGTGCCGGGGCGTGGAGCCGAGCCGTGCGGGGCCGTGCTCGAGCACCTGGCCGACAGCGGCTGGGTCGGCGACGTCGTCGTCGAGGTGTCGACGCGCAAGGTCGGACGCGAGCAGCGGGAGGTCGACCTCGCCGAGGCGCTGGCCTTCGCCAGGCTCTCCCTCGTGCCGACCCGCGGAGCCAGCCGCATCTGACGCCCCCGCCTCGCAACACACCGAGAAGGTCGCAACACACCGGCACCCGATCCCGGTGCGTCGTGACATTCTCGGTTTGTTGCCCGGAGTGGGGCTGGGGTGTTGGGAGGGTCAGGTGGTGGTGGCGCGGCGCCAGCCACGCGGGCGCACCGACACCATGTCGACGCTCGCATCGGGCCCGGCGTCGATCGCGAGGCGTGCGGCCCGCACGACCGAGTCGACGTCGAGGTAGGAGTCCGCGTCGTACTCCGCGCCCTCGAACTCGACGAGCTCATGCTGCATGTCCGTGTCGACGCGGCCGGGGTGCAGCGACGTGACCCGGACGCCGCGCTCGCGCTCCTCCTGACGCAGCGAGTCGCTGAACGCGCGGAGGGCGAACTTCGAGGCGCAGTAGGCGCCAGAGGCCGGCGTCGCCGTGAGCCCCGACCCGGAGTTGATGGTGACGACGAGGCCGTGGGCGGCGCGCAGCGCGGGCAGGAGGGCCCGCGTGACGGCCGCGACGGCGACGACGTTGACGGTCATCGAGTCGGCCCAGTCCTGGACCGGCGATTCGGCGACCGTGCCGTTGCGCAGGACGCCGGCCGAGTGGACCAGCACGTCGACGCGGGGGAGGTGACGCACGATGGAGTCGAGCGCGGTCGCGAGCGACCCGCCGGGGGAGCAGTCGGCCAGGTCGGCGACGAACCCCTCGGCCGAGCAGAGGAATGCGACGACGTGGGCGACCGAGTCGGCGCTGCGACCACCGATGACGAGGTGGTGTGTCGGCGCCAGGTCCCGGGCGATGGCGAGCCCGATGCCGCGCGTCCCACCCGTGACCACCGCAACCGGCCGCCGGTCCGGGTTGGTTGCGCGGGCGTCGGACAGGGGCGCAGAGCTCATGGCGCCACCCTACGAGCCCACCCCCACTCGAGTGAGCGCGCAGCCTCACGAGCCGCGGTGCCGGTGTGGTGGGGCGCTCACTCGACGGGGAGGGTGGGGGCTGACTCGCAGAGGGAGGCGACGGCATACGCCATCGGTCGGGCGGGCAGGAGGTCAGGCGAGGCCGAGGGCCTGCGCCTCCTCCCACAGGTCGTCGCGGACGCGCGGGTGGGCGCACTTCTCGATGATGTCCTGGCACTGGTCCTTCTCGCTGCGGCCCCACAGCGGCGCGACGCCCAGCTCGGTGACGATGGCGCTCTGCTGGAAGCTCGTCACCGGCTCGTCGAGCAGCGGGACGATCGTCGACACGTCGGCCCGCGGGTGCCACGAGCGCAGCGCGATGAACGACTGGCCGCCTGCGGAGTGCAGCGCGCCGACGATGAAGTCGGTCTGTCCGCCGAAGCCGGAGTGGATGCGGGCGTTGATGCGCGAGGCGTTGGCCTGCCCGAAGAGGTCGACCTCGAGCGCGGTGTTGACCGACGTCATCTGCCGCTGCGAGGCGATGAGACCGGGGTCGTTCGTCTTCTCGGTGCGCATCATCCGGACGCGCGGGTTGCCATCGAGCCAGGCGTAGAGGTCGGTCGAGCCGAAGCTGAACGACGTGACGAGCGGGTGGTCCGGGTCGAGCGCGCCGGCCTCGTCGAGGGCGAGGACGCCGTCGGAGAACATCTCGGTCCACATCCGGATACCGCGGCGCGAGGTGAGGGCCGAGAGGGTCGCGTCGGGCACCGCGCCGATGCCGAGCTGCATCGTGGCGCCGTCCTGGACCATGGCGGCCACGCGCTCGCCGATGAGACGGCTCTCGGGGTCGGGCTCCGTCGCGGCGTGCGAGGGCATGGGCGCGTCGACCTCGACGAGCAGGTCGACGTGCTCGAGCGGCACCTGCGCGTCACCGAAGGTGTAGGGCATCTGCGGGTTGACGACCGCCACGACGAGCCCACCACGGGCCCGGCACGCCTCGAGGGCGGCAGGGAGGACGTTGACCTCGAGCCCCATGCTCACCTGGCCGTCGCGCGGGGGCGCGCAGTGCAGCAGGACGGCGTCGGGTGGCAGCGCCCGGTCGTAGAGCAGCGGCACGAGCGAGAGACGCGACGGCACGTAGCGCAGCCGCGGGTGCCGACGCATACCCGGGCCGACGAAGCACGTCTCGACGGTCACGCCGTCGCGGTCGGGCAGCCCCGCGGGCGCGTTGAGCGCGTGGAGCACGTAGGTCGGCTGGGCCGCGTCGAGCGCCCGGACCGCCTCCCACGGGACCGCCATGTTGCCGCTGACGACGACACGAGGGTTCTCCGGGAGCGCTCGAAGCCGTTGGGTGAGCTCGTCGATCGTCGCCGTTCGCACCCCTTCATCCTCGCGCAGCGCGTGCCGCGGCGAGGGCGTATGCCGTCCGACGTGACCAACGTCGCTCGGCGGGGGCGACGAGAGGCGAGTGGCGAGCGACGAATGGCGAGCGGCCGAGGGGTCAGCTGGCCTTCTTGGCGGCGGTCTTCTTCGTCGTGGTCTTGGCGGCGGACTTCTTGGCCGTCGTCTTGCTCGCGGCGGTCTTCCTCGTCGTCGCCTTGGCGGTGCTCTTCGATGCGGACTTCGCCGCCGTCTTCGACGCGGTCTTCTTCGCCGGCCCGTCGTCCGACGATCCGGACTCGTCGGAGGACCCACCGGTCCTGGCCGCCTTGGCCTTGTCGACGCTGCGCTGCAAGGCGGCGAGCAGGTCGACGACCTCGGTCTCCTCGCCCTTGGCCTCGGGCGTCTCGGTGATGTCGCCGCCTTCGATCTTCGTCGCGACGAGCTGGGTCACGGCCTCGGCGTAGTCGTCCTCGAACTCCTCGGGCTCGTAGTCGCCCGACAGGGAGTCGACGAGCGAGGAGGCCATGGCGAGCTCCTTCACCGTCGCGTGCGTCTCCTCCGACAGCGACTCGAACTCGGGGGCGCGCACCTCGTCGGCCCAGAGCAGCGTCTGGAGCACGATGACCCCGTCGCGCACGCGCAGCACCGCGAGGGTCATGCGGGTGCGCACCGAGACGGTGACGAGCGCCATCCGGTCGGCCTTCTCGAGGGCGTCGCGCAGCAGCACGTACGGCTTGAGGCCGGTCTTGTCGGGCTCGAGGTAGTAGCTCTTGTCGAAGAGCAGCGGGTCGATCTGCTCGGACGGCACGAACTTCTCGATCGAGATCTCCTTGGTCGACCGCGTCGGGAGGCTCTTGAGGTCCTCGTCGGTCAGCACGACCATCTGGCCGTCGGCGGCCTCGTAGCCCTTGGCGATGTCGGCGTAGGGCACCTCCTCGCCGTCGATCGAGCAGACGCGTTGGTACTTGATGCGGCCGCCGTCCTTCTCGTGGACCTGCCGGAACTGCACGTCGTGGTTCTCGGTCGCCGAAAAGAGTCGGACCGGCACATTGACGAGGCCGAACGACACGGCGCCTTTCCAGATGGCTCGCATGAGAACAAGAATGCACCCATGCGCCCCATGCTCGCGACGCCCACGACGACCATTCCGGTCGGCGACCGCTGGCAGCACGAGGTCAAGTGGGACGGCATGCGGGTGCTGGCCGACGTCGTGGACGGCGAGATCCGCCTCTTCTCCCGCACGGAACGCGACGTCACCGTGGCCTTCCCCGAGCTGCGGGGGCTCGCCGACGAGTACGCCGACATGCTGCTGGACGGCGAGATCGTCTCGATGCGCGACGGCGTGCCGTCGTTCGCCGCGATGGCCGAGCGCTTCCACGTCACCGATGCGCGCCGGGCGACGATGCTCGCCGAGGCCGCGCCCGTCACCCTGATGACGTTCGACCTGCTGCGGCTCTACGGCGTCGACCTCATGCCGCGCACCTGGGCCGACCGGCGCGCCACCCTCGAGCGGCTCGAGCTGGCGGGCCCCCGGTGGCAGACGCCGCCGACGTTCGGCGACGGGGTGACGCTCCACGCCGCGACGAAGGAGCAGGGCCTCGAGGGCATCGTGTCCAAGCGTGTCGACTCGGTCTACGTGCCCGGCCTCCGGTCGCCCCACTGGCTCAAGTCTCCCCACCGCGGCACCGTGTCCGTCGTCATCGGCGGGTGGCGCCCGGAGTCCACGGGCACCGTGTCCCGCCGCCTCGGCGCGGTCCTCGTCGGCGTCCCCGGCCCGGGTGGCCTGCGCTACCTGGGACGCGTCGGCTCGGGCCTCGCGGGCAAGACCGGACAGGCCCTGATGCGTGACCTCCAGACCCTCACCTCCGCCGAGTCCCCTTTTGCCACAGACGTCCCCGCCGAGGACGCGAACGGCGCGACGTGGGTGCACCCGGTCCTCGTCGCCGACGTGCAGTCGCTGGGACTGAGCAGTCAGGGGAGACTGCGCCAGCCGGCATACAAGGGCCTGCGCAGCGACCTCACCCCCGGTGACGTCGACGACCACGGGGACGGTGAGTGATGCCCTACGAGGCGCCGAAGGTGACCGTCGAGGTCGACGGACGGCGGATGAGGCTGTCGAGCCTCGAGAAGGTGATGTACCCGAAGGCCGGCACGACCAAGGCCCAGGTCATCGACTACTACGCGCGCATCGCGCCGGTGATCCTCCCGCACCTGCGCGACCGTGCCGTCACGCGAATCCGCTTCCCGCACGGGGTGGGCGACATGCAGTTCTTCGAGAAGAACATCCCCGCCGGCACCCCGTCGTGGATCCGCCGCGCGGGACGCGACCCCGTCTTCCCGCTCATCGACGACCTCGCCGGGCTGACGTTCTTCGCCAACCTCAACTCCCTCGAGCTGCACGTGCACCAGTGGCGCTACGCGGGGGAGGGGCGCGACGCGGAGGCGCTGAAACCCGACCGTCTCGTCATCGACCTCGACCCCGGGCCGGGGACCGGCCTGCACGAGTGCGCCCGCGTCGCGCTCGTCGTGCGCGAACGGCTCGGCCGCATCGGGCTCGACACGGTCCCGGTGACCAGCGGCAGCAAGGGTCTCCAGCTGTATGCCGTCCTGCCCGGGGCGCACACGAGCGACGAGATCCGCGACACCGTGCAGCAGCTCGCGCAGGAGCTGACCAAGGCCCACCCAGACCTCATCGTGTGGAAGATGGCCAAGGAGCTGCGCCCGGGCAAGATCTTCCTCGACTGGAGCCAGAACGTCGCCGCCAAGACGACGGTCTGCCCGTACTCCCTTCGCGGACGAGACCGTCCGACCGTGGCGGCGCCCCGCTCGTGGGACGAGATCGAGTCGGGCGCCGACGGCGGAGAGCTCGAGCAGCTGACGGCCGACGAGGTCCTCGACCGGGTGGCGCGTGACGGCGACCTCGCCGCCGAGATCAGCGCCTGAGGCGTCCACGGCCCGCGGCCGCCCCAGCCGCAGCAGTCAGGCGACGCACATGTGCACGTGGCCGTCGTGGACAGGCTCGAGGAGGTCGTATGCCGTGTGGTGGCCCGGGTGCCCACGGCGGGGTGTGCCCGCCGGAGAGAGCGCAAGGGACGTGACGGCATACGCCCTCGGAGCATGCGAGAGGGCCCGGCACGTGGAGTGCCGGGCCCTCTGACTGCGTCGGTGACCGGAGGTCAGTGCGCCTTGTCGTAGGCCGCCTGGACGTCGGCCGAGATGCGGCCGCGGTCCGAGACCGTGTGGCCGTTGGCGCGGGCCCACTCGCGGACCGCACCGAGGTCGCTCCGCTTTGCCGTGCTCGCGCCGGCCCGACGACGCGAGGCGGCCTTGGCTGCACCCGCCCGACGTGCATGGCCCGTCCACGTCGCGAAGTCATCGCGAAGCTTGCGGGCATTCTTGTCGGACAGGTCGATCTCGTACGAGACGCCATCCAGGGCGAAGGTCACCGTCTCGGCAGCCTTTCCACCGTCGATGTCGTCGATCAACACCACTTCGACACGCTGAGCCATGTTTCTCCATCTGAAGTTGTCTGCTATTCGGAGGGGATTCCGCGAATGCGCGACTCGCGGGCAGCATCAATTTAGCGCGAAGAGCCCGCAATTGCATTTCCTTCGAAAGCAATGGCGCGCATCGATAGGTAAAAGAGATGCGCCAAACTGTGCCGGAATGACAGAAAAGCCCCTGTCCGTGCCGTGTGCGGCGAACTGTCAGCGCTCCGTCGTCGGGGTCACGGAGTCGGCCTCGGTCGAGGTTTCGGCGGCCTTCGCCCGGCGGTCGTGCTCGGACTCCCACCGGGCCTGGGCGAGGCGCTCGCGACGGTCTCCTTCGAGGATGCTCTTGATGACGAAGTAGAAGAGGACGCCCACACCGACCGTCGGGACGATGGCGAGCACATAGGGCATGACCGATTCCATGCCGACATTTTCTCACGCCGCCACGCCCGCCCCTCACGAGCGGTGTCGCACCCCGGCCCTACGGTCATGCCATGGCTACAAGGACGACGACCCGACGCACGCCCGGCTTCCGCTGCGGTGAGTGCGGGTGGACCACCGCCAAGTGGGTCGGTCGCTGCGGTGAGTGCCAGGCCTGGGGCACGGTGGCCGAGACGGGTGCGCCCGCGGCCGCTCGCACCACCGCCGCCTCCGTCGTGACCCCGGCGCTGCGCATCGCCGACGTCGACGTGACGCGCGCGGCCGCCAGACCGACGGGCGTGGCGGAGTTCGACCGCGTCCTCGGTGGCGGCCTCGTGCCGGGCGGCGTGGTCCTCGTCGCCGGTGAGCCCGGCGTCGGCAAGTCGACGCTGCTCCTCGACGTCGCCGCGCGCGCGGCCCGTTCGGGCTCCGAGGTCCTCTACATCAGCGGTGAGGAGTCGGCTGCGCAGGTGCGCACCCGCGCCGAGCG
The DNA here is from genome assembly GCF_001429645.1 of Terrabacter sp. Soil810. Classification (NCBI taxonomy): domain Bacteria; kingdom Bacillati; phylum Actinomycetota; class Actinomycetes; order Micrococcales; family Intrasporangiaceae; genus Terrabacter; species Terrabacter sp. Soil810. Next base: position 565,486 of record NZ_LMSW01000001.1, read on the forward strand.
CATCTCGGCGATGGCCGACACGCTCTACCTCGCCGCCGAGACCGACCTCGCCACCGTGCTCGGCCACGTCGAGGCGCGCGCGCCCGGACTGCTCGTCGTCGACTCCGTGCAGACCATCGCCAGTGCCGACGTCGAGGGCCAGGCCGGCAACGTCTCGCAGGTGCGTGAGGTGGCCGGTGCCCTCATAGCGGCCGCCAAGGCGCGCGGCATCGCGGTCCTCCTCGTCGGACACGTGACCAAGGACGGCTCGATCGCCGGTCCCCGCGTCCTCGAGCACCTCGTCGACGTCGTCATCCAGTTCGAGGGCGACCGACACTCGCGGCTGCGCCTCGTGCGCGCCGTCAAGAACCGCTTCGGGCCGACCGACGAGGTCGGCTGCTTCGACCTGTCCGACGTCGGCATCACCGGGCTGGCCGACCCGAGCGGGCTGTTCCTGTCGACCCGCGACCACGCGGTGCCGGGCACGTGCGTCACCGTGACCCTCGAGGGCCGACGCCCGCTCGTGGCCGAGGTGCAGGCGCTCGTCGCGACCTCGACGCTGCCGTCACCCCGGCGCACGTCCAGCGGGCTCGACGCCTCTCGGCTCGCGATGATCATCGCCGTCCTCGACAAGCGCGCCGGGGCGCCGGTGGGCTCGCGAGACATCTTCGCGGCCACCGTCGGAGGGGTGCGCATCACCGAGCCGGCCGCCGACCTCGCCATCGTCTGCGCCGTCGCCTCGTCCGTCATCGACAAGCCCCTCGCCACCGACGTCGTCGCCTTCGGGGAGGTGGGGCTGGCCGGTGAGGTGCGACGCGTCACGGGCCTCGACCGCCGCCTGGCCGAGGCGGCCCGGCTCGGCTTCCGGCACGCCCTCGTGCCCGCCGGCAGCCTCACCGACTCGTCCGTGCCCTCCGGGATCCGTGCCGTCGAGGTCGCCGACGTCCCGAGGGCCATCGAGGCGATGGGACGCCTCGCCGGTGGACGGTCAACGAACGCACCGGCCGTCGGCACCGTCTAGACTGCGACCGACCGGGGTGGACGCGCTCGGCGCCCCCATTGCGAACAGGGAAGTGATGGACCGGAACGACGAGCTGCTGCTGCGTGCGGCCCTCGCCGCCGTGGCACCCGGAACGGAGCTGCGCGACAGTCTCGAACGCATCCTCCGTGGACGCACCGGAGCCCTCATCGTGCTCGGTTTCGACCGCGTGGTCGACTCGATCTGCACGGGCGGCTTCGTGCTCGACATGGAGTTCTCGGCGACGCGCGTGCGCGAGCTGTGCAAGATGGACGGCGCCGTCGTGCTCGACCGTGAGGGCACCCGCATCCTGCGCGCCGCGACCCAGCTCGTGCCCGACTCGCGCATCGAGACCACCGAGTCCGGCACGCGCCACCGCACCGCCGAGCGGGTGGCCAAGCAGACCGGCTTCCCCGTCATCTCGGTCAGCCAGTCGATGGGCGTCGTCGCGCTCTACGTCGGCGACCTGCGCCACGTCATCGAGGGCTCGCCCACGACGCTCTCGCGCGCCGACCAGGCGCTGCAGACCCTCGAGCGCTACAAGGCGCGCCTCGACGAGGTCACGGGCACGCTGTCGGCGCTCGAGATCGAGGACCTCGTGACCATCCGCGACGTCACCGCGGTGCTCCAGCGCCTCGAGATGGTGCGGCGCATCTCGGCCGAGATCCAGGACTACGTCGTCGAGCTCGGCACCGACGGGCGCCTGCTCAGCCTGCAGCTCGAGGAGCTCGTCGGCGGCCTCGGCAACGACCGCGAGCTCGTCATCCGCGACTACCTCCCGGCGACCAAGTCCGGGCTCAGCCTCGGCGACGCCCTCGCCAACCTCCAGGCCCTCAACTCCGTCGAGCTGCTCGACCTCGCCGCGGGCGCCCGGGCCGTCGGCTTCTCCGTCGTCGGCGACAGCCTCGACGCCCCCGTGTCGCCGCAGGGCTACCGCCTCCTGACCAAGGTGCCGCGTCTGCCCACCGCGATCGTCGACCGGCTCGTGTCGCACTTCGAGTCGCTCCAGCGTCTGCTCGCCGCCGGCATCGAGGACCTCATGCTCGTCGAGGGCGTCGGCGAGGGACGGGCCCGCGCCGTGCGCGAGGGCCTCTCGCGACTCGCCGAGTCGAGCATCCTCGAGCGTTACGTCTGACCGGCTCTGCCGCCGCTTGCCGTATGCCGTCCCGTGAGGTCCCGCTGTCGCTGCTCCACGAGCGCGTCAACGGGTGGTACGCCGAGGCCGGGCGCCAGCACCTGCCGTGGCGCGAGCCCGACTGCAGCCCCTGGGGCGTCTTCCTCTCCGAGGTGATGTCGCAGCAGACGCCGCTCGCGCGGGTCGAGCCGATCTGGCGCGAGTGGATGGAGCGGTGGCCGACGCCGGCCGACCTCGCGGCCGCTGCGCCGGGAGATGCCGTGCGGGCCTGGGGACGGCTCGGCTACCCGCGCCGGGCCCTCCGGCTGCACGAGGCGGCAGGGGTGATGGTCGAGCTCCACGGCGGCGAGGTGCCGGACACGCCCGAGGGGCTGCTGGCCCTTCCCGGGGTCGGTGCCTACACGGCCGCAGCGGTGTCGTGCTTCGCCTTCGGCATCCCCGAGGTCGTCGTCGACACCAACGTCCGGCGTGTGCTGGCCCGCACCCTCGAGGGCAAGGCCTTCCCGAACCTCACGCTCAACCGGGCCGAGGCACGGCTGGCCGCGGACTCGATGCCCGCCGACCGCGCGACCGCGAACACGTGGAACGTCGCCGTGATGGAGCTCGGTGCCCTCGTCTGCGTGGCACGAGGTCCGCGCTGCGACGAGTGTCCGATCGCCGACCTGTGCGCGTGGAACGTCGCCGGTCGGCCGGCCTACGACGGACCGCCCCGGCGCGGCCAGTCCTGGCACGGGACCGACCGTCAGGTCCGGGGCGAGCTGCTGCGCCGCCTGCGCGACGCCCACGCGGCGCTCCCGCTCTCGCGTCTGGAGGACTCCGCCGACGACCGGGTGCAGGTCATGCGCTGTCTCGACTCGCTCGTGGCCGACGGTCTCGTCGAACCCCTGTCCCGCAACCGCTTCAGCCTCCCCACCTGACGGACTCTCCTTCCCGCCCCGACCACCCTCGAGAGCGTGGGACGCAGCGCCCAGTCGACTGTGACCAGGCGCTCACCCGAGGCGGCGGGGGCTCGGTCGAGGGGACGGGCGGGCGTTCAGAGGTTGCCGAGGACGGACCGCACGTCGACGGCGATCACCACGCGCTCGGGGTTGGGGCGAGGCTCGCGGTAGCGGGCGGCATACCGCTGCTCGGCATCGGCCACGGACGCCGGGTCGTCGAGGACGCGCGCCGTGCCCTGGAGCGAGAGCCAGTGGCGGCCGTCGACCTGACAGAGCACGGCCTGGCAGCCGGCAAGGGCGTTGCGCGCCTTGCGGCTGCCCCGGCTGGTGATGACCCGGGCGATCGACGTCTCCGGGTCCCACGTGAACCCGACGGGCACGACGTGCGGCGAGCCGTCCGGTCGCAGCGTCGTCAACGTGGCGAGGTGGCGCACCGACATGAACTCGAGGGCGGCAGAGGACAGGTTACGGGGAGGGGTCGCCACCCGGGCCAGACTACGAGACGCCGTGTCCGGCGGTCCCGGACGTGTCCCGTTGAAGCCGAGCCGGCTCCTCGGTAGCGTGGCCCCTTGTGCCTGCCCTCGTCCGACCGTCGTGAAGACCTTCTGGCTGCTCGTCCGAGCCGGCTTCAGGAGGCACTCGACGTACCGGTTGGCGCTCCTCGCCGGGATGACGACGAACTCCGTCTTCGGTTTCATCCGCGCCTCGATCCTGCTCGCAGCGCTCGCCTCGGCGGGCACGGCCATCGGCGGCTACGACGCTCCCACGACGATCGCGTTCGTCTGGTGGGGTCAGGCGCTGCTCGGCACGGTCAACCTGTGGGGATTCGCCGAGGTCAAGGACCGGGTGCGCACGGGTGACATCGCCGTCGACTTCCTGAGGCCCGTCAATCCCCAGATGGCTTATCTCGCAGGCGATCTCGGACGGGCGGGCATCAACCTCGTCGGTCGCGGCCTGCCTGCCCTCCTGCTCGGTGCGCTCCTCTTCGACATGGCCTGGCCGCCGTCCGCCGTCAGCTGGGCCTCGGGCGCGGTGTCGGTCCTGCTCGCGGTCGTCGTCGCCTTCGCCGGCAACTTCGTCATCAACCTGCTCGCGTTCTGGCTCGTCGAGATCCGCGGCATCACGCTCCTGTGGATGATCACGGGTGGCCTGCTCTGCGGTCTCTACCTGCCCGTGCCGTGGTTCCCGGACTGGCTGCGCACCATCGCCAACTGGTCGCCCTTCCCGTCGATGCTGCAGAACCCGATCGACATCCTGGCCGGTCGCGTGGTCGGGGTCGACATCGTGTCGGCGGTCGGGGTGCAGGTCTTCTGGGCCGCCGTGCTGCTCGTCCTCGGACAGGTCGTGCTGCGCGCCGGTCGCCGTCGTCTGGAGGTGCAGGGTGGCTGAGGTGACGCTCTCCCAGCGGCTGCGCCCCTACCGGGTGCTGCTCGCCTCCCGGGCCCGCGCGCAGATGCAGTACCGCGCGTCCTTCGTCACCGACATCCTCGGAACCGTCGGCGTCGGTCTCGCCGAGTTCGCGGAGGTGTGGGTGATCTTCCACAACGTCGACGTGCTCGGCGGGCTCGACTTCACCGCGGCCCTGCTCGTCTTCGCCCTGTCCAACCTGGCGTTCTCGCTCGCCGACATGTTCGTCGGTCACCTCGACCAGCTGCCGCGGTACATCCGCGCCGGTCAGGTCGATGCCTTCTACGTCCGTCCGCTGCCGCTGCTGGCCCAGCTCATGACGAGCGACCTGTCGCTCCGGAGAGTCGGGCGCCTGTCCGTGGCACTCGTCGCCCTCACCGTCGCACTGACGACCGCCGACATCACCTGGTCGGCGGAGACCGTGGCGCTCATCGTGCTGAGCGTCGTCAGCGGCACCGCGATCTTCTCGGCCCTCTTCACCGCCGCGGGCGGCCTCCAGTTCTTCCTCGTGGACGGCGCCGAGTTCACCAACGCCTTCACCTACGGCGGGTCGTATGCCGCCCAGCAGAGTCAGCAGGTCTTCCCCGACCCGCTCCGCATCTTCTGGACGTTCGTCGTGCCGACGGCGTTCGTCGCCTACATCCCGGCGGTCGCGATCCTCGACATCGAGGACCCTCTCGCGCCCACCTGGCTCGCCTGGCTCACACCCCTGGCCGCACTGCTGGCCTGGGGCATCGCGGCGGCGTGCTGGCGACTCGGGACCCGTCACTACCAAGGAGCAGGCGGATGAGCATCATCGAGACCCGCGACCTCGTGCGCGACTTCAAGAAGACGCGCGCCGTCGACCGGATGACCTTCTCGGTCGAGCCCGGTGAGGCGGTCGGATACATCGGCGCCAACGGCGCCGGCAAGTCGACGACGATCAAGATGCTGACCGGCATCCTCAAGCCGACGTCCGGGCACGTGCGCACGTGCGGGCTCGACCCGATGCGCCAGCGGGTGGAGGTCGCGCGTCGCGTCGGGGTGGTCTTCGGCCAGCGCTCGCAGCTGTGGTGGGACCTGCCGCTCCGCGACTCGTTCGCGATCCTCGGGGCGATCCACCGGATGGACGAGCCGTCGACCCGGGCCCGCACCGACGTGCTCGTCGAGCAGCTCGAGATGGGGCCGCAGCTGGGCACGGCGGTGCGCTCGCTCTCGCTCGGCCAGCGGATGCGGGCCGAGATCGCCGCCGCGCTGCTGCACTCGCCGGAGCTGCTCGTCCTCGACGAGCCGACGATCGGTCTGGACGTGCTGTCCAAGCAGCGGCTGCGTGAGTTCCTCGTGGCCGAACGTCGGGAGCAGGGCACCACCCTGCTCCTGACGACGCACGACATGGGCGACATCGAACGGCTCTGCGACCGGGTCCTCGTCGTCGACCACGGCCGGCTCGCGTTCGACGGCACGTTGACCGGCCTCGCCCGCACGGTCGGCGCTCAGCGCATCCTCGTCATCGACCTGGCGCAGCCGACACCCGACCTCGCCGACGTCCCCGGCGCGACCCTGGTCGAGAGCGAGTCGGACGGGCTGCGCCAACGGCTCTCCTTCGACGCCGAGGCCACGACGGTGGCAGCCGTGCTCGCCCACGTGTCCTCGCGCCACGAGGTGCGCGACCTGACGATCGAGGAGCCCGACATCGAGGACGTCGTCCGGCGCATCTACGCGGCCTCCGGTCGCGGCTGACGTCAGCGTAGAGAGACCACGTCCCCGCTTCGTCGCCTTTCGACGGTGGGGAGGGGGCCGGACGTGGCCTCTCGACGGTCAGAGGGCGCGGAGCATCCGGGTGTTGCCGAGGGTGTTGGGCTTGACGCGCTCGAGGTCGAGGAACTCGGCGACACCCTCGTCGTAGGAGCGCAGCAGCTCGGCGTACACGTCCATCGGGACGGCCTGGCCCTCGATGACCTCGAAGCCGTGCCGGACGAAGAAGTCCGTCTCGAAGGTCAGGCAGAAGAGCCGCTCGACACCGATCTTTCGCGCGTCCTGCACGAGCTCCTCGAGCAGCCGGCCACCGAGGCCGGTGCCGAGCTGGTCGGGGGCGACGGCCAGGGTACGGATCTCGGCGAGGTCCTCCCACATGACGTGCAGCGCGCCGCAGCCGACGACGCGACCGTCGAGCTCGGCGACCCGGAACTCCTGGAGGCTCTCGAAGTACGTCACAGCCTCCTTGCTGACGAGCACCCGGCGCTCGGCCAGCGGCGCCACGAGGGCCCGGATGGCACGGACGTCGGAGGTCCGGGCCCGCCGGATCACGGGAGTGTCGCCGCTCACGAGAGGTTCCCGTCGCGGAACTCGGCGAAGAGGCTGCGCGCCTGGTTGCCGAGGACGACGATCGACTGCTGGCCCGCCCAGCCGAAGGCCCCCTGGGCGACCCCCCGTCCCACCTTGAGCGGGCTCAGCTGGTGCAGGCCTGCGGTGAAGGTGAGGATCTGCTCGGCCGAGAGGTTGCTCTTCCCGACCTTGCTGAAGCTCGTCAACGCCGACGGGATCGCGATCGGCCCGGCGAGCTTGGCCTTGATCGCCGCGGCCAGGATGACCTCACCCTGGTGTCGAGACCTGCCGAAGTCCCCGTCGGGCAGGGTCTTTCGCTCGCGTGCGTAGGCGAGTGCCTCGGCGCCTGACAGCGTCTGGGCGCCCGCCTGGATGACGAGGTTCTTGGCGTGCGATGCCACCACGGTCTTCGGGATGACGATGGGGACGCCGCCCTCGGCGTCGACGATCTTCTTGAAGCCGCTGAAGCCGAGCACGACGTAGCCCTCGACGGGCAGCCCCGTCACGGACCTGACGGTGCTCACCTGGGCGCGCGGGCCGCCGAACACCATGGCCGAGTTGATCTTGCCCTTGCCGCCGGTCGACAGGGGGACCCACAGGTCGCGGGCCATGCCCATGACAGCGCCGCCGCCCTTGCCGTCGACGCCGATGACCTGGAGCACGTCGGCGCGGGTGCGCTCGAGGGGCTGGCCCTTGCGGGCGTCGGACCCGATGGCGAGCACCCAGCGCGGTCCGCCGCCGAGGCTCGGCGTCGGCACCCCCAGGGACGGCCACCAGCCGCCGACGACCTTCCACGTCGGTCCGACGGCCAGGGTCACGTCGTCGCCGGCGGTGACCACGGCGACGGGCGTGCCCATCCACGACCCCACCTTCGCCGTGGCGTCGACCGAACCCGTCGCGGCCTTGCGCGTCGTGAGCGCCTTCGCCGCGGTGGGGGAGGACGTATGCGTGAGGTCGCCTCCGGCATACAGGGTGGAGACGAGCGCGGCGAGCGGCGCAGGCGCCCCGCTGACGTGGACACCCGAGGTCGCGGAGCCGGATCCCGACGGGCTTCCCTCGGACGAGGAGGCGGGGCCCGACGACGCGCCGGGACTGCTCGGGGCGCCGCTCGAGCACCCGGCGAGCGCCAGGGCTGAGACCGTCACCGCCGACCCGACGCGCACCACGACGGACCTGTGAGCACGCGCCGGACGACGGACGACGGACGGGCTCACGGGCGGGTCCACGGGGTCGGCGGGGCGGTGCTCTGAGATCACCGCCCCACCGTAGACGAACCGTTCATGCGACGCGGGACGCCGTCCGCACGAGCGACCGCGATGCCAGCACGGAGGCCAGGACGACCGCCCCGGCGACGGCCGACGTCACGACGAACCGCACGACGAGGCCCCCGTCGAGAGCGCTCGAGAAGGGCAGCATGAGCACGAGCACGAAGCCGGCCGACAGGGCGATCGTCATCGCCAGGGGCAGCGCGACCTCGAGGGCGCGGGCACGGTGCAGCGAGCGCTCGCTCGTGCCGGCGAGGGCCAGTGCGCGGTACTGCTCGCCCTGGTCGAGGACCCGGGCTGCCTGGACGACGCCCGTCGACGTCGCACCGACGATGGTGATGATGACGAGCGTGACGAGCGCGCCCGTGCCGAGGTCGTCGGCGAGGTAGCGCTCGAGCGGCGTCGTGGGGTCGTCGACCGAGGCGAGGCTGGTGAACCCCACGACGACGACGGCGAGGCCGAGGGCGCCCACGGCGCGCCACGTGCTCTTCGGGTCGTCGGCGATGCGCCTCGCTGCGAGCAGGCTCGCGGCGGTGGGGGCGAGTCGGGCTGCGACGCGGCCGGCCACCATGACGACCCACGGGCCGACGGCGTTGACGGCGAGGATCATCGCGCCGAGGACGAGCACGATCGTCATCCGCTGCGGCTCCTTCATCGGGGTGATGACGAGCACCCAGGCGGCCCCGGCAGCCAGCGCGAGGACCACGCGCAGGACGCTGAGGCGCTTCGGGCTCGTGCGCGCCGCGACGCCGAGCGGGCTGATCGCGACCCGTGCGAGGCTCGACGCGCCGGACACGATCGCCACGACGACCACGGCCGCGACGACACCGAGCGTCTGCCCGAGGGGCAGCACGAGTTCGCGCAGCTCGAACGGCCGGCCCTGGAAGCTCAGCCGGGCCACGAGCGGGAGGACCGCGAGGTAGACGACGACGCCGGCCAGCGCGCCGAGGACGGCCTGGGCCGCCGCCTCGGCGAGCGTCATGAGCGTGACCTGTCCGGACGTGGCCCCGGCGAGCCGGAGCGCGGCCAGGCGCTGGTCGCGGCGGGCGATGGCGAGGCGCGCGGCGACGCCGCCGAGGGTGAGGATCGGGATGACCATGCACGTCGTCGCGATCCAGGCGAGCGTCACGTAGAGGTTGCCGAGCGCTGCCTCCTCGGAGAGACGGCCCTCGAGTCCCCCGGGCGGGAGCGGGTTGCGCGCCTCGAAGGCCCGGAGCCCCGCGACGCAGACGAGCAGGGCCGCCGTCGCCACGGCGAACGAGACGACCGCGAGGACTCCGGGCACGCGGTTGTCCGCAGCTCCCGCGCGACGGAGTCGCCACCACAGACCGGTCGCAGCCCTCATCGCGCCACCACCGCAGCCGGATCGGCCGGGTCGACAGCGTCGACAGCGTCGGCTGCGTCGGCAGCGTCGGACCCGGCGGCGATGCGACCGTCGCGGACGCGGACGACCCCGTGGCACCAACGGGCGACGTTCTGGTCGTGGGTCACGACGACGAGGGAGGCGCCGGTGTGCGCCGCGAGCTGCGTCAGGTGGTGCATCACCTCGGCGCTCGTCGTCTGGTCGAGCGCACCGGTCGGCTCGTCGGCGAAGACGACGCCGGGACGGGCGACGAGCGCGCGGGCGATGGCCACCCGCTGGGCCTGCCCTCCCGAGAGCTCGCCCGGGCGGCGCTTCTCCAGGCCGGAGAGACCGAGGGGTGGGAAGAGGGCCGCCGCTCGTGCCGTGGCCTCCGAGCGGGACGTGCCGCCCAGCATGAGCGGCAGGGCGACGTTCTCGATCGCCGGCAGCTCGGGCAGCAGCATCCCCTGCTGGAAGACGAAGCCGAAGTCCTCACGGCGCAGCACCGTCCGCTCGCGGTCGGACATGCGTGCGATGTCGCGGCCGCGCCACAGCACCTGGCCGCCCGTCGGTCGCAGGATGCCGGCGAGGACGTGCAGCAACGTCGTCTTGCCCGAGCCGGACGGACCCATGACGGCGAGGCTCTCGCCGGCCCGGATCGTCAGGTCGACACCGCCCAGCGCCGGCGGACCCGCGGAGGCCGAGCGTCCGTAGGTCATCACGAGGCCGCGGGCCACGAGGTCGCTCCCGGGGTCGCGGCCGGAGTCGCGCCCGGGGCTGCGCCCGGCGTCGACCGCCGGCGCAGGCGACGGGACGGGCGGGGCGAGCGAGGGGGAGGTCGGGCGCTCGGGGGCACCGGCCGGCATACGGGACGGGTCGTAGTAGCTCATGGACCCACCCTCGCCGCGGCGGGACCGGCCGCACATCGGGCCGTGGTCGCGTTCCGCGCGGGACGGCATACGACCCCGGTATGAGCTCGGGAGGGCGGCGTACGCCGAAGGGGCCGGGGACGTGATGTCCCCGACCCCTTCGGTCAGTCGCGCGACTCGCGCCGGTCAGCGCTCGGTGCCGGCCAGACCAGCATCCGGGTAGATCTGGTCGTCGGGCACGGCCGGACCGGTGGTGATGTTGACCCCGAGCGCCTCGTCGAGGGCAGCACCCTCGGGAAGCTCCGGGAGGTCGTCGGCCGGCCGGTGCGCGGCGTCCGGGTGGGCCATGTTGGAGAAGGTGAACGTCTCCGCCTTGCCCTCGCCCTCCGTGTCGACCTTGACGTACTGGCCGGAGGAGAAGTCCCCGAAGAGGATTCGCTCCGACAGGGCGTCCTCGATCTCGCGCTGGATGGTGCGGCGCAGCGGGCGAGCACCGAGCACGGGGTCGTAGCCCTTCTTGGCCAGCAGGTCCTTGGCGGCCTGCGTGAGCTCCATGCCCATGTCCTTGTCCTTGAGCCGCTTGTCGAGCTTGGCGATCTCGAGGTCGACGATCTGGATGATCTCGGCGCGGCTCAGGTGCGGGAAGACGATCGTGTCGTCGACTCGGTTGAGGAACTCGGGCCGGAAGTGCTGCTTGAGCTCGTCGGTGACCTTCGCCTTCATCCGCTCGTAGTCCGAGCGGCTGTCGGGTCCGGCCGAGAAGCCCATGTTGGCCTTGGAGATGTCTCGCGTGCCGAGGTTGGTCGTCATGATGATGACGGTGTTCTTGAAGTCGACCATCCGACCCTGCGAGTCGGTGAGGCGGCCGTCCTCGAGCACCTGTAGCAGCGAGTTGAAGATCTCCGGGTGGGCCTTCTCGACCTCATCGAAGAGCACGACGGAGAACGGCTTGCGGCGCACCTTCTCGGTGAGTTGGCCGCCCTCCTCGTAACCGACGTAGCCGGGAGGCGAACCGAAGAGCCGGCTCACCGTGTGCTTCTCGGAGTACTCGGACATGTCGAGCTGGATCAGCGCGTCCTCGCTGCCGAAGAGGAACTCGGCGAGCGTCTTGGCGAGCTCGGTCTTACCGACACCGGTGGGGCCGGCGAAGATGAACGAGCCACCGGGGCGGCGCGGGTCCTTGAGGCCGGCACGGGTGCGGCGGATCGCCTGGGACAGCGCCTTGACGGCGTCGTCCATGCCGACGATGCGCTTGTGCAGCTCGTCCTCCATGTGGAGCAGGCGGCTGGACTCCTCCTCGGTCAGCTTGAAGACCGGGATGCCGGTGCTCGCCGCCAGGACCTCGGCGATGAGCTCCTCGTCGACCTCGGCCACGACGTCCATGTCGCCCGACTTCCACTGGGCCTCACGGGCGGCCTTCTCCTGGCGCAGGCGCTTCTCGTCGTCGCGGACGCGGGCCGCGCGCTCGAAGTCCTGGCCGTCGATGGCCGACTCCTTCTCGCGCACGAGCGCGGCGATCTTCTCATCGAACTCGCGCAGGTCCGGCGGAGCCGTCATGCGGCGGATGCGCAGTCGCGCGCCCGCCTCGTCGATGAGGTCGATCGCCTTGTCGGGCAGGAAGCGGTCGTTGACGTAGCGGTCGGCCATGTTGGCCGCCGCGACGAGGGCGCCGTCGGTGATCGTCACGCGGTGGTGTGCCTCGTAGCGGTCACGCAGACCCTTGAGGATCTCGATGGCGTGCGGCAGCGTCGGCTCCTGCACCTGGATCGGCTGGAAGCGCCGCTCGAGGGCCGAGTCCTTCTCGATGTGCTTGCGGTACTCGTCGAGCGTCGTCGCACCGATCGTCTGCAGCTCACCGCGGGCGAGCATCGGCTTGAGGATGCTCGCGGCGTCGATGGCACCCTCGGCAGCACCGGCACCGACGAGGGTGTGGATCTCGTCGATGAAGATGATGATGTCGCCGCGGGTGCGGATCTCCTTGAGGACCTTCTTCAGCCGCTCCTCGAAGTCACCGCGGTAGCGGCTGCCGGCCACCAGCGAGCCGAGGTCGAGGGTGTAGAGCTGCTTGTCCTTGAGCGTCTCGGGCACCTCGCCCTTGACGATGTCCTGGGCGAGGCCCTCGACCACGGCGGTCTTGCCGACGCCGGGCTCGCCGATGAGGACGGGGTTGTTCTTGGTGCGGCGGCTCAGCACCTGCATGACCCGCTCGATCTCTTTCTCACGTCCGATGACCGGGTCGAGCTTGCCCTCGCGGGCAGCCTGCGTGAGGTTGCGACCGAACTGGTCGAGCACGAGGGAGCCCGCGGGCGTGCCCTCGGCCTGGCTCTGGCCGACGCCGGCGCCGGCCTTCTCGCCGCTCTGCCCGCCCTGGTAGCCGGAGAGCAGCTGGATGACCTGCTGGCGGACCTTGTTGAGCTCTGCGCCGAGCTTGACGAGGACCTGGGCGGCGACGCCCTCGCCCTCGCGGATCAGGCCGAGCAGGATGTGCTCGGTGCCGATGTAGCTGTGGCCGAGCTGGAGCGCCTCGCGGAGCGAGTACTCGAGGACCTTCTTCGCGCGGGGCGTGAAGGGGATGTGGCCGGTCGGGGCCTGCTGCCCCTGGCCGATGATCTCCTGGACCTGGGCCCGGACCGCTTCGAGCGAGATGTCGAGCGATTCGAGGGCCTTCGCGGCGACGCCTTCGCCTTCGTGGATCAGACCCAGGAGGATGTGCTCGGTCCCGATGTAGTTGTGGTTGAGCAGGCGAGCTTCCTCCTGCGCGAGGACAACCACCCTTCGGGCCCTGTCGGTGAACCGTTCGAACATGTTCTTCTCCTGACTGATCGAGAGACATCTCGATGCTATCCGTGCCCGCTGTGGACGAGCACACCCCGACCAACGCCGGTCGTGTCCCTCCTGTTCCCATCCTGAGCGTGATCGGCTCAGGTTCGGCTTCTGTTCGCCGTGAGCGGACAGATGCCGAGAGGCGTGTCCTGATCCTTGCGTATGCCGTGTCGTGCCCGCACGTCGCGACGGCGCGTGTCCCCCGGGCTTGCCTGCACCTGCGCGCCGACGCCATTCCGGCGCCATTCCGGCGTCAGGCCGGGACGGCCAGGTCGCCCGGTCTGCTCGGGAAGTACCGGCGCCACTCGTCGTTCAGTCGCGGCACGATGACGAGCCGCCGGATCCGCGCGTCGTCGAGGGCCTCGTCCCGACCGAGGTCGGTGAGCCACTGCTCGTCCGACTCGGCGTGCTGCCGACCGTCGTACTCGATGATGTGGGGAAAGGGGAGGTACGTCAGGTCGTAGCGGCGTAGCAGGGTGCCGTCGTCGTCGTGGACCCTGTGGTCGACCTCGGGCTCCGGCAGGCCGGCGAAGACGATGAGCAGTCGCAGCCGCGTCTCCATCGGTGAGTCGACGCCGGCCCGGACGAGCGTCGCTGCGCGGCGAGCCAGTCGGGAGTAGGGCCCTCGATGCTCGCGGGTCGCCGACACGAGCTCCTCGGGCGTCGTGCGACGCCGTCGCACGAGCGAGTCCCCGAGCACGACGAGGTCGACGAGCGAGAGCTGGTGGGCGAGGTCGAGGAACGTCTGCACCGGCGATGTCATCCGGATGCCTCGCCAGCGCACGACCCGCTGCCCGACCTTCGCTCGGTGGCCGGCGAGCCCCTCGCCCCTGACGCGGTGACGACGCGACGTGACGTGGACGTCGGGATCATCGGGCACCACTGCGCCGAGCAGCCGCGCGGCCGTGTGGTGCGAGACGTAGCTGTCCGGCTCCGCGACCAGAAGTGCGGCACGGGCGAGCAGGGCAGCGGTGAGCGGCTGGTAGACGGACACGTACACACCGTGGAACGGTGCGCGGTACCGACGCCGCAGGTCCCAGGCGGTGAGCCCCGCAGGCGCCTCGGATCGCCGGAAGGGCGAGCCCGCTTGTACTGTCATGCAACCGACGATCCAGCACATCGTGAGGCTCGCGCCGTCGTTCTCCACAGCCCTCCATCTCGGGGCCGCGGCGTGGGTGTGGGCTGGGTTCTTGGCTCCGGCCCTCCATCTCGGGGCCGCGGCGCGGGAGGGGTGGTGACTCGAACCGTTCTGCCACCACTCGGGGGCCGCGGCGCGGGTGTGGGCTGGCTTCTTGGCTCCGGCCCTCCATCTCGGGGCCGCGGCGCGGGAGGGGTGCGCGGAAGGGTGGTGACGTGACGGCTGGCTGGGTGCGGTCGTATGCCGGGGGGCTGCGTCAGGGGCGGCCGTGGGCGAAGCGGTCGTGGAGGTCGCGGACCTCGGCCTCGAGCTCCGGGGCCGGACCGTCGACGACCGCGCCCGGCACGACGTCCCGGATCGACAGCGCAGCGACCGGTGACGCCGCGGCACCCCACGCCGACCGCCACGCGCCCAGCTGGGCCGAGCTCACGGCATACGCGATCCGGCCGAGGCCGACCCAGGCGTGGGCGGCCGAGCACATGGGGCAGTGCTCGCCGGAGGTGTAGACGGTGGCGGCCGCGCGCTCCTCGGCGGTCAGGTGCGCTCCCGCCCAGCGGGCGATGGCGAACTCGGGGTGCTGCGTCGCGTCGAGCGCCACGACGTGGTTGTGGTCCTCGAAGAGCACCTCGCCGTCACCCGAGACGAGGACGGAGCCGAAGGGCTCGTCGCCGCGCTCGAGGGCGAGGCGGGCGAGCTCGACGGCCCGTCGCAGGTGGACGAGGTCGGTGGCGTCGAGGCTCATGCGACCCTCCCGGTGACGAGCGCGAACGTGACGAAGGCACCGCCGTCGGCCTCGAGCATCCCCTGCACGGGCGAGGTGGGCGCTCCCTTGAGCTCCATGACGGCACGTTCCCACAGCAGCCAGTTCGCGCAGGCGTCCGGCTGGTTGCGGGCGGTGACGGACGCGAAGGCGCGGCTGAACTCCCACTGGCTGCGCAGCCAGTCGGCGGTGTGCCACGCCGCGGACTCGGCGCCGACGACGCGGTCGATGTGCTCGGGGATCTCGCCGAGCTCGCGCACCTCGCTCGTCAGGGCGGGCGTCGCGACGCCGACCTGGCCACCGGGCTTGAGGAAGGTCGCGAGGTAGGGCGGGTAGTGGTCGCCGGTGCCGAAGTACTCCCACGCGTCGATGCTGACGATCGCGTCGAACGAGCCGCGGCCGAAGGGGAGCGCGTGCGCGTCGACGCGCATCGCGAGCACACGGTCGTCGACACCCTCCTTCCGGAACACTGCGGCTGCCTCGGTGGGGTCGACCCACAGGTCGGCGGCGACGACGCTGACGCCGTACTCCCTCGCGAGGAAGACCGACGTCGCCCCGAGCCCCGAGCCGAGGTCGAGCACGCGCATGCCGGAGCGCAGGTCGAGGTCGGCGGCGAGGTCCTCGAGCAGCCACAGCGGGTGCGGGCCCATGTCGAGGTCGACGAGCCACTTCGCGTCGTAGCCGTTCGACTTGGGGTAGGCGTCGCGGGTCAGGTGGTCGAGAGCGGGCATGCCTCGATCCTCCGGGATGGGACCTGACGGCGTCGACTCCGTTCCATGCGGCGAGAAGTGGCCGCTCGACCAGGACGAGGTGGCAACAGTTGGCCTCTCGACGGTGTCAGGGGGCGGGAACCAGGCGTTCCGGGGTGAGGTCGGCGAGCGACGTGCACCCCGTCAGCGCCAGCTGGAGGTCGAGCTCGGCCCGCAGGTTGCGGAGCACCTCCGACACCCCGTCAGCGCCGGCCAGGGCCAGGCCGTAGACGTGCGGTCGCCCGATGCCGACGGCCGTCGCGCCGAGGGCAAGGGCGACGAAGGCGTCTGCGCCGCAACGGATCCCGCTGTCGAAGATCACTGGCACCGACGACCCCGCCTCGCGTACGGCCTCGACGACGCCAGGCAGGGCGTCGAGGGCGGCCACCGTCCGGTCGACCTGCCGGCCGCCGTGGTTGGAGACGTAGACGCCGTCGACCCCGGCCTCGACGGCACGACGGGCGTCGTCGGGATGGAGGATCCCCTTGAGCACGATCGGCAGGCTCGTCAGCGCCCGCAGCCGCGGCAGGTCGTCCCACGTCAGCGACGGACGGCTGAAGACGTCGAGGAAGGTCTCGACGGCCGCGCGCGGCTCGGGTGCCGTGAGGTTGTGGCGGGTGTCGCCCGGGTGGTTCCGGCTCATCGACACGAGGGTCGCGACCGCCGCGGGCGTGGGACGTGGCCGGACCGTCGGCCCGGCGGCCGCCACCCGCTGGCGGACGAGTCGCTGGAAGACGGGGTCCGACGTGTACTGCGCGATGCCCTCGCCCCGGGCGAACGGCAGGTGCCCGAGGTCGAGGTCGCGTGGACGCCACCCGAGGTATGCCGTGTCGAGCGTGACGACGAGGGCGTCGCTGCCGCACGCCTCGGCCCGCGAGACGAGGCTCTCGACGAGGTCGTCGTCGCTGCTCCAGTAGAGCTGGTACCAGTGCCCGGTCCCGCCGAGGGCGCGGGCGACGTCCTCCATCGGCACGGAGGCCTGGGTGCTGAGGATCTGGGTGACGCGCTGCTCCCGGGCGCCACGGGCGACGGCGAGGTCGGCCTCGTCGTCGGCCATCGACAGCACACCGACGGGTGCGACGAGGAAGGGGCTCTCGTGCCGTCGACCGAAGAGCTCGACCGACGTGTCGCGCTCGGTCGTGTCGACGAGCATCCGCGGCACGACGCACCACCGGGAGAAAGCGGCCACGTTGGCATCGGCGCTCGCCTCCGAGCCGGCCGAGCCTGCGACATAGGCGAACCCGCGTTTCGACATCACCTTGCGGGCGGCCGCCTCGAGCCGTGTGCCGTCGGTGGGGACCGCCGGTCGGTGGCCGAAGGCGCCGGCCCGGTAGATGGCGGACTGGACGGTCCTGCCGATGCCCTCCTGCGGCATACGAGCTCCTCTGGTCGCGCGGGTCCCGGTGCTGCGGGGGTGCGGCCCGGACTGGGCCCATCCTGCTACGCGGCCGACCCGGGGGTCACCAGGTGACGGAGACGGTCTCGCGCCACCAGCGTTCGAGCTCGTCGACGGGCTCGGCGGCGCCTCGGGTCCACAGCCGGAGGTAGAGGTCGACGGGGTCGCCGGTCAGGGTGTGGTCGGCGGCGGCCTCGGGAGACCCTGGCCTGACCCGACGGGTCCGGATCGGCCGGCCGGTGTTGAGCTCGACGAGCCAGGCGACGTCGGCGCCCTCGGGACTCACGAGGAGTCGGGTCGGCGCGCCGGGTGACGCGCCCTCCCTGCGGCGGGTGACGAAGCCGACGAGCAGCTCGTCGATGCCGTCGAGCGCGATGGCCGGCCGGATCCAGGTCTCGTCGGCGCGGGCGGGCCGTCCGAGCCGGGCCCCGAGCGCGTCGACGGCGTGGATCGTCGTCTCGTGGCACTGCCGGCGGGTCCAGAAGAGTCGTGCCGGCGGAGCCTCCTTGAGGAAGACGAACGCGTGGAGGTCGTCGGGGGCATCGACGACCGCCTGAAGCAGCGCGGTCGCGCCGTCGTCGAACCAGCCGAGCACGTCGGCTGACTCCCGTCCCTCGCGCTCGAAGGGCTCCGCCTCGTCGACGGTCTCGCCGCGCAGGTGGCCGGCGGCCCAGCGGTGGACCATGCCCTGGTGCGCGACGAGGTCGAGCACCGTCCAGCCGGGGCACGTCGGGACGGGGGCGTCGAGACCGGCGGCCATCGCGTTGGCGCGCAGGACCGTCGCCGCGGCCCCGAGGGCCTCGCCGAGATCGTCGAGGCCGACGCCGAGCGGTCCCGGCGCGGCGAGGGCGGCATCGTCGGTCGTCATCAGAGCTCCTGGACTCCGCGGGCCAGCAGCGCGAGGGCCGTCGACCCCTTCTCGGTGGCGACCTTCGCGTCGGGGGCCGAGTAGGTGAGGCGCACGAGCACGTTGCCCACCTGCACGACGCCGACATAGTCGTGACGCGTCTCGTCCGGGGAGGTGCGCGTCACGTCGACCCGGCCGAGCGGCATACCCTCCGCCACGTCGCGGCGCTGGTTGGCGACGGTCGTCGTGACGCCCTGCGCCGGCCGGGGCGCCCGGCAGGCCGCCGCGGCGTCGAGCAGCGGCTCGACCGCCGTGGCGGCGGACGCGAGGTCGGGGTAGGTGATGGCGGCGACGTCGGCGCGGACACCTCCCGGGCCCTCCCAGGCCCTGGCGTATGCCGTGGGGCCGACGTCCCGGGCCACCGTGGGCCCGCCGGGGCACGACCTGACGACTGCCTCGGTCACGGCTTCCCGGTCCGTGCGGGTCAGTCCGCTGAGGTCGTGGCCGGCGAGGTAGGAGGCGACCGCAGCCCGGTCGTGGACACGGGGCGGCACCAGGCTCGCCGGTGGCGTGAGGGGCGCGTCGGACGTGGGCCCGCTCGAGGTGCTGCCGGCGCGGGTCGTGCCGGAGTCCGGGGGCGTCGCCGACCCGGTGGCGGCGGGCGCCGCGGAGCACCCGGCGAGCGCGAGCGGCACGGCAGCGACCGCGAGGGCAGCGGCTGCGGATCGGCGGGCGGCGGTCGGTCGTCGCATGCCAGCGAGTCTGCCCCATGGCCCGACCGGCACCGCGTGCGGCACGGGGAGGCGGGCGAGTGGAGGGGACGGGCCGGCGCAGGCTCCCGGCGGCGGTAGATTTGCCCGGCGGGACGGTCACCACCGCCCGCCGCCGTCACCCGAGCGACATCCCGAGCACCACCCGGAGGCCCCCGTGGACGCCAGCGACCTGCTGCGCAACTCGCTCCTGCAGCTGTCCAAGCAGGAGAAGATCCGAGACGTCATCGAGAAGGCGCCCGTGTCGCGCTCGGTCGTCAAGCGCTTCGTGCCCGGCGCCGAGCGCGCCGACGTCGTCGGGGCCGCCTCCGAGATCGCGGCGTCCGGCCGCCTCTCGACGATCGACTACCTCGGCGAGGACACGACCGACCTCGCGCAGGCGCGAAACACCCGTGACGCGTACGTCTCGCTGCTGACGGCGCTGCGCGACCAGGGGCTCACCGAGGGCGGCACCGTCGAGGTCTCGCTCAAGCTGAGCGCCCTGGGCCAGGCCCTGCCCGGCGACGGCAACGCGATCGCCCTCGACCACGCCCGCGAGATCTGCGAGCTGGCCAGGCAGTCCGGCACGACCGTGACCCTCGACATGGAGGACCACACGACGACCGACCTGACGCTCGACGCCCTGCGCGAGCTGCGCGCCGACTTCCCGACCGTCGGCGCCGTGCTGCAGGCCTACCTCTACCGCACCGAGGCCGACTGTCGGGACCTCGCCCACGCCGGGTCCCGCGTGCGCCTGTGCAAGGGCGCCTACAAGGAGCCCGAGTCGGTCGCCTTCCAGGCCGGCGCCGACGTCGACAAGTCCTACGTGCGCTGCCTCAAGATCCTCATGCAGGGCGAGGGCTACCCGATGGTGGCCTCGCACGACCCGCGGCTCATCGAGATCGCGGGAGCGCTCGCGGGCCAGGCCGGTCGCGACCCGAGGTCGTTCGAGTACCAGATGCTCTACGGGATCCGGCCCGAGGAGCAGAAGCGGATCTCCGACCGCGGCGACCAGATGCGCGTCTACATCCCGTACGGCCAGGAGTGGTACGGCTACCTCATGCGTCGGATGGCCGAGAAGCCCGGCAACGTCATGTTCTTCCTGCGCGGCATCGCGACCAAGAGCTGAGCGGGGCCCACGATGACGACGACGGCCATCTTCGGTGCGGGAGTCATGGGCGAGACCCTCGTCTCCGGCCTCATCCGGTCGGGCCGCACGCCGGGCGACCTCGTCGTCACCGGACGCACCCCCGACAAGGTCAACGCGCTCGCCGAGCGCTACGGCGTGCGCGTGCTGGCCAACGCCGAGGCGGCCGACGTCGCCGACACGCTCGTGCTCTGCGTCAAGCCGCAGGACATGGCGGCGCTGCTCGACGAGATCCACGACCACGTGGTCCCCGGCAACGCCGTCATCTCGCTGGCCGCCGGCATCACGACCGAGTTCCTCGAGTCGCGGCTGCCCGACGGCACGTCGGTCATCCGCGTCATGCCCAACACGCCGGCGCTCGTCGACCAGGGCATGGCGGGCATCTCGCCCGGCAGCCACTGCACCGACGACCACCTCGCCGAGGCCGAGGCGCTGCTCAGCTCGTGCGGCCGGGTCGTCCGGCTCGCCGAGAAGCACCTCGACGCCGTCACCGCCATCTCCGGTAGCGGGCCGGCCTACATCTTCTACGTCGTCGAGGCCATGATCGAGGCCGGCGTCGTGCTGGGCCTACCGCGGGCCACGGCTACGGAGCTCGTCGTCCAGACGCTCTACGGTGCGGCGACGATGCTCAAGGAGACCCGGGAGCACCCGACCGTGCTGCGCGAGCAGGTCAGCTCGCCCGGTGGCACGACCGTCGCCGCCCTGCGCCAGCTCGACGATCACAAAGTCCGGGCCGCGTTCGTCACGGCCATCGAGGCCGCGGCGGCACGCTCCAAACAGCTGGCGTCCGGCCAGGTCTGAGGGCATCGTGGGGTGATGGCCGAGCCCCAGCCCCACGACCAGCGCCTGCACCTGCACCCCGTCTCGCCCGACGACTGGGAGTCGCACCGCGACGTCCGTCTCGCGATGCTCCAGGACGCCCCCGACGCGTTCTGGTTCACCTACGCCGACGAGGCCGCCTACGACGAGGCCGACTGGCGCGAGCGCATCGAGGGCGCGTGGCTCGTGCAGGCCCGGGACGCCTCGGGAGTGCTCGGCAGCGCCGGCCTCGGCTCCCACTGGGAGCCCGAGCGGGCCACGACCGCAACGTTGTTCGGCATGTACGTCGCACCGCAGGCGCGCGGCCGTGGTGTCGGCGAGGCCCTCGTCCGGGCCGTCCTCGAGCACGCGCGACGCCTCGGCAAGTCCGAGGTCGTCCTGGAGGTGACGAGCTCCAACACGGCCGCGGAGACGTTGTACGCGCGGTGCGGGTTCGTGCGCTCCGGCGCGGTCCACGACCACCCGCGGCGGCCGGACCTGCGCGAGATCGAGATGGTCCACCGGCTCTGAGTCGCACTGTCGGGCAGTCGGTCCCGGCGTGCACCCGAACGTTCACCGGCCCGCGGGTGCGATCCGGCTGCCTGTCGTGCGAAGGTGGACCCATGAGCGACATCACCGTGCGTCCCCTCGGCGAGGACGACTGGGAGGACTACCGGTCCGTCCGCCTCGCCGCACTGCGTGAATCGCCCGAGGCGTTCGTGGCTTCGGTCGACGACGAAGAGTCCTACGACGAGGACTTCTGGCGTGAACGCATGCAGCGCTCCGCGCGGCTGGTCGCCGAGCGCGACGGCCTCGCCGTCGGCGTGGTCAGC
Organism: Terrabacter sp. Soil810; assembly: GCF_001429645.1. NCBI lineage: Bacteria > Bacillati > Actinomycetota > Actinomycetes > Micrococcales > Intrasporangiaceae > Terrabacter > Terrabacter sp. Soil810. Next base: position 586,983 of record NZ_LMSW01000001.1, read on the forward strand.
GTCGGCACCGCCAAGGAGAGCGACGGCTCGGCCGGCGAGCTCTTCGGGCTGTGGGTGCGCCCCGAGGCCCGCGGTTCCGGTGTCGCGACGCACCTCGTCAAGGACGGAGCCTCGCTCGCCGCCGAGCGCGGCCACTCCCACCTCGTCTACTGGGTCGGCACCGAGAACGGCCGTGCCGTCGCCTTCGCGAGCGGCATGGGCTTCCGCCCGACCGACTACCGCCGACCGATGGGCGTCGTCAGCGAGGAGGACGGCGAGGAGGAGATCGCCATGGTCCTGCCGCTCGGCGTCGACAACGGGCCGCAGCTGCGCCTCTGACCCGGGCCGAGGCGCTGCGCCTCCGCTGGACGGCACGAACCCACCCCCTGCGCTCGGGGACGGTGGGTTCGCCTGTGCCACAGGGCAGGTGAGCGCTCAGGGGCGAGCGGCGAACCGTTCGATGAGCTCGACGGGGCCGCTGACGATGAGCATGTGGTGCGCCGAGATCTTCGTCTGGGGCACGGCATACGTGAAGTCGTCGCCGAGCGCCTTGACGCCGACGACGGTGACGCCGTACTTGCGGCGGATCTGGCTCTGCTCCAGCGTGAAGCCGATCGTCTCGCTCGGCGGTTTCAGCTTCACGATGGCGAAGCCGTCGTCGAACTCGATGTAGTCGAGCATCTTGCCGTTGACGAGGTGGGCGACGCGGCGGCCCGAGTCGGCCTCGGGGGAGATCACGTGGTGCACCCCGATGCGGTCGAGGATGCGCTTGTGCTCGGGCGACAGGGCCTTGGCCCAGATGGACGGCACTCCGGCATCGACGAGGTTGGCCGCCGCGAGCACCGAGGACTCGACCGACGACCCGATGCCGACGATCGCGATCCGCGGCTGCGCGGCGCGGATCATGTCGAGCGCCGTGGACTGCGCCATGTCAGCGTGGACGACCTTGGCCACCATGTTGACGTAGCTCTCGGCGATGGCGTTGTCGCGCTCGACGGCGATGACCCGGTGGCCCAGCTTGGTGAGCTCGAGAGCGACGGCCGAGCCGAAGCGCCCCAGCCCGATGACGATCACGTCGTCGTCGAAGAGCCGGTTGCGGCCCATGGGTGTTACCTCCGTCGTCCGTGGCGCGTTTCCGCGATAGCGTCTCAATCATGCCAACTCAGGCCCGGGTCGTCTGGGACTCCTCCTTCACGAGGTACGACTTCGGTCCTACGCACCCGATGGCACCCGCACGTCTCGACCTCACCGCCCGACTCTGCGACGCGCTCGGGGTCTTCGACGTCGACGGCGTGGAGGTGGTCGGGGCCGAGGTGGCCTCCGACGCGCTGCTCGCCACCGTCCACGACGACGACTACGTCGCCGCCGTCAAGGCCGCGTCGGTCGACCCGTCCGTCGCGGACGACGCCTACGGCCTGGGCACCGACGACGACCCGGCGTTCGTGGACATGCACGATGCCAGCGCCCGGGTCGTGTCGGGCACCGTCGACAGCTGCCGCGCCGTCTGGGAGGGCGAGGCCGAGCACGCCGTGAACTTCACCGGCGGCCTCCACCACGCGATGCCGGGCAAGGCGAGCGGCTTCTGCGTCTACAACGACATCGCCGTGGGCATCCAGTGGCTGCTCGACCACGGCGCCGAGCGCGTGGCCTACGTCGACGTCGACGTGCACCACGGCGACGGCGTCGAGCGCATCTTCTGGGACGACCCGCGGGTGCTGACGATCTCGGTCCACGAGACCGGGCGGGCGCTCTTCCCCGGCACGGGCTGGCCCAGCGACATCGGCGGCCCCGACGCCGAGGGCACCGCGGTGAACGTCGCCCTGCCGCCCGGGATCGGCGACGCCGGCTGGCTGCGCGCCCTGCACGCCGTCGTCATGCCGCTGGTCCGCGCCTTCAAGCCCGACGTGCTCGTGACCCAGCACGGGTGCGACACCCACGCCGAGGACCCGCTCGCACACTTCGCCGTGACGGTCGACGCCCAGCGGGCCGCGGCCGACGCTCTCCACCGCCTGTCGCACGAGGTGTGCGAGGGCCGCTGGGTCGCCCTCGGCGGCGGTGGCTACGAGGTCATCGGCGTCGTGCCCCGGACGTGGACCCACCTGACCGCCATCGCGGCCCACGCCCCGATCCAGACGACCGCCCCGATCCCTGAGGACTGGCGCGCCCACGTCGAGCAGGTCTTCGGCCGACCCGCTCCGCGACGCATGGGCGACCTGACCGCCGAGGACGGGCCGCTGTGGTGGCGCTCGTGGGAGATGGGGTACGACCCCGCGAGCGAGGTCGACCGCGCGGTCATGGCCACGCGCACGGCCGTCTTCCCGCTGCACGGCCTCGACGTCCACTTCGACTGAGTTCTCTGCGCCTCGCTTCGCTGCGGCGCGTGCCGCGGCGTACGTCAGCCGTCGCCTTCCTCCGTTCCGCTCGCTCGTTCCTCGCTCGCTACGCTGCGTCCAGGCAACGCCGACGCCGCGGCCGTCTGTTGTCGTCGGCGCCTCGCTTCGCTGCGGCGCGTTCCTCGCTCGCTGCGCTGCGTCCAGGCAACGTCGGCGCCGCGGCGATCCTGATAGGGTCCGCCGAATCCCGGTCGCACGCCCGCCGCGATCGCACGTATCCTTGCTGGACACGGCGACGACGGGCCTGACGATCCTGAGCCGAGCACGACCAGAGGCCGTCCGCGATCCGCGGCGGCGAAGGTGTGGTGGCACAGCGACATTCCCCATCGCCCACACCTCCGGGGCACCAACCCTCTGGAGGTGAACGGAATGCAACCAACCCGACCCACGACCCGTGCTCCGCGCGTACTCGCGCGTGACCTCACAGCCGTGCGACCCGGCGAGCGGGCCACGCTCGCCGGCTGGATCCATCGACGACGCGTCCTCGCGAGCGTCACGTTCCTCGTGCTGCGCGACCGCTCCGGCCTGGCCCAGGTCGTCGTCAAGGACCGCGAGACCGTCGAGCAGCTGGCCGGGCTGCCCGAGGAGACCGTCGTCGAGGTGACCGGCTCCGTGTCGGCCAACGAGTCGGCTCCCGGTGGTGCCGAGCTCGTCGAGCCCGTGGTCACCGCGCTCACCGAGCCGGCCCTCGCGCCACCGACCGAGCTGTGGCGCCCGACCTTCGGAGCGGGACTGCCGACGCATCTCGACCATGCGGCGGTGACCTTGCGCCACCCGCGCCACCGGGCGGCCTGGCAGCTGGCGAGCGCGTCGATGCGAGGCTTCCGAACGGCTCTCAGCACTCGCGAGTTCACCGAGATCGCGACGCCCAAGCTCGTCGGCACCGCCACCGAGTCGGGCGCCAACGTCTTCACCGTCGACTACTTCGGGCGCACCGCCTACCTCGCGCAGAGCCCGCAGCTCTACAAGCAGATGCTCGTCGGGGTCTTCGAGCGCGTCTTCGAGGTGGGGCCGGTCTTCCGTGCCGAGCCGCACGACACCGTGCGTCACCTCGCGCAGTACACCTCGCTCGACGCCGAGCTCGGCTTCATCCGCGACCACCGCGACGTGCTGGCCGTCCTGCGCGAGGCCGTCGCCGGAATGGTCGAGGGCATCCGCGAGCATGCCCCCGACGCCGCTGCACTCCTCGGCGTCGAGCTGCCGCAGGTGCCCGAGGAGTTCCCGGTCATCCACTTCAGCGACGCCCTGGCCAAGGTCGGCGCCGACCCCGACGAGCCGGACCTCAGCCCGGCCCACGAGCGAGCGCTCAGCGAGTGGGCCATGGCGGCGTACGGCTCGGACTTCCTTGCGGTGGAGGGCTACCCGATGGGCAAGCGGCCCTTCTACACGCATCCGCAGCCGGGCGACGAGCGGTGGAGCAACAGCTTCGACCTGCTCTTCCGGGGCCTCGAGCTGACGACCGGCGGGCAGCGCCTGCACCGGCCGTCGGACTACGCCGCGGCCCTCGAGCGCACCGGCACCGACCCCTCGGTCCTCGCCGGCTACCTCGACGCCTTCGCCCACGGCATGCCTCCGCACGGCGGGTTCGCCATCGGTCTGGAAAGGTGGGTCGGGCGCCTGACGGGCGCCGAGAACATCCGCGAGGTGACGCTCTTCCCGCGTGACCTGCACCGTCTGGAGCCGTGACGAGCCGGGAGATCCACAACGGTCCCACCGGCGTGTCGAGTTGCGCGCGAGCGATTCGTTCTGCTGTTCGCTTCCCCTCCAGTCACATCTGCCCCTAATGTTGCTTCTTGCACCTGCGTGCTGTTTCGCCGGAGGGGAAGCCGTCGACGCGCGGGTGCAACCCACCGAAGATCGGGGTAACACATGTCGAATGAGCGCCAGCTCGCCGAGGTGCGGTTTCTGACCGTCGCCGAGGTCGCCTCGATCATGCGCGTGTCGAAGATGACCGTCTACCGGCTCGTCCACGGCGGAGATCTTCCGGCCGTACGCGTCGGCCGCTCCTTCCGGGTTCCGGAGGATGCGGTGCACAAGTACCTCCAGACGTCCTACATCGACACCGCGTGACAGCACGCGTCACCACGCACCCGAGGGGGCGGCCGCGACCACCCGGTCCGGCCGCCCCCTCGGCGTTCACGCCGGTGGGCACTGGTGTGCTTTTGGGGTAGTGACCCCGCACGCGCTACCCTGTGAGCCTGTTCGGCTCGTGAAGTTCGACCTACCCTTCCTCGAGGGGTGTCGACGCAGGTCGGCACCAGCTCAGTTCAAGGACAAGTCTCACGACAAGGACAAACATGGGTTCTGTCATCAAGAAGCGCCGCAAGCGGATGGCGAAGAAGAAGCACCGCAAGCTGCTGCGCAAGACGCGTCACCAGCGTCGCAACAAGAAGTGACCTGACCAGCTCAGGTACCGGCGGCATCGCACCGCACGCTCTCGACCCTCACCATCGGTGGGGGTCGTTCGCGTTCCCGGCCCCGGAATCCGCCGAGAGTCTCGACACATCGGGCCATCTGCCACCGCGCCCGGGCACGGATGCAGCAGGCTCTCGGTAGGCTTCGAAAGCGGGGGAGCGAGAACTCCTCCGCAGTGCGCGCAGGCTCGGGCCCACCCGGGCAGCGCCCGCGCAAGACGCGTCCCAACCGACCGACGACAGGAGGAGCCGATGGCCAAGGTCGTCCTGGTCACGGGGGTGTCCCGCTACCTCGGTGGTCTCTACGCCCGCCGGCTCTCGACCGACCCCTCGATCGAGCGCATCCTCGGCGTCGACGTCGTGCCGCCCAAGCACTCCATCGGTCGGGCCGAGTTCGTCCGCGCGGACATCCGCAACCCGATGATCGGGCGCATCATGGCGCAGGCCGAGGTCGACACGGTCGTGCACATGAACGTCATCGCGACGCCGAAGGACACGGGCGGCCGCGTGACGCAGAAGGAGATCAACGTCATCGGCACGATGCAGCTGCTCGCCGCGTGCCAGAAGTCCGAGTCGGTCTCGCGGCTCGTCGTGAAGTCCTCCGCAGCCGTCTACGGCTCCTCGCCCCGCGACCCCGCGATGTTCAGCGAGGACATGAACCCCAAGACGCTGCCGCGCACCGGCTTCGGCAAGGACTCCGTCGAGGTGGAGGGCTATGTCCGCGGCTTCTCGCGGCGCCGTCCCGACGTCGAGATCACGATGCTGCGCCTGGCCAACGTCGTGGGACCGAGCATCCACACGGCCATCACCGACTACTTCTCGCTGCCCCTCGTGCCCATCCCGCTCGGCTACGACGCGCGGTTCCAGTTCATCCACGAGGACGACGCGACGGCGGCCATGATCCTCGCGACCACGGGTCCGCCCGCCGGGATCGTCAACGTCGCGGGCGACGGCTTCCTGACGGTGACCCAGTGCACCGCGATCGCCCGTCGGCCGGTCGTCCCGGTCCCGCTCTCGGCCGCCGGCCTCATCGGCAACATCGTCAAGCGCAGCGGCTTCGCCGACTTCTCGTCCGACCAGCTGACCTTCCTCGCCTTCGGCCGCGGGCTCGACACCACGCGGATGCGCTCCGTCCTGAAGTTCGAACCGCACTTCACCACGCGCGAGGCCTACGAGGACTACGCACGTCACCTGCGTCCCGCCGTGCCCGGCGTCGAGGGCGTCGGTGAGGTCGTCAGCGACGCCGCCGGTGGCACCGCCGCAGCCCTCTCCCGCGTCTTCGACAGGATCCAGCCGTGACCGCCGACCCGAGCAAGGCCGCCGACACCACACAGGCGACGTCCGGGCGGGCGCCGGCCCAGACGCCCGGGACATCGTCCCCGAAGAAGAAGAAGGCGACGAAGGCGTCCGCTGCCGCGAAGGGGTCCCCGAAGAAGGCGTCGGCCGCGGCCGGTGCGAAGCCCGGCACGAAGCAGGCCTCAGCGCAGCAGGCCTCAGCGAAGAAGGCCTCAGCGAAGAAGGCTTCAGCGAAGACGGCCGCGCCGAAGAAGGCCGAGCCGGGCTCCGGCACGACCACGACCGCCACGATGACCGCGTCGACGTCCGCTGCCGATGCCGCGGTCGCGACTCCCGTCAAGGCCACCTCGACGTCCGTGCGCCCGTCCCGCGGTGCCTTCGCCAAGGGCGCGGCGCGGGCCTCGGGTGAGCGCCGGCGACGCAGCGGCACCCCCCTCATCCCCACGGCGCCGGTCGAGGTCAGCGCCGCCCGACGCCTCGCGACCGGCGCGAACCCCGACTCCGCCGCCGACGACGTCATCGAGGCGGCCGTGACCGAGGGCCCGACCGAGCCCGAGGCGCGCCCGACGACGACGAGGGCCGGCGCCGCGGGGCACGACGACACCGCGCGGGCAGGCACCGAACCCGTCGAACGCGTCGAAACCGCCGAGCTCGTCGCACCGGTCCCACACGACGAGCCGGTCGACGTCTCCGACGGCGGCGACCCCGCCGATACCCTGCCCGCCGAGCCGACGCCGCCGCGCACCCGGCCGAGCCGGGCCTCGATGCGTTCACCGCGTCATGCGGCGGCCGGTGAGCCGGCGCGGCTGCGCGCCGTCCCGCCCGTCGAGGAGGCACCCCCACGCGACGAGCCGTTCGAGGCGGAGCCGGACACCCGGCACACGGCAGCTGTCGAGGGCGGTGCCCGGGAGCACGCGCTGACCTCAGGGCTGCAGTCCCGGGCCGAGAAGCTCGTCGGCGCGGTGCTCGAGGGTGCCGAGTTCTCGTCGGAGTCCCGCCCCGGCCCCGCCGAGCTCGTCGAGCTCGCCGTCAACGTGTTGCGGGCCGCCGCCACCTCGGCCGGGATGCCCGCCGAGGAGGTCGAGCGCCAGGTCGCCGAGACGCTCGCCTACCTGCGGCGCCGGCTCACGGGCGACTACGTCGTCGACGAGTTCGGCTTCGACGAGGACTACACGATCAACGTCCACCTCCCGCTGCTGCGCCCGCTCTACCAGAAGTGGTTCCGGGTCGAGGTGCGCGGCATCGAGAACATCCCCGACGTCGGGGGAGCCCTCGTCGTGGGCAACCACTCCGGCACCATCGCGATGGACTCGCTCATGACGCAGGTGGCCGTCTACGACGAGCACCCGCGCAACCGGCACCTGCGGATGCTCGGCGCCGACCTCGTCTTCCAGATGCCGTTCATCGGCACCATGGCCCGCCGCTCCGGCACGACCCTCGCGGCCAACTCCGACGCCGAGCGGCTGCTCAGCGGCGGCGCCCTCGTCGGGGTCTGGCCAGAGGGCTTCAAGGGCGTCGGCAAGCCGTTCAGCGAGCGGTACAAGCTGCAACGCTTCGGCCGCGGCGGCTTCGTGTCGGCGGCCCTGCGTGCCGGCGTGCCGATCGTGCCGGTCTCGATCGTCGGGGCCGAGGAGATCTACCCCATCCTCGGCAACATGCCGGCGGTCGCGCGGCTGCTGGGGCTGCCCTACGCCCCGATCACGCCGACGTTCCCGCTGCTCGGCCCGCTCGGCCTGGTGCCGCTGCCGAGCAAGTGGCTCATCGAGTTCGGGCCGCCGATCGAGACGACGAGCTTCGGTCCCGACGCCGCCGACGACCCCATGCTCGTCTTCGACCTCACCGACCAGGTGCGCGAGACGATCCAGCAGACGCTCTACAGCCTGCTCATGCAGCGCAAGTCCGTCTTCCTCTGACCGACGCCGGCCCCGGGTCGTGGCGGCACCGCCGCCGCGTGCTGCGACGGGTCGCCTGGGCCGGTCGCCTCGGCCGGCCGCGTCAGGGCAGGATCTTCGTCGGCAGCGGCAACGGCACCGTGGGGACACCGAGGGTCACCGACGGCAGGGGGACGGTCGCGCCGGGCACCGTGACGCCACCGCCGCCGACGCCGATCGTCGAGGACGTGATCCCCACGCCCGGCAGGCTGACCGTGGCGCCGGGCAGCGTGACCCCGCCGCCGCCGACGCCCACCGAGGAGCTCGTGGCCCTGACGCCGGGCAGGTTGATCGTGCCGCCGGGAAGGGTGACGCCACCCGTGACGGTGACGCCCGGTGCCGGCAGACCGCCGGGGAGCGTCGCCGAGACCACCGGTGGGCGCGGAGCCGAACCCGCCGGCCGGCCGGTCGTGGCGCCGGGCCCGGCCGGCGTGCTGCCCGGGGCGGACGTGCCGCTCACCGGGCTGCTGGGCCGGACCGCGCCGGGCAGTCGGGCCAGGATCTGCCGCGCCTGGGCGGACCGGTCACCGCACACGCCGCAGGCGGCCAGCTCCTTGAGCGTCGCCACCTGGCCCGCACCGAGCAGGTCGCGCAGGCGCTGCCACGACGCGAGGGAGCCGGCCGGCACCCGAGGCCGCATCGCGTCGACCTGAGGAATGGCCCGGGTGTAGAAGTCGGCCAGCTCGGTCAGCGCATCGGCGCGCTGCTCCGTGCGGTAGACCTCCATGAGGATCGTCTGGGCCCGCCCCGTGGCGTCCGTGGCGGCGTCGTACGCGGTGTCGAGGTCGTGCGTCGAGGGGGCGCCACGGTCGATGAGGTCGCGGGCGTCGGCGATGTGCTCCTGCGCCTGGTCGAGGTAGGTCAGGCCCTCGTCGTACCGCGAGCCGGCCAGCTGGACCGCGGCCCGGTCGAGCAGCTGCTTGACGCCGTAGAGCGCGTCGCCGGGGACGGCCGAGCGGGACGCGAAGCCCAGGGCACCGCCGATGACGAGGATGCTGGCGGCCGCGGCGGCGATGAACTTCAGGGGCCTGGCCGCGACGCGCAGCACCGACACCGTGCCGCCCGCGTCGCGGCCGTCACCCTCCGTGGCTCGTTCGTCGGCCGACGGCGTCGGGTCCGTGGGGCCGCCGGCCTCGCCGTCGAGGGGCACGAGCGGCACGGCGGGCACGACGGCGGTCGCGTCGTCGGCGAGCAGCCGGGCGCGCAGGTCGGACACGAACTCGGCCCGCGGCGCCAGGCCGGCCTGGTCGACCGACTGGACGGCGTGCAGCACGGCGACGAGCTCGAGGATGCCGGGCTCTGACACCTGCTCGCCGTCGAGGGCACGCTGGAGGAGCTCGCCGTCGGCGTTCGCACCGAGGTCCATGTCTCCTCCTTCGTCTCTCGAGTCCGTGGGTCCGTCGTCTGGCCTGTGGTCTGGTCTGTCGTGCTGGTCGCGCCCGTCGTGCCGGCCGACCCGTCAGGGGGTGGAGGAACCCCACGCCCGACCCGGCGGCCCCGGGGGGCCGGCGACACGGCATACGCCACGGTCTGCGAGGGGTGGGTGGTGCGGGTCGTTCGCCAGGGGCCGCAGCACCGTCGTCGCTGCCACCCCGCCACCTGCGTTCACGCGGTCCACGGTCGCACCGGTCGGCGCGCCGATCGTCGGTCCGGGCCCACACGCACCGTCCCTACGCCATGAGAACGACACCGCTGCCGGTCGGGTTACGCGCCTCACAGCTCGACTCCGTCGAGCGCCTTGCGCAGGGCCCGCGTCGCCCGCAGCTGGAGCTGCTTGACGGCACCCTCGGACTTGTCGAGCACCCTGGCCGTGTCGGCGAGGCTGAGGCCCTGGAGGAAGCGCAGGGTGATGCACTCGGCCTGGTCGGAGCCGAGCTGCTTGATCGCCGACACGAGCCGCTCGTCGCGCAGCCGCGTGAGCACCTCGGTGTCGGGTGCGTCGACGCGCTCGTCGGCGTCGCGCATGTCGGCGGTCGCGACCTCGAAGCGGAACTTCGCCGACTTCACGTGGTCGGCGATGAGGTTGCGCGCGATGGTGACGAACCACGCCGCGATGTCCTTGCCCTGCCACGTGAAGGAGTCGATGCGGCGCATCGCCCGCAGGAAGGTCTCGGACGTGAGGTCCTCGGCGAGCGCGCGGTTGGCGACCCGGACGAGGACGTAGCGGAAGACGGTGTCGACGTAGACGTCGTAGAGCTGGGCGAACGCCTCCTTGTCACCGCGCTGGGCGAGCTCGACCAGCGCGGCGATGCGGGCCTGCTCGTCGGCGTCACGCTCCGGGTGGCGCCGCGGCCCGGGCCCGGAGCGGGTCAGGGCGCCCCGGTCCGTTCCCTCGTCGGCGAGGGCGGCCCAGAGCGCGTCGAGCGCGGAGCGCCAGGTCGGCAAGGCGTATGCCGTGGGCCCGAGGAGCGCTGGGAGCGTGCCCGCGGCGGCCGGGCGGGCAGGCGTCATCGACACCCGCGCCGAGGCCCTTCCCGGTGCGGGGACAGGTGGGGGCCGGCGGGCCGACGTCCTGTTCGCGCGCATTGCGGACAGTCTGTCGGAATGCGCCCCGGCATGGGACCCCGACGACGTTTTGTGGCGCACCCGACGTGTGGCTCCGTGAGCGTGCCTACAGTGGTTCTCATGACGAGCGAGCAGCCCACCGACGCTCCCGGCGGTCACGACGACCCCGCCGCGTCGGTCCCGCCGCGCGTCGTCCTGCTCGGCCGGGCCGGCTGCCACCTGTGCGACGAGGCCCGGGCCGTCGTCGAGCGGGTGACGGGCGAGCTCGGGGTGGGCTGGCAGGAGCAGTCCGTCGACGACGACCCCGAGCTGCTGCGGCGCTACGCCGAGCAGATCCCGGTGACGTTCGTCGACGGGAGGCGCCACGACTTCTGGCGGGTCGACGAGGCGCGCCTGCGTGCCGCACTCCGGTGACCTGCCTCACGGGTGCATCCCATGCCGTGGTAGGCCGTCGAAGTCAACTTTGTGCATGGGTTCACAAACGTCTAGCCTGATCGGGTCCCCACGTGCTCCACGTGTGGGAGAACGCCTCGTTCGAGAGGAGCCGGTGAGCAAGAGTGTCCGCCGACCCAGCACTGCGTCGAGAGATCCCCGACGCGACCGTCGCGCGGCTTCCCGAGTACCTCCGGACGCTCTCGCGCCTCGCTGAGGACGGCGTCCTGTCGGTCTCGTCGGAAGAGCTCGCGGCCGAGGTCGGGGTGCGCTCCGCGCAGCTGCGCAAGGACCTCAGCCACCTCGGTTCCTACGGGGTGCGCGGCGTCGGCTACGACGTCGAGACGCTCGCCCTCGAGATCTCCCGCGCCCTCGGGCTGACCGAGGACTGGCCCGTCGCCATCGTCGGGATGGGCAACCTCGGGCACGCGCTCGCCTCCTACTCCGGCTTCGTCACCAAGGGCTTCCGCATCGTCGGCCTCTACGACGACGACCCCGCCCTCGCCGACGAGAGGATCGTCGGAGTGGCGATCCGTCCGCTCGCCGAGCTCACCGAGCACCACGCCGTCGACCCGATCGCCATCGGGGTCATCGCGACGCCGGCGCCCGCCGCCCAGGCGGTCTGCGACGCCCTCGTCGGCGCGGGCATCAGCTCGATCCTCAACTTCGCACCGGCCGTGCTCTCCGTGCCGAGCGGCGTGGACGTGCGCCGTGTCGACCTCTCGACGGAGCTGCAGATCCTCGCCTTCCACGCCCAGCGCAAGTCCCTCGCGGCGGGCGACCTCCGATCGGCGGTGGCCGCTCCGTGAGCCTCCTCGTCATCGGCCTGTCCCACCACACCGCCCCGCTGGCGGTGCTCGAAGCACTGTCCGAGCGCCCCGACCGCGCCGAGGCCATCGCGGCCTCCGTGCTCAGCTCGGCCACGGCCACCGAGGCGGTCGTGCTGTCCACGTGCAACCGTCTCGAGGTCTACGCGTCGGTGCCGGCCTTCCACCCCGCGGTCGCGGCCATCGGTGAGGCGCTCGCGCTCGCTGCGGGCATCGAGGAGCCCGACGGTGCGCGCCGCGTCGCCGAGCTGCCGCCGGGCGACCCGGCCGACGCCCTCGCGGCCCGCGCCGAGGCGCTCGCCGACCACCTCTACGTCCGCTACGACGACGCCGCCGTGGCCCACGCGTTCACCGTCGCCTGCGGACTCGACTCGATGGCCGTCGGCGAGGCGCAGATCCTCGGCCAGATGCGTGACTCGCTCGCCGGGGCCCAGGGGCGCGACCAGGTGGGGGAGTCGCTCAACGCGCTCTTCCAGGGCGCCCTGCGCGTCGGCAAGCGCGCCCACACCGAGACCGACATCGACCAGCACAGCGTCTCGCTCGTGCAGATCGCGCTCGAGGAGGCCGCCGCGATCCTCGGCCCGCTCGACGACGTCTCGGCCGCGGTGGTCGGCGCCGGCGGGATGAGCGGCCTGGCGGCCGCGACCGCCCGCCGCCAGGGCGTCGACTCGCTCACCATCGTCAACCGCACGCCGGAACGGGCACAGCGCCTCGCGGCCGCGACGTCGGGGGTGGCCCGTCCCTGGACGGAGCTGTCGGACGTCCTCGCCGAGAGCGACCTCGTCATCACCTGCACCGGCGCCGTCGGGCACGTCATCACCGCCGAGATGCTCGCGGCCAGCTCGGCCCGCCGCGACGGACGGCCCCAGGTCGTCGTCGACCTCGCGCTCCCGCGCGACGTCGAGCCCGTCGTCTCCTGGCCGCACGCCGTGCCGGGGGTGTCGCTCGTCGACCTCCAGTCGCTGGGGCTGCTGCTCGAGGGCCGCGCCGACACGACCCAGGTCGTGCGCGTGCGCGAGCTCGTCACCGGCGAGGTCGCCGACTACCTGACGCGGCGCATGGAGAAGTCCGTCGCGCCCACCGTCGCGGCCCTGCGGGCCCGCGCCGCCGCGCTCGTCGCGACGGAGATGGACCGGCTCGACCAGCGGCTGCCGGGGCTCGACGAGACGACCCGCGCCGAGGTCGGCCTCGCCGTGCACCGCATCGTCGAGAAGCTGCTCCACACGCCGACCATGCGGGTCAAGGAGTTCGCGATGGAGGGCAGCGGCGACGACTACGCCGCGGCCCTGCGCGAGCTCTTCGACCTCGAGCCCAAGGACGTCGCCAACGTCTCCACGCCGCCGAAGCGGGCCCAGCCATGACCGCCCTGCGTCTCGGCACGCGCCGCTCGGCCCTCGCCACCACCCAGTCCGGGTGGGTGGCCGACCGGCTCCGCGAGGCCGGTCACGAGGTCGAGCTCGTCGAGATCACGACCGAGGGCGACGTCTCCGGTGAGCTGCTCACCGCCATCGGCGGCACCGGGGTCTTCGCCGCCGCCATCCGGCGCGCCCTGCTCGACGGTCGCATCGACGTCGCCGTCCACTCGCTCAAGGACCTCCCGACGACACCTGAGCCCGGGCTCGTCGTGGCTGCGGTGCCGGTGCGCGAGGACAGCCGCGACGTGCTCGTGGCCCGCGACCGCCTGACGCTGGGCGAGCTGCCCGCAGGCTCGGTCGTCGGCACCGGATCGCCGCGCCGCACCGCCCAGATCGCCGCGCTCGGGCTCGGCATCGAGATCCGTCCGATCCGCGGAAACGTCGACACCCGAATCGGGTTCGTCACCTCGGGCGCCCTCGACGCCGTCGTCCTCGCCCGCGCCGGCCTCGCCCGGCTCGGCCGCCTCGACGAGGCCACCGAGGTCATCGACCCGATCCAGGTGCTTCCCGCGCCCGGTCAGGGCGCCCTCGCCGTCGAGTGCCGGTCCGACCGCGACGACGTCGTGGCCGCCGTCTCCGTGCTCGACGACCCCGACACCCGCGCCTGCGTCGAGGCCGAGCGCTCACTGCTGTCGACCCTCGAGGCCGGCTGCACCGCACCCGTCGGGGCGCTCGCCGAGGTCGTCGAGGGGGAGGACGGCCTCGAGCTGTCCCTCCGCGCGTTCGCCGGCTCGGAGGACGGCTCCGTCGAGCTGCGCCGCTCTCTCGTCGGGCCCTACGACCAACCGCAGGCCCTCGGCTCGCGCCTCGCCCGGATCCTGCTGGAGGACGGCGCCGCCGACCTCCAGGTCGCCACGTCAGCTGGACCCGTCCCAGACCACGCCCCACACCAACCGGAGCAAGTTTCGTGACTCCTTCCCGCCAGCCGTCAGAGCAGACGGAATCGACCCCCACCCACGCCACGACGCCGGCGCGTGTCGCCTTCGTCGGCTCGGGCCCGGGCGACCCCGGCCTCATGACGCTCCGCGGCCGCGACCTGCTCGCCGCCGCCGACATCGTGGTGCTCGACCGCATCGCCCGAGACGACGTCGTGCTCCAGCACGCCCGACCCGACGTCGAGATCATCGACGCCGGCCACGGCGAGCAGGGCCAGGAGCTCACCCACGCAGTGCGCGCCAAGCTCGTCGTCAAGGCCGCGAAGTCGGTGGCCCCCGGTGGGCTCGTCGTGCGCCTCATGGACGGCGACCCCGCGACCTTCAACGGCCTCGTCGAGGAGGTGCGTGCCTGCCGCAAGGCCGGCATCACCTACGACGTCGTGCCCGGTGTCTCGGCGCTCACCGCCGGGCCGACGTATGCCGGCGTGCCGCTGACGTCGAAGTCCACCGGCGCCGTCCACGTCGTCGGGGTCGACCGCTCCGGCATCGACTGGTCCGCCTACGCCGCCGACACCGACACGCTCGTGCTCCTCGGCGGCACCGAGGGCATCCGTGTCGCCCTCGCCGCGCTGCGTGCTGCGGGACGTCCGGCGGACGCCCTCGTGGCGCTGACGGCATACGGCACCACCGTCCGGCAGTCGTCCGTCGCGACGACTCTCGGCGACGCGGACTCGGTCTTCGGCGGCAAGGAGCCGCTCCAGGTGTCGCTCGCGGTCGTGTCGCCCAACGTCGGCCTCCGTGACGAGTTCTCGTGGTTCGAGTCCAAGCCGCTCTTCGGCTGGAAGGTGCTCGTGCCGCGCACGCAGGCCCAGGCCGGCTCGATGGTCGACCGCCTCGCCGGCTACGGCGCGACGGCCGACGTCGTGCCGACCATCTCGGTCGAGCCGCCGCGCACGCCGCAGCAGATGGAGAAGGCCGTCAAGGGCCTGGTCACCGGACGCTACGAGTGGATCGGCTTCACGTCGGTCAACGCCGTGCGCGCCGTGCGCGAGCGCTTCGAGGAGTTCGGGCTCGACGCCCGGGCCTTCGCGGGCCTCAAGGTCGCCGCCGTCGGCGGGGTCACCGCCGCCGCCCTGCGCGAGTGGGGCATCAACCCCGACCTCGTGCCCTCCGGCGAGCAGTCGGCTGCCGGCCTGCTCGAGTCGTGGCCCGAGTTCGACGAGGTCCTCGACCCGATCAACCGGGTGCTGCTGCCGCGCGCCGACATCGCGACGGAGACGCTCGTCGCCGGCCTCCGCGACATGGGCTGGGAGGTCGACGACGTCACGGCCTACCGCACGGTGCGCGCAGCCCCGCCGGCCGCGTCGATCCGCGACGCGATCAAGGGCGGCGACTACGACGCCGTGCTCTTCACGTCGAGCTCGACGGTGCGCAACCTCGTCGGCATCGCCGGAAAGCCCCACGCCGCAACGGTCGTCGCGTGCATCGGACCGGCGACGGCCAAGACGGCGCAGGAGCACGGCCTCCGGGTCGACGTCCTCGCGCCGGAGGCCTCGGCCCTGAGCCTCGTCGACGCCCTCGCCGGCCATGGCGTCGGTCTCGCCGTGGCCGCGGCCGAGGCAGGTCAGCCGGTGCAGCGTCCCAGCGACAAGCGTCCGGCCTCGCGCCGCCGCGCCCGCTGAGCCGAGGCACCCGGTGATCGAGCGTCCCCGTCGCCTGCGGCAGAACCCCGTCCTGCGTTCACTCGTGGCCGAGACCCGGCTGCACCCGCGTGACCTCGTGCTGCCGGTCTTCGTCGGCGAGGGCCTGACGCAGCCGCGACCCATCGCGAGCATGCCGGGCGTCGTCCAGCACACCCTCGAGACGGTCGTCGAGGTGGCCCACCGCTGCGTCGCGGCCGGTCTCGGCGGGATCATGCTCTTCGGCGTCCCGCAGGAGAAGGACGCGACGGGCTCGGGGGCCGTCGACCCCGACGGCATCCTCAACGTCGCGCTGCGCACCGTGCGCGAGGCCGTCGGCGACGACCTCGTCGTCATGGCCGACACCTGCCTCGACGAGTTCACCGACCACGGGCACTGCGGCGTCCTCGACGAGCACGGCCGCGTCGACAACGACGCGACCAACCTCCTCTACGCCGAGATGGCCGTCGCGCAGGCCCGCGCGGGCGCCCACGTCGTCGCGCCCTCCGGGATGATGGACGGCCAGGTCGCCGTCATCCGCGAGGCGCTCGACGCCGAGGGGCTCACCGACACGGTGATCCTCGCGTATTCCGCCAAGTACTCCTCGGCGTTCTTCGGACCGTTCCGTGAGGCCGTCCAGTCGAGCCTGCAGGGCGACCGCCGCACCTACCAGCAGGACCCGGCCAACATCGTCGAGTCGCTCCGCGAGATCGACCTCGACATCGCCGAGGGCGCCGACATGGTCATGGTCAAGCCCGCGATGTCATACCTCGACGTCGTCGCCGCCGCAGCCGAGCGGGCGTCCGTGCCGGTCGCGGCCTACCAGGTGTCGGGCGAGTACTCCATGATCCACGCGGCCGCCGCCAACGGCTGGATCGACCTGCGGGCCGCCGCGATCGAGTCTCTGACCTCGATCCGCCGGGCCGGTGCGCAGGTCGTGCTCACGTACTTCGCGCTCGACGTGACCGAATGGACCGCCTGACACCACTACCATCTGTGACATCGCAGGAGGTTGACATGTCAGGTACAGGGGATGACGGCGTGCAGTGGCTCACTGACGCCGAACAGGCGTCGTGGCGGGCCATCCTGCGCGGCACGAGGCTGCTCGAGCGTGCGCTCGACGACGCGCTCGGCGACGCCGGGCTGCAGCTGAGCGAGTACGAGATCATCTCGATGCTCTCCGAGAGCCAGAACCACCGGCTGCGCATGTCCGAGCTCGCGGCCATGGTCGTCCAGTCGCGCAGCCGGTTGACGCACACGGCGAAGCGCCTCGAGGACCGCGGCTGGGTGACCCGGGAGCAGTGTGCCGACGACAAGCGCGGGGTCGAGCTCGTCCTGACCACCGGTGGGCTGGCCGCCGTCCGCGACATCGCCCGGGTCCACGTGCAGAGCGTGCGCGCCAACCTGGTCGACATCATGACCCCGACGCAGTTCACCGCGATCGGCGACGCCATGGCCATCGTGCGCGACCACCTCGACCCGAACGGCACGAGCGGTCACTGAGCACCCGGCCCGGTCCTCGGGATCCGCGCCGGCGCAGGACCCCCACGGTCCGGTTGTCTCAGAAGGTGATACGCACGACGGCACGCCGCAGGCTGGGACGCAGCACCTCGCTGAAGCCGGCGTCGAGGAAGGTCGACAGCGTGCCGACGTGCAGCTCCTGGAGGATGGCGCCCGTCGTCGTCGTCATCGGATAGCCCTCCAGTGCGTGCGCACCACCGCGGCGGGCGTGGTCCACGGCCGCCAGCACGAGGGCGCGACTGATCCCGCGACGCCGGAAGCCCGCGCGGGTGAAGACGCACGTGACCGCCCAGACGGACCCGTCGGACCGGTCCTCGTCGCGCCCGACCCAGGCCGCCCGGCTCGAGTTGCGCACGAGCCCTTCGTAGGCCGGTCGCGGCTCGACGGCGCACCACCCGACGGGCTCCCCGCCCAGCCGGGCGACGAGACCACTGGTGGACTCGGCGTCGGGGTCGCCGCAGGAGGTCTGCTCGCGCAACCGCCGCGCGCGCTCCTCGACGGGGAAGGACCCGAACGACTCACGCCGTGCCAGCTTGAACCGCTGGCACTGGCAGCCCGAGGCGGGGCCCCGGGTACCGAGGACCGACTGGAGCTCCTCCCACGTGGCCTCGTTGGCCGGCACGACGGAGACCTCGACGTTCGCAGCGCTCATGACGACCAGTGTGGGGCCGGAGGGGCGCCCGTGGTGGTCCTGGTGGCCGCGGCCACCAGGACCACCACGGCCCCGGCGGCGCGAGCACCCAGCCTCGGTTGAGAGACTGGGGGCATGAGCTCGCAGCCTGTCACCGTCCAGACCACCATCGACTCCCCGGCGTCCGCCGCGCTCCTCGCCCGGGCCAGCGAGGTCATCCCGGGCGGCGTGAACTCGCCGGTGCGTGCCTTCCGGGCCGTGGGGGGCACGCCGCGCTTCATGGCGAGCGGGAGCGGGCCGTGGCTCACGGACGCCGACGGCAAGCGCTACGTCGACCTCATCTGCTCGTGGGGCCCCATGATCCTCGGCCACGCCCACCCCGACGTGCTCGCGGCGGTGACCGAGGCCGCCGCACGCGGCTTCTCCTTCGGCACGCCGAGCGAGAACGAGGTGCTCCTCGCCGAGGAGATCGTCCGGCGCGTCGAGCCCGTCGAGCAGGTGCGCCTCGTCAACTCCGGCACCGAGGCGACGATGTCGGCCATCCGGCTCGCGCGCGGCTTCACGGGTCGCGACGTCGTCGTGAAGTTCGCCGGCTGCTACCACGGCCACGTCGACGCCCTGCTGGCCTCGGCCGGCTCCGGTGTCGCGACCTTCGCCCTGCCCGACTCCGCCGGCGTGCCGCGTTCGAGCGCGGGCGAGACGATCGTCCTGCCCTACAACGACGTCCCGGCGCTCGAGGCCGCCTTCGCCGAGCGCGGGCACGAGATCGCCGCGGTCATCACCGAGGCCGCGGCCGGCAACATGGGTGTCGTCCCGCCGGCCCCCGGCTTCACCGAGGCGATGCTGCGCGTCACGAAGGCGCACGGTGCCCTGCTCGTCTCCGACGAGGTCATGACCGGCTTCCGGTGCAGCGCCTCCGGCTTCTACGGCCTCGAGGGTCCTTATGCCGCAGGGGCGCCCGACCTCTTCACCTTCGGCAAGGTGATGGGCGGTGGCTTCCCGACCGCGGCCTTCGGTGGTCGTGCCGACGTCATGGCGCTCCTCGCACCTCAGGGCCCGGTCTACCAGGCCGGCACGTTGTCCGGTAACCCCGTCGCCTCGGCGGCCGGGCTCGCCACGCTCCAGGGCTGCACGCCTGCCGTCTACGAGCGCCTCGACGTGGTCTCGCACGCGATCGCCGACGCCGTCGCGACCGAGCTCTCTGCCGTCTCGGTGCCGCACACGATCCAGTGGGCCGGCTCGATGTTCTCGGTCTTCTTCCGCGACGGGGCCGTCGCGAACTACGACGACGCCAAGGACCAGGACACCGGCGCCTTCCGCCGGTTCTTCCACGCGATGCTGAGCCAGGGGGTCCACCTGCCGCCGAGCGCCTTCGAGTCGTGGTTCGTCTCGGCCTCCCACGACGACGAGGCCGTCGACCACGTGCTCGCCGCCCTGCCCGCCGCCGCCCGCGCGGCCGCCACCCCGGACTGAGCAGACCACCGCGCTCGCGCGCGCCGGTTCGAGGTGATCCGGGGCGCACCGGCCGCCGCGACCACGTCGAACGGGCGTCCGGGACCGGGCCACACGGCATACGACAGGGGCATTGTGGCCCCGCCCCTCGTGGAGGAGGCTGGTCGGTGACGGCGGCGCCGTCGGGGTGCCGCCCCGACCGAGGGAGGTGGGGTCGTGCACGCACGCTCCACGACGGTCCTGGGCCGTCCCGGCATGATCGAGAGCGGCATCGCACACGTGCAGGACGTGGTGATGCCGCAGGTCAGGGCGATGGACGGCTGCGTCGGACTGTCCATGGTCGCCGACCGTGTCAGCGGCCAGTGCATCGTGACGACGGCGTGGCGTGACGAGGCAGCGATGCGCGCCACCGCTGACACCGTCGTCCCGCTGCGTCGGCAGGCAGCCGACCTGCTCGGCGGTGAGGCCACCGTCGAGGAGTGGGAGATCGCCTACCTGCACCGTGACCACCGCGTGGCCGACGGCTGCTGCGCCCGGGTGACGTGGACCGACGGCGACCCGGCCATGGTCGACCGGATGCTCGACGCCTTCCGGATGGGCATCATGCCGCGGGTCGAGCAGCTCGAGGGCTTCTGCAGCGCCAGCCTCTTCATCGACCGGCCCTCCGGACGGTCGTGCGTCACCGCGACGTACGACTCGCCGCAGGCGATGATGGCGACCCGGAATGCAGCCATGGGCCTGCGGGCCGACCTCGTGCAGGAGACCGGTATGCGGATCACCCAGATCGGCGAGTTCTCCCTCGCCATCGCGCACCTCGACGTGCCGGAGCTCGTCTGACGCCGAGGCGCCCTAGCGGACGGCGGCGAGGAGCATGCCGACGCCGACGAAGAGCCCGCCGAAGACGCGGTTCAGGGTGCGCCGGCCCGACTCTCGCCGGGTCAGCCGCCCGAGCCCGCGTGCCGCCGCGGCGAAGAAGAACCACATGACGACGACGTCGATGGTGACGACCGTCGCGGCGAGCACGGCGTACTGCGGCAGGAGCGGCTGCTCCGGCCGGATGAACTGCGGCATGAAGGCGAGGAAGAAGACGACGGCCTTCGGGTTGGTGAGGTTGACGAGCAGCCCACGGCGGAACATCGAGAACGCCGGCTCGGGCGCCACGTCCGCGACCCCGGCCGCCGCGGCGCGCGAGCGGAACTGCCGCACCCCGAGAACGACGAGGTAGGCCGCGCCGGCGTACCGGATGACGTCGAAGAGCACGGGCGAGCTCGCCACGAGGACACCGACACCCGCGGCCACGACCGCGATGTGGGCGAGCAGCGCGACCTGCTGGCCGAGGATGCCCCAGATCGAGCGGGTCCAGCCCGACCCGAGCGAGTTGGCCATCGTGTTGACGGCCCCCGCCCCGGGGGTGAAGGAGATGAGCGCGCCCGTCGCGACGAGCGTGAGCCAGAGTGACCACGACACGTCCCGGAGTGTAGGTCGCGGCGGACGGCCGTCGCCCGGCGTTCCACGAAGGGCGTGACGTCCGCCACCCGCGTCGCGCGGGCTCACCGAGGGCGTACGCGTGGGGCGCGGTGAAGCGGCGTCGCAGCTCGTCACAGGGGGTGCACAGGCTCGGAGGCGGATTCGGTCCTGAGCACGACGTTTGAGAGACTGTCGCGCATGGGTGAGAGCACGAGCGGGGCGGCGCCGGGCGCCGACGACCTCACGGTCGTGCACCTCATGCGACACGGCGAGGTCCACAACCCCGACGGCGTGCTGTACGGCCGCCTCGACGGCTTCCACCTCTCGGCCCTCGGCCTCGAGATGGCGGGCCTCGTCGCGGCCCACCTCGAGGTCAACGACATCACCCACGTCGTCGCGTCGCCGCTCGAGCGGGCCCAGGAGACGGCGGCCCCGATCGCGGCCGACCACGACGTCGAGATCGTCACCGACGCGCGCGTCATCGAGTCCGAGAACGTGTTCGAGGGCCGCAGCGTCAGCTTCCGCGACCTGCTCCACCCGCGCAACTGGCACCTCTTCAGCAACATCACGAAGCCCTCGTGGGGCGAGCCCTACGAGGACATCGCGACACGGATGCTCGCGGCCGTCGCCGACGCGCGCGACGCGGCCCGCGGCCACGAGGCCGTCGTCGTCAGCCACCAGCTGCCGGTCTGGACGGTGCGCAACAAGCTCGAGGGCCGGCGCCTCTGGCACGACCCGCGCAAGCGCGAGTGCACGCTCGCCTCGCTGACGTCGCTGACCTACCGCGGCGACGAGCTCGCCTCGATCGCGTACTCCGAGCCGGCCGCGGCCCTGCTCGCGAGGGCGAGCAAGAGCGTGGGCGCCTGATGGACCACCTCGATCGACGCGCCGCGCTGCGGTGGGGCGCCGTCGCCATGGCCGGAGGTCTCGTGACCTTCGCCGCAGCCTGCTCGTCCGACCCGAACTCCGTTGCGGACCAAGCCCGCTCGGGTGACCGCAAGGGCTACGTCGCCGGCGACGGATCCATCGAGCAGCTGCCCGCCACCGACCGCGGCGAGCCCGTGAAGCTCGAGGGCACGACCCTCGAGGGCAAGCCGTGGAGCAGCGCCGAGCGCCCCGGGACCGTGCTCGTCGTCAACGTCTGGGGCTCGTGGTGCCCGCCGTGCATCGAGGAGACCCCCGCCCTGCAGAAGGCGTGGGAGACCGTGCAGGCCAAGGGCAAGAAGGTCGAGTTCATCGGTCTCGACAAGCTCGAAGGCCCCGAGACCGGGCTCGCCTTCCAGACCGCCAACAAGGTCACCTACCCCTCGCTCGCCTACGACGGCGGCATCCCGATCCTCTCCCTCCAGGGCAAGGCCTCGGCCACCCCGACGACCCTCGTGCTCGACCACCAGGCCCGCATCGCGGCCCGGGTCTCCGGTCCCGTCTCCACGACGACCCTGCTCGGCCTCGTCGACGACGTCCTCGCCGAGAAGGCCTGAGGTCGCGCCGTGGGCACCGAGCTCGCCTCCGGGTCGCTCCTCGCGGCCGCGCTCGTCGCGCTCGTGGCCGGGTTCGTCTCGTTCGCGTCGCCCTGCGTGCTGCCGCTCGTGCCGGGCTTCCTCGGCTACGTCACCGGCCTGTCCGACGTGTCGCTCGAGAAGCGGTCGCGCGGGCGGCTCGTCGTGGGGGCAATGCTCTTCGTCCTCGGCTTCACCGTCGTCTTCCTCATCGCGGCGGCCGCGGTCTCGGCCCTCGGCCTCGCGTTCCGCGAGCACCAGAGCGCGCTGCTGCGCGTCGGTGGCGCCGTCGTCCTCGTCATGGGCCTGCTCTTCCTCGGGCTCGGTCGGTCGTATGCCGCCCCGGTGAGCTGGCGACCGCGTGCCGGACTCGCCGGTGCACCCCTGCTCGGCGCCGCCTTCGCCATCGGCTGGTCGCCGTGCATGGGACCGACGCTCGGGGCCATCCAGGCCATGGCCGCCCCGATCTCCGCCGAGTCCGGCTCGATCGGCCGGGGCCTCGCGCTCGCCGCCGTCTACTCCACCGGGCTGGGCCTGCCGTTCGTGCTCATGGCGGCCCTGTGGGAGCGCGCCGGCACGGCGAGCGACTGGCTCCGCCGGCACCGCCGGGCGCTCCAGAACGTCGGCGGACTGCTCCTCGTCGCCGTGGGTGTGCTCATGCTGACCGGGGTCTGGGAGGACGTCATCGTCTGGATCCAGGTCCGGCTCGTCAACGGCTTCCAGGTGGCGATCTGACATGAGCACCGACACCAACCCCACGACCAGCCCCGCCACCGAGCCGGGCCGCGGCCCGGGCACCGACCCCACCACCGACCCGGCCACCGACCCGGTCACCGCGAAGGGCACGCCGGACACCGGGGCCGGCGAACGCGTACGCAAGGGGATGCGACCCGACCGGCAGGAGCCGACGCTCCCGACGCTCGGCACCGTCGGGATGCTCCGCTGGGGCTGGCGCCAGCTGACGAGCATGCGCACCGCGCTCTTCCTGCTCCTGCTGCTCTCGATCGCCGCGGTCCCGGGATCGATCTTCCCGCAGCGCAACATCGACGCGGGCCGGGTCGCCGACTACATCGCGCAGAACCCGACGAGCTCGCCGTGGCTCGACAAGCTCGGCTTCTTCGACGTCTACGCGTCGCCGTGGTTCTCGGCGATCTACCTGCTGCTCTTCGTCTCCCTCGTCGGCTGCATCGTCCCGCGCACCAAGGTGCACCTGTCGGCGATGCGCTCGACGCCGCCGCGCGCCCCCGCCCGGCTCCAGCGGCTCGACGAGCACGCCGAGGTCACCACGACCCTCTCGCCCGACGAGGCGCTCGCCGCCGCGCGGGCCGTTCTGAAGCGCAAGCGGTTCCGGCTCCACTCGCACGACGCGACGAGCGTCTCGGCCGAGTCCGGCTACCTCCGCGAGACCGGCAACCTGCTCTTCCACCTGGCCCTGACAGGCATCATCATCGGGATGGCCGTCGGGCACCTGCTCGGCTGGCGCGGCGACATCATCCTCGCCGAGGGCGACAAGTTCGCCTCGTCCGCCGGCACCTACAACACGATCTCGCCCGGACCGTGGGTCGACACCGAGACGCTGCCGCCCTTCGTCCTGTCGCTCGACAAGCTGCACGTCGAGTTCAACGAGACGCCGGGCCGCTCGTTCGGCACGCCGCGGCTCTTCGACGCGCAGACGACGCTGCAGAGCTCGCCCGGTGCCCCGGCCTCGAGCGAGAACGTCTCGGTCAACCACCCCATCACCGTCGACGGCGCCGACATCTTCCTCCTCGGCAACGGCTACACGCCGGTCATCACGGTGCGCGACGCCAAGGGCGCCGTCCTCTACCGGGAGGCGACCCCGTTCCTCCCGCAGGACGGCAACTACCGCTCGGTCGGCGTCATCAAGGTGCCGTCGGCCTCGCCCAAGCAGCTCGGGTTCACCGGCTTCTTCCTGCCGACGGCCGAGCCCACCTTCACCAACGGGCCGGTGTCGATCTTCCCCGACACCAACAACCCCGAGGTCGCGCTCTCGGTGTGGGAGGGCAACCTCTTCCCCGGCGGCGCGCCGCAGTCGGTCTACACGCTCAACACCGACGAGATGAAGCAGGTGACCAAGGCCGACGGCTCGCCCACCCTGATCCGCCTCAAGCCCGGCCAGACCTACCAGCTTCCCGGCGACCGAGGCTCGATCACCTTCGACAGCGTCAAGCGCTTCGCCGGCCTGTCGGTGCGCACCGACCCCGGGGCTCCGATCAGCCTCGTCAGCGCCATCCTCGCGACCCTCGGCCTCATCCTCGGCCTGACGATCAAGCGCCGCCGCGTCTTCGTCCGCGTGCGCCCGGCCGGGTCGGGTGCGGCGGCGGGTGGCAGCACGCCCGACGGCGGCCTCGACAGCCCTGCCGGCGCCGACGGGCGACCGGCTACCGTGGTCACCATCGGTGGCCTCTCGAAGGACTCCGACCCCGGGCTCGCCGCGATCGTCACCGCGATCGCGGCCGGCGTGCCTGACCGCCTTGCAGAACGGACCGACCGCTCGTGAACCTCGCAGCCAACGCCAACGCCGCGCTCTACGCGTCGATGATCGTCTACACGCTCGCCATGCTCGCCTTCACCTGGCACCTGGCCGCGCGGGCACCCACGGTGGCCGATTCGTTGGCCACGGCCGGGGCCGTGGCCAACGAGCGCGAGGGCGTCCTCGTCGGTGCCGGCGCACCCGCCCCGTCCGAGCGTCGCTCGGCGACGCCGTACGCCGCGGGGCCCGGATTCGAGGAGAGCCTCAAGAGCCGCCAGCGCGGCAGCATCGCCCTGATGCTGACCTACCTCGCCTCGGCGCTGCTCGTCGCGTCGGTGCTGATGCGCGGCCTGGCCGTGGGCCGGCCGCCGTGGGGCAACATGTTCGAGTTCGCCACGGCCGCCGCCGCCGCGGTCGGCGCCGCCTACAGCGTGCTCGCCAAGCGCAACAACTGGCAGTGGCTCGGCGTCTTCATCGTCACGCCCATCCTGCTCGTGCTCGGCCTCGCGCTCACCGTGCTCTACACCGAGGCCGGCGAGCTGATGCCGGCCCTCAAGTCCTACTGGCTCGGCATCCACGTCTCGGTGGCCTTCCTCGCCGTCGCCTTCTTCACGCTGGCCTTCGCGATCGGGCTGCTCTACCTCGTGCGCGTGCGCCGCGAGGAGAAGCCGCCGGCCAAGCCCAGCTTCATCGAGTCGCTGCCCTCGTCCGCCTCGCTCGAGCGGACGGCGTACAGCCTCAACATGGTGGCCTTCATCCTCTGGACGTTCACGCTCATCGCCGGCGCCATCTGGGCCAAGCAGGCGTGGGGCGCCTACTGGCAGTGGGACCCGAAGGAGGTCTGGACCTTCGTCATCTGGACGGTCTACGCCGCCTACATGCACGGTCGCGCGACCGCCGGGGTCGACCACCGCAAGTCGACGTACATCGCCCTCGCGGGCTACGTCGCCGTCATCATCAACTTCACGCTCGTCAACCTCGTGTCGACCTTCGTGGGCATGCACAACTACTCGGGGATGTGACCGTGGTCCGCTACTCGCTCCTGCGGATCCTGATCTTCTTCGGGTTCCTCTTCCTCTTCTGGCTCATCGGCCTGCGCAACAACCCCGTGCTCCTGCTCGGGGCGTCGGCGATCGCCTCGGCCGCGGCGTCCTACATCCTGCTGCGCGGCATGCGCGACGAGATCACGGCCAAGCTCGTCGAGCGGCACGAGGCCAAGCTCGAGGCGAAGCAGACGGTCGACCCGACGAGCGACGAGTTCGCCGAGGACCTCGAGGACGATGGGCCGCTCCGCGACGCCGACACGACGGGCGCCGCGGCAACCGAGGACCCCCACAACGCCGACCGCTGACGGGGCGCTCACTCGAGCTGGGGAGGGGCGGGTCAGGCGGGGACGCCCAGGCGGCTCGCGACCCGGGTCGCGGTGACGGCCGCGTCCGCGCCGACTCCGAAGAGCAGCGCCGAGGAGCGCCGGCGCAGGAAGTGGACCCCGACGAAGTGCAGGTCGGGGGCCGCGGTGCTCTCGCCGTCGTCATGCACCGGGAAGCCCTGCTCGTCGACGAGGCAGGGGACGTCCACCCACGACGCGTAGTCGGGCCTGAAGCCCGCGGCGACGACCACCGACCCGAGCTCGCGCACCGGCACGAACTCGACGCCGCGTCGGGCCAGGGGCGGCGGGTCCGGCAGGTCGGGAGCCTCGATGCCCTCGCGAGCACAGAGGTCGAGGACGAACCCACGGATGAGGCGGTAGCCGTCGTCGCCCGCGGCCACCGACGCGTCGAGGTCCGGCGCGAGCCGCACGACGTCGTCGTCGGCACCGACGAGGTGCCCGCCGAGCCGGACACCGAGACCGGCGAGCGTGCGGTAGTTGAGGTCGTGCCCGCCGGCAGCACCGCTCAGCTGCGGGTTCGCGCCGAAGCGCGCTGCGGGGGTGGGCAGGTCCTCGACGCGTTGGTCGAAGAACGGCGTGTCGAGCAGCCACTCGAAGACGTCGCGGTCGCCGGCGCGGCGCGGGAACCACGGCGCCCGCCCGCAGGCCATGACGACGTCACGGCCGGCCAGCGCGAGCTCCTCGGCGACCTGGCACGCGCTCTGGCCGCTGCCGACCACGAGGACGGGCCCGTCGGGCATGGCATCCGGGTTGCGGTAGCCCGCGAGGTCGAACACGGGGAGCCCCTCGGGCAGGCTCGCGCAGGCGGGCGGGCGGTGGGGACGCTGGTACGCGCCGGTCGAGGCGACGACGACGCGGCTGACGACCGTCCCCGCGTCGGTGTCGAGCGCGAAGCCGCCTTCGTCCCGCTGCCGCAGCCGTCGCACGGGGCAGCCTGAGCGCACGGGGGCGCGCAGCCGGCCGGCCCAGGCGTCCAGGTGGGCCGCGATCTCGGTGCGTCCCATGAAGCCCTGGGGGTCGTCGCCGGTGTAGGGCGCGCCGGGCAGCCGGACCGTGTGGTTCTGCCCGACGAGGGTGAAGCCGTCCCACCGGCCGAGCCATGCGGAGCCCGGCACGTCGGCCTCGAGGACGACGTGCTCGACGCCGCGCTGCTCGAGCTCGTGACTCGTCGCGAGACCGGCCTGGCCGGCCCCGATGACGACGACGTCGATCTCCTCGGCCACCCGTCCACGGTGGCACCTCCGCCCGGCTGCGTCAGCCGAATGCCGCACCCCGGGTGGGTATGCCGTCGCGCCGGGTCGCGAGGGACCACCTCCACCCAGGGCGGCTCAGCGGGTCAGGCGCGCCCGAGCGCGAGACCGACGGCGAGCAGGAGCGACCAGGCCAGCTGGAACTGCCCCGTGCCGGCCAGCGCCGGGATGAGGCCGGGACCGGTGGCGCGCCCGACGACGGCCTGCATCGGTCGCACGACGAGCGGCGCGGCGAGGAGGGAGAGCAGCGCCCACGGCGAGGTGAGCGACGCCAGGCCGGTCATGACGAACGCCACCGCGACGAGCGCGACGTAGAAGGCACGCGTGCCCGACTCGCCCATCCGCACCGCGAGCGTGAGCTTGCCGTGCTCGCGGTCGGTCGGGATGTCGCGCAGGTTGTTGGCGACGAGGATCGCCGAGGCCAGCGCCCCCACCCCGATGGCGCCCCACCAGCCGGCGGCGGTGGGCGGTGTCATCGTGGCCATCGTGCCGAGGGTCGCGACGAGCCCGAAGAAGACGAACACGAAGAGCTCGCCGAGACCGAGGTAGCCGTAGGGGCGCGAGCCGCCGGTGTAGTACCAGGCCGCGACGATGGCGGCCGCGCCGATGGGGATCATCACCCAGAGCTGCGACAGGCCGACGAGCGCGAGCCCCATGAGGCCGGCGAAGAAGAAGCAGGCGAACGCCGCGATCTTGACCGACCGGGGTTCGGCGAGTCGCTGGCCGACGAGCCGCACGGGCCCGACGCGCACCTCGTCGGTGCCCCGGATGCCGTCGGAGTAGTCGTTGGCGAAGTTGACCCCGACCTGCAGGGACAGGGCCACGACGAGTGCGAGGACGGCATACGCCCAGACGACGTGACCGGTCTGGTAGGCGGCGCCGGTGCCGACGAGGATGGGGGAGACGGCGGCGGGCAGCGTGCGGGGGCGGGCGCCCTCGATCCACTGGGACAGGGTGGCCATGGAGTCGGGAGGGTCCTTCTACAGCTTGCGGAGGAAGTCGGGGTCGTCGTCGGGGCCCATGGGGCCGCGGGGCCCGGGCGGTCGCCGGCCGGGGCCGCGCGAGGCGGGACCGGGTCCACCCCGGGCGTCGCTGCGCCCGGCGACGAGCCAGAAGATCGGGCCGAGCACGGGAACGAGCACCGCGATGAGCCAGACGGTCTTGGGCATGACCCGCACGAGCCGCCGGTCGGTCTGCAGGCAGTCGACCAGGGCGTAGATCGTGGCGAAGACCACGAGGGCGACGAGCACGACGCGCAGCACGACGACCTCCTTCGGCGACGGGTGGGACACCCTCATCTTGCCACCCGTTCAGGCGGGGCCCTGCACGGCGCGTCGGATGGCGGCCCGATCGGGTTTGCCGGGCCCCCGCTGGGGGATCGCGGCGAGCACGAGCACCCGTCGCGGCAGCGCCGCGTCCGGGAGGATGCCGCGGAGCCGCTCGCGCACCTGGCGGGTCGTCAGGTGCCCGGTCGGGTCGACGAGCGTCACTGCGGCACAGACGGACTCGCCCCACTCGGGGTCGGGCAGCCCCAGCACGACGACGTCGAGGACGTCGTCGAGGTGCCGGGTCATGGCGTCCTCGACGACACCGGGGTTGATCTTGAGGCCCCCGGTGTTGATGACGTCGTCGGCTCGGCCGTCGATGACGAGCAGGCCGTCGTCGTCGAAGTGGCCGAGGTCGTCGGTGCGGAACCAGCGGACGCCGTCGGGGTCGACGGTGAACGCGTCCCGGCTCAGGCGGCCCCCGCCGAGGTAGCCGTGGGCGACGGTGTCGCCGCCGAGCACGACGTGCCGGTCGTTGTCGACGTGGACCCGGCTGACGGGCAGGGGCATCCCGTCGTAGACGCAGCCCCCCGCCGTCTCGCTCATCCCGTACGTGAGGCTGAGGGTGACCCCCAGCGTGCGGGCGCGCTCGACGAGGGCCGGTGGGGTGGCGGCGCCGCCGACCAGGACACCGTCGAAGGCGCGCAGGGCCTCGAGCCCGACGGCGTCGTCGACGAGACGGGCCAGCTGCGTCGGCACGAGCGCCGTGTA
Source organism: Terrabacter sp. Soil810 (assembly GCF_001429645.1). NCBI lineage: Bacteria > Bacillati > Actinomycetota > Actinomycetes > Micrococcales > Intrasporangiaceae > Terrabacter > Terrabacter sp. Soil810. The sequence goes on from NZ_LMSW01000001.1 coordinate 616,466, forward strand.
GCGGCGGGGCGCGGCACTCGTGGGGCGCACCAGGTCGGCGGCCCGCGCGAAGCCCGCGACCGAGAAGCCGTCGCGCAGGTCGAGCACCTCGGGCGTGACCCCCGAGGCCAGGGACCGGAGCAGCACCTGCAGCCCGGCGACGTGGTGCGCGGGCATGGCGAGCAGCCAGGCGCCGCTGCCGCCCAGCACCTGGTGGGTGGCCCAGGCGGACCGCTCGAGCGCGTCGGCAGTCAGCAGCGCGCGCTTGGGTCGTCCGGTCGATCCCGACGTGCCGATGGCGACCGCGAGGCCGTCGGGCAGCTCGGCGGGGTCGTGGGACGGCAGGGACGGCGGCGGGTCGTCAGCGGCATACGGCAGCACGGGGGAGCGGCCGGTCAGGGCCGCCTCGAGGTCGGGCAGCACGTCGAGGACGGCGGGCCCGGCGGGGACCGCCAGGGGGCGGGGGGACGGCGCGGCCATCAGGCACGTCTCGCTCTCGGGGGTGCGGTGGGTGCGGTGGGGGCGGCGCGTCGGCGCTGCCGGGCGGCCACGAGGACGGTCCAGACGAGCGCGACGGCGCAGACCGGGAAGCCGATGTGGGGGTTGAGGGGGAGCACGATGCCGAGGGTGCCGCCGACGACCCACAGCACCTGGAGCATCGTCTCGGACCACGCGAAGACCGACGTGCGGACGTTCTCGGGGACCTCGCGCTGCACGAGGGCGTCGAAGCCCAGCTTGGACAGCTGCGCGGACATGCCCTGGACGAAGCCGAGGATCACGAGCGTCCACACGGCGTACCAGAGGCCCGTCGCGATGCAGCAGACCGTGGCCGCGAGCACCGACACCATGGCGATGCGTTCGGGCCGCTGGTCGCGCACGACGTTGCCGACGACGCTGCCCATGCCGTTGCCGACGCCGATGGCGACCGCGATGAAGGCGAGGACGAGCTCGCCGCGGACGCCGTCGATGGGGTGCTCCTTGGCGAGGAACGCCATGAAGAGGATGAGGAAGCCGGTGAGCACGCGCGTGCCGCCCGTCGACCACATGGCGTGCATGACGGGCCACGGGATCGCCTGCTTGCGCCGGCGGAAGCGGCCGACGGGTCCCAGCGAGTCGACCGTGAGCGCCTCGCCCTCCGAGGGCGTATGCCGCCGGGCCGGGTCGTCACCCCAGCCGCGCTGGGTGCCGCGGAGCGAGCTGGGCGCGGGCGCGACGCCGCCGTCGGCGCTGCGCACCGGGATCGGGGTCGTGTCCTCGATGGAGACCTCGCCGAGCGAGCTGTCGACGCGCGCCGGCAGGCGGATCGCCTGGACCGTGCCGATGACGAAGACGACGAAGGCCACGCGCAGAGCCCAGGCCGGGCCGGCGAGCAGGGCCACGCCACCGAGGGCGCCCCCGACGACGGCACCGACGACGCCGGCCATCGAGACGCGCGAGTTGGCCTTCACCAGAGTCGTGCCCGGCGGCAGGAGCCGTGGGACGGCCGCCGCCCGCGTGATGGTGTAGGCGCGGGAGGCGACGAGACAGCCGAGCGCGGCGGGGAAGAGCCAGCTGCTGTCGGTGGTGATGGCCTCGGCGAGCACCCAGCAGAGGAAGGCCCGCACCGCGAGCGTCGTGCCGATGGCCCAGCGCCGCCCGTGCGAGAAGCGGTCGAGCAGCGGCCCGATGAGCGGCGCGACGAGGACGAACGGGACCATCGTCAGCAGCAGGAAGGTCGCGACGTCGCTGCGGGCCTGAGCCGTCTGCGGGTTGAGGAAGAGCGTGCCGGCCAGGGCCAGCGTCATGATCGTGTCGCCCGCGGTGTGGCTGGCGTGCAGCTCGGTCATCCGCGCCAGGCCGCTCTCGCCGGCCCCGCCCGAGTGGGTGTACGCGTGCGCCTTGGCGGCGGCGAAGCGTCCGGAGCGGGCGGTCAGGCGGGCCGTGCCGGAGGCGGCGCGTCCGAGCCCGCGACCGACGGCGCGCGTCGCGTTGGCCACGGTGGTGCGCGGTGGCTGGCGGAAGTCCGCCGGTCGGCCGCCCTCGGGCACGTCCGGGGTCTCGGGGGCGGGAGGGGGAGCGGCCGAACCGTCGGGCCCGTGCGGGGTGCGCGCCGCGGCGGGATCACGCGGCGCGGAACCGGGCGCGCGACGGCCAGCGCTGGCGCGGCGGTCGTCGCTCGGTTCCACTCCAACATCCTGCCTTGTCCCGGTCCCGGTCGTGCGCCCGACACCGGCTTCGGCACAGTCCGCCGTCCTGCCCACGGAACGGCGGCGTCCCCGCCGCCGCTGGGCCCTGCTCCGTGGTTACCCTCAGGTCGTGACGACCGTGCCGGACGAGGGAGTGACGGGCACCGGTTCGACGGCTCCCCGTCGCCCGCGAGCCCGCTTCACCGTCGTGCTCGGGATCCTGTGGCTGGTCGTGCCCCTCGTGCTCTTCCTCCTCGACCGGTCCGTCCTGCTCGCCGGCAACCCGGCCCAGGTCATCGCGCTCGCCGCGAGCGGCCTGATCGGCGTCGTGCTCCTCGTGCGGGACCGCTCGGACGACCCGCGAAAAGCTCCCGTCCGGCCATGGCTGACGGTCGTCGGTCGGGTCGTGGCGGTGCTCGCGACCGTCGTCGTGCTCGGGGCGCTCATCTGGCTGCGCCCGTTCGGGGCGACGCCCGCAGCGGTGTCCGCGATGTCGGGCAGCGCGGACGTCCGCGTCACCGACGCCCCGGCCCACATCGTCATCGAGCCGACGAGTGGCACGCCCACCCGCGGCCTGGTCTTCCAGCCCGGAGCCCGCGTCGATCCGCGCGCCTACGTGCCCATGCTCTCGGAGGTGAGCCGGCAGGGCGTCATCGTGTTCGTTGTCAAGCCGCCCTTCGGCATCGGCTTCCTCGCCATGACGGCACCCCACGCGTTCATCGACCGCCACCCCGAGGTGACGTCGTGGACCCTGGCCGGGCACAGCCTCGGTGGTGTCGTCGCGGCCACCTTCGCCCACGACCACCCGGGCCTCGTCCGGGGACTGGCCCTGTGGGCGTCCTATCCCGTCGACTCGCTCGCAGACCGCGGCGACCTGGCCGTCGCGTCGGTGAGCGGCACCCGCGACGGCTTCACGACCCCCGCCGACATCGAGGCGAGCCGGCCCCTGCTCCCGGGCGACACGGCATACACCCCCGTCGAGGGGGCCGTGCACTCCTACTTCGGCGACTACGGCGAGCAGCCCGGCGACGGCACGCCGACGGTCAGCCGCCCCGAGGCGCAGCGACAGATCGTCGCGGCCACCGTCGCGCTCCTCGACACCCTCTGACGCCCAGCGGCGCCCACGGGCGTCTCAGAAGTACCAGGGGAACGGCGACCAGTCCGGCTCGCGCTTCTCGAGGAACTGGTCGCGGCCCTCGACGGCCTCGTCGGTCATGTAGGCGAGGCGCGTCGCCTCGCCGGCGAAGACCTGCTGGCCCATGAGGCCGTCGTCGGTGAGGTTGAAGGCGAACTTCAGCATCCGCTGGGCCTGCGGGCTCTTGCCCATGATCTCCGTGGCGACCTGCAGGGCCTCGCGCTCGAGGTCGGCGTGGTCGGCGACGATGTTGACGGCGCCCATCCGCTGCATGTCCTCGGCGGAGTAGGTGCGGCCGAGGAAGAAGATCTCGCGGGCGAACTTCTGGCCGACCATCTTGGCGAGGTAGGCGCTGCCGTAGCCGGCGTCGAAGGAGCCCACGTCCGCGTCGGTCTGCTTGAAGCGGGCGTGCTCGCGGCTCGCGACGGTCAGGTCGCAGACGACGTGGAGCGAGTGGCCACCGCCGGCGGCCCAGCCGTTCACGACCGCGATGACGACCTTCGGCATGGTGCGGATGAGCCGCTGCACCTCGAGGATGTGCAGCCGGCCGCCCTGGGCCTTCGTGCGCGCCGCGTCGACGGTGTCGGCCGTCTCGCCCTCGGCGTACTGGTAGCCGGAGCGTCCGCGGATGCGCTGGTCGCCGCCGGAGCAGAAGGCCCACTTGCCGTCCTTGGGGCTCGGGCCGTTGCCGGTGAGGAGCACGACGCCGACGTCCGGTGTCATGCGGGCGTGGTCGAGTGCGCGGTAGAGCTCGTCGACGGTGTGCGGGCGGAAGGCGTTGAGCACCTCGGGGCGGTCGAAGGCGATGCGCACGACGCCCGACTCCGCGTGCGGGCGGCCGGCCACGGGCCGCCTGCGGTGGTAGGTGATGTCGGTGAGGTCGAAGCCCTCGACGGGCGCCCACTCGCTCGGGTCGAAGATCTCGGACACGGCGCTCTGGCCCGGCTCGCTGCTCACGGACCGACCCTATCGGCGGCGTTAGGGTCGGCCGTATGCCGATCCCTCCCTACGTCTCCCACCTGCGCACCATGGTCGGCACCGAGCTGCTGTGGATGCCGGGCGTCACGGCGGTCGTGCTGCGCGCGGCCGCTGACGGCGCCGACGAGGTGCTGCTCGTCAAGCGCTCGGACAACGGCGCGTGGACGCCGGTCACCGGCATCGTCGACCCGGGCGAGGACCCCCACGTCACGGCGGTCCGCGAGGTCGAGGAGGAGGCGTGCGTCGTCGCCGAGGTGGAGCGGCTCGTGTGGGTCTCGGCGAGTGGTGTGGTGACGCACGTCAACGGCGACCTGGGGCAGTACCTCGACCACACCTTCCGGTGCCGCTGGGTCTCGGGGGAGCCGCGCCCGGGTGACGACGAGTCGACGGACGCGCAGTGGTTCCCGCTCGACGCGCTGCCGCGGATGGGGCAGGTCTTCCACGACCGCATCGCCGTGGCCATCGACAACCCCACCGACGTCCGCCTCGGCCCCCTCCCCGTCCCCCACGAGTGAGCGCGCCGTCCCGACCCGGAAGGGGTGACATCTGTCAGGGGGAGGTGCTGACAGAGGGACGGGTCCAGCGGGCCGCATCGGGCCTACCGTTGAGGGAGCAGGGGCCGGCCGGTCCCACGGACGGAGGAGACCCACGTGTTCTCGCCACGCAACGTCATGATCGCCGGAGCCGTGCTCGTCGCCGTCGCGCTCGGCTCGTCGGGCCACGGCATCTGGTGGCTGTTCGGCCTCCTGTGGGTGCTGCCCCACGCGGGCCGTCGCGGCCACCGTCACGGGTACGCCTGCGGGGGAGCGTCCCGACGGCGTCACGACCGTGGGCTCCCGCACGACGAGCCCGTGCCCACGTCGCAGCCCGACCCGACGCAGGACCGGCACCAGGCGTTTCCCGTCCGCTGACCGGTCGGTGAGGATGGGGGCATGACGACGCTGCCCCCTGCCGACGAGCTCGTGGCCCGCGCCCGCGTCGTCGCCCTGCCGATGCGGGTCCGCTTCCGCGGCGTCGACGTGCGCGAGGCGCTCATCATCGACGGCCCGGCGGGCTGGGGCGAGTTCAGCCCGTTCGTCGAGTACGCCGACAGCGAGTCCGCGCGCTGGCTGGCCGCCGGGCTCGAGGCCGCGTATGCCGTGTGGCCGGCTCCCGTGCGCGACGCCGTGTCCGTCAACGCGACCGTCCCGGCCATCGGCCCGGATCGCGTGCCCGAGGTGCTCGCCCGCTTCGACGGGTGCACGACGGCGAAGGTCAAGGTCGCCGAGCGCGGCCAGACCCTCGACGACGACGTCGACCGTGTCGCCGCCGTCCGGTCCGCCATGGGTCCGTCGGCGCACATCCGGGTCGACGCCAACGGCGGGTGGGACGTCGAGACTGCCACGGAGGCGCTGAGGCGGCTCACGGCATACGACCTCGAGTACGCCGAGCAGCCGTGCGCGGGCGTCGAGGAGCTCGTCGAGCTGCGAACGGCGTTGGCGCACAACGGGATCGACGTCCTCATCGCCGCCGACGAGTCGATCCGCAAGGCCGATGACCCGATCCGTGTCGCGAGACTCGGCGCGGCAGACGTCGTCGTCGTCAAGGTCGCGCCGCTCGGCGGGGTGAATGCTGCGCTCGAGGTCGTCGAGGCGTGTGGCCTCCCCGCCGTCGTGTCGTCCGCGCTCGACACGAGCGTCGGGATTGCGGCCGGGGTGGCGCTCGCCGCGGCGCTGCCGTCGCTCGACCACGCGTGCGGGCTCGGCACGGTCGGCCTCTTCGAGCGTGACGTCTCGGCGACGCCGTGGCGCCCGACGGGCGGACTGCTGACGACGGGACGTGCCGTGCCCGACCCGGAGGCACTCGCCGACCTCGCGGCGCCACCCGACCGGCAGCAGTGGTGGCGCGACCGGCTCGTCCGCTGCCACGCCGTGCTCGAGAGCGGCGGCGCCCCGTGATCAAGGCCTGCCTCAACGGCGACCGCACCCGGGCCCAGCACCGCACGGTGCCGCAGACCCCGGACGAGCTGGCTCGGGCCGCCTCCGAAGCGGTGGCGGCCGGCGCGTCCATGGTGCACGTGCACCCGCGGGACGGGTCCGGCCGCGAGACCCTCGACACGCGGCACGTCGTCGACGCCGTCGTCGCGATCCGCGCCGCGACGCCCGGTCTGCGGGTCAGCGTCTCGACGCGTGACGGCATCGTCGACAGCGCCCGTCGCAAGCTCGCCCACGTCTCGGAGTGGCCGTCACCCGATCTGGGCGGCCCCGACTGCGCCAGCGTCAACTGGCACGAGGACGGCGCCGTCGAGGTCGCAGCGGCCTTGCGTGACAACGGATCCGGTGTCGAGGCCGGCCTCTGGACCCCTCTGGCGGCCAGCAGTTTCGCGGGGACCAGCTGGCCGTGGCAGGTCGAGCGGGTCCTCGTCGAGCTCATCCCCGGCGTGATGCCCGGCTCCGACGGGCCGTGGGCGGCCGAGCGCATCCTTGCCGCGCTCGGCATGTCGCCGGTGCCGGTCCTCGTGCACGGGGAGGGGCGCTGGGCCTGGCGGGTTCTGCGCTGGGCCCAGGCCGCGGGCTACGACGTGCGCATCGGTCTCGAGGACACGCGCTACCTGCCCGACGGCAGGGAGGCGCGAGACAGTGCCGAGCTCGTCGCTGCGGCGGTGCGCTCCGAGCCGAGCGCTGCGTCGCAGTAGCCGGTGCCCGACGCGCCGGGCTGACCACCGCAACACACCGAGCAGGTCGCAACGCACCGCGATCCGATCCCGGTGGGTTGCGACCTGCTCGGTGAGTTGCCGGGTGGCTCCCGACTCAGCCTTGTCCGTCCCCGGGGCGAGGCACGGCCTGCTGGGCCAGCTCACGCAGCCACGCGCCCTCGGCCCGGCGGTCGGCGCGCGAGACCGGGACCTCGAGCACCCTGGTGCCGGAGAACTCCTCGGCCAGTGCCACTCCCAGTCGGCCGAGGTCGTCGACGCGTTCGTATGCCGTGTGGTGCGCCGCGCACAGCGCCCCGAGGTCGGTGCCGTGCGGGGTCGCGAAGACGCGTTCGAAGGCACTCGCATAGCGGCGGTCGCCCTGCTCGAGCGTGCTGAAGATCGCGCCGCCGTCGTCGCTGAGGACGACGAACGTGAGGTCCGGTCGTCGTTCGTCCCGACCGGTCAGCAGGCCGTTCGTGTCGTGGAGGAAGGTCAGGTCGCCGAGGTAGGCGATGGTGCGAGCAGCCCGCGATCGGCCGAGTGCGATGCCGACCGCCGTGGACACCATGCCGTCGATGCCGGCGAGGCCGCGGTTGCCGACCACGAACCGGTGCTCGAGCGGCGTCCATGGTGTCGCCATGACGTCGAGGTCGCGCACGGGGTTCGACGAGCCGACGACGAGCGTCGTGTCGGCTCCCACGGCCGCACCCACGACTGCTGCGACGGCGAGCGGCGACAGCGCCCTGTCACCCGGCGCTCGCGACGGATCTCCTGCTGGCGCAGTGAGTCCAGCATCGATGAGGCGACTCAGGCGGTCGTCGGAGACACGCCAGGCGTCGAACCAGGCCGGGTCGTCGGGACGGTCGACCCGCGGCACGACGTCGAGCACGCGGGCGACCCGACCGGGGTCGGTGGCCACGCCGTCGCGACCACGGACGGAGAGGACCTCGAGGCCCGGGTCGCTGATCAGGCTCGTGACGGGGCGCGACAGGGTCGGGTGGCCGACGACGACGACGCGCTCGACGTCGCCACGCAGGGCGGTCCCGAGCAGCAGACGGCCCGTGCGCAGGGCCTGGCGGCCGATCCGCGCCCCCGACGTGGGCTCGGCGACGAGCGGCCAGTCGGCGGCCTCGGCGAGCAGGCGTGCGGCCGGTCCGGCGTCGTCGCCGGCCACGACGAGGGTGCGTGGCCCGAGCGGCAGGACCTCACCGTCGGTCGGCACCCACACCGACGCCTCGACGTTCCCGTCCTCGCGCGACCCCGTGCCCGGCTGGGACTGCGCCGTGGCGCGGTCGGCGTCCTCGGAGGGGCGCTGCCACCAGGTGTCGGGGCCGGCGGCGGACGGCAGCAGGTCGCCGTCGAGCTGGACGTTGAGCTGGGTCGGCCCCCGCCGCGAGCACGCCTGCGCCACAGCATCGCCCAGGTCGGTGTCAGCCGTCGCGTCCGTCAGGTCGTGGCACGGGGCGAAGACGCCGAAGATTCCGGCCTGGTGCGTCGTCTGGTTGGCCCCCGTGCCCCGCAGCCGGTCGGGCCGGTCGGCGCTGACGACGACGACCCGACGCCCTGTGTGGTGCGCCTCCATGACCGCCGGGAGCAGGTTGCCCACGGCCGTGCCCGACGTCGTGACGACGGCGACCGGTCGCCGCGAGCCGGTCGCGAGACCGAGCGCGAGGAAGCCGGCGGACCGCTCGTCGACGCGCACGTGCAGCCGCAGGTCGCCGTCCCGGTCGGCCGCGTCGAGGGCGAGCGCGAAGGGGGCGGAGCGTGACCCCGGTGCGAGCACGAGGTCGCGCACGCCGCCGAGCCACAGCCGTTGCAGCACGTGCAGCGCCAGGTCCGGCGCACTCCGACGACCGGTCACCCTCGCCCCGTCAGTCGCTCGCGAGCGCGTCGCGCATGGGGATGAGCTTGGCGTTGGACTCGGCCACCTCGGACTCGGGATCGGACCCCGCGACGATCCCGCACCCGGCATACAGCGTGATCTGCGACGGGTTGCCGGCGTCGAAGGCGCCGCTGCGCAGGGCGATGCCCCACGCGCCGTCACCGCTCGCGTCCATCCATCCGACCGGGCCGGCGTAGCGCCCACGGTCCATGTGCTCGAGCTCGCCGATCAGCTCGACCGCGCGCGCCGTCGGCGTGCCGCCGACGGCGGCCGACGGGTGCAGCGACGCGGCGAGCGTCAGGGCCGAGGCGTCGTCGGCGCTCACCGCGGCGACGTCGGTCGCGAGGTGCATGACGTTGGGCAGGTGGAGCACGAAGGGGGCCTCGGGCACGTTCATCGACGAGCAGTGCGGGGCGAGGGCATCGGCGACCGAGCGCACGGCGTACTCGTGCTCCTCGAGGTCCTTGGACGAGCGGGCCAGGGAGGCTGCGAGCGCGAGGTCCTTGGCGTCGTCACCGGTGCGCCGGATCGTGCCGGCGAGCACGCGCGAGGTGATGAGTCCCTGGTCGCGCCGCACGAGCAGCTCCGGCGTGGCGCCGACGAGGCCGGCCACCGAGAAGACCCACGTGTTCTCGTAGCGCTCGGCGAGGCGACGCAGCAACCAGCGGGGGTCGATGGGTCCGGATGCCGTCGCGACGAGGTCGCGGGCGAGGACGACCTTGTCGACCTCACCCGCCCCGATGCGCTGGACCGCCTCGGCCACGGCATGGGCGTAGTCGGCGGGGGACACCCGACCGTCGGCAAAGGCGACATCGCGCGGAGGCTCGGGATCGCTTGCGACAGAAGGCTTCTCGAGGAGCGTCAGCTGCGGGTCGAGTGAGACGGTGGTGAGCCACGTCTGGCCGTCGCGGCGGCCGACGATGGTCGACGGCACGACGAGGCGTGCCGCCTCGGCCGAGTCCGACGCGAAGGGGAACGAGCCGAAGCACACGAGGCCCGTGCCCGGCCGGCCGACCTCGTCGCGCACCACGGCGTGCTGGCCGATCTCGCGCCACCAGGCCTCGGCCTCGCGGAAGCGGTCGGCGCCGTGGGCCTCGAACGTCAGCGCGGAGCCCCACCCGACGAGGCCCTCGCCGCGGCGCACCCACGACACCAGCTCGTCGTGCGGGACGTCGGCGGGAAGGTAGGCGAGCAGGGGGTCCGCGGCCTCGAGGGGCACCGTGCGGACGACGACCGTCGGGCCCGCGGCGGGGGACGGCGCTTCGGGGGCGGGAAGCGTGGACATCGGTGGCAACTCTACGGCCGAACCCGGGCGGGCTCGTTCGCGCGGTCGCCGGTGCGACCCGACCCACACCTGTCGTGGGTGCGAGGATGAGCGCATGACCCGTGCGCACCTGGACAAGAAGCCGGTCGACGTCGCGTCGATGTTCGACACCGTCGCCGAGAAGTACGACGTGACCAACGACGTGCTCTCGCTCGGCCAGGACCGGCTGTGGCGCCGGGCCGTCGTCAAGGCCGTCGACGCGAAGCCGGGCGAGCGCATCCTCGACATCGCCGCCGGCACCGGCACGTCGAGCGAGCCGTGGGCCAACGCGGAGATCGAGGTCGTCCCAGCCGACTTCTCGCTCGGCATGCTGCGGGTCGGCCGGCGCCGCCGCCCCGACATGGCCTTCACGGCCGCCGACGCGATGAGCCTGCCGTTCGCCGACGAGAGCTTCGACGTCGTGACGATGAGCTTCGGGCTGCGCAACGTCGCCGACGCCGAGACCGCGCTGCGCGAGTTCCTCCGCGTCACCAAGCCCGGCGGGCGCCTGCTCGTCTGCGAGTTCAGCCAGCCGGTCAACAAGGTCTTCCGCACCGTGTACACGAACTACCTCATGCGGGCGCTCCCGCCCGTGGCGCGCCGCACGTCGAGCAACCCCGACTCCTACGTCTACCTCGCCGAGTCGATCCGCGCGTGGCCGCCGCAGGGCGAGCTCGCCCGCGTCGTCGAGGCCGCCGGCTGGCAGCAGGTCGGCTGGACCAACCTCACGGGTGGCGTCGTCGCGCTGCACCACGCCACCAAGCGCTGAGCCTCTCCCCACGGCTGGCTTGTCGAGAGTTAGGCATGCCTTATCTGACAAGCGCGAAATCGCGGGAATAGACTCCCGAAGTTAGTTCGTGAAGATCTTCACAAGCGGTTCGGAAGCGTGCAGGGAGACATGACCAGTTCGAGCGTCGCACCCAGCCCCACGGGGGCTGGCGGTGCACCCGTCGAGCGGGCCGACGTCATCGTCGTCGGTGCCGGTCCGGGTGGCAGCGCGACGGCCGCCTACCTCGCGGACCACGGTCTCGACGTCGTCCTCCTCGAGAAGTCCGCCTTCCCGCGCGACAAGATCTGCGGCGACGGCCTGACTCCGCGCGCGACGAAGGAGCTCATCTCCCTCGGCGTCGACACGACCGGCTGGCAGCGCACCAAGGGCCTGCGCATCAAGGGCGGCGGCCACACGCTCCAGCTCGACTGGCCCGAGTCCGACGCCTTCCCGGGCTACGGCATGGTCCGCACGCGTGCCCAGCTCGACGAGACCCTGGCCCGCCACGCGGAGGCCAAGGGCGCCCGCCTGCACGAGCGCACGAGCGTCTCGACCCCGGTCCGCGACTCCTCGGGGCGCGTCACCGGCGTCACGGCCAAGCGTCTCGACGACGCCGGCCGCGCCACGGGCGAGACCGTCACCTACCGTGCACCGGTCGTCGTCGCGAGCGACGGCGTCTCGAGCCGCCTCGCCACCGCGGTCGGCCGGCCCAAGCGCGAGGACCGCGTCATGGGGGTCGCCGTCCGGGCCTACTACACGACGCCGAAGCGCGACGACTACCTCGAGAGCCATCTCGAGCTGTGGAGCCGCGACGACGACGGCAACCGCATCCTCATGCCGGGCTACGGCTGGCTCTTCCCGCTCGAGGACGGCCGCACCAACGTCGGCCTCGGCACCCTCGACACCACGTCGGCCTTCCAGAAGACCGACTACAAGGACGTCATGCGTCGCTGGGTCGAGGACATCTTCCCGGAGTGGGAGCTCGAGCACGACGTGGCGGCCGGGCCGATCCGCGGCGCCGCGCTGCCGATGGGCTTCAACCGCACGCCCCTCTACGCCGACGGCCTGCTCCTCGTCGGCGACTCCGGCGGCATGGTCAACCCCTTCAACGGCGAGGGCATCGACTACGCCCTCGAGGCCGCGCGTCTCGGCGCCGAGCTCGTCGCCCAGGCGATGGCGCGCCCGAGCGACGCTGCGCGCGAGAGGGTGCTCGCGGCCTACCCCAAGGTCATGAAGGACGAGCTCGGCGGCTACTTCACGCTCGGTCGCTGGTTCGCCCACGCCATCGGCAACCCCGAGGTCATGCGGCTCGCGACGAAGTACGGCCTGCCCCGCACGAAGCTCATGCCGCTCCTGCTCAAGATCATGGCCAACCTCGCCGACCCCACGAGCAAGGGCGCGAGCGACCGCCTCATCACCACCCTCTCGCGACTGGCTCCGAGCGCATGAGCCACCCGCCTGTCGGCGCCATTGTGACGCCGAGCACAATCGATGCCGACGCCCCTAGGATGGGTGCGCCGCGCACCTGCGCCCCTGCAGCCCATGCTTTGCACGTCAAGCACGACCGAAAGGCACGTGACCTCGGATGAACTCCTACGTCCCGATCCTGTTCATGCTGGGGCTCGGCTTCGCGTTCGCCGCGCTGTCGGTCTTCACCTCGCTCGTCGTCGGGCCCAAGCGCTACAACCGCGCCAAGCTCGAGGCGTACGAGTGCGGCATCCAGCCGTCGCCGCATGCGGCCGGTGGTGGCCGCGTGCCGATCAAGTACTACCTGACGGCGATGCTCTTCATCATCTTCGACATCGAGTCCGTCTTCCTCTACCCGTTCGCAGTGGCCTTCAACAAGCTCGGCCTCTTCGCGCTGGTCGAGATGGTCCTGTTCATCGCCACGGTGTTCGTCGCGTACGCCTACGTCTGGCGTCGCGGCGGCCTCGAGTGGGACTGACGCCGAGGAGCACCCGCAGCAGCGGGCACGCGTCCACCGGGTTCGTCAGGAAAGGTTAAGGAGTAAGCAATGGGTCTCGAAGAGAAGCTCCCAGCCGGGTTCCTGCTCTCGACCGTCGAGGGTCTCGCCGGCTACATGCGCAAGGCCTCGATCTGGCCGGCCACCTTCGGCCTCGCGTGCTGCGCCATCGAGATGATGGCCGTGGGCACGCCCGACTACGACATCGCCCGGTTCGGCATGGAGCGCTTCTCGGCGACCCCGCGCCAGGCCGACCTCATGATCGTGGCCGGACGCGTCAGCCAGAAGATGGCCCCCGTCGTGCGACAGGTCTACGACCAGATGCCCAACCCCAAGTGGGTCATCTCGATGGGTGTCTGCGCGAGCTCGGGCGGCATGTTCAACAACTACGCGATCGTCCAGGGCGTCGACCACATCATCCCCGTCGACATCTACCTGCCCGGCTGCCCGCCGCGCCCGCAGATGCTGCTCAACGCGATCATCGAGCTGCACCACCAGATCGAGACCTCGCCGCTCGGCGTCAACCGCGAGAAGGCGGCCCAGGCCGCCGAGGCCGCAGCGCTCTCCGCCACCCCGACGCACCAGATGAAGGGTCTCCTCGCATGAGCGACGGCGAGAAGAAGCACGACGCGAGCTCCGTGAACGCCGACACGACGAAGGACCAGGCCTCGGGCCTGACCCCCGGAGAGGTCGAGCTCGCTCGGCCGGGCGGCCCGGCCGAGCCCGAGGTCGTCGGCGTCCGCCACGGCATGTTCGGGGCGACCCAGGGTGCCGACACGACCGGCTACTCCGGCCTCGTGCGCCCGATCCTCGTCGCAGGCGCCTCCGAGCGCCCCTACGGCGGCTACTTCGACGAGATCGCCGACAACCTCGAGCGCGGCCTCGTCGGCGGCACGGCCTCCTACGCCGAGGCCGTCGACCGCGTCGTCGTCGACCGGGGCGAGATGACGATCCACATCCGCCGCGAGCACCTGCTCGCCGTCGCCCGCGTGCTGCGGGACGACGCGTCGCTGCGCTTCGAGATCGTCACCGGCGTCTCGGGCGTGCACTACCCGAACCGCACCGGCGAGGAGCTCCACGCCGTCTACCACTTCCTGTCGATCACCCACGGCGGCAGGCGGGTCCGCATCGAGGTCTCGTGCCCCGACGACGACCGCCACATCCCGTCGATCGTCTCCGTCTACCCGGCCAACGACTGGCACGAGCGCGAGACGTGGGACATGTTCGGCATCGAGTTCGACGGCCACCCGGCCCTCACCCGAATCCTCATGCCCGACGACTGGCCGGGCCACCCGCAGCGGAAGGACTACCCCCTCGGCGGCATCCCCGTCGAGTACAAGGGCGCCACCATCCCGCCGCCGGACCAGCGGAGGTCGTACAACTGATGAGCACGCACACCGAGTTCACGCAGACAGAGGTGCCGGAGCCCGGCGCCAACGACGTCTACGCCACGTCCGTGGCCGACGAGCAGGCCAGTGAGGGCGCCCACGTCTTCAACGCCGCCGGCGGCGACTGGAACGACCTCGTCGACGAGGCCACCTCGCTCGGCGAGGAGCGCATCGTCGTCAACATGGGGCCGCAGCACCCGTCGACCCACGGCGTGCTCCGCCTCATCCTCGAGATCGACGGCGAGACGGTGACCGAGGCTCGCGCGGGCATCGGCTACCTCCACACCGGCATCGAGAAGAACATGGAGTACCGCACCTGGGTGCAGGGCGTCACGTTCTGCACGCGCATGGACTACCTCACGCCCATGTTCCAGGAGGCCGCCTACTGCCTCGCCATCGAGAAGCTGCTCGGCATCACCGACCAGATCCCCGAGCGGGCCAGCGTCATCCGCGTCCTCATGATGGAGATGACGCGCATCAGCAGCCACCTCATCTGCCTCGGCACGGGTGGCATGGAGATGGGCGCGACCACCGTCATGACGGTCTCCTTCCGTGAGCGCGAGCGGCTGCTCCGCGTCATCGAGATGGTGACCGGCCTGCGGATGAACAACGCCTACATCCGCCCCGGCGGTGTCGCGCAGGACCTCCCGCCCGGCTGCATCGACGCCCTGCGAGAGATGATCCCCGAGGTCCGCCGCGGTCTCGGCGAGCTCGAGGCGCTGCTCAACGAGAACCCCATCCTCAAGGGCCGCACCGTCGACGTCGGCGTGCTCAACCTCGCCGGCTGCATGGCGCTCGGGATCACCGGCCCGGTGCTCCGCTCGACGGGCCTGCCTCATGACCTGCGCAAGCTCGACCCGTACTGCGGCTACGAGACCTACGACTTCGAGGTCAAGACCCGCACGAGCATGGACGCCTACGGCCGCCTGCGGATCCGCATCGACGAGATGTACGAGTCGCTGAAGATCATCGAGCAGGCGACCGACCGCCTCCAGGCCGACGAGGGCCCGGTCATGGTGGCCGACAAGAAGATCGCGTGGCCGGCGCAGCTCGCGCTCGGCAGCGACGGTCTCGGCAACAGCCTCGACCACATCCGCGAGATCATGGGCACCTCGATGGAGTCCCTGATCCACCACTTCAAGCTCGTCACCGAGGGCTTCCGGGTCCCGGCGGGCCAGGCGTACGTCGCCATCGAGTCGCCGAAGGGCGAGCTCGGCTGCCACATCGTCTCCGACGGCGGCACGCGCCCCTACCGCGCGCACTTCCGCGACCCGAGCTTCAACAACCTGCAGGCCGTGGCCGCGATGTGCGAAGGCAGCCAGATCGCCGACGTCATCGTCGCCGTGGCCTCGATCGACCCCGTCATGGGAGGTGTGGACCGTTGAGCGGTCACGACGCTTCAGGCCACCTGCACGTCAGCCCCGAGTCCAAGGCGCCGTATGCCGCCGACGTCCTCGAGCGGCTCCACGTCGACGCCGCCGAGGTCATCTCGCGCTACCCGCAGAAGCGCTCGGCGCTGCTGCCGCTGCTGCACCTCGTGCAGTCGGTCGACGGCTACGTCGCGGGTCGCGGCGTCAGCTTCTGCGCCGAGGTGCTCGACCTCACCGAGGCCGAGGTCAGCGGTGTCGCCACCTTCTACACGCAGTACAAGCGCCACCCCAACGGTGACTACACCGTCGGCGTCTGCACCAACACGCTGTGCGCGGTCATGGGCGGCGACCTCATCTTCGACCGGCTCTCCGAGCACCTCGGCATCGGCCACGACGAGACGACCGAGGACGGCAGGATCACCCTCGAGCGCGTCGAGTGCAACGCCGCGTGCGACTACGCGCCGGTCGTCATGGCCAACTGGGAGTTCTTCGACAACCAGACGCCGGAGAGCACGATCGGCCTCGTCGAGGACCTCCGCGCCGGCAAGGACGTCGCGCCGACGCGCGGCGCCGCCAAGGTCTGCACGTTCAAGGAGGTCTCGCGAGTGCTCGCGGGCTTCGAGGACGGCCGCGCCGACGAGGGCGTGGGCGCCGGCCCGGCGTCCCTGCTCGGTCTGAAGATCGCCAACGACCGCGGCTGGGTCGCCCCCGGCAGCAACGGCGCCCAGCGCGCCGACGCCTCGCACACGTCGCTGGCCGACGGGAAGGACGGATCGCAGTGACCGACACCCTGACCCCGATCCTCACGAAGTTCTGGGACGACCCGCAGTCCTGGACCCTCGCGACCTACGAGCGCCACGACGGCTACAAGGCCCTCACGAAGGCCCTCGACATGGAGCCGCAGGCGATCATCGACGCCGTCAAGGACTCCAGCATCCGCGGCCGTGGTGGCGCCGGCTTCCCGACCGGCATGAAGTGGTCGTTCATGGCGCCGCCCGACGGCGGCCCGCGCTACCTCGTCGTCAACGCCGACGAGTCCGAGCCGGGCACGTGCAAGGACGTGCCGCTCATGATGGCCAACCCGCACGCGCTCATCGAGGGGGTGGCCATCTCCTCGTACGCCATCGGCTGCGAGCACGCGTTCATCTACCTCCGCGGTGAGGTCGTCCACGTCTACCGCCGCCTGCTCCGCGCGGTCGAGGAGGCCCGTGCCGCGGGCTACCTCGGCGACAACGTCGGGGGCAAGGGCGTCACCGTCGACATCACCGTGCACGCCGGCGCCGGCGCGTACATCTGCGGTGAGGAGACGGCGCTGCTCGACTCGCTCGAGGGCCGTCGCGGCCAGCCGCGGCTCAAGCCGCCGTTCCCCGGCGCCGCGGGCCTCTACGCCCGCCCGACGTCGGTCAACAACGTCGAGTCCATCGCCTCGGTGCCCGGGATCATCCTCGAGGGTTCCGACTGGTTCAAGGGCATGGGCACCGAGAAGTCCACGGGCTTCGGCATCTTCAGCCTCTCGGGCCACGTCGCCAACCCCGGCCAGTTCGAGGCCCCGCTCGGCATCACGATGCGCGAGCTCATCGACCTCGCCGGCGGCATGCGCGGCGGCAAGAAGCTGAAGTTCTGGACGCCGGGTGGCTCCTCGACGCCCATCTTCACCGACCAGCACCTCGACGTGCCCCTCGACTTCGACTCGGTCGCCGCGGCCGGCTCGATGCTCGGCACGCGCGCCCTGCAGGTCTTCGACGAGACCGTCTCGGTCGTGCGCGCCGTCGCGCGCTGGACCGACTTCTACGCCCACGAGTCCTGCGGCAAGTGCACGCCGTGCCGTGAGGGCACGTGGTGGCTACGCCAGATCATGAACCGCATCGAGGCGGGCCAGGGCACGCAGGACGACATCGACAAGCTCGTCGACATCTGTGACAACATCCTCGGCCGCAGCTTCTGCGCCCTCGGTGACGCGGCCACAAGCCCGATCACCTCGGCCGTGCAGTACTTCCGCGAGGAGTTCGAGGCCGGCATGCACACGCCGGCCCACGAGCTCTTCCCGCCCGAGAAGTCGGTCCTCTTCGACGTCCAGACCAAGGAGTCCAGCGGGATGGTGTCCGCATGACCGCCACGACGGAGACGAAGGCGCCCGCGGCGCCAGACCACGTCAGCCTCACGATCGACGGCGTGCCCGTCAGCGTCCCCAAGGGCACGCTCGTCATCCGCGCCGCCGAGACCATCGGGGTCGAGATCCCGCGCTTCTGCGACCACCCGCTGCTCGACCCCGTCGGGGCGTGCCGCCAGTGCCTCGTCGACGTCGCCATGCCCGACCGCGAGGGCAATGTCCGCCCCATGCCGAAGCCGCAGGCCTCGTGCACGATGACGGTGTCCGAGGGCATGGTCGTCAACACGCAGGCCACGTCCAAGGTCGCCGACAAGGCACAGCAGGGCGTCATGGAGCTGCTCCTCATCAACCACCCGCTCGACTGCCCGGTCTGCGACAAGGGCGGCGAGTGCCCCCTGCAGAACCAGGCGATGAGCGCCGGCCGTCCGGTGTCGCGCTTCGAGGACGTCAAGCGCACCTACCCCAAGCCGATCAACATCTCCTCGCAGGTCCTGCTCGACCGGGAGCGCTGCGTGCTCTGCGCCCGCTGCACCCGCTTCTCCGACCAGGTCGCCGGCGACCCGTTCATCGCGCTCGTCGAGCGGGGTGCGCTCCAGCAGATCGGCATCTACGAGGACAAGCCCTTCGAGAGCTACTTCTCGGGCAACACCGTTCAGATCTGCCCGGTCGGCGCGCTCACCGGTGCTGCCTACCGCTTCCGCAGCCGTCCGTTCGACCTCGTGTCGACCCCGTCGGTCTGCGAGCACTGCGCGAGCGGGTGCGCGACCCGCACCGACCACCGCCGCGGGGTCGTGCTGCGCCGGATGGCGGCCGAGGACCAGGCCGTCAACGAGGAGTGGAACTGCGACAAGGGCCGCTGGGCGTTCACCTACGCCACGCTGCCCGACCGTGTCGAGCTGCCGATGGTGCGTGACGCCGACGGCGTGCTCCAGGTCGTCGGCTGGCCCGAGGCCCTCGCCGCAGCGGCAGCCGGCCTCGCCGGCAAGAAGGCCGGCGTGCTCGTCGGTGGCCGCGTGTCCGCCGAGGACGCGTACGCCTACGGCAAGTTCGCCCGCGTCGTGCTCGGCACCAACGACGTCGACTTCCGTGCGCGACCGCACTCGGCCGAGGAGGTCGCCTTCCTCGCCGAGCACGTCGCCGCCACGGGACCCGATGGCGGCGCCGTCACGTATGCCGACCTCGAGGCCGCGAAGGCCGTCCTGCTCGTGGGCTTCGAGCCCGAGGACGAGAGCCCGATCGTCTTCCTGCGCCTGCGCAAGGCGTTCCGCAAGCACCAGACGCAGGTGTATGCCGTCGCGTCCCACCCGACGCGCGGCCTGACCAAGGTGGGTGGCACGCTGCTGCCCACCGTCCCCGGCCACGAGGCCGCGGCGCTGTCCGACCTCGGCTCGACCGAGCTCGGTGCGAGGGCCCGCGAGGCCCTGGGTGCCGGCGGCGTCGTGCTCGTCGGCGAGCGCCTCGCCACCTCGCCCGGTGCCCTGCGTGCCGCGGCCGACCTCGCCGCCGCCACCGGCGCCCGCCTCGCGTGGGTGCCGCGTCGTGCGGGGGAGCGCGGAGCCCTCGAGGCCGGTGCGCTCGGTGCGCTCCTGCCCGGTGGGCGCCCGGTCTCCGACGCCTCGGCCCGCGCCGAGGTCGCCCGGGTCTGGGACGTCGACCAGGTCCCGGCCACCCCGGCCCGCGACACGGCCGGCATCATCGCGGCTGCCGCTGCCGGCGAGGTCGAGGCCCTGCTCGTCGGTGGCGTCGACCCGTCCGACCTCGGCGACCCGGCTGCCGACGCAGCCCTCGAGAGGGCGTTCGTCGTCTCGCTCGAGCTGCGCGAGTCGCCGGTCACCGCCGTCGCCGACGTCGTGCTGCCCGTCGCCCCGCAGTCCGAGAAGACCGGCACCTACGTCAACTGGGAGGGCCGCGTCCGCGCCTTCGAGGAGGCCCTCGAGAGCAACGCGGTCAGCGACCACCGCGCCCTCGACATGCTCGCCAGCGAGATGGGCGTCTTCCTCGAGACCCGCACCCAGCGCGAGATCCACGCCCAGTTCGAGGCCCTCGGCCCGTGGGGCGGCGCCCGTGCCACGAGCGCCCCCGACGGCCAGCGCGTCGCCGCGGCGCCCCACGGCAGCGGCGACTTCGTCCTGTCGAGCTGGGCCACGCTCCTCGACGCCGGCCGGATGCAGGACGGCGAGCCGTTCCTCGCCGGCACCGCGCCGCTCGCCGTGGCCCGGCTGTCCGCGGCCTCGGCTGCCGGGCTCGGACTCGGCGAGGGTGACCACGTCACGGTCTCCGCCCCGGCCGGCAGCGTCACGCTGCCCGCGGTCGTCACCGAGGGCATGGTCGACGGCGTCGTCTGGGTCCCGACCAACGCCAAGGACTGCTCGATCCGCTCGGGCCTCGGCACCGACGCCGGCGGCCGCGTCCACGTCACGAAGGGTGGTGCGGCATGAGCCTCGGCCTGACCGCATACGGGGTGGCAGCTGCGCTGCCCATGAACGAGAACCCCACGGCCGACTTCAGCGACACCCCATGGTGGCTGGCGCTGATCAAGGCCGTCGGCATCTTCGTCTACCTGCTCGTCTCGACGCTGCTCGTCATCTGGTTCGAGCGCCGCGTCATCGGCCGCATGCAGCAGCGCCCGGGCCCGAACCGCAACGGCCCCTTCGGTCTGCTCCAGACCCTCGCCGACGGCATGAAGTCGATGCTCAAGGAAGACATCACGCCGGCCAACGCCGAGAAGCTCATCTACACGCTCGCGCCGCTCCTCGCCGCGACGATGGCCTTCGTGTCGTTCGCGATCATCCCGGTCGGCGGCACCGTGTCGATGTTCGGCCACGTGACGCCGCTGCAGGTCACCGACGTGCCCGTCGCCGTCCTGCTCGTGCTCGCCGTCGCGTCGGTGGGCGTCTACGGCATCATCCTCGCCGGGTGGAGCTCGGGCTCGACCTACCCGCTGCTCGGTGGCCTGCGCTCGACCGCCCAGGTCATCAGCTACGAGATCGCCATGGGCCTCTCGCTCGTCGCGATCTTCCTCTACAGCGGGTCGATGTCGACCTCGGCGATCGTCTCGGCGCAGAGCTCGCTCTGGTACATCCTCCCCGCGTTCTTCAGCTTCGCCGTCTACGTCATCACCATGGTCGGCGAGACCAACCGTCTGCCCTTCGACCTCGCCGAGGGCGAGGGCGAGCTCACCGGTGGCTTCCACACCGAGTACTCCTCGATGCGCTTCGCGATGTTCTTCCTCGGCGAGTACGTCAACATGTTCACGGTCGCCGCCCTCGCCACCACGCTCTTCCTCGGTGGCTGGCAGGCCCCGCCGTTGATCTCGGCGATCAACGACAACATGTTCGGCGGCGGCTGGTGGGGCCTGCTGTGGTTCACCGTCAAGCTGTGGCTCTTCATGTTCGTGTTCGTCTGGCTGCGTGGCTCGCTGCCGCGCGTCCGCTACGACCAGTTCATGCGCTTCGGCTGGAAGTTCCTCATCCCGATCACCCTGGCCTGGGTCGTCGCCGTGGCGTTCATCCGCGGTGCGCAGCTCGGCTTCCTCGGTGACAGCAAGCTGACCTTCGCCGGCCGGGAGCTCTCGGTCGCGACCGTCGTCATCGTCAGCGTCGTCGCCGTCATCGCGCTCGCCGCGGCGTGGATCTGGGACGACAAGCGCGCCGCCCGCGCCGCCGCGGAGGACGAGACCCCGCCCGAGGAGATCGACCCCTTCCAGGACGGCTACCCCGTCCCGCCGCTGCCCGGCCAGCGCCTGACCGAGCCGACCCCGCGCCTGGCCGCGTCGCGCGAGCCCGTGCTCACGACCGCCGGCGCCTCGAGCAGCCCGAGCACCTCGACCGCCGTCAAGGAGGAGGACCATGGCTGACGACACCGTCGGCAAGGACGTGTCGCCCCAGAGCCCCAGCAGCACCACGGGCTCGGAGGTCGGCGCGCCACGCGACCAGCGATCCGGCGAGGACCAGCGCGAGAAGGGCTTCCTGTCCGAGCTCTTCGCGCCCGTGGCCGGTTTCGGGGTGTCGTTCTCCACGATGTTCCGCAAGGTCGCGACCGAGGAGTACCCCGAGAAGCCGCGCCCCACGGCGCCGCGCTTCCACGGTCGCCACCAGCTCAACCGCTACCCGGACGGCCTCGAGAAGTGCATCGGCTGCGAGCTGTGCGCCTGGGCCTGCCCGGCCGACGCGATCCTCGTCGAGGGTGCCGACAACGACGACACCCCGCTCGACCAGGGTGGCAAGGGCCGCTTCAGCCCCGGTGAGCGCTACGGCCGCGTCTATCAGATCAACTACCTGCGCTGCATCTTCTGCGGCCTGTGCATCGAGGCGTGCCCGACGCGCGCCCTGACGATGACGAACTTCTACGAGCTCGCCGACAACGACCGCGGCAAGCTGATCTTCACCAAGGACCAGCTCCTCGCGCCGCTCCAGGGCGGCATGCTCCAGACGCCCTTCCCGATGTCCGACGGGCTCGAGGAGCGCGACTACTACCAGGGCAAGGTCAGCGAGCCGACCGACGCGCAGCGTGCCTACGTCGACGCCCGTGACGCGGTCGACGACGACGAGGACGACTTCGCCGGCGGGCCCGGCAACGTCGGGGCCTCGGTGCCCGGGGTCCACGACCTCGTGCACTCCACCCACCCGACCGCGCCCGAGACCAGGGAAGGGGCCAACCCGTGACCTCCACCGCCGAAGCCGTCGGCTTCTGGGTGCTCGCCCCGATCGCGGTCCTCGCCGCACTGGGGCTGCTCTTCGCGAGGAAGGCCGTCCATGCCGCGCTCGGCATGGCCCTCGTCATGTGCATCCTCGGCGTCTTCTACATCATGCAGAAGGCCGACTTCCTCGGGATCGTGCAGATCTTCGTCTACACCGGCGCCGTGATGATGCTCTTCCTCTTCGTCCTCATGCTCGTCGGCGTCGACTCCTCCGACTCGATGGTCGAGACGATCAAGGGTCAGCGTTGGACCTCGCTGCTGCTCGTCATCGGCCTCGCCGGCATCCTGATCTTCTCGCTCGGCCAGGTCGTCCTGGACGAGCAGAGCGTGCAGGCCGGCATGGACAAGGTCGTCTCGACCAACACCGACACGGGCAACGTGACCGGCATCGCCGAGCTGATCTTCGGCCAGTACGTCTGGATCTTCGAGGTCACCTCCGCGCTGCTCATCACGGCCGCCCTCGGCGCCATGGTGCTCGCGCACCGCGAGCGACTCACGCCCCGCATCACGCAGGCCGAGTGGGCCGCCAAGCGCGTCCGCGACAACAAGAACGTCGCGGGCCTGCCCGCGCCGGGTGTCTACGCCCGCCACAACGCGGTCGACACCCCGGCGCTGCTGCCCGACGGCACGCCGAGCGCCCTGTCCGTCTCGCGGGTCCTCGTGGCCCGTGACCAGGTCGCGACCGCCGAGGGCCTCAAGGACGTCGAGCGCCACATGGAGCGCGAGATCGAGGAGGGTCGGTCCAAGTGAGCCCGATGCACTACGTCTACCTCTCGGTACTGCTCTTCGCCATCGGCGCGGCAGCCGTGCTGGTGCGCCGCAACGCGATCATCGTCTTCATGGGCGTCGAGCTCATGCTCAACGCGACGAACCTCTCCCTCGTCACCTTCTCCCGGATGCACGGCGCCCTCGACGGGCAGGTCATGGCCCTGTTCGTCATGGTCGTCGCAGCCGCGGAGGTCGTCGTGGGACTCGCCATCATCATGGCGATCTTCCGCGCCCGCCGCTCGGCCTCGGTCGACGACGCCAACCTGCTGAAGCTGTAAGGAGCGCCGGCCAGAATGGGAACTCTCGTCCAGACGCTCACGAGCTCGTCGAGCACGCTGAGCACGTATGCCGCGGGCCTCGCCACGCACGAAGGTGAGGCGCACGCCGCGACCGGGGTGACGGCATACGCGTGGCTGCTCGTCGCGCTGCCGCTGCTCGGTGCCGCCGTGCTCCTCCTCGGCGGCCGCCGCACCGACAAGTTCGGGCCCGTGCTCGCGACCGCCCTCTCGTGGGGTGCCTTCGTCGTCGGCGCACTCGTCTTCCTCGCGATGCTCGGCCGTGGCGCCGAGGACCGCGCGGTCGGCATCGACCTGTTCGACTGGATCGCTGCCGGGTCGTTCAAGGTGAGTGCGGGGCTGCTCGTCGACCAGCTGTCCATGGTCTTCGTGCTGCTCATCACCTTCGTCGGCTCGCTCATCCACGTGTACTCCATCGGGTACATGGAGCACGACCCCGACCGGCGGCGCTTCTTCGCCTACCTCAACCTCTTCGTCGCGGCGATGCTCCTGCTCGTCCTCGCCAACTCCTACCTGCTGCTCTACGTCGGCTGGGAGGGCGTGGGCCTCGCGAGCTACCTGCTCATCGGCTTCTGGAACTACAACCCGGCCTACGCGACCGCGGCCAACAAGGCGTTCGTCGCCAACCGTGTCGGTGACTTCGGTCTGTCCATCGCGATCATGGTGATGTTCTTCCACTTCGGCGCCGTCGACTTCGCGACGGTGCTCGGTGAGGCCGGCAGCAACGCCAACGAGGGCTTCATGACGGCCATCGGCCTGATGCTCCTGCTCGGTGCCTGCGGCAAGTCGGCGCAGTTCCCGCTCCAGAGCTGGCTCGGTGACGCCATGGCCGGCCCGACCCCGGTGTCGGCGCTGATCCACGCCGCGACCATGGTCACGGCCGGCGTCTACCTCGTCGTGCGCTCGGCGCCGATCTTCGAGGCGGCGCCCACGGCGCAGCTCGTCGTCGTCATCGTCGGCGCCATCACGCTGCTCTTCGGCGCGATCGTCGGGTGCGCGAAGGACGACATCAAGAAGGCCCTCGCGGCCTCGACGATGAGCCAGATCGGCTACATGATGCTCGCCGCGGGCCTCGGCCCGGTCGGCTACGCCTTCGCGATCTTCCACCTGCTCATGCACGGCTTCTTCAAGGCCGGCATGTTCCTCGGGGCCGGCTCGGTCATGCACGGCATGAACGACCAGGTCGACATGCGCCGCTTCGGCGGCCTGTCCGGTGCCATGAAGATCACGTGGGCGACGTTCGCCGTCGGCTGGCTCGCCATCCTCGGGGTGCCGCCGTTCTCGGGCTTCTGGTCCAAGGACAAGATCATCGAGGCCGCCTTCATCGGCGAGGGCTGGCGCCCATGGGTCTTCGGCATGGCCGCCCTCATCGGCGCCGGCATCACGGCCTTCTACATGTCGCGTCTGTTCTTCATGACCTTCCACGGCAAGAAGCGCTGGACCGACGACGTGCACCCGCACGAGTCGGGCAGGCTGATGACCGTCCCGATGATCGTCCTCGCGGTGGGCTCGGCCTTCCTCGGTCTCATCCTCGGCCCGACGGGCATGTTCACCACGTGGCTCGAGCCGGTCACCGGCGCCGAGCCCGAGGGTGCCCACCCGGTCATCCCCGTGCCGGTCCTCATGGCCCTGACCCTCGTCCTCGTCGCCGCTGGCGCCGCCCTCGCGTGGCTGCGCTACTGGCGAGACGACGTGCCGGTCACGGCGCCTGCCGGTTCCCTGCTCACGCAGGCCGCGCGCAAGGACCTCTACCAGGACCAGGTCAACGAGGCCCTCCTCATGCGACCCGGCATCCACCTCACGCGCTCGCTCGTCTTCGCCGACAGCAAGGGCGTGGACGGTGCGGCCGGTGGCCTCGCCGCCCTCGTCGGCGGGACGAGCTCCCGACTGCGCAAGCTGCAGAACGGCTTCGCGCGCTCCTATGCCCTGACGATGCTCGCTGGTGTCGTCGCCATCCTCGGTGCTCTTTGGGTGATGTCCTGATGACCGCAATGTCCACCGTCCCCTGGCTGACGATCCTCGGCCTCATCCCCCTCGTGGGCGCGCTCGTCGTCGCCTTCGTGCCGGGCAGCGCCGAGAACGCCAAGCGGATGGCGATCGGGTTCTCCCTCGTCACGCTCGTCGTCGGCATCATTGCCGCGACGCAGTTCGACCGTGCCTCGAGCGCGCAGTTCCAGCTCGGTGAGCAGCACTCGTGGATCCCGCAGTTCGGTGTCAGCTACGCGCTCGGCGTCGACGGCATCGCGCTCGTGCTCATCCTCATGGCGCTCGTGCTGACCCCGATCTGCCTGCTCGCGGCCTGGCACGACGTGCCCGAGGAGGCCGGCCCCCGCGGCGGCCAGCGCGTCAAGACGTACTTCGCGCTCATCCTCGTGCTCGAGACGTTCATGGTCGGGGTGTTCGCCGCCACCGACGTGTTCCTCTTCTACGTCTTCTTCGAGGCCATGCTCATCCCGGTCTACTTCCTCATCGGTCGCTTCGGCGGCCCGCGCAGGCAGTACGCCGCGATGAAGTTCCTGCTCTTCTCGCTGGCCGGTGGGCTCGTGATGCTCGTCGCCGTCATCGCCCTCTACCTGCAGGGTCCGGGCGGCACCGACGGCTTCCTCATCGAGCGCCTCACCGGTCTCTCGCTCGACCCCACCACCGAGCGGCTGCTCTTCGTCGGCTTCTTCTTCGCCTTCGCGGTGAAGGCGCCGATGGTGCCGTTCCACACCTGGCTGCCCGACGCCGCCACCGAGTCCTCGCCCGCGACGGCGACGCTGCTCGTCGGCGTGCTCGACAAGGTCGGCACGTTCGGGATGATCCGCTTCTGCCTCCAGCTCTTCCCGGAGGCGAGCACGTGGGCGACGCCCGTCGTCGTGGCCCTCGCGGTGCTCTCCGTCATCTACGGTGCGCTGCTCGCGATCGGCCAGACCGACATGATGCGCCTCGTGTCCTACACGTCGGTGAGCCACTTCGGCTTCATCGTGCTGGGCATCTTCGCCTTCACCAACGTCGGCCACGCGGGCTCCACGCTCTACATGGTCAACCACGGCTTCTCGACGGCGGCGCTCTTCCTCTTCGCGGCCATGCTCGTACGCCGTCGCGGCAGCAAGCGGATCCCCGACTACGGCGGCTGGCAGCGGATCACGCCTGCCCTGGCCGGAATCTTCCTCGTCGCGGGCCTCTCCGGCCTCGGCCTCCCGGGTCTGGCGACCTTCGTCTCCGAGTTCACCGTGCTCGTGGGCAGCTTCCCGACTCAGCCGGTGGCCACCGTCATCGCGACGACCGGCATCATCCTCGCCGCGCTCTACATCCTGCTCATGTACAAGAGGGTCATGACCGGCCCGAAGCCCGAGGGCCTCGTCGGCGAGCGCGAGCACGACCGGCTCGACGAGCCCGGCCGTCGCGGGCTCACCGCCGTGCGTGACCTGACGACGCGCGAGAAGCTCGTCGCCGCACCGCTGATCGCTGCGTTCGTCGTGCTCGGCGTCCTGCCGAACATCGCGCTCAACGTGATCAACCCGGCCGTCGACAAGACCCTGGCGCACGTCCAGCAAGCCGTTCCGACCCTCAACCCGGCCGGCACCGTGGCCGAAGGGAGCTCGAAGTGACCGCCGTCGCTCCGCTGGCGCTGCCCACGCTTCCCGCAGCGTTCCAGCAGTCGACCGTCGACTACCTCGCGATCCTGCCGTTGCTCATCGTCTTCGGCACGGCCCTGATCGGCGTCCTCGTCGAGGCGTTCGCCGCGCGCGAGCGTCGCCACGCGATCCAGGTGACGCTCTCGGTCGTGGGCCTGCTCGCGGCCGCCGCGTCGATCATCGTCGCGGCCAAGCACCAGGGCCTGACCATGGGTCTGACGGACGGCTCGACCAACCGGCAGCTCTTCGCCCTCGCCGTCGACGGCCCGGCCCTGTTCATGCAGGCTGCGATCCTGCTCATGGGTGTCCTCGGTGTCCTGACGATGGCGGAGCGCTTCGGCGGAGTGGGCCCCGACGCGTTCACCCCGAGCGGGGCGTCGACGCCGGGCTCGGCCACCGAGACGGCGGCCGCCCGTGCGGGTGCGCTGACGTCCGAGGTCTTCCCGCTGACGATGTTCGCGATCTTCGGCATGATGCTCTTCCCCACGACGAACGACCTCATCGGCATGTTCGTCGCGCTCGAGGTGCTCTCGCTGCCGCTCTACATCCTCTCGGGGCTGGCCCGCCGCCGTCGCCTGCTCTCGCAGGAGGCGTCGCTGAAGTACTTCCTGCTCGGCGCCTTCAGCTCGGCCTTCTTCCTCTTCGGCACGGCCCTGCTCTACGGCTACGCCGGCTCGGTCTACTTCGGTGACCTGAGCAAGGCCATCG
The DNA here is from genome assembly GCF_001429645.1 of Terrabacter sp. Soil810. Taxonomy (NCBI): domain Bacteria; kingdom Bacillati; phylum Actinomycetota; class Actinomycetes; order Micrococcales; family Intrasporangiaceae; genus Terrabacter; species Terrabacter sp. Soil810. The sequence continues at coordinate 644,273 of NZ_LMSW01000001.1, forward strand.
CCTCCGGGCCGCTCGCGATGAACGGCCTGCTCGTGCCGGGCGCGTTCCTCGTCTTCGTCGGCCTGCTCTTCAAGGTCGGTGCAGTGCCGTTCCACGCGTGGACGCCCGACGTCTACCAGGGCGCCCCGACGCCGGTCACCGGCTTCATGGCCGCCTGCACGAAGGCCGCTGCGTTCGGCGCGATCCTGCGCCTGGCCTACGTCGGCCTCGACACCGGTCGCTGGGAGTGGACCAACGCGCTCGTCCTCGTCGCCCTGCTGACGATGGTCGTCGGGTCGGTGCTCGCGGTCACGCAGACCGACATGAAGCGCCTGCTCGCCTACTCCTCGATCGCGCACGCGGGCTTCATCCTCGTCGGTGTGCTCGCCTTCGACCGCAAGGGCGTCGGCGCGGTGCTCTTCTACCTCGTCGCCTACGGCTTCTCGACGATCGCGGCCTTCGCCATCGTCTCGCTCGTGCGACAGAACGGCGCCGAGGCCACGCACCTGTCGCAGTGGGCCGGGCTCGGCAAGCGCTTCCCGGTGGTGGCCGGCGCGTTCGCCTTCCTCATGCTCGCCTTCGCCGGCATCCCGCTGACCTCGGGGTTCGTCGCGAAGTTCGGCGTCTTCTCGGCGGCGATCGGCACGGGTGGCGCGACCGGCACGGTCCTGGCCGTCGTCGGTGTCCTGTGCAGCGCGATCACGGTCTTCGTCTACGCCCGGGTCATCGTCCTGATGTTCTTCAGCGACGCCCCCGACGACGCCGTCGAGGTCGTCATCCCGTCGGTGTCGACGACGTTCTCGATCGCCATCGGCACCCTGGCCACGCTCGCCCTCGGCGTCCTGCCGTCGGCGCTGCTCGACCTGGCCGACCGGGCCTCCCAGTTCGTCCGATGACGGCTCGCGCACGGCTGCACGGTCACGGGGCTCGATGACGACACACGCCACCCCGCCGGTCCTCGGGATCCCCGGGGCCACCGCGGACCTGTCGGCACGCCTGCGTGACGGGCTGGCCCGGGTCGACGCGCTGCTGACGCAGGTCGTCGACCACGACGACCCGTTCATCGCCCGGGCCTCGGGGCACCTCGTCGAGGCGGGCGGCAAGCGGTTCCGGCCGCTGCTGACCCTCCTCGCGGCCGAGCTCGGTGAGGGCATCAACGACGACGTCGTCAGTGCCGCCGCCGGCGTCGAGCTGACCCACCTCGCCTCGCTCTACCACGACGACGTCATGGACGAGGCGAGCGTGCGCCGCGGGGTCGCGTCGGTCAACGCCGCCTACGACAACTCGACGGCGATCCTCGTCGGCGACCTGCTCTTCGGCAAGGCGTCCGAGCTCGTCGCCGGTCTCGGCGCCGAGGCCGTGCTCATCCAGGCGCAGACGTTCGTGCGGCTGTGCTCCGGTCAGATCCGCGACGACCGGGCGTGCCCCGAGGGTGTCGATCCCGTCGACTACTACCTCGGTGTCCTCGCCGACAAGACCGGCGTGCTCATCGCGACGGCCGGGCGCTACGGCGTCATGTTCAGCGGTGGGTCGCCCGCGGCGGTCGAGACCATGCGCTCCTACGGCGAGAAGGTCGGCGTGGCCTTCCAGCTCGCCGACGACCTCATCGACATCGCGTCCGACGCCGACGACAGCGGCAAGATCCCCGGCACCGACCTGCGCGAGGGTGTCGACACGCTCGCCGTGCTGCGCTTCCGGGCCATGGCCGACCGCGACGACGCCTCGGACGCGCGTCTGCTCGAGCTGCTCGACGCCGACCTGTCGACCGACGACGCCGCCCTGGCCGAGGCGCTGGGGCTCCTGCGGGCCCATCCGGCCCTCGCGCTGGCGCGCGACGAGACGTATGCCGTCGCCCGCGAGGCGCAGGCCCTGCTCGACCCGCTGCCCGACAGCGACGCGAAGGCGGCCCTGCAGGCCCTCGCCCTCTCCGTCGTCGACCGCGTCGGCTGACCCACTCGCCTCACACCCCGGGGAGTGAGCGCCCGCCACAGTCGACCGAGCGCTCCGCCACTCGATTGGGACGGGGCGCTCAGCCGAGTGGGACCGGGCGCTCACTCGAGGGGGAGGGAGAAAGAGTGTGGGCGACTCCCAGGTAGGGGTGGGGTGACGCTGGGTAGGGTGCAGGGCATGCATCGTCGCCTGTCGCCGCCGGTCGCGGCGCGCCTCTCGGCGGCGACCGCCGACCTCCCCGGTCCGCTCGCCGTCGTCGACCTCGACGCCTTCGACGCGAACGCCGCCACGCTCGTCGACCTGGCCGCCGGGCTCCCGATCCGGATCGCGACCAAGTCGCTGCGCAGCCGGCCCCTCATCGAGCGGGCGCTCGGGCGCGACGGCTTCCAGGGCCTCATGTGCTACGCCGTGCGCGAGGGGCTGTGGTGGGCGCGTGCCGGCCACGACGACGTCCTCGTCGCCTACCCGAGCGTCGACGTCCCGGCCCTGGCCGAGCTCGCCGCCGACCCGGCGCTGACCCGGGCCGTCATCGTCATGATCGACAGCGTCGAGCACGTCGACTTCATCGCCCGCGAGGTGCCCGGTCACGAGGGGCTGCGCGTGGCGATCGACGTCGACGCGTCGCTGCGGGTCGGCCCGGCCCACCTGGGAGTTCGCCGCTCGCCGACCCGGACCCCCGCGGACGTGGAGACGGTCGTCCGGCGCGCCCAGGAGCGCGGTCTCGTCGTCGCCGGGCTGATGTTCTACGACGCCCAGATCGCGGGCCTGCCCGACTCGTCGCCGGTCGTGCGCCGGATGAAGAAGGTCTCGGACGCCGAGCTGCGCACCCGCCGCGCCGAGGTCGTCGCTGCCGCGCGCTCGCTCGCCGACCTCGAGGTCGTCAACGGCGGCGGCACCGGCAGCCTCCACGTCACCCACCTCGACCCCGCCCTGACCGAGCTCGCCGCCGGGTCGGGGCTCTTCGCACCCACGCTCTTCGACGGCTACGACGCCCTCTCCCTGCGGCCGGCCGCCTACTTCGCCGCCCCGGTCGTGCGCCGGCCCGGCGAGGGGATGGTGACGGCATACGGCGGCGGCTACGTCGCGTCCGGTCCGCCCGGGTGGTCCCGGGTCCCGAGCCCGCTGCCCGAGCACGACCTCGCGCTGATCCGACGGGAGGGCGCCGGTGAGGTCCAGACGCCCCTCGAGGGAGCCGGGGCCGACCGGCTCTCACTGGGTGATCGGATATGGTTCCGGCACGCCAAGGCGGGGGAGCTGGCCGAGCGCTTCACGGAGTTCGCGCTCGTCAGCAGCGACGGAGGCGACCGGGTCGTCGGACGGGCCGCGACCTATCGTGGGGAAGGGCAGTGTTTTGGCTGAGAGCGTTGGCGGCGTGACACGTCGCGTCGTACGCAGCATCGACTGGTCCAACTGGGCCGGCACCGAGTCCTCGAAGCTCGCCCGGGTCGCGACCCCGCGCAGCGAGGCGGAGGTGGTCGAGGAGGTCCTGCGGGCCGCCGACCGAGGGCTGCGCGTCAAGGCGATCGGCGCCGGCCACTCGTTCACCGGCGTCGCGGTGACCGACGGCGTCCAGCTGCGCCTCGGCGCCCTCAGCGGGGTCACCTCGATCGACTCGACGCGCGGTGAGGCCACGGTGCGCGCGGGCACGCCCCTGCACGTCCTCAACGAGGAGCTCGCGGCCTTCGGCTACGCCCTGCCCAACCTCGGCGACATCGACCGGCAGAGTCTCGCGGGCGCCACCGGCACCGGCACGCACGGCACCGGACTTCGGCTCACGGGCCTGTCCGCGGGCATCCGGGCACTGCGCATCGTCCTCGCGGACGGCTCGGTGGTCGAGTGCTCTCCGACGCACGAGCCGGCGCTCTTCCAGGCCGCCCGCCTAGGGCTCGGCGCGCTGGGCATCGTCACCGAGATCACCGTCGCCGTCGTGCCTGCCTTCCTGCTCCACGCCGTCGAGCGCCCGGAGTCGCTGACCGACGTGCTGGCCCACGCTGAGGTGTCGGCGGAGGCCAACGACCACTTCGAGTTCTACTGGTTCCCGCACACCGACCGGGCCCAGACCAAGCGCAACAACCGCGTCCCCGAGGGCACGGCGAAGCGCCCGTTGCCGGGGTGGCGCGAGAAGCTCGACGACGACCTGCTGAGCAACCGCTTCTTCGAGCTGACCAACCGGGTCGCCACCCGGATGCCCCGCTCGACGCGGAGCATCAACGCGATCGCGTCACGGGCCCTGAGCGAGCGGCAGTTCACCGACAGCTCGCACAAGGTCTTCGTCACGCCGCGCGAGGTGCGCTTCATGGAGTCGGAGTGGGCGTTCCCGCGCGCGAGCCTCTCGGAGGTGCTGCTCGAGCTGCGCGAGTGGGTCGACACCCACGACGAGCACATCTCCTTCCCGGTCGAGTGCCGCGTCGCCGCGGCCGATGACGTGTGGCTCTCGACGGCCTACGAGCGCCAGAGCTGCTACATCGCGATCCACAAGTACCACCGGCAGGAGCGGGGCGCCTACTTCGAGGCCTTCGAGGCCATCGCCGTCAACCACGGCGGGCGTCCGCACTGGGGCAAGATGCACACGCGCGACGCCGACTACCTGCGCAGCGTCTACCCGCGGTTCGACGACTTCCTCGCCGTGCGCGACCGCGTCGACCCGGAGCGCCGCTTCGGCAACCCCTACCTCGAGCGGGTCCTCGGGTCCTGAGCCCGTATGCCGTGTGCCGCGTCAGGCGCCGGTGCGCGCCGTGCGTTGCCGCTCCCAGGCGAGGCGCAGGGCGCGCCGGACCGCGTCGGCGTCGCCGGCGAGGTCGGCCTGCAGCTTGGTGTGCGCCTCCCACCGGGGCGGCACGCCGAACGTGTCGGGGTGGGCCGTCACGAGCTCCTCGCGGTCGCGGCCCCCGAGCCGGACGAGCACGGTGCCGGCCTCGTCGGCGCGGGCCACGAGCAACCCGTCGACGTACCACGCGCGGCGGCCGCCGGTGCGGCGGGCACGGCAGCCCTCCAGGGTGGCGAGGTAGGCGTCGACGTCGTCGAGGGTCATCCACCGACCGTAGACCGGGCCGCCGCCGACCTGGGGCTTCGGTCGCGCCGACCCGCGGCGGCTGTCGGCGGCCCTGCCTACGGTGGATGCGGACCGACCGACATCGAGGAGGATGGCATGAACCAGCAGGCGACCGAGCCGAGGACCTACCCCGAGGGCGTGACCTCGTGGGTCGACACCGAGCAGGACGACGTCGATGCCGCCGCGGACTTCTACAGCGGCGTCTTCGGCTGGACCTTCAGCGAGGCGACCCCGCCCGGGGTGCCGTTCCGCTACCTCATCGCCCAGCTCGACGGCCGCGACGTCGGTGGGCTCGGTGGCCCGGCGACGCCTGCCGGCCAGAGCGGTGACGCGGGTCGCGAGAGTGCTGCGCGGTGGCACACCTACGTCGCCGTGGACGACGCCGACGCGACGGCCCGACGTGTCGAGCAGGCCGGGGGAGCGGTGGTCCAGCCGCCGACGGCTGCCGGTGAAGGTGGTCGGTCGGTGGTCGTGCGTGACCCGCAGGGGCTCGAGGTGCGCCTCTGGGAGGCCAAGCGGCGTCTGGGCTCGCAGGTGACCAACGTCCCCGGGGCGTGGAACTTCAGCGACCTGCACACCGACGAGCCAGCAGCCGCGCAGCAGTTCTACGCCCGGGCCTTCGGCTGGGTGTTCGCCGACGTCGGCTTCGCCACGATGATCCGAGTGCCCGGCTACGGCGACCACCTCGCGTCGACGATCGACCCCGACATCCACGAGCGACAGTCCGGGGCCAAGGTGCCACCGGGCTTCGCCGACGCCATCGGCTGGGTCGTGCCCGTCGCGCCCCGCGCCGAGCCGGGGTGGCACGTGACGTTCACCGTCGCCGAGCGCGACGCGGCGGCCGACCGGGTCGTGCGGCTCGGCGGGTCCCTGGTCCGCACCGGCGACAGCGACTGGACGCGCACGGCTGTCGTCCGCGACCCGCAGGGCGCCGAATTCACGGTCAGCCAGTTCCTCGGGTGACCGCGGGGCCGGGCGCGACCCGGCCCGGCGGCATACGTCCTCGGCGTGGGCGGCCGGTCAGGCGCCGGCGTCCGGCCGCGTCATCGAGAGCACGTCGAGGGCCTCGTCGAGCTGCTGCTCCGTGAGCCTCCCCTCGGCGACGTGACCCTGCGCGACGACGACGTCGCGAATCGTCCGGCGCTCCCGGACGGCCTGCTTGACCACCGCGGCAGCGGCCTCGTAGCCGAGGTAGCGGTTGAGCGGCGTCACGATCGACGGCGACCCCTCGGCGAGGGCCCGGGCGTGCTCGACCTCGGCGGTGATGCCGTCGACGCACCGATCGGCGAGCAGTCTGCTCGTCGAGGCGAGCAGGCCGATCGACTCGAGGATGTTCTTCGCCAGGACGGGCAGCATGACGTTGAGCTCGAAGTTGCCTGCGGCGCCCGCGGTCGTGATGGTGACGTCGTTGCCGATGACCTGCGCGCAGGCCATGAGCGTCGCCTCGGGCACGACCGGGTTGACCTTGCCGGGCATGATGCTCGATCCGGGCTGCAGGTCGGGCAGGTGGATCTCGCCGAGCCCGGTGCGCGGCCCGGAGCTCATCCAGCGCAGGTCGTTGCAGATCTTCGTCAGGCTCACGGCGACGACCTTGAGCGCCCCCGACAGCTCGACGACGGCGTCCTGCGCCGACTGCGCCTCGAAGTGGTTGGCCGCCTCCCGGAACGGGATGCCGGTGACTCCTGACACGCGCTCGATCACCCTGCGGGCGAAGCCCGGTGCCGCGTTGAGCCCGGTCCCCGCGGCCGTGCCGCCCAGGGGCAGCTCGCTCGTCGCCTCGGCGGCGGCGCGCACCCGGCTCGCCCCGAGCTCGACCTGGCGCCGGTAGCCGCCGAACTCCTGCCCGAGGGTCACGGGCACGGCATCCATGAGGTGGGTGCGTCCGGCCTTGACGACGTCGACGAACTCCGCCTCCTTGCGGGCCAGGGCGAGCGCGAGGTGCTCGAGCGCCGGCACGAGGTCGAGCACGGCCGCCGACGTGGCTGCGATGCGCAGGGCGCTGGGGAACGTGTCGTTGCTCGACTGCCCGGCGTTGACGTGGTCGTTGGGGTGCACGTCGAGGTCGCTCGCGAGGTGCGCGAGCCGCGCCACGACCTCGTTGACGTTCATGTTGGTCGACGTGCCGGAGCCGGTCTGGAAGACGTCGATCGGGAACTCGTCGTCGTGGTCGCCGTCGGCGACCTCCCCGGCCGCCTGCGCGATCGCTCGGGCGCGGCCGGCGTCGAGCACCCCGAGCTCGGCGTTGACGTCGGCGGCGGCGGCCTTGAGGCGCGCGAGCGCGTGCACGACGCCGGACGGCACCGGCTGGCCGCTGATCGGGAAGTTCTCGACCGCCCGCGCCGTCTGCGCGCCCCACAAGGCGTCGGCGGGCACCTGCACCTCGCCCATCGAGTCGTGCTCGGTCCGGAAGCCCTGCGCTGCGACGTCGCTCATGCCCCCATCATCCACGGGGCGGTGAGGTGTCGCGCCGTGGACGCCTGTGGCCATTTCGGCTGCGGGCCTTGTCGTACGCCGTGGCGCGGGCGCACTCTGGTGGGTGCGGGCGCCGACGCGATCCTTTGCCGTATCACCTGAGGAGAGGTCATGGCTCACCGTCGAGTTCTCACTGCGTGCATCGTGTCCGTCGCGACCGCCCTCGCCGGAGCGGCGGTAGCGGTGGCCTCGCCGGCGACCGACGGCATCGTCAGCGTCGCCAGTCCGCCCGGGCCCTTCTCGCAGAACAAGCAGAACGAGCCCGCCGTCGCGATCGACGCGCATGAACCGGGCGTCGTCGTCGCCGGGTCCAACGACGAGATCGACGAGGAGTCGTGCGCGGCCGGCGACCCGACCACGTGTCCCTTCACCCCCGGCGTCGGGGTGTCCGGCGTGTACTTCTCGTTCACGGGAGGCTCGAGCTGGACCCAGCCGACGTACACCGGCCTCACGGCTCGCGACTGCCTCGGCCCCGTGGCCTGCACCGCCCACACCGGTCCGATCGGCACCCTCCCGGGATACGCCGCCAAGGGCCTCGTGTCCGACGGTGACCCGGCCGTCGCCTTCGGACCGCGACCGGGCTCCGACGGGTCGTTCTCGTGGGACAACGGCTCACGTCTCTACTACGCCAACCTCACCTCGAACGTGTCGGCGGACAAGGAGTCCGCGACCTTCAAGGGCTTCGAGGCGATCGCCGTGTCGAGGACCGACGACGTGCGTGCCGCTGCTGCGGGCCACGCCAGCGCGTGGAAGGACCCGGTGATCATCTCGAAGCAGTCGTCGACAACCTTCTCCGACAAGGAGCAGGTGTGGGCCGACAACGCGCAGTCGAGCCGGTTCTTCGGCAACGTCTACGTCTGCTGGGCCTCGTTCCGGAGCAACAGCCACGGCAACGCCTTCCCGACGCCGCTCATCGTCGCGCGGTCGACGAACGGCGGAGCCACGTGGACGACGAAGCAGGTCGGTCCCGCCACCGACAACGGGATCAACGGGCAACCTGATGGCTGCACGGTCCGCACCGACAGCCACGGCAACGTCTACGTCTTCGGCATCGGCAGGCGTGCGGGCGCCGATCTCCAGCTCATGTACCGCTCGACCGACGGCGGCGCCCACTGGACGGGTCCGACGATGGTCGCTCCGGTCACGTCGCCCGGGGTCTTCGACCCCGTGCTCGGCCGGCCGACGATGGACGGCATCGCGGGAGCCCGCGTCGACCTGGCCTCCGGGCCGAACGTCGACATCGCCAACGGGGCCCCGAGCGGGGCCGGCGCCACGAACCAGATCGTCATGACCTGGGCCGACGGTGCGTCGGGGCTGGACCACGAGCGGCTGCTGTGGACGAGCTCCACCACGGCCGGTGCCAGCTGGACCGCGCCGGCGGCGCTCGCGCTCCCCACCGGGGACCGCCCGTTCTACACCGCACCGGCGCTGTCTCCTGACGGCACCGACCTCTACGTCGTCGAAAACGCCTTCACGACGCCCTTCCGGCACGACACGTCGTCGCCTCGCGGCCTCGTCGGTCAGGTGTGGCACGCGAACGTGGTGGCCGGCGTGCCGAGCGGGTGGTCGTCGCTCGACCGCAGCGCCGTCGGCGACCCGCGCGGGACGAGCCAGAACGGCCTGACCGCCGAGTTCCTCGGCGACTACGTGTATGCCAGCGCGACGCGTGACGCCGTCGTCGGAGTGTGGAACGACGCCTCGCACGCGGCCGACTGCCCGGCGATCGACGCGTACCGCGCCTCGCTCTACACGGCGACGCCGACCAGCCCGCCCAACGTGCTCGTCGCGTGCCCGAACACGTTCGGCAACAGCGACATTCGCGGAGGGAGCTGGCCCGACCCCACACCGTGACGACGGGGCCGGCCGGACACGCTGACTCGCCCCGACTCTCGGCGGGGACGCGCTCAGCGCCCGGCCGGAACCTCGCCCGCGGGCAGGTCGCCGGCGTGGTGGCTCGTGCCCGGGCATCCCTCCGATCCCGCGCACGACCACCCGGCGGGTGCCGTTCGCGTATGCCGTGTGGTGCCCGCTGCGACCGCGCGGCCCTCCCGCTCGGCACCGGTCGCGGCGGCGGCCGACGGCTCGCGGGAGGGGTTGCGGATGAGCAGCCACGACACGACGCCGCCGGCAGCGAGCAGTCCGGCACAGATGAGCATCGCCGTCCGGTAGGCCGACGAGAAGGCCTCGGGGACGGCGTAGTCCGAGCCGCTGAGGCCCACGACAGCCGGTAGTGCGGCGACGGCGAGGAGGCTGCCCGCCCGGGCGACGGCGTTGTTGACCCCGCTGGCGACCCCGGCGTAGCGGTCCGGTGCGGCGGCGAGGACGGTGGCCGTCAGGGGTGCGACGAGCAGCGTGAGCCCGAGGCCGAAGACGGAGATGCCGGGCAGTACGCCGGTCCAGTAGGTCGAGCCCTCGTCGACGCCCGACAGGAGCAGGGCGCCGACGCCGCAGACGACCGGCCCGACCGTCATCGGCAGGCGCGGTCCGATGCGTGACGCGAGCTCTCCGCCCCGGGCGGCGAGGAGCAGCATGAGGACGGTCACCGGGAGCGAGGCCATGCCGGCGAGCAGCGGACCGTAGCCGAGGACCGTCTGGAGCTGGAGGGTGAGGAAGAAGAAGACCGCGCCGAGGGCGGCATACACGAGCAGCGTCATCGCGTTGGCCGCGCTGAACTGCCGGGACGCGAAGAGGGCCGGCGGCACCATCGGGTGCGAGGTGCGACGCTCGACGACGACGAAGGCCGCGCCGATGGCGAGGCCGAGCAGGCCGACGCCGGTGGCGGCCACCGCACCCAGTGGCTCGTGCTGGATCAGGGCGAAGGTCGTCGTGCCCAGGGCGAGCGTCGCCAGCACGGCGCCGGCCACGTCGAACCGGTGGTCGGCCTTCTCGTCGCGCGTCTCGGGGACGTGCAGCTGGGCGATCCACACCGTCGCGGCGCCGAGCGGCAGGTTGACGAGGAAGGCCCAGCGCCAGCTGGCGTACTGCACCAGCCATCCACCGACGAACGGCCCGAGGGCGGAGGCGATGCCGCCGAGTCCCGACCACGTGCCGATGGCCTTGCCGCGGTCGTCGGGACGGAACGAGGCCTGGATCATCGACAGGCTGCCGGGCGTCAGCAGGGCGCCACCGACGCCCTGCAGCACCCGCCCGACGATGAGCTGGACGGGCGACTGGGCGAGGCCGCACGCGGCGGAGGCGACCGTGAACCACACGACCCCGACGACGAAGACGCGGCGCCGCCCGAAGCGGTCACCGAGCGAGCCGCCCAGCAGGATGAGCGAGGCGAGCGCGAGCAGGTAGCCGTTGGTGATCCACTGCAGCTCGGCGAGGCTCGCGCCGAGCTCCTCGCCGATCCGCACGAGGGCGACGTTGACGACGGTCCCGTCGAGCAGGGCCATGCCCGAGCCGAGCACGGCGGCCGCGATGACGAACCGACCGGTGCGGGAGCCGAGGACGATGTCGCTCACACCGGCAGTCTGTCACCGCGGGCACGCGGCGAACGGCTCCAGCGCGTGCGGCGAACGGCTCCGACGCGTGCGGCTGGTCAGCGCGGGCAGTCGTCGACCGGCAGGTCGCGTCGTGCGGCGCGGGCGCCCCGCAGGCTGACGAGCGAGTCGACCGTGAGCACGATGAGCGCGAGCCAGACGATGCCGAAGCCGATCCACCGCTCGGACGGCATGTGCTCGTCGAGCAGGACCACCGCGCAGAGCAGCTGCATGACCGGGGTGATGAACTGGATGAGCCCGATCGTGACGAGAGGGATGCGGCGGGCGGCGGCGGCGAAGCAGAGCAGCGGCACCGCGGTGACCAGTCCGGAGAGGACGAGCAGCGACGTGTGCACGCCTCCGTGCAGGCCGAACTCGAGGCCGCCCTGCGCGCCGACGACGAGCAGCAGCACGACGGCGACCGGGGCGAGCACGACGGTCTCGACGGTGAGGCCGTGGATCGCGTCGAGGCTGACGCCGACCTTCTTCTTCGTCAGGCCGTAGAGCGCGAAGGACACCGCGAGGGTCAGCGCCACCCAGGGTATGCGTCCACCCGAGACCCCGAGGTAGACACCGGCCACGACACCGATCCCGACGGCCACCCACTGGAGCACGCGCAGGCGCTCGCCGAGCACGACGACGCCCAGCGCCACGGTGACGAGGGGGTTGAGGAAGTATCCGAGGGCCGCCTCGGAGGTGTTGCCCGAGGTGACGGCCGCGACGTAGACGACCCAGTTGACCGCGATGAGCACGGCCGCGACCGCCGTGCCAGCGAGCAGCCGCGGCCGTCGCAGGAGCGGGCGGATCCAGCCGAGGTCGCGCATGACGAGCAGCACGACGACGCAGAAGAGCAGGGTCCAGAGGATGCGGTGGGCGAGGATCTCCCACGGTCCGGCGGGCTTGAGCGCGTCGAAGTAGAGCGGGAAGAGCCCCCAGAGGCCGTATGCCGCGAAGCCGAGGAGGGTGCCCCGCCCGACCTCGCCGTGCGGCGCGCTCGATCCGGCTGCACGCGTGTCGGGCCCGGTGGGCGCGACGGACGAGACGGTCTCGCGGGCGGTCACGCCCCCACGGTCCAGGTGTCCCGACCGGCGAGCAGGGCGTCGATGTCGGCATCGGTGACCTCGCCCGTGCGGGTCGAGGCGATCTGCTCGCGCAGCGAGTCGTCGTAGGTCGGGCGCTGCACGTTGCGGAAGATCCCCATCGGCACGTGGCCGAGGTCGGGGCTGTCGAGCCGCGAGAGGGCGAACGCCGCCGACGGGTCGGTCGCCGAGATGTCGTGGCGCACGATGCGGGCCGGGTCGGCCTCGCCCCGCGGCACGACGTCGAGCGACCCGCGGTCGTCGCGCACGACGACGGTCTCGGCCGTGCCGACCTCCTCGCCGTCGGCGAGGTGCAGGATGCGGGCGGCGGCCTCGGTGCGGTCCTTGAGCACGTCGAAAACGCCGTCGTTGAAGATCGGGCAGTTCTGGTAGATCTCGACCAGCGCCGACCCGCGGTGCTCGGCCGCGGCACGCAGCACCGACGTCAGGTGCTGACGGTCGGAGTCCATCGTGCGGGCCACGAAGCTCGCCTCGGCCCCGAGCGCGAGCGACACCGGGTTGAAGGGCGTGTCGAGCGAGCCGAGCGGCGTCGACTTCGTCACCTGGCCGACGTGCGAGGTGGGGGAGTACTGCCCCTTCGTCAGGCCGTAGATCTCGTTGTTGAAGAGCAGGATCTTGAGGTTGACGTTGCGGCGCAGCGCGTGGATGAGGTGGTTGCCGCCGATCGAGAGGGCGTCGCCGTCACCGGTGACGACCCAGACCGAGAGGTCCTCGCGCGTCGCGGCCAGCCCGGTCGCGATGGCGGGGGCGCGGCCGTGGATCGAGTGCATGCCGTAGGTGTCGAGGTAGTAGGGGAAGCGCGAGCTGCACCCGATGCCCGAGACGAAGACGATGTTCTCGCGCTTGAGGCCGAGCTCGGGCAGGAAGCCCTGCACCGCAGCGAGGATCGCGTAGTCGCCGCAGCCGGGGCACCAGCGCACCTCCTGGTCGGACGTGAAGTCCTTCTTCGTCAGGGCGGTGCCGTCGGTGAGGTGCGGGACGCCCGCGGTGCCGGTGGCACCCGGTGAGCGGGACGGCATACCCAGGTCGGTGGTCACTTCGCGGCCTCCTTCAGGGGCACGTCGGAGACGGACGCCACGGCGGTCGCGATGACGTCGGCGAGCTCGCCGGCCTGGAACGGCAGGCCGCGGACCGACGTGTGGGACTCGACGTCGACGAGGTACTTGGCGCGCAGCAGCATCGCGAGCTGGCCGAGGTTCATCTCGGGCACGATGACGCGCTGGTAGGGGCGCAGGACCTCGCCGGTGTTGGCGGGGAACGGGTTGAGGTGGCGCAGGTGCGCCTGGGCGACGCGGGCGCCGGTGGCCCGCGCGAGGCGTACGGCCGCGGCGATCGGCCCGAAGGTCGAGCCCCAGCCGAGGACGAGCACGTCGGCGTCGCCGGTCGGGTCGTCGACGACGAGCGGCTCGATGGTGTCGGCGATCCCGTCGATCTTGGCCTGGCGCAGCCGCGTCATGTGGTCGTGGTTGTCGGGGTCGTAGGAGATGTTGCCGGTGACGTCGGCCTTCTCGATGCCGCCGACGCGGTGCTCGAGTCCGGGAGTGCCCGGGATCGCCCACGGCCGGGCCAGGGTCTCGGGGTCGCGCAGGTAGGGGTGGAAGGTCGGCTGCCCCTTGTCGTCCACGGCGTTCGGCTCGGTCGCGAACTCCACGACGATGTCGGGCAGCTCGGCCGTGCGCGGCAGCCGCCACGGCTCGGAGCCGTTGGCGAGGTAGCCGTCGGAGAGCACGATGACGGGCGTGCGGTAGGTCGTCGCGATGCGCACGGCCTCGACGGCGATGTCGAAGCAGTCGGCCGGGGTCGCCGGCGCGACGACGGCGACCGGTGACTCGCCGTTGCGGCCGAAGAGGGCCTGGAGGAGGTCGGCCTGCTCGGTCTTGGTGGGCAGACCGGTCGACGGGCCGCCGCGCTGGATGTCGCAGACGATGAGCGGCAGCTCGAGCGACACGGCGAGCCCGATGGTCTCGGCCTTGAGCGCGAGGCCCGGGCCCGACGTCGTCGTGACACCGAGCGCCCCGCCGAAGGACGCGCCGAGCGCGGCGCCGACACCAGCGATCTCGTCCTCGGCCTGCATCGTCGCGACGCCGTAGCGCTTGAGCCCCGCGAGCGTGTGCAGGATGTCGGAGGCCGGCGTGATCGGGTAGCTGCCGAGGAAGAGCGGCAGGTGCGCGCGGTGGGCCGCCGCGACGAGGCCGAGCGACAGCGCGACGTTGCCGGTGACGTTGCGGTAGGTGCCGGCGGGCATCGTGGCCGGCGCGACCTCGTAGGCCACCGCGAAGTCCTCGGTCGTCTCGCCGTAGTTGAAGCCCGCGCGCAGGGCGGCGAGGTTGGCCTCGAGGATGTCGGGCTTGTCGGCGAACTTCGCCTTGAGGAACGCCTCGGTGCCGTCCATCGGACGGGTGTAGAGCCACGACAGCAGCCCGAGCGCGAACATGTTCTTGGCGCGCTCCTTCTCCTTGCGGGTCAGGTCGGTGAACGAGGCGAGGGCTTCGACCGCGATCGAGGTCAGCGCGACCGGGTGCACGTCGTAGCTCCCCAGCGAGCCGTCCTCGAGCGGGCTCTCGGCGTAGCCGACCTTGGAGAGGTTGCGCTTGCTGAACTCGTCGGTGTTGACGATGATCGCCGCACCGCGGGGCAGGTCGCGCAGGTTGGCCTTGAGGGCCGCCGGGTTCATCGCGACGAGCACGTCGGGGGCGTCACCCGGCGTCAGCACGGCGTGGTCGGCGAAGTGCAGCTGGAAGCTCGAGACGCCGGGCAGCGTGCCCTGGGGCGCCCGGATCTCAGCGGGGAAGTTGGGCAGCGTCGACAGGTCGTTGCCGAGCAGCGCCGTCTGCGACGTAAAGCGGTCTCCGGTGAGCTGCATGCCGTCGCCGGAGTCCCCGGCGAATCGGATGACCACGCGATCGAGCTTCTGGACCAGTTTGGCGCTCATGCTCTGCGACGTCCTCGAACTTCCATACGATTCACTGCCCGGGGCCCTGTGCGGCGGGCAACTTCCATGCTATGTCGCTCTGCGAGCACAATTGCGCAGGTTGCCATCACGTGGACAGGCGCGCCGCGCTCGGCCTCGGGCACGCGGCGGCCACCGAGGGCGTATTCCGTCGGCCGCCCCGCCGGAGCCGGCCCGGCACGAAGCGCCCGGCGAGAGCGCGGCTGCGCCAAGCCGCCCCGGGGGACGGCGCCACTCGCGTACCGGCATGGATAGGCTGGCCGTCATGTCCGGGTACGTGGCCGTCGCAGCGGTGCTGGGGGCGGGCGTCCTGCTCGTCACGGCGGCGATGGTCGTGCGACGACTGCTCGCACCGCGCGCTCCGCACGCGGCGAAGCTGACGACGTACGAGTCCGGTGTCGACCCCGTCGGCGAGGGCTGGGCCCAGACGAAGGTCCGCTACTTCGTCTTCTCCTTCCTCTACGTCATCTTCGCCGTCGACGCGATCTACCTCTTCCCGTGGGCGACCGTCATCCGCGACGCCGACCTCGGCCGCGCGAGCCTCGTCGAGATGGGCATCTTCATCGGCTTCATCGTGCTGGGCCTGGCCCACGCGGGACGCCGCGGCCTGCTGAGGTGGGTGTGATGGAGCAGCCGGGACGACCCGACGCACCGGCGAGCCAGCCGACGAGCCAGCCGGTCAGCCAGCCGGTCAGCCAGCCGGTCAGCCAGCCGGTCAGCCTGCCCATGCCGACCATCGGGCCGGCCTCGATGGGCGTCCTCGGCGGCCACGCGCCCAAGCCGATCAAGGTCGTCCTCAACTGGGGCCGGCGCTACTCGCTGTGGGTCTTCAACTTCGGGCTCGCCTGTTGCGCCATCGAGTTCATCGCCGCCTCGATGGGCCGCCATGACTTCATCCGCCTCGGCGTCATCCCGTTCGCCCCGGGCCCGCGCCAGGCCGACCTCATGATCGTCTCCGGCACGGTCACCGACAAGATGGCCCCGGCCATCCGCCGGCTCTACGACCAGATGCCCGAGCCGAAGTACGTCATCTCCTTCGGCGCCTGCTCCAACTCCGGCGGGCCCTACTGGGACTCCTACTCCGTCACCAAGGGCGTCGACCAGATCGTCCCCGTCGACGTCTACGTGCCCGGCTGCCCGCCGCGTCCCGAGGCGCTGCTGCACGGCATCATCCGCCTCCAGGAGCAGATCGCGACCGAACGGCTCTCGACCCAGAAGCTCAAGGGGAGGTATGCCGGCAACCGCGTCGGCAGCGCCGGTGACGTCCGTCGCCCTCTCCTGCGCCGTGGCGCGAAGCCGGGGGAGGGCGGCCAGTGAAGGTCACCGACGTGCGGGACGTGCCCTTCGGGGAGTGGTCGAGCACCGTGCTGTCGCTCCGCGAGGAGGGCTACGCGTACTTCGACTGGCTGACGGCCGTCGACGAGACCGACCGTGAGACCGACGCGGGCTTCGACATCGTGTGCCACCTGCTCGACACCCGCGAGCCGGGCTCCCTGGCGTCGGTCCTGCTGCGCACCCGGGTCCCCGACGGGCTCCCGGTGCCGTCGCTGACGGGGATCTTCCGCGGTGCGGCGTGGCACGAGCGCGAGACGCACGAGATGTTCGGCATCGAGTTCGACGGCTTCGACGACGGCTCCGGGCTGGGGCTGCGCCCCCTGCTGCTGCCCGACGGCTTCGAGGGCACGCCGCTGCGCAAGTCCTTCGTCCTCGCCGCGCGCGCCTCGAAGGCGTGGCCCGGTGCCAAGGAGCCCGGCGAGGGCCACGACTCCGCCCGCGCGCCGGGCCGTCGGCGCGTGCAGGCGCCCGGCGTCCCCGGCCCTGAGTGGGGGCCGCGATGAGCGACCTGGCGCCCTGGGTCGAGGTGGTGCTGCGCGCCGTGGCCGTGCTCGCCGCCTTCCTCGTGCTGCCGCTGATCGTGGGCCAGACCGAGCACAAGGTCATGGCGCACATGCAGGGCCGGCTCGGGCCGATGTATGCCGGTGGCTTCCACGGGTGGGCCCAGCTCGTCGCCGACGGCGTGAAGTTCGTGCAGAAGGAGGACATCACCCCGGCCCGGGCCGACCGGTGGGTCTTCCGCCTCGCCCCGTTCGTCGCGCTCATCCCCTACCTCGTGGCGCTCGCCGTCATCCCCCTGTCACCGACGGTCGTCGGGGCCGACGTCGACGCGAGCGCGGTGCTCGTGCTCGCCGTCATCGGGGTCGGCATCATCGGCACGCTCATGGCCGGGTGGGCCTCGGCCAACAAGTACTCCCTGCTCGGGGCGATGCGCGCCGGCGCCCAGCTCGTGTCCTACGAGCTGCCGATGGTGCTCGCCGTCGCCTCCGTCGCGCTCGCCGCCGGGAGCCTCTCGCTCGTCTCCATCGCCGAGGCCTGGAAACCGTGGTGGCTGCTGTGGCAGCTGCCCGGCGCGGTCGTCTTCCTCGTCGCCGCCCTCGCCGAGCTCCAGCGTCCGCCCTTCGACATGCCCCTCGCCGACTCCGAGATCGTCTTCGGCGCGTTCACCGAGTACACCGGCCTGCGCTTCGCGTTCTTCCTGCTCGCCGAGTACGCCGGCATCGTCGTCATGTCGCTGCTCTTCGCGGTGCTCTACCTCGGCGGCTGGTCCGGTCCGTTCGAGCAGTGGCTCGGCTGGCTCTGGACGGTGCTCAAGGGCTTCCTCGTCGCCGTCGTCGTCATCTGGCTGCGCGTCTCGTGGCCGCGCATGCGCGAGGACCAGCTCCAGCGCCTCGCCTGGGTGTGGCTCGTGCCGATGGCGCTCCTCCAGCTCGCCCTCACCGCCGTCGGGGTGGTGGTCTTCCCATGACCCCACCCCACCCCACCCCACCCCACCCCACCCCCGAACGTCGAAAGGCCACGTGTGGCCCCCACTCCACCGTCGAGAGGCCAGGTCGTGCTGCCTCCCGCGCGTCGAGAGGCCACGTGTGGGCCCCACTCACCCGTCGAAAGGCCACCTCTGGTCGCCCTCTCGACCCACGGCATACGGCAACACCTGGCCTTTCGACCGCAGGGGCTGGGCCAGACCTGGCCTTTCGACCGCAGGGGCTGGGCCAGACGTGGCCTTTCGACCGCAGGGACTGGGCCAGACGTGGCCTTTCGACGGTGGAAGGGAGGTGAGGACTCGTGGCTGACGGCATGATCCCCGGGCTCGTCAAGGGGCTCGCGACCACCGCGAGGTCCCTGACGCGGCACACCCACACGGCCGAGTACCCCGACGTCTCGCCCGCCCTGCCTCCGCGGTCGCGCGGCGTCATCGCGCTCACCGAGGAGAACTGCACCTCGTGCATGCTCTGCGCGCGCGAGTGCCCTGACTGGTGCATCTACATCGACTCGCACAAGGAGGAGCTGCCCGCGACGACGCCCGGTGGGCGCGCCCGCCAGCGCAACGTCCTCGACCGCTTCGCCATCGACTTCTCGCTCTGCATGTACTGCGGCATCTGCATCGAGGTCTGCCCGTTCGACGCCCTGCACTGGAGCCCCGAGTTCGAGTACGCCGAGGTCGACATCCGCGACCTGCTCCACGAGAAGGACCGCCTTGGCGCCTGGATGGCCACCGTCCCGGCGCCCCCGGCCCTCGACCCGGGCAGTGCCGACCCCGCCGAGGTGACCGCGGCGGCGAAGCCGGCCCGCGGCTCGGCGGGCGCCGCCGGCGCCGCTGGTGGTACGCGTGGGGCCGGGTCGCCGACCCGCCCGACCCGCGTGCGCCGCGAGACCGCCACGGCGACGACCCCGCCCGCACCGGCTCCTGCTCCGACGGCGGAGCCCCAGCCCGCGACCGAGGCCGAGCCCGCGACCGAGCCCGCGACCGAGGCCGCGGCCACGACCGAGCCCGCGACCGATCAGACCCGGGTCATGCCGGCAGTCGAGAGCACGGCGGCGCTGCCCGTCGCCGAGCGCACGGCGACCCTCCCTGCTGCGGAGCAGACCTCGATCCTCCCGCCGGCCGACGGCGCCGAGGCCGAGCAGGCGGCCGATGAGGCTGCGGCACAAGGGGACTCGACGCAGGTGCTGCCGACCGTGTCCACCGACGAGGAGGGTCGCGAGTGACGACCCGCGACCTCGTCTTCACCGCCGTGGGGGCCGTGACGGCCCTGTCGGCGTTGCTGTCGGTGACGACGAAGCAAGTCGTGCACGCCGCACTGTGGCTGCTCGTGTCGCTCGGCTCGCTCGCGGGTGCCTACCTCGTCCTCGGCCAGGAGCTCGTCGGCCTCGTCCAGCTGCTCGTCTACGTCGGCGCCATCGTCGTGCTCGTCCTCTTCGCGCTCATGCTGACCCGCGCGCCGATCGGTCCCCACGCCGAGATCGACACCCCGGCGTGGCAGCGGGTCGCCGGTGCTCTCCTCGGCGCCGCGACGACCACGCTGCTCGCGTCCCTGCTGCTCCCGCTCTTCGCCGGGGCCACGGCGGACCTCGACACCCCGACGACGACCACACCTCAGGTGGCGCAGGCCGTCTTCGGCACGTGGGTGTGGCCCTTCGAGCTGCTCTCGGTGCTGCTCCTCGTCGCGCTCGTCGGCGCCTTCGCCGTGTCGCGCCTCGTCCTGCACCGTGAGGGCGCCGACCCGGTCAGCCCGCGGCGCACCGTGACCTCGGACGCACCGGCGGGCGGCCGCGGATGATCCACCTGTCGCTGCCCGCCGCCCTCGCGGCCCTGCTCGCCGGGATCGGTGTCTACGGCGTCCTCGCGCGTCGCAACGCCGTCCTCGTGCTCATCGGCGTCGAGCTCATCCTCAACGCCGCCAACCTGCTTCTCGTCACCGCCGGGTCACGCCCCGGTGCGCCCCTCTCCGCCGGCCCGGTGCTGACCCTCTTCGTCATCACGATCGCGGCAGCCGAGATCACCGTGGCGCTCGCGATCATCCTCGTGATGTTCCGCCGCACGGGACACATCGACCTCACGGCGGTCCCCGACCTGACCGACGACCCCGACGAGCCCACGGACGATGGGCGGGCCGACCTGCCCGGCCCGAACGACCCGCCCGAGGCCTCCGAGGCCGCAGACGCCCGACGTGAGCCGGCGGCGGCAGGGGAGGGCGTCTCGTGAGCTGGATCGTGCGGATGATCGTCCTGCTCCCGGCGCTCGCCGCCCTGGTGGGACTGCTCGCGCGGCGCCAGCGCGCCCTGGCGGCAGCCGTCGCCGTCGCGGTCTCTGCCTACGTCGCGATGCTCGGGCTCATCCAGTGGATCGCGCCCTCGCGGACGGCCGACATCGACACCATCGGCAGCCTCCCGCTGGGTGATCTCTCGGTCCCGCTGCACCTGCTGTCCGACCGTGTCTCCGGACTCGTGTCGTTCGTCGTGGCGCTCGTCGTGGTCTGCATCCAGGTCTTCACGGTGTGGTACCTCCGCGACGACCCGCGCTACGGCCAGTTCGCCGCGACCGTCTCGCTCTTCGCGGCCGGCATGCTGCTCCTCGTCCAGTCGGGCGACCTCGTCCTCATGCTCGTCGGCTGGGAGGTCATGGGCTGGTGCTCGTGGCTGCTCATCGGCCACGACAGCGAGCGTGCAGCGGCCCGCCGGGCGGCCTACAAGGCGTTCATCGTCACGCGGGTCGCCGACATCGCCATGGTCGTGGGCATCGTCGCCCTCTCGGCACGGGCCCGCTCGACCGACCTCATGGCGGTGCTCACGGCGACGGGCGACGGCACGCTGCTGACGATCGGGCTCGTCGGCGTCGTCATCGGCGTCGCGGGCAAGTCGGGTCTCGTGCCGTTCCACGACTGGCTGCCCGACGCGATGGAGGGCCCGACGCCGGCATCGGCCCTCATCCACGCGGCCACGATGGTCGCGGCCGGCACCTACGTCATCGCGCGCCTCTTCTCGCTCTACGCCGGGCACGACGGTGCCCGAACGCTGCTCGCCGTCCTCACCGCCGTGACGATGGTCTACGCCGCCCTGCTCGCGCTCGCGCAGACCGACCTCAAGCGGATGCTCGCCTACTCGACCCTGAGCCAGATCGCGATCATGCTCTCGGCGCTGGCCGCGGTACCCGCCGAGCTCGGGCCCGGCGCCGGCATCTCGCACCTCATCGGCCACGCGTTCTTCAAGGCGCTGCTCTTCCTCGGGGCCGGCTGGCTCGCGGTGCTCGCCGGCGCGACGGCCCTCGCCGGCCTCCGCGGCCGGCTGCGGCCGACGGGCGGCCTGCGCTGGTCGATGGGGATCGGCCTCGCCGCCCTGGCCGGGGTGCCGCCGCTCATCGGCTTCTTCACCAAGGACACCGTCATCGACGCCGCGCTCGAGGGTGCGACGGGCGGAGGCGGCCCGCGGGCCTGGATCGTCGTCGTCGCGCTCTTCGTCACCGTCGTGCTCACCGCCGCGTACTGCACCCGCGCCTGGCTGCTCCTCGACACCCCGGTGGCCGCGACGGGCGACCTGCCCGATCCGCATCCCGCCGTCGTCACCGAGGAGGACGTCGCCGTCGTGACCGCCGCAGACAGCGCCGACGACGCCGAGGTCGAGCGCGTCCACGCCCACGGCCACCCGGGCATCACGCTGTCGGCGGCGCTCGTCGTGTCCGTGCTCGCGGCGCTCACCGTCGTCGGCACCCTCTTCCTCACGAGCTTCAGCGGGGGCGTGCATATCGGGCTGTTCAGTGCCCTGCTGTCCATCCTGCTCGTCGCCGGCGCCGCGTATGCCGTGTGGTCCCTCAGCGACCGCGGCCGGGTCGACGTCGCCGACCGTGTCCCGGGCCGCGTCCGGGAGTCAGCGGTGCGCGGCTTCGGCGTCGACACGGCATACGTCGGCTTCGGTCGGGCGGTCACCGCGGTCGCGCGTCTCGTCGTCGCGCTCGACCGTGACGTCGTCGACGCCTACCCGCGGGCGACGGCCGTCGTCGCGCGCGCCGCCGGTCGGGCGGGGGAGCGCGGCCACCGAGCGGTGCCCTCGCTGTCCCTGCTCAGCCTGCTCGTGGGCGTCGTGGTCGTCGCCGTCCTGGGGGTGGCCGCGTGGCGCTGACCCTCATGCTCCTGCTGCCCCTGCTCGCGGCGATCGCGCTCATCGCGATCCCCGGCGAGTCGACGGTCGAGCGCGGCATGGCGCTCGGGTCCTCCGTCGTCACGGCGGTGCTCGCCGTCGTCGTGGTCTGGGGCCGCCACGAGGTCGACGTGCCGTGGATCCGCTCGCTCGGCGTTCGGTGGCACTTCGGCGTGGACGGCATCTCGGCCGCGCTCGTGCTCCTCACCGCCCTCCTGACCGTCGCCGTCGTGGCGCACACCCTGTCGGGCCCGATCCCCAAGGGGGGCACCGGTTCGACCTTCCTCGGCTGCATCCTGCTCGTGGAGGCCGGGGCGCTCGCGACCTTCATGGCGCGCGACGCGATCCTCTTCTTCATCGCGTTCGAGGTCGTCCTCGTGCCGATGTGGGTGCTCGTGCGTCGGTTCGGCGACGACCACGTACCCGACGAGACGCGCGCCGACGCCGCTGGTCGCTTCGTCCTCTTCACGGTGCTCGGCTCGACGCTGATGCTCGTCGGCATCCTCTTCCTCGTCCACCACCAGGGCACGAGCGACCTCACCGTCCTCGCCGAGCGCCACGGCGTCGGCCTGTCCCGCCCGTTGCAGGTCGCGATCGCCGCGATCCTGCTGCTCGGCCTCGGCATCAAGGTGCCCCTGTGGCCGCTGCACACGTGGCTGCCCTCGGCGCACACCATCGCTCCCACCGCCGGTTCGGTGCTGCTCGCCGCGGTGCTGCTCAAGATGGGCACCTACGGCATCGTCAGGCTCGCCGTCGCCACGGTTCCCGTAGGCGTGGCGCAGCTGAGCCCGGTCCTGGCCATGTTGGGCGTCGTCGGGATCCTCTGGGGAGGCCTGGCCTGCCTCGTCGAGCGCGACCTCAAGCGCCTCATCGCCTACAGCTCCGTCGCGCACATGGGCTTCGTCGCCCTCGCCATCGCGTCCGGCAGCGAGACGGGCCTGCAGGCCGCACTCTTCGGCAACATCGCGCACGGCGTCGTCGCGGCCCTGCTCTTCTTCGTCGTCGGCGACCTCAAGGAGCAGTGGGGGTCGTCCGACCTGCACGTTGCGCGGGCCGCCCTGCGCGACAAGGCTCCTCGCTTCGGGCTCGTGCTCGTCGTGGGTCTCGCCGCGGCCCTCGGGCTCCCGGGCCTCGTGAGCTTCTGGGGTGAGTTCCTCGCGTTGTATGCCGCGTGGTCGCCCGCGCCCGACCGTCCCGTCACGCTGCTGCGCGTGTGCGTCGTGCTCGGCGCCGTGGGCCTCGCACTCGCGGCCGCCTATGCGCTCCGGGTCGCCCGGATCGTCTGGGCCGGCGAGGGCAGCGATGCCGCGGAGGGGGCCGCGGCAGAGCCGGTGGCCGACGCCCGTGGTGCCCGCTGGGCCGTTGTCATGACGCTCGTCGTCGTCATCGTCACCCTCGGGGTCCTGCCGGGCCTGCTGCTCGGCCTCTCGGACGCCGCGACGACGGGCCTGCTCTCCGGTCTGGGGGTGTCGCCGTGAAGGGCCTCGCCATCGACTACGCGATCCTGCTCCCGGCGCTCCTGCCCGTCGCGGGTCTCGTCCTCGTGCTCGTCGCCGACCTCGTCAACCCGCGCCTGCGGCGCGTGCCCTACGCCATCGCCGGGCTGGCGGCCCTCGGGTCCGCGGCCGCCACCGTGCCGGGGCTCGGGCTGGGTGGTGGGTCGACGCGCGAGACGTTCTGCCTGACCGGCCGCGAGCTCGCCGGGACGGCACCGACCGTCGACGGGCTGCCGCAGGTGTGCCTCTGGCAGGCCGACGCCCTCGGTGGCACCCTCCAGCTGGCGGCGGCGGTCTCCGCCCTCGTCTGCATCGCCCTCGCCTGGCCGGGTGCCCACCGTCGTCGTCCGGCCGACTGCACCCGCGAGCCGGTCGAGGCCGTGCTGCTCCTCGCCGCCCTGGCCGGCACCGTCGTCGTCGCGGCCAGCCGCGACGTCGGCACCTGGCTCGTCGCCCTCGAGCTCGCGACCCTGCCCGTCATCGCGCTGGTCGCCCTCTCGGGCCGGCGGTCGGCGGTCGCGGGAGCGACGCAGCTGCTCGTGACGTCCCTCGTGTCCTTCGCCCTGCTCGTGCTGGGTGTGGCGCTGTGGTTCGCGGCGACGGGCAGCCCGTTCCTCACCCCGGACGCTGCGCTCGCCTCGGGTGGTGCGTTCTCCGCGGCGCCGGGGGCCCCGACGACCGTCGTCTTCCCGTCCGTCTCGGGCGGGGTCGTCGCCCTCGCCACGGTCCTCGTCGTCGCCGGTGTCGGCTTCAAGCTCTCGCTCGTGCCCTTCCACGCGTGGACGCCCACGGCGTACGCCGGCTCGTCGGTGCCCGTCGCGACCTTCCTCGCGACGGTCTCCAAGATCGCCGCGCTCGCGGCGCTGCTCGTCGTGCTCCGGGCGGTCGCCGCCCTCGGGACCCCTGCGCTGCTGTCGATCGCGCTGCTCGCGTCGCTCAGCATGACGCTCGGCAACGTCATGGCCCTGCGCCAGGACGACGTCGTGCGCCTGCTCGCGTGGTCGACGGTCGCGCAGGCCGGCTGGGTCGTGCTCCCGCTCGTCAGCATCTCCGCGCTCGGTGTCGGCGCCAGCGCCACCTACCTGCTCACCTACGTCGTCGCGACGCTCGTCGCCTTCGCCGTCGTCGCGGTCACCGTGCGCGAACGGCCGGGTCAGGGACGCTCCATCGCCGCGTACGAGGGCCTGTGGCAGCGCAGCCCGTGGCGCGCCGGGGCCCTCGCCCTCGCGCTGACGTCGCTCGCGGGGCTCCCTCCCGGCGTCATCGGCCTCGTCGGCAAGATCACGGCGCTGCGGCCCGTCGTCGCCGAGGGCTGGGTCTGGCTCGCGGTCGTCGCCGCGGTCAACGCCGTCATCGGCGTCGCCGTCTACCTGCGCTGGCTGCGTGCGGTGATCACCGCTCCTGCCGCGGCCGTCGGCGCCCCGGCAGGCACTGCCCCTACCGCTGCGCCCGTCGCCGTGGCGCGCCGACGCCCGGTCATGGTGGCCGGGCTCGTCCTCGCCTCGGCCGTGCTCGTCGTCGTCAGCGTCCAGCCCGACCTGCTCCTGCGCCTCCTCGGCTGACGACGACCCCGAGCCCGCGGAGGGATCGGGGTCGTCGTCGGACGGACGATGAGGTCAGACGGTCTGGGGCACCATCGGGGTCTCCGGGGCGGGCTGGGCGCTCACGTCCTCGGCAGTCTTGGCGTGGCGCAGGCCGAGCAGCGAGAGCACGAGCAGGATGGTCGCGCCGATGAGGGAGGCGATGCCGGCGTAGAGGGCGATCGTGCCCATCGTGCCGAAGGCGTAGGCGTTGAGCAGGAGGCCGCGCAGGGTGTTGCCCATGAAGAGGCTCTGGCGCAGGTCGCCGAGCGCCTTGACCTGGGCCGGGTCCGCGTTGGGGTCCTTGACGGCCTTGAGGTACTCACCCGAGACCTCGGAGTAGGTCTTGTTGTTCGACTGGGTGTTCATGTGCACGAGGATGTAGTGGTCGGCGAAGGCCTTGGCCTGGGCGCCGTTCTCCATCGTCTGGCCGGCGTACTGCAGCAGCGCGTCCTTCTGGTCCTGGGTCTCGAGCGCGGCGGCCACCGGCATCGTGATGTTCTGCTGGCTCAGCTGCTCCTTGACGTTGTCGGCCACGAAGCTGCTCGCGTAGATCAGCAGCGCGCCGGCCACGGCCAGCACGACGGCCATGACGAGGCCCGTCCACGAGATCAACCGGTCGAGTGTCTTGCGCATCATTCGCTTCTTTCATCGGATGGGATGTCGGGTTCCCCAACACCGCCAAACTACTACCGCGTGTAGTAGACAAGTTGCCGCTTCAACCGGGTCGGCCGCGAGATGTGGGTCACAGAAGATGCCGAGAGTGCGTCCAGTGGGCTCCCAGCGATCTCTCAGTGGGAACACGCGTTGCGGGCCGGTCGTTCACCCGACATGCACAACCACTTCAACGGGCTCAAGACCGCCGCCCTCTTCGGCGGCATCTGGGCCCTCCTGCTCGGGATCGGCGCGCTCGTCGGTGGCGGGCGCTTCATCTGGCTCTTCGCCCTCATGGGTGTCGCGATGACCTTCTACGGCTACTGGAACAGCGACAAGCTCGCCATCCGCGCCATGCACGCCTACCCGGTCTCCGAGGCCCAGGCGCCCGTCATGTACCGCATCGTGCGCGAGCTCTCCACGGCCGCCGGCAAGCCGATGCCACGCCTCTACATCAGCCCCACCCAGGCGCCCAACGCCTTCGCGACCGGTCGCAACCCGCAGAACGCCGCCGTCTGCTGCACCGAGGGCATCCTCGGCCTGCTCGACGAGCGAGAGCTGCGGGGCGTCCTCGGCCACGAGCTCATGCACGTCTACAACCGCGACATCCTGACGAGCTCGGTCGCCGCTGCGGTCGCCGGAGTCATCACCTCGATCGGCCAGATGCTCATGTTCACGAGCATCTTCGGTGGCGGCGGCTCCGACGAGGACCGGCCCAACCCCTTCGCGCTGCTCGCGATGAGCCTGCTCGCGCCGCTCGCCGCGATGATGATCCAGATGGCCATCAGCCGCACCCGCGAGTACGACGCCGACGAGGACGGCGCGAAGCTGACGGGCGACCCCCTCGCCCTGGCCTCGGCCCTGCGCAAGCTCGAGGCCGGCGTCGCTCGCGCGCCGCTGGCCCCGTCGCAGGACATCGTCAACGCCAGCCACATGATGATCGCGAGCCCCTTCCGGGCTCAGGACGTCACCCGGTTCCTGTCGACGCACCCGCCGATGGACCAGCGCATCGCTCGTCTCGAGAGCATGGCGGGCGGCCCGCTCCACCGCTGATCCCGGCCGTCCGTCGCGCCGAGGGCAACCCGAGCGACGGCGAGCGGCTCCATCTGGCAGGCTCGCCCCTATGCGCAGTCTCACCCTGGCCGAAGCCCGCGAGCGATCCTCGCTGATCACCGTCACGTCGTATGCCGTCGAGCTCGACCTCGACCAGGGCGCGGAGGTCTTCGGCTCGCGCACCCGGGTCCGGTTCTCGTGCGCCGAGCCCGGGGTCGGCTCCTGGGTCGACCTCAAGGCGCGCTCCGTCGAGACGATCTCGCTCAACGGTGCCCCGCTCGACCCGGCCGACGTCGTCGACGGACGCCTCGCGCTCCCGAGCCTCGCCGCCGACAACGAGCTCGTCGTCGCCGCGACGATGGCCTACAGCCACGACGGACAGGGTCTGCACCGGGCCACGGACCCCGCCGACGACCTCGACTACGTCTACGGCCACCTCTTCCTCGACGCCGCCCCGAGCGTCTACGCGTGCTTCGACCAGCCCGACCTCAAGGCGCCCTACGACGTCACGGTCCACGCGCCGCTCGACTGGACCGTCATCGGCAACGGCGCCGCCTCGCAGGAGGGCGCCGGCACCTGGACCCTCGCGACGACGAAGCCGCTCGCGACGTACTTCGTGACGGTGTGCGCCGGACCCTACGTCTCCGTCCACGACGAGCACGACGGCATACCGCTGGGCATCCACGCACGGGCCTCGCTCCGCGAGCCGCTCGAGCGACACGCCGCCGAGCTGTTCGACGTGACGAAGCGGTCGTTCGACTACTTCCACGGTCTCTTCGGCATCCGCTACCCCTTCGGGGAGTACCACCAGGTCTTCGTGCCGGAGTTCAACGCCGGCGCGATGGAGAACCCCGGCTGCGTGACCTTCCGCGACCAGTACCTCTACCGGGGCGCCGCGACGCGCGACGAGCTGCTGACGCGGGCCAACACGGTCAGCCACGAGATGTCGCACATGTGGTTCGGCGACATCGTGACGATGAAGTGGTGGGACGACCTCTGGCTCAACGAGTCGTTCGCCGAGTACATGTCGCACCGGTGCCTCGTCGACGCCACCGACTACACCGACGCCTGGGTCGACTCCTCGATCGTGCGCAAGGTGTGGGGCTACGGCGCCGAGCGCTCCCCGTCGACCCACCCGGTCGCCGGCGTGGAGGCGCTCGACGCGCAGAGCGCGCTGCAGAACTTCGACGGCATCTCGTACGCCAAGGGCGCGGCCACGCTGCGCCAGCTCATCGCGTACGTCGGCGACGACGAGTTCATCGCCGGCGTGCGCGCCTACCTGACCGACAAGTCCTACGGCAACGGCACCCTCGCCGACTTCCTCGCCGCGATCGAGACGGCGAGCGGCAAGGACCTCGAGGCCTGGTCTCGGGCCTGGCTGCTCACGGCCGACCGCGACACGATCTCGGTCGAGGTCGAGGAGCAGGCGGGCGTCGTCGAGTCCGCGGTGGTGCACCGCGAGGCGCCGGCCGACCGACCGGCCGACCGGCCCCACGCCTTCGACGTCGCGGGGTGGACCGACGGGCGCGAGCTCGGGCGCGTCCGGGTGACCGTCACCGGACCCGAGACGAGCGTCGGCGAGCTCGAGGGCACCCCGGAGCCCGCCGTCGTCGTGCCGAACGCGTCCGACCTGACATGGGCGCGCGTACGCCTCTCCGACTCGACGGTGGCCGCGCTGCCGTCCCAGCTCGGGCAGATCCCCGACGAGCAGGCCCGCGCGGTCGTGTGGTCCGCCCTCATCGACGGCGTGCACGGCTCCACGGTGTCACCGGAGGCCTTCCTCGACGTCTTCGACGCCGCGTGGCCCCGCGAGACGAACTCCTCGATCCTCACCCGGGTGGCGGCCTACGCCGAGCACCGGATCGTGCCCTACTTCGTGCCGCGCGCGTCGCAGGAGGCGGCGACGGCCCGCCTCAACCGGGCCGCAGCCGGGCTCCTCGAGCGCGCCACCGCCGGCACGACGGAGTCGCTGGCCGCGGCGCGTCTCGTCGCCGGCACGAGCGACGACGAGGCGCTGCTGCGCGCCTGGGCCGACGGGCAGGGCCTGCCGGCCGGGCTCGAGGACGACGGCGACTTCCGCTGGATCGTCGTGCGCAACCTCGCGGCGCGCGGGCTCGTCGGTGTCGCCGAGGTCGACGCGTTCCGTGCCAAGGACGACACCCTCCAGGGCGGCCTCAACGCGCTCATGTGCCGGGCCAGCCTGCCCGACGCGGAGGCCAAGGCCTGGGCGTGGGAGCAGCTGACCGGCCGCCAGGGGCGCTCCAACTACGAGATGGTGCACCTGGCCCGCGGCTTCTGGGTCGCGCCCGACGACTCGCTCGTCGCCGACTACGTGCCGCGCTACTTCACCGACGTGCCGGCGATGTCGGCCTGGGTGGGTGAGGACGCCCTGTCACGCGTCGTCCTCGTCGCCTTCCCGCGGGTCTTCGCCGACGAGACGGCCCGGCTCAGTGCCGAGACCATCGAGCGCGACGACCTCACCCCGGCGGTCCACCGCTCCCTCGTCGATGCCGACGCCGAGCTGCGCGAGGCCCTCGCGTCGCGGGCGACGTTCGGCGCGGCCGTCTGACGGCGGTGGGCGTCCCGACCCGCGACGAGCTGCCCGACGTCGTCCGCGACGTGTGCGGCTCGCACCTCGCGCTCCTCGACGAGCGCGTGCCGGGGCTGGTCGACGGGCTCTACCTGCACGGCTCGCTCGGTTTCGACGGGGAGTTCCACGGCGGCAGCGACATCGACTTCGTCGCGGTCACCAGCAGGCGTCCCACGCAGGTCGAGACCGACGCGCTGCGCGGGATCCACGCCGAGATCGACAAGCGGTGGCCGGAGCCGCACCACGACGGCTTCTACGTCACGGCCGACGACCTGGCGGGCAGTCCCGACGTCGTGCCCGACGGACCCGGCGTGCTGCACCAGTGGTTCGACGTCGGCACGCACTGCGATGTCAAGCACATCACGTGGCGCGAGCTGCGAGACCACGGGATCACGTTGCGCGGCAAGGACCTTCGTGACCTGACGATCTGGAGCGACGACGCCGCGTTGCACGCGTCGACCCGCGAGAACCTCGACACGTTCTGGCGCTCGCAGCTCGAGGCGATGGAGCACCACCCGCGGGAGGCGTCGTTGCCGCAGGCCGCCGAGTGGGGTGCCCTCGGTGCGCCGCGGCTCGTCCACCTGCTCGTGACGGGTCGGCCCACGTCCAAGAGCGGGGCCGGGCGGTGGGCGCGAGAGGCCTACCCGCACCACCGCGAGATCGTCGAGGAGGGCCTTCGGGTGCGGGAGCGCCCCGACGACCCGTCGACGTATGCCGCCGACCCCGACCGGCGTCGGCGCGACCTCATCGCGTTCATGACGGAGGTCATCGCCGACGGCGTCGCGGTGCCCGGTCCCGCCGAGCGGTGAGCCGGGCGTCCCGGGCCGGGTGGGTCGTCGAGCGCGCCGACGTCGCGGCGGCGGAGTCGGCCGTCCTGCTGCGCGACTACCTCGTCGACGTCAGCGACCGCTGGTTCCGGCTGCACGAGGACCGCGACTCGACACCGGAGGAGATCGAGCAGAGCCTCGCCGAGATGCCGAGCGACGACCTCGCGCCGCCGACCGGTGCCTTCGTCGTCGCCCGGTCCGGCGAACGGCTCGTCGGCTGCGTGGGAGTGCGGCTCGTGCCCGACCGGCCCGACGTCGCCGAGCTCAAGCGGATGTTCGTGCGGCCGGAGGTCAGGGGCTCCGGTCTCGCGGCTGCGCTGCTGGCCGCGGCGGAGGAGGCCGCGCGCGACCTGGGTGCGACGACGGTCCGGCTCGACACCCGGCTCGACCTCGTCGAGGCCCGGGCGCTGTACCTGCGCCACGGCTTCGTCGAGGTGCCGGCCTTCAACGAGGGCGACTACGCCGAGGTCTGGTACGCCAAGCGGCTGGCCGCACCGCGACGCGACGGCTCGCCCGGCTGAGCGTCCACCCGACTCCGCGGCGTCGGACGGCCCGGTCCGTCGGCAGCCGCGCACCATGCGACGTCCACTCGCCGAGGGCCGACGACCCGGCGAGGTCGTGGAGATCCTCCGGCACCAGGCGCCGGCAGATCTCCACGACCCGGCGTCGCGAGATCGTGCGTCCGCGGGAGGTCAGCGGTCGTAGGCGGTGGTGTGGCGGGGCTCGTAGAGCTGGATGTCGTCCGCACCGGGCACCGCCATCATGACGACGAGGCCGTAGCCGTGGTCGGTGGGGTCGGTCGTGAAGACCGCTCCGCGCGAGATGAGCTCAGCCATCGTCAGGCGCAGGTCGTCGCACATGAGCGAGATGGCATGGTGCCGTGGGGAGGTCCACGACGAGCCCTGAGGGCCGCGGGTCGGGTGCACCCCGAGCTCACTCGGACCCGTCCCGAAGATGAGCCAGGCATCGGTGTCGTCGGCCCCGTCCGAGTCGTCGTCGGTGACGAAGGGCCACTGGAGGACGTCGCGGAAGAAGGCCCGCGTCGCCGCCGCGTCGTCGGAGTACACGAGGTTGTGGACGGCAGTGATCATGGACGGGACGCTACGCCCGAAGCGCGCCGGACGGCATATCACTGTCCGGCGGTGCACCGACTGTCACGTTTGTGGGCGTGCGCGCGCCCCGGCCCTGACATTTCCGGCCCATGGGCGCGGAGCGGGAGGTTGGAGGAGTCCTACCGGCACCGGGTGCCTGAGAAGCTCCACGAACCGTTCAGGTGCCGGCGACGGAGGTCACCAGGGGCTGGGCTCGTAGTCCTTGACGAAGCAGCCGTAAAGATCGTCGCCGGCCTCGCCGCGCACGATCGGGTCGTAGACCCGCGCCGCGCCGTCGACGAGGTCGAGCGGCGCGTGCCAGCCCTCGGCCGCGATGCGCAGCTTCTCGTCGTGCGGGCGCTCGTCGGTGATCCAGCCCGTGTCGACGGCCGTCATGAGGATGCGGTCGGTCTCGAACATCTCGCCCGCGCTCGTGCGGGTCATCATGTTGAGCGCCGCCTTGGCCATGTTCGTGTGCGGGTGGCCGGGCCCCTTGTAGCGGCGGGAGAACTGGCCCTCCATGGCGGACACGTTGACGACGTACGCGCGGCGCGCGCCACCTGCGACCGCGGCCCGCATCGCCGGACGCAGCCGCGAGACGAGGATGAAGGGCGCCGTCGAGTTGCACAGCTGCACCTCGAGCAGCTCGAGCGGGTCGACCTCCTCGACCTTCTGCGTCCACGAGTTCGTCCGCTGCAGGTCGGGCAGCAGGCCACCCGCGTCGACGGCGGTGCCTGCCCGGTGCGCCTCGAGGCTCGCGTGGCCGGCGGTGAGGGCGAGTGCCGTCATCGACGCGGCCGTCTGGGCGGCGATGGCGTGCTCGAGGGACTCGCCGTCGTGGTGCGCGACGGCGTGGGTGCCGAGGGCGCCGGCGATCGAGGCCGGGTGCGCCTCGCTGATCCGGTCGAAGGTCACCATCTCGGGCAGGGCCACGCCGTCGGGCAGCGGCGCCGTCTCGAGCTCGACGAGGTTGCTGTAGGCGCCGGGGGAGCGGCGCACCGTCTGGGCGGCGTTGTTGATGAGGATGTCGAGCGGGCCGGCAGCCGTCACCTCGTCGGCGAGGGCGACGACCTGGGTGGGGTCGCGCAGGTCGATGCCGACGATCTTGAGCCGGTGGATCCAGTCGACCGAATCCTCCATGGCGGAGAAGCGGCGCATCGCGTCCTTGGGGAAGCGCGTCGTGATCGTCGTGTGGGCGCCGTCGCGGAGCAGGCGCAGGGCGATGTACATCCCGATCTTGGCGCGGCCGCCGGTGAGCAGGGCGCGCTTGCCGGTGAGGTCGGTGCGCTGGTCGCGCTTGGCGTGCGAGCGGGCCGCGCAGTCGGGGCAGAGCCAGTGGTAGAACGCGTCGACGAGCGTGTAGTCGTTCTTGCAGATGTAGCACCCGCGCGGGTTGACCAGCTCCCCGGCGAAGGCGCCGGTCGCGTTGGACACCAAGGGGATTCCCTTGGTCTCGTCGTCGATCCGCATCGGCGATCCGGTGGCCGTCGACTCGATGACCTGCCGGTCGGCCTTGCGCTCGGCCCACGTCTTCGCGTTGCGCCGGTCCTTCTTGAGCCGCTTGTACATCAGCGACGCGGCCCGCTTCAGGGTCTCGAAGTCCGGGTCGTCGATCTCGAGCGAGGGCGCGAGGGCCAGCACACGCACGGCCGTCGCGACGTCCTCGGGGTCGAGGTGCACGACGGCAGCGGGGTCCAGCTCGTTCTCGGTCTCACTCACCGCGCAAGGGTACGCGGGCGACTCGCTCCCTCCCCAATCCGCGGTCCCGGCCGGGAGACGACGTATGCCGCCGGGCCGGCGACCGTCCGGGCCACCGGAGTGTGGTGGCGGGGACGGGCGCGAGCCCGACGGCATATGGTTTCGGAGGAGCTGGCCTCGCCCGGGTCACGTCCAGCGTGTCGTCACCCTGTCCGTGTCCCGGTGCGAAGTGGAAGCGTCGGTCAGTTGGAGCTGGCCGGCTTGACCGCGAGCGTCACGGGGACGTCCTGGCGGGCGCCGTCGCGGATCACCGTGAGGGTGGTCTTGTCGCCGGCCGTCATCTCGCGGATCTGGGCGACGAGGGCCGTCGCGGAGTCGATGCGCTGGCCGTCGACGGCGATGATGACGTCGCCGTTCTTGATGCCGGCGTTGGCTGCGGGAGTGCCACTGCTGACCGAGACGACCTGGGCTCCGGCCCGCTTGGCGCTGCCGTCGGAGACGACCGTGTCGCGGGTGCTGACCCCGAGGAAGGCGTGCTGGGCCTTGCCGCTCTTGATGAGCTGGTCGGCGATCGACTTGGCCTCCTTGACCGGGATCGCGAAGCCGATGCCGATGTTGCCGCTCTGGCTGCCGCTCGAGCTCTGTCCCAGCGAGGCGATCGAGCTGTTGATGCCGATGAGCTCGCCCTTGGCGTTGACGAGCGCGCCGCCGGAGTTGCCGGGGTTGATCGCGGCCGACGTCTGGATGGCGTTGGTCACGACCTCGTCACCGGTCGCCTGCTGCTGACCGAGAGGGGACTCGCTCGACGTGCCGGTGCTGACCGGGCGGTTGAGCGCCGACACGATGCCGGTGGTGACGGTGCCCGACAGGCCGAGCGGGTTGCCCACGGCCATGGCCGGGTCGCCGACCTTGAGGGCCTCGGAGTCCCCGAGGGTGATCGGCATCAGGTCGCTCGGCCCGTTGGTGAGCTTGATGACGGCCAGGTCGGTCGAGGGGTCGGTGCCGACGATGGTCGCCCCGTAGGTGCGCCCGTCGTTCAGGGTCACGGTGATGGCGCCGTTGCCGGTCGCGTCGCCGACGACGTGGTTGTTGGTCAGGATGTGGCCGCTCTTGTCGAAGACGACGCCCGAGCCGGCGCCTGACCCCTGCTGGGTCGTCACGTCGATGCTGACGACGCTCGGCGTCACGGCGGCGGAGACGGCGGACCAGTCGGGTGCGGTGGCGTTGCCCTGCACGACCGTCGGCGACGATCCCTGGTTCTGGTTCGTCGTCGAGGAGGCGGACGTCGTCGCACTGGCGGTGCCCTGGTCGCCGAGCTGCGTGGCGGCATACGTGCCCCCGCTCGCGAGGACGGCAGCGAGCAGCGCGACGCCGACGGTCTGGCCGAGACGGCTCTCGCGCTTGGGTGCCGGGCGGCTGCCCTCGCCCAGGGGCGGCGTCGGCGGGGCCGGCGGCATGGGGGGTGAGGACTGGCTGTAGTAGCCGCCCTGCGGGATCTGCTGGGTGTGGTCCTCAGGTGCCAGGGTCATGGCTCCTCCTCGCTCTGGTCTGTTGTCTCCATGACATCGACCCAGCTTTGGACCCGGTTGTGGTGTTCCTAGGAATCGGCTGTGCCTTGTCGGGCGACCATGTGATGCCGGTCACCCCGGCTGGTGGCAGGCCGCAGCGGGAGCACGACGACGAAGGTCGCCCCACCACCGGGGGTCTCCTGGACCGTCACCTCGCCTCCGTGGGCCTGGACGATCGCCTGCACGATTGCGAGGCCGAGGCCGTTGCCGCCACCCTGGCCGCGGCTGCGGGACCAGTCGGCGCGGTAGAAGCGCTCGAAGACGCTCTGCCGGTCCGCCTCCGGGACGCCGACGCCGTGGTCGCGCACGTGAAGGGCGACGTGGGCGATGTCGACGCGGCCGACGAGGATCTCGATCGAGGTGCCGTCGGGGGTGTGGACGCGCGCGTTGGTGACGAGGTTGGTGACCACCTGGCGCAGCTGCTGCTCGTCGGCCTCGAGCTCGGTCGGCTCGATGGGCCCGTTGATGCCGGTCGCGACGACGTGTCGGACGGGCGCGATGGTCCGGGCGTCCTGCGCGGCGTCGGCCGCGAGGACGGCGAGGTCGACGGTCTGCAGCTCGAGCGGGCGCTCGCCGTCGAGCCGCGCGAGGGTCAGCAGGTCCTCGACGAGGCCGCTCATCCGGTGCGCCTCGGACTCGATGCGCCCCATCGCCCCGGTCACGGCGTCGGCCGTCGGCAGCGCACCCTGGCGGTAGAGCTCGGCGTAGCCGCCCACCGCCGCGAGCGGGGTGCGCAGCTCGTGCGAGGCGTCGGCGATGAAGCGGCGCATCTTCGCCTCGTTGGCCTGTCGCACGGCGAAGCTCTGCTCGATGCGGGCGAGCATCGCGTTGAGCGAACGTGAGAGGGAGGCGACCTCGTCGTCGGTGTCGGGCACGTCGACGCGCTGGGTGAGGTCGCCGACGGCGATCTGGGCCGCGGTGTCCTCGATGCGGGTCAGCGGACGGAAGGTGCGGGCGACGAGGTACCAGCCGCAGATCCCGGTCAGCAGCAACGTGATGGCACCGATACCGCCGGCATAGAGGAGGAACTGGTTGACGGTGGCCTCAAGCGGCCTGAGAGGCAGGGCCACGACGACGATGGCGCTGCCTTCATCGTTGGGACGAGCCAGTGCCAGCCACTGGCCCTCGCCACTCGTCGAGCCGACCTCGAACGTCGTCGCGTTGATGACATTCGCGTCGGTCATCTTCGGTACCGGGATCGCGGCAACCGCCGGCTCGACCAAGGCCGCCTCGCCGAGCGAATCGACCACGCCGGTCGAGAGGTCGAGAACGCGCGCGGTGAAGTTCGTGGGCATCCGTGAGCCGGTGAGCTGCAACTCGGAGAGGTCGACGGATGCGAGGCTCGTGGCGTACACCTCGAGCTCCTGCTCGGTCTGGTTCACGAGGTAGACGCGGAGGAGGGCGCTCACGACGAGCGCGGTCACGGCGAGGGCGGCCGCGACGAGGCCGAGCGTCACCCCGAGCAGACGCCAGCGCAGCGGCATGGCCCGCAGGCGGCTCATCAGGGAACGCCCG
Organism: Terrabacter sp. Soil810; assembly: GCF_001429645.1. NCBI lineage: Bacteria > Bacillati > Actinomycetota > Actinomycetes > Micrococcales > Intrasporangiaceae > Terrabacter > Terrabacter sp. Soil810. The sequence goes on from NZ_LMSW01000001.1 coordinate 680,302, forward strand.
CGCGGGCCTCCGTCGGGGCGGGGTGCGTCCCCCGCCGGGGCGGTCAGGTCGGCCATCCGGTCAGGGGGTGGTCAGCTCTGGGGGCACCCGGAGAACGTAACCCACGCCGCGCTTGGTGTGGATGAGTGACGGACCGTCGGCATCGATCTTGCGCCGGAGGTAGGAGATGTAGGACTCGACGATGCCGGACTCGCCACGGAAGTCGTAGTCCCAGACGTGGTCGAGGATCTGCAGCTTCGAGAGCACGCGGTTGGGGTTGAGCAGCAGGTAGCGCAGGAGCTTGAACTCGGTAGGGGAGAGGTCGATGACCCGGCCGCCGCGGCGCACCTCGTGCGAGTCCTCGTTGAGCTCGAGGTCGTGGAAGCGCAGCGTCGCGCCGTCGTCGGCCTGTCCGCGGGTGCGGCGCAGCACGGCCCGGATGCGGGCGATGACCTCCTCGAGACTGAACGGCTTGGTGACGTAGTCGTCGCCGCCCACGGTGAGGCCCTGGATCTTGTCGCCCGTCGCGTCGCGTGCGGTGACGAAGACGATGGGCTGCTGGCGGCCGCGGTCGCGCAGGCGCCGGGTCACCTCGAAGCCGTCGACGTCGGGGAGCATGACGTCGAGCACGACGAGGTCGGGCTCGGACTCCGCGGCCATGGCGAGGGCGGTCGTGCCGTCTCCGGCCGTCTCGACCTCGAACCCGGCGAAGCGCAGAGACGTCGCGAGGAGCTCGCGGATGTTCGGCTCGTCCTCGACGACGAGCAGGCGGGCCTCGGGTGCCGACGCTGTCTGGGTGTCCACAGCCCCAGTGTCCGGGTGTTCGCTGGGAGTTCGCTGGGAACGCCGAATTCTCAGCGCCTGCGGGCCTTGGCCAGGGCCTTCTTGAAGTCCTTGCCGCACATCGAGGCGCAGTCCTGCGCGCACAGACGCTTGATCACCACGGGGCACTTCGTGCACCGCGGACTGTCCTTGCAGCACTTGGACTTCGGCTTGAGCTTCGCCACGTCCTTGGCCTTGAGCTTGCCCACGACGACGATGGTAAATAGGTCAGGCACATCTGACCTAATTGAGTCGCTGAATGAGACAGAGCCGAGGTCTCAGAGGCGGGCCGTCCGAAGGGCCACACGCTGACCGACGAGAAAGGCCGACGCGCTGCGAGCCACGATGCTCGACGACGCCGTCAAGCTTCCACCCGACCACCTCGCCTGCGAGTGCTGCGGTCGCCGTTCCCGGCCTCGACCGGCATGACGACGAGTCTCCTGCCGCCAACGGTCTCGGCCCAGACGAACGCAAAGCGCCCCAGACCCGGAGGTCTGGGGCGCTGCGGTGATGCGGCTCGGTCAGAGGACGGGAGCCGGGACCACGACCGGGGTGTTCGGCAGGTCGAAGCCGTTGACCTTGAGGCCACCGGTCACCGACATAGTGCCCGGCTGGGTGGGCGAGCCTTCATTCATGAAGAGGACGGTGTCCGCCCCGCAGGTGACGTCGCGGACCACGGTCGAGCCAGCCGGAGTGAAGCCGGTGGACTTGCCGCTCAGGTCGAAGCCGGTGATCTGCCTGCCGTTCCCGAGGTTGAGCACCGGAGTCGCCTCGACTGCGGCCATGCCGGACTGAACGAACAGCCGGTGGCCACCACTGGTGACCGCCCCGGTGTTCAGGTTGAAGCAGCTCATCGGGTAGTCCACGGTGATCTTCTCGGCACCGGCGGTGAAGTTGAGCGTGCCAGCGCCATTGTCGAATGCCTTGTTGTTCCAGCCGAGTGCCAACTGGACGTCGCTCTTGTCGACGTGGCCGACTCCGGCGTCGTTCACGGACACGGCGGCGCTGGCCGAGGAGGCGAAGGCGAGCGGGGCGGCGATCGCGGCGATGGCCACGAGGCCGAGGATGGTCTTGCGCATCATTGCGTGGTCTCTTTCATGGGGGCCCGGCGGCCCTTTGGCAACCGACGCTGTGGCTACTCTATCAGGCTTCTATCAGGCTTCTTACCATGTGTTATCGCGTAGCCAAATGGCAACTGTGATAGCGTGCGCCGAATGGCCCGCCCCTATGGAGACCCCTTAGAGATCGTGACGACACCTGTTGTCGCACAGTCCCCGTTCATCCCCAACGACGCGAAGATCGTCGTCGGGGCGGTGGCCCCAGCGTCGCCGGATCCGATCCCGATCGTGCTGCTGCCGGGTTTCGAGTACCGCCTGCGCGATTGGCGGAACCCGGACACCCACGAGGCGCACTGGCTGCTCGAGCGGAGAAAGTCCGCGCAGCAGGGCGACGCCGGCGAGTAGCCCGGCCGACGCCGCCTGGGCGCACCTCAGACGGGTGCTTGCCACCATCTGAGCGCCGCACGGTGTGCGGTGTCGTGCCTGTCGCCCCGGCCGGTCAGCCCAGCTCTCGTGGGGCGCGGCGATAGGTCAGATCAGATCATCCGCGTCGACGATGCGGTACGCGTACCCCTGCTCCGCGAGGAAGCGCTGGCGGTGCGCGGCGAAGTGGGCGTCCACGGTGTCGCGGCTCACGATCGTGTAGAAGTGCGCAGTGCGCCCGTCGCCCTTGGGTCGCAGGACGCGACCGAGCCGCTGGGCCTCCTCCTGGCGCGAGCCGAACGTGCCGCTGATCTGGATCGCGACGCTCGCCTCGGGCAGGTCGATGGAGAAGTTGGCGACCTTGCTGACGACGAGGGTCGTGATCTCTCCCGTGCGGAACGCGTCGTAGAGGCGCTGGCGCTCCTTGACCGTGGTCTCGCCCGTGATGACCTCGGCACCGAGCCGCTCGGCCACCTCGTGGAGCTGGTCGAGGTACTGCCCGATGACGAGCGTCGGCTCGCCGGCGTGCTGCTCGGCCAGCTTCTCGATGACGGGCAGCTTCGCGTCGGAGCACGACGCGAGGCGGTAGCGCTCCTCCGGCTCGCTCACGGCATACGCCATCCGCTGGCCGTCGGGGAGGCTGACCCGCACCTCGACGCAGTCCGCGGGAGCGATGTAGCCCTGGGCCTCGATGTCCTTCCACGGCGCGTCGAAGCGCTTCGGGCCGATGAGGCTGAAGACGTCGGCCTCGCGGCCGTCCTCGCGCACGAGCGTCGCGGTCAGGCCGAGGCGGCGGCGTGCCTGCAGGTCCGCGGTCATGCGGAAGATCGGGGCCGGCAGCAGGTGCACCTCGTCGTAGACGATGAGGCCCCAGTCGCGGGCGTCGAGCAGGTCGAGGTGCGCGTAGGCGCCCTTCCGCTTCGTCGTCAGCACCTGGTAGGTCGCGATGGTGACCGGGCGGATCTCCTTGCGGGCGCCGGAGTACTCGCCGATCTCGTCCTCGGTCAGGGTCGTGCGCCTGATCAGCTCGTCCTTCCACTGGCGCGCGCTGACGGTGTTGGTCACGAGGATGAGGGTCGTCGCCTTGGCGGCGGCCATCGCGCCGGCGCCGACGAGCGTCTTGCCCGCACCGCAGGGGAGCACCACGACGCCCGACCCGCCGTGCCAGAAGCCGTCGACGGCGTGCTGCTGGTAGGGCCGCAGGTGCCAGTCGGCCTGGTCGAGGTCGATCGGGTGGGCCTCGCCGTCGACGTAGCCTGCCAGGTCTTCTGCCGGCCAGCCGACCTTGAGCAGCTCCTGCTTCAGGGTGCCGCGCTCGCTCGGGTGGACGACGACGGCGAGGTCGTCGAGGCGCTCGCCCGTGAGCGGCTTGATCTTCTTGTGCCGCAGCACCTCCTCGAGCACCGGGCGGTCCGTCGTGCGCAGCACGAGACGGGTCCCCTCCGGGCTGTCGGCGAGACCCTCCTTGGTGAGGGTGAGGCGCCCGTAACGGTCCATCGTGTCGGCCACGTCGACGAGCAGCGCGTTGGGGACGGCATACCGGCTGTGGGTGATGAGCGCGTCGACGACCTGCTCGGCGTCGTGGCCGGCGGCGCGGGCGTTCCACAGACCGAGCGGCGTGATCCGGTAGGTGTGCACGTGCTCGGGGGCGCGCTCGAGCTCGGCGAACGGCGCGATGGCGCGGCGTGCGGCCTCGGCGTTCGGGTGGTCGACCTCGAGGAGGAGGGTCTTGTCGCTCTGGACGATCAGGGGTCCGTCATTCATCGTGTGGGGACAACTCCGAGCGTGGGTCGAGGTATTCCGTCGGGCCCCGGTGCGAGCCGATACCTCGGCCCGGGGGTGGGGCGTGCTGGTGACAGTATGGGCGCATGCGATCCCCACAGGTCGAGGCGGCGACGGGGCTGCCCCCGAAGGTGACGATCTACGAGGTCGGTCCTCGCGACGGGCTGCAGAACGAGAAGACGGTCGTCCCGGCTGCCACGAAGGTCGAGTTCATCCGCCGCCTCGAGGCCGCGGGGCTCGGCACCATCGAGACGACGTCGTTCGTGCCGGCGAGGTGGGTGCCGCAGATGGGTGACGCCGAGGAGGTGCTCGCCGGCCTCGGTGCTGACGGGCTGGGACGCCGCCGGCCCGCCCTCGTGCCCAACGAGCGCGGCCTCGACCGCGCCGAGGAGCTCGGTCTCACGGCCATCGCGATCTTCGGGTCGGCCACCGAGACCTTCGCGCAGAAGAACCTCAACCGGTCGGTCACCGAGCAGTACGCCATGTTCGAGCCCGTGGTGAAGCGCGCGCTCGCCGACGGCATGTGGGTGCGGGCCTACGTCTCGATGTGCTTCGGCGACCCCTGGGAGGGGCCGGTGCCGATCGACCAGGTCGTCGACACCGCCGAGCGGCTCATGGACCTCGGCTGCCACGAGCTCAGCCTCGGCGACACCATCGGCGTCGGCACCACCGGCCACGTGCACCGGCTCCTCGAGGCTCTCGGGACGCATGGCATCGGCACCGACCGTGTCGCCGTGCACTTCCACGACACCTACGGCCAGGCGCTCGCCAACACGATGGCCGCCCTGCGCGACGGCGTCTCGGTCGTCGACGCGGCGGCCGGTGGCCTCGGTGGCTGTCCCTACGCGAAGTCCGCCACGGGCAACCTCGCCACCGAGGACCTCGTGTGGGCCCTGCACGGGGCCGGGGTCGAGACCGGCGTCGACCTCGACGCGCTCGTCGAGACGTCGGTGTGGATGGCTGGCCGGCTGGGTCGTCCGTCGCCGAGCAACGTCGTGCGCGCCCTCGCCGGCGCCTGACCACCCCAACCGTCGAAGGGCCACGAACCGGGACTCGGTTCCTGGCCCTTCGACGGTGGACGTAGGAGGTGGCGCGTCAGGGCGGGGGCTGGTCCTTGGTGAGGTGCAGCAGCCAGTCGCGGTCGGTGCGAATCAGGGCGTAGCGGCGCGAGCCGTCCTGCCCGTGGAGCACGAAGACGATCCGGTGGTCGTCACGCGACTCCTCCTCCCACCACCCGGTGTCGGCGACCGACTTGTGCTCGTCGGTGTAGTCGAGGTGGTCCATGGCGTGGTCGTCGACCGCGACGGCCAGGCGGTCGTGCCGGCTCGTCGTCGGCAGCCCCTTGGGCACCGCCCACGATCGCAGGACGCCGTCCTCCTCGAGCCGCAGGTCGAAGTGCGGCCGCGGCTTCCGGTGGTCGTGGAGCACGTATGCCGGCCGGTGGCCTCCGCGGATGTCGTTGCCCACCGAGGCTGCTCAGCTCTCGAGCGTCGCGCCGGTGATGCGGTGCACCGAGAAGGACTTCTCGTGGCCCGACTCGTCGGTGGCTCGCACCCGTCCGCCCTCGACCTTCTGGGGGTGGATGAGGTGGCGGCTCGTGGCGCCGTGGCCGTCGGAGTAGCCGATCCACACGCCGTGCCGGTCGGCGACCGCGTCACGCAGCAGCGACAGCGTCACGACCGGGTCCATCGCCAGGATGCGTGGACCAGGACGGGTCTCGTCCTCGACGCGGCGCTGGTCGGCCGTCGCCTCGGCAGCGCGCAGCCCGTCGACGAGCGTCTGCGTGTAGGGCCGGTCGACGGGCGAGACCATCGGGCCGGGGCCGCGGCGGCGTGAACCGGCCCTGCGGCGAGGCGTCTCGGCGTGGACGACAGCGCCGTCCTGCCCCTCGTGCACGGGTGCAAAGCCGTTGTCGCGCAACAGGTCGACGAGGACTCGGGGGTCCGCCGACGACACGAGCACGGTCGGCGCGAGACGCCGGAGCCGCAGCGGAGTGAGGTCGCGGGACGCGAGCATCGTGTCGAGGACCGCCTCGTCGTCGGAGCGGATGTAGGCCGCGGCGCCGCCGATGCGGGTCTGGCCGTGCTTGCGGGCGACGTCGGCGACGAGGTACTCGAGCGGCTGCGGGACCGGGGTGCGGCTCGACCGGCGCACCGTCTCGGTGAAGTCGGCCGCGGTCCACCCCGCGTCGAGCGCCCGGCGCACCGACTCGGGGGTGAAGCGGTAGACCGTGGCACCGCCGCGGGACTCGACGTCGGCGGCGAGGCGCATGAACGAACCGAGACCGCCGACGAGCGGCCCGGGGGCGACGGCGGTGAGGTCGGCCTGGACGAGGATGTGGTCGACGGGGGAGGGCAGGTGCGCCGACATCGCCGCGGCGACGGCCTCGGCCACGGCACCCGCCTCCGGCGGCGTCTGCTCGGTCGAAGTGACCCCGCCACCGGAGCCGCTCCCGCGATCACCTCGACCCCGGGCGGCGCGCTTGCCGTTCGAGGTGTTCCCGCCACCGGCCTGGGTGGCGCGATCACCTCGAACCGCGGGGAGGAGGGGGAGGAGCGGGGCGACGAGGGCGCGGCCGGCCTCGGACAGGGCCCCGCGACCGGTGACCCCGAGCCACTCGGACTCGCGCAGCACCGCCTCGACGGCCTCGTCGAGCACGGCAGCGGACCGGTTCGGCCGCCGCCACGCCAGGCGCTCGCGCAGGGAGGCGTGGTCCGGCGCGCTGCCCGGCTCGAGCGAGGCGAGCTCTCGCAGCACCTCGCGGCGGATCGCACGGATCGCCGGCCACTGGACGTCGGGGCCCAGCGCATTGGCCGGCCCGGTGCCGGTGCCACGTCGCCCCACGAGGTGCGGGGCCCGGGTCGACCCGAGCCAGGCCACGGCCAAGGTCGCCCAGCGGTGCCCGGCCTCGCTCGAGCTCCACTCGTCGATCTCCGACGTGGGAGCCCACACCGGCACGACCTCGCCGTCGTCGGCGACCAGCCCGGCGGCATACGCGAGCTCGACGACGAAGGCGGTGTGCTCGGGGTCGAGGTCGAGGGACATCTGGGTGACGCGGAGGTCTCGGACCGACAGGCCGCCGGCGCGCAGCACCCGGGGCGGGTCGGCGCCCCACGCGGCGGCGAGCTCGTCGACGTGCGTCAGGCACTCGCTGGCGGCACCGCCGGCTGCCGCGTCGACGAGCGACACGGGACGGGCCTCGATGTCGGGCGGGGTCAGCTCGGTCGACCGGTGCAGCCGGCCCTCGCGCAGCACGAGCCCGACCTCTCGGGGCAGCGCGACGCGGTCGGTCGACACGGGGACGAGCAGGTGGTGCTCGAGCAGCCAGCGGGCTGTCGTGCGACCCGGGGCGGCGGCGGGCAGGACGCCGAAGGCGGGCCCCCACGTCATCCGCTCGAGCATGGCGCGCGAGTCGTCGGGCGCCTCGGCGACCGTCGCCCGGATGCGGTCGGGGTCGGCGTGCTCGGGCGGCGACGAGGGGCGCAGCTCGCGCATCGGCGCCCCCAGGCCGGCAACCGCCGTGCCGAGCACCTCGGGCACCGTGCGCACGACGTGGTCGCCGTCGACGCCGCGCCAGACCAGCGCCGAGCGCCAGAGGTCCTGCACGATGGCGTCGACCGTCCCGGCGTCGTCGGTGCCGAGCAGGTGCAGCAGCACGCTGCGCTCGGCGGCGTCGCCCGCGACGACGACGGCCTCGAGCACCTGGAGGTGGCCCCGGTCTAGCGCCTCGACGGCGCGCTGCACGCTGGCCCGGGTGCCCGCCCGGGCGGCGAGGCTCGTCAGGTCGGCCGGCGCGGGGCGCGCGAGATCCGGGCGCGCGAGCACGAGGTCGATGAGCTCTGCGTCGCTGCGGCCGCGGATGTCGTCGGCGAGGCTCCGGCTCGGGGTGGCCATCCTCCCAACCTACTGCCCACCTGACGTGGCCTCCGACTCGCTCGGGCGCGTGCCCGCTAGCGTTGCCTCCATGAGCGCGCTCTCACCGGCGTCACCCGCCGAGCCGGCCCCGGCCCACCCGACCGGGCAGCAGTGGACCATCGGGCACGGTCCCTTCGAGGCGACCGTCGTCGAGGTCGGCGGCGGGCTGCGCACGCTGACCCGTGCCGGCGTCGACGTCGTGGCCGGCTATGCCGCCGACGAGACCTGTGCGTCGGGCCGCGGCCAGCAGCTCATGCCGTGGCCCAACCGGATCCGTGACGGCCGCTACACGTTCGAGGGCACCGAGCACCAGCTGTCGGTCACCGAGGTCGCCCGCGGCAACGCGAGCCACGGCTTGGTGCGCTGGGCGCTCTGGGAGCTCGTCGAGCACGAGGACGACCGCGTGACCGTCGGCTACCGCCTGCACCCGCAGCCCGGCTGGGACCACTTCCTCGACCTGCGCACGACCTACCTGCTCGACGAGTCGGGCCTCGTCGTGACGGCGGCAGCCCGCAACGTCGGACCGACGGCCGCCCCGTTCGGCTACGGCGCGCACCCCTACCTCGCCGTCGGCGACACCCTGCTGCCCGACGTCGAGCTGCGCATCCCGGCCGCGACGTGGGTCGAGGTCGACGAGCGCCTCCTGCCCGCCGCGAACCGCCCGGTCTCGGGCGCGCCCTACGACTTCCGCGAGCGCCGCCCCGTCGGCGGTGCCCGCCTCGACACGGCCTACACCGACGTCCTGCGCGACGCCGACGGCATGTGGCGCGCCACCGTGGCCGCCGCCGACCGCACGACGACGCTCTGGGCCGACGCGGCCTTCCCGTGGCTCCAGGTGTTCACCGCCATCGCCGAGGACCGCAAGGGCGAGGTCGGCATCGCCGTCGAGCCGATGAGCTGCCCCGCCGACGCCTTCAACTCGGGTGACGGTCTCGTCGTGCTCGCGCCGGGCGAGGAGTGGACCGGGACCTGGGGCATCTCCCCGTCCTGACCGGACCGCAGGGCCCGCTCGGCAGGTCGGACCGGCCGCCCGGTGGCTCAGCGGCCCAGCAGCACGTCCGACGTCTGCTCGAGGGCCTGTCGCGCGTAGCCCTGCCACATCCGGCCGACGAGCGGCAGGACGCGGGCGGCATACGTGCTCGTCGGGTGCAGCGTCCAGCTCCACGTCACGCGCACGCCCGTGCCCTCGGGCGCGAAGGCCCACCGGCCGTCGACGTGCGACACGAGGGGCCTGAACGCCCCCGTGAAGTCGGTGAGGACGTAGTCGAAGCGCTCGGGCCGCACGACCTCGGTCAGGCGCTCGCGCATCGTGCCGCCGTCGGCCAGGGCGATGGTCCGGGTCTGCCCCACCTCGCCCCACGGTCCGCCCTGGTCGCGCACCTCCCGGATCGGTGGGAGCAGCCCGTAGCGCCGCGACATGAGGTCGGTGAGCGGGTGGGGGAGCAGGCGGTCGTACGCGTCGCCGACCTCGACGGGCACGGCGCGGGACGACTCGAGGTGCAGGGGCGTGGGCATGCCCCAGCGTAGGGCGGCGGGCCGCGCGATCGGAGGCCCGGCGCCTGCGCGGCGGGAAATCCGGCTTGCCCCGAGCCGTTAGGCTGGAGCGGAGCGCAAGGAGCGCCATCGAGTCGTGCCGTGAGGCGGCCGACCGAGATCTGAACGAGGTGGACTGTGCCGACTGGCAAGGTCAGGTTCTACGACGCGGACAAGGGCTTCGGATTCATCTCCGAGGACTCCGGCGCGGACGTCTTCCTGCACGCGAACGCGCTTCCCGAGGGCATCACGACCCTGAAGAAGGGCGTGCGTGTCGAGTTCGGCATCGTCGAGGGCCGCAAGGGTGCCCAGGCGCTGTCGGTCAAGGTGCTCGACCCGGTCCAGTCCGTCGCCGCCAACAAGACCGCACAGACCCGCAAGACGCAGGAGGAGCTCACCGTCATCATCGAGGACGTCGTGCAGCTCCTCGACGGCGTCGGCAACGGCTACCGCGCCGGACGCCGCCCAGACCGCAAGCTCGCCTCCAACGTCGCACGCGCCCTGCGCGGCCTCGCGGACGAGCTGGAGAAGTGAGCTCATGACCGTCACCGCCCCCAAGACGGACGCCGTGCTGCTGGCCGCGTCCGACCTCGCCCGCAGCGTCCTCGAGGAGGTCGCCGAGCCCGCAACCGTCGGCGCGCACCTCGGCATGGACCTGCTCGAGGAGCGCCTCGGCATGCACTGGTTCGAGTGCACCTCGCCGGGCTACCGCGGCTGGCGCTGGGGCGTCAGCGTCGCCCGGGTGTCGCGCGCCAAGGTGGCGACGGTCTGCGAGACCAACCTGCTGCCCGGTCCCGACGCCGTCCTGGCTCCCGAGTGGCTGCCGTATGCCGACCGGCTCGCTCCCGGCGACCTCGGTGCCGGCGACGTGCTGCCCTTCCGTCACGACGACCCCAACCTCGAGGCCGGTTTCGAGGCCACGGGCGAGGAGGACGTCGACCAGATGGCCTTCTTCGAGCTCGGACTCGGTCGTCCCCGCGTCCTGTCGGCCGAGGGTCGCGAGGTCGCCGCGAGCCGGTGGTACGCCGGCGACAACGGTCCGACGGCCGAGATCGCCACCAAGGCGACCGAGCGCTGCACGACGTGCGGCTACTTCCTGCCGATGGCGGGCGCGCTGCGTGCGACCTTCGGGGTCTGCGCCAACGAGTGGAGCCCCTCCGACGGCCGGGTCGTCTCGCTCGACCACGGCTGCGGGGCCCACTCCGAGACCGACATGGACCACCCCGAGCCGCCGCCGATCGGCGAGCCGATCGTCGACGAGTTCGCCGTCGACGTCGAGCCGGCGGAGCGCGCGGCCCAGGCCGGCACGGTCACGGACGAGACGGCCACCAACGAGCAGTCGGTCGACGAGCCGTCGGCCGACGAGCCGGGCGAGCTGCCGGCAGCCGAGCTGGACGAGAAGCCGGCCGAGGCGCCCGCCGAGGAGTCGCACGGCTCGGACGACCCCGTCACCGACTGACAGTCGCCCGACCACGGGACGGCCACCCGGCATACCCGGGTGGTCCGCTGCCGCCCCTGGGCGCGACCGGGTCTCAGGCGGCGTCGCTCGCGTTGCCGCGCCCGCGCCACACGTAGACCCAGCCCATGGCGCCCAGCACGAATCCGGCCACGCACGTCCACGGCCACCAGTCGCGGTCACCCTCGTGGAGGGCGGGCACGACGAGGATGACGACGAGCGCGACGACCCACGCAGCCATCCCGACCTCGATGATCCGCAGCATCGGCACGGGCAGCGGGGCGATCTGCTCGGGCGTCGGGTCGGACGCGGGCGGCAGGTCGGGGGTGGTCTCGTCGGTCACGCAGACAGCCTAGGGTCTCGTCACACAGCCGAAACGCGCCGCCACTAGGGTGGTGCGCCATGTCGACGGATACACGCAAAGCGCCCACACAGACCGGGCTCGACGGCTTCTTCAAGATCACCGAGCGCGGGTCGACCGTCGCTCGCGAGGTCCGGGGCGGCTTCGTCACCTTCTTCACGATGGTCTACATCGTGGTCCTCAACCCCATCATCCTCTCGGGCGTCGTCGACGGCTCGGGCACCATGATCGGTGGCACGACCGACCTGACCGAGAGCAAGCTGCTCGTCGCGGTCGGCACGGCGGTCATCGCCGGCGTCATGTCGATCCTCATGGGCCTCGTCGCGAACTTCCCGATCGCGCTGGCCGCCGGGCTCGGCATCAACGGCCTCATCACCGGCATGGTCATCACCCACTCGGCCGACAAGATCACCTTCGCCGACCTCATGGGCCTCGTCGTCATCGAGGGCGTCATCATCCTCGTGCTCGTGCTGACCGGCTTCCGCAAGGCGGTCTTCAAGGCGATCCCCGCACCGCTCAAGGTCGCGATCTCGGTCGGCATCGGGCTGTTCATCGCCTACATCGGTGTCATCGACGCCGGGTTCGCCCGCCGTCCCACGACACCCGGGTCGGTCCCGAGCGAGCTCGGCATCGGCGGCAGCCTCGACGGCTGGCCGACCCTCGTCTTCGTCTTCGGTGTCTTCCTCATCGCGGTCCTGCTCATCCGCAAGGTCAAGGGCGCGATCCTCATCGGCATCGTCGTGGCGACCGTGCTCGCCATGGTCCTCGAGGTGATCTTCGCCATCGGTCCGCGCGTCTTCGACGACAAGGGCGCCCTGACCAACCCGTCGGCCTGGGCCCTCACCGTGCCGAAGCTGCCCGACTCGATCACCAACGCCCCGGACCTCGGCATCCTCGGCCAGTTCAGCCTGCTCGGCTCGTTCGAGAAGATCGGCGTCGTCACGGCCCTCATGTTCGTCTTCTCGCTCCTGCTCGCCGACTTCTTCGACACGATGGGCACGGTCGTCGCGATCGGCACCGAGGCCAAGCTGCTCGACGAGGACGGCAACCCGCCGCACACCGACCGCATCCTCGTCGTCGACTCGGTCGCCGCGATCGCGGGTGGCGCCGGTGGCGTCAGCAGCAACACCTCCTACATCGAGTCGGCGTCGGGCGTCGAGGAGGGCGCCCGCACGGGCCTCGCGTCGATCGTTACCGGCGTGCTCTTCCTGCTCGCGACGTTCCTCGCCCCGCTCTTCGCGGTCGTCCCCTCCGAAGCGGCGGCACCGGCGCTCGTCATCGTCGGCTTCCTCATGATGACCCAGGTGAAGAACATCGACTGGGACGACATGGAGATCGCGCTGCCGGCGTTCCTCACCATCGTGCTCATGCCCTTCACCTACAACATCACCGTCGGCATCGGAGCGGGCTTCATCGCCTGGGTGCTCGTGAAGATGGCCCGTGGCAAGCAGCGCGAGATCCACCCGCTCCTGTGGATCGTCGCCGCGTTCTTCGTCGTCTACTTCATCAAGGCTCCGCTCGAGTCGATGCTCACCTGAGCGACGCTGCCGCACCAGGCGGTCCGCTCGGCCTAACGCCCGAGAACGTATGCCGTGAAGGCCCCCTCCCGCTCGGGAGGGGGCCTTCCGCGTACGACCGTCGTCGCGGCCGGTGCCCGGTCTGTCCAGGGTTGGGAATGGTTAGCCGAGGTAATGAGTTAGGCTAAGTATCACCAGACTGCACTTCCGAGGATCCGCCCTTGACTTCCAAGCACCCGACCAGCCGGCTCTCCAGAGCCGAGCTCGTCTCGCTCTCCAACGACATCCGACTCGCCTGCATGCGCATCTCGCGGCGGGTCCGTTTCGAGTCCGACCGCGAGCTGCCGCCGCACCAGTTCTCGGTGCTCTGCCGGCTCGAGAGCACGGCCCGCACCAACAGCGAGCTCGCCGACATCGAGCGTGTCTCGGCCCCGAGCATGAAGCGCACGACGAACATGCTCGTCGAGCGTGCCTACGTCTCCCGGGCCGACGACCCCACCGACGGGCGGCAGGTGATCCTGTCGCTGACCCCCGAGGGCCGCAAGGCACTCAAGCGGATCCGCAGGCACCGCGACGAGTGGATGCTGTCGCGCTTCGAGCAGCTCACCGACGAGGAGCGGGAGCTGCTCCAGCGGGCCGCCGACGTGCTGGCCAAGGTGGCCAGCGAATGAGCCCCACCTTCCACTCCCTCTCCATTCCGAACTACCGCATCTACGCCTCCGGCGCGATCGTCTCCAACGTCGGCACGTGGATGGGCCGCGTGGCCCAGGACTGGCTCGTCCTCACGGTCCTGACCGACCACTCGTCGACGGCGCTCGGCATCGTCACGGGACTGCAGTTCCTGCCCTTCCTCATCCTCGCGCCGTTCGCGGGGATGCTCGTCGACCGCTTCCCCAAGCGGCGCATCCTCTTCCTCACCCAGACCGCGCTGCTCGTCACGGCGCTGCTCCTCGCGGTGCTCACCGCGGCCGGCGTCGTCGAGCTCTGGCACGTCTACGCCCTCGCGTTCCTGCAGGGCGTCGCGACGGCCGTCGACAACCCGGCCCGGCAGACGTTCGTCTCCGAGATGGTCGACACCGAGCACCTGCCCAACGCGGTCGCCCTCAACAGCGCGTCGTTCAACCTCGGCCGACTCGTCGGCCCCGCCGTCGCCGGCCTCGTCATCGCGTGGTTCGGCATCGCTCCCGCGCTCTACGTCAACGCCGCGACGTTCGTCTTCGTGCTCGTGGCGCTGCTGCGGATGAACACCAGCCTGCTGACGCCCTCACCGCGCGCCCGCGGCAAGGGCCAGATCCGCGAGGGCCTGCGCTACGTGAAGGGCCGGCCCGACCTCGTGCTCATCATGGCGCTCGTCTTCGTGCTCGGGACGTTCGGCATGAACTTCCAGCTCACGATGGCCCTGATGGCCACGAAGGTCTTCGACAAGGGCCCGGGGGAGTACGGCCTGCTCGGCTCGATCATGGCCATCGGCTCGCTCACCGCCGCCCTGCTCTCGGCCCGGCGCGCCCGTCCCCGGATGCGGGTGCTCCTCGTCGCCCTCGCCGGCTTCACCGTGTCGACGGCCCTGCTGTCCACGGCGCCGAACTACGTGATGTTCGCCGTCTACCTCGTGCCGACGGGCCTCGCCGCCCTGACCGCGTTGACCACGGCCAACGCCATGGTCCAGGTCAGCGTGGACCCCATGATGCGTGGGCGGGTCATGGCGCTCTACATGGCGATCTTCATGGGTGGCACGCCCGTCGGTGCCCCGGTCATCGGCTGGATCGGTGACGCCTGGGGGCCGCGCTGGACGATCGCCATCGGCACCATCGCCGTGGGCCTCAGCCTCGTCGCGGTTGGCCTCTGGGTCGCACGTCGGCAGAATGTCGCGGTGACCATCCAGACCCAGCGGCGCCCCCGACTCCGGATCCAGCTCGCCTCGGTGGTGCCCGCCACCTCCGAGGTGACCAAGTGAACTTCAAGTTCCGCCACCGCATCACCGTCGCGGCGCTTGTGCTCTTCATCGCGATCGCTGTCATCGCCGCGTTCGTCAACCGCTGACCGACCGGCGGGTGGCGGGTGGGCGACCGGCGGGTGGGCGGCCGGCGCGGACCAGTCGGCGCCGCGTCCCTAGGATGGGCGTCTGCCCCACCCGTCGAGACCAGTGCGGAGGAGCCACCATGGCCGCCCAGAGGTTCGTCGACCTGCTCAACGAGCAGATCGGCCACGAGTACGCCGCCCACCAGCAGTACGTCGCGATCGCGGTCTACTACGACACCCTGACGATGCCGCAGATGGCGGCGCTGTTCTACCGTCAGGCGCTCGAGGAGCGCGACCACGCGATGATGATGGTCCAGTACCTCCTCGACACGGACTCGACCGTGGCGATCCCAGGGGTGGGTGCACCGACCAACGCCTTCGCCGACATCGTCGAGCCGGTCGAGCTGGCCCTGGCCCAGGAGAAGCGGGTCACCGACCAGATCAACGCGCTGACCGCCGTCGCCCGCGAGGAGCACGACTTCGCGTCCGACCAGTTCATGCAGTGGTTCATCAAGGAGCAGGTCGAGGAGGTCAGCTCGATGTCCGACCTGCTGACCGTCGTCCAGCGCAACCGTGCCGACGTCGAGAACATCGAGGAGTACCTCCGTCGTGAGGCGAGCAGCGCGGGTGCGGACGCCTCGGCGCCGCCGATCGCGGGTGCCGGCGCCTGAGCCCGCCCGCGGAGACAAGGCAACGGAGACGACGGAAGCGGCCGCCCGGATGGGTGGCCGCTTCCGTGTGAGGGGTGCTGCTCGACCGACGGGTGCCCCGGTCAGCCGAGCAGACCTCCGGTGGGACACGTCACGACCTTGGCGTCGAGGATGCAGACGACCTTGGCCGTCAGCGGGTCGAGCACCCGGACGAGGTCCTTCGGGTCGCCGCTGAGCAGCGGCAGGTGGGGCAGCGCGAGCAGCCGCACGATCTCGGCCGGGATGGTCGGCACGGGCAGCTTCGTCACGGACGGGAGCGGCACCGTGAGGGATGGGAGCGGCACGCCGGGCACGGAGGGCAGCGGGATCGGCAGACCGGGGGAGCCGGGCTTCGGCTTCGACGGTGCCGACGGCTTCGGCGAGGCTGAGGACTTGGAGGTGCTGGACGGTGCGGGTGACGGCTTCGCCGAGGAGCTCGGTGTGGGGCGTGCGCTCGGCGAAGCCGTCGAACGGGGGGCCGGCGACCCGGCATACGCGAAGCCCGAGCCCTCGGGCGTGGCCGAGCCGCTTCCGGCGGCGGGGCGGGCGGCGGGGATCGCGCTCATCGGCACCACGGTCACGCCGCGGCGGTACGCGTCCGCGATGGAGAGGACCGTGCGCACGTAGGAGTCGGAGTGGTTGTAGCGCAGCACGGCGCGGTAGGCCGCACCCGGCTGTCGCAGGTCGGTACCGCCCGAGCACAGCAGCACTCCCGCGCCGGTGACGGCGTCGGTCAGGCTCTGCGGGTTGGCGAAGCCGTCACCGTCGCCGTCGCGACCGGCCATCGACCACGACGTCGGGATGAACTGCATCGGGCCGACGGCGCGGTCGAAGACGGCGTCGCGGTCGAGGGCCCCGCCGTCGGTGTCGGTGATGCGGGCTGTCCCGCGCGAGCCGTCGAGCGGGATGCCGATGATGCCCGGGCGGGCGATGCCGCTCGCGTCGAGGACGTTGCCACCGAAGCGTGCGTGGTTGCTCTCGACCCGCCCGATGGCGCCGAGCACCGCCCAGTCGATGCCGCACCCGGGCTTGATGCTGCCGAGCACGCCGGCCGCGCGCTGGTAGGCCGTGACGGCCACCGCCGGTATGCCGTCGGCGTCCAAACGGACCGGGGCGAGAGAGTCGATGGCCGAGATGGCACCGCGTGACGCCGCCGGGACGTCCACTCGGGCGTAGTCCTCGGTGAACGTCTGGTAGATCGGGGGCAGCTGCATCGGCGCCGGCGCGGGACCGGCCTGCGGGTAGAGCGGGCTGCCGTCGGTGATGGCCTGGTCGGGCACGGTGATCGCCGACGTCGGGGTGACGGCGTCGGTGCCGCGGGTGGCGGCGAACGCGATGCCGGCCGTGGCCAGGGCGATGACCGGTACGGCTGCAGCGACCCGGCGCGCTGTGGTGCCTGCGCGGACGATGCGGACCATGGTGACTCCTCGGATGCGACGCCGCCCCCATTGGCGGTCTGCCGGGATCAACGAGGGACGTCCCGAAAGGTCACGCGTCGGTGCGGCGCGGCCGTGCGAGAGGGCCGGCCCCCCACACGGGAGCCGGCCCTCTCGGGACGAGCTGGGCGACGCGGCCCGGGACTCAGCCCAGGGCGGCGACGACGTGGTCGATGGCCTGCGTCAGCTTCGTGACGTCCTCGGGGTCGACGGCCGGGAACATCGCGACGCGCAGCTGGTTGCGGCCGAGCTTGCGGTAGGGCTCGACGTCGACGATGCCGTTGGCGCGCAGCGTCTTGGCCACGGCCGCGGCGTCGATGGAGTCGTCGAGGTCGATCGTGCCGACGACCTGCGAGCGGGCGGCCGGGTCCGCGACGTACGGCGTCGTCCAGTCGGTCTGCTCGGCCCAGCCGTAGAGGCGGCTCGAGGAGTCCCGGGTGCGGCCGGTCGTGAACTCGAGCCCGCCGTTGCCGTTCATCCAGTCGAGCTGGCTCTTCATCAGCGCCAGCGTCGAGAGGGCGGGCGTGTTGTAGGTCTGGTTCTTCAGTGAGTTGTCGACGGCCGTCGGCAGGCTGAAGAAGTCGGGGATCCAGCGGCCCGTCGCGGCGATCTCGTCGACGCGGGCGAGCGCGGCGGGGGAGAAGGCGGCGAGCCAGAGGCCACCGTCGGAGGCGAAGCATTTCTGTGGGGCGAAGTAGTAGACGTCGGTCTGCGTGATGTCGACCGACAGGCCGCCGGCACCCGACGTGGCGTCGATGAGGACGAGGGCGTCGTCGTCGGCGCCCTCGACGCGCTGGACCGGCGCCATGACGCCGGTCGAGGTCTCGTTGTGCGGCCACGCGTAGACGTCGACGCCGGCCTCCGCCCGCGGCGTCGCGAGCGTGCCCGGGTCGGCCTTGATGATCGTGGCGTCGCCGAGGAAGGGGGCGGCCGCGGTCACGTTGCCGAACTTGCTCGAGAACTCGCCGAAGGCCAGGTGCTGCGACCTTTCGCGGACGAGGCCGAAGGCGGCGATGTCCCAGAACGCGGTCGAGCCGCCGTTGCCGAGGATGATCTCGTAGCCGTCGGGCAGGGAGAAGAGGTCGCGCAGGCCCTGGCGGACCTCGCCGACCAGGTTCTTGACCGGTGCCTGGCGGTGCGACGTGCCGAGGACCGTGCGACCCAGCGAGCTGAGGTAGTCGAGCTGCTCGGGGCGGACCTTCGAGGGTCCGGAGCCGAACCGTCCGTCGGCGGGCAGGAGCTCGGCCGGGATGGTGATGGGCTGGGTCACGGCTGGTGCTTCGGTCACGGATTCACCCTTGCGAAGTGCGGCCACGTTACGGGCACGTGGCGGACGTGTTGAGGTCGGATGACGCCGTTGTCACCGCCGCCATTGAACCTCACGTGCCCACCCCTTGGACATCGCTGCTCGGTGTGTGGACGCCCACACGGCGGGCAGGGGTGTGTGCGCGGACGGCTTCGCAGAGCCGGTCGACGACCGGCAGTACGCGGAAGGTCGTATTCCCCTCGGTTGCGGGCCGGGCGCACGCTCGATGAGTGGCGGGATGGGGGGACCAGCCGTCACCGGCGCGAGGAGCGCCGGCGTGGACGTCGGGGGATCGCGGGCGTGGAGCACACGTCCCCATAGGAGAGAAGCAGATCATGTTCAAGCACCACGTTCTACGCCTGGTCGCAGCGATCAGCGCAGTCCTCGCGGGGTCGGTCGTCGGCGCCACGCAGGCGTTCGCAAGCAAGTTCCGCGACGAGTCGCGAGGTCGCTCGGGTCTGTGGCCGGACGCGGGCACGACGTCAACCGGACCCGCGGCCGACGGCGGGTCGGTGAGCTGGATGCTCGTGCTGGCGCTCGCCGTCGCGGTGGTCGCGGCCGCGGGCCTCGTGTACTCCGTCGCCTGGCGGCACAGCCACCACCACCTGCCAGCCTGATCGTCGCGGGGCAGCGGTCCGGCGCCCGCTGCCCGGACATCGCCGATCGCCCGGTCGTGCCGTCCTCTCAGTGCGGGAACACCATGTTCACGGCCTCCATCCGGCTCGAGACCTCGAGCCGGACGAAGACGTTCTCGAGGTGCTTGCGCACCGTCCCCTCGGCGATGCCCATCTGGTGCGCCACCTGCGCGTTGGTCGCGCCGGTGGCCACGAGGCGCATGATGGCCCACTGCCGGGTGGTCAGGCGCGGCGCCCCGCGCTGCTCCGAGACCCGGCGCAGGTGCAGCTCGGCGAGGTGAGGGCGGGCCAGCCGCAGGAGGTCCTGCTCACGGTCCGAGAAGACGGGTCCGCCGTGGCGGAAGAACAGCGAGCGGCGGTCGAACTCACCGAGCGGCGACATGAAGGCGATGAGCTCGTGAACCGGACCGGTCGAGCCGGCATCGGTCTCGCAGGTCACCCCCGTGTAGCCGTGGACCGCCGACAGGGCACCGCATCCGTCGGGCCCGAACAGGGGGTCGTTCGCGATGTCCTCGACCTGGATGGAGTACTGGTCACGTTGGCCTGACGAGACCTCGACGAGCGAGCCGAAGCCTCGATGCCAGGCATTGACCTGGAACGTCACCTGGTCCGCTGGGACGAGCTCGCTGATCTCGTCGAGGACGGATGCATAGAACAGGTCGTCCGCGTCCAGCTCGTGGGCGTCCTCGAGGATTTCGAGCAGACGCTTGACGTCGCGATCGTGGACGAATGAGTCGGGCATGGCGGCACCTCGGGTGGCCACGACGTTGGCAGACGGACGGCCGCAGCCTGCTTCCCAGCATAGGAGCGTGGGTGCACGACGTCCCGGCTACGCTCGAGACGGCAAACGGCCCCCGAGGGCGTGCCCTCAGTGGGAGATGTCGGGCGTCCAGCCGGCGACGTCCTCGGGCTTGCGCGGACCTTCGCCGATGTAGCGCGAGGACGGTCGGATGAGCCGGCCGGTCTGCTTCTGCTCGAGGATGTGCGCCGACCAGCCGGCCGTGCGCGCACACGTGAACATCGGCGTGAACATCGACGGCGGCACCTCGGCGAAGTCCAGGATGACCGCGGCCCAGAACTCGACGTTCGTCGCGAGCACGCGGTCGGGCCGGCGGGCGTACAGCTCGTCGAGGGCGGCCTTCTCGAGCGCCGCGGCTGCCTCGTAGCGCGGTGCCCCGAGACGCTCGCAGGCGGACCGGAGCACACGGGCGCGCGGGTCCTCGGCGCGGTAGACGCGGTGGCCGAAGCCCATCAGGCGCTCGCCCTTGTCGAGGACGCCCTTGACGTAGGCCGTCGCGTCGCCCTGCTGCTCGACCCCGTCGAGCATGTGGAGCACACGCGAGGGCGCGCCGCCGTGCAGCGGGCCGGACATCGCACCGACGGCGCCGGAGAGCGCAGCGGCGACGTCGGCGCCCGTCGAGGTGATGACGCGGGCGGTGAACGTCGAGGCGTTCATGCCGTGCTCGGCGGCCGAGACCCAGTAGGCGTCGACGGCCTCGACGTGCCTCGGGTCGGGCTCGCCGCGCCACCGGATCATGAACCGCTCGGTGATGGTGCGGGCCTTGTCGACCTCGCTCTGCGGCACCATCGGCTTGTCGAGCCCCCGGGCCGACTGCCCGACGAACGACAGGGCCATGACCGCGGCGCGGGCGAGGTTGTCGCGCACCTCGTCGGCGTCGATGTCGAGCGTCGGCTTGAAACCCCACACCGGCGCGAGCATGGCGAGCGCGGACTGGACGTCCACGCGTACGTCCCCGGTGTGCACCGGCAGGGGATAGGGCTCGGCGGGCGGCAGCCCCGGGTCGAACTCGTTGTCGACGAGCAGGCCCCAGACGTGGGCGAAGTCGACGTGCCCGACGAGGTCGTCGATGTCGACGCCGCGGTAGCGCAGCGACCCACCCTCCTTGTCCGGCTCTGCAATGGTCGACTCGAAGGCGATGACGCCCTCGAGGCCGGGCTTGAAGTCGGGGTCGGGCGTGCTGTCTGCCATGAGGGTCCTTGCTGTGCAGGCGGTACCACCGCGGTGTGGAGGCCGCAGCCGGGACGCGGAGGATGGGCGTCGGTCCCGGCTGACAGACTCACCGTATGCCGTCAGCCGCCGACCAGACCGTCTTTCGTGACGCCGTGTTCAGCACCCGAGACCAACATCACGACGCCGTCCGCTTCGAGGGCACCGACTTCACGCGGGCCCACGCCGAGGGTCACACGTTCCTCGAGTGCTCGCTGCTCGGTGGCACGCTCGACGAGTCGCACCTCGAGGGCTCGCGTTGGTCGGAGTGCGAGTGGGAGCGCGTCGGGGGCGTCGGGCTGACCCTGGCCGAGGCGAGCCTCGTCGAGATGACTATCGAGGGGTGCCGGCTCGCGGCCGTGTCCGCGTGGGGCTCGACGTGGCGTGACGTCACGGTGCGCGGCGGCAAGGTCGACTTCCTCAACCTGCGCGGAGCCCGGCTCAAGGACGTCGCCTTCGTCGACTGCGTCGTCGTCGAGCTGGACCTGCAGGAGGCGACTGTCGACGGGCTGACCTTCGAGGGCTGCACGCTCGTGTCGCCGACCTTCGGTCGCGGGAGGTATGCCGCCCTGGACCTCTCCGGGGCCACGCTCCGTTCGCCGGTCGGCCTGGCCGGGCTCAAGGGCGCGACGATGAGCCGCATGCAGGTCGTCGACCTCGCCGACGCCCTCGCCCTCGAGCTCGGCATCGTCATCGCCGACTGAGCGCCCGCGGCCCGCCCGGGGCCTCGGCGAGCTACGTCACTGCTGCACGGGGTGCAACAGTGACGTAGCGAGTGGGCCTGGTCACCCGGCGGGCGGTGGGGGTCCGGCGGC
>NZ_LMSW01000001.1:702061-702126 GCF_001429645.1 Terrabacter sp. Soil810
GTGGGGTGCAACAGTGACGTAGCGAGTGGGCCTGGTCACCCGGCGGGCGGTGGGGGTCCGGCGGC
>NZ_LMSW01000001.1:702156-857872 GCF_001429645.1 Terrabacter sp. Soil810
ATGGGGTGCAACAGTGACGTAGCGAGTGGGCCTGGTCACCCGGCGGGCGGTGGGGGTCTGACGGCTACGTCACTGCTGCGTGGGGTGCAGCAGTGACGTAGGGCGCGGTGGTCAGTTGATCTGGTTGGGCTTGGCCCGGCGCAGGGCCGCGGTGGCGGCGTCCTTGGCGCGGTCGGTGGCCTTGACCTTGTCGTCGGGGCGGATCCGCTTCGTCAGGTCGGCGCGCTCGACGAGGGCCGGGAGCAGCATGTCGGTCTCGGGGTGCACGCCGACCGCCTCGTCGCCGCTGAAGACGACCCAGTGGGCGGCGTCGCCCTTGTAGACCTTGAGGATGCTGCCGTCGGCGAGCGACTTGGCGTGCGCCATCGCCTGGCGCCGGGCGCGTTCGCTCGAGATCGCCTTGTTGGCCGCCTCCTTGGCGGGCTCGCGCAGAGCCTGCGTGGCCACCCAGATCTGGGGGCCGTACTTGATGCCGAGCTTGACGGTCTGGGTGACGAGCTTGCCCTTGCCTGCCATCGTTGGTGACTCCTCACAGCGCCCCGGGCGGCCGGGGCTGTCGCCGGGCCCGCGCGCGCCGTGGCCTGACGTCCGCGCGGACCTTCTCGGGTCAACCCTAGTGTGGGGGTCATGGACAGCTCACCCCGCCAGCCGGCCCGGGAGGGCCTCGCCGCAGTGCCTCGCGTCGACTACTCCGGCGAAGGCCTCGTCGAGTCCGACGTGGCCGCGTCGCCCTACCTGCAGGCCAAGGCCTGGGTCGATGCCGCTCTCACCGCAGCCGACGACCGCGACGACGTGCCCGAGCCGACCGCCATCTCGGTGGCCACCGTCGATGCGACGGGCACCCCCGACGTGCGCACCGTCCTCATGCGCTTCTTCGACGAGCGGGGTCCGGGCTTCGTCACCAACCTCGGCTCGGCCAAGAGCGAGCACCTCCGGAGCAACCCTCGCGTCGCGGCCGCCCTCACGTGGCCGGCCATCTACCGGGCGATCCGCTTCCGCGGCACCGCCGAGCTCGTCGGCCGCGACGAGGTCGAGGCCTACTTCGACTCCCGGCCCTACGGCTCGCGCCTGTCGGCCTGGGCGTCCGACCAGTCGCGCCCGGCGGCCGACCGGGCCGAGCTCGAGCGCAGATGGCAGGAGGTGCTGGAGCGCTTCCCCGACACGGGCAGCGACCACGACGTGCCGGTGCCGGACTTCTGGGGCGGGTGGCGCATCGTGTGCGACGAGGTCGAGTTCTGGGCGGGGCGGCGCAACCGCCTGCACGACCGGATCGTCTTCCGCCGCACGGGTGACGGCGACCTCGCCGACCCCGACTCGTGGACGCGACTGCGCCTCCAGCCCTGACCCTCTCCCGGCCGGCCCACCGCCCCGAAAGCTGCGTTCGACTGCTGGGTGGACCCGTCCGGTGAGGGACACGGAACAGGGCAGCCCGACGTGTCGGACTGCCCTGCTTCATCCCTGGGTGTGGATGGGGACGCGGCTATCGCGTGGCCACCTCACACGCTCCGGAAGAAATCACTTCTCGGATCACCTCCCTTCGGTTTCGATGTCACGACCGTACGTCGGGCCCCGAGCGGCGGCAAGACCTTTTACACCGACGGCTTGTCGGGGTCCTGCGGCCCGTCCGGAGCCGGCTCGGTGGGCAGCGGGTCGCTCGTCGTCTCGTCCGCCGGCCCGGTGTCGGCGCCCTCGTCCGCGACCTCGCCCGCGACCTCGTCCCTCGCGCTGCCACGGACCTTCCCGGACGATCGCCGTCGCGTGATGCGGCCGAGGGCGACGATCACCGCCACGATCGCCAGGACGACGAGCGCGACGACGAGCATCGGACCCCAGGCGTTCTCGGGCGGCGCAGCGGCGTCGGCCGGTGCGGCCATGAGCACGCCCGGTGTCACGGACCCACCTCGGGCTCCGGGGCGACCGCGGCGGTCGCCTCGGGCCGCAGGTCGGCGCCACGCGACCCGCCGCCGGCCGGCGGCAGCGGCGTGGGCGGGGTCGGCGGCGTCCCGGAGCCGGCGCTGTCGCGACGCGGACCGGCACTGCCGGCCGGCGCGGACAGGCTCCGCGCCCCGACGAGCAGGGCCAGCAGCACCGGGAGCTCGAGGTAGGCGTGGTAGCTCGCCAGGGCGGCATACAACGCCTTGCCCTGGGCGAAGTCGAGGCCGAAGAGGACGGCGAAGAGCGCGGCCGCCACGAAGCCCGCGGCCCACAGCCGGGGTCCGGTCACCCACGGCACGCGCGCCTCGAAGGCCGCCGACGCGTCCGGCGCGACGCGGGGCAGCAGGGCGACCCACACGACGTAGTGCATCGTCTGCATGAACGCGAAGACGGTGAGGAAGCGCATCCCGAGCACCGTCGCCGAGGCGCTCGGTGGGGAGCTCGCCGCCAGGACCGTCTGCCCGTCACCGACGACGCTGCGCACGATCCCGGGGTCGGCGCTCAGCGACCCGTCGAGCAGCCCGAGCAGGATCACGGCCGGGATCGCGACGACCCACAGCAGCTGGACGGCGCGGAACGCCCGGCGTCCGCGGCGGGAGGTGATGCGACGCGACCACTCCCAGAGGAAGAAGAGGGGCACGACGTTGTGGAGGTGGGTCAGGACGACGAAGTAGTACGTCGGGAAGCTCAGCGAGACGGCCGCCGCGGCTCCGATGACGGCCCACGCCGCGACGCGTCGCCGGCCGTCCAACCCGTGGCGGGCGGCGGCCGCGAGGATGGCGTAGCCGAGGACGATCTCGGCGAGCTGTGCGGGTCGCCCGATGACTCCCGCGAGGAGCCGGCAGACCACGATGCCGCTGATGAGCGCGAGGAGCAGCTCGAGGAACGGCCGGCCGAGGAGACCCGAGAAGCGGCCCATGACGTAGCGGATCTCGAGGAGGTTGTGCAGGATGCCGAAGAGGATGAGGCCGATGACGGCGGTCGCGATGGGCGCCCCGAGCGCGATCGCGAGCGAGAGGCCGACGGCTGTCAGCACGAGGAGCGTGATGGTGCCGGAGCGATGCACGGCCACGGACGGGGCGGGCGTGTCGGACACCGAGCCACCCGGCCGGGTCTCGGCGGTCACGAGGTGAGCCTCCCGGCCCTACAGGCCCTCGTGCTGACGTTCGCCGTCGAAGTGCCGGTGCTCGTCGCGTTCGCACGGGCCGCGGGCTGGGCCGGTTGGGGCCGCGCGCTCGTCGGCGCGGTCGGCGTCAACGTCGTGACACACCCCGTGCTGTATGCCGTGTCGACCGGCTTCGGGTCGCCGTGGCAGCTCGCGGGGGCGGAGGTCGTCGTCGCCGTCGTGGAGACGGCGCTGCTCTGCTGGTGGTGGCGCGTGAGGGGTCGCGAGGACGCGGTGACGCTGGCACTCGCGGTCATCGCCGCCAACGCCGCCTCCACCGCCCTCGGTCTGCTCGTCCTCTGAGTCCTGGCCACGCCCCAATGCTTTCGTCGGCTGGTCGGCCCGGCCACCCGAGTAACCCGATCGTTAGGGTCCTGTGGCGTGACCGAGATTCGGGGGGACGGTGCGCAGGGGCGCCGGGGCAGCCTGCGCGCCATCGCCCTGTCGGCATACGGGCCGACGCTTCTCGGTTCGACGGGGGCCGGCGCCGTGTCGCCGATCATCGCCGTCTCGGCGCGCGAGCTCGGCGCCTCGGTCGGGGTGGCCGCGCTCCTCGTCGCGATGCTGGGCGTCGGCCAGCTGCTCGGCGACCTGCCGTCGGGTGCGCTCGCGGCGCGCATCGGTGAGCGGCGGGCGCTGCTCGTCGCCGCCGTCATCGAGGCAGTCGGCATGCTCGTGGCGGCGCTCGCGGGCGGTCTCGTCATGCTCTTCGCCGGCGTGCTCGTCATCGGCCTCGCCGGCTCCCTCTTCGGCCTGGCCCGGCAGGCCTACCTCACGGAGGCCGTGCCGGTGGCGATGCGTGCGCGGGCGCTGTCGACGCTCGGCGGCGTGCACCGGATCGGCTACTTCGTCGGGCCCTTCATCGGTTCGCTCGTCATCGTGCGGTGGGGCACGGAGGCGGCGTATGCCGTCGGCGCGGTCGCGAGCCTCGCCGCGTTCGTCCTCGTCCTCCTCGCCCCGGACATCACCGGGTCGGCGCACCGGGTAGCCGGCGGCGGCCCGCCCCGCAGCGTGGCCTCGGTGCTCCTCCAGCACCGGCACGTGCTCCTGACGCTCGGCACCGGGGCGATGTGCGTGGCTGGTGCGCGTGCCATCCGCGAGGCCCTCGTCCCGCTGTGGGCCGAGTCGGTCGGCTTCACCCCGGCGCAGACGTCACTCGTCTTCGGCGTCGCCGGCGCGCTCGACATGGCGCTCTTCTACCCGTCGGGCTGGCTCATGGACCGCCACGGCCGAGTCGCGGCAGCCGTGCCGAGCATGCTCGTGCTCGGCCTCGGGATGATGCTGCTGCCGCTCGCGACGAGCCTCGTCGCGGTGACGGCCGCGGCCGCGGTGCTCGGCCTCGGCAACGGTCTCGGCGCGGGGCTCATCATGACCCTGGGAGCCGACGCGTCGCCCTCGGACGGACGGGCGCAGTTCCTCGGCGGCTGGCGCCTCTGCGCGGACGTGGGAAGGGCGGCGGGCCCTCTGGCGTTGTCAGGGCTGAGCGCCATCATGTCGCTCGGCGCCTCCGCCGTCGTGCTCGGCGTGGGGGCCGTCGTCGGGGCGGGCTGGCTGCGCATCTGGGTGCCGCGGCACGACCCGACCCGGGGCCCGAGGACCGGCCCCACGACCGGGCCCGCGACAGGACCGGCCACGAGCGGTCCCTGACCGCTCTCCGACTCTGAGAAGGTATGACCGTGACGGACCTGATCGACACCACCGAGATGTACCTGCGCACCATCTTCGAGCTCGAGGAGGAGGGCATCGTTCCCCTCCGCGCGCGCATCGCCGAGCG
Organism: Terrabacter sp. Soil810; assembly: GCF_001429645.1. Classification (NCBI taxonomy): domain Bacteria; kingdom Bacillati; phylum Actinomycetota; class Actinomycetes; order Micrococcales; family Intrasporangiaceae; genus Terrabacter; species Terrabacter sp. Soil810. The sequence goes on from NZ_LMSW01000001.1 coordinate 707,031, forward strand.
TCTCGGCCACTCGGGCCCCACCGTGTCGCAGACCGTCGCCCGCATGGAGCGTGACGGTCTCGTCGCCGTCTCGGGCGACCGGCACCTCGAGCTGTCCGACCACGGCCGGCTGCTCGCGACCCGGGTCATGCGCAAGCACCGCCTCGCCGAGCGGCTCCTCGTCGACGTCATCGGCCTCGAGTGGGAGTACGCCCACGACGAGGCGTGCCGGTGGGAGCACGTCATGTCCGAGAAGGTGGAGCGCAAGATCCTCGGGCTCATCGGCGAGGGCCTCGAGTCGCCCTACGGCAACCCGATCCCCGGTCTCGAGGAGCTCGGGGTGCGTCAGGACGAGGACTTCCTGACGGGCCTCAGCACGCTGACCGCCGCCGTCGGCGACGCCCCGGCCGTGGTGACGATCCGCCGCATCGGCGAGCCCGTGCAGGTCGACCCCGAGGCGCTCGCGCTGCTGACGAGCGCCGGTGTCGTGCCCGGGGCGCGTGTCGAGGTCGTCCGTGACGGTGGCCGGGTCCTGGCCGTCCGCGAGGGCAGCGAGCCGTCCACCGGCGTGTCCCTGCCCGACGACGTCGCCGTCCACGTCTTCTGCCAGGCGGCCTGAACACGCCGTGTCCGGCAGGGTTTGCCCCGGTCTGCGGGGTCGTTTTGGCATGCCTTGCCACACCTCGTCCGAGCCCTTCCTGGCGTCGCTGAAATTTCTTTGACTTCCGGGAACTCGAAGGTGACAAGGCCCATGGACTTGGGTACGGTGGGCGAACTTGCTCTCCCCGTCGAGTGAGTGCCCCGGGTCGGACCGCCTAGTCCTGCCATCGACCTGAGGCTCAGTACGAACCGCACGGCAGGAGCGGGGGAACCACTTTCTCCGGGCGTCGAGAGACGCCCTCGGGGTGAAGCCCTCCGTGGACCGAACCTGGTCCGAGCGAAGGCCGGGCAGTACCTCCAGCCCGAACCCGACAGCTCACCTCGTAGGCGTCGAGAGGTCAAACGTGGCTCAGAACGTTCCCGGGCGCCACCGCGCCCCCGGTCGCTTCAACGCGATCTCGGAGCTCAAGACGATCGCCAAGGAGTCGGCCCAGCCCGCCGTGAAGGGTGCCGCCATCGTCGCGGCCTCCGGTGGTCTCGTCGCCTCGTTCGCCGGCACGGCGAACGCCGCTGACGGTACGAGCAGCGCCGCCGCCGGCCCTGCGGCCGTCGGCCCGGCCGTCGGCACCCTCAAGGCCGGCAACGCCCTGTCGGCGATCGGCTACGCCAAGCCCGCCCTCAAGCAGGCCACGGTCAAGCCCGTCGTCATCGAGGACGTCAAGGTCAAGGCGGAGCGTGCCGAGAAGAAGGCCGCCGCGAAGGCTGCCGCCGAGCGGGAGGCCGCACAGGAGCGCGCGTCGCGCTCCGGCTCGACCACGCGCGCTGCCCTCAACGTCGCGCCCAACCCCAGCGCCACCGGCATCGTCGGCATCGCCCAGTCGTTCTTCGGCGTGCCCTACGTCTACGGCGGCACGACGCCCTCCGGCTTCGACTGCTCGGGCTTCACGTCCTACGTCTACCGCCAGGCTGGCATCTCGATCCCGCGCACCGCCTCGGCCCAGGCCGCGGCCTCGACGCCGGTCAGCAACCCGCGCCCCGGCGATCTCGTCTTCTTCGGCTCGCCGATCTACCACGTGGGCATCTACGTCAGCCCAGGCCGCATGATCGACGCCCAGCGTCCCGGCACCGTGATCGGCAACCACTCGATCTGGACCCAGCCGTCGATGTACGGCCGCATCTGAGCGGTCACCTCTCGCGCCTCACGTTGCGCCCCCACCGGATCCGGTGGGGGCGCAACGCTTTTCCGGCCTCGACGGCGTCCGTGGTTGACTGAGTCGATGACCGATCAGCCTGCCGCCGAGTCCACGACCCTCATCGAGCTCGACCTCTGGAGCGACCTGGTCTGCCCCTACTCCTGGGTCGCCAAGCGGCGGGTCGAGGCCGCCGTGGCAGCCTTCGAGCGCCCGCACGACGTCACGGTGCGACTGCGCTCCTTCGAGCTCGACCCGGACGTTCCGGTGGGTGGCGCGGTGCCCGTCAGCGAGCACCTGTCGGTGCGGCACGGCGGCGACGCCGGTGCCGGCCGGCTGATGAACGCCAGGGCGAGCGAGGTGGCCGAGGCCGATGACCTCGTCTTCGACTGGGACCGTGCCGTGCGCGCCAACACCTTCGACGCCCACCGGCTCTGCGCCCTCGCCGGCGAGATGGGTGGCCCCGCGCTACGCTCCGCGGCGGTCGAGCGCTTCCACTCGGCCCACTTCGGCGAGGGCCTCGCCATCGACGACCACGAGGTGCTGCAGCGGCTCGCCGCCGAGTGCGGCCTCGACGAGCGCCGCGTGTCGGCCGTTCTCGCGTCGGACGAGTACGCCGAGCAGGTGCGTGCCGACGAGCAGCAGGCGCGCTCCATGGGCGTCACGTCGACGCCCTTCGTCGTCGCCAACGGCTATGCCGCCGTGACCGGTGCCCACCCGGTCGAGGACTACCTCGCACTCATGCGCGGGGTCGCTACCCAGACCGTCTGACGGGTCCGGGGGACTCGCGGAGGCGGCCGGACGGCATACGCCCCCGGTCAGGAGGGGTGGTCAGCGGCCGGACGGCCGAAGGTCACCGCCTCGTCGACGGCCGGTGGCGCCTCGGCGCGCAGCTGCTGGTCGGGGAGCGGGCCGAGGGCGTCGTTTACCGTCGAGAAGGCACGGCGCAGCGCGACGAAGACGGTGACCGCGAAGATCTGGCGGTCGTCGAAGCCGGCCGCCCGCAACGGCTCGAGGTCGGCCGGCGTGGTGGCGTTGGGGTTGCCTGCGACGGTCCGGGCCCACGCCGCGAGGGCCGCGTCGGCGGCGTCGAGCCCGTCGTCGTCGCCGCGGAGCACGGCCCCGGCGACCTCCTGCCCGGCCGCGGTGGCGAGGCGGCCGCCCCACGCGAGGGCGCAGTACGAGTCGCCGATGGTCGAGGCGGTCGCGGAGATGAGGATGCCGCGCTGACGGAAGGTCAGACCGGCGACGGAGACCATGTCGGCGAGCAGGCGGAACAGCGTGTCGTGGGCGGCGGGGGACTGGGCCCAGACGCGGCTGAGGTTCATGACGTAGCCGTGGTCGGCGACGTCGCTCGCGAAGTAGGCCTCGACGTCCGGCGTCGCGGTCGGCTCGGTCAGGAAGCCGTGGCTCGGGTGGGTGGCCGTCATGTGCTGCTCCCGGGAAGCGGGTCGTGGAACCTCCATCGTCGCACGCGGGGCCGGGCCGGATCAGGCTCGTGGACAAGGGGTCCGGGCTCTGGTGGGTGCTCCCGTCCCCTCCTCGGGAGCACCCACCACGCGGTGGAAGGCGGCCACGTCGCGGCCGTCCGTGATGCGCTCCCGCCATGGCCCCCACTGCTGGCTCGAACGTTCGGCCGAGATGACCGGCGCGGCGCATCACCAAGGAAGACGCCGCGGCGCGCCGAGTGTGTCGCAAACGCACGCAAATCACCCACTCCGGTTCCCACCCTGTACATCCGTGGGCATGTCGCGCCATGATTCGGGACCTCGCACGTCTCCTGGGGGGAGGATGCGTGAGGTGCGTTGCTGACGTGCCGACGGGTCGGGGACGGGACCCGGCGCCCGGTCACGCACCCGATGGAGTGACGGTCGAGGCAGCCGACGAGCGGTCGGCGTACGGGTGGGGGACGAAAGAGCGTGGAGCGGGCGCACGGCGAGCACGACGGGGTGACGGGCGAGCCCCTGGCGGGGACCGGCGAGGGCGGACGCGTCGACGGAGTCGAGAGCGACGCGGCGCTCGTCGACCGCGTGCGCGCGGGCGACGACACCGCCTACTCCGAGCTCTGGTCGCGTCACGAACCGGCGGCCCGACGGCTTGCCGCGCGGGTGGCCGCACCGAGCGACGTCGACGACCTCGTCAGCGAGAGCTTCACCCGCACCCTCGACGCCCTCCGCGGTGGCGGCGGCCCCGACACGGCCTTCCGGCCCTACCTGCTGAGCACGCTGCGCCGGGCCAACATCGACGTCGCGCGGCGCTACACGAACCGGGTCGTGCTCACCGACGACGAGACGACCATCGACACCCGCACCGCCGCCTCGGCGGAGGACGAGGCCGTCGACGCGGAGGAGCGCGACGCCGTGTGGGCCGCCTGGCGCTCGCTGCCCGACGAGTCCCGGTCGCTGCTCTGGCGTCTGGTCGTGCACGAGGAGAAGCCGCACCAGATCGCTCCCGGCCTGGGCACGACCCCCAACGGCGTGGCGAGCCGGAGCAAGCGCGCGCGTGAGCGGCTGCGCCAGACGTTCCTGTCAGAGCTCGTCGCGAACGCGGGTGAGCCGGACTGCCGCGAGGTGCGCCGCCAGCTCGGTGGCTACGTGCGCGACTCCCTGCCCGTCAGGGCCCGCGAGCGCGTCGACGACCACCTCGACCGGTGCGCCCGGTGCCGCGCGGCCGTGCTCGATGTCGTCGACGTCGACGCGGCGATCCGGCTGCGCGTCGCGCCGGTGCTGCTGCCCGGCGCCTTCGCCGCGGCCTCCGGAGTGGGCGCTGCCGGTGCCGTGGGGGCTGCGGGTGGCGCGGTCGCGGGTGCCACGGCCGCGGGCGGTCCAGGCGCCGGAGCAGCGGCTACGGGCGCGGGGGCCACGGTCCCGGTCGCGGTGGGAGTGGCCTCGATCATGGACGGCGTCGACGACCGTGAATGGTTCGCAGCCGATGTGGGCGGTGCCGGTCCCGGCGGCGGTGCGGGCGGTGTGGCCGGTCGGGTGCTCTCGGTGTCGGGTCGCTCGGCGGCCGCGGTGGTCGTCGCGGCTGCGCTCGTCGTTGCGGCAGCCCTCTTCCTGCTCCAGCTCGACCCGACGGGGCGCGTCTCGGCGGACGCCCCAGTGGGCCGCGACTCCTCGAGGGGAGCCGTGGACGGCACCGAGTCGTCCTACCCGGCCGAGACGTCCGCCTCCTCGGTGCCCACGTCGTCCGGGCCTCGACCCGTCATCGGCGTCGCGACGGCGGAGGGCGTCTCCCGCTTCCAGTCGTCGGGCGGGCGTGCGGGGAGCGCCGACCGGCAGATCCGGACGACGTCGAGCTTCCGCGCGACGAGCCCCACCTCGACCGCGGGCCCGACGTCGAGCCGACCGGCGACGAGCTCGACCGGCCCGTCGGCGCCGGTCGCCCCGCCTCCTGCCCCGAAGGGCACGGTGACGACCCTGACGTTCCGGCCGAGCGACCGTGGGTACCTCGCCCACCTCGAGGCACCGGCCGGGTGGCTCATCACGTCGGTGCGCGACGAGCACGGCGCCAAGGTCGTCGAGCACGTGAGCCGGCCCACGTCGCAGTTCGACGGCCGGCTGCGCGCGGGTGAGCTCGTCGTCGAGGTCACCCGGGAGGAGCCTGGTCGGACCGGGACGCTCGTGGCGCTCTTCACCGACCGCTCGGGCTCGCCCCTGCCCGGGTCCGGGAGCTATCCGTTGCGGTGACCGTCCGCGGTGTCCGTCCCGTCCGCGTCGGGCTCCGCCGCGTCTGCGATCGGTGGGGGCTCGGTCGAGGCGGGCACGCCGTCGTGCGGGAGGGCGGCATACGCCATCGGGTCGCTCGGCTCGGGGGCGCTCTCGTCGACGGGGATTACCTGGCTCAACCGGGTCAGCTCGATCACGGCGCGGATGGGTGAGCCGTCGGGGACGACGAGGCGCAGGTCCTGGCGGCGGTCGCGCAGACGCTGGGAGAGGCGGAAGAACGCGGCGATGGCGGCGCTGTCGAGGTAGGTGGTGGCGCTGAGGTCGACGACGACGTGCGTGACGCCGGTCGGGACGGCGTGGCCCAGGGCGTCCGTGAGCTCGCGGGCGTTGGAGAGGTCGAGCTCACCGCTGATGCGGACGAGCTGGGTGGTGCCGGTGCGGCGCGTGTCGACGCGGGCGAGGTCGCTCATCCCTCGCCTCCCATCTGGACGCGACGGCGGAGGCGGACGTCGGTGCCGCCGGTGGTGTGCTCGACGTCGACGTCGTCCATGAGGGCGTCCATGAGCTGCAGCCCCCACCCACCCCCACGGTCCGCGGCGGGACGCCAGTGGCCGTGGTCGCGGACGCGGACCTCGAGCCGGTCGTCGTCGAGCCGGGCCTCGACGACGAGCTCGCCGGACGAGGTCTGACCGCTGTAGGCGTGCTGGACGACGTTGGCACAGGCCTCGCCGCAGGCGACGAGGACCTCGTTGACGTCGTGGTCCGAGACGGCGGACTCCTTGAGCCAGCGGCGCAGGGCGCTGCGGACCTGCACGAGGTTGCGGGCCTCCGCGGGCAGGCGCACGTCGAGCTCGCCGTCGACGGAGATCGCGGGCCGCATGACGAGGATCGCGACGTCGTCCTCGATGTGGTCCTCGTCGAGGAAGGTGTCGAGGAGCCGGTCGCAGAGGGCCTCGATGTCGTCGACGGGTGCGGCGGAGGCCTCGCGGTCGAGGCGGTCGAGCCCGGCGGTCAGCGACACGCCGCGTCGCTCGACGAGGCCGTCGGTGTAGAGCAGGAGCGTCGCGCCCGGGGCCAGGACCTGGCTGGCCTCGGTGAACGAGCCGTCGACGGTGACGCCGACCGGAGGGGAGAGCGCGCCCTCGAGGTAGGCGCCATGGCCGTCGGTGAACGTGAGCGCAGGCGGGTGGCCGGCGTTCGTCCAGCGCAGGCGGCGCGTGGCCGGGTCGTAGACGAGGTAGATCAGCGTGACCATCTCGGGGACCGGGAGCTGGGCGACGAGCTGGTGGACGCCGCGCATGACGGCGGGCGGCGACGGGTCCTGGAGGGCGTACGCGCGCAGGGCCATCCGCACCTGGACCATCGTCGCGGCAGCCGTGAGTCCGTGTCCCGCGACGTCGCCGATGGCGAGCCCGATGAGGCCGTCGGGGAGCTGGACGACGTCGTACCAGTCGCCGCCGACCTGCACGTCGGCCGTCGCGGGCACGTAGCGCGCGGCGAGCGCGACGCCCGGCACGTCGGGGAGGCGGTCGGGCAGCAGGCTGCGCTGGAGGGTCTCGGCGATCTGGTGCTCCCGCTGCGCCCGGGCCTCCTCGTGGCTCAGCTGCTCCTGGGCCTCGGAGCGCTCCTGGATCTCCTGGACGAGACGGGTGTTGGCCGCGGAGAGCTGGGCGGTGCGCTGCTCGACGCGACGCTCGAGCTCGGAGGCGGCTGCCGAGAGGGCGGCGGCGGTCTGCATGCGCTCGCTGACGAGCGCGGAGAGGAAGAAGGAGGTGAGGGCGACGCACGCGTTGAAGGCCTGGAGCGTCACCATCTGCTCGAGCAGCGTCCTGCCCTCGAAGGGCCCGACCTGCTCGGCGGCCGCCCACGTCGCGACGAGCGAGGCGATGAGGGCCGCCGGGGCCGCGCCCCGGAGCTGGAGGCGCCACGCGGCCCAGCCGAGGACCGGCAGGGTGAGGAAGATGATGTGCGGGCCGGTGGTCGCGACGCTCGCGACGACGAGCGTCGCCACGACGATGATCGTCACGGCCTCGACCCACCGCCGCAACGGCCAGCGGCGCTGCTCCCAGAAGAGGGGCAGGCACAGCAGGAACGGCGCGACGGCGAGGACGCCCATCGCGTCACCGGTCCACCAGACCGCCCATGCCGCCGGGAGCTCCGCTGTCGTGATGGAGCCCGAGGCGACGAGCGTGACCGCGCCGATCGTCGCGCTGACGAGCATGCTCGCGAGGGCACCGAGGAAGACGATCGCGATCGCGTCGCGCTGCCGGTCGAGCTCGCGACGGAACCCGACGCGCCGGAGCAGGGTCACGGCGACGACGGGCGCCAGCGTGTTGCCGACGGCCGTCACGACCGCCGCCAACGGGTTGGCGCTGATCGGCAGGTTCACCGCGAGTGCCGCGACCGCCACGGCCGGCCAGTAGGACCGTCCGAAGACGATCAGTGCCGCGACGGCGACACCGGTCGGCGGCCAGAGCGGCGTGACGTCGTTGCCCACGAGCGAGAGGCGCAGGCCCAACCGGGCACCGAGGTAGTAGGCGACGGCGATCGCGGCGAGACGGGCGATCCGGCGGGCAGGGGATATGACCGCTTCGTCCCGAGCCGGTGGGTCGAACGGGCCGGCGGCGGGCAGGGGAGCAGGGCCCGAGGTCCCCACCGCCCCCACGCCTGTCGTCATCGTCGGGAGCAGCCCAGCCGCCCATGCCCCGCCATGGCAGTGACTCTAGGAGCAGGGAGTGTCGCGTGACGAGCCTTTCGTGCAGGGCAGTGTGCAGCCACCGGTCAACGACGCGTTCCGGTAGTCGCAGGTGGCTTGGTGAGCGGTTGTGACCCGGTGGGGGGGCGATCAGGCGCGGTGAGGCGCGGTGAGGCGCGCGGTGGGGCGCGCGGTGAGGCGCGCGGTGGGGCGCGACCGTGGCGCGGGGGCCGAACCCCTCGAAGCCAAGCGATGGACCCGACGACGCTGCCGAGGACCAAGGTGACGAGCCACTGGTCCCGGGTGAAGGCCGCACAGCGGGCCCGTCGTGGACGTCGCGGCGTTCGCCGACGGACGCCGGATGTCCAGGCGGAGTCAGTGACCCATCGTGAGTCGTCGAGGACGACGACGACGGGCGTCACCGATCTGCGCGGCGATGGTCAGGTCCGGTCTGAATGACGAGGCCAGGCGACGGTCGTCAGCGATGTAGAAACCCTCACCTCTGGACCTGGCGACGAGCACGAGGGCGTCGTCGATCCGGATGGCGGCTCGCCATTGGCCACCCAGGTGGTACACCTTCCCGATGGAGACTTCCTCGGTCGGCATCAGCGGGTCTTCGTGGCGGCTGGCGTTGGACATGTTGTTCTCTCTCACGGCGTGAGCCGGGCGGCTGATCGGTTGCTGAGGCCAAGAGAGAGCTGCGAGCTCCTCTTGTGGGACCTCGAACCCGACCCCGCGTTCCTGTCAGGGCGGGTAACGGATCCGAAGTCGCCTCGTTGGAAGTACTCTATCAGGGATCTATGGGTGTGTTATGCGAGTGCTACTCGGCGGCATAGCAACACCCGTGCTACGTTGCGTCCCATGGCGCGCCCCTATGGAGACCCGGTAGAGATCGTGACTGCACCCATTCCGGCGCAGTCCCCGTTCATCCCCATCGACGCGAAGATCGTCGTCGGAGCGGTCGCCCCGGCGTCGCCGGAGCCGATCCCGCTGGTACTCCTTCCAGGTTTCGAGTACCGGCTCCGCGAGTGGCGGCACCCGGAGACCCACGAGGTCCACTGGCTGTTCGAGCGGAGAAAGTCCGCCCAGCAGGGCGACGACGAGTAACAGTCCCCACCGAACCTGGATGCGTCCAGACCCCGCCCGGCCCGAGCCGCACGCACGTCCGAGAGGCCCGGGGACAGGCGGCCTATAGCTGCGTGCGTGGCCGAGGGTGTCCCGGTCAAGCGTCGTGAACCCGCCGCAGATGGTCCGCACATGGTGCGCCCAGGGCTTGTGGTCGCGCAGACATCTGAGCCGTGGGGCTGGAGCGACCGGCGCCTGCTCAGCGGCAACACGATCGGCTCGGTCGTCGCGGGGAAGCGATGCGTGACCGGTGGGAGCTGGCGACCCCGGCCGCCCGGGCCCGCGGCGATCAGGACAACCGGCTGCAGCACCACCGCTGGGTAGTGGTCACCGAGCGGCGCAAACGACACACCGTCGCCAACGTCGCGACCGCCCGGGAGTCGGCTGGCTGGTGCTGGTCGCCGGCGGTCATGGACGCCTGACCACCCCTGAACCGCTCCAGGGCAGGTGGCCGGAGGCAGCGCGAGGAACGACCCGCGACTCAACTGTGGCGCCAATCCCCTCGGGAGACTGCGACGCTCGACCCTAGTGCGGACATCGACCCGGACGATGGGACCGATCTGCCAGATCCTCGAGCCCGTCATGTTCGTACCGGACCAGCCACGCGCGCAGCGTCTGTCTCGAGACACCCCACGCCGCGGCGACCTCGGATACCTGCCGGCCGTCGCCGATCACGGCCAACACCGTCAAGCATCAGGCGACGCCGGTGCAGATGCCGGCCAACGTGGCCGGGCGCCGACCGGGGCCGTGCGATGTTGGGACGCCCGGCGGCGGCTAGTCGTCGGCGTCACCCTGCAGGGCGGACTTTCTCCGCTCGAGCCAGTGCGTCTCGTGCGTCTCCGGGTGCCGCCACTCACGCAGCCGGTAGTCGAAGCCCGGCAGAAGCACCATCGGGATCGGATCAGGGGAGGCCGGTACGACCGCCCCCACGACGATCTTCGCGTCAGGGGATGAAGGTTGACTGCGCGGGAACCGGCGCAGTGTGGACCTCCAATGGGTCCCCAGACGGGCGAGGCATGAGGCTTATCTAGCATGCGTCTGTAATAGGGGACACACAGGGGCTGAATAGAAACCCCATAAAGACCTGATAGACTGGTCATCAACACCAAGTAGGTGTGCACGCTGGACCAGTTCCCGGTCGATGGGGACACGCTCCGAACCGCGCCCCACCAGGGCCGGCTCGGGCTGCAGGGCGTGCTCGAGCCGCCCGGCTCACCGACCCAGAGAACAGAAAGCAGCCCATCGTGAGCAGCAACGCCGAGTACAAACCCGGCGACGTCGCCAACGGCCACCTCCTCACCCAGGACGGCCAATGGGTGCCGCTGCCAGCGCCGCAGCCCATCATCCCGCCCGCCTTGGAGAAGAAGAAGGGCATGGGCAAGGGCGCGAAGATCACCATCGGCGTGGTTGGCGCGCTGGTCCTCATGGGCGCGTGCAACGCGATCACCTCGGCCGCTGGCGGGGGCACGACCCCAACCACGACCTCCGTCACCGTCACCGAGAAGGCCGCGCCCCCGGCTGCTGGCAAGGCCGCCGCTCCCAAGGCCGCCGCTCCCAAGCCCGCCGCTCCCAAGCCCGCCGCTCCCAAGCCCGTGGCGAAGCCGAAGGCCGCCTCGCAGATCGGCACGCCGGTCCGCGACGGCAAGTTCGAGTTCACCGTCAAGAGCGTCAAGTGTGGGATCTCCACGGTCGGCAATGAGTACCTGAACACCAAGGCACAGGGCCAGTTCTGCGCTGTGCAACTCCACATCGAGAACATTGGGGACGAGCCGCAGTCCATGTTCGCGGACAACCAGTTGGCCTTCGACGCCAAGGACCGGAAGTTCTCCGCTGACAGCACGGCCTCGATCTACGACGACAGTTCGCAGGTGCTGTTTGAGGAGATCAACCCCGGCAACTCCGTCAAGGGCAAGGTCTACTTCGACGTCCCGAAGGGTGCAAAGCTCACCCAGCTTGAGCTTCACGACTCGATGTTCTCCGATGGCGTGAAGGTCGCTCTCTGATTCGCCGAGAGTCCCAACCGCCTCACGCTGGTAGCCCCCCAGACCGTCGCGATCTGGGGGGCTGCCCGGTCCGGCCCGCGACAACAAGAGGATCGGGCCGTCCAACGAGCTGCCGGTTCGACCCGTTCGTCCCCCTGCATGTCGCCGTCAGACCGGCAGGGCCAGCCGAGAGAAGAGAAGGGCATGCCTGCTGACCTGCCCCTCACCCAGGTCGACAAGTTCGACTGGATCAACAACGGGATGCGTTTGCAGTAGCTGCGTTGCGGGAACCACCCGGACGTGGAGTACCTGACCTCGAACCCGTATCAACGGGATTTGCAGCCCAGGAAGACGTTGAAGGGCGTCGTCGAGGGCGCTCGCCGCGCGAGGTCACCGTCGAGCTGCCCACCGGCTACGGCGACAAGCCGTACACCGACGCCATGACGGGCCGTGCCGTGCAGCCGGTCAAGGGCAAGCTGACCCTGACCCTGCCCGCGCTGAGCGGCTCGGTGCTCATCACCAAGTGACCAGTACGCCCCCGTGACAGCGCCGTTGATCGGCTGCTATCCCGGGGGCGTCGTGGCACTGCCATTCGCCCTGGTTAGTTCTCGATCTCTACATCGCCGCCGTTGCAGCGCGTTCGGTCGGTCGGTGAGAGCGCGTGGGACGGTCCACCTCGAACGGGATAGCTCATTGGCAGTGGAAGGACGCGGATGCCCATGGACAGAACGAGCGGATCGGACAGTGCGGGCGTTGTTCTCGCCCGGACTGGGTAGTGGCCGCGGCCGGGGATCCTCGCGGCCGCGCAGTTTGGGCGAGGCCCTGACTGCCAGTTGTGAGGCGAGTGTCCGCACGTTCACATGTCCGCCAGCGCTGGCACGACCGTCTCGCCGATGAGTCGGACCGCCTCGACGTCATCGGAGTCCGCCAGGGTGAAGGTCACGTACTGCGAGCCAACCGCCGCATACTCGCGCAACCTGGCCACGACCGTCTCCGGGGTGCCGGCGATGCCGCCGAACTCGGGATGGCGCCGCGCCTTCGCGGCAAGCTCGGTCTCGTCGTTCGCGATGAGGATAGACACGTGGTTGCAGCGAGTGATCTCGCCAAAGGGTCGTCCAACCGCCTGACAGTGTCCTGCCAGAACGCCGAAGAGACGCTCCACCTCGCCGGGACTTCCCGACACGTTGCACATGTCGGCGCGGGTCGCGACGAGACGAAGAGTGACCCGCTCCCCGCTGCCTCCGATGAGGATCGGCGGTCGCGGATGCTGCACCGGTCGCGGGTCGTTGTAGGCACCGGAGACCGTGTAGTGCTTCCCGTCGAAGCTGGCGGGACGCTGGGTGAGCATCCGGTCGACGACTTGCACCGCCTCCTCAAGCATCTCCATGCGCTCTCTCACCAGTGGGAACGACCAGCCGTAAGCGTTGAATTCCGGCTCGTGCCAAGCCGCTCCGAGCCCGACGATGGTGCGGCCGTGGCTGATCACGTCCAGCGTGGCGCAGGTCTTCGCCAGCAGCGCCGGGTTGCGGTAGGGCACGCCGACGACGAGCTGACCGATGCGGATCCGATCTGTCACCGCCGCGATCGCGCCCAGCGTGGCGAAACACTCGAGGATCGGGACTTCACGCTCGGGGTTCTCCTCGTCGGAGAACATGAAGTGGTCGGCCATCCACACCGAGTCGAGGCCGGCTTCCTCGCAGGCACGAACCACCGCGAGAAGGGTGTCGGCGTGGTTTCCGTGCTCACTCGGGTGGGTGGGCATGAGCTGTAAGCCGAGAAGCATCGTGCTCTCCTAGGATCTGGCGATTCGCTAGATGCTCTGCCTTGAGCCGCCTGCCGACACGGCGGCACCGTGTCGATCTTTGCAAAGGAGAGGGATGCGGCGCCAGCACCCGCTAACTGCGGTCCTGGCCGCTGTTGCCTCCCGGTACGGGTGGGCCTCCCTGATGGTCACAAGCAACAAGCCGTTCGGACGCTGCGGGCGCCGTCAGGGAGCAAGTCCTGCAAACTCGTCGGTGCGCTCACTGCCAGCAGCGGTGTCCCGACGAACCTGCACATGAGACCTCAGTCAACGAGCCGACACACGCAGTAGTCGGCGGTGGACGTAGGTCGGCTGTGCTCGCGAGATCGATCGGACCACGCGGAGCGACTCTTGCAAGCCCACCCGCCGTGTGGCCGGCTTGCGGTGGGAGGATGTGGCCGCTGGACAGAGGGCGACCGAGCGGATCGCGGCAAGGACGCGTTTCGATCGACTGTCGGTTCTGCTCGCCCACGGGTGCCTAGCCCGGGTTGAGGCGCCACAGTCGGTAGCTCCACGGAACGTCGTAGGCGACCACCCAGAGGGTGTACGGCGTGAGGGCGATCATCGAGGGCCGGTCGGAGGTGACGGACCTCTGCAAGGCCAGAAGCGGAACGAGGAAGGCCAAGGTTCCGGCGAAGCCGTTGCGAGGACTGCGTCGGCCGATGAACGCCACATTCCACAGTTCGTTGCCTGCCAACACGACTAGCGCTAGATGGCGTACCCGTGAGTCCCTGTTCAGGTATGCCCGATAGAGGACCGTCCCCATCTGGACGTAGTAGGTGGCTCCCACGAGCCCGAATGCTGGCATCGGCAGTTGAAGCCGGGGTTGGCGCAGCTGGCGAAACCAGCGCAGCGAGTCTCGGCCGATGAACGCGTTGCCGGCAACCGCTGCGGCCAGCGGCGGTCCCATCGCCGCCGCGAGCCCTCTGACGTCGTGCGATCTACTCACTGACAAAGTCTGCTCGCCACCACCGCCGTTGGGAAGCAGCCGAACAAGGGGACGTTTCATGGCCCGGTCCGGCTGTTCGACACCGGGCATAACCGCAAGGCCCCCGATGCCCATGACGCGCGCTCGATCGCGGTGATCACCGTCCGAACGTGGGGAGCTCAACTCTTACGCAGGCCGTGTGCACGAAGTTCGCCGACGTACCGCCGGGCGACGTGCGTGTCTCTGGGCGTCGACCCACACCGGTGGCGCGACGGTCACGTCCTCGCTACGTCAAGGGGGCCCTGCAGACCGCAGAATGGGGCCGCGAGGTTGCAGGAGTGCGCTTCTTCGCCATAGTGGGGAGTGGGGTCACTAGTTAGCCCCGCCCGCTTCGCGGCGGTATGTCGCGCCATTACGAGTCGAGCGCGGTCCCTTGTCGCGGGCGTCTACCGCGGGGACCGGACCGCTTGGCAAGGACTGAACTCCGAGGTGCCACCGTGTCGGCGACCAGCGCCCGGTGCCGGCAGGTCTACAGCTCTACTTCGCGCAGCACATCCAGGTTGCGAAAGGTTGGCCGTTCATCGCATATCGCTGCCAGGAACGAGGCAAACTCTCCTGTCGCGGGGCGGTCGGAGTTCTCCATAGCCTGGTCGTGCGATGCGAACACCACCATCAGCATGTATTCGTCCTCGGCGTCTCGGTCCCTAGTCAGCACGGCGCGGTGCGGAATCCGATCACCCTCGGTCTTGGGCATCCAGGCATCGAGGTACTGGTCGAACTCGGCGATCCGACTCGACCTGAACTCGATCATGTGCGCAAACTTCACGACACCCTCGCCTCCAGCACGAGGTTGAACGGCGTCTCCGCGACCCGGCGGAACGTCGAGAACCCAGCGCCGACAACGACTTCGCGCAGTCTGGCCTCCCCGGCCTGCGCGCCCAGCGCTGCACCCACGTCCTGGGACAACGAGCTGGGAGTGCAGAGCAATGTCGAGAACCCGTAGTAGGCGGCGCCTACCGAGGTGAGGTTGTCGCCGAGGTCATCGTGGGCGAAAGGCTCGATGAGCATGAGAGTCCCGTCCGGCCCCAGGCGCTCGCGTGCGTGGGCACACGCACCGGCCGGGTCGCCCATGTCGTGGAGGCAGTCGAAGAAGCAGACGAGATCGAAGACCCCTTCGAACGTCGCGGCTGTCGCGACCTCGAATTGAACCCGATCGGCCAGTCCAGCGACGGAGGCGCGCCTGCGCGCTGCCTCGATCGAACCTTCGTGGGCATCGAAACCGACGATGCTCGACGCTGGGTACTCCTGCGCGAGGAGCAACGTTGACGCACCGTGTCCGCAGCCGACGTCGGCGACGTGCGCGCCGGCGGTGAGCTTGGCTTCGACACCGTCGAGCGCGGGGATCCAGGCACGGGCCAGGTTGTTGAGATAGCCGGGCCGGAAGAACCGTTCGCAGCCGCCGAGGACGTGACCGTCGTGCTCGCCCCAGGAGAAACCCTTCCCGGTCCGGAACCGCTCCGCGATCGTGTCTGTGGCGTAGACCGACCCGACGGCGATCTCGAAGGCTCCGATGACGCAGGCTGGGCTGGTCTCATCGGTGAGTGGGATGGCGTGTTCATCAGGGAGCAGGAACCGGCCGGCACCGTCATACAGCAGGTAGCCGCGCGCCGCTTGTGCACTCGACCACTCGCGCACGTACCGCTCAGCGGTGTCGGTGCGACTGGCCAGGTCCGTCGGGCTGAGCCAACCTGCCCCGGCCATCGCGCGGTAGAGGCCGAGCTGGTCGCCGATGACGACCATCGAACCGCCGAGCAGCGCTCCGACATCGCAGATGGCTTTCTCGACGAATTCGGCCATCTTCGTCTCATCCATGTCCTTGTTCCTTTCCGCTCATGGCACGTTGCCCGGTGTGGGTGAGGCCCGCGTCGCTCTCAACCAGTGATGGTTGGACTCGAACGGTCGCCATCCTGCGGGTCGCCGACAGCAGCCCGAAGTTCGAGACGCAGAACGGCGTCAGGTACGTCAAAGCGGCCTTCACCCAGACCAGGGCGGTCGCACGCCCGGCCAGGATGACGCCGAGCTGGTTCATCGCGAAGAACGCGGTGCCGACAACCAACATCACGGACACCGTCCGCTTGAGCTGCTGTGGCGCAAGAGCCACTGAGAGCAGTTCACGGGGCGTGGACCACGTCGACGCTGAGTCGTTCATCTCGACCTCCCTCAATCAACGGTTGTCGATCAAGGTAGGCACGGCCGGTGAGAGATACCTCCGTATAGATACGGGACTTCGCTAGATTCCGAACTCGGCGGCCCGGCGGACCAGTTCCGTCTTCGAACCGATCTCGAGCTTTTCGTAGACGTTGACGAGGTGACTCTCCACGGTGCGCTTGCTCACCCCGAGCTGACCGGCGATCTCGCTGGCCGTCTCGCCTCGCGACGCGAGTAGGGCCACCTCGCGCTCGCGCCGGCTCAGCGCATCCACTCCGAGGTTGGTCCGCCGCCTCGGACGGCTCTTTCGACCGGTCACGAAGATCTCGACCTCGTCAGCGATCGCGTCGACGTCGCCGAGCCAAGGCCGGTGGTCGGTTCCGGGCAGCTCGACGTAACGAGCTCTCGGAAGGTGCTCCGCGAGGTACCGCGCGTGGCCCACCTCGATCCACGTGTCCCCGGCACGATGCAAGATCAGGGTCGGCTGCTCGATCATCGGGAGCAGGTCGCGTATGTCCATCCGCATGTTCATCCGGATGGCGTTCTGCGCCATGGCCGGGCTCGCCGCCATTCGCAGGTACCGAGCCCACCACGCGCGATGTTGCGTATCATCGGCCGGGCTCGGGCGGCCGCCATCCCACCACGTGCCGGATGCCCACGCCCGGTCCATCCCGACGATGGTGTCCTCGAGCTGCTCAGCCGAGGGGCCGTAGGGGTAGTCGGGACCGGGAAGGCGACGTGCCCACGACCCGTACAGCACCAGTGCCCGCGCCCGCTCCGGGTGCTTGTAGGCGAACAGCATGCTGAGTGTGCCGCCCTCTGATATTCCGAACAGGGTGCCGCGGCGCGAGTCGGCGGCATCCATGACGGCCCGGATGTCGTCCATCCGCTGGTCCATCGACGGCGGACTGTCAACGGGGTCGGACATGCCCGAACCCCGCTTGTCGAACACGATCAGCCGCGAGAACGAGGCCAGTCGGCTCAGGAAATGGGCCAGCCGCGGTTGCTCCCACGCCACCTCAACGTGAGAGACGAAGCCCGGCACCAGGATCAGGTCGTGGGGCCCGTCACCAACAACCTGGTAGGCGACACTGACCCCATCACTCTTCGCGTATCGCGTCTCCCGCTTCATCACTCAGCGCCCCAGCCCGAGTCCGCCCCGAAACAGCCTCCCGTCAACGATAGAGCCCGGGCGTGGCACGAACCACGGATGCCCGGGCCTGACGACCGCGCATGCACGCGAGGGCCCCGAAGGATTGTCGTACCGTCATCCGGCCTGGGCAGCTGGCCGAAGCCGCGTCAGTCTGAACGCTGGGGACGCCCTTCGTCGAGGAGGTCTCAGAGTGGGCCGGAGGGGCTCGCACGCCGGCGACCCTGGCGGCGTTGTGACGCACGTGAGGCTCGCGCGCATTGCGAAGTCCGCACGCTCGGATTCTGGTTGTCCCCCGTTGGTGGTTGGTGAGCGCGCTCAGGGCAGTCAGGGCGCGAGCTGGGCCTGATGCCGGACTTGGAGAGCGAGTTCCAGGCGACGGCGATGAGGATGACTCTCGCGAGACCGGTCGTCCACGGAAGGGGCAGTGCGAAGCCGATCCAAAAGACGGCTTCAACCGGGAGTACTGCCAGGTTGAGTACAGCACCGATCCCTCCGCCCTGCCAGAGCAGCCAAGCTGAGCAGAAGGCCACCAGGGTCACCGCACAGAACAGGAGGAGTCCGACGAAGGTTCTGTCTGAGGTACTGGCCGACCAAGGGCCGCCGAACATCTCAAACAAGCCGAAGAAGCGGGGGCGCTGACCGCTTCTCAGCCAGTAGATCGAGACGGGCGCGGTGGCGAGTCCGAACCCGAGGGCGTACACCCAGGTCACGGTCGCCGCTGCCCGCGCGCTACTCAAGGCGAAGTCCTCCCGGGTTCACACCGCGCTCCCTCCGGCCGCCGCTCAGCCGGACCCTGGTGAGGTGGGATTGTTCCGCGACGCACACCCCGGTCGCGAACCTCAGCCGTGTCACGGGCGGGTGGTTGCCGACTCGTGCAGGATCGCGTTCTCGATCGTCTGCATGGGGTCGTACGCGTGGAGCTCGGCGCGCAGGTCCGCGACCTTCCCGGCGTAGGTGGGGTCCTCCAGGAGGGTGCGGACTGCCCGCCTGAGTCTTGCTGGCTTTGGGCGTTCGCTGCGCAGGTCGATGCCGAGTCTGTTGTAGCCGACCCGTGCGTTGATGTCGTTCTTGCCCTCGCGCTTGCCGGCCCCGACGACCGGGACGCCATGCAGGAATGCTGCGAGGTTGCTGCCGAAACCACCGCTGGTGACGAAGACGTCGACGTGCTGGAAGAGGTCGTCGTAGTCGATGAAGTCCTCGATCACCACGTTCGGGTCGGGGAAGCGCTCGCGGAGGGCCTGGGTGTGGGCTCCCGCGGTCGTGGCGACGACCATGTACTCGGAGTCCTTGAGTGCCTGGATGGTGGGGATGATCAGTTTGCCCGGGTCGGTGTTGTCGACGGTGCCCTGGGAGACCGCCACCACCTTCCTCGACGTCTGTACCACCGCAGCCGGCAGCGGGGTTCCCGGTCTGGTCGCCCGGCGGGCCGGGAGGAGCGGGCCGACGTACTCGGCGTTTGGGAAGGGGCTGGTAGCCGGGGAACTCCAGGCCTGGGGAGCCGTTGAGGAAGACCCGCGTCGTCCTCAGCATCGGCTCGTGGGGGAACCCATCGGGTCGGATCGGTGCGATGCCGTGTCGGGCGAGGATCTGGTTGTAGTGAGTGGTGCCGGCGTTCATGCCGCTGGAGAGCAGTCTGCGCACGAGCGCGTGGTGAAGCCGGCCCACGGGCGTGCGCGAGGGGCGCAACCCGAAGAACGGTGGCGGTCCCTGGGCGTCAGGCATCACCATGCTCAGGCCGATGGCGAACACCGGTAGATGCAGGGACTCCGCGACGAGCTGTTCTGCGTACAGGGCGCCATCACACACCATGGCGTCGAAGGGCCACTCCTGCCTGATATCCACGAGGTCCTGGAAGTGCTCCTCGACCTGGCTTACGAAGAGCTTGTCGAGGTCGAAGGAGATCAGACGTGGTCCCTTGAGAGCCACACGTTCGGGGAACAGGGTGTTGAGGGTGCTCGCCATGACCTCGGTGGCCTGCCGGTAGGCGAACCAGCGCATGCCCAGTCGGTCGAGCTTGGCGCCGTACTCCGGTCCGGCGTACCACCGCACGTCGTGACCACCGTCGGCCAGGTGGGCGGCGATCCCCGTCAGGGGGTTGAAGTGTCCATCGGCCGGCATCGACGCGAACAGGATTCTCATCTGCCATCCCATCCTCTCACTATAGTCAGACTATAGTGAACCTCCATGGAGCCTCTGTCTACCCCCACGACCCGCACGGACCGCGCCCTGATCACGCGACGCCGGATGGTCCGGGCTGCCTATGACCTGTTCTCCGAGCGCGGGTACCTCGGCACGACGATCGCCGAGGTGGCCCAGCAGTCAGGCGTAGCGGTTCCGACGATCTACTACACGTTCGGGACCAAGGCGGCGCTCCTCGCGGAGTCGCTGGGGGCGGCCGTCGTCGGCTTCGACCACTGGCGAGAGCCCCCACCGGACCCGGACATCACCGAGCTGATGCCCCGGCACCAATGGTGGGCCGCCTTCCAGGCGGCGCCCACATCAGAGGCGGCCTTCGCTGCCTTCTTCACCCACGGTGTCGGGATTCTCGAGCGGGTGGCGCCGCTCGTGGCCGCGTTGCACGGTGCCGGCGGCGACGTCGAGGCGGCCGCCGTGGTCGAGGTCAGTGAGCGCCGACGCGTCGAGTCCTACCGTGAGACGGTCCGCGACCTCGCACGAAAACCCGGCGGCCTGCGACCCGGGCTGTCACCGGCGAAGGCCACCGACATCCTGGTCGTGCTCTTCAGTGCCGAGCTTTACCAGTCGCTCCGCACCGGCCGGGGATGGTCCAGCGCGCGCACTACGGCGTTCCTGCGCGAACTGCTGTCAGCGCAACTGCTTGGAGAGTGACGCCGAACTCCTACGGACTGACCCGGCCCCTTCGCTGGCGACTCTGGCGTTGCCGGCCGACGCACCGACCTCCGACCTGCAACTCGCGGCGAAAGACGCGGTTCGCCGGCATCCTGTTTGTGGGACGCTCAAGCCAGTTCCAGGACGGGTCCCTTGTGGAGGGCGAGGTAGACGTCGTTGCGGATGGCGTTCGCTTCGGCATCGGTCAGTGTGCGTGCCAACGGTCGTAACGTGAGCCGGACAAGGCAGTTGACCTGTCCCGGGGTGATACCCAGGCGCTGCTGCGCCCGCGTGGGTAGTTCGTCGTGGTCGGTGCGGCTGAGCACCTGGATGGACTCGATGTCCTCGACCCGATCATGCAGCGTCGACCGGACGGTGTCCCCGATGTTCTCGTCGTCGGTGTCTGGCGCGACGACGACGGAGAGGTCTCGGGTGATCGCCGGAAGCCTCGAGACGGGTCGCCATGGCTTCAGGTCCTGCATCTGGGCAGCGATGCGTGGTTCTGTTGCGCGCAGATAGCGTATGTCGGGAATTCCCTTGGCCAGCATCAGGGCACGTTCGAGGCCCATCCCGAGTGCGAGCCCGGACCAGCGGCTCGGGCGCAGTCCGGCGCGGGTGAGGACGTCGGGATGAATCCGTCCGCACTCGGCGATCTCCATCCATTGCCCGTCGTGCCATACGTCGATCTGCCGGCCGCCGTCGGTGTAGGCGTGCGCCGATGCGATGGTGCGGTACCGGGTCCCGGGCAGGATGGCTTCGACGAGCAGCGCAATCATGTGCTGCAGGGTGGCGCCTGTGGTGTCGGGGTAGGAACGCAGACGCCAAAGGTCGACCTGATGCGGTTCAGCGACGTGGGTGCGGTCGACGACATCGCGGCGATAGACGAGCCCGGGAATAACGATGAGTTCATCCACCGGACCGGAACGCGCGCGGTATCGCTGCAGCGTGTGAGGGATGTCGGCGCTGGTGTGGCTGCGCAGCATCGTGGTCGGGCTGATGTAGCGAGTGTGCCGGGCGTCGCGGGTGATGCTCCCGGCGTCGAAACCCAGGTGGTCGTAGTTGTCGTGGACCGCGACGATCGGGGGGTTGCGCACCGTGATTGTCGTGGAGGCCCACGCCGTTGCCAGGGCAGAGACGATGCGCTCGAGCAGGATCTGCATCGCGTGTGGCCCCTGGGCGGGGTTACTCAGGTCTCGCAGGGTAAGGGCGCGGTGAAGGTCACAAGGGGCGAGGTAGCCAGGTTTCACGAGAATGCTCCAAGTGCGTGTCGGTTCGGGTGGGGTGGCTTCCCCCGACCCGCGCGACGCAGGAGCTGCTACACGAACGTACGCGCGCAAACGAACCCGCGGCCATCACCAGGCCGGGGGCAGAGAAATCGCTGACTCGCGTTCATGGAGAAATTTTACGACGTTTGTCGGACTATGGCCCAGCGATTATTGGCCGTCCGCGTTCGGCCCAAGAGCCTGTTCACCCCTCACCGCCCCCTGCGCGTGTCTCATTGCCGGCTATGCACGTGTCCCGTCGCGGCGGTTGGTCACGCATGACCCAGCCGCGCGACTCGCGACATGGTCAGGCGTTCGGGGGACGTGCGCTGAAGGTGGTCTTGGAGCAGGTTGTGAGGGCGCGGCGCGCGCTGTCCTCGGCGCCTACCAGACGAAGGGGATGACGCGCCTGGTCCGTGCCATGTAGCGGACGTAGTCGTCGCCGAGCTCGGCAACCAAGAACTGCTCTTCGATCCGTGTTCGGTAGGCCAAGGCGGCAGTTGACACGAGCAACAGCAGCACGAGCGCGACCCATGATTGAAGAGCGAGCCCGAGCCCGATCATCCCAAACAGCACTCCTGTGTAGCCGGGATGGCGAAGGATGCGATAGGGCCCGGCGTCAACCACTGTGTGGTGACGTTGAACCTGCACCTCGAGGGAGAAGTTGGTCCCCAAGGTGTGATACGCCCACGTTGTGAGTGCCATCCCGGCAGCGAACATCACGAGGCCCGGGTAGAAGGTCCAGCGGGCAAGGAGTGGCCCGACTCGGGCGTAGCCAGCCCAGATCGCGACGGCTACCGCCGGAATGATGGCGAGGTTCGTGAATGTCGATGCGTCCCGTCGGGGCTTAGCCCTGGTTGACGGCGCGTTTCTGGTACTCCATCGAGCGAAGTAGAGGAGTGGAACGCTGAAGCCGCCCAGGAAGACAACCCAAAAGAGGATCTCCTGAAAGCTGGAGGTAAACAGGGGAGTCATGTGCGACCTCGACAGCTCATGACCATGGTTTTGCGGCAAACTCAAGGCTAGGAGCGTGACACCCATGGGTCAATGGAGGCGCCTTGGTACCACGTTGGCTGGCAAGGCGTGGCAGGCCGAGCGTCCGCCACAACACCCTGCACGACGCCCGACGCAGCTCCCCGGCGGGAGAGGGCCCGAGCGCGCACTCATCGGCAGATCCGGTACACAGGGCCGGAGGCCACGCCAGGCAGGTGGCGGATAGACGCACTCCGGAACCGTCTGGATCGCGGCGAAGCCGGGCGGCCATACTCGTCGGCTCGATGGTGTCAGGTTGCGGCGGCGATCGGGTCTTGGGGGAGGGCGAGCGCGGCCTGCATGCCGCTGATGAGCGCCACGAACGCCTCGCGCCAGATCTCCTCCGCGTGGTCCGGTGGAAGTCCGTCACGCAGCTCGAGGAGCGCCAGCCCCTCGCAGAGGGCGTCGATCTTGATGGTTGCGTCCCGGACCTCTGGGTTGGTCAGGCCACCCTCCAGACCCAACGCCCGACTCACCATCTCGACCAGGTCGGCCAGCGCCTTCAGCCGCGCCGGACGGAACCGCTGCGTGAGGTCAGGCGGTAGTTCCCCGATGCGCTGGAACGCAATCCGGAACAGCGCCGGATGCTCCAGCGCCCACCGGCGGAAGTTGTCGACGATGGAGTTGACCAGGTCGGCCGCGGGATCATGCGTTCGCGGGTATTCGTTGACCCAGGAGCCCAGGAGCTGGAAGGCGCGGTTGCCCAACGCGACGAGCAGGCCCTCCTTGGACTCGAAGAGGCTGTAGACGGCGCGTGTCGTCGTTCCCGCCGCGGCGGCCACCCGCCGCATCGAGAGCGCATCGGGGCCGTCCGCGGCCACAATCCGCTCTGCCGCGTCCAGCAGTGCCTCCGCGGTTGCTTCGTCGTGAATTCGCGGTCTACCCATATTGACAGCATAGTGGCACGTCGTTACGGTACGACGTATCGCAACGGAGTTGCGAAACGGCACGAGGGCCCGGGAGGACAGGATGGACACACGGCCAAGCAGACAACGGCCACCGCGGTCGGTGGCGACGGACCCGCTGACGAGCCCGGGGGCATACCCACGAGGCGTTGACGACCAGAGGCGGGAGTTCGAGGAACGCCGCCTGGCCGCGTTCCGACGCCGCGGGTTCTCCGGTGTCGGGCGCCGGATCCCTGACCACGCCGGGCGAGAGACCTACATCCTGGTCAGCGAGGAGTCGCCCTGCCCCGCGGTCCTGGTCCACGGTGGCGTCGGCAACACTGTCGAGTGGGCCGACCTCGCACCCCAGCTGGGGAGCCCGCTCATCATCCCGGACCGGCCCGGCTTCGGACTCTCCTACCCGACCGACTACCGCCGCCTGGACTTCCGGGCCGACGCGGCGCGGTGGCTGCTCGAGCTGACCGACGGGCTCGGTGTCGACAAGATCGACCTGGTCGGCAACTCGATGGGCGGGTTCTTCGCGATCGCCTTCGCCGCAGCGCACCCCGACCGGGTCCGCAAGCTCGTTCTCTGCGGCACAGCCGGCGGGCTGTTTCCCAAGCCCGGCCTCTTCCTCCAGCTCTGGGCGACCCCCGGCGTCGGGACACTGATCTCCAAGATCCAGGTCCGGGACGCTGAGACGCTACGCAAGCGGGCCTTCGGCAACTACCTGGTGCACCCCGAGCGCGTCCCGGCCGACCTCCTGGAAGTTGCCCTCCTCGGGATCAACCTGCCCGGAACCGCCCAGACGAACCAGGCGATCATGCAGGCCGTCGCCACCATCCGAGGATGGCGCCCCCAGCTTCGCCTGGAGAGCGCCCTGGCCACGCTACCGGTGTCCACGCTCCTCATCTGGGGAGACCACGACGCCCTGGCCGGTCCCGACATCGGTCGCGACCTCACCACCCGAATGCCCAACGCGCGCATCACCGTCATCCCGGACGCCGGGCACATCCCACACCTCGACCAGCCGGAACCCGTCGCGGCGGTCCTCAACGAATTCCTCGGTCAGCCACTCCACTGACCCCGGGGCGAAACCGCCGCACATCGGCCGCTGTGATCATCACTGGTTCGCCCGCACGCAGGTTCAGCTCCACTTGCCACCGCCGGGGGTGAGCACGGGCAGCGTCTTCGACCTCACCCCTCCCCTGGACCAGGCAGCCGACGGCCGCCGGCCGTGGACGAGCGCACCGCCACGATGGTCCTGCTCACCCTCTGACGACACATGCCGGGCCGCGGTCGCGGATCCGCCGCGGATCCGCCTCGCGGGCCGGCGGCGTGGTCAGGAGTGCCAGCGGACAGGGCCGGCCTGAATGGGCGGGTCGTCCGGCGTCGGGGAGGCCCGGTGGACCCGGACCTTGACGGGGACGGCTGATCCGGAGGAGGTGCGCAGCTGGTCGTAGGCGGCGCGCCGGGCTGGGTCACGCAGCACCTCGTAGGCGGTCATGACCTGCTGCACAGCTTGATCTGCCAGGTCTGCCGCGTCGGCGGCTGGGCCGGGTCCGGCCCCGCGGGTGTCCGGGTGGTGCTGGCGGAGCATCGCTCGGTAGGCGTGCCGTAGCTGGGCCGGCGTGGCGTCCGGCGTGAGTCCCAGGACGGCGTAGAGGTCGGTGGGTGTTGTCCTCATGAGCGTGGCGTGACTGGGGCGTGGTGCGGCGGGTGGGATGGTCGTGGTCCCGGCCGAAGGATCGGCCGGGACCACCTGGTGTGGACGACTGCGTTGCCGGCCCGCTGAGGTGTGCGCCGTGCGGGCGCGGGCGCCGCGAGCTGTTGCGACAGGCGCTCAGGGTGAAACGTGCGGGCGGGAAAGGCAGTCACGTCCCAAACGGTGCCTCACGTCTGGCCATCACCTACCTCTCGTTTCGTGGTTGTCGTGTAGCTGGCGTCATCGCCGCGGGTCAGCGGGGGGCGATCGTTGCCGGCTCCCTTCCCCGGCGCCTGGGTGTCGCGGCCGGCTCGGGGGCGCAGCGGGGCGACCTCTCGTTGAGGACGATGACCCTGGAGGGCCTTGCCGGGCTATGTTGCTTTCGGCTGGCTGGTCCGGTGGCGGGCTCGGCCATTCGGCAGCCACGATCGCCTCGAACTCGGCCCGCAGCAGGTCTTCGTCGGCGCAGAGCAGTTCCAGGAACAGGTCGCTGGTGCTGGGGGCGGCGGCATCCACGCTGTCGGCGGGCAGGATCGCGGGCAAGTGACTCACCCTCCTGGCTCAGGCGTTGATGGAGCGCCGGTCCTCACCGTTGCTGGTGATGGAGATCTTGGGCGGCTTCGCCTGCTCGGCGACCGGGACGTGCAGGGAAAGGACCCCGCTGTCATAGCTCGCCGTGATGTGCTGCGTGTCGAGGTTGTCGCCGAGGATGAGCTGGCGGCTGAACACCCCTCGAGGGCGTTCGGCGGCGATGAGCTCGGCGTCGCTCGCTCGAGCCGGACGTTCGGCCTTGACCGTGACCACGTTGCGTTCGACGTCCAGGTCGATCGAGTCCGGGTCGACGCCCGGCAGGTCGAACTCGACGTGGAAGGTGTCACCGTCCCGCCAAGCGTCCATCGGCATGACCGACGGACGGGCCAAGGTGCCGTTGGTGCCGAGAACCTGTTGGGTCAGGCGGTCCAGCTCACGGAAAGGGTCGGTGCGCATCAGCATCGTCACCACCTCCATCGCTTGTCTTCTGATGCTCCTTGTCTGGTCCACGATCGCCGTGCGATCTGTGGCATACGCAATAGATTTTTTGTAGCACTGGTGGGACGCTGGTGCAAGAGGCAACGCGAGGAAGTTGCCGCCGAGAAAGGGCGTGGTCGATGCGCGTGCCGGAACCAGCGAGCGACCGGGGCGTCTACGGGATCTCGACCGCCGCGGAGCTGGTCGGAATGGGCGTGCAGAACCTGCGGCTCTACGAGGCCCGCGGTCTGCTGGAGCCCGACCGCACCGAGGGCGGCACGCGCCGCTACAGCGCCGACGACCTCGACCGGCTGCGCCGCATCAGCGTTCTGCTCGGGGCCGGACTCAATCTGGCCGGCATCGCCATGGTGCTGGATCTCGAAGCCGAGAACACTGCACTACGAGCGCGGAAGAGGAGGACGACAGTGGCTGACAACCGCATCGACCCCGGCGAGGAGGTCCCCGAGGCCGACCTCCTCGAACAACGAGCCCCGCTCGATCCGGACGCGGTGGCCGACACACTTGCGGCGGTCCCCCTCGACGCGCCGGCAGACCTCGTTGACGAGGCAGACCGACTCGAACAGCAGGCGGTCGTGCCCGACGAGGGCGAGGACGACTATCCACACGCATAGCGTCGAGAGGCCGTGGTGAACGGGTCGTCCGTGAGCGCCTCGCGGCGATAGGACCCAGGCCCCTTGGGCAGTCCGGGAAGCTACGCACCCACCGAATTGAGCGCCGCGAGCGACATCCACGACGGATCTCGTGCGACTCTTCCACGGCGAAGCTCGTCGAGAAACTCCCACGAAGGCCGTGACAGGATGGCCCCGTGGCGGCAACGGTGATCGCGGTATACAGCACCAAGGGTGGGGTCGGAAAGACGACGACCGCTGTCAACCTCGCCTGGCAGGCGGCATCCGAAGGGCGAGACGTTCTCCTGTGGGATCTTGACCCGCAGGCCGCGGCGACCTGGCTGCTGCAGGTGAAGCCGCATCTGCGAGGAGGCGCTGAGGCGCTCGTGCGGGGCAGGAAGCCCGCGAACAAGGTGGTGCGCGAATCGAAACTCGAGCGGATCGACGTGCTCCCCGCTGATGAGAGCTACCGCGACCTCGACATTGCCCTCGACGCGGCGAAGAAGCCGTCGTCCCGCGTGACGGAGGCACTGCGGCCTCTCCGCAGGCACTACGACGTCATCATCCTCGACACCCCGCCGGGCGCGTCGCTGGTCGCCGAGAACGCGCTGCGCGCAGCGGACGTCGTCGTTCTGCCGCTCATCCCGTCGGCGCTGGGGCTGCGCTCGCTGGAGCAGGTGCGCGGTGTGATCAAGGATGCCGGCGGCCACGTCAAGCTCGTTGCATTCCTCTCTCAGGTGGACCGACGAAAGCGCGCCCATGTGGACGCGCTCGAGCAGCTTCCTGCGGCGCACAAGGAGGTCGGCGACGGCTACGTCGGCGCGAGCGTCGTCGTGGAGCGCATGGGCGAGCACCGCGCGCCGATAGGCGTCTACGCCCCGACCTCGGACTCTGCCAAGGCGTTCGCGGACCTGTGGAAGCGCGTCCGGCGCGCTTCTTGAGGCCGCGCTCGGGCTGGTTCGGATAGCCGGTACGAAAACCGCGATCGAGCCCGGTTTGAGAGCGGAGAGAAATCAGCGCGGTGGGGGACATGGCGGACGACGGCATAGACCCGACCGAGGATGTGCCGCCTGGCCCGCAACCCGTCAGCCACCCGAGCGGTCGCTCCATACCGTCGGGAGAACGCTGGTGCGGTGAAACTCCCGATGGGAGTTGTCAGAGGCGGGACACGGCCACGAGGCCGGGGTCGAGGCCGAGTGTCTCGGCGACTTCGGCACGCACGGCGGATGCCAGTGCGGACTCGGCTGCCTCGTCCCGTCGGCGTCCTGCGAGGCTCACCATGGCTCCAGGTCCGGAGACCGCCCCAGCCGGGCTGACCAGCACGACGACGTCATCGGGGACGAGGTCGAGGGCCACCGCTGCGGCTGCAGCGACCTTGCGTGACAACGCACGGGCTGCCTCGTCGGGGAGGTCGGGGCCGGTGGTGACGCAGATCCAGGGCATGGGCGATCCTTTGTCGATGGCGATCGGATCCGGACTGGTGGGGTCAACGTACGTCGTCGTCGGTGCCTCCGGCATCCTCGCCCCGCTCGGCCGGTCGCTGTTTCGTGTGAGGGAAGGGGAGGGCCACCCCTTCCGGGTCGGGATCTCACGGGGATCGCGTCTGGCGGAGGGGGACTGGGACCGACGGTTCGCGCTCGACGCCCGTGACCCCCGGGCCGTGCGCAGGATGCTCGCTGACCTCCGGTCCGATGGGGTGGGCGTAGACGTGGCGGTGGGCTATGCGGGCGCGTTGAGTCCGGAGTCGTGGTCCGTCCTCGCGCGCGCCGCGGCGCACGCAGTCATCGTGCTGCCGAGCCGATTCGCGGATCCGTTGGGGGGCGAGGAGGCGGCCGCCGCCTGGCTGCCGACCCGGGCCACCACCCGCGTGCTTCTCGGATGGGCTGGAGGCGACGGTGACGTGCGGTGGCACACACCAGAGGAGATCTCTCGCGTCGTCGCCGACGCTGTACTGGACGAGCGAGCGGAGCCGCTCACAGTCGGACGCGTCACGCCGTGGAGCGAAAGGCCCGCCTGACGCGCCGACCGTCGGTCTGCCGCGGCGCGGGTGGAGGATGCGCTCATGAGCGACGTCGCCAGCGATCCGATCCCGCCCCCCGACCGGCAGCACGTGCGCGAGCCGTGGCCGCCGGTCAACGGCACGCCCGGGACGACGCAGGGTCGCTACGGCAGGGCCGGCAACCTCGAGCTCGTCGCGCCGGCGGTCGACGACGGTCTGTGGGTCGGCTGGTTCAACGCGGACCCGGAAGAGACCTACCAAGGTGCGGCAGTGGGGTCGTGGAGCGGTGCGTTGCGCTTCGGCAGGGGCATGCGATACGTGTCGGCCACGATTGCCCAGCTACAGGCCGGTCCCGACTTCCTCGAGGTGCTTGCGATGAGCGAGGCGGGTGAGCTCCGACGCCACGTGTGGACACCGACAGACGGGTTCGTCGACCACGGCGCCGTTGCCCACGGGGTATCGGGTTCGTCCGGAGTGGTCGAGACACCGGACGGCGATCACGTGGTGGCCGTCGTGGGCGCGCTCGGCCTGCAGATCCTGAGCGGAAGGCCGGGGCGTGGCTACCCGGTCATGACCCTCGAGTCCGCGGTCGAGCGGCCCGGCCTCGGCAGGCTCGGGAGACCCGAGCTCGGTGACGACGACGCAATCGTGGGCGTGGACGCTGCGTGGCACGTCCGGGTGGCGGGGGGCGAGGGGCATCTGGACGTCCTCATCCGTTCGCAGAAAGGCCAGGTGCTGCTGGGATGCGCGTCTGGTTCGCGGGTCTGGACGTGCGTCGCACAGAGGGCGGGCGCGGCAGCCCTGGCAGCAGCGGGTCAACAGCGGGCCGTCGTTGTCATCGTGGAGGGCCACGCCTGGCTACACGTTCTCGATCGCGACGTGCAGGACGCGCCCGCCCAGCCCGCCCAGCCCGTCGCGCCCGACGAGCTCGTCGACCTCGGACCGGCGGAGGCGGTGGCACTGGCGGCCGGGCGGGTGCATGGACGCGGTCCCTGGCAGGTCGTGCTTCGAAGTGGCGACCGCCTCCGGCACGTCAGCGGCGGCCGGTCGAGCGAGGTCACCGCCGACGGCTGGGCAGCGACCGGCATGGCTTCCCTGCACCGCGGCTGACCCCGGCTGGACGACGCGGCCTTCGGGGCAAGGGCTCATGCCCGTGCTCAGCCTGAGAGTTTCTGAGAGTTTTTGCGCAAGAATGCTTGCGCACGCTTGATTCTGGTACCTACAGTGGGTCATCGATCCGCCTTGCGGCCTCTCCAGAAGGGACCCCCCATGTCACAGCTCGACCGCCGCACCTTCCTTCTCTCCACCGGCCTGATCGGCGCCACCGCCGCTCTGGCCGCCTGCTCGGGCGGTTCGGAGACGCCCACGTCGACCGGCGGCGCACCTGCCGTGTCCACCGGCAAGCTCAGCGGCACCGTCACCCTGACCACATGGGGCAGCGACCAGGAGGTCGCGGCCTTCAAGAAGATCGCCGCTGACTTCACCGCGGCCCGCGGCGCCCAGGTCAAGATCGAGGTCCTTCCCTACGACCAGATCCGCACCGTCGTCGACCGTAGGCTCCAGGCGAACCAGGCGCCCGACCTCTTCCGGGTCTCGTACACCGACGTCACCGGCTACGCCGCGAACGGTGTCCTCGCCGATCTCAGCGACCACATCGACAGCTCGTTCGGTCAGCAGTTCTTCCCCGGGCTCTGGGCGGCGATGCAGTACGACGGCGCCCCGATCGGGGTGCCGCACCACACCGACACGTCGGCGCTCGTCTACAACAAGGCACACTTCGCCAAGGCCGGCATCACCTCCGTGCCGGACTCGCTCGAGTCCGCCTGGACGTGGGAGGAGCTGGTCGGCGTCCTCGGCAAGCTCAAGACCGCGAACCCCGGTGTCTCCCCCTTCGCCTTCAACTACCAGCTGTACGGTGCCTACCGCTGGTTCAACACCCTCTTCCAAGCCGGCGGTACGGTGCTCGACGCGTCCATGAAGAACGTCACGCTCGACACCGAGCAGGCGAAGAAGGCGCTCACGTGGACGCAGAGCCTGTACACCCAGGGCCTTCACGCCCCGAGTGTGCTCGTCAAGCGACCGACCTACCCGGACGAGATCTTCCCCACACAGAAGATCTCGATGATCCAGGCCGGCGACTTCCTCGTGCCCTCGCTCGACGGCGCCATCGCGAAGAAGTTCGAGTGGGGCGTCACCTACCTGCCGCACGACAAGGCGGCAGCCACGGACCTCGGCGGCAACGCGGTGGTCGTGACCGAGGGCTCGCCGAACAAGGACGCGGCGATCGAGTTTGCCAAGTTCCTCGTGACCAAGGAGAACATGCAGTACTTCTGCGAGAAGACGACGGTCCTTCCAGTCCGCAACGACCTCGCCGACGCCAAGCTCGCGTTCGATGTGAAGCCCGACCTCATGCCGGTCTTCCAGAAGCAGGCGACGACGATGCCCGAGGCGCTCGTCAAGACGTCGACGCTGCCGTCCTTCCCGGGCATCAACCAGGCCCTAGTCGACAACATGGACCAGTTCCTGTCGAACCCGTCGGCCACGGTCGACTCGGTCGTCGGCGGCCTCACCACGGCCATCCAGAAGGCCCTGCAGGTCTGAGCAGCGAATCGTTGCCCTGACCAGTTCCCGACCGAGCGGAGGACCATGACCACGGTAGTAACGAGACGGCGTGCGCCGGAGCCCCCGGTGCGCGCCGGCGGGAGGCGGCGCGTCGCCTCCGCAGCCCTGAAAGCCGAGCGCAGGGCAGGCCTGCTCATGGCGAGCCCCGCGCTGCTCGTCTTCACCCTGTTCATGTTCATCCCGCTCGCGCTGACCTTCTGGTACAGCCTGCAGCGATACTCGGGCTTCGGCCGGATGCGCTTCATCGGGCTCGACAACTACGCGGCCATCATCAACGACGCGACGTTCTGGACCGCGTCGCTCAACACGCTGCTCTACACGGCGCTGACCGTCCCGATCGGCATCGTGTGCGGCCTCTCGGCGGCCCTCCTGCTCAATCGGTGGATGCCTGCGCGCGGGCTCTTCCGGGCCCTCTTCTACGTGCCGGTCGTCATCTCCGGCGTCGCGTCCGGCATCATCTTCCTGCGTCTCTTCGACCCCATTGTCGGCATCCTGAACCAGATGCTCACGACCATCGGGCTCCCGGCCATCGACTGGCAGGGCAACGGCACCTGGGCGCTCGTCTCCATCATCCTGGTGAGCACCTGGCAGGGCATCGGCTTTGGCATGGTCGTGTATCTCGCTGCCCTGCAAGGCATTCCGCGGGAGGTCTACGAGGCTGGAACGGTCGACGGTGCGGTCGGTTGGAAGCGGTTCATCCACATCACGTGGCCGCTCCTGCGCCCGACGACCTTCTTCCTCGTCGTCTACTCGATCATCGGCAGCTTCCAGGTCTTCGACGTGGTCTACGTCCTCACCCGCGGGGGTCCCGGAACGTCCACGACCTTCCTCGTGCAGTACGCGTACGACCAGGGCTTCAACCAGCGACGCCAGGGATACGCCGCGGCCATCGGCGTGATCATCTACCTGGTCGTCCTCGTCTTCACCGTGCTCCAGTGGCGCTTCTCCAAGAGCAGAGACGACGCATGAGCACCGCACTGACGAGTGTCGCCACGACCGAGGTCACCGCGATCGAGGAGGCGAACGCCACCCTTCCGAAGGACGAGGAGCGGCGCCAGCCACGACGCGTCGTGCTGACCCGCGTCGCGATCGCGGTCGTCGCCGCGATCATCCTGATGTTCCCGATGTACTGGATGCTGCGCACCTCTGTCGCCACGAGCGACGAGCTGTCCACGTTGCCCGTGCCGCTGTGGCCTCAGGACTGGCACTGGGAGAACTACACCCAGCCGTGGAGCCAGTACCCCTTCGCGCGGTGGCTCGCGAACTCCGTCGTCATCGCCGTGCTCTCGGTCGTCTTCACGCTCGCCATCAACCTCATGGCCGGCTACGCCTTCGCGAAGCTGCGCTTCCCGATGCGCAACCTGCTCTTCCTGCTCATCATCAGCACGCTCATGGT
Source organism: Terrabacter sp. Soil810 (assembly GCF_001429645.1). Taxonomy (NCBI): domain Bacteria; kingdom Bacillati; phylum Actinomycetota; class Actinomycetes; order Micrococcales; family Intrasporangiaceae; genus Terrabacter; species Terrabacter sp. Soil810. The sequence continues at coordinate 739,744 of NZ_LMSW01000001.1, forward strand.
GCCGGTTCAGGTCATCATGGTCCCGCAGTTCCAGATGGTCATCGACCTCCACCTGCTCAACAGCAACTGGGGCGTAGTGTTGCCGCGCCTCGCCGAGGCGTTCGGGCTCTTCATGGCGCGCCAGTTCTTCCTCAGCGTGCCGGACGAGCTCATCGAGGCCGCGCGCATCGACGGAGCCGGTCACTTCCGGACCTTCTGGAGCGTCGTGCTGCCCCTGTCCAAGCCGCTCATCGCGTCCCTCGTCATCTTCACCTTCATGTGGCGATGGAACGAGTTCGTCTGGCCGCTCATCGTGCTCAACGACCCCGACGCCTACACGCTGCCGGTCGGCCTCCAGTTCCTCATCCAACAGTTCAGCTCGAACTTCGGGCCGCTGCTCGCGATGTCGTTCCTGTCGATCCTGCCCATGCTTCTCGTGTTCGCCTTCTTCCAGAAGTACTTCGTCGAGGGTGTCGCCCGGACGGGGCTCAAGTGACGACGCCCGCGAGGTCGGCCCTCGCGCCCCTGCACGTGCTGGTCACGCTGGACTTCCCGGAGTCGTTTCTCGACCGGGTGCGAGCCGTCGACCCACGCGTCGTCCTGGACCACCACCCGGTAGCCGAGCACGAGGACCCGGCGGGCGTCGTGCCCGCTCACGTGCTCGCGCGCGCCGAGGTCATGTACACCAGTGCCGTCCTGCCCGGGCCCGACACGGCACCGTCCCTGCGGTGGGCTCAGCTCGACACGTCGGGAATCGACCACGTCCGGGGAACTTCCTTGTGGCACAGCGACTGCGTCATCACGACCCTCGGGGGCGTCAGCCCTGCACCTCTCGCCGAGTGGATCATCATGATGGTCCTCGCACACGCCCACCACCTGCGCACCACCGAACGCCTCGCCGCCACGCACACCTGGCCGTCGCGGGAGTACCGGTGGAACAGCCTGATGCCCCGCAACCTGCGGGCGAGCACCATCGGCATCGTCGGCTACGGGCGCATCGGCAAGGAGGTCGCGCGGATCTGCCGAGCCCTCGGCATGGACGTGGTCGCGCTCCGTCGAGGAGGATCCGCACCCGTCGAGGCAGGCTCGCCCGTCCGCACCGAGGAGCGGTTCGGCGACTCGGGTGACGTCGAGGGCGTCACCGAGCTGCCGGCCTCGCAGCTGCACGATCTGCTCGCGCGCAGCGACTACGTCGCCCTCACCGTGCCTCTCACACCGCAGACCGAAGGCATGATCGGGGCGAGCGAGATCGCCGCCATGAAGCCGACGGCCGTTCTCGTGAACGGCAGTCGAGGCGGCGTCGTCGACGAGGCCGCCCTTCTGGCGGCCCTCGACCAGGGACACCTCGACCTCGTCGCGAGCGATGTCTTCGACGCCGAGCCGCTGCCGGTCGACCACCCGTTCTGGTCGCACGAGCGATCCGTCGTGACGCCCCACGTGGCGGGCTTCGCGCCCGACTACCTCGACGTCGTCGGCACCCTCTTCACCGACAACCTCCGCCGCTATCTTGCGGCAAGCCCGTTGCTCAACGTCGCCGATCGCGAAAGGGGCTACTGATGCTCCCCGTCCAGCGCCACGCGGAGACGCTCGGCCTGATCACCCGGCAGGGCGTGGTCAGCGTCGAGGACCTCGCCGCGCATCTCGAGGTGAGCCTGTCAACGGTACGGCGTGACCTGGACGAGCTCGAACGCCAGGGACGCGTCAGGCGAGTCCACGGCGGCGCTGTGGTGGACGGTCCGCAGGTGCCAGACGCACCCGAGCTGCCCCCGGCGATGCGCGAGGTCGAGCGCCAGGAGGAGAAGCAGGCCATCGCCCGTCGGGCCATCCGTCTCATCGAGCCCGGGTCGGCGCTGCTCCTCACCGGTGGCACGACGACGGCGGCCCTGGCGCCGCTGCTCGCCGCGGTGCCCGACGTCACCGTGGTGACGAACTCTCTCGACGTCGCGATCCGCCTGGCCGACGTGGACGTCGACCTCGTCGTGCTCGGCGGGGCGCTTCGGCGCCCCGAGCTCAGTCTGCTCGGCTCGCTGGTCGGCCTGACCCTGGGCGAGCTGCACGTCGACCACGCGATCATGGGCGTCTACGGCGTCGACCACCGCAGCGGCCTGCTGGGGGCCAGCGCGCTCGAGTGCGAGACGGACCGCCGACTGGCGGGAAGCGCCGACCGCCTCACCGTGCTCGCCGACTCGAGCAAGTTCTCGCGCCGTAGTCCCCACCGCATCTGCCCGCTCGACGCGGTCACGGAGCTCGTCACCTCGGCTGCCGCTGACGAGACCGACGTCTCCGTCCTCCGCGACCAGGGACTCGTGGTCCACGTCGCCTGAGGCGACGACATCCGCCCCAGCAACCGTGATCCGCCAGCTCCACCACCCGCCAGCACGTCCCGTCCCTCGAGCCACCGAAGGAACCATGTCATGACCACCCGCAAGATCGTCCTCATCGGGGCGGGCAGCGCCGTCTTCACGCGTGGCCTGCTGGCCGACCTGATCTCCGCCGACGACCTCGGTGCCTGGGAGATCTCGCTCGTCGACGTCGACGAGGTCGCGCTCGGTGTCGCGGTCGGACTCGCCGAGCTCATGGTGCAGGCGCGCGGAGCGGGGGACCGCATCAGTGTCCGGGGCACCGCAGATCGCACCCAGGCGCTGCCCGGCGCTGACTTCGTCGTCACGTGCGTCGGCGTCGGCGGACGCGACGCGTGGCTCCGCGACCACGAGACGTGTCAGGCCCACGGCGTCTTCCAGCCGGTCGGCGACTCCGTCATGCCGGGTGGCATCAGCAGGCTGCTGCGCACGGTCCCGGTCATGGTGGAGGTCGCGCGCGACGTCGTGCGCCTGGCGCCGGACGCCCTCTTCTTCAACTACAGCAACCCGATGACGGCCAACGTCATGGCCATGACCCGGCACGCCGGTGCCACCGTGGTCGGTCTCTGCCACGGCATGCACCACGTCCAGCGCGAGCTAGCCCAGCTCATCGACGAGCCCTTCGAGCGCACGTCGACCTTGTATGCCGGCATCAACCACCTGACCTTCATCTACGACTTCCGCCTCGACGGCCAGGACGCCTGGCCGCTCGTCGCGAAGGTCCGCGAGCAGGAGCGCTCCGAGCCGGCCGACCCCGGCGACATCGGCAACATCTTCGTCGACCGCATCAAGGCGGCACAGAACCCGTTCTCGTGGGAGCTGTTCGACACCTACGGTGCCTACCCGGCCGCCAACGACCGGCACGTCACGGAGTTCTTCCCGCAGCGCTGGCCGTCAGGGGCCTACTACGGCAAGACGCTCGGCGTGGACGCCTTCTCCGTGCCCGAGATCCTCGAGTGGGGCGAGAACCGCTACCAGTCGATGAAGGCCCAGGCGGAGGGTCGAGCACCGTTGGACGAGAGCATCTTCGGACGCTCCACGGGTGAGCAGGAGCAGCTCATCGCCATCATCCGGTCGGTCATCGAGGACCGCCGTGAGATGTTCTCGGTCAACGTGCTCAACAACGGTGCCGTGCCCGGCCTGCCCGATGACGTCGCCCTCGAGGTGCCGGGCGTCGCGACGGCCCGAGGCCTGCGCGCGATCCAGGTGCCCGACCTGGGCTCGCCGCTCACCGCGATCCTGGCCCAGCGGCTCGTGTCGGTCTCGCTCGCCGTGGAGGCGGCCATGACCGGCGACCGGGGCCTCGTCGTCGAGGCGATGATCGCCGATGGCGCCGTCGCCGACCCGGAACGCGCGCGTGCGCTGACGGACGCACTCATCACGGCCCAGGCCGAGCACCTCCCGGCATTCTCATGAGCGCGCACGAGGGCCCCGTCGCAACGTCCGGCCTGCGCAGCGCCGGCTGGTTCCAGGCGCCGAGCAAGAACGGCATCCTGCACCGGTCCTGGTTGCGCAGCGAGGGACTCCCCGACGACTCCTTCGACGGTCGCCCCGTCATCGGTGTCGCGACGAGCTGGTCCGAGCTGACGCCGTGCAACGCGCACCTGCGCGAGGTGGCCGAGCACGTCAAGCGCGGCGTGTGGCAGGCCGGCGGGGTCCCGTTCGAGTTTCCGACCGCCTCGATCGGCGAGACCATGGTGCGCCCCTCGGCCATGTTGCTGCGCAACCTCGTCGCCATGGACCTCGAGGAGACCTTGCGCGGCAATCCGATCGACGGCGTCGTGCTCCTCGCCGGCTGTGACAAGACGACGCCCGCCTACCTCATGGGTGCGGCGAGCACCGACCTCCCGTCGCTGCTCATCACTGGTGGACCGATGCTCAACGGCCGGTGGCGTGGCCAGACGGTGGGCTCCGGCACGTCGGTCTGGAGGATGACCGAGGAGCACCGGGCCGGCCGGATGACCGATGCCGATCTCGCCGAGGCCGAGTCGTGCATGAGCCGCAGCCGCGGCCACTGCATGACCATGGGCACGGCGTCGACCATGGCCTTGCTCACCGAGACGCTCGGCATGCAGATGCCGGGCACCGCGGAGCTGCCGGCCGACGACGCCCGGCGTCGCACGGCCTCGCACCTGGCCGGCCGGCGCATCGTCGACATGGTCGCGGAGGACCTGCGGCCGAGCGCCATCCTGACGCGCGAGGCGTTCGAGAACGCCATCCGGGTCAACGCCGCGATCGGCGGCTCGACCAACGCCGTCGTCCACCTGCTCGCCCTCTCCCGGCGGGTCGGGGTGCCCCTCGACCTCGACGACTTCGACCGCCTCGCGCGTGAGGTTCCGACGCTCGTCGACGTCATGCCGTCCGGTCGGTTCCTCATGGAGGACTTCGCGTATGCCGGCGGGCTCGGTGCCGTCGTCGCCCAGCTCCACGACCTGCTGCACCGGCAGACGATCGGCGTCAGCGGCAGATCGCTGGCGGAGGCGTACGCGGGCGCGCAGCGTTGGGACGCCGAGGTCATCCGCGACTTCGACGCGCCGTTCCAACCAGCGGGGAGCGGCACCGCTGTGCTGCGCGGCAACCTCGCGCCGCGCGGCTGTGTCGTCAAGCAGTCGGCTGCGAGTCCCGACCTCATGGTCCATCGCGGGCGGGCGGTCGTCTGGGACGACTACGAGGCCTACCTCCGTGACGCGGACGACCCCGACCTCGATGTGGAACGCGACGACATCCTCGTCCTACGTGGTGCTGGTCCGAAGGGCTACCCCGGCATGCCCGAGATCGCGAACCTCCCGCTTCCTGCCAAGATGCTCGCCGCGGGCGTGACCGACATGGTCCGCATCAGCGACGCCCGGATGTCCGGCACCTCCTACGGCACCGTGGTGCTCCACGTCTGCCCGGAGTCGGCCGTCGGTGGTCCGCTCGCCGCGGTGCGGACCGGCGACCTCATCGAGCTCGACGTGCCCGGCCGCCGCCTGCACCTCGACGTGTCCGACGAGGAAATTGAGCGTCGCCTCGTCACCGAACCGCCGCAGCCATGGCAGGCCAGGCGCGGCTACCAGCGCCTCTACGTCGACCACGTGCTCCAGGCCGACGAGGGCGCCGACTTCGACTTCCTCGTCGGGGCCGAGACCGCCATCATCCCCAGGAGATCGCAATGATCGACCACCTCAGTGACGCGGGCACGCTCGCGGCCCCGGCAGCCGTCGACGTGCCGGCCGTGCTCGCCGCCTGCCACGGCCGACTGCTCGAGCGCGAGGGCATCGCCATGTTCGTCGCCCTGGACGATGCACGGCCCGGGGGCGACCTACGGGTGGGCGACGTGACCGCACTCAGCGACGGTGCACGGGCTGCCGAGCTGCTCGACGGCTACTACACGGGGCTGGAAGCCGTCGGCTTCCCCGCGCAGTACCCGGACGAGCCCGACGAGACGGGTGCGCGCGAGCTCATCGACGCGCTCGTCGTCCTCAGCGACCAACACCTCCGCGCGCACGTCGACGGCGAGGTGACGTCATGAGCATCCTGACCAAGGACTACCAGCGCCAGGCCTTCGCCGACGGCAAGCTGCTACGAATCGTCAACTGGCACAACACTCCCGAGTCGCAGCGCGGAGTGCTCAAGGCCGAGCTGTCGTGGTATCTCGACCACTACGTGCCGCTGCTGCCCGAGGACCTCGACCGGTTCACCGACACGGGCGAGTGGCACCTGCCCAAGCCCGGCTTCATCCCCGTCTTCTACGACAGCTACCTCAACAACGCGACCGTCGCGGCACCCGTGTGTGACGAGCTGGGGCTGACGGCCTGGTTCTTCCCGACCACGGCGATCCTCGACGTGCCGCCGGAGGAACAGTCGGCCTACGCCGAGAAGCACGACTTCTCGATCCTCGACGAGGAGCGCGACCAGGCGGCCTACGCCATGACGTGGGACGACCTCGCCGTCATCGCGAAGCGCCACGTCATCGCGGCGCACACCGCCAACCACGCCGCGGCCAAGGACATCGTCACCCCGGACGACGTCGAGCGCGAGATCACCGCACCCATCCGGGCCCTGACCGAGCTGACCGGCGTCGCGCCGGCCGCCTTCGCGTTCCTCTACGGCACGCCTCCAGACCCGGCCACGCCGGCCGGGCGAGCCGTCCTGGACAGCGGCATCCGCTACGCGACGACGAACACGGCCTACCTGAGGATCAAGGACTGAGATGGCCACGCCTCCCGCCCCCGAGCGTCGGGTCGCCCTCGTGACCGGCAGCAGCCGCGGCATCGGTGCAGCTGCGGCACGTGGCCTCGCTCGCCGCGGCCACGACGTCGTCGTGACGTATGCCGTCCGGCACGACGCCGCTGCGGAGGTCGTCGACGTCTGCGCCGCCGAGGGCGTCCGGGCCGTCGCACTGCCGTTCGACCAGGGCGTCCTCGGTGGGGTCGACCGGCTCTTCTCCGAGCTGGACGATCGATTCGACCGCCTCGACGTGCTGGTCAACAACGCCGGCATCCTCCCCCCGGCCGCCCGGGTCGTCGACCTCACGGCGGAGCGCCTCGTGCGCACGCTCACCGTCAACGCAGCGGGGGCCGCGCTGTGCGCCGCCCGAGCCGTCGAGAGGATGAGCACGGCGCGCGGGGGCCACGGGGGCGTCGTCGTCAACGTGTCGTCGCGAGCGGCCGAGCGCGGCGCCGCAGGCGAGTTCGTCGACTACGCGATGAGCAAGGCGGCTCTCGACGTCCTCACGACCGGCCTCGCCCAGGAGGTCGCCGGCGAAGGCATCCGCGTCGTCGGGGTGCGCCCCGGGCTCATCGACACCGACATGAACGCAGACCAGCCCGGGCGCCTCGAACGCCTGGCTCCGACGGTGCCGCTCGGTCGCATCGGCACCCCGGACGAAGTCGCCGAGGCCATCTGCTGGCTCGCCTCGGACGCCGCCGGCTACGTCACCGGTGTGACCATCGACGTGTCGGGAGGGCGCTGATGTCCATCCACGGTGCCATGGACCAGGGAGCCGGCGGATCGACGGCCGGCACGATCCTCGTCGTGGGAGAGCTGTGCCCCGACATCGTCGTCACCGGGGTGCCCACGTCCGGGACGAGCCTGCGCTTCGGGCAGGCGGAGGACCTGGTCGGCGCGACGACGATGACGCTCGGCAGCTCGGCCGGCATCACGGCCTGCGCTGCCGCGGCCAGCGGTGCCGACGTCGCCCTCCTGGCGGTCGTCGGCGACGACGAGCTCGGACAGACCTGCCGCGGCTGGCTCAGCCGGCGGGGCGTGCGCACCGAGCTCGTCCGCGTCGACGAGGCCCGGCCGACCGGCTCGTCGATCGTCCTCGTCAGGGCCGACGACAACACGGACCGCCAGATCCTCACTCACCTCGGTGCGATGGAGTCGCTCCGCTCGGATGAGGTCACCGACGCCGTCCTCGCCGCCGTGCGCCACGTGCACGTCAGCTCCTTCTTCCTGCATGTGTCTGCGAGAGAGTCCTTGCACGAGAGGCTCGCCCGTGCTCGCCAGCTGGGCCTGTCGACGAGCCTGGACACGAACGACGACCCTGACCGTGTGTGGGCGAGCGGTGCTCAGGAGGCCGTCGCGCAGTCGGACGTGCTGTTCGTCAACGACGCCGAAGCCGTGGGCCTGGCCGGCCTCGGGCCGGGCGGCTCTCCCGATGCGGCAGTCGAAATCCTGCTCGCATCGATGCCGACCGGGACAGACCCGCGACTGCCCGCCGTCGTGCACAAGCGCGGCGCCGAGGGGGCGACGGTCCGTTTCGGGGGTGGAGCCGTGCACATCCATGCTCCGGAGGTCGCGGTGGTCGACACCGTGGGCGCCGGGGACACCCTCGCGGGCACGGTGCTCGCCGCCCTCGTGAGCGGTGCCGACTGGCCAGTCGCGCTCTCCCTCGGTGTCGCGGCCGCGAGCCTGTCCACGCAGGGGGCAGGAGGCGTCGCCGCGCAGGCCGGACGCAAGGACGTCGGCGACCTCGCCGCCACGCTCAGCGCAACCGCCTCCTCGAGCGTGGCCACCACGCGGAGCGCGGACGAGCGCCCACCACACGAACCTGCATTCGAACCGTACAAAGCCTGGGAGGGCACACCGTGACCACGACGACCGAGCCCACCTCTGCTCAGGACCCCGCCGGCGCCCTGAGTCCTGCGACGCGAGCCGAGATCGCGAGCCAGCCTGCGCTCTGGCGCCGCGCCATCGAGATGGCGCACGACGGCATACCCGGGCTGCCGACCGCAGGAGAGCGCGTGCTCGTCCTGGGCTGCGGCACCTCGTACTACGTGGGTCTCGCCTACGGCTCGATGCGCGAGGCCGCCGGCCTCGGTCCCACCGATGCACTCATCGCGAGCGAGATCCCGCCCGTGCTACGGGCGTACGACCGGGTCATCGCCATCAGTCGATCGGGCACGTCGTCCGAGCTGCTCGACGCCGTGCGCACGCTGCGCGAGCAGCAGCCCGGTGTGCCGGTCACGGCCCTGCTCGGAGAGCAGGGGACTCCGCTCGCCGACCTCGCGAGCGACATCGTCGACCTGTCGTTCGCCGACGAGCAGAGTGTCGTGCAGACCCGCTTCCCGACCGTCCAGCTGGTCCTCCTGCGGGCAGCTCTCGCTGCCCAGACCACGAGCGTGGACGCCGCCACCTACGACCGGGTGCCGCTGGCTGGGCTCGACTCGCTGCCCGAACGTGCCCAGGCGGCGCTGGAGAGTGCCCTGCCCGCCACCGGCATCCGCCAGCTCGTCATCCTCGGCCGGTCGTGGGGCCAGTTCGTCGCGGAGGAGGCAGCTCTCAAGGTCCGGGAGTCCGCCGGCGCGTGGACCGAGTCGTACGCGGTGGGGGAGTACCGTCACGGGCCCGTGGCCACCCTTGGGCCCGGGACCCTTGTGTGGGGCCTCGACCGGCTGCCCGACGACATCGTCGCCACCGTCGAGACAGCAGGTGGCACAGTCGAGCACGGCTGCGGCGAACCGCTCGTCGAGCTCGTCCGACTCCACCGCTACGCCGTCGAGCTGGCGGCCGAGGCCGGGCGGGACGCGGACCGGCCGCACCTGCTCTCGCGCTCGGTCGTGCTCGGCGAGGATGGGGAGCCCGGATGAGCGTCGTGCGCACCGACGTCCTCGTCCGCGGCGCCCGAGCCGCGGGTGAGGCCGTCCTCGCGGTCAACGTCGTGACCCTCGAGCACGCAGAGGCGGTGGTGGCGGCGGCCGAGGAGGCGGGGCGCCCGGTGATCCTGCAGGTGAGCGAGAACGCCGCGGCCTTCCACGGTGGCGCGCTCGCCCCGCTCGCTGCCGCGTGCCGACTCGTGGCCGAGACGAGCAGCGCGCGCATCGCCCTGCACCTCGACCACGTGACGGACTGGGCCCTCCTGCGCCAGGCTGCCGACTGCGGCTTCTCGTCGGTCATGTTCGACGCGGGCGCCCGGCCCTACCGCGACAACGTCCGGGACACCGGCGCCGCTGCGGACTGGGCCCACGGCGCCGGCCTGTGGATCGAGGCCGAGCTGGGCCATGTCGCGGGCAAGGACGCGCCGGTCGGCAGCGCACACGCCGAGGGCGTGCGCACCGACCCGGTCGAGGCGCGGACCTACGTCGAGGCCACCCGCGTGGACGCGCTGGCCGTCGCGGTGGGCAGCCGCCACGCCATGCGCACCCGCTCGGCGCAGCTCGACCACGACCTCATCGCCCGGCTCAGGAACGCGAGCCCCGTGCCACTCGTGCTGCACGGCTCGTCGGGCGTCGCCGACGACGAGCTGCGGTCCGCCGTCCGCCACGGCATCACGAAGGTCAACGTCGGGACCGCTGTCGGCGTCGCCAACACCGCGGCGGTGCGCGCCATTCTGGCGGCGGACCCGGATCTGCAAGACCCGCGGCACTACCTCGCGGTGGCGCGCGCCGCCATGCGTGACGCGGTGATGGCGCTGCTCGTCGCCCTGCCGGTGGGCGGGGTCCGCACCCCGCAGCGCTCGACCCCCTCGCCGTCGACCATCTCGCACGACCCTTCGGAGGAAGCATGCCCCGCGTGACCGCTGCCATCGTCGGTCCCGGCAACATCGGAACCGACCTGATGGCCAAGCTGCTCCGCTCTCAGCACCTGGACCTGCGCTGGATGGTCGGCGTCGACGCCCGGTCCGACGGGCTGGCCCGAGCACGGTCGGCGGGGCTCGAGACGTCCGCGGAGGGCGTCGGGTGGCTCGTCGCCCGGCCGGAGCTGCCCGACATCGTGTTCGAGGCCACGTCGGCGGCCGCCCACGCCGCCCACGCGCCCCTCTACGCGCAGGCCGGGATCAGGGCCGTCGACCTGACCCCGGCGGCGGTCGGTCCGTTCGTCTGCCCACCCGTCAACCTCGACGCCGTGCACGACGAGCCGAACCTCAACCTCATCACGTGCGGCGGCCAGGCGACGATCCCCATCGTCGCGGCGGTCTCGCAGGTCGCGCCCGTCGACTACGCGGAGATCGTCGCCTCGATCGCGTCGCGCTCGGCGGGTCCCGGTACCCGGGCCAACATCGACGAGTTCACGCGGACGACCTCACGCGCCATCGAGAGCGTCGGAGGGGCCGCCCGCGGGAAGGCGATCATCATCCTCAACCCCGTCGACCCGCCCATGGTCATGCGCGACACCGTCTTCTGTGCCGTCCCCGTGGACACGGACACCGACGCCGTCACCGCGTCCGTCGTCGCGATGCTCGAACGGGTGCGGGGCTACGTCCCCGGCTACGCCCTCAAGGCGGAACCCCAGTTCGACCCCGTGCAGACCCCGGACGGTCAGCGCCTGCGCGTCACCGTGCTCCTCGAGGTGACGGGGAACGGCGACTACCTCCCGCCCTGGGCGGGCAACCTCGACATCATGACCGCTGCCGCTGCCCGCGTCGGCGACGTGCTCGCCCACCAGCTGGAGAAGGTGACCCCGTGACGACCGCTCCCCGACCCAGGCACCCAGGGGCCGTGCGCCTGACCGACACGACGTTGCGCGACGGCAGCCACGCGATGCGTCACCAGTGGACCGTCGAGCAGGCCCGCGCCGTCGTGCGGGCCCTCGATGACTCCGGCGTCGAGGTCATCGAGGTGTCGCACGGTGACGGCCTCGGTGGCTCCTCGTTCAACTACGGCTTCTCCGGCACCGACGAGCTCGAGCTCATCCGGGCCGCGGTCGAAGAGACACGACGGGCTCGTGTCGCAGTCCTGCTCCTGCCCGGAGTGGGGACCGTCGAGGACCTGGACCGGGCGCACGACCTCGGCGCCTCCGTGGCGCGCATCGCGACCCACTGCACCGAGGCCGACGTGTCCGCCCAGCACTTCGGGCGCGCCCGCCGGCTCGGCATGGAGACGGTCGGCTTCCTCATGTTGTCGCACCGCATCGGGCCCGACGCGCTTGCCGCCCAGGCGCGGATCATGGCCGACGCCGGCTGCCAGTGCGTCTACGTGGTCGACTCGGCCGGCGCGCTCATCCTCGAGGCCGCCGGCGACCGAGTGTCTGCGCTCGTAGCAGAGCTCGGCACGGATGCCGAGGTCGGCTTCCACGGCCACCAGAACCTCTCGTTCGGTGTCGCGAACTCAGTCCTCGCGCAACGAAACGGCGCGAGCCAGATCGACGGCACGCTGTGCGCCGTCGGCGCGGGCGCCGGCAACGCGCCGACTGAGGTGCTGGCCGCGGCCTTTGAGCGTCTCGGTGTCGAGACCGGTGTCGACGTCCAGGGGATCCTCCGCGCGGCCGACGAGGTCGTGCGCCCCATGCTCCTCAGACTGCCGTGGATGGACCGGGCAGCCATCGTCCAGGGCACTGCGGGTGTCTACTCGAGCTTCCTGCTGCACGCCGAGCGTGCTGCGAAACGTTACGGGGTGCCTGCGCATGCGATCCTCCGCGCTGTCGGAGAAGCCGGATACGTCGGCGGGCAGGAGGACATGATCATCGACGTCGCGATCAGGCTAAGGGACGGTGCACCGTCCGACTCCGTCGCCTGACAACGCGGCCAGCTGGGTGGGGGGCTGGCCCAGGCCATGCGGGCGATGAGCAAGGGCGCGCCGAGACCTGCAACACGGTAAGCAGTCCCGCGCTCCGAGGACCACTGCGTTGGGAGGCACGACGGGCAGCCTGACACCTCCGTCCGACGGCTCACCCGCCCGTCCGTGCGTACCGTGTCGGCACGGCGAGCCCGGATCCCCAGGAGCAGCCCGCGTGAGTGTGAGCGCGACGACCGGCCTGCTCCTTCTCGACCTCGCAGGTACCGCCGTCTTCGCCCTCAACGGAGCGCTCACTGCCCTTCGCGCGGCGCGGCTGGACCTGGTCGGGGTGCTGAAGCTCGGCATGATCACGGCCCTGGGCGGCGGCATCATCCGCGACGTCATCATCGCGTCTCTGCCCCCAGCGACGTTCCGTGACTGGCGGTATCTGGCGGTCGCCGGTGCCGGTGCCCTCATCGCCTTCGGGTGGGGCCGAAGCTCGACCGGCTGAGCTTCCCGATCGAGGTACTCGACGCCGAGGGCCCCAGCCTGTTTGCCATCACGGGAGCCACCAAGGCCATGGATGCCGGGCTCGGGCCCCTTCCGGCCGTCATCCTGGGCGCGGTGACCGCGGTCGGGGGCGGCACGATCCGCGATGTGCTCATCGGCCGGGTCCCGACGGTCCTGCGGAGAGCGGCCTCTGTGCCGTCCCGGCCCTGATCGGCGCCGTGATCACCGTGGTGAGCCTCGAGATCGGCCTGCACGGCTGGATCCCGGGGTTGGCTGGCGGCCTGGCGTGCTTCGCCGTCCGCCTGATCGGGATCCGCTTCGACCTCAACGTGCCGGTCCCCCCGGGGTCACCCGACGAATGAGACGGCATGGCGCATCCCGGCGCGCGGCGCGGTGCCAGGTCCTCAGGCCCTCAGCTCGTCCGAGTGGCCCTGCCCCGCGAACGCGCGGGGCAGGGCCTGGACGCCCCAGGTCGGCAGGTCACCACAGGTGCAAGGTGCCGTGCGCGATGTTGAAGTACATCCCGATGTGCGTGTAGTAGTTCATCGCCCCGAAGAGCAGGAAGACGGCGCCGCCGACGACCCAGGCCCGGACGGCCCACGGCAGCAACGACGGCCGGTTCAGCAGCTGCGCGATCGCGAAGAGCAGGGCGCCGACCGCGACCACGCCCCACAGGCCGCCGAGGAACAGCGCCTCCAGGATGGGCAGGTGGCCGAAGCGGCCGCTGATGGGTTCCTCCGCTGGTGCCGCGCCGAGCTGGAACCGAACGAACGTGATGGCCAGGACGCCCATGGCCAGCCCGAGTGCGCCCACGAAGACCGAGATCGGCTTCAGGGCCGCAAGTGCGGTCGCGTTGGCCTCGTCCGGCTCGCCGGCGAACAGGGCTCGGTGACGCCACAGGTAGACGGCGGCGAACAGGAGCAATGCGCCGAAACCCGCGGCCGGCTGGCCGAACGCGACGTTCGCGTACTCGAACCCGTCGCCGCCGAAGGGCCACGTCACCGTGGTGTGCAGACCCAGCGCGAGCAGCAGCAGCCCGGTGACGCCGAAGAAGGCGGCCCAGCCTTCGCTGTCGATGCGCTTGCCTCGGATCAGTCGGGCGAGGAACCAGGCAAATCCCAGAAGTCCCGCTCCCGCCGAGACCGCAACCAGCTCGTTGTAGACGACCACGTCGTCCACCTTCCTTTCATCGGCGGAGCTGTTGGCTCCGCCGCTCGTTCGTTCAGTTCCGTGGTGTTCCGGCCGGGTGCAGCAGCGGCACCCGGTTGCCGTCAGCGCGAGGTCTCCGACCGGGCAGTCCCGGGTGTCCCGGTGCGGGTGCCGGTACGACCTTTGTGTCGGTCAGGCCGGGTCGCGTCGATCAAGCCGAAGACGAACCACGCGACCACGAAGAGGATCGCGAGGGCGCCGGGGACGAGGACGTCGCTGGGTGTCATGAGGATCTCCATCTCTGGTTGCAGGCTCAAAATATCGATACACTCTCTGTAGCGATATTGCCCAGGCTTTTGTTCCCGAGAGGACCGTGTATGCCAACTGCGGCCGGCCGACCGCGCGACCCGTCCGTCGACGAGCGCATCTCTCGTGCGGCGCTGCTCCTGCTGCGTGAGAACGGGCCCCAAGCCGTCCATATCGACGCGGTGGCGGCCCGCTCCGGAGTGGCTCGTACGACGATCTATCGCCGCTTTCGGGATCGAGCCGCTCTGCTCACCGCGACCCTCGAACTCTTCGTCGATGCACCCTTCCCCGCCGCGGACCTGCCGGTTGAGGACAAGCTGCGGTGGGTGCTCGACCAGGTCCGAGAGCTCGTCGAGGAGCAGCTGGGGCGAGGTGCGATTGCTGCGGTGCTCGCGGACTCCGACCCCGCGTTCAGCACGGCCCTGCGTGCCCGCCTGAGGCGCCGGCTCGAGGCCCTACAGGTGCAGATCGACGCCGACGTCGCCAGCGGTCGACTGAGGGATGGGATCGACGTGGAGTCGCTCGCCGGCGTGGCCTTCGGGGCCTACCTCGGGGAGGCGCTGCGGCACGGCAGGGTTCGACCCGGCTGGGCTGACGGGGTCGCCGACCTGCTCCTCAGAGGCATCAGCACCTAGCCCTGCCCTGGACATTCACCGTGCTTCCCGCCCGATGGCCTCGAATGGCCGTGGACGAGATCCCCTCTAACGTGGTCTGAACCTCCTCCCGCCACGGCTGTAGCAAGGCGGCCTCGACAACGTCCCAACTCGGTATGACAGGACGACTTCGACCATCGCCAATGCGTGGTGAATGTGCCGCGGGCGTGCCCGACACCAGGGGAGCGGGCGAGGTCAAGCAGGCCGCGTCTAGTTGTACTGACCGGGCACGTTGGTTGAGGGAATGCGACTCCGCGTTGTGAGCTGCTGACGTGGGAGGGCCTCCCACGGTGGAGTGGAACTGCTCAAGGTTCACTTCGCCAAACAGGAGGCCCTCGTGTCCCACGCTAACGCTGCCCTGACCCCACGCGCCCGGCTCCGGGTGGCCCAACTCGTCGTGGACAACGGGGTGGCGATCACGGAGGTCGCGGCCCGGTTCCAGTGCTCGTGGCCGACCGTCAAACGCTGGGCCACCCGGTACGCCGCCGGCGAGGCGATGACCGACCGGACGATCTGCTCTTCCCGGCACCGGAGGGCGGCTACCTATCTGCGCAGAACTGGCGTAGAGCGGTTCACTGGACGACCACGGGACTCGGGCGTCGTCCCCACGACCTCCGGCACACCGCGGCCAGTCTCTGGATTTCAGCTGGCGTGGACATCAAGACCGTGTCCTCGTGGCTCGGTCACTCGACCGCGAAACTGACTCTCGACACGTACGGCCACCTCATGGGGACGGACGCCGGCAGGGCGGCGCTCGATCGCGTGAACACGGCTCTTAGGCACCCCACGGGCACCCGGCAGGGTTCGGTGTTGCCGCGCATCGCAGAGTTCGGCGCTGAAAACAACCCCTGAACTGCGGAAACGTGTGGTGCCCCCGGCAGGATTCGAACCTGCGACACCCGCTTTAGGAGAGCGGTGCTCTATCCCCTGAGCTACGAGGGCGGGGCATGGCTGAAACCCTTGCTAGAAACCTCGCTGCAAGGGTCGCTGTGACCCTCGCTGTAACGAGGCCCTGTCGGGCCGGCCAACGGGGACAGGCTACTGGACCCGTGGGGTGGTCCCGCGCGGGGCTGCCGCCAGCACCATGACACGCATCATCAGCGGCATGAGCGCAAAAGTCAGTCGACCATCTCCACCCGGAGTGGGGTGCCCGCAAGCTCCTCCACACGCGAGACAAGTGCGGGCGCTACCTCGCAGCAAGATCCCCGCGCAACGACTCGGATGCGTGGGGGCGGGTCACCGACAAGACGCACGCTCGAGGCCGGCTGGAACTCGCTCAGGTGGAACCGGGCTTGGTCCCAACCGTTCTCTGAGAACTCGAGGTGTCCCCCCTCGGCGACTAGGTCGAATCGGTAGGTCACGCTCGCAGCGTACGGCCGATGACCGCCCGCGACTGGTGCGCGTGTCGCGGCGCCAGACTCTTCTGTGTGCAGCAGCGGCGTCGTCCACGTCCACGTGCCCAACGACCTGACACACTGCCGTGGCATGACCTCCGAGACGCAGGCCGCCGAGCAGCAACCGGACCACTATGACGCCTTCGCTGATGCGTACACGCGGGCGAACGAGAACGGCCTGTTCAACCGGTGGTACGCCCGACCGGCGGTGCTGGACCTGCTCGGGGACGTCGCCGGGCGCCGGATCTTGGATGCTGGCTGTGGTTCCGGGCCGCTCCTCGCCGACCTGAAGGAGCAGGGCGCGAACGTGGCTGGTTTCGACGCGAGCCCCGCGATGATCCGGCTCGCCCGCGAGCGGCTCGGAGACGAGGCCGACCTCAAGGTGGCCGACCTGACCCAGCCCCTTCCGTACGACGCCGAGGCGTTCGACGACGCGGTGGCCGTGCTCGTGCTGCACTACCTCGAGGATTGGTCGCGGCCGCTGGCCGAGCTGCGCCGCGTGCTGAGCCCCGGCGGTCGGCTGGTCGTGGTGGTCAACCACCCGATCATCCCGCCGGTGATGTATCCCGAGGTCAACTACTTCGCGACCGTGGCGAACGCGGAGGAGTACGACTTCGACGGCGTATCTGCGACCCTCACGATCTGGTACCGCTCGCTCAGCGCGATGTCGGAGTCGTTCACGGCCGCGGGCTTCAGGATCTCGGGGATCAGCGAGCCGCCGGTGTCGCCCGATACGCCGCCAGAGCTGCTGCCTCCGAGCGAACCCGACCCCACCCGTTTCATCGGGTTCATCTTCTTCGCCCTGGAGGCCGTCTCCTAGGTACGCGCCTGGGTCTCACCTACCGGGGCCGGGGCCCGGAGACGGGGCAACGCGCTTGCTCATCGGCACGACCCATCAACGGCATGAGCGAGCGTCCCGCCCTCAACGCGACATGACCGGGCGAGCGTGGCCGCCCTCAACGGGCAGAAGAGGGCGCTTCTGGGTTGCCGATCGGATCGAGGCCCTTGGAGAACCGGCCGCCGAGCCGAATCCGCATCCACTGCTGGCGCAGCGGGTGGAGCGCGCCCTGGCCCGTCAGAGCGGGTGGAGGGTTCCGGGTGACTTGAGCGGGTGGGTCATCGGGGGCAGGTCGGCCCAGTGGGGCGGGATGAGGAACCGGTCTCGGGGCTGATGCTCGTAGTATCCGGCCACTTGCGGTAAGGGGGTTTGGCGGATCTGCCAGGTCTTGCCGTGGTCGAGGCTGACGACAAGCTGGTCCCTGTTGTCGGTGACGTTCTGGTAGTAGGCGACCTCGCAGTTCGGTCCGCCCTCGGCCATGGTCGTGGAGTAGGGGGCGGTCGGCAGGTCGGCGCTCGCGAACGACCCGTCGCGCTGCTGGATGACCAGGCGGAGGTTGGCGCCGACCCCGGCCAGGCCCCAGAGCCCGCAGCCGAGGGCGGTCGGGGTCGCCCAGCGGGTGTCGGGGACCTGCGGGATGGCGAGCCGCCCCAGGGTCCTCGCGTTCAGGTCGAGGGTGCACAGGCCAACCTGGTCTGCGCACTCGATGCTCGGGGCCCCGAAGCCGTGGGTGGCGGGGCGGTCCGAGACCGTGAGCTGCACCGGCTGGCGCATCGTCGCCGACACCAGGTAGGGGCCGGGGTGTTGGTGCGCCCAGTACCAGACGCCGGGTGCGACCTCGCGGAGCAGTCCGTCCCCAGCAACGGAGGGCTGCTGGCTCGAGTTGGTGACGGCCCCGAGGGTGACGAGCCGGTGTCCGGAGCCGTCCACGACAGCGATGGCTTCGCGGCCGAGGCAGTCATGGTGTGGGTCGGGGTGGGGGCAGCGTTCCCACACCGTCAGAACGGTCCGGGAGTCGGTGTGGGACTCGAGCTGCTTGACGACGAACGCGTCGGGGTGGTCCACGATCTGGTCCGCGGTCCAGTCCGGCACGAGCAGCTGCGGTGCCGGCAGGGCCGGGATCTGCTTGTGGTGCAGCTGGCCCAGCCCGGCGAGCGCCAGCGCCAGGGCAAGGACGGCGGCGACCGCGGCGGCGACGGAGAAGGCCGCGCGGCGGTGCCGCGCTCGGCGGCGGCCCGCGATCATGACCTCGAAGGGTGGCGGGTCAACGGACCGCTCGGTGTCGCGCGCGAAGCTGCGCAGGTCAGACATGATCGGCCCCCTCGTGGTCGATGAGGTGGGCAGCCATCTTGACGCGGGCCCGGGCCAGACGAGCCTTGACCGTCCCCTCCGGGACGGACAGCTCGTGCGCGATCTGCGCGACGCTGAGGTCGCCGATGTAGTGGAGCACGACGGTCACCCGGACGGGCAGGCTCAGCTGGCTCAACGCGTACACGAGAGCGAGGTGGTCCTCCGGGGCCTGCGGCCCGAGGTCGATCTCGAGCTCTGCACGGAACTTCGGCAGGATGCGCCCGGCGACCCGGGCGCGGCGCCAGCGGTTGCGCAGCACGTTCAGGGCCACCGTCCGCAGCCACGCCTCCTTGTTGGCGGCCAGTGTGAAGTCCTGTCGATGCGTGAGCGCGGTCAGGAACGACTCTTGCACGAGGTCCTCCGCCTCGGACCGGTTGCCGCACAGCGCCACCATCTGGGTCACGAGGCGCCGGTAGGACAGCTCGTACACCGCGCGGACCGCGTCACCCTCGTCGTCCATGAGCTGACCACCTGCCGAATCTCCCTGACGATGCTTCCACTGAGACGAACCCCCGGACGGTGTTTCGGTTGCATACGCTCGAGTGACCTCGTGCGTCCATGTGCTTCGTCGGGGGTTCAGATCCTCGAAGGGGCGGAGATTTCGACGCGGAGGGCGAGGTGGATGCGAGTCCGGAAGCGTCAGAGCGGCTGAAGACCTCGAGGAGCCGCGAGCGGCTGTGGCATCGGGGGCAAATCCGCCCACCGTGGCGGGATCAGAGTCCTGAACCGGGGCTGCCGCTCGGCGTAGCCCGTCCCCTGGGGCATCGCAGTCTGCCGGATCTGCCATGTCTTCCCTTGGTCGAGGCTTACGACGAGCTGGTGTGTGTTCGCGACGCTGGTCTGGAAGTAGGCGATCTCGCAGCCGGGGCCACCCTCGGCCATGGCGGCCGCGGCGCTGTCGTCCGGGATGTCGGCGCTGGCGAAGGAGCCGTCGCGCTGCTGGATCACCAGGCGGAGGTTGCCGCCGACCCCGGCGAGGCCCCAGAGCCCGCAGCCTGTGGCCGTCGGGGTCGCCCAGCGCGTATGTGGGACCTGCGGGATGGCGAGCCGCTCGAGGGTCCTCGCGTTCTGGTCGAGGGTGCACAGGCCTACCCGGTCTGCGCACTCGATACTGGGGACCCCGAAGCTGTGGGTGGCGGGCCGGTCCAGGACGGGCAGCTGCACCGGCTGGCTCATCGTCGCCGACAGCAGGTACGGGCCGGGGTCGTCGTGCGCCCAGTACCAGAGCCCGTCGTCGACCTCGCGGAGCAGCCCGTCATCACCCAGCGAGGGCTGCTGAATCGACCCCGTTACCGCTCCGAGGGTGACGAGCCGGTGTCCGGAGCCATCCACGACAGCGATGGCCTCGCGGCCGAAGCAGTCATGGTCCGCGCGGGGTTGGGTGCAGCGCTTCCACACCGTCAGGGTGGTGCTCGGGTTGGGGCGGGACTCGAGCTGCTTGACGACGAACGCGTCGGGGTGGTCCACGATCTGGTCGGCGGTCCAGTCCGGCACGAGCAGCTGCGGTGCCGACCCGGACGGGACCTGTCTGTGGCCGAGCTGTCCCAGGCCGGCGCCCGCCAGCGCCAGGGCGAGGACGGTGGCCACCGCGGCGGAGAGGGAGAGGGCCGATCGGCGCCGGCGGGCCCGGCGCTGGATCGCGATCATGACCTCGAAGGGCGGCTGGTCAACCGACCACTCGGTGTCGCGGACGAAGCTTCGCAAGTCAGACATGGTCGGCCTCCACGTGGTCGCCGACGTGACCGGCCATCTGCGGCAGAATGCGCTCGCTCAACGCGTACACGAGGGCGAGGTGGTCCTCGGAGGGCCGCCGGTAGGACAGCTCGTACACCGCGCGGACCGCGTCGCCCTCGTCGTCCATGAGCTGACCACCTGCCGATTCGCCCTGACCATGCCTCCACTCCGGACGAACCCCCAAGCGGCCTGATGGTTGCATCCGCCCGGCAACCCGGGTGAGACAACCCGTGAGCTGCGCTGCTTCGCCCTGACCTTGACGTGCTCGTCGACGAGCTCGACATCGTGATGGTCTTCGGCCCAGTCGTCGCCCACGAACGACATCGCACAGATCCTCTTTGCCCCTTGCCGACACCAGCATTCCGTTCAGCAGCGCGGACGAGGACTCCCGCATTGCGTGGCGCGGTCGGCCCCACGCCAGCACGTTTACGGGAACCCGATAGCGGGCACATGGAAGCTATGCGACTACGCGACCACAACAAGGGAGACCTGGCCCTTACGGCTCTGACGCTGGCGGTCGCCACCGCGGCAGCCGCGAGTGAAGCCGCCCGCTGGGCCAGCTGCCTTCTCGCCGACGTCACGACTCCGCGCACGTGCGGCGGCCAACGTCGAAGTAGTCGCCCGCCCGCAGGCGACAGCGGCGTCGATCGAGGCTCAGCTTCGAACCGCCAAACGCCGCAGTGCTGCCCACTCGGTGCGTACATGTCAGTGCGTCCGCTCGGCGGCAGATCCTGACGTCGCTGGCCGCTGCCGGGTACCACGCGGTCACTACGGTTCTGTCATGTCGTGGACAGACGCGTACGTCTTCGTGGATCCGATGGTGGACCTGCGGTCAGACGCCGAGCGTGCCCGCATGGTGGGTGCAGAGCTGCGGCGTGAGGTCGGTCCAGGGCATGTTCTGCACGGACAGCACTGGGAAGTCGTGGCTGAGGCATCACCTCAAGATGAGGTGCTCGTAGCGGCCGGCGAGCTCGCGTTCCTCGTTCACCTGACGTGGACCCGGCAGGTTGAGGTCTCGCCTTGGCCGACAGCATTGCGGGTGGACGAGCGCAGAGGACTTCGAGGGCCTCGTCGAGTTCAGGTACTGATACACGGCGGCGCGACTGCCTCGAGTGGAACGCGCGCCCGTCGGGGCATGGTCGGACGTCCCGTCCTCGACGTGGCATCTCTGTGAGTCGCTTGTCCCAACTCTGCACACCCGCACCGTATGTTGTCCGCGTGCGCAGACCGCTCTCCGCCATCGTGGCCGACGTTGTCAGTGTGGCCATCGGAGGGTGCACTACCACGGGTGATCGCTTCACGGGGTGGTGACGACGACTGCGCCCCGGCTCTGTCTCGGTGCTCCACTGGCCTCTGGCGAATGCTTCGTGGCGACAGCCCAGTTCGTTGAAGGGCTGCGGCTGAACCAATGCGTCACTGTTGTGTATCACGCATCGGACGGCCCACTTCCGGCCCTCGTGGAACGGTCACAGCAGTCGAACCGTCGTCGGATTGCTGATCGTCGAGGCCGCAGACTCACGCCTGGTCGGCCGTCCTTCGATGGGAGGGCGTCCGGACTCAATCCGGCATGGTCGGACGTCCCGTCTTCAACGCGGCAGATGAGTGCGCTCCGTGGGGTGCCCCTGCCAGCATGTGCTCATGCCCGACGGGGATGAGCTGCTTCAACGCGACAGCTACAAGCGGGCGCCAGGGGCCACTGACGACCAACTCGACGCCGCGGAGCAGGCCCTCGCCCTGATGTTCCCCGCGGAACTGCGTTCGCTCTACTTGGTGAGTGATGGGGTGGTCGATGCCGCCGGACAGTGGTTCGTCATCTGGCCGCTCGACATGCTCATTGCAGAGAATCTTCGCCGGCGGAGCGACCAGATGCTGCCGCACGAGGCAATCGCCTTCGGGGACAACGGAGCCGGAGACCCATTCGTCGTGTTTGAGGGACAACGAGCCGTGAGCTGCTGGTACCCGATCGAGGGCCGAACAACACAGCTAGCGGCTGGCCTCGACGTCTTCTGGCGCGGATGGACCGACGGCACGATCGCTACCTAGCGCTGGGTCCCGTATCCGCTTGCGCACCGATGGCCGGCTGCTGAGCTGCCCGCGGAGGTAGTGGTCAGGCGATCCTCGTTCCCCTCAAGAGCGGCATGACCGCACACCTACGCCAAGCGACGACGTAGTTCTTCGTGCTCGTCCTGGAGACGGAGATCGAGAAGGTCGGCGCCCGCGGCGTGGACGTGCGACCCGGTGGGTCGTGCGACCCCGTGGGTCGTGCGACCCGGTGGGCGTGCTCCCGAGGACTATGCGGGTGGGTGGACCAGCTCGTCGTGGTGGGCCGGGTAGGCGTGGACCACTGCGGTGGTGAGCCGCGGTGTCGCACGCACGAGGTCGGCCTCGGCGCGGTGCGCCAGATCGTGTGCTTGCCCCAGGGTGGTGGCGGCATCGACGTCGAGCTCGGCCTCGGCGTGGATCTCGTGGCCGATCCAGCGCATCCGGACGCTGCGCACGGCGGTGACTCCCGGGATCCGGAAGAGGGCGGTCTCGGCTGCGTCGACGAGGGCGGGGTCGATGCCGTCCATGAGGCGTCGCAGGACGTCGCGGCCTGCGGTGCGCAGCACGAAGACGATCGCGACGGTGATGACGAGGCCGACGAGGGGGTCGGCCCAGTCCCACCCGATGGCGACGCCGCCCGCACCGAGTAGCACCGCGAGGGAGGTGAAGCCGTCGGTACGCGCGTGGTGGCCGTCCGCGACGAGGGCGGCCGACCCGATGGCCCGGCCTTCGCGAATGCGGTAGACGGCGACCGTCTCGTTGCCGACGAAACCGACGAGTCCGGCGAGCGCCACCCACCCGACGTTGTCCACGGGCGCTGGGTGCAGCAGCCGGTCGATGGCCTCCCACCCGGCGACCACGGCTGACAGGGCGATCATGGCGATGACGAAGAGTCCGGCTAGGTCTTCGGCGCGGCCGTAGCCGTAGGTGTAACGCCGGGTGGCTGCGCGTCGCCCGAGGGCGAAGGCGATCCAGAGCGGGACCGCGGTCAGGGCGTCGCTGAAGTTGTGGATGGTGTCGGCCAGCAGCGCTACCGACCCCGAGAATGAGACGACGGCGAGCTGCGCGAGAGCGGTGACTCCGAGGACGACGAGGCCGATCTTGACCGCGCGGATGCCGCGGGCGCTCGACTCCAGGGCGGAGTCGATGGAGTCCGCCGCGTCGTGCGAGTGGGGCGTGACCGCGTGCCGGAGTCGAGCCCACCAGCCACTCGCGTGCTCGTGGCTCTGCTCGTGACCGTCGTGGTCGTGCGGGCGGTCGTGAGCATGGTCATGCCGGTGTTGATGCTGGGAGGCGCTCATCGACTCCGCCCCCTTCCGGCGATCCGGGTGATGGTCGAGTCGGCGGACCGGTGGTGTGACGGGACGCCGTCGGAGGCGTGTTCGGCGTTGTGGATCGCGTCGCGGACCAGGCTCGCGACGTGGTCGTTCTCGACCCGGTAGAACACCTGGTTGCCGTCTCGACGAGTACGGACCATGCGCGCCATCCGCAGCTTGGCCAGGTGCTGTGAGACCGCTGGCGCGGGCTTGCCCACGACCTCCGCGAGCTCGTTCACCGAGCGCTCGACGTCGCGCAGCTCCCACAGGAGGCGGATACGAGTGCCGTCGGCGAGCATCCGGAAGATCTCGACGGCCAGCTCCACCTGTTCGTCAGGGAGCCGACCATGCTGCGTATCTGCATCCATACGCAGATTCTAACCCTGCTGCGTTCCCGCGCTTCGACCGCGCCCGCTCTACGAGGTGGGTGCAAGGACGCGGTCGGTGACGGGGAGCGTGCGCAGTGCCGCGACGACGACGTCGTGGGGTAGTGCGCACCGACCGCGGGCCGGGGCCGACGTTGCAGGCACACCAGGGTCGGGCCCGCACTCGGGGCGTCCCGCCCTCACGCGCGGCATGAGCGTCCGTCCGTGGCGGGGATAGAGTTTCGACGGTGACCGACAGCTACGACGACGGCACGATCGTGTGCGGCCCTGACCGGCTGGAGGTCCACTCGTACGCTTCCCGTTCGCTACCAAGAGCGTCCCGTACTCGCAGATCCAGGGCCTCCAGCGCATCGAGGTCAGGGGAGTGTTGTCTGGCAAGTGGCGCCTCTGGGGGACGGGCAATCCGCGGTACTGGGCCAACCTGGACACGAGGCGACCGAGGAAGAAGGCCGTCTTCGTCGTTGACCTCGGGCGTCGGGTCAGTCCCGTCGTCACCCCGGACATGCCTGATGCGTTCGAGTCCGCGCTGCGAGCCCGAGCGAAGCTCGAAGCGGGGAATGCCCGTCAGCTGAACGGCCCCTTCATCTGAGGGTCACCATTCCGATGGCGCCGGCCACGCTGCCGGACACCGGTGTGACACCTGGCCCTGGGCGTCGGCGAGCCCGTGGAGGAGACTGGGGCCGGGAGGAGGTCTCCACGATGGATCCACGGATCGATGACGCCATCGCCCAGCGTGTCGGTGCGCGACGTGTGATCCCACGGTGGGAGTTCCGCCATCTGCGCGCTCCGGGGTACGTCCGCGTCGGAAGTGGGCTCGTCCTCACGACCTGCAGCCTCCTGACCCTCAGTCTCGGTGGAGACGACGCGAAGACCTACGAATGGGCAGTCGCCTTCCTGGTGCTGGCCGCGCTCACGTCGCCCGGGGGTGCATGGGAACTGATGATCGCCCGCTCGGCGGCCGATCCGATCGCGCGCGTGTGCGAGGCGTCCTAGCCTGTCTGCATGCGGCGCTTTGACGACGAGGACCTGACCGGGGCGGAGTTCCGCGAGTGCGACCTGAGTGGGGCGCGGCTGGTCGGTGTTGTCATGCAGAACGTGGAGATCGACGGCCTGGTCACCAACCTCACGGTCAACGGGGTCGAGGTGATGCCGTACGTCGAGGCGGAGCTCGACCGGCGCCACCCGGTGCGGCTGCTCATCCGCTCCGACCAGCCGGGTGACCTGCGACAGGCGTGGCGACAGCTGGGGGATGACTGGGCCACGACCATCGAGCGAGTCCGGTCCATGCCCGAGGGCAGCGAGCATCAGGGTGTCGACGGTGAGTGGTCGATGGTCGAGACCCTGCGGCACCTCGTCTTCGTGCACGACTCCTGGTTCCGGCGCTGCGTGCTCGGGCTGACCGAGCCCTTCACGGCGATGGGACTGGCGTCTCCGTTCGTGCCGGATCAGGAGGAGCTGGGTCTCGACCAGTCGGCCCGGCCGGGTCTCGACGAGGTGCTCATCGTGCGCGACCGGCAGGCGTCGGAGATCGAGGCGTGGCTGGGCGAGGTCACACCCGAACAACTCGCAGAGCCCGCGCCGGTGCCGGACGATGACAGATGGCCGCCGTATGCCAAGGGCCGGCGCGTGCAGCAGTGCCTCGTCACAGTGCTCAACGAGGAATGGGAACACCACGGGTTCTGCAGGCGCGACCTGGACACGTTGTCGCGGCGGGGGATCGTGTAGAACGACTCGAGACAACACCGCACGCTCATCGGCACGGCCGCCCGGAGGCCTGAGCGGTTGCCGGACTCTCCACGTGCTGGGTCGTCCAGCTGGTTGGCAGGTCCACGTGGGTGCCGCTCCGAATCAGGGCCACGCCGTCGCGGCCTGAGCCGCACGTCGCAAGAGGGTGCTGGCGGCTCCGAAATCCTGGTAGCCGCCACGGCGCTCGAGCAGCTCGACGTGAAGCGCCCGGTCACGATGGAGCTGGCCGGCACCGACGCGCAGTCAGGGCTTGGGCGCCCCCGAGCGCTGGGGCTCGTCGGCCATCTCGGACCGGGTCAGCCGCAGGTCGTCGCCGATCGCGCCGGCGGTCGCGAGCAGGCGCCGGGCCAGCTCCTCGTCCGCGAACCGGTCGGAGGACGCGCTGGTCGTCGACACGTTGATGGCGGCGATGGCCTCGCCCCGGGGGTTGAAGACCGGCGCGGCCACCGAGCGCAGGCCGATCTCGAGCTCTTGGTCCACCACGGCCCAGCCGCGCTCGCGGGTGCGCCCGAGCTCATCGCGCAGGGCCGCCGGGTCGAAGAGGGTGTGGGGCGTGACCGGTTCGAGGCTCGCGCGCTCGAAGTACGCCTCGAGGGCGTCGGCGGACGCAAAGGCCAGCAGGACGCGGCCCATCGACGTGGCGTACGCGGGAAAGCGCGTGCCGACCCGTATCTCGACGGCCATGATCCGCCGGGTCTGCACGCGGGCGACGTAGACGATGTCGTCGCCGTCGAACACGGATGCCGACGTCGACTCGCCCAGGTCTGCGGTGAGGGCCTTGAGGTGTGGCTCGGCCACGACGGGCAGGCGCAGGGACAGGAAGGCGTGGCCGAGCGAGAGCACGCGTGGGGTCAGCGAGAAGAGCTGACCGTCGCTCCGGACGAAGCCGAGCGCCTCGAGCGAGAGGAGGAAGCGACGGGCGCTCGCCCTGGTCTGCCCGGTGCGCCTCGCGACGTCGCTCAGCGTCAGGTCGCGGTGCTCGGCGTCGAAGGCGCGGATGACGTCGAGCGTCTTGGCGACGGACCTGACCATCTCCCGGCTGCCGCTTGCCTCAGGCATGAGCTCCTCCCGGCGCTACTGTGTCACAAGGCGATCCATGGGTTTCGGTCAGGCGCGCCGCAGCGGCACCGACACCAGCGCCTGCAGCTCGTCGAACGTCATCCCGTGGGTCTCGCGCACGAGGACGCTGACGTCGGCGTCCGCTGCGGCGGCGTCGCGGTCGATGGGGAACACGGCCACGTCGGTGTAGACGCTGCTGACGCACGCCACCCCGGTGAGTGGGTAGGTGCACGCGTCGACGAGCGTGCACTGCCCGTAGCGGGTGAGCAGGGTCATCATCACGACCGTGTCCTTGGCTCCGCGCTCGGGGCGCTGACGTTCTCGAGCACGACCGCGAGACCCTGGCCGACACCGATGCAGATGCACGCCACGCCCCACCGGCCGCCGCTGCGCTGCAGGTCGCGGGCGAGGGTGCCGAGGATGCGGCCGCCCGAGGCCCCGAGCGGGTGGCCGATGGCGATGGCGCCACCGTGCCGGTTGACGATCTCGGGGTCGATCGGCCAGGCGTCGAGACACGCGAGCGACTGAGCGGCGAACGCCTCGTTGAGCTCGACGGCGGAGACGTCGTCCCACGCGATGCCGGCCCGCGCGAGCGCGGCGTTCGCCGCCTCGACGGGGGCGTAGCCGAAGTACTGGGGCTCGAGCGCGGTCGCGCCGCGCCCTGCGATCCGGGCGACGGGGTCGAGACCGATCTCGTCGCGGGCTGCCTCGCTGCCGAGCAGCACGGCCGACGCACCGTCGTTGAGCGGCGAGGCGTTGCCGGCCGTGACGGTGCCGCCCTCTTTGCGGAAGGACGTGCGCAGTCCGGCCAGCCGTTCCGTCGTGGTGTCGGGACGGATCGACTCGTCGCGGGTGAGGTCGACGCCGGGCACGGGGATGACGAGCTCGTCGTACCAGCCGTCGTTCCACGCCTGGTCGGCGAGGCGGTGCGACCGCTCCGCGAAGGCGTCCTGGCGGTCTCGGGTGACACCGTGCTTCTCGCGCAGCTGCTCGGTGGCTTCGCCGAGCGACACCGTCCACTCCGACGACATGGCCGGATTGACCAGCCGCCATCCGAGCGTCGTCGAGGCCAGCGCCAGATCGCCTGCGGGATAGGGCTTCTCGGTCTTGGGCAGCACCCAGGGGGCACGACTCATCGACTCGGCCCCTCCGCTGATGACGATGTCGGCGTCGCCGGTCTCGATCGAGCGCGAGGCGAGCATGGCCGCGTCGAGGCTGGAGCCGCAGAGTCGGTTGACCGTGGTGCCGGGGACGCTCGTCGGCAGGCCGGCGAGCAGGGTGGCCATGCGTGCGACGTTGCGGTTCTCCTCGCCGGCCCCGTTGGCGTTGCCGAGCACGACCTCGTCGACCTGCTCGCCGAAGCCACCCTCGGCGAGGCCGGGCGCGCGGGTCACGATCTGCCGGACGACGTGGGCTGCGAGGTCGTCGGGGCGAGTGCCGGCGAGCAGTCCCCCGAAGCGGCCGAACGGGGTGCGGACGGCGTCGTAGACGTATGCGGCAGTGGTCATCACCGGACTCCTGCTTCCGGGCCGCGCGCGCGGCCGCTGTCGTGTGCGTCGTGGTGGTCGGTGTCAGTGTCGATGGTCGTCTCGCCCTCGGACTGCTCGAAGCGGGCGAGCTCCTGCTCCGCGACGGCGAAGGCGTGGTTGGCGGACCCTCGCGATGCCGCGGGCCTCGTCCTCGCCGTGGACGTGCGCGATCTCGGCGCTGATCTCGGCCTGACTGTCCCGCGCCGGCGTGGCCTGTCGGCTCTCTACGACTGATTCGCTCATCTCGACCTCCTCGACGAGGGCGCCGATCCTAGCAATTCGTTCGCATTGCGCACCGCTGTGCGCTAAGCGCACACATGGCCGCATGAGATGGTCCGTGACCCCGCGTCGGGTGGGTGTTGCCCCGTGAGAGGGTCGCGTGCATGACGGGTGGAGCGAGCCGCGGTCGCGAGGTCGGGCTCGAGACGAGTCGCCTGCTGCTGCGGCCCTGGCGGGTGTCTGAGGCCGTCGTCCAGCGTGACCTGTGGACCGAACGCGACTCACGCGTGCCCCCGCATCGCCGCATCGACGCGGACGGACACCCGACGGTCGCAGACCTCGAGGAGTCGATCCGCACCGACCAGCCGTCGTCGATCGGTCTGCTGGCGGTCGAGCGGAAGGACGTCGGTGACGTCATCGGCTACTGCGGCCTCGTCGAGAGCGGACGCGGAGCGGAGGGGGAGCCGGAGCTGGCGTTCGAGCTGCTCCGTCGGGTCTGGGGCCAGGGTTATGCGACCGAGGCCTCGAGCGCGGTCCTGGACTGGGCGAGATCGGCCGGCTACGAACGGGTCTGGGCCACGGTCTGGGACTGGAACGCCGCCTCGCGCCGGGTGCTCGCCAAGGTGGGCTTCACCGAGACGGACCGCCAGGAGGTCGACCCGGCACGCGGGACCACCGTGTTCACCGTGCGGCGGCTCTGACCCCGGCCGATCGCGCACGATCGGTCCGAGCGCGAGCATCCTCAGAGCTGCGCCCTCAGCACGTCGATCTCGCAGCCCGGTGCCGCCGGGTCGAAGCCGTGCTCGACGAGCCAGCGGATCGCCGTCAGGCTGCGCAGTGACCACCAGGCCCGGACGACGTCGAGGTCGACGGACGACGCGCCGTAGCCGGCGACGACGTCGCCGAGGTGCTCCGGATGGCCGAGCGTCAGGCTGGCGACGTCGTACATCCCATCGCCCTGGCCCGCCTCGGACCAGTCCAGGACGCCGGTGACCTCGTCACCGTCGACGAAGACGTGGGCGACCTGCAGGTCGCCGTGCATGAACACCGGCCTCCACGGCCGGAGTGCCGCCTCCGCGACCTCCCGGTTCCGCGTGACCAGGCCCGCCGGAAGGACGTCGTTCGCCAGGAGCCACGCGCACTCGCTCTCGAGGCTCGACGCCTTCTCGTCGAGGCTCGCGCCCGGCCATGGCGGCAACGGCGCGTCGTGCAGGACGCGCAGCGCTGCACCCGCCGCGGTCCACGCCCCCGCCGACGCGGTCGACGGTTCGCCGAGGCGACCCAGCGCCGTCCCCCGCAGCGCGGCCAGCGCGAGCACGGGCGGCTTGCGCCACAGGACCTTCGGGGTCGGGATCGGCGCCAGCGTCATCGCCTCGACCTCGACGTCGGTGTACGTCTGGTCCCCGTCGACCTTCAGGAACACGTCGCCGACGCGGAGTGTCGCCCGCGCCTGGTGGGCCACCACGACCTCGACCTCGTCCACGTCGGTCAGTGTCGCGCACGAGCCACGTGGCGCCCACCGAATTGTCGGGCGCAGGACGGCACGTGCCGCGCGGCACCACACCGCCAGCGGTCGTCGGGCTCTGCCGGCATCGGCCGGGCTGGCACCGATCCTAGAAGGTGCGTTGCATCGGCAGTCGCGGTCACCGCGCTCGCGGAGGCCGGCGTCGCGTCGCCTCGGGTAGCCTCCGCCCCATGCCGACGGTGTCGCGATGATCCCCGACGAGACGCTGCGCCGGATGGTCGACGAGCTGACCGACGTGCGCGGGGTCGTCGGTGTCGTGCTGGGGGGCAGTCGGGCGCGGGGGGACGCGCTGCCGACGTCCGACGTCGACCTCGGCGTCTACTACGAGGGCACGCCCGACACCGCCGGGCTGAGCCGGCTCGCGAGCCGGTGGTCGGGGCGTGACGTCATGGTGGGGGAGCCCGGCTCGTGGGGCCAGTGGGTCGACGCGGGAGGCTGGCTCGAGGTCGACGGCACGGCAGTGGACTGGATCCTGCGCGACGTCGATCGCGTTGCCGCGCAGACGGATCGGGCTCGTCGGGGCGAGTTCGCCTTCCACGCTCAGGCCGGCCATCCTCTCGGCTTCCTCGACGTGTCGTATGCCGGCGAGCTGGCCACCGGGGTCGTCCTGGCCGACCCGTCGGGTCGGCTCGCGTCCCTGCGGACGGGCGTGACGGCATACCCCCGTGCCCTGCGCGACGCGTTGGTCGGCGCGCTGTGGGAGGCCGACTTCCTGCTCGGCGCGGCGGGCAAGGGTGCCAAACGAGCGGACACGACGTACGTCTCGCTGGCGCTCGCGCGGGCGCTCCTGCTGTGCGCGCACGCGCTCCATGCCGACGCCGGTCGGTGGGTGACGAACGAGAAGGGGCTCGTCCCCGCGGTGGCGACGCTGCCCCGGGCGCCGGCAGGCTTCTCCCGTGACGCCGCGCAGGCCCTGGGCTCGCTGGGGGCGACCGAGGAGTCCCTCGCAGCGACGATCGAGGCGGCGACCCGGCTGGTCGCCCGCACCCGGGCCGTGCTCGGCGAGCACTGACGACGGGTGGCGTACCCGTGCGGCGGATTCCTCTGCGCGGTGGTCTGTCGGTGGCCGGTACGCAGAGGTTCGTTCGTTAGCCTGCTGGAATGACCGACGCACCCAGGACCGACCCTGCCCTCACGGCCGAGTCGCCCTCGGGTGACCCCCGCGCCGACCGCGTCGCGGCCGCGGTCAAGACGTGGCAGCGCACCCTCGTCGACCTCGGCGGGCGCAACACGCTGCTCTGGTACCGCGACCTCCCGTCCGGCACACTCGACCTGACGACGGCCCATCCCGGTGGCGTCTCGATGCTGCTGGCCGGCCGCCGCACGCGCCTGTCCGACCTCGTCCGTGAGCCGGCCGCCTTCGACGAGGCCCGCCGCCGGGCGCGCGCGATCCGGTCCAAGGCCCTCGAGCTGCACGAGGAGCGGGGCATCGCCGCCGGCTTCGTCGCCATCGGCATGGCCACGTGGTCCGTGCCGCGCGCCGCCCGGCCGCCGGCCTCACCCGTCCTGCTGCGCTCGTGCGTGCTGCGGCCCACCGGCGCCGCCCAGGAGGACTTCGAGATCGACCTCGGGGCCGAGGCGGAGCTCAACCCCGTCCTGCGCGAGTACCTCCGCTCCGAGCAGGGCATCGAGGTCGACGGCGACGCGCTCGCCGACCTCGCCACGGCCGGCAACGGCTTCGACCCCTACCCGGTCTATGCCGCGCTCGGCCACGCGTGCGAACGCGTGCCCGAGTTCGAGATCAGCCCGCGGCTCGTCCTCGGCACCTTCTCCTACGCCAAGCTGCCGATGGTCGCCGACCTGGCCCTCCAGGGCGAGGCGCTCGCCAACCACGACGTCGTCGCGGCGCTCGCGGGCGACGAGTCGGCGCTCGCCGCCGTGCGGCTCCGCCTGCCGGAGAGCGACCCCGACCCCGACCCTGAGCACGAGTACCTCGTCCTCGACGCCGACGCCTCCCAGCACGCGGCCATCGACGCCGTCCGCGCGGGCGCCCACCTCGTCGTCAAGGGCCCTCCCGGCACGGGCAAGTCGCAGACCATCGTCAACCTCATCGCCTCGCTCGCGGCCGAGGGCAAGTCGGCCCTCTTCGTCGCCGAGAAGCGCGCCGCCATCGACGCCGTCCTCAGCCGTCTCGACCGGCTCGGCCTCGGTGACCTCGTGCTCGACGCGTACGACGGCCCGACCAACAAGCGCGCGACCGCCCAGCAGTTCGCCAAGAGCCTCGACGCCGCGGTCGAGAACGACGCTCCGGAGACCGACCGCACGACCTCGACGTTGCGCGACCGTCGGGCTCGACTGCAGAAGCACGTCGCGGCCCTGCACGCCGTGCGCGACCCGTGGGGGGTGTCGGCGCACGACGCACAGGAGGCCCTCGTCGACCTCGGCACGCGCACGCCTCCACCCACGTGCCACGTGCGCCTCAGCAGCCGCGACCTCGCCGGCCTGAGCCGGACCCGCGCCGTCGAGCTCAGCCGGCGCCTGCGGGACGCGGCCGGTCTCGGGGCCTGGACCCGGGACGGCGACGACCCGTGGTTCGGCGCCCGCATCCTCACCTCCGACGACGCCGCCCGCGCGCTCGACGTCACGACGCGCCACAGCACGATCGGGCTCGAGGACGCGGCCCGACAGCTCAACCGCATCCTCTCCGAATCCCGTGTGCCAGAGGCGAACTCGCTCGACGACTGGAAGTCGGCCTTCGCGACGATGTCGAGCGTCCGCGAGACGCTCGAGGTGTTCCGGCCCGAGGTCTTCGACATCCCGCTCAAGGAGCACATCGCCGCGACCGCCACGCGCGACTGGCGCGAGGCGCGAGACGTCGACATGGGCTGGCTCGACCGCTGGAAGATCCGCCAGCAGACCAAGCGCCTGCTCCGTCCCGGTCGGCCGCCGGCCAACCTCCACGAGGAGCTGGTGTCGGCCAGCGAGCAGCGCGAGCACTGGTTCGAGCTCGTCGGCGGCGGCGGCCGACCCGAGATCTCGCCGCGCCTCGACGAGGGACTGTCGCTGCTGGCCGGGCTCACCGCTGACCTCGAGTGGCTCGACGACCGCCTCCAGTCCGGCCCCGACGGGCAGACGCTGACGTCGCTGCCGCTGGGTGAGCTGCGCGAGCGTCTCGCCGGCCTCGCGAGCCGGCCGGACCGGATCGCAGTGCTGCCGCAGGTCACCACGGCCCTCGACGAGCTGCGCTCGGCCGGACTCGGTCCGGTCGTCGACGACCTCGCGGCCCGCGGCATCCCCACCGACCAGGTCACGGCCGAGGTCGAGCACGTGTGGTGGGCCTCGCTCGCCCAGGAGATCACGGTCCGCGACCCCGCCTACGGCGCCCACGACGGCGCGGGCCTGCGCCGTGACGTCACCGAGTTCGCCGACGCCGACCGCGCCCACCAGTCGGCCACGGTCGACCGCGTGCGCGCAGCGGTGGCCCGCAACATCCGCGAGGTCCTCGCCGACCACCCGGCCCACGAGGCGCTCGTGCGGGCGGAGGCCGGCAAGGCCCGCCGCCACAAGCCGCTCCGCGACCTCATGCCGCAGGCGTCGGCGACGCTCACGGCGATCAAGCCGTGCTGGGCGATGAGCCCGCTCGTCGTCGCGACGACGCTCCCACCGGGCCGCTGGTTCGACGTCGTCATCTTCGACGAGGCCTCGCAGGTGCAGCCGGCCCAGGCGATCTCGGCCATCTCGCGCGCCCGGCAGGTCGTCGTCGCCGGCGACGAGCGCCAGCTGCCGCCGACGAACTTCTTCACCGTCGTGTCCGACGACGAGTCCGACGCGTCCGCCCCCGCCGACGAGACCCTGACCGAGGGCTTCGAGTCGGTGCTCGACGTGCTCGCCGCCGCGCTGCCGACCCGCGACCTCACGTGGCACTACCGCAGCCGCGACGAGCGACTCATCGCCTTCGCGAACGACGTGATGTACGACGGTCGCCTCACGACCTTCCCAGGCACGTCGCTCGAGTCCGCCGTCACGTTCGAGCCGGTCGACGGGCAGGCCGTCGTCCAGCCGGGCGTCGACACGATCGAGACGACCGACGGGGAGGTGGCCCGGGTCGTCGAGCTCGTCCTCGAGCACGCCCGCACCCGACCTGCCGAGTCGCTCGGCGTCATCGCGCTCGGCATCAAGCACGCCGACCGCCTCGAGGAGGCGATCACCGACGCACTGCGCACCGCCCCCGACGTCGCAGCCTTCTTCGACGACTCCCGCGACGAGCGCTTCTTCGTCAAGAACCTCGAGCGCGTCCAGGGCGACGAGCGAGACGCCATCATCCTGTCGATCGGCTACGGCAAGACCCCGCACGGTCGTGTCCTGCACCGCTTCGGCCCGCTCAACATCGAGGGCGGCGAGCGGCGCCTCAACGTCGCCATCACCCGCGCCCGCGCCCGGATGACCGTCGTGTCGGCCCTGCGCGCCATCGATCTCGACCCCGAGCGGCTCAAGGCCCGTGGCGCGCTCATGCTGCGCGACTTCCTCGCGTATGCCGAGCGACGGGGCGGCGTCGGCGACGACGACACCCTGTTCGCCTCGGCCCCCACCACCGTCGACCCGCTGCGCCACGACCTCGCGGAGCGGCTTCGCCGTCAGGGCCTCACGGTCCACGAGGACTATGGCACCGCGACCCACCGCATCGACATCGCCGTCGAGGACCCCTACCACCGGGGCCGGGCGCTCGTCGCCGTCGAGACCGACGGGAGCAGGTATGCCGCCCTCCGCAGCACGCGCGACCGTGACCGCCTGCGGCCCGAGCAGCTCGCCCGCCTCGGCTGGGTGCACGAGCGGGTGTGGAGCACCGACGTGTTCCGCGACCCCGCACGCGAGATCGCTCGCATCGTGACGCTGGCCCGCACCTCGTCCCCGCCCCGAGAGGAGGAGGCGTCGATCTCGACGCCGACCGACGGCGCGTCGCCCCCGACGGGAGCAGCGGACGGGGCCGTCGGGACGCACGGCGCGACCTCGGACGGCGAGCCCGGTCCCTCGGCGGACACCACGTCCTCGAACGGGGACGGGGCGACGGCTGAGCCTGCTCCGGCACCGAAGCGCAAGCGGCGCCGGGTCTTCCGCAAGGGGACCGGAGCCGCCGAGGGCGCGGCCGAGGCCGATGCCGCCGAGCCCGGTGCAGCGCTCGGCCGCAGCAGCGACGAGCTCGACCTCGGCTGGGGAGAGCGACCCGCCGGGTCAGGTCTCGGCGACCGGTGGCTCGAGGAGCAGCGACCTCCCCACTACGAGTAAGCCCACGTGCGGACGGCCGGGACGAGGTCGCCGGCGGAATGCCGCGACCCTGCGCCGCGTTGTGGGGCTCATGAACACGACGACACCGTTCTCGCTGCGCCTCTCCTGGGCTCAGGGACTCTTCGAGCGGGGTGACCACGTGGCCGCCGCGACTGCACTGGCCGAGCTCGTCGACGAGATCGAGTCGTCGCGGACGGCCGGGGCGACCGACGAGGCCGTGCTGCACTCCGTCACCGACCTGCGCCTCATGTTGGCCCGGGCCTACTTCCAGTCCGCCCAGCTCGGCCGGGCCGAGTCGACCCTGACCCAGGTCATCGAGGAGTCGCCGACCGACTCCTACGCGCACCTGCTGCTGGGGCGCACGCTCCAGCGGGCCGGTCGCCACGCCGAGGCCGCCCGTCCTCTCGCCCTCGCCGAGGTCCTCGGTGACTACGAGCGCCCGCAGGCCTACGGCACCGCGACCCCCACCGTCACGACCGACACCGCCGACACCGCCGACACCGTCTGACCCGACATCGCACTCGGGGGCCCGTCAGGGGTGACGGTGGTGACCCTGCGCCAACTCGAGAGGGATGGCGGGTGGGACCGACGAAGGGGCGGGAGCCAACGGCTCCCGCCCCTCGACGTCCTGCTGCGTGGTCCGACTCAGCGAGCGCGGAGGCTGTCGCGGATCTCGGTCAGGAGGATGATCTCCTCCGACGGTGCCTCCGGCTCGGGCTCGACGCCCGCCTTGCGCCGCTCGGCGAGGTGGTTCATCGGCACGACGACGATGAAGTAGACCGCGGCAGCCACGATGACGAAGCTGATCAACGCGGTGAGGAACGCACCGAATGCGACCCCACCGGGCTTGTAGTCCGAGAAGTTCGGCGTGCCACCGAGCTTGCCGAGGACGTCCATGATGACCTTGACGAACGCGTCGACGACCTTGGCGAACGCGGTGCCGATGACCACCGCGACGGCGAGGTCGACGACGTTGCCTCGCATCAGGAAATCCTTGAAACCCTTGATCATGAAGCGTCCCTTTCTGTGTCCCCGGACGGGGTGCTCGATGCCTCGGGGTCGGACTTGCGACGTCCCCGTGCGTCCTGCCTGGTCCTGCTGAGGGTGCGGGCCCGTGTGCGACGCTGCGACGGGAGTGGCGCATGAGGCGCGCACTCCGGGCATTCCGAGCCTACTGTGCAGGCCCCGACCCGTGCCTGATGGCGACGACCAGACTCTGGCCGGCCTCGAGAGCGCTGAGGCCTCGTGCCACGTCGGCGGCCTGCGCCGGGTCGAGGGCCAGGGTCACGCGTGCCGGCGCCCCGGTGCCGAGACCCGTCGACTCCTCGGCGTCGTGGACGGCGAGGACCACGACGTCGGCAGCGGCCCGCGTGCCGGAGCCGGTGGCGTAGAGGTCGACGTGGTCGCCGGCTCGCACCCCGACCGAGGCGGCGTCGAGGACGGGGACACCGAGGGCCACCCGGTCGTCGGGCTGGCCCGCGAGCAGGTCGCCACCGACCAGGCGCTCGGGGGTCACCACCTCGCGCGTGGTCAGCGGAGCGGCGGCGGAGCGGCCCAGCACGGCGTCGAGCGTCGTCAGCGCCGACACCGGTCGCTGCCCGTCGGGTCGCACCGAGACCGTGACGTCATCGGCACCGATGGGCTCGCCGGCAGCGACGTCCCGGACCATCACGACGGTCGGAACACCGGCTCCTCCCGCGGGGGCCGGGCGCAGCGCGCCGACCGTGACGAGCACGGCCAGAGCGGCGAGCCCCGCCGCAGCCCACCGCCGCCAGCGCGCTCGCCGGGCCCGTCGTCGCCGCGGACCGTCGGGCCACGCCGCGTGGCCGCGACCACGACGCCACCGCGAGCCCCAGCGGGTGCCGGCCGGCATCAGGGGAGCGGGAAGGGCAGCTCGAGACCGTCGAGGCTGCGCCGGCACGGGCAGGTCGCCGTCTCGTCGGGCTCGTGGGCCGGCATCTGGCCGATGGCATCGCGCAGGATGGACGTCAGGTGCTCGACGTTGGTCGCGAAGACCCGGAGCACCTCCTCGTGGGTGACGGCATCGCCACCCTCGATGCCCGCGTCGTGGTCGGTGACCATGGCGATCGTCGTGAAGCACATGGCGAGCTCGCGGGCCAGGGCCGCCTCGGGCATCGTCGTCATGCCGACGATGCCGAACCCGGCCTGCTGGTGCATGAGGGACTCGGCGCGGGAGGAGAACCGGGGCCCGTTGACGACGACGAGGGTGCCGTCCGTGACGACCTGCAGCTCGGAGAGCCGGGCCGCGTCGACGGCGACCTGGCGTCCGTTGGGGCAGTAGGGGTCGGCGAAGCCGACGTGCACGACCGGCCCCTCGGTCTCGTAGATGGTGTGCGCGCGGCCCCACGTGCGGTCGACGACCTGGTCGGGCACGACGATCGTGCCCGGGCCGTGCTCGGGCCTGAGCGACCCGACCGCGCAGGGGGAGAGGATCTGCCGCACGCCGACGGCCCGCAGCGCCCAGAGGTTGGCGCGGTAGTTGACACGGTGCGGGGCGAAGCGGTGGCCCTTGCCGTGGCGCGCGACGAAGGCGACGCTGCGCCCCTCCACCTCGCCGATGACGAGAGGGTCGCTGGGACGCCCGAACGGCGTCTCGACGTCGAGGGTGTCGTAGTCGTCGAGGAACTCGTAGAGGCCGGACCCGCCGATGACGCCGATCTCGGCGCGCGGACCCGGGGCGGGCACGCTCTGGACGGCGGGGTCGGACACGGTCGTCTGCTCAGTCGTCATGCGAGGAGCCTAGGGCGGGCACCGGGCCGACCGGACGGCATACGCCCTCGGGTGGGGACAACGTCCCCCGAGCTCAGGTGGTTGTGGACGACGAGCCGGACGACGACGACCCCGACGACCCCGACGACCCGGACGAGGTGGACGCAGGCGTCGACGACGTGGTGGAGGTGCTCGAGCCGCTCGACGAGTCGGACGAGGACGACGCCGCGCCGTCCTTCTTCCCCTTCTTCGTGTCACCCGAGCCGTCACCGGTGGCCGGCGTCGAGGTGCTCTTCGAGGCGGCGCGCGAGTCGGTCTTGTAGAAGCCCGAGCCCTTGAACGCGATGCCGACCGGGTGGATCACCTTGCGCAGCCGGGGCTCGCCGCACTCCGGGCACACCGTCAGGGAGTCGTCGGTGAACGACTGGCGGATGTCGAAGGCGTGGCCGCACTCTTGGCACGCGTAGGAGTAGGTGGGCACAGGTGAACCTCGGACGTCGGGGGTGGAAGAGAGCCGAGGGTCAGTCTACGGCCAGCCGGCGAGGCGCCCGCCCCGGCTGATCTCGCGGATGCGACGCTCGGTGCGCTGCTTGACCTTGGACGTCGTGACGACGAGCAGCCGGTCGCCGTGGCGGATCGTCGTGTGCCGTTCGGGCACGAACCCCTCGCCGCCGCGCACGACCAGCGTCACGTTGGCGCCCTTGGGCAGGCGGAGCTCGAACACGGCGACCCCGTGCAGCCGCGACTCCTCGCCCACGGTCACCTGGATGACGTCGGCGCTGATCTCCATGAGGGAGGTCGACTCGAGGTCGACGTCGACGGAGTGCACGTGCTCGGTGAGTCCCAGCCGTTTGGCCACCCACGGCAGCGTCGGCGCCTGCACGATCGTGAAGATGACGACGAGCATGAAGACGAGGTCGAAGATCCACTCCGTGTCGGGCGTCCCGACGACGAGCGGCACCGTGGCGAGGACGACGGGCACGGCGCCGCGCAGCCCCGCCCACGACAGGAAGGCCTGGTCGCGCCACGGCACCCTGAACCACGACACCGACGCCACCACCGACAAGGGGCGGGCGACGAGGAGCAGGACGAGGCCGATGGTGATGGCCGGGACGAGCTGCTCGTCGAGGCGCGTCGGGTCGGCGAGCAGGCCGAGCAGCACGAACAGCCCGATCTGCGCGATCCAGCCGAGCGCGTTGGCGAAGCTCTGGAACGCCACCCGGTTGGGCAGGCCCATGTTGCCGAGCACGAGGGCCGAGAGGTAGGTGGCGAGGAAGCCGGAGACGTGCAGGGCCGCGCCGACGGCGTACGCGAGCACGGTGAGGGCGACGACGCCGATGGAGAAGAGGGCGGACGACGCGCTCGCCACGCGGTGCAGCACCTGCCCGCCGAGCCAGCCCACGGCGACCCCGACGAGCGCGCCCCCGGCGAGCTCCAGCGCGGCGTGCAGGAGCAGCACCCACCACGGGTCGGCAGTGCCGCCCGGCATCCCCTGCGCAGCGAAGGCGACGACGAGGATGACGACGGGCGCGTCGTTGAAGCCCGACTCCGCCTCGAGCATCCCGGAGAGCCGTTTGGGCAGCGGCACGTTGCGCAGCACCGCGAAGACGGCGGCTGCGTCGGTCGAGCTGACGATGGCGCCGATGAGGAGGGAGATCGTCCACGACAGGGGCAGGAAGGCGTGCGCGGCCACCGCGACGACGAGGACCGACACGACGACCCCGACGGTCGAGAGCACGGCGGCCGGGGCCACCGAGTCCTTGATGTTGGACCACGACGTCGTCAGGCCGCCCTCGGCCAGGATGAGCACGAGCGCCGCGTAGCCCAGGACGCGGGTGATCGAGGCATCGTCGAACTCGATGCCGGCGCCGGCGTTGCCGAGGGCCAGCCCGATGCCGAGGTAGATCAGGAGCGACGGCAGGCCCGAGCGGACCGACAGGCGAACGGCCGCGACGGCCACGAGGAGCACGAGCGAGCCGATCAGGAGCACGCGCGTCAGGTCGTCGAGGTCCATGGTCGACGACGTGATGCTCGCGAGTGCGGTCAACGGCAGCTCCTCAGGTGTGGGGCAATCCAACCATCCCGGCGCCCGCCGCCGCGGGGCGGTCCGCGAGGCGTCGCGCCCGCGTCGGCCGGGTTTGTCGTCGGTTCGGCAACGATGTGGCGCAGCGCCCGACGGGCTGCGAGCCGCGCTATCCGCGGTGGCCTAGGCTCGTCGCGTGTCACGGTTGAAGCGCGCCCGTCGGATCGTCCTGCTCGTCGCCGTCCTCGTCGTCATGGCGGTGGTCGGGGTCGGGATCCTGGCGATCGGGGTGGTGCGGCAGTCGTTCCCCGAGACCTCGGGCCAGCTCGAGATCGAGGGCCTGACGAGCTCGGTGTCGGTGCACCGCGACGCCCAGGGCGTCCCGACGATCTACGCCGACAACGCCAACGACCTCTTCCGGGCGCAGGGTTTCGTCAGCGCCCAGGACCGCTTCTTCGAGATGGACCTGCGTCGCCACGTCACGGCCGGCCGGCTCTCCGAGCTCGTCGGCAGCGCCGGCATCGACAAGGACAAGGTCATCCGCACGATGGGGTGGCGCCGTGTCGCCGAGCAGGAGCTGCCCAAGCTCGCGCCCGAGACCCGGCAGTACCTCCAGGCGTACGCCGACGGCGTCAACGCGTACATCAAGAAGGCCGAGACGCCCGAGAAGATGTCGCTCGAGTACACCGTGCTCGCCCGCCGCAACCCGGGCTACCGCGTCGAGCCGTGGACGCCGGTCGACTCGCTCTCGTGGCTCAAGGCGATGGCGTGGGACCTGCGCGGCGACTACAACGACGAGCTCGCCCGCGCGCGCCTCTCGCGCACGACGCGCTCGCTCAAGCAGATCAACCTGCTCTACCCGCCCTATCCCGTCGACCGCAACCTGCCGATCCTCTCGGAGCAGGACTGGCAGCCGGCGACCGCGAGCGACCAGGCGGCAAGCCCCGAGCCGTCGGCCCTCAAGGCGATGCGCTCGCAGGACGGCAACGCCGCGATCGACTCGGCGCTCGCGTCGGTCAACACCGTCCCCTCGAGCCTCGGCCGCGGCGACGGCATCGGCTCCAACTCGTGGGTCGTGTCGGGCGCGCGCACGACGACGGGCAAGCCGCTGCTCGCCAACGACCCGCACCTCGCCCTGTCGATCCCGGGCATCTGGGGCCAGGTCAACCTCCAGTGCCGCACGTTGAGCGCCGCCTGCCCCTTCCAGGTCTCGGGCTTCGCGTTCTCGGGCCTGCCCGGCGTCGTCATCGGCCACAACGACAAGGTCGCGTGGGGCATGACGAACCTCGGCGCCGACGTCACCGACTTCTACCTCGAGCAGGTCTCGGGCGACTCCTACCTGCGTGACGGCCTCAACGTCCGGATCGTCAAGCGCGAGGAGACGATCAAGGTGGCGGGTGGCGCCGACGTCCCGCTCACCGTGCGCTCGACCGTGCACGGCCCGATCCTGTCCGACGTCGTCCCGGCCGTCGACGCGGCGGGTGACCGCAGTGTCGTGCGGGGCGCCCCGCAGTCCAACCGGTATGCCGTGTCGCTCGCGTGGACGGCGCTGACCCCGGGCACGACGGCCGACGCGATCTTCGCCCTCAACCGGGCCACGAACTGGTCCGACTTCCGCAAGGCCGCGGCCCTCTTCTCGGTGCCGTCGCAGAACCTCGTCTACGCCGACACCGCCGGCCACATCGGCTACCAGGCCCCCGGCAAGGTCCCGGTGCGACGCTCGGCGACGCCCGGCGCGCCCCCCGGCTTCTGGCCGTCGCCCGGCTGGGACTCGCAGTGGGACTGGAAGGGCTACGTCCCCTTCGACGACCTGCCCAACACCTTCGACCCCGCCGAGGGCTTCCTCGTCACGGCCAACCAGGCCGTCACCGCGAGCCCGACGCCCTTCCTCACGTCCGAGTGGGACTACGGCTTCCGGGCCCAGCGCATCCGCACGCTGCTCGCGGCGACGCCCAAGGTCTCGCCCGAGGCGATGTCGCAGATCCAGGGCGACATCCGCAACACGTACGCCCCGGGACTCGTCGAGCGCCTGCTCGCGGTGCAGGTCGACGACTTCACCGCCCAGGCGCAGCGCCTGCTGCGCGACTGGGACGGCAGCCAGCCCAACGACAAGACGCGCGACGCGGCGTCGGCGGCGTACTACAACGCCGTGTGGAAGCACCTGCTCGAGTACACCTTCGACGAGCTCCCGCCCGACATCGCCCCCGACGGCGGCAGCCGGTGGATGGTCGTCATGGAGCAGCTGCTCAAGGACCCGAAGAACGACTGGTGGGACGACAAGACGACGCCCGGTGTCACCGAGGGCTCCGGCGAGATCCTCAAGCGGGCGCTCGTCGAGGCCCGNGCTGGGGACGCCTGCACTCGCTCGACCTGACGCACCAGGTCATGGGCGCCGACGGCGTGCCCGAGCTCGTCCAGAACCTTTTCGACCGCGACGACATCGAGCTCGGGGGCGGCAACTCCATCGTCAACGCCAACGCGTGGAACGCCTCGAAGCCCGGCTACGACGTCACGAGCGGGCCGTCGATGCGGATGGTCATCGACCTCGGCAACTTCGACGCGTCCCGCTGGGTCAACTCGACCGGCCAGTCGGGGCACGCCTACGACGACCACTACGCCGACCAGATCGACGCCTGGGCGGCCAACGAGACCTTCGCCTGGCCGTTCAGCCCGGCGGCGGTGCGCGACGCGACCGACGACGAGCTCACCCTCGTGCCGCCGTCGCAGGCCTCCACCCCCTAGCGCCCGCCCGGTCCCGGCGCGCCGAGGCGACCGATGGCGTATGCCGTGTGCCGGGCCCCACGGGCGGGCGCGGCGGGCGTCCAGGTGGGCTGCGGTGGGCGGGCGTCAGCGCAGCCGCACCACGCGCCCGGTGGTCGTGACGTAGCCGTCGACCGGCTGGTCGTGCGCGTCGGCGGGCAGGTCGGTGTCGCTCTGCTCGCCCTCGTGGAGCAGGGTGACGACGGGCGTGGCCGGGTCGCGGTGGAGCAGCGCGCGATCGTAGCAGCCGCCGCCCTGGCCGAGCCGGGTGCCGTGGGCGTCGACGGAGAGCCCGGGCGTGACGACGAGGTCGCACGTGGCGAGGGCGTCGGTCCCGAGCCAGTCCTCGCGCTCGCCGGCGTCGGCCGCGTGGCCGCCGTGGCTCGGGCGGCGCACGGTGTCCCGGTCGCCCGAGGTGCCGGGGACGGCATACCTCCACTCGAGCGAGAAGTCGTCGAGCACCACGGGCACGACGACCTCGTGACCGGCGGCGAGGAGCGCCTCGACGAGGCGTCCCGTGGGCGGCTCGTCGGGGAGCGACTCGTAGACCGCCACGCGGGACCGGTCGGGCACGAGGCGCAGCACGGCATCGGCGATCGCCGCTGCCGCCGCCTCGCGCGCGGCCGGGTCGAGGTGCGACGCGATCTCGCGCCGTCGGGCCCGCGCGGCGTGACGCAGGTCACGCTTGTCCAGGCCGCTCACGGGGAGCACATTCCGCGCACTCGGGTGACGCACATGAGGCTCATCGTAAGGTGATGCCCATGAGTGACCAGGGGCTCCACGCGTCCGTCGCACTGATGCGCGAACGGGGCCTCGGTCCTGAGGCGATCAGGGTGTTCGAGCACTACTACGAGCAGCTGCAGGCGGGGGCGCTGGGCACGATCCCCGAGGAGTCGATCGAGCCGCTCGGCGAGGTGCAGACCCTCCGCGAGGTGCAGGTCTCCGACGAGGAGGCGCGTGAGGCGCTGTCGCGGACCGCGGTCATCAAGCTCAACGGCGGCCTCGGCACCGGGATGGGCATGACCGGCGCCAAGTCGGCGCTCGAGGTCAAGGACGGCCTGACCTTCCTCGACATCATCGCCCTGCAGGTGCTGGCCCTGCGCGAGCGCTGGGGCGTCGAGCTCCCGCTCGTGCTGATGAACTCCTTCCGCACGTCGGAGGAGTCGCTCAAGATCCTCGCGAAGTACCCCGACCTCCCGGTCGAGGGGCTGCCCCTCGACTTCATCCAGAACGCCGAGCCGAAGCTGCGGCCCGACGACCTCATGCCGGTGCAGTGGCCCGACGACCCCGAGCTCGAGTGGTGCCCACCCGGCCACGGCGACATCTACGTCTCGCTCGTGACGTCCGGCGTGCTCGACTCCCTCCTGGAGAAGGGGATCCGCTACGCGTTCCTGTCCAACTCCGACAACCTCGGCGCGACGTGCGACCCCGACGTCGCGGCCTGGATGGTCGAGCACGGGCTGCCCTACGTCGCCGAGGTGTGCAAGCGCACGAAGAGCGACCGCAAGGGCGGCCACCTCGCGGTCCGCAAGTCCGACGGCCGGATCGTGCTGCGCGACACGGCGATGGTGGCCGAGGGGGAGGAGCGCTACTTCCGCGACATCAAGCGCCACAGCACCTTCAACGCCAACAACGTGTGGATCAACCTCGAGGTGCTGCGCGAGCGGATGACGGCCAAGCAAGGCGTCCTCGGCCTGCCGATCATCGTCAACCACAAGAACGTCGACCCCGCCGACCCCGGCTCGCCCGAGGTCATCCAGATGGAGTCGGCGATGGGCACGGCGATCGAGGTGTTCGAGGGCTCCGAGGCGATCCTCGTGCCGCGCACCCGCTTCCGGCCCGTCAAGACGACGAACGACCTGCTCGTCATCCGGTCCGACTTCTTCACCCTCGACGAGGGCTACCACGTCGTCGCGACCGTCGACGCGCCCGAGCCCTACGTCGACCTCGACTCGGCCTACCGCTTCGTGTCCGG
Organism: Terrabacter sp. Soil810; assembly: GCF_001429645.1. Taxonomy (NCBI): domain Bacteria; kingdom Bacillati; phylum Actinomycetota; class Actinomycetes; order Micrococcales; family Intrasporangiaceae; genus Terrabacter; species Terrabacter sp. Soil810. The sequence continues at coordinate 784,468 of NZ_LMSW01000001.1, forward strand.
CTTCGAGCAGCGCTTCCCCAAGGGGGTGCCCTCGATGCGCGACTGCACGAGCCTGCGCGTCATCGGCGACCCCGTCTTCGGCCGCAACGTGCGCTGCGTCGGCGACGTGCTCATCGACGGCTACCGCCGGGTCCTCGACGACGCCGTGCTCGGCGAGCTGCCGACGCCGCAGGCGGCGCCCGTCACGACGCCGGGCGACGTGCGCACCGTCGACGAGCACCTCAAGGCGATCCTCTCGACCCTGGAGCCGTCGCCGACCGAGTGGACGCCGCTCACCGAGGCGCTCGGCCTCGTCGTGGCCCGCGACGTCCGCGCCAAGGTCAACCTCCCGCACTTCGACAACTCCTCGATGGACGGGTATGCCGTCCGCGCCGAGTCGCTCGCGGGCGCCGGTGACGCCCCGGTGCGGCTGCGCATCGTCGGCGAGGTCGCCGCCGGAGCCAACCCGACCTTCTCGGTCGGCGTCGGGGAGGCGGCGCGGATCATGACCGGCGCCCCGGTCCCCGAGGGCGCCGACGCCGTCATCGCCGTCGAGGACACCGACGCGGCCGCGACGGGCGAGGTGGAGTGCCGCACCTCGGTCTCCGCGGGCCACTACATCCGTCCGCAGGGTGAGGACGTGCGGTCGGGTCAGGTCATCGTCGCGGCGGGCGAGGTCGTCGGCGCCCGGACGATCGCGCTGCTCGCGGCCTGCGGCCACGCCGACGTCGAGGTGCACCGACGGCCGCACGTCGTCGTGCTGTCGACCGGTGCCGAGCTCGTCGAGCCCGGAAAGCCCTTGCAGCCCGGGCAGATCCACGACTCGAACTCGTCGATGCTCTGGGCTGCCGCCGTCGGCGCCGGGGCCTCGGCCGAGATCCGGGACGCCGTCGGCGACTCCGACGAGGAGCTGCTCGCCGTCCTCGACGAGGTCGTCGCCGACGCCGACGTCGTCATCACGAGCGGCGGTGTCTCGATGGGGGCCTACGACGTCGTCAAGAGCGCCCTGCGCGGTGAGGGCATCGACTTCGTCAAGGTCGCGATGCAGCCCGGCAAGCCCCAGGGGTACGGCCTGCTCACCGGACCGAACGGCAAGCGGGTGCCGCTCTTCGCCCTGCCCGGCAACCCCGTGTCGTCGTTCGTGTCGTTCGAGGTCTTCGTGCGTCCCGCGCTGCGGCGGCTCATGCGACTCACGCCGGAGAAGCGCCGGCTGCGGCCCGCGACGCTCATCTCCGGCGTCGAGTCCTTCGGCGGACGCCGCCAGTTCGGCCGCGCCGTCGTGTCCCGCTCCGCCGAGGGCACCCTGGTGGCCGTCCCGGTCGCCGGGCAGGGGTCGCACTTCGTCGCCGACCTGTCCCGGGCCAACTCCCTGTTCGTCGTGCCCGAGGACGTCACCGAGCTCGTCGCCGGCGAGGTCGTCGACGTCCTCGTCCTCGACAAGGAGGAGGGATGAGCGACCAGCCGACCGGGCCCGGCGCTCCGGAGGTGCCGGCCCTCACGCACGTGCGTGCCGACGGGAGCGCGCACATGGTCGACGTGTCGGCCAAGGCCGTGACCGCCCGCGAGGCGAGCGCCGCCGGACGGGTCCTGCTCAGTGCCGACGCCGTCGCCGCGCTGCGCGCGGGGCGCGTCCCCAAGGGCGACGCCCTGGCGGTCGCCCGGATCGCCGGCATCCAGGCGGTCAAGCGCACCCCCGACCTCATCCCGCTCGCGCACCCCATCGCCGTCCACGGCGTCGAGGTCGACGTGACGGTCGCCGACGACGGCGCCGACATCACGGCGACGGTGCGCACGGCCGACCGCACCGGCATCGAGATGGAGGCGCTGACCGCGGTGTCGGTCGCCGCGCTCGCGCTCATCGACATGGTCAAGGCCGTCGACAAGCACGGCCGCATCACCGACGTGCGCGTCACGGCCAAGTCCGGCGGACGCTCGGGGGACTGGCATGAGTGACGGCCCGGGCGCGGGGCGTCGCGCCGTCGTCGTCACGGCCTCGACGCGAGCGGCCGCCGGCGTCTACGCCGACCGGTCCGGACCGGTCATCGTCGAACGGCTCCGGGCCTGGGGGTTCGAGGTGGGCGCCCCGGTCGTCGTGCCCGACGGCGACGAGTTCGGGCTGGCCCTGCGAGAGGTCCTCGCCAGCGAGCCGGAGCTCGTGCTCACGACCGGTGGCACCGGCCTCACCCCGACCGACGTGACGCCCGAGCAGACCGCGCCGTTGCTCGACCGGATCGTGCCGGGGGTCGCCGAGGCGATCCGCGCGGCCGGCGTCGCCAAGGGCGTGCCCACGGCCATGCTCTCGCGTGGTCTCGTCGGCCTCGCGGGGCGCACCCTCGTCGCCAACCTCCCGGGCTCGCGCGGCGGCGTGACCGACGCGCTCGACGTGCTCGAGCCGGTCCTGGGTCATGCCCTCGACCAGGTCCCCGGCAGTGACCACTGACGTGTGGGCACGAGTTCGACTGTGCCACCTGGTGATCCGACCTGAGCCGAGGCCGAGCGGGCGGCTCGCATGAGGATGCCGTGGCGCCCGCACCGCGACGGCCAGGCCCGCTGGCCCGTCGTCCTGCGCGACTCCTCGTCCGAGCCGCCCATCGTGCTGCGGCCCCTGCGTCTCGACGACGAGCGCGACTGGCAGCGGGTGCGACGGGACAACGCGGCCTACGTCCAGCCGTGGGAGCCGACCCTGCCGCCGGGCTCGCCCGCCCGGGCACCCGTCTCGTTCCGTCAGTTCGTGCGTGACCTCGACACGGAGGCGCGCGCCGACCGGGCCATGCCGTGGTGCATCGAGGTCGGCGGCCGCATCGTCGGTCAGGTCCACCTCTTCGGGATCGTCCGCGCGGCCCAGCAGTCGGGTGCGGCCGGCTACTGGCTCGACGAGTCGGTCACGGGTCGCGGCATCGCCACTCGCGCCCTCGCGCTGGCCGTCGACCACGCCCTCGGAGCGGCTGGACTGCACCGCGTGGAGGTCAACATCCGGCTCGACAACCTGCCCTCGCTCCGGGTCGTCGAGCGCCTGGGCCTGCGCGACGAGGGCGTGCGCGAGCGCTTCCTCCACATCGACGGAGCCTGGCGCGACCACCGGTCCTTCGCCGTCACGACCGAGGACCTCGGCGGCTCGACCCTTACGGCTCGCCTGTCACAGGTGTAACACCAGCCTCTTGCGCGACACGCCTCGAATGTGCGAGGTCGTTACCGAACCGCGTCCTACCGTGGGTCACGTGCCCGTCAGCAGCCTCATCTTCGTCGTCATCGTGGCGATCTGGGCTGCCTATCTCGTGCAGCACTGGGCCCGCCGCCGTGAGGACGCGGCCGCGTCCCGGTCGGTCGACGGCTTCTCCGAGGCCATGCGGGTCCTCGAGAAGCGACCCGCCCTGCCGACCCCCGCGCTGAGCACGCCCCGACCGCACTCGTATGCCGTCAAGCCCGCCAGTACCGGCCGGCCGACCGTCGACGTGAAGCGGGCCGTCCCGNNNTCGCGTCGGCACTCTCCCCTCGTCGCCCGCCGCGCCGACGAGCGGGTCCTCGCGACATCGCTCGCCGCCGCGGGCGTCCCGTCCGAACCGAGCCACACCGACCACGACATCGCCCCCTACCCCGCCGAGGTGGACCGCATGCCCGAGTCAGCGCGCCCGTCGAGCCACGGAGCCGAGCGACGCCACGCGCGTCCAACGGGTCCGGCGCCCGCCCGGGTGCCGCTGGCGCAGCGCCGCCTCCGAGCGGCGCTGCTCCTCGTCGCGGTCGCCTGGCTGCCGGTCTCCGTCGTGCTCACGGTCACCGACGTGCTCATGTGGATCTCGATCCCGTTCGCCGTGCTCACCGTCTTCGCCGTGCTCGTCTGGCTGCGGGCCGAGGCCCAGGCCGATCGCCTGCGCACCGGCTCCGTCGCCGAGGGCCGCGTCCGCGGTCGGCGGCGCGGTCGTCGCCACGACGAGTCCTACGGCTCGGGCGACAGCGCGCACCACCTGCCCGTGCTCTCGAGCGAGGACACCCAGGTCATCCGCAGCGCAGCCACCGTCGCGCCGTCGGAGGGCGTGGCGGTCTCCCGCGAGTCGCAGACGGTCGTCGCGCAGCACGCCGCTCAGGTCGAGCCGGGCGTCTTCGACGTCCAGGCACCGATCACCGGTGAGGTGCCCGTCGCCGCCGTCGAGCACCCCGCGGAGGGCAGCTGGAGCCCGGTCCCCGTGCCGCGCCCGACCTACTCGCTCAAGGCGAAGGCTGAGCCGCGCTACACCGAGTCCGGCATCCCGGCCGACGTCTTCGACACCCCGGAGTTCGCCGAGGAGGCCGAGGAGCTCGACGACCGGGCCCTCTTCGCCCGTCGCGCCGTCTCCCACTAGGACCACCCGCTCCACCGACTCCTGGCTCGAACGTGTCCCCCGCCAACGGCGATCGAGCCATGGCGCACCATCTGGTGGCAATGCGGTCCCCGAGCGCCACGAAATCGTGCCATGGCGCACGTCTGGCGGAAGACGGTAGCTGACCGCCACGAAACCGCGCCACGGCGCACGTCCGGCGACTGCCGCCCGACGGGTGGAGGGGTGCAGCGGCCGGGGGCGCGTGGTGCGCCTGTGGAAGTGGGCCACTCGAGGCTCGAGTGGTCCCACCGGTCACGGACGTCCGCCGAGCCGGCCGGACGGCATACGGCCTGCGTCAGGCGTTGGCCGGTGCGCTTCCCTCGTCGGCAGAGGCGGTCATCTCCCGATCGAGCTCGGTCTCCGTCTCGTCGCTGAAGAGGTGCTTGCCCACGGCGTTGAGCACGGCGGCGAAGGGAACGGCGACGAGGGCGCCGACGATGCCGGCGATGATCGACCCGGTGGCGATCGCGAGGATCACGGCGAGCGGGTGGACGCTGACGGCCTTGCCGAGCAGGAACGGCTGGAGCACGTGCGACTCGAGCTGCTGCACGCCGATGACGACGGCGAGCATGATGAGCGCGACGCCGGGGCCGTGCGCGACGAGCGCGAGCAGCACGGCGACGGCGCCCGAGAGCAGAGCACCGACGATCGGGATGAACGCGAGGATGAAGACGAGGATGCCGATCGCGAAGGCGAAGGGGACCTTGAGGATGGCGGCGCCGACCGAGATGCCGACCGCGTCGACGAAGGCCACGATCATCGTCGCGCGCACGAACGCCGACAGCTGGTGCCAGGCGATGTGGCCCGAGGAGTTGACGCGCGGTCGGGTGGCGCGCGGGAAGAGCCGCACGACCCAGCTCCAGATGCGCGGCCCCTCGTAGAGGAAGAAGAAGAGCGAGAAGAGCGCGATGAAGAGGCCCGCGATGAAGTGCGTCGCCGTCAGGCCGACCGACGTCGCCGTGTCGCCGAGGTTGCCGGACTCGCTGACCTTGTCGCGGATCGTGTTGAAGTACTCGTCGAACTGGGCGTCCGTGATGTTGAACGTCGTGCGCACCCAGTCACGGATGCGCTCGAGGCCGGTGGCGACCTGGCTCGTCAGGTCGGACAGGCCGGCGCTGAACTGGGTTCCGACGAGCGTGAAGAGGGCGCCGATGAGCAGGATCGTGCCGAGCAGGGTGATGCCGGCGGCGGCTCCCGGCTTCATCCGGTGGTTCAGCCATTTCGCGACGGGGCGGAGCAGCGCGGTCAGCAGGATGGCGATGGCCACGGGCACGACGATCTCGGAGACCGAGCGGACCGCGAGCGAGAACAGGTAGACGGCCGCACCGATGAGCAGCAGGCGCCACGCCCAGTCGCTCGCGACCCGGATGCCGGGCGGCACGGCTGCGGCCTCGATGCCGGGCAGCTCCGTGGCCGCCTCGCGGGCCTCGGCCTGCAGGGTGTCGCGGCCGTCGTGGGTGTGGACGGGCACGGTCGCGTCGGAGGGCGTGCCTGAGGGGTCGGCATGGTTGTCGGTCACGACCACACCGTATGCCGCCGCGCCGGGCTTCCGGGGGATCGCCCCTGCGCGTCGACGTCAGGACGGTGCGCGAAGGCCCTCACCACCGTCGTCACACCGGAGGCATCGGTGACGGTGACGTCGCCGAAGGTCACGTACGTGGTGTTGAGCTCACCCGGGGCGCGGTAGAACGAGCCGGTCGACGAGAGTGCGATGCCGAGCAGCGCGAGGCAGTCCCCGTCCTCGGCCGCGATGTGGAGGTCTCCTGGTCGAAGTCGTAGCCCTCGGCCGTGCCGAGCCCCCCTTCGAGGCCGGCCCGCGTGCCTCGCTGGGCGACATGACCGCATCCGGCTAGCCGTGGCGCTCGGGCTGCGTACGCTGGAGGGCATGGATGCTGACGCCTCTGCCGACCGTCCGGTCCTCGCCGTCACCGGCTCGACCGGGTGGCTCGGCGGGCTCGTCGCACGGGACCTCGCCGACCGAGCCGTCGCCCAGCGGCTGCTCGTGCGCGACGTGTCGCGTGCGCCCGAGCTGCTGGGTTCTGTTGCGGCTCAGTGCAGCTACCGCGACGTCGACGCCGCGCGGGCGGCCCTGCAGGGCGCCGAGACCCTCTTCATGGTGTCGGCCGCCGAGAGCGAGGACCGGCTGGACGAACACCGTGCCTTCGTCGATGCGGCCGCGGCGGCCGGCGTGCGCCACGTCGTCTACGTGTCGTTCTTCGGCGCCGCTCCGGACGCGACGTTCACGCTCGCGCGCGACCACGCCGCCACCGAGGAGCGCCTGCGCGCGTCCGGCATGGCGTGGACCTTCCTGCGCGACAACCTCTACCTCGAGTTCATGGACCACATGGTCGGCGAGGACGGCGTCGTCCGAGGTCCCGCTGGCGACGGCCGGGCCGCGGTCGTCGCGCACGACGACATCGCACGCGTCGCGGTCGCCGTCCTGACGGACCCGGCGTCGCACGCCGGGGAGACCTACGACCTCACGGGTCCCGAGGCGCTGACCTTCACGCAGATGGCGGCGGTCATCAGCGAGGTCACCGGCCGCGAGGTGCGCTTCCACGACGAGACGGTCGAGGAGGCGTACGCCTCCCGCGCGGTCTACGGCGCGCCCGACTGGCAGGTGGACGCGTGGGTGTCGACCTACACCGCCGTCGCCGCGGGTGAGCTGGACGGTGTGAGCGGCGACGTCGAGCGGCTGACGGGTCGACGCCCGACATCTCTGCGCGAGTACCTCGAGGCCCAGCGTCCGTCGAGGTGATCGCGGCACTCGCATGGTGCCGACATCACCTCCAACCGGTGCGCAGCGGCGATGGGCGGCGCGTCAGCCGACGAGGTCGGCGGTCTGCCGGGCGATGGCGAGCTCCTCGTTGGTCGGCACCACCGCGACGACGACGTGCGACCCGTCGGGCGAGATGACGCGCGCCTCGTTCGAGCGTTCCTCGTTGAGCGCGGAGTCGACGACGATGCCGAGCTCGGCGAGCCCCTCGGCGACGGCGGCCCGGACCGGCGCGCTGTGCTGTCCGATGCCGGCGGTGAAGACGAGCACGTCGGCGCCGCCGAGGATCGCGAGGTAGGCGCCGACGTAGTGCTTGAGCCGGTGCACGAAGACGTCGAAGGCGAGGCGTGCGTCCTCGTCACCGGCGTCGACCCGCTGCACCAGCTCGCGGAAGTCGTTGACACCGCTGAGCCCGAGCACCCCGGACTTCTTGTTGAGGAGCGTGTCGATCTCGTCGAGCGTCATCCCCGCCTCGCGGGCGAGGTATGCGTGCAGCCCGGGATCGACGTCACCCGAGCGGGTGCCCATGACGAGACCCTGCAGCGGCGTCAGGCCCATGGACGTCTCGACGGCCCGACCCCCGTGGACCGCGGAGGCCGAGCACCCGTTGCCGAGGTGGAGGATCACCTGGCGCAGGTCACCGAGTGGACAGCCCAGCAGGTCGGCGGTCGCCTGGGCGACGAACTGGTGGGAGGTGCCGTGGAAGCCGTAGCGGCGGATGGAGTGCTTCGCGGCGAGGTCGCGGGGCACGGCATACGTCGACGCCGGGGCGGGGAGCGAGGAGAAGAAGGCGGTGTCGAAGACCGCGACGTGCGGCACGTCGTAGTGCCGGCGAGCGGCTTCGATGCCGATGACGGCCGCCGGGTTGTGCAGTGGCGCAAGGGCGCTCAGCTGGCGAATGCGATCGAGCACGCCGTCGTCGATGACGACAGGCGCGGAGAAGTCAGGGCCGCCGTGGACGACGCGGTGGCCGACGGCGCGGAGCGGCACGTCGTCGAGGTCGACGCCGTCGGCGCGCAGCCGCTCGGTCATCGCGGAGAGGGCGGCCGAGTGGTCGGCGACGTCGCTGCCGGACTCGCCGATGCGCTCGACGACCCCGCCGGCCCGCACCGCGCCCGACTCGGGGAGGACGAGCTGGTACTTGAGTGAGGAGGACCCCGCGTTGAGGACGAGGACCGGGCGGCCGTCGGTGGACTCCGTCACTGGCCGGCTCCCTGGTCGTCGGTGGACGTGCCCTGTGCCTGCACGGCGGTGATGGCGACGGTGTTGACGATGTCGTCGACGAGCGCCCCGCGGGAGAGGTCGTTGACCGGCTTGCGCAGCCCTTGGAGCACCGGTCCCACGGCGATGGCGTGGGCGCTGCGCTGCACCGCCTTGTAGGTGTTGTTGCCGGTGTTGAGGTCGGGGAAGACGAACACCGTCGCGTGCCCGGCGACGTCGGAGTCGGGCATCTTGGCCCGACCGACGACGGGGTCGATGGCCGCGTCGTACTGGATCGGCCCGGCGAGCGCGAGGTCCGGTGCCCGCTGGGCCACGAGCTGCGTCGCGGCCCGGACCTTCTCGACCTCGGTGCCCGACCCGCTCGTGCCGGTGGAGTAGGAGAGCATCGCGACGCGGGGCTCGATGCCGAACTGCTGGGCCGTCTGCGCCGACGAGACGGCGATGTCGGCGAGCTGCTCGGCGGTCGGGTCGGGGATGACCGCGCAGTCGCCGTAGACGAGGACCCGGTCGGCGAGGCACATGAGGAAGACGCTCGAGACGGTCTTGACGCCGTCGGCCGTCTTGACGAACTCCAGAGCCGGCCGGATCGTGTGCGCCGTCGTGTTGACCGCACCCGACACCATGCCGTCGGCGAGACCGAGGTGGACCATCATCGTGCCGAAGTAGGAGATGTCGGTGACGACCTCACGGGCGCGCTCGACGGTCATGCCCTTGTGGGCCCGCGCGGCGGCATACGTCTGCGCGAAGCGCTCCACGAGGTCCGGGTCGGTGGGGGAGACGACGACGGCGGCGTCGAGGTCGAGGCCCAGGGCCGAACCCCGCGCGCGCACCTTCGTCTCGTCGCCGAGCAGGGTCAGGTCGGCGACGCCGCGGCGCAGCAGCACGTCGGCCGCCTCGAGGATCCGGTCGTCCTGGCTCTCGGGGAGCACGATGTGCTTGCGGTCCGAGCGAGCCCGCTCCATGAGCTGGAACTCGAACATCAGCGGCGTGCGCACCTCGGACGCCGAGACGTCGATGGCCGTCAGGAGCGCGGCCTGGTCGACGCTCTCGGAGAAGAGGCGGCGCGCCGTCTCGATCTTGTTGCGCGAGCCCTTCGTCATCGGTCCGCGCACCTGCATGAGGCGTTCGGCCGTGCGGAAGGTGCCGTCGTCGGTCAGGGCGATCGGCAGGTCCTGCTGCACGCCGGCCGACAGGCGCGCGATGGTCTCGGGGATCGGGTAGCCGCCGGTCAGGATGATCCCGGCCAGCGTCGGGAAGGTCCCGGACTGGTGCGCGAGCATGAGGCCGGGGATGAGGTCGGTGCGGTCGCTCGGCGCGATGACCGTGACGTCGGGGCCGAGCCGGGCCAGCACGTTCGGCAGGCTCATCGCGGCGACGACGAGACCGAGACTGTCGCGGTCCATCCACGACTCGCTGCCGAGGACGAGCCGCGCCCCGATCGCGTCGGCGAGGGCGCGGAAGCTCGGCGCCGAGAGCAGCGCGTTCTCGGGGATGGCGGCGGTGACGGGGAAGGGCAGCGTGGCGAGGACCCCGCGCACCTCGTCGAGGTCGGCCGGGTCGACGCGGTTGGCGACGACGGCGACGGTCTGGGCGTGGTTGGCGCGCAGCTCGGCGATGGCGCCGTCGGCGGCGACCAGGATCTGGTCGGGTGTGCGGTCGCGGCCGTGCACGACGAGGACGACGGCCGAGCCGAGGTTGGCGGCCACCCGGGCGTTGAAGGACAGCTCGGTGCCGGTCGACACATCGGTGTAGTCGGAGCCGACGACGACCACGACCTCGAACCGCGCGCTCAGCGCACCGAAGCGCTCGACGATGGCGTGCAGCGCCTCGTCCGGGTCGTCATGGGCCTGGGCGTAGGTGACGCCGAGGGCCTCCTCGTAGGTCTGCTCGATGCCGGGCTGGCTCACGAGCATCTCGACGATGTGGTCGACCTCGTCGTCAGGCCCGGTGCCGCCGAGCGTCGTCAGCGGACGGTAGACGCCCACCGACCCGACCTCGCGCAGGAGGGCGTCGAGCAGGCCGAGGGCCACGGCGGACTTGCCCGTCAGGCCCTCCGGCGAGGCGACGTAGACGCTACGGCTCACGTCACGAACCTATCGGTCCCGGGGGGCGCGGCGCCGGACCTCGATGGTCGGCGGCTCCCGCAGCGACTGGCCGACGACGCAGTAGCGCTCGGTGGCGGTGGCGAGCCGCTGCAGCGTGGTCTCGTCGGCGTCGGTCGTGACCTCGGCGACGACCTTCGGGCCGAGGACGCCGACGGGTGCCGTCCGGTCGACACCGAGGGTGCCGCGCGCGTCGAACGTCGCCTCCGCCCGCACCTCCACCTCGCGCAGGTCGACGCCGAACGCGACCGAGACGGCGTGGAGCGTCACCCCGGCGCATGCGACGAGCGCCTCCATGAGCATGTCGCCCGAGCACGCGTCGGACCCGTCGCCGCCCGCGGCGGGGTGCAGTCCGGCGCGGACCGCCCCGGCGGCGGTGCGCACCTCGACGGTGACCGGCCGGCCGAAGACGGCGCTCGCCGAGACCGCGTGCACCGCCGAGCCCGGGGCGTCCCGGTAGCGCGCCTTGAGCGGCTCCTGCGCGGCGCGCAGCTCGTCGCGGTTCACGCGGCCTCATCCGGGTGGTGCTCGGTCATGGCTGTCTCCCGTCGTCCGACGACTCTCGTGACGACACCGTATGCCGGGTGGCCGGGTGCCGGGCGGACGCGTCGAGCGGCGTCTCCCGGTTCAGGCGACCGTGGACAGCCCGAGCCGCCGGACGAGGCGCACGGCGTCGTGCGGCGCGTGACCCCTCGCGTCGTTGTCGAAGTAGACGTGGACGTCGTGGCCCTCGTCGAGCCAGTCCCGGCACGTGCCGGCCCACCGGTCGAGCGAGGCGTCGGTGTAGCCACTCGCGTAGAGCTCGCTCTCGCCGTGCAGCCGCACGTAACGGAAGTCGCTCGTCGCGTCGCGCATCACCGGCCAGCGGCCGGCACTGTCGGCGACGACGAGCGCCACGCCGTGCTCTGCACAGAGCGCGCGGGCCTCGTCGGACTCGAAGCTCTCGTGGCGCGGCTCGAGGGCGTGGCGCACGGGTGCCTCGACGTCGCACGTCGTCAGCACCCGGTCGTCGGCGAGCTTGTCGTCGTGGCCGGCAGCGAGCCGGGCGGCGTCGCTCGTCGAGCGTGGGAGCAGCTCGAAGAACCGGGCCAGGCGCTCCCGGTCGAAGGCCAGACGTTCCGGGAGCTGCCAGAGGACCGGTCCGAGCTGGGCGCCGAGCGCGAGGACCCCGCTCGCGAAGAAGTTCGCGAGCGGGGTCTCGACGTCGCGGAGGGACTTCAGGTGGGTGATGAACCGTCCACCCTTGACGGCGAGCACGACGTCGGCTGGCACGGCTGCCCGCCACGCGGCATACGAGCTCGGACGCTGGAGGGAGTAGAAGGAGCCGTTCACCTCGATCGACGTCATCCGCTCGGCGGCATACGTCAGCTCGAGCCGCTGGGGGAGGCCCTTCGGGTAGAAGTCGCCGCGCCACGACGGGTAGCGCCACCCGGAGACGCCGATCCTTGCGTGGGGCATGCCTGTCCCTTACCCACGCGGGGTCCGCGAGCGCCCGAGGTCAACGGACGTCGACGTACGACACCTCGACGGCGTTGTTCCCGTATCCGAGCCGGTTCCACGGCGGGACGTCCGGCTGCTCGTTGCCGGCCGCGTCGGTCGCCCTGGCGCGGATGCTGTACCGCCCGGGCAGGTCGACCTCCCACTCGTAGGCCCAGTTCTGCCACTGGTGAGGCCCCTTGGGAGCCTCGACCACGGCCGGGCTCCAGGTGCCCTCCCCGGTGAAGCTCAGGTCGACGTTCGTCACCGGGCCCGTGCCCGACCAGGCCTTCCCGCGGATCACGTGGGTGCCCGGTGTGAGGACGGCCCCCGGCGCCGGGTCGGTGATCCGGGCCCGCACGCGCATCGTCGTCACCCGCTCGTGGGGACGGTCCGGCCACTCGTAGACGTAGTGCCCGGTCTGGAACTCGCCCTCGAACGGCTCCGTCACGACGTCGATCCGCTTGAGCCACTTCACCGAGGCGACGGCGAACCAGCCTGGCACGACGATCCGGAAGGGCGCCCCATGGTCGGGACCGAGGGGGCGTCCGTTCATCTCGTAGGCGATGAGGATCTCGGCCGCCGGGTCGAGAGCGTGCTCGAGGGTCAGCGAACGGACGAACGTCAGGTCGGACTTCACGGTCTGGGCGAGCACCGGGTTGAGGAGGTAGGAGCCGCTGTCGGCGCCCTCGAACCGGACCTCCACGCCGTCAGCGGCGGGCTGCGCCCGCTCGAGCACGTCACGCAGCCAGGTGCCCGTCCACACGGCGGTGGAGACCGCGTACGCCCCCCACGGCTCCCCGGCGGGTAGTGGTCTCGTCTCGAGCCTGCCGTTTCCCGCACACTCGAGCGTGACGGCCCGCTCGACGGACGGCATGGCGCGCAGGTCGTCCAGGGTGAGCGTCGTGGGCGAGCCCACGGCCCCACCGATCTCCAGCGTGCCGTCATGCTCCGGCAGCGCGAAGTTGCTGCGCACGTAGTGCTGCTCCGTCGGGGTGGTGTCGCCGGTCAGCCCTTCGGGTGGCGCCTCGGCGTTGAACGGCAGGTGATGGATCATCGTCAGCGCCGAACGGGCTCGTCGGAGACTGTCTTCAGCCAGCATGGTGGGCTCCTCGTCGATCAGGGGTGTTGATCACGGTGTGTTCGGTCAGTAGTCCGAGTCCTGGAAGTGGGGGTCCCGGTTCTCGTTGAAGGCGCCGATCCCCTCGACCCGGTCGGGGTGCACGGCGGAGCGCCAGTGGGCCTCCATCATGATCGCGATGGCCTGCTCGATCGGCTGTCCCTCGCCCAGGTGAACAGCACGCTTGACCGCCTGGACGGCGGTGGGCGAGTTGCTCGCGATCTTCTCCGCGATGGTCCGGGCGGCGGCCATGAGCTCCGCCGGCGGGTGCACCTCGTTGACCATCCCGATCCGGTGGGCCTCGTGCGCGGTGATCGGGTCTCCGGTCATCAGCATCTGCAGCGCCCGCCCCCGTGGCAGCAGACGCGGGAGGAGCGCGGGCGAGCCGCCTCCGGCCGAGAGCCCGATCATGGCCTCGGGCTGCCCGAAGGTCGCGTTCTCCGACGCGATGATGAAGTCCGTGCTCTGGGCGATCTCGGACCCGCCGCCGTACGCGATCCCGTTGACCACGGCGAAGATCGGCTTGCGGACCTGTCGGAGCGTGTAGAGGGTGCGGTCGAAGTCCTGCCGCTGCCGCAGCCACTGCTCCTTCGTCATGCTCTTGCGCTGGCGCAGGTCGCTGCCGACGGAGAAGGCGCGCTCACCGGCGCCGGTGATCATGGCGACGCGGATGGAGGGCCGGACGGCGATCGTCTCGAGCACCTCGGTCAGGCGTGCGCCCATCTCGGTCGTGATGGCGTTGTCGGCGAGCGGCCGGTTCAGGGTGATCACCGCGATGGTGTCCCCGGCCTCGTAGTCGACCAGCACGGAGGGCTCGGCCCCGTCCTCGTCGGGGGGAGGCGGCGCGAAGTCAAGGGCCTTCCAGCGGTCGGTGCCGGTCGTGTCGGACATGCGCTCTCCTCGGGTGGGTGCTCGGCTTCAGGTGAGTTCGGCCAGCCAGCGCAGCGCTCGCAGTCCCGGGGCGAAGCAGTACTCGCCACCCCGGGTGACCACGAAGGGCGGCACGTCCGGCAACCTGCGACGGATGGGGTGCTGCGGGATGGTGAAGGCGCCGGATCCGTCGGTCGCCCCGACGAGGGGGTCCTTCTCGGCAGGCGCGCCGATGAAGATCCCGTCGTTGAGCCACTGCGTCTTCACGAACTCGAACTGGCGCTTGAGGTGTGCCCCCGCGAAGACGAAGATGATGCCCCGGTCCTCCCCGTCGTCCTCGAGGACACCCTCGGGCAGCATCGGACCGTAGCTCGTTCCCCGGCGGATCATGCGGTGGAGGCGCACGTCGACGCTCATCTCGTGGTCGAGGGAGTCCCTCGGGTTCGCGCGTCGGGCATGGGCTCCGGCGGGGCACTTGAAGCCGCGCAGGTCGGAGGTGTAGCCGAAGTCGTTGTTGCGTCCGGGGTCGCTGCCGAGCTCGGGGTCGTCCTCGTCGGGGGAGAGGACCAGCGGCGCGCCGCTCTGCCAGCGCCCGACCATCTTGGCCCCCAGCAGGGCCTCCTCCTCACGCGTCCTCGCCTTGTCGCGCAGGTACTGGCGGTACGCGGCAACGCGGGTGTGCAGCTTCCTGAAGACGATGTACGTGCCGTTGCGCCCGAGGACCTCTGGGGTCGGCATGGGGGCCAGGCCGCCGGTCTCGTCCGGGTAGCCGAGGATGAACTCGCCTGCCTTGATGGGCGGCTCCCCGCGTCTCGTGGTCGGCGTTCCCACCCCTTCCACCGCTGGCTGCCCGATCCCGTCCTTGAAGCCGAACGACGTGCGTCCGGTGGGGAGCTGGTAGCAGTCCTGGCGCCAGATGACCTCGACGCCGGGGATCTCCTCCTGCGCGCGGCGGGCCCGGGCGACCACCGACTCGAGGTCGGCGGCATCGGGGGCGAGCGCGGCCAGGGCGATGTGCACGTCGCGGGTGCCCAGCGGCTTCTCCCAGTGCTCGGGGCTGCTCGCGCCCACGTCACCGAGCTCGGCTGCGCGGGCCGCCATCCCTTGTCGGAACTCGGGGGCGAAGCTGTCCAGCGACTCCTGCGGGACACCGAGCACCGTGAGACCTTCGTAGGTGAAGGCCACGGTCAACCAGGCGCCGGACCGCGGTTCGGTGGAGGCGGGGCCCGGCTCGAGGAGCGGGAGCAGCCGCCGGATGAGCTCCCTCCCGTCGGCGGGCTCATGGATCTGGAGGAGCAGGTAGGTGCCGACGTAGGGCGAGGGCCGCTCGTAGAGAGCGCCGCCCTGGATGTCGTCGATCTCGAGGGGCCCGGTGGGCTCGATGGGCTCGATGGGCTCGGTGGGCTCGGTGGGCTCGGTGGGCTCGGTGGGCTCGGTGGCCCCGGTGGCCCCGGTGGTCCGGGAGGGGCTCTGGGGTGAGGCCGGCGTCGGCGAGTTCACGGCTCGACCTAGATGTGGGCCGGCGGCACGGGTGGCTCCGGGTTCGGGTCGGCCAGGTACGGAAACGAGGTCGAGGCAGGCCTGCTCGCCGCATCGACGCCGTCGCTGATGACCGGACCGAGGCCGGCGTTGACGAGCAGGCTGAAGATGGTGTCCATCACGTCGTCGTTGAGGGCACGCCCACCACACGTCCGGTGCGACTCCCCGTTCATGAGCGCCCGCTCGATCTCGAAGAACGAGCCCTGCTCCGCATACGACTTGCTGACGTCGACGACGAGGAAGTCGTCGAGCATCACCCCGCGAAGGGCATGCGCTCCGCTCTCGTCGACCGACCAGTCCGCCGTGCCGTCGAGGCCGTCCCAGAAGGCGAGGTTGGCGTCCAGTCGAGCCCGGTAGGCGCCCTTGTACCCCTCGGCGAGGTGGAACCCGTCCTCCATGTTGTAGAGGTCGCGGATCTCGAGGTCGCGGTTCACCTGGTCGAACTGCTTCGGGGCGAGCATGAGGTTCTTGACCTCGGGTCGGCCGACCCGTTCGATGCGGACGTTCAGCCTGCCGCGGGTGAGGGTCTCCGCGATCACCCCCACCAGGGCGGCATCCGCGCCCAGGAGGGTCGCCACGTCGAGCTCGACCACGATGCTGAGCACGTTCTTGCCGTCCAGGAAGATGGTGCCGGACTCCGCGAAGCTGAGCTCTCCGGTGGAGATGGTCTTCAACGCGGCCGGGGCGTCCATGAAGAACGGATCCCAGCGCACTCCGGCGAAGACGCGCAGCGGGTCGGTGGAGCCGCCGCTCCGCTCGCCGGCGCGGAACGACTGGCTGACGCCCTCGGAGGTGCGGACCACCCCGTCCTGCGCGTGCGGATCGTCCGCGTCCGGCTCGTCGAAGACGACGTCGACGGTGACCTCGCGCTCGGAGATGTCGAACAGTCTCGGGCCGGCGCCGTCGCGTGCGGCGAGCTGCCGCAGGCGGAACCGGTAGATGAGTCCGTCCGAGAACCGATCGTCGGGCTGGGCGAACGGCAGCGTGTTCATGACGAGCACCAGCCGTCCGGGCCGCTGCGGGCTCGGGAAGGCGTACACGTCGGTGATGTCGGCGATGGGCTCGGCCAGCGCGCGCGGGCCGGAGATGTGGTCGGACATGCATACGCTCCCGAGGTAGGGCTGTCGACTAGTCCGCGGCCACGTCGAGCAGCGGTCGCAGCGCTGGATGCTGCAAGGCGTCGGCGGCCGCGGGATCGTCGAGGACCTCCTGGAAGGCGTCGTTCACCGTGATGGCCTTGCGGATCTCCTTCACCGTGCCGCCGTAGTTTCGGGCGTAGCCACCGGCGGTCTGTTGCGCGCTCAGGATGAAGTCCTTGACCGCCTGCAACGACGGGAGGCCCTCGTAGCCGACGACGTGCTGGAAGATCGAGTCGAAGAGCTTGAGCGGCTTCGCGGCGAAGTCCTCCATGTACGCGTCCCAGGGGCCGTCGAAGCTCGTGGCGAAGAGAAGCCGCGTGTCGTCGTCGAAGGGGACGAAGCGTGCCTCGTGGATGGAGGCGATCGGCATCTCGTAGTCACCGGGCCGGTAGCCGGGCGCGTCCTGCAGGTCCCGGAGGGCCTGGTGCAGGGCCTCGCCGTGTCCAGGCTTGACGTGGAAGAACAAGCTGAACTCGCTGGTGGACCCGACCCTGACGCCCGGCCGGGAACCTGCCTCGGAACCCATCATTGGTGCCCTGTCTCTCGTACGGCGTGTGTCGGATGTCGCGCTGCCCCGAGCGGACTGTGTCATTCGGTCCACTCGCCGCTCGGGGCCCCACGAGAGCCCTCCCACCGCTCCCACGGTCACTGTTGGACTCGTGGCGAACATCACCCCCGCAGGATGAAAGACCACGCGAGCGGCGCTCCCGGAGGCCTTGCCGGCGGGGGCGGGAGGTCGTGGAGGCGGACGGCGGCCGGCCACGCCGGCCAAAGTGCGGTCGGAGGGTTCACCCTCCGCGGCTGAGGCTGCACCCGGACGCCGAGGGCAGGCTGTGCACCACGAGGCAGGTATTCGCCACGATCACCGCTATGAGGGGACTGTCATGGACAACATCACCAACAACTTCTGGGACGTCCTGCTGTGGAGCTTCTGGTTCTTCATCTGGATCGCCGCGATCACCGTCTGGTTCCGGTGCATCTTCGACCTGTTCCGCGACCGTGAGCTGAGCGGGTGGGGCAAGGCCGGCTGGGCCGTCCTGCTCATCCTCGTTCCCTGGCTCGGCGCCCTGATCTACCTCATCGCCCGCGGTCGGAGCATGACCGAGCGGCAGATGACGGAGATGGCGCAGATGAAGGCCCAGCAGGACGAGTACATCCGCCAGGCGGCGGCCGGCTCGCAGACGTCGGAGAGTCCGGCAGCCCAGATCGCCAGCGCCAAGGCCCTGCTCGACTCCGGGACCCTCACGCAGGACGAGTTCGATGCGCTGAAGGCCAAGGCGCTCGCCTGACGGGGGGTGTGCCGACATGTCACCGCTGACCCGCCCGGCTGACGCCGTCCACCGCGACGACGTCGCCGGGGGGCCACCCGGAGCAGGCCGCCGAGCGATGGCCCGCCTCGGGGGGTGCGTCGTGGTGGGGGCGCTTGCCCTGGGTGCCTGCAGCAACGAGACCGCAGTGCCCGATGCACGAGTGTCCGTGAAGCAGCAGGCACTCGCGCAGGCCCGGACCGACGCCGCGGCCGCCGCTGCGCACTTCTGCACGACGGCGGCCGACTACGTCACGGCGGTCGACCGCTACGGGGACGTCCTGACCGCGACCGCCCCCACGGTGGGGGACGTCCAGACGGCCGGAACCGACCTCGAGCAGCCTCGCGCGGACGCGACCGCAGCCGCGCAGGCAGCGGTCGACACCCAGGCCGCGGTGGTGACGGCCGAGAAGGAGCTGGCGGCCGCGCAGGCAGCCGCGGCGGCGGCGAACACCACTGCCGCCGGTTCGTCGAGCGCCACGAGCCCGACGCCGAGCCCGAGCCCGGCCCCCACCGTGCCACCGGCCACCGTGACCCGGGTCAAGCAGGCCGAGACCGAGTTCACGGCGGCTCAGCAGGGCATCTCCGCCCAGACGCCCCTGCGCCAGGCCGCCCAGCAGTTCAACGCTGCCGCGGTGGCCCTGGAGATGTCGTGGCTAGCGCTGTTCGCGGACGCCGGCTGCCTCACCGACGAGGCGGAGAAGTCCGCCCAGAAGGCGGTGCACGACTACACGGCGGCGCTGCAGCAGTCCCTCAGCGACACCGGCTACTTCTCCGGCAAGGTCGACGGCGTCTACGGCCCGTCGACGGTCGATGCCGTGCAGGCGCTGCAGAAGGCGCACGGGCTGCCGGTCACCGGCACCGTCGACAAGGCGACGCAGGAGGCGCTCCAGTCGGACCTGCAGGCGAAGGGCGGCGCAGCGGCCCAGGAGGAGCTCGCGTCGACCGCCGCCGTGCAGCAGACCCTCAAGCTCGCCGGCTTCTGGGACGGCCCCGTCGACGGCCGGTGGACACCCGCCCTGACGGAGGCGCTCAAGGAGTTCCAGACCGAGCTCGACGTCCCTGCCACCGGGACGGTGGACGCCGCGACGATCGCCGCGCTCGAGAAGGCGATCGCCGAGGCCGGCAAGCCGACGCCCTCACCGACCCCCTCGCGGTCAGCCACGTCGACAGCGCCGGAGCCGTCTGCGTCGACACCGAAGGCGTCGACGCAGACGTAGCCGCCGCGGCCGCTGGGAGCCGGGGACCGCGCCCAGTCGTGGTGCTTTCCCGGCGCCGGGAGCCGACGATCCACCACGATCTGCGGGGGCGCGGGTCGATTGGGTATGCCGGTCGGCGTGGTGTTATCGTTCCTTCGCACCTTGGGGCTGTGGCGCAGTTGGTAGCGCGTCTCGTTCGCAATGAGAAGGTCAGGGGTTCGAATCCCCTCAGCTCCACAACACGAAGAAGGACCGGACACGCTTTTCGTCTGGTCCTTCTTCGCGTTTCTGAACGTGCAGGGCGCGGAGAACTGCCGACCGGTGCAGCTGTGACCCACGATCGGTCGTCAGGAGCAGGTCATCGGACCTTCCTGACGCGCATGTCCCGGACCATGGGCCGCACGCGGTTGGCGAGCGGGCCGGCGCGAGGACCTGCCCTCGTCGACATGACCGCCTCGCCCTCGGATTTGTGACCGGCGGACCAGCCGGCCGGCGTCGGGACGTCAACGACGTCGGCCACCCGCAGCAAGCGAGCCTCCGCCCACCGCAGCAAGCGAGCCTCCGCCCACCGCAGCCCCGTCCACGCCAGGACGATGAGAAGGTCGGCGAGCCGGGCGCCGCCGCGTGCCACTGTCGCTTGGACCGCCTCCAGCTCTGCCTCGCTGACGGGGTCCATCTCGTCCGTCTCGTCTGACTGCCGCAGGACGCGTCCGCTGGTGACCGGGTTGATCACGATGAGCTTCTCGCGCGCGCCCCCGCTGAGGAGACGACAGGCTGCCGCCGGGAGACGAAGAACCACGCCGAGTGTCCGAGCGAGAACCTTTCACCGCATGCCGATGACAGTGCGTTGTACTTCAGCGCCGGTGACTCCGTATCGCAGCAACCAAGGCGGCGCGCACAGGAACGTGCACGGGGGGAGGCATGTCGTCGATGTCGAACCATCGGATGTCGTCGTGTTCGTCGGGAGCGACATTCGCCGGCGTCCCCTCCCAGTCGGACACTAGCCAAGCGCTGAGGCGGGCCTGCCCTTCCGCCGGTCCCGCGGTCAGCCGGCACAGATGAGACGCCGAGCCAGTCGCTATGTGCACGCCGAGCTCTTCGCGCAGTTCCCGCCTCAGCGCGTCAAGTTCTGACTCGCCGGGCTCCACCACACCACCGGGCAACTCCCAAACGGCTGGGTACGCACGCTTGTTCTGACTCCGATACGCGAGCAGGACTCGACGTTCACGAACCAGCGCGCCGACAACGACCTCAATCATGTGCCCATGAGAGCAGGAACATCCGACATGCGAACGTCCGCTCCTGCTGCGGTGAGGACGGGACGTCCGACCATCAGCGTGAGGTGTTTAGCGTCAAGGGCTGGGCGGGTGCCGGTGTCTCGCCATCGGTCCCTGCATGGCTAATCGAGTTCGTGCTCGGCAGCGTGTGATCGGGTTGTGTCGACGACGCGACGGGGCTTCCTGTGATGACCGACGAGATACCGCGAGCGGTTCTCAATGCCGCAGAGAAGGCTCACCTCGGCCCAGCTCGTGAGCGTCGTTCCTCCATCCCCGGGTCCGGGTGCAGGAAAGCGCGGATTCCTTTATGCCGCAGTGGTTGCGGAGATCGCCTTCCACGAGGTGGTGCCGGGGCGGCGATGGTCGGGTCCCATGCCCGCTGTTGGGTGACGACGGCGTACAGCTGCCGCAGGATCGCTCCGGCGACCGCGGTCTGGGCTTGGGTCGGGGTGACCCGGCTGGTGAGGTGGCGGTAGCGGGCGGCGTACACCCGGTTGGTCTGTAGACATCCCCCCACGAGGACCTGCTGAGGGGGCGAATCGGGGCGCGAGGGACCGAGCCCGAGGTTGACGACGGTGCGAGCAGTCAGCTCAGTTCAGGACGGCCTTCTCGACGAGCTTCGCGATGGTCTTCGCGCTGTCGTCGGTCACGTCTTCCAAGGCGTAGGAGGTTGGCCAGAGCCCGCCCTCTTCATCGAGTTTGGCTTGGACGCTGAATCCCAGTGTCGAATAGCGTGCCTTGTCCACCAGGCCGCTCTTGAAGAAGACAATGACCTTTCCCCCGGCGTTCGCCCAGCCCGGCTGACCGTAGTAGAGCTTCGGCAGCAGTTCTGGGGCGGCCTCGGTCACGATCGCGTGAACACGTTCAGCCGTGGAGCGGTCGGGCTGCGGCATTTCGGCGATCTTCGCCTCAAAAGCCGCCGCATCGGCTGCCGCCTTTTCCTCAGCGGTGGCGCGGCGGACCTCGGCCTTCAACTCCGCCGCGCGGGCCCTCATCGCGGTTCGCTCCTCCTCAGAGAATCGCCCTTCCTGATTCTTCTTAGCGTTCGCCGCGCCGCTCATTCCTTGGCCGTCCCCTCGTCCGACTTGGTTGCTGACGACGGTAGACCACCTCAGCGTGCGAGCGAAGAGTGCAGAAGCGTCTACGACCACCCGAAGAGTGATCCAGTCTGCTGGCCTCCCATCCTCAGCTGGCGCGTTGAAGACGGGACGCCCGGTCATGGCACCCCTTTAGGTCAAGACATGTTGGGGGCTGGGTTCTACGCTGGGTGGTGGCGGGTCCGGGAAGTGGCTTGTCCGAAGAGCCGGTGTGGGGTTGTGAGCCGGTCGCGCTGGAGTCAGAGTCGTTGCCCCGGTGCCCTCCCGGGCCCGTCACCTCACCTGTCACCTCACTCGAGTGGAGGGCGAGGTCGCGTCGGGTCCCGCCGGTGTCCAAGGCCTGCCGCCGGCTCAACAGGCTACGGTCGTGGCGGCCTATGCCGACACGCTTCAGTACGTGTTCGCCTCCGCCATCCCCGTCGCGGTGCTGGCCTTCGTGGTCGCCTTGTTCCTGAAGCAGGTCGCGATGCGGGGGCTGACTCAGCCAGGGGCTTCCGAGATCGGACCGGCCTTCGCGATCCCGAACCGGCGCTCGGCGCAGGAGCAGCTCGAGGGCCAGGTTGTGCGGCGCGGACAGTCGGGTGGAGCTGACAGACCAGGGCCGCGAGCAGTTCCGCGCGTTCGTGCGAGAGCTCTGGCAGTGGCTGGTCGTCGAGGTGGAGCTCGCCAACGGTGGGCCGCTCGACGAGCAGGGCCGCGAGGATCTGCGCACCATCGCCCGACGTCAGATGCTCTCCGACGACCCCGTCACCGAACCGAAGGAGCTTGCGCAGGCCGGCGCCTAGCTGTCGGCACTCTCTCTCGGCCCCTATGTACAGGGGCAGCAGCAACCGTTGGCAGCCAACGTCGAGAACCTCGGCGGCCTGCGGCATCTGTTTCTCCGCGAGGACGCCCCGACGAGGCGGATGACGGCGGGATGACTCGGCCGGCCCGTCGGATCGGCTCAACTCTTGCGGTGCCGCAGTTACTGCGCCTACGATCAATGGATGAACGACGACGCACTGCGCCCCCTGCCGGCCGAGACGGAGCAGGCCCTGCGCACCGCGGTCGACGCCGCGCGCGAGGCGCTCGACCGTGCCGACGCCTCCCGCCCCCTCGACGCGCTGCCGCTTCTGCGAGCCGCCCAGGAGCACCTGACATCCGCTGTCGACGAAGCGATGGCGGCGGTCCTCGTGGCCGAGGGCGGCACGATCCGGACCGCCGGCGCCCTGGCCGGGCTGTCGGAGAACGCCGTCGGGCCGCGCCTGGCCCGCACCAGCCTGCTCGGCGCCTACGGCTCCGAGGCCGGACGCGTCACCGCCGCCGGCGTCGAGCGTGCCCGCTACGACCTCGAGGAAGGACGCCACCGGCCCGCGTCCGAGGCGTCGGATCGCCCGCTGCGCTTCCGCGCCCGCCGTCGCAGCAGCACCTGAGGATCACCAGCCCAGCCCGACCACGGAGGAGACGCCATGACGAACCCGAACCTCACGCACCTCTACTTCCTGCTCGACCGCAGCGGGTCGATGCAGTCGATCAGGGACGACACCGAGGGCGGCTTCGACGCGTTCATCGCCGAGCAGCGCAGCCAGCCCGGCGACTGCCGGGTCACCCTGGCGCAGTTCGACGACCAGTACGAGGAGGTCTACCAGGACGTACCCGTGGCCGACGTGCCGCTGCTGTCCCTGTCACCACGCGGGTCCACCGCGTTGCTCGACTCCATCGGGCGCCTCCTCGGCGAGGCCGGAACCCGCCTCGCCGCCCTGCCCGAGCACGAGCGGCCAGGCGTCGTCATCGTCGGCATCATGACCGACGGCCACGAGAACTCCTCGCACGAGCTCACCCACGCCCAGGTCAAGGCGCTCATCGAGCGGCAGACCTCCGAGTACGCGTGGCAGTTCCTCTACATGGGCGCCGACCAGGACGCCATCGAGGTCGGGTCGAGCATCGGCGTCGCCGCCGCCAACTCGATGACCTACGGCCGCGGCCGGGTCGCCGCTGCCATGGCCGCCACCTCGCGCAACATCGGGCTGACCCGCTCGGCCGTCGCCGCGGGCGCCTCCGCCAAGGATGCGGCCGTACACCTCGCCTTCGACGACGAGCAGCGTCGAGCCGCCACCGAGTGACGCGTCACGGGCCATCACCGGGAGGCACGTCAAGCCTGATCGCCCTCCTCGCGGTCCAGCTGCCTTCGTACGACGCCCACATCGTCGTATTGAGGACGGGACGCCCGGAGCATGCCGCGAAGAGCTAGAAGGACGGGGTCGAGGTCCCGTCAGCGAATGACTCCAACTCGCCGGCGAACAACTCGAGGAAGCCCGCGAAGGAGGGCGCGATGTGCCGTACCTGGCCGTCCTTGGCCACTCCCAGACCTCCCTCGCTCTCTTGAGACCCGCCGCCTGAACGTCCGGAACTGGCTCACCTCTGTGTCAAGAGGCCGATGCGCGAGCCTTTGGGGCCGCGGCTTTTCGGGGTGGCGGGGTCGGGCGTACGTTCGGTGTTGCCCGTCCGGGAAGCGGCTGTCGGAAGGGTGGATGTGCGGGTACAGGTCGACCGCGCTGGATCGAGGAGTCGCCCCGCAGTGCCCTCCCGGCCGCGTGTCGGCTGGCTCAGACCCAGCTGGGGAACCACATCCGGGCCTGCCACTCCGACAGCGGGATGACGTCGGCGACGTAGATCGGGTGGAAGAACGCGAAGAGCCCGATCGTGAGGAGGACGAACGCACCCATGACGCCGTAGCCGATGCGGCGGCGGGTCAACGACGACTCCCGGCCTCCGACGATGAGGCCGAGGACGTAGACGCACGCCAGCACCACCCACGGGACGAAGGCGACCTCGTAGAAGGAGTAGATGGTGCGGTTGCCGAGGAAGAACCACGGCAGGTAGCCGGCGAAGAGGCCGCAGAGGATCGCGCCGGCCCGCCAGTCGCGGCGCAGGGCCCACATGAAGAGCAGCACGAAGACCGCGAGCGCCGCGCCCCACCAGATGGAGACGGTGCCGATCGAAGTGATCGCCTTGCTGCACTGGTCGACGAGGCACCCGTCGGCGCCCTTCTTGGGTCCCTCGTAGAAGAACGACGTCGGCCGCCCCTGGATGAGCCAGGACCACGGGTTGGTCTGGTAGGGGTGCGAGGAGGTGATCGCCTGCGTCGAGGCGTACATCTGCTGGTGGTAGGCCCAGAGCGAGCGCCACCATTCGGGCAGCCAGCCGTAGTCGGTGTCGGGGTTGTTCTGGGCCCACGTGCGGAACGAGCCGCCCTTGGTGAGGATCCAGCCGGTCCAGCTCGCCACGTAGGTGACGACAGCGGTGACGACGAGCTGCGCGAACGCATACGGCCCGTCCTTGGCGACGCCGCCGGCGCCCCAGCCGCACACGCCGGCGGCGCGGCGCGCGCCGACGTCCCAGAGGACCGTGAGCACCCCGAAGAAGACGAGGAAGTAGAGCCCCGACCACTTCACGCCGGCCGAGAGGCCCAGCATGATGCCGGCGACCCAGCGCCAGGGCCGCCAGCCGAGCCACGGCCCCAGCCACGACGTCGCGGCGCGGGCGCGGTCACCGACCTTGCGGGCGAGCACCTCGCGGGCTTGGTCGCGGTCGATGAGGAGGGCACCGAACGCGGCGAGCCCGAAGAACATGACGAAGATGTCGAGCAGCCCGGTGCGCGAGTGGACGAAGTGGTGGCCCTCGAAGGCGAGCAGCGCGGCCGCCACGGTGCCGAGGAGGTCGGACCGGAAGAGCCGGCGCGCGATCCGCCCGAGCATGAAGATCGAGATCGTCCCGGCGAGGGCGACGGCGAAGCGCCAGCCGAAGGAGTTGAGGATGCCGAAGGGCGTCTCGCCCCAACCGATGAGCCACTTGCCGACGGGCGGGTGGACGACGAAGTCGCCCTCGGTGCCGTAGACCATCGGGTCGTTGGCGGTGAAGTGCTGGTCGACCTGGTTGGCCTGTTGAAGCACGTCGTCGTTCTTCATCTCGAACCAGTAGAGGACCATCGACCAGCCCTGCTTGACGTAATACGTCTCGTCGAAGACCAGCTGGTGCGGGGCGCCCACGTGCCAGAAGCGCATGACGCCGCCGACGAGCATGAAGAAGAGGGGCCCGGCCCAGCCGAGCCACGCGATGCGGCCGGCGGTGCGGCGGGTCAGTCGGAAGTCGTCGGCCGGGTCCCCGAGCAGGCGAGCGCGCACCTGTCTGGCCGAGTTCATGGGCGACATCGTATGCAGTGTGGCTGGGTGGGGTGTGCAGCCCGCCGGAGGAGGCGCGCACGGAAGGTCAGATCGAAACTCCGCGTGCCCGCAGCACCGAGTAGCCGACGAAGGCCACCGTGTCGAGGAGCGCGTGGCAGACGACGAGCGGCATGACGCGCCGGGTGCGCACGAAGACCAGCCCGAGGACGAGGCCCATGACGATGTTGCCGGCGAATCCGCCGAAGCCCTGGTAGAGGTGGTAACTCCCGCGGATCAGGGCCGAGAGCCCGATGACGAGCGGCCACGACCACCCCGTCTGGCGCCACCGGGTGAAGAGGTAGCCGACCATGATGACCTCCTCGAGGAGGGCGTTCTCGACGGCCGCCAGGACGAGCACCGGCGCCGACCACCACACGGGCTCGAGGTTCGCGGCCGACACCTGGGTGTTGATGCCGATGGCCTTGGCGAGGAAGTAGAACGCCAGCCCGGGGATGCCGATGACGGCGGCGAGACCGAGCCCGCGCAGCAGGTCGCGCCCCGGCTCCCGGCGGTCGAGGCCGACGAAGTGGCCGGCCCGCACGTCGACGGCGGGCCGGCGGATGTGGTTGAGCAGGTAGAGGGCGAGGGCGACGGCGACGAGGGGCAGCACGATGCCGGCGAGCTGGTAGGCGAGGTCGAGCCAGGGCCGCCCCGGGGTCGCCGACTGGTTCATCGCCGTGGTCTGCTGCGACAGCGGGACGGGGCGGGTCAGCTTCTCGATGATGCTGAGCACGGCGTAGACGGCCGACGACCCGAGACTCACACCGAGGACGAGGACCGTCTCCCAGCACAGGCCGCGGCGCGCAGCCGGGTCGGTGACGGGTGACGGGTCCCGTGGCGAGGGCCGGGACAGGAACCGCGCGAGGGGGCCGCCGCTCTTTGCGGGAGCCTGGGTCGGGGCCGCGCCGGCGTCGCTCGACATGGCGTCACTGTAGCCGCGCGGCCGACTCCACCCACGGGGAGCGCCGGGCCGCCGTAGGGTCCTGTGCATGTCGTTGCTGACGGGCTGGTCCCGCGGGTCGTTCGCCGAGGACGGTTTCGCCTACCCCGTCTACGAGCGTGGCGTGGGACCGGGGATCGTCGTCGTGCACGAGAGCCCGGGCCTGACCCCTGAGGTCATCGAGCTGGGTGACGAGCTCGTCGAGGACGGCTTCACCGTGACGATGCCGCACCTGTTCGGCTCGTCGCACGCACCGCCGCGCACGTGGGAGGCGATGCGAGTCGTGCCGCGTCTCTGCGTCACCCGCGAGTTCACGATGTTCGCGACCGGCCGCACCGCGCCGCTCGCCGGGTGGCTGCGTGCGCTTGCGCGGGACCTGCACGTCCGCGCGGGCGGTCCGGGGGTGGGCGCGATCGGGATGTGCGTGACCGGCGGGTTCGCGCTCGCCATGATGGTCGACCCCGTCGTGGTCGCACCGGTCGTCGCCCAGCCGGCGACACCCCTGCCGCTGGGCCGTCGGCGGGCGGCAGACATCAACCTGGATGCCTCGGACCTCGAGGCGGTGCGACGCCGTGTCGCGCAGGGATGCCCGGTGCTCGGCGTCCGATACCGCGGTGACTGGGCCACGGGGACGCGGTTCGAGACGTTGCGTCGTGAGCTCGGCGACGGCTTCATCGCGGTGGAGCTCGACGGCCACGACCACGCGACCCTCACGGACCACAAGCACCCGGAGGCCGTCGCCGCCGTCCGAGAGTTCTTCCGGGAGCGGCTTCTTCCGCCGGACTGAGCCGAGTCGCGGACGAAACTCTTTGGCGCACAAGGCGGGCGGCGGCATACGGTCTCGGCATGTCCTCCTCGCTGCGCCCTGTCCTCCGGACCCGTCTGACCACGGCGATGCGCGAGCGTGACCGCGCGGCCGTCAGCGCGCTCCGCAGCGCGGTGGCCGCGATCGAGAACGCCGAGGCCGTGCCCGTCCATGACGGGCCGACCCCGACCGCGTCGGCTGACGTGGCCGGAGCGGCCGTCGGGCTCGGCGCGACGGAGGCGCAGCGGCGCCTGCTGGGCGAGGACGCCGAGCGCTCGCTCGTCCTCGCCGAGGTGCAGTCGCTCGTCGAGGCGGAGGCCGCGTATGCCGCTGCGGGAGACCGTGATCGGGCGCAGTCGGCGGCGGTCGGGATCGCCGTTCTCACGGCCGTTCTCGACGAGGTGGGTGACGACTCCCACTGACTGCCGTTCTCCACAGGGCCGGTGCACAAGCTGTGCACCCTCGGCTCGGTCGTGTGGAGAAGGGGCCCACTTCTGTGGACGACACGCCGCCCGCCTGTGGACCGTCGAAGAGTTTTGCGAAAGCCCTTGCGGACCTCGCCGGAGGGGGATAGAAATCTCTCACGCCCTCCCCTCGGGGAGAGCGGGACAACTCGGAGACGAGGGTCCACACGGTGGGGCGACCCACTGCGGCAGCCGGGTGACGAGGCGGCCGGGACCGGAGACGACGAGGAGTCGATCGGGAGCGTCACCATCGACCGGTCACCCAGAAGGGCCCTTGAGACTCATACTCCCAAGGGCCCTTCGCCTTTGTCCTGCAACGGCGCTCGCGTTCAGGCGCTCGTGGTGGCCGCCGGGCGCCACGGCTTGAGCCACGGCGTCTCGGGCCATCCCTCTCGCGCGGCCACGAGCTCGTACATCGTCGCGCCGTCGATCGACTCGCGGATGATGTCGGCGTGCCCGGCATGGCGTGCGAGCTCCTCGACGAGGTGCATCGCGACCCAGCGCACCGACCAGGCATCGACGTCCTTCGGGAACCACGGGGCGTCGCGCGGCACGGGTACTGCGGCGCCGAGGTCGGCACACCGCAGGACGTCGCGGGTGACGTCACCCTGCGACGCCAGCGCGGCGAGGAGCGACTCGAGGGTGTCGCCGCCGGTGACGCGGAAGTCGTCACCCCAGGCGGTCGCCTGCTCCTCGACTGAGCGGTCGGGCGGCGCCGGCGCGTCCGGCGCCGCGGCCATCCGCTCCGTCCACCCGCGCTCGCAGGTGGTGACGTGCTTGACGAGCCCGCCGATGCTCAGGGTGCCGGCAGTCGGTGCGATCCGGATCTGCTCCTCGGTGAGGCCGTGGGAGACGGAGACGAAGGCGTCGCGCTGCTGGTCGAGGTAGGCGATGAGACTCTCGCGCTCGTCGGCGACGGGTGGGACGTTTGCGGCCATGGCTGCTCCTGCCCTCAGTCGTTGCGGTGGGCGTAGAGGTCACGGAGCAGGGCGATCTCGGCCCCGTGGTGGATGAGCTCCCGGTTGATGTGCAGCACGAGCTCGACCCGCGGGTGCTCGGCCCACGGGCCCTCGCTCGGGCCGCACGGTTCGGCGAGGGCCTCCTCGTCCCAGCCCCGGGCGCCGGCGGTCCACGCCGCGAAGGCCGCGTCGACCTGGGCCAGCGCCTCGTCGGCCGTGCCGGCGTAGTCGAAGGTGAGGTAGTCGACGTCGGGTCCGCCGAAGTGGCTGTGCACGCGGGCGCCCAGCACCCCGACGATGACGTGGGCGAGCCGCCACGCGATCGTCGTCATGGGCGCGGGGACGGGCTCCGGATGGGCGAAGTCGATCGTCAGCTCGCCGCTGCCGCCCTGGATCTCGGTCGCTCCCTGGCCGCGGGGGTGGACGTTCCAGGCCCCTGGGGTGGGCTCCCAGAGGTACTCGTCGTCGGTGAGGCCCTCGAAGCGCGGGCGCAGCTGGTTGGTCCAGTGCCGCGCGGCCTGGTCGACGAGGGCGGAGGTCCAGTCGATGGAGGTCTGTGTCGTGGTCATGGCTCGAGCCTCGCAGCCATATAGGACAGATTCTGTCCGCAGAGGCTGTCATGCTGGCATCATGTCCACGACGTCCGACGGCGGCACCGGCACGACGGCCCGCGTGCTCCGGCTGCTCGACCTGCTCCAGAGCCGACCCGTCTGGAGCGGCACCGAGCTCGCCGACCGGCTCGGCGTCACGACGCGCAGCGTGCGCCGCGACGTCGAGCGCCTGCGCGACCTCGGCTACCCCGTCAACGCCGCCCACGGAGCCGGAGGGGGCTACCAGCTCGGCGCCGGCCGCCGGCTGCCACCGCTCCTGCTCGACGACACGGAGGCGGTCGCCGTCGCCGTGTGCCTCCGACTCGCGGCCGGGGGCACGGTCGAGGGGCTGGGGGAGGCCGCGGTGCGGACGCTCGCCAAGCTCGACCAGGTGCTGCCGGGTCGGCTCCGCGCACAGGTCGAAGCCATCCACGAGGCCACCGTCACGCTCGACAGCGGGGCGGCGACCGTCGACGCCGCCACCCTCCTGCTGCTCGCCCGCGCCTGCCGTGAGACCGAGCGCGTCACCTTCGCGTATGCCGGCCCGCGCGGTTCGGGGGAACGCCAGGTCGAGCCCTACCGCCTCGTCGCCACCGGACGCCGGTGGTATCTCCTCGCCTACGACCTCGACCGCGAGGACTGGCGCACGTTCCGGCTCGACCGCATGGCCGACGCCGGGGCTCGCGGGTGGCGCTTCACCCCGCGCGAGGCGCCCGACGCGGCCGCGTACGTGCAGCGCTCGATCAGCCGCGGCGCCTATGACCACGTCGCGCGGGTGCGCATCGAGGCACCGAAGTCCTTGGTGGAGAAGCAGATTCCGCCATCGGTCGGCACCGTGACGTCCGACGGCCCCGACCGCTGCATCTTCGAGGCCGGTGGCAACCACCTGGGCGCCATGGCCATGCACATCGGTGCCCTGCCGTGGGAGATGACCGTGCTCGAGCCGCCCGAGCTGCGCGAGACCATGCGCGAGCAGGCCGCCCGGATGCTCCGCGCCGCCGGCGACCCGACCACCGGCTGACACCGGAACCGCGCCGTGGCGCAGTTCCAGTCGTCATCGGGCCCCGAAGCGGGGCCGCAACGGCGCCGCAACGGCGCCGCAACGGCGCCGTGGCGCCGTTGCAACCGCACGGCATACGTGGTCAGCCGGTGTTGCGCAGCCCCGCGGCGATGCCGTTGATCGTCAGCAGCAGCGCCCGCTGCACGTCGGCGTCCGGCTCGGCGTCGTCGGGCACGGCCCGCGACCGCGCGAGCAGCGAGGTCTGCAGTGCGTGCAGCGGCGCGAGATAGCTGTCACGCAGGTCGAGCGTGCGACGCAGGACGGGCGCCGACTCGAGCAGCTCCTTCTGGCCGGTGACGCGGAGCACCTCCTCGACGGTGCGGGCATGCTCCTCACGGATCGTGTCGAAGACCCCGGCCACGTCGTCGGGCACCAGCGCCCGCACGTAGCCCGCTGCGATGTCGAGTTCCGACTTCGCGAGCGTCATCTGGACGTTGGAGAGGAACGTGCGGAAGAAGGCCCACGAGCCGTACATCTCGCGCAGCGTCTTCTCCCGGCCGTCCTCCCGCGCGGCGGCGAGGCCGGAGCCGACGCCGAACCAGCCCGGCAGGATGATCCGCGACTGGGTCCAGCCGAAGACCCAGGGGATGGCCCGGAGGTCGTCGAGACCGCCTTCGCCGCCGGGTCGCTTGGAGGGCCGCGAGCCGATGTTCATCTTGCCCAGCTCGTCGACGGGCGTCGCCGACACGAAGAAGGGCACCAGCCCTGGGTCGCGCACCAGGGTGCGGTAGGCGTCCTGTCCGCGGCCGGCGACGAGGTCCATGGTGCCGTTCCAGCCGTCGAGGAGGTCCTGCGGCAGCAGTGACCTCCGGTGCAGGACGGAGGCCTCGAGCACCGCGGCCAGCGCGACCTCGAGGTTGAAGCGCGCGAGTCCCGGCAGCGTGTACTTGTCGCTGATGACCTCGCCCTGCTCGGTGATCTTGATCGGACCGTCGAGGCTGCCGTACGGCTGGGAGAGGATCGCCTCGCCGGTTGGGCCGCCGCCGCGTCCGACCGAACCGCCTCGTCCGTGGAAGAGCCGCAGGACGACGCCGTGCTGGCGTGCCACGTCCCGCAGCGCGCGCTGCGCCCGGTGGATCTGCCACTGGGACGCCGCGATTCCCGCGTCCTTCGAGGAGTCCGAGTAGCCGAGCATGATCTCCTGCACGTCGCCGCGGGCCGCGACGACGCGGCGGTACGACGGGTCGGAGAGCAGAGCGTCGAGCAGCGGTCCGGCGGCCTCGAGCTCGGCGACGGTCTCGAAGAGCGGGGCGAAGCCGATGCGGGCGGTGGCGGGCGTCGTGTCGGTGCCGGTGTCGACGAGCCCCGCCTCGCGGGCCAGGACGACGACGGCGAAGAGGTCGTCGACGTCGTGGGTCATCGACACGATGTAGGTCTCGACCGTTTCCGGGCCGTAGGTGTCTAGCGCGCGCCCGATGGCGGTCATAAGCGACAGTGAGGCCGACGCGGAGTCACCGACGTCGTGGACGCCGACGCCGGTGAGCGGCCGGCGCGAGGCCATCTCCCGCGAGAGCAGCTCGATGCGTGCCGCGTGGTCGAGCTCGTCGTAGGGGGTGTCGAGTCCGCCGATGCGGTCGTAGAGCTCGGCGAGGGCGGCGTGGTGCTTGGCGCTGTGCTCCCGCACGTCGAGCGTCGCGAGGCCGGTGCCGGTGGCGACCGCGGTGCGGATGAGCCGCAGGATGGCCCCGTCCGCCGTGAGCGTGTCCCCGGCCGCGAGCATCGACTCGCGCATGAGCACGAGGTCGTCGAGCAGCTCGTCGAAACCGGTGTAGTCGCGTCCGGGCTCGTGCGGGGTGCCGTGGGTGAGCCGGTCACGGGTGCGCAGGAGGCGGACCCGCACGAAGCTGAGCTTGAGCCGGTAGGGCTCCTCGGCGTTGAGCCGGCGCACGGCGGCGTAGGTCACCGGCAGGGCCTGCGCGTCCCGCTCGAGGCTCTCGCGCATCGCGTCGGTGACGTCGACGAAGCGTGTCGACGACGACAGCTCGTGGAGCATGTGGTCGAGCTTCTCGACGAGCTCGGCGAGGCCGGCGTCGTGCTGCATGCCGATCACCTCGAGGGTGACCTCGGGGGTGACGTTGGGGTTGCCGTCGCGGTCGCCGCCCGCCCAGGCGCCGAAGCGCAGGGGCCGGGCCGAGGGCGGCAGCTCCACGCCGATGCCTGCGAGCGTCCGGTCGAGCTCGGCGAGCAGGTCGGGCACCACCTGGTCGGCGAGGAAGCGGAGGGTGTGCATGGCGGTGCGGGCCTCGTCGGTGGGCTCGGGCCGGACGATCCGCAGCTCGTCGGTCTGCCACATCATGTCGACGAGCTCGGCCAGCCGTCGCTCGGCCCGCGGACCGTCCGACACGGGTCGGCGGGGGTCCTCGAGCTCATCGACCGTCACGGCGATCCGCCGGAGCAGGTTGAGCACGGTGCGCCGCGTCGCCTCGGTAGGGTGCGCCGTGAAGACGGGGCGGTACTCCAGACGGCCCAGGATGGTCTCCAGCTCGTCCCGCTCGAGGGTGCCGGCCTCGAGGGCGGCACCGATGCGCCCGACGGTCGCGGCCAGCGGCGTCTTCTCGACGGCGCTCAGCTCCTGCCAGCGGTGCAGCTGCTCGGTGACGTTGACGAGCTGGAAGTAGGCGGTGAAGGCGCGGGCCAGGACGACGGCGGTCGGCGCGTCGACGCCCTCGAGCAGCGCACGCAGCTCGTCGTCCTCGGGCTCCCGGGCCAGGCCGCGCACCTTCTCGACGAGCGCGAGCAGGTCGGCGCCCTCGTGGCGTTCGAGCGCCTCGCCGAGCAGCGCGCCCAGCTGTCGCACGGACGCCCGGAGCGCCGCGTGCTGCTGCGCCGACGAGACGCCGGAGGCGAACGTCGCGGCGTTCGGCTCGCGCCGGTCGGCCTCGAGGAGCTGCTCGGTCGTGGCGTGGCCCTGACTGGTCATGGGTCTGTCGTACCGCCTCGAGGTTTCGGAGGCGTTTCGAGTCCACGATGGGGACCGCTCCGTGGACACCGACGTCCACCAGGTGGACGGTTTGTCGCGCCCGTCGTCGGCCTGTGCCGAGACGGTCCGCCACGTGGTCGGTGGCGCGGCGGTCGCGTCTCGCGGGGACCGAAGCGGCGTCCCTGCGAGGATGACGGCATGACCCCCGGCACCCTCGTCCTCGCGGCCACGCCCATCGGCGACCCCCGGGACGCGGCGCCCCGGCTGGCGCAGGAGCTCGCGACCGCGGACGTCGTCGCGGCCGAGGACACGCGTCGCCTGCGCCGCCTGCTCGCCGACCTCGCCGTCACGCCGAGCGGGTCCGTCGTCAGCTACCACGAGCACAACGAGGCGGCGCGTACGCCCGACCTCGTCTCCCGGCTCGTCGCCGGGGAGCGCGTCGTCGTCGTCACCGACGCCGGTATGCCGTCCGTCTCCGACCCCGGCTACCGCCTCGTCGCCGCCGCGGTGGAGGCGGGCGTACGCGTGACGTGCGTTCCCGGGCCGAGCGCGGTCCTCATGGCGCTGGCGGTCTCGGGGCTGCCCGTCGACCGGTTCTGCTTCGACGGCTTCCTACCGCGCAAGCCGGGTGAGAAGGCCAAGGTCCTCGCCGAGGTCGCGGACGAGCGCCGCACCATCGTGTTCTTCGAGGCGCCCCACCGGCTGGCCGAGACCCTCGCGGCGATGCGGGACGCGTTCGGCGCCGACCGCAGGGCGGCCGTGTGCCGCGAGCTGACGAAGACCTACGAGGAGGTCCGGCGCGGCACGCTCGACGAGCTCGTCGCCTGGGCCGAGGGCGGCGTCAAGGGCGAGATCACGGTCGTCGTGGCCGGTGCCGAGCGGGTGGTGCCGTCCCTCGAGGAGGCCGTCGCCGGCATACGCACGCGGGTGGAGGCGGGGGAGCGGCTCAAGGACGTCGCGGCCGACGTCGCGTCGCGCACCGGCCTGTCCAAGAAGGCGCTCTACGACGCGTCGCTCGCCGCGCGCTGACCGCCGCGGCCGCGCCTCCTGCGGCGCGTCTCGACAGGCGAACCCCTTGCCCAGCGGGGAACAGCGGGCAAGGCTGCTGTCGTTCCCCCTCCGGAGGCCGGCGACGGTCCGGCCGAGTCGACAGCACAGCGAAGGAGCAAGGCATGGGCACCACTCGCACCGCCAGCACACACTGGGAGGGCTCCCTCTTCGAGGGCTCCGGCCAGGTCAGCCTCGAGAGCTCGGGCATCGGCACCTACGACGTCAACTGGCCCTCGCGGGCGGAGGCGGCGAACGGCAGGACGAGCCCCGAGGAGCTCATCGCCGCGGCGCACTCCTCGTGCTACTCGATGGCGCTGTCGAACGGCCTCGCCAAGGCCGGAACGCCCCCGACCACGCTCGACACCACGGCGAACGTCACGTTCGTCCCGGGCACGGGCATCACGGAGATCGCGCTGAGCGTCGTCGCCGACGTGCCCGGCATCTCGGCCGAGGACTTCCAGGCCGCCGCCGAGGACGCCAAGGCCAACTGCCCCGTGAGCCAGGCCCTCAAGGCCGTGCCGATCTCGCTCGAGGCTCGTCTCGGCTGATCAGCACCACCGGACGCCATCGGCGCCGACCCGTTCGGGTCGGCGCCGATCTCGTGGTGGCGCACCGCCGCCCGTGAGGAGCCGGGGTGTCAGGCCGACTCGACGGTGGACTTCAGGGACTCGAGCATGCCCTGCCAGCTCTGGGAGAACTGGTCGGCCTGCTCCTGCGAGTCGTTGCCGTCCTGCTCGAGGGCCAGGGTCGTGCGACCGTCCCTCGTCGGAGTCAGCGTGTAGGTCACCGTGTGGTAGTTCTCGGGCCGGTCCTCCTGACCCATGAGCGGGCTGTAGTGGGTCATCGAGAGGCGGTGGCCCTCCTCGACCTCGAGCACCTCTCCCTTGTCCTCGTAGGACTTCCCGTCCATCTCGCCCTGCCACGTGATCGGGCTGCCGACCTCCCAGTCGGTGGTCAGGGTGGTGCCGGCCATCCACGACCTCACCTGCTCCGGGTCCGTCAGGGCGCCCCAGACGGCACGCGGCGACGCGGCGACGATGACCTCTGCCTCTGCGATGTGTCCAGTCATACCTCTGTCGTACCCGCACGAGGCCACCTCGCGCTAGAAGGAAGCCGACAGCCGCCCACGGCCGGAGCCCGGTGCCCGGGGCGGCGGCATACTCGTGCGCGGCGGCACCGCGTGCCCGCCTAGGATTGCTCGCCATGAGCCATGTCCTGTCTGCCGTCGCCTGGCCGTACACCAACGGCCCGCGCCACATCGGCCACGTGGCCGGTTTCGGTGTGCCCTCCGACGTCTTCAGCAGGTACATGCGGATGGCCGGGCACGACGTCCTCATGGTGTCCGGCACCGACGAGCACGGCACGCCGATCCTCGTCCTCGCCGAGGAGGAGGGCCTGACGCCGCAGGAGCTCGTCGACAAGTACAACGCGGTCATCGCCCAGGACCTCGCCGACCTCGGCCTGTCCTACGACCTCTTCACCCGCACGACGACGCGCAACCACTACGCCGTCGTGCAGGAGATGTTCCGCCAGGTCCACGCCAACGGCTACATGATCGAGCAGACCACGCGCGGCGCCATCAGCCCGTCGACCGGCCGCACCCTGCCCGACCGCTACATCGAGGGCACCTGCCCGATCTGCGGCTACGCCGAGGCGCGGGGCGACCAGTGCGACAATTGCGGCAACCAGCTCGACGCCGACGAGCTGATCGACCCGCGCAGCAAGATCAACGGCGAGACGCCCGAGTTCATCGAGACGCAGCACTTCTTCCTCGACCTGCCCGCCCTCGCCGGCGCCCTGGGCGAGTGGCTCGACGGACGCGAGGCGTCGGGCACGTGGCGCCCCAACGTCATCAAGTTCTCCAAGAACCTCCTCAAGGACGTCCGCCCGCGCGCGATGACCCGCGACATCGACTGGGGGATCCCGATCCCGCTCGAGGGCTGGGAGGACAACCCGAGCAAGCGCCTCTACGTCTGGTTCGACGCCGTCATCGGCTACCTCTCGGCGTCCATCGAGTGGGCCCGCCGGATCGGTGCCCCGGAGCGCTGGCGCGAGTGGTGGAACGACCCGTCGGCCGTGTCGTACTACTTCCAGGGCAAGGACAACATCACCTTCCACAGCCAGATCTGGCCGGCGGAGCTCCTCGGCTACGCCGGGCGCGGCGACAAGGGCGGCGAGCCCGGCGAGTACGGCGACCTCAACCTGCCCACCGAGGTCGTGGCCTCCGAGTTCCTGACCCTCGAGGGCAAGCAGTTCTCGACGAGCCGCAAGCACGTCATCTACGTCCAGGACATCATCGCCCGCTACGGCCCGGACCCGATCCGCTACTTCATCTGCGCGGCTGGCCCGGAGAACCAGGACGCCGACTTCTCGTGGGCCGAGTTCGTGCAGCGCAACAACAGCGAGCTCGTGGCCGGCTGGGGCAACCTCGTCAACCGCACGGCCGCGATGATCGCCAAGAACTTCGGCGAGATCCCGAGGGCGTATGCCGTCGAGCCCGTCGACGAGGAGCTGCTGGCCACCGTGCGGGGTGCGTTCGCGACCGTCGGTGCCTCGCTCGAGCGGCACCGGCAGAAGGCCGCCCTGGCCGAGGTCATGCGCGTCGTCGGCGAGGCCAACGCGTACGTCTCGAGGACCGAGCCGTTCAAGCTCAAGGGCGACGACCAGCGCGAGCGGCTGTCGACGGTGCTGCACACGCTGGCGCAGGCCGTCTCGGATATCAATACGCTCATCTCACCGTTCCTGCCCCATGCGGCGAACCGCGTCCACGCGGTCCTCGGGGGTGACGGCGAGCTCATGCCGATGCCTCGTCTGGAGGTCGTCCCGGACCTCGACGACGACGCCCGGAGCTACCCGATCATCACGGGCGAGTACACCTCGACGCCGCGCTGGGAGTCGCGGCCCGTCGTCGTCGGGACGCCGATGGCCAAGCCCACGGGCGTCTTCGTCAAGCTCGACCCCGAGCAGGTCATCGAGGACGAGCGGGCGCGGCTGGGCGACTCGGGGCCGGGCGGCACCCGCCACCACACCGACCCCCTCGCGGCACCGAAGATGGGCAAGCCGAAGGGCGGTGCTGCGGCCGCCGCGGCCGGTGCGCGCGCCGACGAGGCACCGACCGCATGAGCCCGCAGGCGTCGGGGCAGCGTGGCCTGCCGGACACCCCGCCGGACCCGCTGCCCATCGACGTCGTCGACAACCACGTCCACCTCGACATCACGCGTGAGGGGGACGAGCCGTTCGACGTCGCCGACGCGATCAAGGCGGCCCGCGCCGTCGGCGTGACCCGGCTCGTCCAGGTCGGCTGCGACCTCGACGGGATCCGCTTCACCATGGACGCCATCGACGCGCACGACGAACTGGTCGGTGGAATCGCCTTGCACCCCAACGAGATTCCTCGGCTCGCCGCGGCTGGGCGTCTCGAGGAGGCCTATGCCGAGGTCGAGCGCTGCGCGGCCCACGACCGCATCCGCGTCATCGGCGAGACCGGGCTCGACTACTTCCGCACCGGTCCCGAGGGGATCCCCGTCCAGCAGGACGGCTTCCGCTGGCACATCGACCTCGCCAAGCGTCTCGGCAAGGCGCTGCAGATCCATGACCGCGACGCCCACGACGACGTGCTGCGGATCCTCGAGGAGGAGGGCGCGCCCGAGCACACGGTCCTGCACTGCTTCTCGGGCGACCTGGCCATGGCTCGCGAGTGCGTCGACCGCGGCTACCACCTCAGCTTCGCCGGCACCCTCACCTTCAAGAACGCGCGCGGCCTGCGCGACGCGCTGACCGCCGTCCCGCTCGACCGCATCCTCGTCGAGACCGACGCCCCCTACCTCGCGCCTGCGCCGCACCGGGGTGCGACCAACGCCTCGTTCCTCGTGCCGGTGACCGTCCGGGCGATGGCCGCGGTGCTCAACATCGACGTCCCGGCACTGTGCCGCGCGGTGTCCGACAACAGCGAGCGGGTCTACGGTCCCTGGGGTGCGGAGCGAACCGGGCAAAGCTCCTAGCGCACCACAGAACGCCCCGTCCACCGACACCGGCCTCCGTTACCGAAATTTGACCTTTCCATGGAGTGTCGGCCACATTGGTGGACTGTTGGCCGGTTGCCACCCCGCATCGACCTCTTCCCGACGACGTGAGGAGGACGGATCGAGAGCGCGTTGCACCCGGGTCGTTCGACGTTCGGAGTGTTTTGATTTCTCGCAACGCCAAGATCCTGGCCGCCGCTGGCGCGGCCGTCGTCCTCACCGGTGGCGCCGTCGGCGCGACCCAGCTCGACAAGGCCGTCAACCTCTCGGTGGACGGCACGACGAGCTCGGCCCACGTCTTCGGCAGCACCGTCGGTGACGTCCTCGACGACCAGGGGATCGCCGTGAGGCCGGGCGACGTCGTCGTCCCCGCCGCAGACGCCCCCGTCAGCGACGGCGACACCATCACCGTGAAGTACGCCCGCCTGCTGACCCTCACGGTCGACGGCAAGACCCGTCAGGTGCGCACCACCGAGACCACGGTCGACGGGGCGCTCCTCGCGCTCGGCCTCCGCGGCGAGGGTGCCCGCCTGTCCGTGTCCCGTTCGCAGACCATCGGTCGCCAGGGGCTCGCCGTCAGCGTCGTCACCCCCAAGGCCGTGACGGTCACCGTCGACGGCAAGACGACGACGAAGACCATCGCCGCGGCCACCGTCGGCGAGGCGCTGACCCAGCTCGGTGTCCGCCTCGGCAAGGTCGACAAGGTCAACCCGCCGGTCACGACCCGCCTCACGTCAGGTGCCAAGGTCGCGGTCCAGCGCGTGCAGACCAAGGACAAGAAGGTC
The DNA here is from genome assembly GCF_001429645.1 of Terrabacter sp. Soil810. Lineage (NCBI taxonomy): Bacteria > Bacillati > Actinomycetota > Actinomycetes > Micrococcales > Intrasporangiaceae > Terrabacter > Terrabacter sp. Soil810. Next base: position 823,721 of record NZ_LMSW01000001.1, read on the forward strand.
AACGAGGCCATCGCCTTCGGCACGACGAAGAAGAAGACGAGCGACCTCTACACCGACCAGACCAAGGTCTCGCGTGCCGGCGTCGCCGGTGTGCGCACCGTGACGGTCCGCACCACGGTCGTCGACGGCAAGGTCGTCTCCACCAAGAAGCTCTCGTCGAAGATCACCAAGGCCCCGGTCGACCGCATCCTGCTGGTCGGCACCAAGGCCCGCCCGGCCGCCGCTCCCAGCACGACGAGCACCGGCAGCACCGGCAGCACCGGCGGCTCCAGCTCTGGCGGGGGCATCAACCTGGCCCACGCCGCCATGTGGGACAGCATCGCCCAGTGCGAGTCCACCGGTAACTGGCACATCAACACCGGCAACGGCTACTACGGAGGCCTGCAGTTCCTCACCTCCACGTGGCTCGCCTACGGTGGCGGCGACTTCGCGTCGCGCGCCGACCTCGCCTCGCGTGAGCAGCAGATCACCGTGGCCAACCGCGTCTACGCCGACAACGGCACGTCGCAGTGGGGCTGTGGCTGACCCAGCCGCACAGCACCAGCACGTTTCGACGAGGCCCCCGACCATCACGGTCGGGGGCCTCGTCCCGTCGGGTGGCCCCGCGGTCACACGAGCAAGCCGGGGCACGCGAGTGCCCGGGGACCGGGCGCCCGGGGGCGGACGCGCGACACCGGGCCACGCGGCATACGCCATCCGCCGGGGCGCCATAGGGTGAGCGCATGAGCAAGAAGGACGCGCCGGACGTCGCCGATGCCGCGCTCCTCGGCGCGGCGCAGGTGCGCGAGCTCGCCGAGCGCCTCGAGGTGCGACCGACGAAGCAGTGGGGCCAGAACTTCGTCGTCGACGCCAACACGGTGCGCAAGATCGTCCGGGTCGCGGGCGTCGGTCCGCACGACGTCGTCGTCGAGGTCGGCCCCGGGCTCGGCTCGCTCACCCTCGCGCTCCTGCCCGTCGTCAAGCACGTCACGGCCGTCGAGGTGGACCCGCGGCTCGCGGGCGCCCTGGAGGAGACGGTCCGCTCGCTCCAGCCGGAGAACGCCGACAAGCTGCGCCTCGTCGCCGCCGACGCGCTGACGGTCACCAGGCTCCCCGGTCCCGACCCCACGGCCCTCGTCGCCAACCTGCCCTACAACATCTCGGTGCCGGTCGTGCTCTCCTTCCTCCAGTACTTCCCGACGATCGAGCGCGTCCTCGTCATGGTGCAGCTCGAGGTCGCCGAACGGCTCGCGGCCAAGCCGGGCAGCAAGATCTACGGCGTCCCGAGCCTCAAGGCGGCGTGGTACGCCGACGTCGAGCTGGCCGGGCGCGTCGGGCGCAACGTCTTCTGGCCGGCCCCCAACGTCGACTCCGGCCTCGTCGCGCTGCGCCGTCGCAAGCCGCCGAAGACGACGGCGAGCCGTGAGGACGTCTTCCGCTGCATCGACGCGGCGTTCCTCCAGCGACGCAAGTCCCTGCGTGGCGCCCTCGCGTCGTGGGCGGGCTCGCCGGACGCCGCGGAGCAGGCCCTCGTCACCGCAGGGGTCGACCCCCGCACGCGCGGCGAGCAGCTCGACATCACGACCTTCGCCCGGATCGCCGAGGCCCGTCCGGCCGATGTGGGTCCGCCGGAGCCGCGCGGACGCCGTCGGGGCCATACGTCCTGACGCCGGCCGGTCGGACCATAGGGTGGGCGCATGACTGTCGCTCCGACCCTGCCCGGCGCCGTGACCGTGCGCGTCCCGGCCAAGGTCAACCTCGAGCTGCGCGTCGGTCCTCGGCGGCCTGACGGCTACCACGCGCTCGCGACCGTCTACCAGGCGGTCTCGCTGCACGACGAGGTCTCGGTCGCGCGCTGGGACGAGTGGCAGGTCGTCGCGGCCGGCTCGTACGCCGACCGCATCCCCACGGACGGCGACAACCTCGCCGTCCGCGCCGCCCGCCTCGTCGCCGACCGCTGGGACGTCGACGAGTGCCTCTCGATCCGCATCGACAAGGACATCCCGGTCGCGGGTGGGATGGCCGGCGGCTCGGCCGACGCCGCCGCGGCCCTCGTCGCCTGCGACCAGCTGTGGGGCCTCGGTCTCGACCGCGACGAGCTGGCCGAGCTGGCTGCGACCCTCGGCAGCGACGTCCCGTTCATCCTCTCCGGCGGCAACGCCATGGGTTCGGGCCGCGGCGAGCAGCTCGCCCCCGTCCTGGCGCGCGGCACCTTCCACTGGGTCTTCGCCATCAGCGACACGGGTCTGTCGACCCCGGAGGTGTATGCCGAGTGCGACCGTCTGCGCGAACGTGACGGCGTCGACGTGCCCGAGCCCCAGGTCAGCGCCGCGCTGATGGCGGCGCTGCGCTCCGGCGACCCCGGGGCGCTCGGCGCCGCCCTGCACAACGACCTCGAGCCGGCCGCCTTCTCGCTGCGACCGCAGCTGCGCGAGCTGCGCGACGCGGGCGTCGAGTTCGGCGCGCTCGGCGGGATCGTGTCGGGCTCCGGGCCCACGGTCGCCTTCCTCACCGAGAGCCACGAGGCCAGCCTCGACCTGTCGGTGTCGCTCGCCGCCTCCGACCTGTGCCGCGACCTGCGTCGCGCCAAGGGCCCGGTCCACGGCGCGCACGTCGTCGCCACCCCGCGCCACCTCGAGTGAGCACTCCGTCCCACGCCGCAGGCACCCCGCCTCCTCCCCGCCGAACGCGGCGTTCGATCGCGAACGCGCTGCTCGAGCACCGAGTTCGCCACCGAACGCCGCGTTCGGCGCAAGGGGCTGGAGCACATAGGGTCAGTCAGCGATGGCCAACCTCATCTCCCTCGAACGGGTCTCCCTCGTCTTCGGCACGTCCCACGTCCTCGACGACGTGAGCCTCGGCGTCCTCACGGGCGACCGCATCGGCGTCGTCGGCGTCAACGGCGGCGGCAAGTCGACGCTGCTGCGTGTCATGGCCGGCCTGCAGGAGGCCGACTCCGGACGCACGACCAAGCAGGGCGGCGCCGACGGCATCCGCATCGGCATGCTCGCCCAGGAGGACGCGCTCGACCCCGAGTGGACGATCCGCGAGGCCGTGCTCGGCGACCTGCCCGAGCACGTGTGGGCGGGCGACCCCCGCATCCGCGACGTCCTGACCGGGCTGCTCGGCGGCATCGAGGCCGAGAACGTCGGCGGTCTCGACAGCCGCGTCGGCCCCAAGTCCGGTGGAGAGCGCCGGCGGCTCGCGCTCGCCCGGCTGCTCGTCTCGGACCCCGAGCTGCTCCTGCTCGACGAGCCGACCAACCACCTCGACGTCGAGGGGGTCGCCTGGCTCGCCGACCACCTCGCGACGAAGCGACCGCGCCCCGGCAACGCGACCGTCGCGATCACGCACGACCGCTGGTTCCTCGACGCCTACGCGACGTACACGTGGGAGGTCGAGGGCGGCAAGGTCAGCGCCTTCGAGGGAGGGTATGCCGCCTACGTCCTCGCGAAGGCCGAGCGGGACCGTCTCGCCGGGGTCGTCGCCGACCGGCGCTCCAACCTCATGCGCAAGGAGCTGGCCTGGCTGCGCCGCGGCGCACCGGCTCGCACGAGCAAGCCGAAGTTCCGCATCGACGCCGCGAACGCCCTCATCGCCGACGAGCCCGCCCCGCGCAACAGCGTCGAGCTCGCGTCGTTCGCGAGCCGCCGCCTCGGCAAGGACGTGCTCGACCTCGAGGACGCCACCGTGTCCGTCGGCGAGCCACCGCACGAGCGCCGGCTGCTCGACCACGTGACGTGGCGACTGGCACCCGGTCAGCGCATCGGCATCGTCGGGGTCAACGGCGCCGGCAAGTCGACCCTGTTGCGCGCCCTGACGGGCGAGATCCCGCTGGACGCCGGTCGCCGCAAGATCGGCAAGACCGTCGCCATCGCCCACCTGACCCAGGAGGTGCGCGAGCTCGAGCGCTTCGAGCAGTGGCGCGTCATCGAGGCCATCGAGGACGTCAAGCAGTGGACGACCCTCGGCGACAAGGAGATCAGCGCCAGCCAGCTCGCGACGCGCCTCGGCTTCCCCGGCGGGCGCCAGCAGGCACGCGTCGGTGACCTCAGCGGTGGCGAGCGTCGCCGGCTCCAGCTGACCCGGCTGCTGCTCACCGAGCCGAACGTCCTCATTCTCGACGAGCCGACCAACGACCTCGACATCGAGACGCTCACCTCCCTCGAGGACGTCCTCGACGGCTGGGCCGGCACCCTCGTCGTCGTCTCCCACGACCGCTACCTGCTCGAGCGGGTGGCCGACAAGCAGCTGGCGCTGCTCGGTGACGGCAAGGTGCGCGAGCTGCCCGGCGGTGTCGAGGAGTACCTCCGGCTGCGCACGGCGGACATCGCGGCCCGGGTGGCGCGGGCTGCTGCGGCCCCGGCCCCCGGCGGCGGCTCGGCTGCGGCGACGAGCCGGCCGGACGGCATACGCCCTGAGCCGGCGACGAGCGCGAGCCCGGCCGAGGTGCGCGAGGCGCGCAAGGTGATGGCGCGCATCGAGAAGCAGCTCTCGCGCCTCCAGGACCGCGAGGAGCGCCTGCACGGTGACATGGCCGAGAAGGCCACGGATCCCGCGGCGCTCGCCGACCTCAACGCGAAGCTGCAGGCGGTCGTGGCCGAGCGCGAGGACCTCGAGCTCGAGTGGCTCGAGGCCGCCGAGGTCGTCGGCTGACCTGGGAACGTCGTCATCGAGACCCTTGAAAGTATCTTGATATCAAGATACTTTTGGGGCATGGAGATGCTCCTGCACCACGTCCAGGTGTCCGGTCCCGCGGGGTGTGAGGACGCCATGCGGGCCTTCTACGTCGGCGTCCTCGGGATGACCGAGGTGGCCAAGCCCGAACGGCTCCGCGCCCGTGGCGGTGCGTGGTTCCGGGCGGGGTCGGCAGAGGTGCACGTCGGCATCGAGGACGGCTTCGTCCCGGCGCGCAAGGCCCACCCCGGGATCGCCGTCGGCGACGTCGAGGCGCTCGCGGCGGTCGTCGGGGCGGCGGGTGCACCCGTCACCTGGGACGACAACATCCCCGGGCTGCGCCGCTTCCACACCGCCGACCCCGTCGGCAACCGGCTGGAGTTCCAGCAGGCCGAGCGGTGAGCGCGTGAGGCCGTCAGCCGTGGCCGTCGCCGCGTCGCGTCTCGCGCGTCTCGAGCGGGGCCAGCATGCGCCGCAGCAGTCCGGCGAGCTGCGTGCGGTCGCTCGCCGACAGCTCCGAGAGCAACGACTTCTCCTGCTCGATGAGGTCGGCCATCGCCGAGTCGACGACGTCGCGGCCCGCCGGGGTCAGGCGCACGAGCACCCCGCGTCGGTCGCCCGGGTCGGGGCGGCGCTCGACGAAGCCGCTGCGCTCGAGACGGTCGACGCGGTTGGTCATCGTACCCGACGTGACGAGCGTCTGCTGCACGAGCTGGCCCGGGGACAGCTCGTAGGGCTCACCCGCGCGGCGCAGAGCCGACAGCACGTCGAACGCCCAGCCGTCGAGCAGGTGCTCGGAGAAGGCCGACCCGCGGGCGAGGTCGAGACGGCGAGCGAGGCGCGAGACCCGCGAGAGGACCTCGAGCGGCGACACGTCGAGGTCGGGGCGCTCCCGACGCCAGGCAGCGACGATCTCGTCGACGTCGTCGGCGGGCCTGCGGTCGGCGCTCATACCCCAACTGTAATCGCCGTCAAGACTCTTGACATCGAAAGAAACGGAACGATGACATGACCGAACCCACCACGCCGCCCACGACCGCAGGGGTCGCACCCGACGACCCGGCCGTGCCCGACGGGCCGGTCGCGCCCGGCACGGCCGCTCGCACGGCCGACGCGGCCTGGGACCCGCGGCAGTACGCCGTCTTCGCCGGTCACCGCGGCCGTCCCTTCGCCGACCTGCTGGCCCGCGTCGACACCGAGGCCCCCCGGCTCGTCGTCGACCTCGGCTGCGGCCCCGGTGAGCTGACGCTCGGGCTCGCCCAGCGCTGGCCCGAGGCCACGATCGTCGGGGTCGACAGCTCACCCGAGATGCTCGAGCGCGCCCGCGCGCTCGACACCGACGGCCGCGTCGAGTGGGTCGAGTCCACGGCCGAGGACTGGGACCCCACCGAGTCCGGGGGCGCGGTCGACGTCCTCGTCACGAACGCCACGCTCCAGTGGGTCCCCAGCCACCTGCGCCTCATCCCTGCCTGGCTCGCGAGCCTCTCACCCGGAGGCACGTTCGCGATGCAGGTGCCCGCGAACTTCGACGCACCCTCGCACCGGCTCATGCGCGAGGTCGCCGCTCGCCACTCGCGGGCCGACGACCTGCGGCCGGGCCTCGACCGAGCCCAGGCCGTGGCCCGACCTGCGACGTATGCCGCCCTCCTCCTCGACCGCACCGCCGACGTCGACGTGTGGCAGACGACCTACCAGCACGTGCTCACCGCCGAGGCCGGTGGTCCACACCCGGTGCTCGAGTGGGTGCGAGGCACCGGCCTGCGGCCCGTGCTCGGCGTCCTCGACGGCGACGAGCGGGACGCGTTCGTCGCGGACTACGAGCGTGAGCTCGAGACGGCATACCCCCGGCGGTCGTTCGGCGTGCTCTTCCCCTTCACCCGCACGTTCGCGATCGCCCGCACCACGCGCTGACCGGGCCGGCCCCGCCAGCGGACGCCGACGGGCGGGAGGCGCGTTGGGCAGGTATGCCGCGGGTCTCGTGGCGGTAAGGCGAGGGTCTCGGTCGCGTCCGGCGTCCCGCTCCGTAAGAAAATCTCCGTCAATTTCCGGCATTTCTGCCCATTTCGGAAAACCATGTCATGAAATGGGTCCCGGCACGTCATACAGATGACGGCACCGCAGGGGTCTCCCGCTTGGTCAGGGGAGGGAGTGACCCCTACGGGTTGTCTCGGTGGTGCCGTCAGGTTTCGTCCTTCCGCGTGGTTTCGTGGAGGGGATCATTCGGAAGGACGAAACCTGCCCACCGCGTGTCCGGCGCACCGCCCGATGCGGCCCGGTTCGTCCGGATTCACGTGACGCCCGCGTCCCGACTCGACGCACGCCCCGCCGCTTGGCAGACTGGCCCGCACCGGGGCAGTAGAAGGGCGAAGGGTTGTCGGCAGACGCGACCTTGTGGTCGAGCGAGGCATGGGCCTCGGCCCCTGACGTGTACCTCCTCGCCCGGACACGCGAAGGCTCCGCGGAGGCGTTCGGTGAGCTGTGGCGTCGCCACCTGCCTGCTGCGTATGCCGTCGCCGGGCGTCACCGCGGCCGCTCGGCCCCGGAGGACATCGTCGCCGAGGCCGCCGCGCGCGTCCTCGCGCTGATCCGCGCGGGCAAGGGCCCCGACGAGCACTTCCGCGCCTACTTCCTCTCCGCAGTGCGGTCCGTCGCCATCGACCAGGGTCGCCGCGACCTGCGGGTCGTGCCCACCGAGGCCGACGACCTCGAGGACCTCGCCGACCCGGCCGACGACCCCTTCGAGGGCCTGGCGACCGACGACGAGGGTCTCGCTCTCGTGCGCGAGGCCTTCGCCGGGCTCTCGGAGCGCGACCAGCGCGTGCTCTGGCACACGACCGTCGAGGGTGCGGCCCCGCGGGCGATCGCGCCCGCTCTCGGCATGACGGCCAACGCCGTCAGCGTCTGTGCCATGCGGGCGCGGGAGTCGCTCCGGGCGCTCTACCTCGACGCGCGGGCCGAGCGCGGGCTCGCCGGGGCCGACGACGACGAGTGCCGCTGGACGGTGAGCCACCTCGGCGCACTCGTCCGTGGCCGTCTGCCCAAGCGACAGACCGAGCGGGCAGAGGCGCACGTCGCCACGTGCCCGCACGCGGCTGCCATAGCCGCGGACCTCCGCGTCATCCACGACGGCTTCCCCGCCCTCGTCGTCCCGCTCGTGCTCCTGGCGGGTCTCGGGACACCGGGCTTCGTCAGCGTCGCTGCCGTCGCCGGTCTCTCGGGTGGCGTTGCGGCGGCCGGCTCCGCCGGGATCGCCGAGGCCACGGCCGGCGTCGGGGGAGTCACGGCCGGGGGAGTCACGGGGTCGCCGGCAGCGGGACACCCGGCGCCGTCCTCCACGTCGTCATCATCGGGGTCGGGGGTCGACGACGTCGCCCAGGTGGCCAGTCGCGTCACCGGGCTCATGGCCGGGCTCGCCGTCTCCGCAGGAGTCGTGGGAGCCCTGGCGCTCCCAGGCGCATCGCTGGCAGCCTCCACCGCGACGACCCCGTCCACCGCGATGCCGTCCACCTCCAGCGTGGGCCCCGGCGCCGCGCGCGGGGCCCTTCCGGGTGCGTCGTCGCGTCCCGTCGTCACGTCCCTCCCGGTCTCGCCGACCGACGTGGCGGCCCGGACCCTGAGTGCCTCCGCCGTCCCGTCCGTCCCTGATCGCTCCGGCGCCCCTTCCGCGGGACCGGTCGCCGACCCGGGTGCGCCGTCCGCGACTCTCGGCGGCACCCCCGTGCCGCAGGGTGAGACCCCGGCCGGCAGCAGCGGGACCGACCCCACGTCCGAGTCGAAGCCGACGAGCACGCCGCCAGGCCAGCCCGCGACCTCCTCGTTCACGACGAAGCCGCCGACCCCGAGCACGACCCCACCGACACCGACGACGACCCCGGCGCCCCAGCCGGGAGGCGTCGCCCCCACCGTCACGGTGCGCCTCGTGTCCGGACGCGACCCCGCCAGGATCTCCGTGCGGGTGCGGTCCCAGGTCGAGGGCCCGATGACGGTGCGCGTCAGCAACCTGGCGGGCACGGGGACCCTCACGGTGCGCAACTCCAGCTGGTCGTGCACCCAGCCTGCGGCCTCGGCGGTGAGGTGCACGGGCGCCCAGGGGCAGGCGCTGCTGCAGCAGTCGGGCGGGGTCCGGCCCGTCGTCGTGAGCGTCACCGACGCCGACGGCGGGACCTGGACCGAGACCCTCCGCCCCGGCTGACCGGCCAGGCGGCACCTCGTCGAGTGAGCGCTCACCCGGGTGGGGCGGGGCGCTCACTCGAGGGGGAGAGGTCAGCGGTGGGGGACCGTGACCAGCCGTGGGCTGCGGTCGAGGCCCGAGAGGCCGTTCCAGGCGAGGTTGACGAGGTGCGCGGCGACCTGGTCCTTCTTGAACTTGCGCCGGTCGAGCCACCACTGACCGGTGAGAGCCACCATCCCGACGAGCATCTGCGCGTGGATCGGCGCCGACTTCGGGTCGAGCCCGCGCTGCTTGAACTCGGCGGCGAGCAGGTGCTCGACCTGGACCGCCACGTCCCCGAGGACGCTCGCGAACGAACCCGTCGACTGCCCGGGCGGCGAGTCGCGCACGAGGATCCGGAAGCCCGACGGGTCGCTCTCGATGTAGTCGAGCAGGGCGAGCGTGGCCCGCTCGAGCAGGACCCTGGCTCCCTCCGGCTCCTCGAGGGCGGCGCTGATGCCGCCCATGAGGGCCTGGATCTCGCGGTCGACGACGACGGCGTACAGACCTTCCTTGCCGCCGAAGTGCTCGTAGACGACCGGCTTGGAGACGTTGGCCCGCGAGGCCACCTCCTCGACGGTCGTCGCCTCGAACCCCTTGTCGGCGAAGAGCTTGCGGCCGACGGCGATGAGCTGCTCGCGCCGCTCCGGACCCGTCATCCTGGCGCGCGGGCGGGAGCGGTCGGCGCGGTCTGGGCGGTCGGCGGTCACGCCGCCATTGTGCCTGTCCCGGTGTCGTCGGCCGCGACGGACGAGGCCGCACCTGACTTTCTTGCCGAATCCCGTCATGAAACGGCTCGTGAACACGTCTATGTCATTGGTAGGGAGGAGGCGGCTCGCGCCCGGCGTCCGTGTGGGGACACGGTCCGGGCGACGTCGCCGGTGAGGTCGATCTCGACGCAATGGGAGGCGGACGCGGATCGACCTCACCGCCATGCCCGACGGCGCTTTGGCAAATGCCACAACAGACGGCCCCGGTGGCGCACACTGGTGAGGCACGTCTGGTGGAAGGTGCCGCAATTGTCAGCACACACGATGGGACCACGGTCCGACCCCATGACCGGCGCACCCGCGACGGCTGGGGTCGAGGAGTCCGATGTCGTGCTGCTCGCGCGGGCGCGGTCGGGTGACGAGGAGGCTTTCGCTGCCCTCTGGCGCAGGCATCTGGCCGCCGCGCACGCCGCCGCGACGTCGTTCCGCGGTCGCGTGTCGGCCGAGGACCTCGTGGCCGAGGCCTCCGCTCGTCTGTTCCGCCTCCTGAGCGAGGGGCGCGGGCCATCGTCGAACTTCCGGGCGTACTTCGTCTCGACGGTACGCACCGTCGGCGTCGACGCGGTCCGTCGCGAGATGTCCGTCGTGACGACGTCGACGACGGACCTCGACCTGCTGCCCGGACCCGACGACGGACTGTCGGCCCTCGGCGCACAGGGCGTCGACACGGACCTGGTCCGCGAGGCCTTTCTCCGGCTGAGCGAGGCCGACCGACTGCTGCTCTGGCAGACGATGGTCGAGGGCCACCCGCCTCGGGTGGTCGCCCCCGAGCTCGGGGTCTCGGCCAACGTCGCGAGTGCGCGCGCGAGACGAGCCCGTGACGAGCTCCGGGACCGCTATCTCGACTCCTGGGTGCGGCGCCGTGTGCCGGTCTGTGACGCGCGCGACTGCCGCTGGACCCTCGACCATCTCAGCGGCCACGTGCGAGGCCGACTGACCGAGAGGCAGGGCGCGCGCGTCGAGGCCCACCTGGCCCGCTGTCCTCGCGAGGCCGGACTCGCGGTGGAGCTGCAACGCGTCTACGACGGGTTCGGTGCACTCACCGGGCCGATCGTCCTCGCGGTCGGAGCCGCGATGTTCGGCAGTCTCCCCGGGGGCGCTTCGGCGGCTCTCGTCGGGTCGAGCACGACCGGTGCGACGACCGGCGCGGCGACGGGTGCGACGACGGGTGTGACGGCAGGTGCCGGCGCTGCGGGCGGGACGGCCGGTGCGGGTGCCGCGGGCACGAGCGCCGGCTCCGCCCTCGGCGGCGCGGCGGCCGGCAGCACCGGTCTGGGCGGCACCCTCACCGTGAGCGGTGCCGGCGCGACGGCATCCGGCACCGCGACAGCAGGAGCGGGCCTCACCGCGGGCGCGACCTCAGTGTCCGCCACCACCACGGCCGCCTGCGTGGGAGGTGGGGGCGGCGCCGCCCTCACGGCCCCGGCGGGCGTGGCCGCAACCACCGCTCTCGTGTCGAGCGCAGCCATCGTCACTCCCGTCGCTGCGTGGACGGGCGGGTCGATCCTGGCTGGGACCGCGATCGGCCCACCACTCGCCACGGCGATGGCGGGCCTCGTCGTGGGGCTCGGACTCTCGGTGGCACCGGCCGCGGCGCACGACCTGGGCACCACGACGACGTCGGTCGTCTCGCCGGTGGACGGCGTCACGCAGGTGCTCAGCGCAGGCTCGGAGGTCGCGCCCGAGGCGGCCACCACCCCGGTCGACCTGCTCCATCTCGACCTCCTCCCCGCGCCGTCCGACCCGGCACCGTCCGACGCCACGTCTGTGGACCCGGCATCGTCCGACCCGGCACCGTCCGACGCCACGTCCGTGGACCCGGCACCGTCCGACCCGGCACCGTCCGACGCGACGTCCGTGGACTCGGCACCGTCCGACCCGGCACCGTCCGACGCGACGTCCGTGGACTCGGCACCGTCCGACCCTGCGCTGTCCGACGCGACGTCTGTGGACCCGGCACCGTCCGACCCTGCGCTGTCCGACGCCCCGTCCGTGGACCCGGCACCGTCCGACCCTGCGCCGTCCGACTCCACGTCCGTGGACCCGTCGCTGTCCGACTCTACGTCCGTGGACCCGGTACCGTCCGACCAGACGTCGTCCGACTCCACGTCCGTGGACCCGGTACCGTCCGACCAGACGCCGTCCGACTCGACGTCCGTGGACCCGGCACCGTCCGACCCGGCGGCCGGCCGCGCCCCGACGAACGCGGAGTCCAGCTCTGCGGCCGAGAACGGGCACCTGCGATCGGCCCGCCCCGCGGCCGACCCTCCAGCCGGCCCTCCAGCCGACCCTCCGGCCGATGCGCCATCCGGTGCTGCCGCCCCGGCGCAGGCCGCCGATGGTCCTGCCACCGCGGGCCGGCCGCCGGAGTCGCCGACCGGCGACGCCCACCCGGCAGGTGCGTGAGTCCGCGACGGAGCGACGTCGGGTCTGCACTACCCTGTCCACGTCCACGACGATCCCCGGTTGGTCTGCCGGCAGGGCCCGCCTGACTTTGAATCAGGACAAGCGACGCAGGTTCGACTCCTGCCCGGGGAGCAGGAGACGGTGACGGGTGCTCGGACGAGCGGCGTCGCCCGACGTGCGGGGGGGTTCGCGGTCGAGCGACGCCTTGGCCGCTCGGCAGGGAGTAGGTGCCAGAGCCAGCCCGGGGTCCGCCGACTTAGGGGGAATGGCGGGCCCGTCCTCCCATGGTCGCACGGCTTGCAAGATCGGCGACGGACGGTGATCGGCGCGTGGCCTGCGTCGTCGGCCACACGGCATACGCCGTCGCGCGACAGCGCCCGGTGTGAGTGGGGTCACGGCGCGCTCGTGGCCGGGGCGGCACCCTCGCTCCCCACGAGTAGCATGGCCGAGGCGCACCCCGGCGCCCTCGTGGGCCGGGGTCGTACGCACCCGAGTGCACCCCGATCCAAAAAGGAGCTGCGCCCTGTGAGCGATCTACGGCCGACCGCCGTGATCGTCCTCGCCGCCGGTGAGGGCACACGCATGAAGTCCACGACCCCCAAGGTCCTCCACACGATCGGGGGCCGCACTCTCGTGGCCCACGCGATCCGGGCGGCCCGGGGCACGAGTCCGCACCACCTCGCCGTCGTCGTGCGCCACGAGCGCGACCGCGTCGCCGAGCACGTGGCGCAGGTCGACCCGGAGGCCGTCGTCGCCGACCAGGACGACGTCAAGGGCACCGGCCGCGCCGTCGAGTGCGCCCTCGACGCCCTCCCCGGCGACCTGACCGGCACGGTCGTCGTCACGTACGGCGACGTGCCGTTGCTGACGAGCGAGACGCTCGAGGGTCTCGTCGCAGCACACCACGCAGCCGGCAGCGCCGTCACCGTCATCACGGCGACGCTCGAGGACCCCACGGGCTACGGCCGCGTCATCCGTGACGCCGAGGGCTCGGTCGTCGCGATCGTCGAGCAGAAGGACGCCGACGAGCAGCAGCGCGCGATCCGCGAGGTCAACAGCGGGTTGTATGCGTTCGACGCGGCGGTCCTGCGCGAGGCGCTCGACGAGGTGGGCACCGACAACGCCCAGGGCGAGAAGTACCTCACCGACGTCATCGCGATCGCCCGGCGCCGCGGCCTCGGGGTCCGCGCGCACCTCGTCGCCGACCTCTGGCAGACCGAGGGCGTCAACGACAAGGTGCAGCTGGCCCGCCTCGGCGCCGAGCTCAACCGCCGCACCGTCGAGCAGGCCATGCGCGACGGGGCGATCGTCATCGACCCGGCGACGACCTGGCTCGACGCGGACGTGACGATCGGCCCTGACACGGTCGTGCGTCCCGGCACCCAGATCCTCGGGGCCAGCTCGATCGGTCGCGACTGCGTCATCGGTCCCGACACGACCCTGACCGACGTCGAGGTCGGCGACGGTGCGAGCGTCGTGCGCACCCAGGCCGAGCTCGCCGAGATCGGGCCCGGCGCCAGCGTCGGGCCCTTCTCCTACCTCCGCCCGGGCACCCGACTCGGGGCCAAGGGCAAGATCGGCGGCTTCGTCGAGACGAAGAACGCCGACATCGGCGCCGGCGCCAAGGTGCCCCACCTGAGCTACTGCGGCGACGCGACCATCGGCGAAGGCGCCAACATCGGTGCGGGCACGATCTTCGCCAACTACGACGGCGTCACGAAGGGCCACACGAACGTCGGCGCCCACAGCTTCGTCGGCAGCAACTCGGTCATCGTCGCGCCACGGACGATCGCCGACGGTGCCTACGTCGCAGCCGGCTCGGCCGTCGTCAGCGACGTCGCCGCCGGGCAGCTGGCGGTGACGCGCGCGCAGCAGCGCAACGTCGACGGCTGGGTCGCCCGCCGCCGCGCCGGCACGAGGACCGACGAGGCCGCCCGAGCCGCGCAGGCGCAGGCGACCACCGAGCCCACCAGCGAGCCGACGAGCGAGCCGATGGCCGACCCGACCACCGAGACGAAGGGCGCCCAGCGATGAGCGGCATCAACAAGACGACCGAGAAGCACCTCATGGTCTTCTCCGGCCGGGCCCACCCGCAGCTCGCGCAGGAGGTCGCCGCGGCGCTCGGCACCGACCTCGTCCCCACCAGCGCCTACGACTTCGCCAACGGCGAGATCTACGTGCGCTACGAGGAGTCCGTCCGTGGCTCCGACGCGTTCGTCATCCAGAGCCACACCGCTCCGATCAACGAGTGGATCATGGAGCAGCTCATCATGATCGACGCGCTCAAGCGTGCGTCGGCCAACAGCATCACCGTGGTCCTGCCGTTCTACGGCTACGCCCGCCAGGACAAGAAGCACCGCGGCCGCGAGCCGATCTCCGCGCGGCTCATGGCCGACCTCTTCAAGACGGCCGGCGCCGACCGGCTCATGGCGATCGACCTGCACACCGCGCAGATCCAGGGCTTCTTCGACGGGCCGGTCGACCACCTCATGGCGATGCCGATCCTCGCCGACTACGTCGGCAAGAAGTACGGCCACCTCGACCTCGCCGTCGTCTCTCCCGACGCCGGCCGCATCAAGGTCGCCGAGGACTGGAGCTCGCGGCTCGGCGGCGCGCCGCTGGCCTTCATCCACAAGACCCGCGACATCAACCGGCCCAACGAGGTCGTCGCCAACCGCGTCGTCGGTGAGATCAAGGGTCGCGTCTGCGTCCTCGTCGACGACATGATCGACACGGCGGGCACCATCACCAAGGCTGCCGACGCGCTCATGGACCAGGGCGCCGCGGGTGTCATCATCGCCGCGACGCACGCGATCCTCTCCGGTCCGGCCGTCGACCGCCTCAAGGCCTGCAAGGTCGAGGAGGTCATCGTCACCAACACGCTCCCGATCCCCGACGACCGCCGCTTCGACAAGCTCGCGGTGCTCTCGATCGCCCCGCTCGTCTCGATGGCGATCCGGGAGGTCTTCGAGGACGGCTCCGTCACGAGCCTCTTCGACGGCAAGGCCTGAGCGGCCACCACACGACGAGGGCGTATGCCGCCGGGCGGGTCCCGGCGGCATACGCCCTCCGTGCGTGGTGGGGTCCTCAGGCGTGGGCGGCGCGGCGGGCGCGGTAGGCGGCGGTGTGCGCCCGGGCCGCGCAGCCGCCCTCGCAGAAGCGTCGCGAGCGGTTGCGGGAGAGGTCGACGACGACGTCGTCGCAGTCGGCGGCCTCGCAGACGCGCAGGCGGGCGAGCTCGCCGGCGCGCACGACGTCGATGACCGCGATCGCCGCCTCGACCGCCATCCGCCGGGCGAGCGGGGCGTCGGCGGGGGTGGCGTGGACGTGCCAGCCGACGCCGTCGTGGTCGACGAGCTGGGGGACGGCGCGGGCCTCGGCGAGCAGCTCGTTGACGAGGGCGACGACGCCTGCCTCGTCCTCGTCCCAGAAGCCGCGCAGCCGGGGGCGTAGCGCGCGGACGGCCGCGAGCTCCGCGGCGTCGCGGTCGAACCGGCCCGTCCACCCCTGAGCCCGGTAGAGGGTCTCGAGCTCGTCGAGGGTCGTCAGCCGGTCGGGGTCGCCGTCTCCGGGCACCGAGCCCGGCATCGTGTTGACGAGGGCTGCCGCTCCGGCGAGGGCGACGTCGGTGTCATGGGTGAAAAGCATGTTGACTCCTGACGGGCGCGATCGCTACTGTCACGAGTGTAATCACTTTCGGTGCTGACATGACGCGGGCGCGACACGGTGCCGGCCAGTCAGCGGGAACGACGAGGGACAGTCATGGCGGAGCGGGTTGCGATCGGGGAGCCAGCAGTGGTCGGTGCCGTCGCCGGTGCGGTCGCGGCCGAGGTGACACCGTCCAGGCCGCGCCACCCGCTCGTCGGACTCGGCGTCGCCCTCGCGTCGGCCGCGGCGTTCGCCACGTCGGGAGCCTTCGGCAAGTCGCTGCTCGTCGGCGGCTGGTCACCCGGAGCCGTCGTGACGATGCGCATCACGCTGGCCGCCGTCGTGCTGCTGGTGCCCGCCCTGTGGTCGCTCCGCGGCCGGTGGCCGGCGCTTCGGCGCAACGCCTGGGTCGTCGTCGGCTACGGCCTCACCGGCGTCGCCGGCTGCCAGCTGGCCTACTTCAACGCCGTGACGCACCTCTCCGTCGGCGTGGCCCTGCTGCTCGAGTACCTCGCGCCGGTCCTCATCGTCGGCTGGCTCTGGCTGCGCCACCGGCAGGCCCCGCGCCGACTCACGCTCGTCGGCGTGGCCCTCGCGGTGTCCGGGCTGCTCCTCGTCCTCGACGTCATCGGCGGCGCCAGCATCAGCGTCGTCGGAGTCCTCTGGGGCCTGGGCGCGGCCGTCTGCCTCGTGCTCTACTTCCTGCTCGCCGACCACGTCGACGACGACGTGCCGCCCCTCGCGCTCGCCGGTGGAGGCCTCGTCGTCGGCGCGGTGTCCCTCGGGCTCGCGGGCCTCGTCGGCGTGCTCGACATGTCCAGAGGCGCAGCACGGGTGCCCCTCGGCGGGGTTGTCGTGGACTGGTGGGTGCCGGTGCTCGTCATCGCCATCGTCGCTGCCGCCTTCGCCTACGTCACGGGGATCGCGGCGGTGCGCATGCTCGGCCCCAAGGTCGCCTCCTTCGTGGCCCTGACCGAGGTGCTCTTCGCCGTGCTCTTCGCCTGGCTCGTCCTCGCCGAGCTGCCGACGCCCGTCCAGCTCGTCGGGGGGCTGCTCATCGTCGCCGGCCTCGCGGCCGTCCGCGCCGACGAGTCCCGTGGGCCCGCGCCCCGGGACGGCGCGGCCGACGCGGCCGATGCGGCCGACGAGCTGGCCACGGGCTCGGGTGACCGGGCCGCCGACCCCGCTGCCGCCCGACGAGCCGAGTCGGCCGGCGCGCCCTAGGCTTGCCGGCATGCAGTGGCGTCGGGCCGTGGTGTGCGTGCTGGGGATGCTCACCCTGGTCGGAGCCGCCGCCTGCACCACGCCGCCATCCCCGACGCAGCCGCCGTCCGCCGCGGCGCTGACGACAGGCCCCGACCCGGCACCTGCCACGACGTCGGCGCTGCCGGGGCTCATCCGTCCACCGGCCACCGCCGGGGCACCCACCCCGTCGGCCCGCGTCCACCTGACCGCGGCCGGTGACTACGGCGCCACCGCGGCGACCGGTGGCGTGCTGCGGGCCCTGGGGGCCAGCGGCTCCGACGCCCACTTCGCCCTCGGCGACCTCTCCTACGGCTCGCCGGGCGGCGAGGCCTCGTGGTGCTCCTTCGTGACCTCGCGCCTCGGCGTGGGATTCCCGTTCGAGCTGCTCGCCGGCAACCACGAGAGCGACGGCAGCAACGGCTCGATCGACCGCTTCGCCGCCTGCCTGCCCAACCGGCTCGGCGGGGCCGTGGGGCAGTACGCCCACCAGTACTACGTCGACCTGCCGCGCTCGACACCTCTCGTACGCGTGGTGCTCGTCTCGCCGGGCCTGACCTTCCCCGACGGCACGTGGAGCTATGCGGAGGGGTCGGCGCGCTACGCGTGGACCGCGGACGCCATCGACGGTGCCCGACGCGCCGGCATCCGGTGGGTCGTCGTGGCCATGCACGAGCCGTGCCTCTCGATGGGCCGCTACGGCTGTTCGAGCGGGCCCGACCTGCAGCACCTTCTCGTGTCCAAGCGGGTCGACCTCGTGCTCTCCGGGCACGAGCACCTTTACCAGCGCACGAAGCAGCTGCGCGAGGGCGCGGGCTGCGCCAGGGTCACCGTCGGGTCCTACTCGCCGGCGTGCGTGGCCGACGCCGACACCTCCATGGTCGCCGGGGCGGGCACGGTCTTCGCCACGGTCGGGACCGGCGGCGTGGCACTGCGGCAGGTCGCGACGGCCGACCCGGAGCGTGGCTACTTCGCCGCGGCGTCCGGGACCGGCAGCAAACCCACCTACGGCTTCGCCGACCTGCGCGTCACCTCCGACGAGCTGCGCTACTCGTTCGTGCGGGGAGCCGGAGGCGGCTTCACGGACTCCTGGGTGCTCCGGCGTACGCCCTCGCTGTGACCTCCGCTGTGACATCGCTGTGACCGTCGTCGGGCCCACGACCGGTCCGGCCACCTGGCGCCGACGGCGGATTTCGCCGCCCGGGCGTCCGTCCCGTAAGATCGAGCAGTTGCCTCGGCGAGGGACGGTGCACGGCTGCCACGGCAGGGCGTGACGAGGTCCGTGATCGACGCGGTGGCCTGACGTGGAGCACTCCACGGTCGGGTTCGCCTCTGCGTGCGGACCACACGACCTTCCCGCTCCGTCACTGCCGATCACCGCGCGTCGTCCCGCGTCGAGGCCGACCACAACAGACCGCCTCATCCGAGACCCCCAGGAGACCCCCGTGTCCGACAACACCAAGCTCGTCGCCGAGAAGCGCACCGACTTCGGCAAGGGCGCGGCCCGCAAGATCCGCCGCGCCGGCAACATCCCCGCCGTCATGTACGGCCACGGCACCGACCCCGTGCACATCTCGCTGCCCGGCCACGACACGATGATGGCCCTCAAGCAGGCCAACGCCCTGCTCACGATCGTCGTCGACGGCAAGGAGCAGCTCGCGCTCGCCAAGGACGTCCAGCGCGACGCCATCAAGCCGGTCATCGACCACGTCGACCTGGTCGTGGTCCGCAAGGGCGAGAAGGTCACCGTCGACGTCGCCGTGCACCTCGAGGGCGAGGCCGCTCCCGAGACCGTCGTCACGCTCGACCACAACACCCTGCAGGTCGAGGCGCTCGCCACGAACATCCCCGAGAACGTCGTCGTCTCCGTCGAGGGCCTCGAGGCCGGCACGCAGATCCTCGCCGGCGCGATCGAGCTGCCCGAGGGCGCGACGCTCGTCACCGACGAGGACGCCCTCGTCGTCAACGTGACGCAGGCGATCTCCGCCGAGGCCCTCGAGGCCGAGCTCGCCGAGGCCGAGGCCGAGGCCGGCATCGAGCGCGAGGAGTCCGACGAGGAGGCCGCCGAGGGCGAGTCCGCCGAGGGCGAGTCCGCCGAGGGCGGCGAGGCCAAGGCCGAGGGCGACGAGGCCTGAGCCTCCGTCCTTCCGTGGCGCCGCGCGCCACACCACGCGTCCACGGGTCCCGCCCGAGCTCCGGCTCGGCGGGGCCCGTGCCCGCACCAGCAGCACCCGACCGTGAGCCCATCAGCACCGACCACCGATCGAGGACCGCATGGACACCTGGCTCGTCGTCGGACTCGGCAACCCCGGGCCCGGTTATGCCGGCAACCGGCACAACGTCGGGGCCATGACGGTCGACGAGGTCGCCGGCCGTGCGGTGGGCGGTCGGGCCACGTTCAAGGCGCACAAGGCCGCGCGGGCCCGCGTCGCCGAGGTGCGCCTGCGCGTCGGCGGCCCCAAGGTGGTGCTCGCCGTCCCGTCGATGTTCATGAACGAGTCGGGCTCGGCCGTCGCCGGCCTCTCGAAGTACTACGACGTGCCCGTCGACCGTGTCGTCGTGCTCCACGACGAGCTCGACATCGAGGCCGGTCTCGTGCGGCTCAAGCAGGGCGGCGGCGAGGGCGGCCACAACGGCTTGCGCTCCATCTCGCGCTCGCTCGGCACCCGCGACTACCTCCGCGTCCGACTGGGCATCGGCCGACCGCCCGGTCGTCAGGATCCCGCCGACTTCGTCCTCAAGGACTTCTCCAAGGCCGAGCGCACCGAGGTCCTGCCCTTCCTGGTCGACGAGGGCGCCGACGCCGTCGAGGCGCTCATCGAGGTCGGGCTGCTCGACGCCCAGCAGCGCTTCCACGCGCCGCGCTGACCTGAGCTCCCTGGCGGCCCCCCGCGCGCTGGGCCTCCACAGTCAGTGCCAGCACCGGCGTCACGGCTGTCGCCGCACCGACCTAGACTGGAGGACCTGATGCCGCACCCACTGCTGTCCGCCTTCAGGGCGCTTCCCGATGTCCGCCACGTCCTCGACCAGGTCGGGCGGGCACGTCTCGTCGACGTCTCCGCGAGCGACGGCACGCGCCCGTTCCTCGTCGCCGCGCTCGCCCAGCAGGCCGACGGGTCCGGAGCGGCCGCGGCCGCTCCGGCCGCCACCGACCCCGCGCCCGTCGTCGTCGTCACGGCGACGACGCGCGAGGCCGAGGACCTCGCGAGCGCGCTCGGTCTCTTCCTCTCCGCCGACCGGATCGCCGTCTTCCCGTCGTGGGAGACCCTGCCGCACGAGCGCCTCTCGCCCCGCAGCGACACCGTCGGTCGGCGGCTGGCCGTGCTGCGACGCATCGCCCACCCCGACCCGGACGACCCGGCATACGGCCCGCTCTCGGTGGTGGTCGCGCCCGTGCGCGCCATCCTCCAGCCGCTGACCAAGGGTCTCGGCGAGCTCGTGCCCGTGGCGCTGCGCGCCGGCGACGAGCGTCCGCTCGAGGACGTCGTCGACGCGCTCGTCGCCGCCGCCTACACCCGCACCGATCTCGTCGAGCGGCGCGGCGAGTTCGCCGTGCGCGGCGGGATCCTCGACGTCTTCCCGCCCACCGAGGAGCACCCGGTGCGCATCGAGTTCTGGGGCGACACCGTCGAGGAGGTGCGGTGGTTCAAGGTCGCCGACCAGCGCTCCCTCGAGATCGCCGACCACGGGCTCTGGGCGCCGCCGTGTCGCGAGCTGCTGCTCACCGACGACGTACGCGCTCGGGCACGTGCGCTCGCCGACCAGCTGCCGGGCGTCGCCGAGATGCTCTCCAAGGTCGCCGAGGGCATCGCCGTCGAGGGCATGGAGTCCCTCGCGCCGGCCCTCGTGGACGGCATGGAGTCGGTCCTCGACATCCTGCCGCAGCGCTCGATCCTGCTCCTCGCCGACCCGGAGCGGGTCCGACGCCGTGCCCACGACCTCGTCGCGACGAGCGAGGAGTTCCTCGAGGCGAGCTGGGCCAACGCCGCAGCCGGCAACCACGTGCCCGTCGACCTCCAGTCGCTGCTCGGCAGCGCGTCGTACTGGTCGCTCGCCGACGTGCGGGCCCTCGCCGAGCGCACCGGGCGCGCCTGGTGGACCCTCACGCCCTTCGCCGCCGACGCCGACCTCGTCATCGAGGACGACGACGTCGACGAGCGCCTGGCCGTGCGCACGACCGATCCCGAGGCCTTCCGGGGCGACACCGACCGCGCCGTCGAGCACCTGCGCGAGCGGGTCCGCGACGGCTGGGCCGTCGCCGTCGTCACCGAGGGTCCCGGTCTGGCCAAGCGCGTGGCCGAGGTGCTGGGTGAGCACGAGGTCGCGGTGCGCCCCCTCGACGCCACCGGCGACGACACGCTCGAGCCGGGGTGGGTCCACGTCACCACGGCCACCCTCGGCCGCGGCTTCGTCCACGAGGGCGCGCGCGTCGAGGTCCTCACCGAGACCGACCTGACCGGTCAGCCCGGCAGCGGCACGTCCACCAAGGACATGCGACGCATGCCGTCACGGCGGCGCAACCAGGTCGACCCGCTCCAGCTGCGCCCCGGCGACCACGTCGTCCACGAGCAGCACGGCGTCGGGCGCTTCGTCGAGATGATGCAGCGCACCGTGGCCGGTGCGACGCGCGAGTACCTCGTCATCGAGTACGCCCCGGGCAAGCGCGGCCAACCGGGTGACCGCCTCTTCGTCCCGACCGACCAGCTCGACCAGGTGACGAAGTACGTCGGCGGCGAGGAGCCCACGCTCAACAAGATGGGCGGCTCCGACTGGACCAAGACGAAGTCGCGGGCCAAGCGCTACGTCAAGCAGATCGCGGCCGACCTCATCCGCCTCTACAGCGCGCGCCAGGCCACCAAGGGCCACGCCTTCGCGCCGGACACCCCGTGGCAGCGCGAGCTCGAGGACGCCTTCGGCTACGTCGAGACGCCCGACCAGCTCGTCAGCATCGACGAGGTCAAGGCCGACATGGAGAAGCAGGTCCCGATGGACCGCCTCATCTGCGGCGACGTCGGCTACGGCAAGACCGAGATCGCGGTGCGCGCGGCGTTCAAGGCGATCCAGGACGGCAAGCAGGTCGCGGTCCTCGTGCCGACCACCCTCCTCGTCAGCCAGCACCAGCAGACCTTCGCCGAGCGCTACGCGCAGTTCCCCGTCAAGGTCTCCTCGCTCTCGCGCTTCCAGAGCGACAAGCAGGCCAAGGACGTCATGGCCGGGATGTCCGACGGCACCATCGACCTCGTCATCGGCACGCACCGCCTGCTGGCCAAGGACGTGGCGTTCAAGGACCTCGGCCTCGTCATCATCGACGAGGAGCAGCGCTTCGGCGTCGAGCACAAGGAGCTGCTCAAGACGATGCGCACGGCCGTCGACGTCCTGTCGATGTCGGCCACCCCCATCCCGCGCACGCTCGAGATGGCGGTCACCGGCATCCGCGAGATGTCCACGCTCGCAACGCCGCCCGAGGAGCGCCACCCGGTGCTGACCTTCGTCGGCGCCTACGACGAGAAGCAGATCACCGCGGCCGTCCGCCGCGAGCTGCTGCGCGAGGGCCAGGTCTTCTTCGTGCACAACAAGGTGAGCAGCATCGAGAAGGCGGCGGCGCGGCTGCGCGAGCTCGTGCCCGAGGCGCGCATCGCCACCGCGCACGGCCAGATGGGCGAGCACAAGCTCGAGCAGGTCGTCGAGGACTTCTGGGAGAAGCGTTTCGACGTGCTCGTCTGCACGACGATCGTCGAGACCGGCCTCGACATCTCCAACGCCAACACCCTCATCGTCGAGCGCTCCGACATGCTCGGTCTCAGCCAGCTGCACCAGCTGCGCGGTCGCGTCGGGCGTGGCCGCGAGCGGGCCTACGCCTACTTCCTCTACCCGCCCGAGAAGCCGATGACCGAGACGGCGCACGACCGCCTGCGCACCATCGCGAGCAACACCGACCTCGGGTCGGGCATGGCCGTGGCCATGAAGGACCTCGAGATCCGCGGCGCCGGCAACCTCCTCGGCGGCGAGCAGTCCGGCCACATCCAGGGCGTCGGCTTCGACCTCTACGTGCGTCTCATCGGCGAGGCCGTGGCCGACTTCCGCGGCGACGCCGTCGACCTGCCCGCCGAGATCAAGATCGAGCTGCCCGTCGACGCCCACCTGCCCCACGACTACGTGCCGGGGGAGCGGCTGCGCCTCGAGGCCTACAAGAAGCTCGCGACCGTCGAGACGTTCGAGGCCGTCGACGAGATCGAGGCCGAGCTGCGCGACCGCTACGGCGCGCCGCCCAAGCCGGTCGAGAACCTCCTCGAGGTCGCTCGTCTGCGCGTCGTGGCCCGGGCCGCCCGCATCGGCGACATCGGGGTGCAGGGCAAGGTCGTGCGCTTCGGCCCGGTCAAGGACCTCCGCGAGAGCCAGCAGCTGCGGCTGATGCGCCTCTACCCGGGCACGCTCGTCAAGGACGCCCTCGGCACCATCCTCGTCCCGGCCCCGATGACGGCCCGTGTCGGCGGCAAGCCGTTGCGTGACGTCGAGGTCCTGACGTGGGCCCGACAGCTGATCACGGCCGTCCTGCTCGACGACATCGCGGCCGCGTCGTCCGCCGCGACGGGGGCGTCGGCCGGCGCATCGTCGGGCGCGGCGAAAACCAGGGTAGGAGCCCCGTAGGATGTCAGACGCATCCGCCAGAGGAGGAAATCAGTGAAGGCTTGGTCTGCTCAACCCGCGAAGCGCGTGGCCGTCGTCGGCATCGCCGCGCTCGGCGCCGTGTCGCTGCTCGGCGGGTGCGGCTTCGAGACGCGCCAGCAGGCCGCCGCCGTCGTCAACGGCGACGTCATCCACGAGTCCGACGTGCGCGAGACGTACGACCAGCTCAAGGCGGCCAAGCTCGACTTCGCCGAGAACATCGTCGTCACGGCGCTCGTCGCCGCGCCCCTGCTCAAGGACGTCGTCGCGAAGTCCGGCAGCTGGAAGCCCGACGAGACCTATGCCTCGGTCATCTCCTCGATCCCCGACGCCACCGACACGACGAAGGAGTTCGTCGCGGCGGTCGCCCTCATCCAGTCGCAGAAGATGACGCCCGCCGACGTCGCCGCCTACCGCGCCGACCTCAAGAAGGCCGACATCACGGTCAACCCGAAGTACGGCTCGGTCGTGCAGTCCGAGGAGGGGCCGGTCTACTTCACCATCGGCCAGCAGACGCCCAACTGGGTCAAGCCGAGCGCCAACGCGGCCCCCGCCCCGGCGCCGACCACCGCGCAGTAGTCCTGCGCCCCTCGCCGTCGTGACCGCCCGCGTCGTCCTGCTCGTCACGACCCCGCGCATCGCCCCGGGTCTGCTGACCCGAGAGGCGTGGCAGGGTCTCGAGCAGGCGTATGCCGTGTGGGGCCGTCCCGACGAGCCGCAGGTAGCCGCCGTGGTCGAGGCCGGCATCGAGGTGCTGCCCCGCGAGGACGGGCACCCGGCCGACCTCGCACGTGACCTCGTCACCGCCTCCGCTCTCGGCGATGTCGTGTGGGTCGGCTCGTCCGACGGCGACCCGGGCCTCAGCGACGCGATCGCCGTCGAGGTGACACGGCTGCCCGAGCCGCCCGAGGTGGAGCTGCTCATCGGCTCGTTCGACGTGCCCGGCGCGCGGCTGCTCGACGTCGTCGCCGTCATGGACCGCCTCCGGTCGCCGGGCGGCTGCCCCTGGGACGCGAAGCAGACCCACGAGTCGCTGGTGCCCTACCTCCTGGAGGAGGCGCACGAGGCCATCGAGGCCATCGAGAGCGGCGACCCGGCCCACATGCAGGAGGAGCTCGGCGACCTGCTGCTGCAGATCGCGTTCCAGTCCCGCGTGGCGGAGGAGCACCCGACCGAGCCGTTCGGCATCGACGACGTCGCCGGAGGGCTCGTCGACAAGCTCGTCCGGCGTCACCCGCACGTCTTCTCCGACGTCGAGGCCGACACGGCCGACGCGGTCGAGGCCAACTGGGAGACGATCAAGGCCGACGAGAAGCAGCACCGGACCCATCCCGTCGAGGGTGTCCCGAGCTCGCTGCCGGCCCTGGCCCGCGCCGAGAAGTACGTCTCCCGCCTGCGCCGGGCAGGCCGCGACGACCTCGTCGACGACGCGGTCGCGACCGGTGACCTCGGCGCCCAGCTGCTCGACCTCGTCCGCCGCGCACGAGCCGAGGGCGTCGACGCCGAGGCCGCCCTGCGCGAGACCCTGCGTGGGCTCGAGGCCGCGAGCGCGGCGAGCGCAACCGGCGCGCCGGCCCACCCGGACGCCTGAGCCGGCCGGACGGCATACGCGCCCTCGGGTTCGTGAGCCGGCACGAGACGGTGAGGGCCGCGTCACCGGGTGCGGTGTCGCGGCCCTCACGGGGTTGGCGGAGCGGCGTCAGTAGGCGCCGCGCGAGGCGAAGACCGCGTGGATGGTCTTGGCCATGATCGAGAGGTCCTGGACGATGGACCAGTTGTCGACGTAATAGAGGTCGAGGCGCACCGTGTCCTCCCACGACAGGTCGCTGCGTCCGGAGACCTGCCACAGACCGGTCATGCCGGGCCGGACGTGGAGGCGGCGCTGGACGTCGGGGACGTAGCGACGCACCTCGGCCGGCAGGGCGGGCCGCGGGCCGACGAGGCTCATGTCGCCGTTGACGACGTTGATCAGCTGAGGCAGCTCGTCGATGGAGTAGCGGCGGATGAATGCGCCGACGCGGGTGATCCGGGGGTCGCTCTGGGCCTTGAAGAGGACGCCGTCGGCGTTCTGGTTCAGGTGCGTGATGCCCGACAGCCTGGCCTCGGCGTCGACGACCATGCTGCGGAACTTGAGGCACTCGAAGAGCTCGCCGTCGCGCCCAACGCGGGTCTGGCGGAAGAGGATCGGGCCGCCGTCCTGGAGCTTGGTGGCGATCGCGACGACGATCATGACGGGCGCGGCGACCAGCAGCAGCAGCGTCGCGCCCATGAAGTCGAACGCGCGCTTGAGGCCGCGGGAGGCGCCCAGGCTCTGGGGCTGCTCGACGTGCACGAGGGGCAGACCGCCGACCGGGCGCATCGCCATGCGGCCAGAGCTGATGTCGCTGAGGCTCGGCACGACCGCCATCTGCACGTGGTGGCCCTCGAGGTCCCAGGCGATCCGGCGGAAGTCGACGGCCGACGGGAACGCGCCCTCGGTGAAGACGACCATGTCGGCCTTCTCGGCGATCACCGACTCCGCGGTCTGCCCGGTGGTCCCGACGACCGGGACCCCTTGCGGGGTGGACGGTGTGGGCTGCGACTCCGGCGTCAGGGCGCCGACGATGCGGTAGCCGAGCCAGGTCTCTCGCTCCAGGACCGCGGCGACGTCGTCGACGTGACCGGCCGAGCCCGAGATGAGCACCCGGGTCAGCAGGTGGCCGTGGGCGTGGGCCCGGTGCACGAGGCGCCGGGCGTACCAGCGCCAGAGCAGCACGAGGGGCAGCCCGATGGCGAAGATCAGCACGAAGAACCCTCGGGAGAGGTTGAACTTCGTCAGGTAGCTGAGGATGCCGATCGCCCCGGCCGTGAGCCCGGCCGCACTGCAGACCCGCGCGTACTCGATGGTCCCGACGCCCAGGTGGCTGCTCGTGTACGTCCCGAGCGCGAGGTTCGCGACCATCCAGGCAGCCACGATCCACAGGCCGACCGACTGGGCGACCTGGTTGACGTCGTTCGCAACGTCGAAGACGTCGAGACTCGTGCGTCCGACGGCCGCCAGGGCGGTCGCCGCCGTGATGATGACGAGGTCTCCACCGGCGATGCCGAGCTGCAGCAGCCGCTGCCCCCGACTCCTCTCACTGAGCGGCTGCGTCACAGGACGCGCGCTCACGTTCAGCAGAACAACCCCCGACTCGCGCATGGGCTGACCCATGTCCACACCCCACCCCCGGCACCCACTGGTGCCCTATTCACGACCAGCTCCACCCCCCGGATGGCTAGTTGTGAGTATGCCTGCTCCCGGTCAGTCCTTGGTAAGGAAGAGGTAAAAAAAGTATGGGTGGAAGGGCCCCGTTTGTCCCCGTGTCCGATACGTCCGGGTCTGCCCCACCTGCCGTTCGTCCTGCCCGTATGCCGGGTCGCTCCACCGGGCCGCGGACCCCACGGGCTAGGCTCGTCCCAGCACTGTGCCCGGTGTCCGGGGGTCGGTACCACCGCGTCCCGCCCGCGCCGAGCACCCAAGAGCACCCATGAGCAGCACCAGCACAGGAGAGCCAAGTGGCCAGCATTGAGGAGATTGGCGCCCGCGAGATCCTGGACTCGCGCGGCAACCCCACCGTCGAGGTCGAGATCCGTCTCGACGACGGCACGTTCGCTCGCGCGGCCGTCCCGTCGGGTGCCTCGACCGGCGCCTTCGAGGCGTCCGAGCGACGCGACGGCGACAAGGGCCGCTATCTCGGCAAGGGCGTCGAGCAGGCCGTCGACGCGGTCATCGAGGAGATCAACCCGCGCCTCGTCGGCTTCGACGCGAGCGAGCAGCGCCTCATCGACGCCGAGATGATGGCGCTCGACGGCTCGTCCAACAAGGAGAACCTCGGCGCCAACGCGATCCTCGGGGTCTCGCTCGCCGTCGCGCACGCCGCGGCCGAGTCGGCGGGCCTCCCGCTCTTCCGCTACGTCGGCGGCCCGAACGCCCACGTGCTCCCGGTCCCGATGATGAACATCCTCAACGGTGGGTCGCACGCCGACTCCAACGTCGACATCCAGGAGTTCATGATCGCGCCGATCGGTGCGCCGACCTTCCGTGAGGCCGTGCGCTGGGGCGCCGAGGTCTACCACGCGCTCAAGAAGGTCCTGCACGAGCGCGGTCTCGCGACCGGCCTGGGCGACGAGGGCGGCTTCGCCCCCGACCTCGAGTCCAACCGTGCGGCGCTCGACCTCATCCTCGAGGCGATCAGGGCGGCCGGCTACGAGCCGGGCCGCGACATCGCCCTGGCCCTCGACGTCGCGGCGTCCGAGTTCTTCGAGGACGGCTCCTACGCCTTCGAGGGCGCGAGCAAGTCGGCCGACGAGATGGTCGCCTACTACGCCGAGCTCGTCGAGGCCTACCCGCTCGTGTCCATCGAGGACCCCCTCAACGAGGAGGACTGGGACGGCTGGAAGTCGATGACCGACCTGCTCGGCTCCAAGGTGCAGATCGTCGGCGACGACCTCTTCGTCACCAACCCCGAGCGCCTCGGCCGCGGCATCTCGACCGGCACCGCCAACGCGCTGCTCGTCAAGGTCAACCAGATCGGCACGCTCACCGAGACGCTCGACGCCGTGACGCTCGCGCAGAGCAACGGCTACCGCTGCATGATGAGCCACCGCTCGGGCGAGACCGAGGACGTCACGATCGCCGACCTCGCCGTCGCCACCAACTGCGGCCAGATCAAGACCGGCGCCCCGGCCCGCTCCGAGCGCGTCGCGAAGTACAACCAGCTGCTGCGCATCGAGGAGGAGCTCGACGACGCCGCCGTCTACGCCGGCACGGGCGCCTTCCCGCGCTTCGACGCGAGCCGCTTCGGCGCCGAGGGCTGACCTCGTGGCCGACCGCACGCCATCCCGCCCGGGCCGCCCGTCGTCGACGGGTCGCCCGGGCGGCGGCGCGCGGCCGTCCCCGGCCCGCCACGCACCCGGCACGAAGGCGGGCGAGAAACCCGGCGTGAAGCCCGGCGTGAAGCCCGGACCCAAGCCGGGGCCGAAGGCAGCCTCGAAGCCCGGCACCTCGGCCGGGGGAGCGTCGGGTTCGACGTCCGCCGGCCGGGCCTCCTCCGCACGGTCGACGGGTCGTGCCGGTGCCGGCCGCTCGTCGGCCACGCGGCCCGGCCAGTCCCGACCCGGGGCCTCGCGCGCGAGCCGCCCCGGTGCGGGCAAGGAGCGCCCGGCTCTCGCGGCCCGCCCTCGCTCGCCCCAGACGGCCCCGCCGTCGGCCTCGACGGCGTGGGTGCGCGGCGCCATCCTGCTCGGCATCCTCGTCATGCTCGCCGTGACGATCGTGCCGACCCTCCGCTCGCTCGTGCAGCAGCGGGGCGACGCCTCGGCCATGCACGACAAGGTCGCCGAGCAGCGCGAGACCGTGCAGCAGCTCGAGCGCGAGGCCGCGCTGTGGAAGGACCCCGCCTACATCGAGGTCCAGGCGCGCGAGCGCCTCAAGTTCGTGCGGGTCGGCGACCGCGCCTACACCGTCATCGACCCGTCCACCGACGACGCGAGCGCTCCGGCCTCGGAGCGCCCCGTCGTCGCCGCGCCCATGGCCAACGCCGCGTCGCCCTGGTACGGCAAGGTGTGGCAGTCGATCCAGATCGCCGACCGACCCACCGCGGGTGTCACCCGCACCAGGTGACCCGTGGTCACCCCTGAAGCCCGAGAAGTGAGTTCCGCGTGAGCGTCCCCTCCCGTCCGTCCCCGCAGCCCGAGGCGGGCACCCACCAGGTCGAGGTCGCCGACCTCGACGCCGTCGAGCGCCAGCTCGGCCGCCCCCCGCGCGGCGTGGCCGAGGTGGCGCACCGCTGCCCGTGCGGCGAGCCCGACGTCCTGCGCACGGAGCCCCGCCTGCCCGACGGCACCCCGTTCCCGACGACCTACTACGCGACGTGCCCGCGCCTGACCGGCGCCGTGAGCACGCTCGAGACCGGCGGTCTGATGAAGGAGATGACCGAGCGGCTCGCCCACGACGAGGAGCTCGCCGCGGCCTACGCCAGGGCGCACGAGCACTACCTCGCGCAGCGTGCCGAGCTCGGTGACGTGCCCGAGATCGACGGCATCTCCGCCGGCGGCATGCCGACCCGCGTCAAGTGCCTGCACGTCCTCGTCGCCCACTCGCTCGCTGCAGGTCCGGGCGTCAACCCGCTCGGTGACGAGGCCCTCGCGATGCTCGACGACTGGTGGCTCCCGACGTCGTGCGCCGCCGTGCACGCGGCCGAGGACGCCGCCGCCGAGGTGGCCGCCGAGGTGGCCGCCGGTGAGTGACACGACCCTCCGCGTCGGCGCTATCGACTGCGGCACCAACTCCATCCGCCTCCTCGTCGCCGACGTCGACCCCGCCACGGGTGCCCTCACCGACGTCCGGCGTCGCATGGAGATCGTCCGCCTGGGTCACGGCGTCGACCGCACGGGTGTCATCGCCCCCGAGTCGATGGAGCGCACGCTCGCGGTCACCCGGGAGTATGCCGCGGCGTGCCGTGAGCTGGGCGCGGTGCACGTGCGCTTCGTCGCCACGTCGGCCTCTCGCGACGCTCGCAACGCCGCCGACTTCATCGAGGGCGTGCGTGCCGCGTTCGTCGAGCACTACGGCACCGAGGTGTCGCCCGAGGTCGTCTCCGGTGACGAGGAGGCGGCGCTGTCGTTCGCGGGCGCCACGGGAGACCTTGCGGCACAGGGGGTCTCCGGGCCCTACCTCGTCGTCGACCTCGGTGGCGGCTCGACGGAGCTCGTCCGCGGCACCGACCACGTCGAGGTCGCCCGTTCGGTCGACATCGGCTGCGTGCGGATGACCGAGCGACACCTCGTCAGCGACCCGCCCACCGACGCCGAGATCGCGGCGGCCGTGCGCGACGTCGACGCGGCACTCGACGTGGCCGAGTCCGTGGTACCCCTCGAGGGCGTCGCGACGCTCGTCGGCCTCGCCGGCAGCGTCACGACGATCACGGCGCACCTGCTGCGCCTGACGGCATACGACGCCGAGCGCACCCACCTGGCCCGCTCCGCGCCGGCCGACATGGTCGCCGCGTGCGACGACCTGCTGGCCATGTCGCGTGCGCAGCGCGCCGAGCTGCCCTACATGCACCCGGGGCGCGTCGACGTCATCGGCGCGGGCGCACTGGTGTGGAGACGGGTCGTCGAGCGGGTCGTCGACCGCGCGGGCGTCACCGAGGTCGTCACGTCCGAGCACGACATCCTCGACGGCATCGCGCTCAGCGCAGCCCGCGGCGCCTGACCGGGCGTCAGCCGCGGGGGAGCGCGGCGGCGAGCACGGGCTCGCCGGCCTGCTCGTGCACGCGACGGCGGTTGGCCCGCAGCCGGGCCGCCATCCACAGGGCTGCCGAGACGCCGAGCGCCCACGTGCCGTTGGACACCGTCGCGTCGACGACGCCGTAGGTCACGAAGAAGAGCGTCACGAAGACGACGGCTCGCACGTGCTTGGCCGAGAGGCGCGCGGCGGCGAGGAGCAGCCCGCCCCAGAGGAGGTACCACGGGTGGAGGACCGGGCCGGAGGCGCAGAGCACGAGCAGGGCGCACGCGGTGGCGAGCACCGGGTTGCGCGGGGCGACGCGCCACGTGATCCACGCGATGCCGGCGAGGCCCACGAGCAGGCCGATCGTCTGCGCGATGGGGACGGGCGCCGAGGCCACGCTCTCGGGCATGCCGGCCAGCCTCAGGAGCCACTCGACGACGCTGCCGACGAAGGTCGGGGGCGAGAGCATCGAGCGCAGTGAGACCGGGACGGAGAGGTTCGGGATCCAGCCCCAGCCCAGGCCGGTCAGCGCCGTGATGCCCGTGAACGTCGCCGCGGTGATGCCGCCATAGACGAGTCCGTGGCGGACCATCGCCTTGAGGCGAGCCGGGGCGCCGGGCTCGAGGTCGGTCTGGGCCTGCAGGGCCATGCCGACGACGCCGATGAGGGCCAGGACGGCCGTCTGCTTGTAGGCGGCGGCCGCCGCGATCGTCATGGCCGCGAGGATGAACTGGCCGCGGCTGGCGAGGAGCAGGGCGAAGACGACGAGGGCGACCATGACGGCGTCGCCGTGCCCACCGCCGATGAAGTGCATCATGACGAGCGGGTTGAGCACCCCGAGCCAGAGGGCGTGCCGGCCGCTGACGCCGTAGCGCTCGGCGAGGCGGGGGAGGGCGTACGCGAGCAGCCCCACCGCGAGCAGCGCCGGCACGCGCATGGCGACGGCCGAGACGTACGCGTTGTCGGGGAAGATCCCGACGACGACGTGCTGGACCTGGAGCGCGAGCGGGCCGTACGGCGCAGGGGTGTCGACCCACATCGGGTCGACCTGGTCGGCGAACGGCCCCGGCACCCAGAACGGGCCCACGGCATACGGGTCCATCCCGCGGGAGACGATCTTGCCCTGGGCGGCGTAGCTGTAGGCGTCGCGGCTGAAGAGCGGCGGCGCGAGCATGATGGGCAGGCTCCAGAGGAGCCAGGCGAGCGAGGGCGCCTTGCGGCCGTGGACCGGGCGCATCCGCAGCCACGCGTCGACGAGCAGCGCCATGCCGACCGCGAGCAGGATCGTCGTCAGGACCCGTCCGGCTCCGGTGCCGAGCCACTCGAGGCCGAAGCGCTCGATGAGCGGCGACGCCGGCAGCTCGAAGGTGTCGGCGGGCAGGAAGGCGGGGCTGATCGAGCCGGCTGCCACCAGCGACATGCCGAGCGTGCCGCGGCGGACCATGGGGTCGGCCCAGCTGCGACGCATGGCCGCGGCGAGACGCTCCCCGAACTCGACGACGCGGGGGTCGACGACCCAGGGCGTGCGGACGGGAGCCGTCGTCGTCGCGCCGGCGACACGGTGCTCCAGCACCCGCTGCTCCTTCGTGTGGTCTGAGGGGTTCGCACTCTCGATGCGGCACAGGTCGTGCAGGAGCGCGGTGAACTGGCCCCTGGACCTCGATCTCGAGGGTCAGTCTAGGCGGAGCGGGAGGGTGCGTGCCGTGCCACGCCCAAGGCGTGGGCCGGACTGTTACCTTGCCGCTCTGGGACGGCTGACTTCCGTCACGTACCCCCGGAGGGACTCGAACCCTCACCGTTGGCGATTTTAAGTCGCCTGCCTCTGCCGATTGGGCCACGGGGGCGGGGTCCCCAGTATGCCCGTCGAGCCGTGCCGGGACGGTCGACCGGGCCGCGTCACGATCACGTTTCGGGCGTGTGCTTCTCGCGCGCGGGAACCTTCCGGAGGGGTGCGTTCGCTTACTCTTGGGGACAGTCGCCACGCCCATTCGCGGGTCGTGGCACCCAGTGCTTCGAGGAGCGCACTCACATGGCAGGTGGAAACCCGGTCTTCGACCGGCTCAACAAGCAGATCGAGAAGGAGCGCTACGCCGGCTTCGACGCGCCCCAGGGCAGTCCGCAGCAGCCGGCGCAGCAGGGCACGCAGGCCGCCACGGCCGGCTACGCGGGCCAGGATGCGATGACCGCGCAGCAGCTCAACGAGATGTACGCGCAGCCGCCGGCCGGTCCGGCCGACACCGGTCGCGTCACGGTCGACGACGTCGTCGTCAAGAGCATCGCGCTCTTCGTCGTCACGATCGCCGTGGCCTTCGTGTCGTGGTTCTGGACCGAGGCCAACACCGACATGACGCTGCCGTTCTGGCTCGGCGGCATGTTCGGCACGCTGATCCTCGGCTTCGTCATCGCCTTCATGAAGAAGGTCTCGGTGCCGCTGCTCATGGTCTACGCCGTGCTGCAGGGCGCCTTCCTCGGTGCCTTCAGCCAGTACATCGCGGCGATCCCGGACTACGACGGCGTCGTGCAGATGGCCGTGCTCGCGACGCTCTGCGTCTTCGTGGCCATGTACGTCGGCTACGCGACCGGCTTCGTCAAGGTCAACGACAAGACGCGCCGGATGTTCTTCTTCGCGATCGTCGGCTACGGCCTCTTCTCGCTGCTGCAGGTCGTGCTGCTCATGACCGGCGTCATCGACGGCTGGGGCTTCGGGGCCAGCGGCCCGCTCGGCATCGGGCTGTCGATCCTCGGCGTCGGCCTCGCGTCGTACTCCCTGGCCATCGACTTCGACTCGATCGACCGTGCGGTCCAGATGGGCGCCCCGAAGAAGTACTCGTGGCTGCTCGCCCACGGCCTCATCGTCTCGATCGTCTGGCTCTACATCGAGTTCGTCCGTCTCTTCGCGCGTCTGCGCGACTGACGTCCGATGACACCTTCAGGCGCGGGTTCGCCGACCCCGCAGGAGGTGTCCGACGAGCTCCGGCGCGTGGTCGAGCGGTGGCACCAGCTGCCGCTCGACCACGCGCTTTCGCGTCTGCCGTCCGTGCTGGTCCTCGTCCAGTCGCTCGCCGACCGCGTGGCCGGGTCCCGTGGCGGCGAATCGCAGCCGGTGCCCGACCTCGGCCCGGCCGTCGTCATGGACCAGCTGGCCGTCATGGTCCTCGACCTCTATCGGGCCCGGCCCGGCACCGACCCCACCTCAGTCGCGGACGAGCTGGCCGGCATACGCCGCTCCCTCTAGGTGTACTGACCGGGCACGTTGGTTGAGGGAATGCGACTCATCGTTGTGAGCTGCTGACATGGGA
>NZ_LMSW01000002.1:0-6975 GCF_001429645.1 Terrabacter sp. Soil810
CCCACACCGCCTGCGGGAACAATCCACCCATCACCCGATTGACCAACCTGTCGGGTCAGTACACCTAGAGCAGGGTGCCGGCAAGGTCTGGCGTGAGGCCGAACAGACAGCAACCGTGATAGCAACGCGCCCGTACTTAGCCAACCTCCCACGCACTCGGTTAGCGAAGTGAGCCGCTCAGCCACACACCGCACGGACGCTTCGACAAGACCGCCGACACCTGAAAATCGGAAGGTCGGCGGTTCGACCCCGCCCCTGGCCACCACCCAAAACCGCAGGCCAGACGCCGTCTGACCTGCGGGTTTGCCGGTTCTGCGAGTCGTTGGCGGGCCGGCTTGGGGCGGTTGGCAGTGACCGTGGGTGACCGCGACACGCCGACGATCGCCGGGAGTTATCGCACGAGTTATCGCACGACGTATTGACGTCGAACGATCGCCGGCTCGTGTGAGCCATCCTCGGACCGGTTCGTTCCCGGGCTAGTTGAGTCCAGCAGAGTGGTGTACGACGAGGTGACTTGCCCGGGCATCGACATGGGCGCGGTCACCGCGTGATTCTTCGAGAGATCTCCTACAACCCACTCGAAGAGAAAGTCACTGCGATGACCGCACGCTCCAGTATCAAGGACCCAGCCGGGTTCCTGCACGAGCACTTGTCCCAGGCGAGCCCGGACCTGTTGCGCGAGCTGATGGAAGGGTTCGTCAACACGCTGCTGTCCGCGGATGCGGACCGGGTCTGTGGCGCCGCCTACGGCACCCGCGACCCGGATCGGGTCACCGCGCGCAACGGCTACCGCCACCGCGACCTCGACACCAGGGTCGGGACACTGGACGTGGCCGTGCCGAAGCTGCGCGAGGGCGCCTACTTCCCGGACTGGCTGCTGCAGCGTCGGCGCCGCGCGGAAGCGGCGCTGACCTCGGTGGTCGCGACCTGCTACCTGCTCGGGGTCAGCACCCGCCGGATGGACAAGCTGGTGCAGTCACTCGGGATCACCGGCCTGTCGAAGTCGCAGGTCTCGGTGATGGCCCGCGACCTCGACCAGCTGGTCAAGGACTTCCGGGAACGGCCCCTGGACACCGGCCCATACACCTTCCTCGCCGCGGACGCGTTGACGATGCGGGTGCGCGAGGGTGGCCGGGTCGTCAAGGTCGCGGTCATGCTCGCCACCGGCGTCAACGCCGACGGCTACCGCGAGATCCTTGGCGTGGCAGTCTCTTCCGCCGAGTCCGGCGCCGGCTGGAACTCCTTCTTCAAGGACCTCGTGGCCCGCGGCCTGAACGGCGTGGCCCTGCTGACCTCCGACGCACACGCCGGCCTCGTCGAGGCGATCGGGGCCAACCTGCCCGGCGCGTCCTGGCAACGCTGTCGCACCCACTACACCGTCAACCTCATGGCCGTGTGCCCGAAGCACGCGTGGGGTGGGGTCAAAGCGATGCTGCACTCGGTCTTCGAACAGGTCGACCCCGATGCCGTGCACGCCCAGTACGACAAGCTGCTCGACCACACCGCCGCCCTGCCCGA
Source organism: Terrabacter sp. Soil810 (assembly GCF_001429645.1). Taxonomy (NCBI): domain Bacteria; kingdom Bacillati; phylum Actinomycetota; class Actinomycetes; order Micrococcales; family Intrasporangiaceae; genus Terrabacter; species Terrabacter sp. Soil810. The sequence continues at coordinate 1,519 of NZ_LMSW01000002.1, forward strand.
GGTCCAGGCCCACCTCGACGCCGCCCGCGAGGAGGTCCTCGCGTTCACCCCGTTCCCCAACGGGCTGTGGCGCCAGATCTGGAGCAACAACCCCAACGAGCGGCTCAACCGCGAGATCCGCCGCCGCACCGACGTGGTCGGCATCTTCCCCGACCGGGCCTCGCTCATCCGCCTCGTCGGGGCCGTGCTGGCCGAACAGAACGACGAGTGGGCCGACGGCCGCCGCTACCTCGGCCTTGAGATCCTGACCAAGGCCAGGCTCACCATCGTCCCCACCACCAGCACCGACCAGGAGCAGGAGCCCACCACCACAGGCGCCCTCAGCGCCTGAACAACCACCAACGACGGATCACCGTCGTACACCACTCACCGGGACTTGACCTCCCGGGCTCCACGGCCGGCCCACGTCATGTGGGAATAGTGCAGCGCCACACCCGGGACGTCCGCGCCAGTCGGCAGATACGCCGGGGACTGTGGGGGTGGTCGGCCGCATGCTGCCGATCGTGGCGCAAGCCCTTGACCAGGCGCGGGGCGTGGGTAGGCAGTCGGCGTCCAGGCGAAGGGTGGGAGGCGGCCAGGCGTGCGTCGATCGGGTCGGACTTGCCCCGGCGCCGCTCGGACCATTTGGGTCGTTCGACCTCGACGACGACCAGGCCGGCGGCTTGGACGGCTCGCGACAGACCGATGCCGTAGCTGCGGGTGCCCTCGAGTCCAACCGCGATCCGAGGGCCTGGCGCGTGCTCGGCGATCCATGCGATGACGGTTGCGAAGCCCTCCTCATCGTTGTCGATGGTCAGCGTCGAGATCGTCGCCCCGGTAGGTCTCGTGAGCTCGAGCGTGTGGGTGTCTCGGTGGGTGTCTCCGCCGACGACAGCGTCGAGGACCTCGGCAAGCAGCGGCATGGGATCAGGCCTCCTCGATGAGCGGACGGGCGACGGCTTGGTCGGGAACTCTCACCGTGGGGCGGCATATCTGTGAAGGGTCACGGCCCTGCAGGGCGCGGACAGGCTTCTGATCAAGCCAGCAAGGTGAGGACCACGACGGTGTCGGCGCGCCGGACGACGAGTCCTTCGCAGAGCACGCCGACGGCGGCCAGATCACGCGCGAGTCAGCCCCGCGCACCGACACCGATCTTGGCAGCGATCCGACCAGAACCGCCGCGACACACACTCACAAATCACGCGGTGACCCCACCCTTGTCTGCAGGGGCACGCTCACCGGTGTCGTCCTACACTAACGCTATGGACTAAACTTCGTACCTTTCCTGCGGCACGGCATTCACCTTCTGACTGCCTGCGTCGTTGGCGTGGGAATGCGGCTTGGTGCCCGAAACCGTTCCGCTGGCAGTTGGGTACTCGTCGTCGGGGCTGAGGCAAAATGCATATGAGAGCCGCTACAGGCCCTAGACGCGGGCGCGAAGGTAGAAGAATGGTGGCCAACATGCTCATACCGTCACCGCACGGCCCTGGGGCTGCAGTGCCGGAGGACCTTGCGGCGGCCGCGCGCGAGTTCACGGGGCGGGCCTGGGCGATCGAGCGGATCGATCGCTGGCTCGGCCACAGAGAGGGGAGCAGCTTCCTTCTCGTGGGCGGGCCGGGGACGGGCAAGTCGACGCTCGCTGCTCGGCTCGTCCAAATCTCCGCTGGCGGGCCGACAGCCGAGGACCACCCGCGGCTGGGCGCAGACGTCCTCACGTACGCCCACTTCTGCCGGGCCCTGGATCCGGCCGCTCTCGACCCGGTCCGCTTCGTGGAGCTGCTTGCCAGCAGCCTGGCTGATCGCCTCCAAGCGTACGCCGTCGCGCTCACGAAGGTCGGCGAGCAGAAGATCAAGATTTCGGTGAGGCAGGAGGTCCAATCAGCAGAGTCCGGAGCGCAGATCACGGCGGTCAGGATAGATTCTTTGCGTGTTGGCGAGCTCTCAGCCGAACTGGCCTTCGAGCGCCTCGTACGGCGGCCTTTGGTCATGCTGGCCGATGAGGGCGTCGAGGTCGCGGTCGTCGTCCTTGTTGACGGAGTCGACGAAGCGCTCACGCTGCGTGGCACTGAGAGTTTGGTGACGCTTCTCGGTGGCATTCTGAGTGGGCGGCTCCCGCCGGGGGTCCGATTCATCCTGACGAGTCGCCGGGATCCGCGGACGCTGGAGCTACTGGGGCCGGCTACGCTCGACATCGAGAAGGACGCACCTCCGGACGTCGATGACGTGCGGGAGTACGCGCAGCGGCGTCTTTGCGAGCTCCCCGACCCCAGTCGCGCCAGCGCCGCCGAGCAGATCGCTGTGGCGGCGAAGGGGAATTTTCTCTATGCCCGGTATGTCGTCGATGAGTTTCTCGCTGAGCGGGGGCTGGCTCAGCGCGCGCTGGCTCTTCCCGAGGGTCTCGACGGCCACTATCGAGCGTTCCTCAGGCGAGAACTCTCCCGCAAGGGCGAGTCTTGGCGGGATCGCTACCGGCCGGTGTTGGGAGCCCTAGCGGTCGCACGCGCGGAGGGACTATCGAGCGCGCAGCTGGCGGGAATCACGTCCCTCAAACCGTCGGAGACCGACGACGCCCTTAGCGATTGTGCTCAGTACCTGAGCGGGCCATCGATTACCGGCGGCTATCGCATCTATCACGAGTCGTTTCGACAGTTCCTGTTGAGAGAGACGACCTATCAGGTCTACCCGCACGAGGCTAACCTCGCCGTGGCTGAGTACTTCATCGACGCATACGGCGAGGCTTGGCTGGATAGCGACGACGACTACGCGCTGGCCTTCACCGTAACGCACCTGCTCGACGCCATCCGCGGGATCGACAAGGTCTCCGCGAGAGCTCCCAGGAGCCAACTCATGCGGCTGCTCGCTGACCTCCGTTTCGTCGAGGCGAAGACACGGCGGCTGGGCATCGACGAGGTACTGGCCGATCTGCGCGCCGGGCACGAGGCAATTCCTGAGGACCAGGGGATACGTGAGATGTTTAGTGTGCTGGATCTCCAGGCGCACGACCTCCGGAGCTGGACGCCAGAACCCTTCCCCCAGCTGTTCGCTCAGCAGGTGCTGGACCGGGCGTCGGTGGTGGAAGCCACGGGACCGTTGACGGCGGCGCGGGCACGGCTTGAGCAACTCCACCGTCCGTACCTGGAGGCCCGCTGGCGGACGGCGGAGGAGTCGGTCTGCCTGCTCCGAACGATCCGGCACGGCGGCGGATGGGTGCTTGGCTGCGGCGGCGTGGGTTCGGCCGCTGTGGTGGCAACCGGCTCCCCGGGCGGAACGGTCCAGGTGTGGGAGGTTGAGTCTGGCCTGCTGCGACAAAGCTTCGCCGGCGACGGTCCGGCTATTACCTCACTTGCAGTGACTCCGGACGGCGGCTCGGTCCTTGCTGGTTGTGCGGACGGGACGCTTCTGGCGTGGGACGTCGTCAGCGGCCTCGGCCGCCGCTTCGCGCAAAGACCCAGCAGTCAGGTCGTTAGCCTGTGCCTCTTCTCGGACGGCAGCCGCGCGCTCTCAGCGTCGGCGGATGGCACCTTGGGCCTGTGGGACGTGGAGACGAGGACGCTCAGGCGGACGCTTATGGGATCCGGCGGGGTGGTGAACGGGGTCGCGGTCACCTCCGACGGACGTCGAGCGGTGTCGATTTCCGCAGACAGGACAGTGCGGGTCTGGGACGTCGACAACGGTGCCGAGCAAGCGGTCATGCATGCGCACCAGGACCTGATGCTGAGCGTGTGCGTCCTCCCCGGAGACCGACACGCCGTGTCTGGATCGTGGGATGGGCAGATGCGTTGCTGGGAGCTGCACGCCGATGGGACGGTGACCGCCGCGGCCGAGATGGTCGCGAAGCTCGACACGAGTGGCGGCCCAGTCTGGGGACTGGTGCCAACATCTGCCACCACCGTCCTAGCCGCTCGCGACGACGGGATGGTTGAGCATTGGGACCTAGCGAACGGGAGGCGCTTGGGTCTGCTCAGCGGTCACCGCAGCGCGGCCCGGGCGGTGACGATGAGTGCCGACGGGAGGCGAGCTGTGTCCGTCGCGGAGGACCAGACGCTGAAGGTTTGGGATTTGACCGTTCCGGCCGAACCCGGGGTGCTACGTGGACACGGGATCGAGGTAACCTCCACGGCGGTGAGCTCGGACGGCAGTTTGGCCCTATCGAACTCTCGAGTCTATGGACGAGTCAAGGCTTGGGATGTGCGCGAGGGCCAACAGATTTGGGAGCACAGCCGCGACACGGAGTACGAAAGGGTCGCGATCATGGAACCGGGCTCGCGGGCGTTGCTCTGCGCGAAGGGTCCGCACAGCAGCGCTTTCGTCCTCGAGACCCACTCAATCGCCGCCCGCAACGAGCCAAACCAGATCGTCTTGTCCCTCGGCTCGGTGCTGTGGAGCAGTGGTAATTGGGTCCTCGCCGCTGGGAAGGAGTACGAGGAATCTGAGCCCGCGGGCACGGCCAAGGTCGAGATGGACGTGTTCATGGGATTTGGGGCCGTTGGAATGCAACGAGAGCGTCTTGTATATAGGGTTCTCGACGCGTCGTCGGCCGAGGTGGCCCACATGCTGTCAGTCGACCAAGTCTCAGGCTGGCCCAGCGCCGCCGCGATTACGCCGGACTGTCGCCGTGTCGTCGCCATCTCCAGCCCGACGCGAGACAGCACCGGCACCGTCCTGTCGTGGGACACCTCGACAGGTGAGGTCCGGACGACTGCCGGGCCGGAATCCGGACACGTCTTTGGCATGGCGGTGACTGCGGACGGGTCCTACGCCGCCGCGGGACTGAGTGACGGCTCCATCGATGTCTGGGGTCTTGACGACGGAAGTAGACGATCTGTTGCGCCCGATGTGGGTCAGATAATGGGGCTGGCTCCGCTGGACGGATGGAAGATCGTCTCCGTCTCCTCTGAGGGTGTTCTGATCGTCTGGGATATGAGCGTGCCGCGCCAACTCGCTCGAACCTTCGTCGGGCATTCACTCAGCAGTGTGGCTGCCACACGCGACGGCTCAACGATCTTCGTAGGTGACAATTGGGGAAACGTGCACGCCTACAGCCTGAGAACCCCTCACTCACCCGAGGTCTCCTAACTATTCATCGTGGATCCTGCCCCCGGCGTGGAGAAGCAACCGCGCCCGCACCCGGCCCTCCGGTCCGCTGCACATCCCGGAGCTCGCCGCAAGCCAGCCCGCGATCCTGCCCGCCGACGACGCCGGACCCGCGATGCGCGCCCCCGCGCCGAAGCCAGCAAACAACTACTCGGCAACGGCTACTGCACCCGCCCCCTCGCGCTCGACTGCCCCTACGACACCATCGGTGAATCCTGCATCATGTTGTTCACCACCATCGAATACCGTCCCACCATCCAGGCCAAACCCGACGACGCCCACGCCAAAGGCCCAACCGGACGACAAGACATCCACGATGCGCAGCTCAAACGCCTCGACGACCCCCCCCCCCCCCCCCCCCCCCCCCCCCCCCCCCCCCCCCCC
>NZ_LMSW01000002.1:6986-46650 GCF_001429645.1 Terrabacter sp. Soil810
TCACGCTCGGTCGTGAGCTTGGCGTTCTCGGCCTCCAGCTGCGCGACGCTCGCCTGCAGCCGCGCGGCCTTCTGCTCGGGCGTCTCGTCGAGCACCTCGCCGGCCGGTAGCTCCCAGGCCTGGAGGGGGCTGCGGGTCAAGTCCCGCCGACAGCCGTCTTCTTGCCGCTCCCGTGCCGCTCGAGTCAGTGCCGCAAGGTGCCCCGCTCGATCACGAGGTCCTCGGCGATGCCACGCACCGTCGCGCCCGGAGTGGACTCGTACAAGTCGACAGCCTACCGACGGAACTCATCGGAGTAGTTCTTGCGGGCCATGTTTCAGGATCATCTCGCGCTCTCCCGCTACGCGGGATTCTGGCTGTCCACGAACCAGGGTCAGGGGCCCATGAAGTTCAAGTATCAACCACTCGGGCGGGTGAGTTCTTCCTGTACTTCTACACCAGAGGATACTCACGTCTCGCGAACTTTCAAGAGAGCGTAAAGAAGGGCGCAAACACCCATGGGCTCGCCGACGAAGCGCCATGCTTGAAGGGTCACCGCGTTTCCGTCCACCTCCAGAGGCGGAACATCACATAGCCCGAACCACGCGTTCTGGCCTGAACTCGACCGCAACTGATTGCGCCTCGTCGCTAGAGAAGCCAGAGACTCGCGCGGGAGAAAGGTGGAATCACGACAGCCCTCCGCTCCACTCTCAATTTGGTGATAAGGGGCCCAAAACGGTGTATCCAGCATACGTTAGGACAAACTGTATTCACAGACAGAAGGGCAATAGATCGCCCGAGTTGAAGCCCTGGGAGGTCACCGCGCCGCGGCGCACCAAGGGACACTCCTGCCCTGGCGAGTATGCAGAGCGCACGTGGCTCCGCACCGTGTCCGTGTCACCGCACATAAGAGCGGTTCGACGGGGCCCCGCAGGCCTGAACGCATGCCGCCCTTCTGGGCGGTCCTGCATCTCATTCTGGCACGCGGCCTTGCCGCCGCCGGCGCCATTCGTCCAACACCGTCATAACGACGTCCACGACCTCATCCACGGACCTACAGACCTGCGTGAGCGGCCCAGCCCGGTGGCCGTGCGTCACGCGGGCGCGCATTCCGTCGTCGTCGGCCTACGCACTGATCACGATCACGAGCGGGTCGACGTCGACGCCAGGCGGACCAGCGGCCGTGCCATGGCTCATCGCTGCACGACATGCGCCTCCCGTCACTACCCGGTCATCAGTGCATCGCCCTGGTGTCGTGCCGTTGACGGATCGGCGGAAGGGAGCGGGGGCTCGGGTCGCAACCCACCATGCCTCTCCCGTCCGCAAGAGCGGCCTGCAACCTGACGAGTCCGCGGGGGAAATGCGATGTCCAAGTCAGGCAACAGGGCGGTCGCTAGTGTGAAGCTGCTGCGCGGGTTCGAGATGCGTCTGGATGGGCGGCTCGTGGCGCTGCCGGCACCTGCCGAACGCATGGTGGCACTGCTGGCGATCCGAGCGCGGCCACAGCATCGGCGCAATCTTGCCGCGACCCTCTGGATGGACAGCACTGAAAGCCGGGCCGCCGCCAGTCTGCGCACGGCGTTGTGGCGGACCCGGCAGACAGTGGGGGACTGCGTCGAGGTGCGCGGCGCAATGCTCGCGCTTGCGCCCCATGTGAGTGTCGACCTCAATGATCTGATGAATCACAGCCGGCGGCTGCTGGGTGATAACACGTGCATCTCGGTGGAGGATGTCGATCCGGCGGATCTCGATGGTGACCTTCTGCCCGACTGGGATGAGGACTGGATCCTGTTCGAGCGTGAACGGATGCGCCAGCTCCGCATTCATGCGCTGGAGGCCATGTGCCACAAACTCAGTCTCGTCGGGCGACCAGGTCCGGCCATCGACGCCGGACTTGCGGCCGTGGCCGCAGAGCCATTGCGCGAGACCGCCCAGCGCATTCTCATCGCCGCCTACCTACGCGAAGGCAACGTCTGCGAGGCCCGACGGCAGTACCACGTCTACAGTGAGCTCCTGCGTGACGCCCTGGGAATCGAACCCTCCGAATCCTTGCGAGCCCTTCTCAAGTCGGCCGGCACAGGTCACGACGGACCAGCGAGTCCCGCCCGATGACCGAAGTATCGTCGGCGGATTGGTGCCTCGTTTCCGCGCACTGATTGCGGCAAGCTGGGCCGCCCCGAGGCTCTCCCTGCCGGATTCATCGAGGTGTGCTGCGTCGGGACCCTCCCGACGAACCGCTGCGGCGCGGGCGACCCTCGTAGCGTTCGGACCCGCGATCGCTCCCCTCCCGGCGGGACGTGCGCTCGTCACGGTCATCCTCCGGGCGGCGCCTGGATGGTCGGCGCTCGTATCGGTCGTCGTCTTCGTCGTCGTCCAGGTCGTCGTCGTCCAGGTCGTCGTCGTCCAGGTCGTCCTCGTCGTCCGCGTCGTCCTGGTCGTCGTCGGCCTCGTCGCGTTCCTCGTCGCGCTGCTCGTGCTCGGAGCGCCGACCCCGACCTTCGTCCGCACGGCCCCCGCCGTGGTGGCGATGGTCGCCATCACGACAGGCCTGGCAGTCGCACCCGCAGTCGCCGTCTACTTCAGGGTCCGCACCGTGAATTCGGCGCACATAGCCCTGGATGATCTCGTCAACCGAGTTGGCTCGAAGTCGACGACAACAGGCGTTCCGCTCCTCCCACCGAGCTTCGCGAACTCGCAGTTCGCCGTCCAGCGTGGCGATCGCCCGATGCCCGGCCATGGAGACCTTCATGGCCCGGCAGAGACATGAGACGTATGCTGCGACGTCCCCGAAACCCGCCCACACGTCGTCAAGGTGCCACTCGGCGACGAGCGCCCGCGCGTAGAGCCGGATGTAGTCGACCGGACCGGGGTCCGCCGTCTCGACGACCGGCATGGCGCTCGCAGTCGAGCCCGTGCCGGACGGTGACTCTGCGGCGCCGGGCGCCGACTCCTCCGTGTCACTCGCGACCGCTGGCTTGGTGGGCGGCGCCGGCGCTGGAGTGGGCACCTTGCTCGGGAGGACCACCGCGAGGATCGCGTAGATCTCCTCGCGAGCGGCGGCGACCCTGGCCTCGAGCAGATCGGGCTCGAGGGCGAGCCTGGCGAAGCAATCGTCAGCCACAGACGTCAGATAGCCGAATCGCGCCACCTGCGCCTCCAGATCGTCGACCCCGCAATCATGCAACTCGACGTCGAACGTCGACTCCTCCACACAGCAGCCTTGAACGCGGCAGCGCCGAAGTCGTCTGTGAACCCGCTGCCACGACCGCTGCAGACGCTCGATCGTGTCGCGATCGTCGACGTGGCATCGGATCTCATGCTTGGCGTCGTTGAGCTGGTCCCTGAGTTCCTCGACGACGGGAATGACCTTGTAGCGAGCTTGCCCGTAGGCGAGTCGGGCCGACTCGTACGACTGCGGAGCCGGAGCATCCTTGTGCGCGTCGGCGTACTTGGCTCTGGCCTTGTCGCCTTCCGACTGGCAGTGCATCTCGACCGATTCGGTGTCGCAGGCATTGCATCCGCATCGCGTGAAGGCGTGATCGTCCTTCGGACTGCGCGGCAGGCAGTCGGTGCACGGCGCTTCCTCAGCGTCCTTCACCACGGAGGGGTCCGGCTGGGAAGGCGGCACTGGCGCAGCTGCGCCTCCATTCGCCTGGCCGTTCGCGGAGCTCTCAGTTTCCGGTTGTGTTGACATGGGCCCTCCTCAAGAGCGAACGTCAGAATTGTTTCCGTGCACCGTCACCGCAGCGTTGCGCCCACGAGCCCATGTGGAAGGCGCCCCGGACGGAGATCGCGGCTGTCACGCGCCGGTGACGGGCGGCCCGTCATGGTGGCTGCATGGGGCCGAGCCTCGAACCACGCGGGGTGTGCATCGTGCGTGTCACCAAGGACTCGACCGGCATGATCCTCACGATCGTCAGCCGGCTCGACGTCAGCCGGACGAGTCTGCCCGTCGAGCAGACGTGCTCAGGCGTCGATGAAGGCCTGGCCGTGGTCCGGTGCTTCCTCGACGACTTCGATCGCGGGAACCGCACCGGCTGACAGGGCGGACGGGCCGAGCGCCGTAGCGGTTTCCACGAGTGCGGTGACGCCCTCGTGACGGCCCGATGACGCCGTGGCGGCACGCTGTGGGCCTGAGTTTCCGTAAGGCAGGGGGGCCCACGATGCGCGCGCAGCTGCAGCAACCGTGTCGAGGAACGCTGATTCAGAGCAGGCTGTGTCTGCTCGGGGACGTGCGCATCGACGTCGGCGGCTGGACCCCGCGGATTCCCGAGAGCAGCAAGCCGCTTCTGGTGCTGCTCGCCCTGCACAGCCGACAGGTCGAGCGTCGTTGGGCGGCTGGCGTCCTGTGGCCCGACGGAAATGACGAGCGTGCTGCAGGAAACCTGCGCTCGGCAATCTGGCGGCTGCGCGGCGCGGGGCTGGACATCCTGGAGACCACCAAGGTCAGCGTCCGACTTGCCGACCACGTCAGCGTGGACGTCGACTCGGTCGACGAATGGGCCGGCAGCATCACGGCTGGCACGACGGGCGACAGCGATCTACGAGTCCATCCCGAGTGCCTCGAGGCGCTTGACCTACTGCCTGGCTGGTATGAGAACGACTACGTCATCATGGCGCGAGAGCGCTTGAGGCACAGGGTTCTTCACGCCTTGGAGGCATTGAGCCGCGCGCTCTCGCAGCGTAGCCGACACGACGAAGCCGTCGACGCGGCTCTGCTTGCGGCTCGGCTCGAGCCCTTCCGGGACAGCGCGCAACGGGTCCTGATCGCCGCCCATCTCGCCGAAGGGAACTGGATCGAGGCGCAGCGCAGCTGCAGGCTCTACGTCGATCTGCTCCAGTCAGAGCTCGGGATCGACGCGCCGGCCGATCTTCGCGACTTCATGTGCCGGCCATGGGACTTTGTCGCGGCACCGGGCGGCGGCTCGCCGCAGCAACGGTCCGATCCCGGCGCCACCGCGGTGCGCAATGGGCACCGTGACGCTCGGGTGACGACATGACAGGAGCATGACGGCCGTGGCGAACTTCCGAAGCATCGCGGCAGTGGGCAAGAGCCTGGCGACCTTGCTCAACTCGCGCTTCGCACTGGTCCCGCCCGTGGCGAAGGCCACGGCCAAACTGATCCAGACCGACGATCTGGACAACGCCAAGGCCATGCTGCCGCTCCCCGTCGTCTCGATCCTTTTGTACCGGGTGGACTTCAACAAGGCGATGAGAGCCTCGTGGTCGGGAGTCGGTGCCCTGGATGGTCGGGCGCACCTTCCCGTCGACCTGCACTACCTCATGACTGCGTGGGCGGACAACGCCGAGTCGGAGCACCTCCTGCTCGGGCGCACGATGCAGATCATTGAGGAGGTCGGCGCCCTCAGTGGCCCGTTGCTGTGGCCGGACGCCGAGTGGCTGTCGGGCGAAGCCGTCCAGCTGTACCTCGAGGATGTCGCAACCGACGACCTCATGCGCACATTCGAGAGCCTCACGTGCGACTTCCGTCTCAGCATCCCGTACCTGGCACGCATCGTCGTGGTGTCGACGGACGAAGGCGATGCGGTGCCCGATGTCCTCACGCACATCCAGGGACTGGGACCGCACCTCGCACCAGCCGGAGCAGCAGGGCCATGAACGAGGTGCTGCCAGGGGTGTGGCTCGAGCGGATCGTCCGGCTCCAGGTCGGCGTGCTCCCCGTGGACGCTCTCGGCGGCGCCCGCCGTCTCACGTCCGTGGAGGTGTTCAGCGAGAACGTCCCCCGGCCGCACGGCATACCGCCTGGGCGTGGATTCGCGCCGGTCGCCTCGATCGGCCTGCCCCGGCTGCGCCGGACCCCATCGGGCCGGTATGCCGTGGTGTTCGGCACGCCCGCGGCGCGCGCCGGCACGGGCGTCCTTCGCGTGACCGTGCGGATCGTCGATCGTTTCGGCATGTTCGTGCCGCGGCGACTGTCCATACCCGTGCACGACCTGGCCCGAATACTCGCGAACGAAGCGGCGGTCGAGGCCGACCCCACGCGGAGCCGGTTGGTCCGCTCCTGCCAGCCTTGGCTCTACCCGTCGTCGCGCTGTGCGTTGCCCGCCGGCGCGACGCTCGTTCGTGGACGAGTGGTGTCGGGAGCATCCCGTGCTGCCGTTCCGTGGCCTCGTGTGTCGGCAAGCCTTGTCGGACAGCCGACACCCAGGTGGCACGGCCACGGCGACCAGAACGGCGAGTTCGTCATCGTCGTCGGAGCCGTCCCTCCCGCCGTCGTGAAGGAGCTGACCGATCGGCTCGAGCTGCGCGTTACCGTGCGCGCCCGCCCGATGCCAGCCCCCACCGATCCGGTCGACTCACCAGCCGAGTCTCGCGACGACCCGCTCTGGCTCCTGCCGGTCGAGCGGGTGCCGTCTCAACCCGCCACCGACGACGTCCTGACCGGGGTGCGGACCCCACCCGGATACAGCCGATCGGCCACATCGTGGATCACGTGCCGCAGGGGCCATTTCACCGCCATGCACCAGATCGTCCTGTGACGATCGCAACCCGAGAGGAGACCCCATGGAGTACCTCGCCCCAGGCGTCTACGTCGAGGAGGTCTCGTATCGCTCGAAGTCGATCGAGGGCGTGCCCACGTCGACGACCGGCTTCGTCGGGCTGACGCGCTACGGCCCCGTGCGCTTCGACGGTGGCCCGCGCAACTGCGAGCCCCGCCTCGTGACCAGTTACGCCGAGTTCGAGCGGGTGTACGGCGGGCTGACAGCGCTGCAGATCGCCGGCAACCGAGTCCCGTACCTGGCCCATGCCGCACGCGCCTTCTTCCTCAACGGGGGTCGGAGGCTCTACGTCTCGCGTGTCTTCACACCAAATGCCGGTGGCACCGGGGGCGTCGCCTCGATGCCCGTCGCCGCACCAACGGCCGCAGCCGGAGGCAATCCTGCGCTCGACGGTGCCCGGCTCAGGGGGCGGTGGCCCGGCAAGGACGGCAACGTCACCGTCGAGGCCGTCGCGGTCCGGGGCGGCAACCTCGCCAAGCCCAAGCCGGCAGGAACCCCGGGCGAGACGCCGACGGCGATCGGCGACCTGGTCTCGGACGCTGCGACCCACGGGATCGTCGTCGAGCTCGTCCAGGGCGCCGGACAGGGCCAGAACCGCGTCCCGCCGGCGGTTCCGAGCCCCGACATGTCGCCGGCCGGGCCACAGCGGCTGCTGCGCCTGCTCTGGATCAGCCGCGACCGCAAGACCGTGCAGCTGATCGACGACAACGGCCAGCTGGACGCGGTGTCCTATCCGGCCGACACGCTGATCCTGCCGGTCACGGTCACCGTCATCGTGCACGGCGAGTACGGACGGGTGGACACGTACCCCCGGCTGAACGTCGCTGCGGCGGCATCGGGGTCGATCGATCGCGTGCTGGGCTGGAACTCCGCGGTCGACGACGACGCCCTCATCGCGTTCGAGTTCACCAGTCTGGACGCGCAGGGAGCGACCATCGCGCGCTCGCCCGCCGTCCCACCGGATCCACCACCGGTCGGCGGTGCGCCGCAACCGGCCGCCTGGATCGGCAACTGGATCAAGGTCCTGCGGGCACTCGTGGGCCCCGTGGGCACACCCAAGTCGTGGACCTTGAACGGCGGCGACGACGGTGCGATGCCGGGACCGGACGACCTGAACGGGATGGACGCCGACCCTGACGACGCCACCAGGAAGGCCACCGGCCTCAAGGCGCTGGCCGAGGTCGACGACATCGCGATCGTGGCGATGCCGGACGCGGCCGACCAGGACGAGGACGACAAGGTCTTCGTTGCGACCCAGTACCTCATCCGTCATGCCGAGGAATGCCGTTACCGGATAGCCGTGGTCGACGGGCCGAAGAGCGCGTCACTGAACAGGATCCGCAGCTTCCGCGGCAACTTCGACTCGAAGTATGCGGCGCTCTATCACCCATGGATAGAGATACTGGACCCGAACGGTCCACCAGCGCCGGGAGTGCCCACTCCCCGTTTACTGTTGCCGCCTTCCGGATTCGTCACGGGGATATATGCGCGCAACGACATCACGCGCGGCGTATACAAGGCACCCGCGAACGAGGTCGTCTACGGCCTCACGCGATTCGAGATGAACATCAACCAAGGGCGCAACGAGATGCTCAACCCCGAGCACATCAACGCCCTGCGCTTCTTCCCTGGGCGGGGAAACCGGGTCTGGGGTGCACGAACCTTGAGCTCGGACCCGGAGTGGCTGTACGTCAGTGTGCGTCGATACTTTGCCTTCCTTGAACATTCAATCGATAAAGCTACCCAATGGGCCGTCTTCGAGCCCAACGGGGAAGCCTTGTGGCGCAACATAGCCCGTACGGTGTCGGACTTCCTCGAAGTGCAGTGGCGAGATGGTGCCCTCTTGGGATCCACGCGCGACGAGGCATTCTTCGTGCTTTGCGACCGCAGCACCATGAGCCAGAACGATTTGGACAACGGGCGTCTTATCTGCCTTATCGGGGTGGCCGTGGTGAAGCCGGCCGAATTCGTCATCTTCCGCATCGGGCAGTGGACCGCTGCCGCCAAGGGATAGCGAGGCAGCGCAATGGCTACAGAACGACTCAACCCGTATGGCGCATTCAGCTACATGGTCGAGTTCGGTGAGCCCCTGAACGGCGGCGGGCACCCGATCCAGGCCGGTTTCTCCGACGTGTCCGGGCTCGGCAACGAAGTGAACTATTCCGAGTACCGCACGGGAGTCGATACCGAGAACACGGTGCGCAAGATTCCGAACACCTTCAAGATCGACGAGATCACTCTCAAGCGCGGTCTGATCGGGTCGACCGACATCTTCCAGTGGATCACCGACGTCCGGAACGGCGCCTACCAGCCGCGAAGCGTGACGATCGTGATGCTCGACGAAGCGCGCAACGACGTGCTGCACATCGTGCTGACGAACGCGCAGCCGAAGAAGTGGGTGGGTCCGACCCTGGCAGCCAAGGGTGGTGGCGAGGTCGCCATGGAGGAGCTCCACCTCGTCGCCGAGCGGATCGACTTCGAGTAGGGCCGGCCATGACTCTGCCTCCCGGATTCTCCGAGCTGATGAACGAGGCCACGACGGCCTCGCCACGGCTCGGGGCCCCCGGCGTGTACTTCACGTCGGGGCTGCCGGTCGAGGCCTTGGCGCCCGAGGCGATGGATGTCGCGGCGTTCGTCGGTGTGGCTGCCCGCGGGCCGGCGTGGGAGGTGACCACCGATCCGGACGTAGAGGAAGGAGAACCGTTTCGGGCCCGGTCCGTCGCCGTCCCCGTGACGAGCTGGGATGAGTACGTCGAGCTCTTCGGCGGATTCGAGGGACCCGGACTGCTTCCGTACGCGGCGTCGGCCTACTTCGCCCAGGGCGGTGCGCTCGCCTACGTGGTTCGGGTCGTCGCATGGCAGCCTTGCCGCCCCGTCCCGGACCTCACGCCGCCCGGTTGCGCCGAGCTCCGGATCGGGCCCGAGCAGACGCAGCGCGGGGCCCAGTCCTCGCGGTGGCTTCGTGTGGCAGCGCGGAACGAGGGGACCTGGGGGAACCACCTGTCGGTGAGGGTGCAGTTCACGCGGCGCAGGCTGACCGACATCTCGGCGAGTGTCGACAGCGCCGAGGAGCTGAAGCTGCCCCCGGGCGCGCTCGTCACGCCGGGAGCGACCCTGGTGCTGACGGCCCCGAGTCCCGACCGCGAGGCCGACCCGATGAACCTCGCACCGGCGCGCACGGAGTACCGCACGGTCGACGAGATCCAGCGGCGGCCGCACCTCGACCGTCCCGGGTCCGACCTGTCCGTCGTGCTCGAACCCCCGGTGGACCTCACCGTCTCGATGACGGTCGACGTGGTTGAGGCCGACGTCGTCGTGACCGACCTGGGCGACCCCGACCGGCCGCGGGTGGAGACGCTCCGAGCGGTGGGCTTCGACGAGCGGCATCCCCGCTTCGTGGAGCGAGTGATCGGGGAGGAGTCCCGGCTGATCCAGTTCGTCTCGATCGAGAGCACCCAGCTTGGCGATGCAGTGCGTCGAGGACGGGTCAGCTCGGAACTCGAGCAGCCCGGGGTGGACCTTTGGGACTCACTCGTGCCCGAGGACGTCTTCCAGGTCCGCGGTGCATCGCGGACAACGGAGTCGAGACTCCAGTGGAACGAGCCGGAGGCCCACGCCGGGGTGGGAGCAGTCACGCTGATCGACGACGTGGCATCGGTCGTGGTTCCCGACCTCTATGCACCCTGGGCTCGCCTGGCACCCCTGGCCGAGACCGAGACCGACACCCGGCCGCCGACCTTCGCGAGCTGCACTCCACCTGATGCGCCACTGCCGCCGCCACCAGCCTCGCCGCCCGGCCTTCGCCTCGACCCGACCGACCCGGTCGATCGGGCGCACATACTCACGTTGCAGCAGGCCCTCGTGTCCTGGGCCGAGGCGGCGCAACGCATCGTCCTGCTCGACGTCCCACCCGGGTTGACGATGGGTCAGGTGCTCGCATGGCGCGCGCAGCTCGACTCGGGCTTCGCCGCGGCATACCACCCCTGGCTGCGTACCCCGGCTCCGCCCAGCACGGTGAGGCCGGTGCCGCCGTCGGCCGTCGCCGCTGGAGTCATCGCGCGCAGCGAGCGAGCACACGGAATCGCCCGGGGCCCCGCCAACGAGATCGGCGTCAGCATCGTCGATGTCGAGACGGCCGTCTCGCCGGCCGACCATACGACGCTGCATCGGCTCGGCGTGAACATCTTCCTGGTGGACGTCGACGGCATACGGCTCACCGCTGCCCGCACGCTGTCCTCCGACGCGCAATGGCGTCAGCTCAGCGTGCGGCGCCTGCTGCTGTCCATCGAAAGGGCTTGCCGGGCACGGCTCGCGTGGGCGGTCTTCGAGCCGAACGATTCTCGGCTGCGTGACGCTCTGCGACGACAGCTGGACAGCATGCTGCACGCGCTGTTCGAGCAGGGCTCCTTCGCCGGGTCCACGCCCGATGAGTCGTGGTTCGTGCACATCGCCGAGCCGGACGACCCGAGGGCACAGGTCGACGCCGCTCGGGTCATCGTCGAGATCGGTGTGGCACCGGCGGAGCCGCTGGAGTTCATCATCGTCCAGGTGGCGCTCCAGGCCGAAGGCGACATCAAGGTCGCACTCAGAAGTGGAGCGGGGGTGGGCGTCAGTGCCTGACCTCCTCGCTCGGACCTTTCAGTTCAGGGTCACCCTCACGCAGTCACCGGCGGTCCCACCCGTCGGCGGGACGGATCAACCCTCGCAGTCCGGTGTGTTCACCGACGGGGCGTTCGCGGAGTGCACCGGCCTCGACATGGAGATGGACGTCGGTGAATACGTCGAGGGCGGTCGCAACAACGGAATCCTTCAACACCTTGGCCGCACCAAGTCGTCGCGGATCACGCTTCGCCGCGGCATGCTCTTCCCGATCGGCGGCAGGGTCAATGCCGAGCTATGGCAGTGGTTCCAAGACGTCGTCGACGGAGTCCGGCCGTTGCGACGCTACGACGGCACGATCAGCATGCTCGACGACGGTGACCGGGCCGTCGCGAGCTGGCGGTTCGTCCGCGGACTGCCTGCGAAGCTCGTCGGTCCCCAACTGAACGCCGCCACCGGTGCGGTTGCCATCGAAGAGCTCCAGATCGCCCACGAAGGACTCCGCTGGGAGGCCCGATGAGCGACAAGAAGTTCGAGAAGGCCGTCCTCACAGAGGTCGAGCAGAAGCCGTCGAACCCGCCTCGACAGTTCAAGCGCATCGAGGTCCAGATCAACCCGGCGACCCTGCGTCTGCAGACCACGGCCAGCGTCGACAGCGGCAAGGACACCGGTCGACAGCGCACGCAGTACCAGGGCACAACGTCGACGCTGTCATTCGACCTCATCTTCGACACCTCCGACGAGGGCACCACGGACCAGCCGATCGACGTCCGCAAGCGGACCGCTGAGATCGAACGGTTCGTGTGGCCCGTCACGAAGAAGGCGGCGCCGCCTCGAGTCCAGTTCACCTATGGGACGCTCCATGTCGTCGGCGTCATGACCAGCGTCAACATCGACTTCGATCTGTTCAGCTTCAGTGGCGTCCCGCTGCGCGCGAAGTGCGCGGTCCAGATCAAGGAGCAGAAGGCCGAGTTCGACCTGACTCAGGACGGCGCCGGCGCCAACACCGGCGCTGGCGCCTCGGAGGTCCTGCGACCCGGGGCCGCGGGCGGCCAGCCGTCGGGCGCAGACCGGACACCCCGCCGCCCCACCGACCGCACGGGAGCGGCCGTCGCAGGAGAGAGCGCGCCGTCGTTCGCAAACCGGATGGGTCTTGACCCCAAGGCGTGGAAAGGCCTCCAGGGCATCGACGACCCGATGAACCTGACCGCCGGGCAGCAGATCGACTACGCGTCCGATCTGTCGCTCGACGGGGGGCTTGGCGTTCAGGTCGGGCCGGGGGCGGTCTCGTCGGCGCCCCCGGGGGCCGGGCCCACCGCGTCCGACGTTCCTGCGAGCCCCGTCCCCACATTCCTGCCACTGAGCGGACCCGACCTGACGTCGGCCGGCGGCCTGACGAACGCACTCGGTCGCCTCGCGGCCAGCGCTGCTGCTGGCGCTGCGGCGGCCGCGGTGGCGTCGTTCACCGGAGCGGCCGCGCGGTCGGGGTCTGGCACGGCGACGACACCGGACGGCCCGAGCACGTCGGGTGCCTCGGCCCAGCCGGGCACCGACCGTCCCGACCCACGCGCGGTGACGTACGGGTACGGCGCGCCGTTGCGACCGCTGCGGGCCGTGGTCGGGCCTGCTGCGGTCGGTCTGGTCCACCAGCGGCAGCGCCGGCTCGTGGCAGGGGGGGAGCTGCCGCCCGAGTCGCACGATTCCACGGTTCCCGGCTGGCATGCGCTCTCGGCCCGCGAGCTGGCATTGGCGCCGGGGCCCGGCGGCGGGTGCGGCTCCGGCGGGTGCGGCGGGTGCGGCGGCGGGTGCGGCTCGGGCGGCGGGGGATGCTTGCACGGCGTGACAAGGGTCGCGCGCGGGTCATGCGCAGGAGGTTGTCCATGAGCCTGCACATCGGCGACATCACCTCTGAGGTCAGGGTCGAAGGGCCCGTGCCGACTGGAGGGCCCCCGGCCGGCGGCGCCCAGCAGCCCGCGCAGCCGTGGGATCTCATCGAGCGGCATCGACTACTGGACGAAGAGATGTCCAACCTGCGCCGGCGCACGGACTCGGAGGGATTCGATGGCTGAGACTCCGGCATACGCATCCGCCAGTCCCGTGCTCAGCGTCGACGGCAGCCGCGAGCCTGACCTCGCCCGGGACCTCGTCCGCCTCGAGGTCGCCGAGACGACGGAAGGGCTTCGCACTCTCGTCGCCCACGTGCTCGGAAATGCCCCTCGGGTCCAGTCCTCCAAGGACGTCGTCGAGTACTTGGACGGTAGGACGCTCGACTTCGGCAAACGGCTGCAGGTGTCCATCGGACCGCCGGGCACCGAGAAGATCGTCTTCAAGGGCGTCATCTCCGCGATCGGTGCCGACTTCGCCGAGGGGGATGCTCCGACGATCGTCATCCACGCAGAGGACGATCTCATGCGACTCCGGCTGACCCAGCGTTCGGCGACATATCTCAAGGTCACGGATGCCGACGTCCTGCGCACGATCGCGTCGAAGCATGGCCTCACCGCCAAACCAGACGTCGACGGGCCGACCTACGACGTGGTGCAGCAGTTCAACCAGAGCGACCTGGCCTTCCTTCGCGAACGTGCGAGAAGGATCCGCGCCGAGCTGTGGGCGGACGACGGCGCCCTTCGCCTGACGACGCGCGACCGACGGCCGAGCACGACGGCGACCCTGACGCGGGGTGGGGACCTCATCTCGCTCACCGCTCGCGCCGACCTCGCTGAGCAGTGCACGTCCGTTCGATCTGCGGGGTACGACGCATTGTCACGCAAGTCCATCGACGCGGAGGCTCCCGCCTCGACGGTGAATGCCGAGACGACTGGCGGCCGGACCGGGCCGCAGACTCTCCAACGCGCCCTCGGTGAGCTGCCCGGGCGACTCATCCGTGACGTCCCCGTCGCCGAAGCGGAAGCGCGCGCATACTCACGTGCGGAGATGCTCGGCCGCTCGCGGCGTTTTGTCCGTGTCCGCGGAGTCACCAGTGGAACGCCTCAGCTGCTGGTCGGCACCCAGGTCACCCTGTCGCGCTGCGGCCGGCCCTTCGACGGCCCCGGCTACTACGTCACCGCCTTTCGGCACACCTACGACCTACGGAACGGGATGCGCACGCATTTCGACGCCGAGCGACCGACTGTCAACGCGAGCTGAGCGAAAGGGGACCCGGCAATGACCGAGAACAGGCACCCGCCGAACTGGACCGGCTCCAGCTTCTTCGGGCTCTACCCTGCGATCATCACCGACATCGTCGACCGGGATCGGCTGAGCCGGGTCGAGGTCAGCTTCCCGTGGCTGGGGGATGGGGGTTCGGATGTCCGCGCCTGGGCGACCCTGCTGACCCCGTATGCCGACGACGACCAGGGCTTCGTGGCCCTGCCCGAGGTCGGCACCCAGGTCGTGGTGGGGTTCGAGGCGGGCGACCTGCATCGCCCGTACGTGGTCGGCTCGTGCTGGAACGGCAAGGAGATGATGCCCGTCACTCCGACCCGCCCGAACGACAAGCGACTCATCAAGACCAGGTCCGGCAGCCTCCTGGAGTTCGACGACACCTCCGGAGCGACGAAGGTCACGCTGTCGACGTCCCAGGGTCACAAGGTCGTGCTCGACGAGGGGTCCCTACAGCTGCAGATCACCCACCAGAACGGATCGAGCATCACGTTCACGGCATCGGGGCAGATCCAGATCCAGGCCAACGCCACCGTGGACGTCACGGCGTCCGTGCTGAACGTGCACGCGCCCGTCGCGAACTACGACGGAATCATCAACTGCACCAACGTGGTGGCCTCGGTCGGCATCTCGTCGCCGCTGTACACCCCCGGCGTCGGGAACGTCTGGTGACCGCCGTCCAGACGCAGGTCGGCCACCAGTGGCGCGTCGTCGCCCCGTGGTGGCACTGGCCGCTGCGAGCCTCCTCCGATCCGGGCGACCTCGGCGACCCGGACGACCGGCGCGCTGTACGGGCGTCCCGGCCGGTCCTGCAGAAGTACGCGACGTCGGACCCCGTGACCGACTTCCTGGGCCAGCCGCAACACCGGCTGGAGTTCGACTGCGAGACGGACGAGGTCTGGGACGTCTCGCCCAACGGTTTCGGCAAGGTGCCTTCCCGGACTCGGACCCACCGGCGCAAGCTCTTCCTCACGTCGCACCACCGTCACTACCTCGTCGTGTGCTCGATCCATTGCGACACAGCCGGTTTCCCACACGCGCGCCGCGACGACGTATGCGAGGCCGGTTTCGTCGTTCGGCGACGCCGCGTCGATCTGCCGGGCGGTCCGCGCGGCGAGGCCGCCGGCGCGTTCCGGCGACACGCAGTGGCCCGGAGCAGGCGCCTCGATCTCGAGTTCCGCCTCCGGCTCGCCACGCCGCACAAGCTCCGGATGGCAGCGCTGCGTCGGCGCCTCGAGGTCGCCCGCGAAAGCGAGCGAGACGCCGCCGACCGGCTTCGCGTCTGGCTGGAGGAGCTGGGCAACGTCCGATTCCTCGAAGGATGGGTCCCGGCCGGTGTCGACCCGGCGGGAGATCGCCATCCGATGCCGCCGTGCACCAGCCCCACCAGCTTGGAGCCGGTGCGCGGCTTCGGCTCGTGGCAGCAGGTCGAGGAGTTGCCGGCCGCACTGGGCGAGTCGTGGTTCCCGCTCTCGCCCCTGGTCCCGGACCCGACCAAGCCTGAGCACGACGCGACCGGTGAGTCGATCTATTTCGGCGTGGTGCCCACCGGGTCGTCCGACCTCGACGACCAGCAGGCGCCTCGGTTCGGCCCGACCGACGACTACGAGATACGGTGCTTCGTCCGGCGACATCGAGCAGCGTGTCCTCGCGATGGAGGCCACTGCGGGTGCCCGCTCACCTGGTCGGAGGCGACGGAGGCGTACCGCCTGGCCGACCCGATGGACCTCGAAGGAACGGCCAACCGTGCCTCCACTGTCGTGTTGCCGGACCTCGCCCAGCTGCACGCCGACACGATGCGCCTGACCCCCGGCGGCACGGGCGGCGTGCGCTTCCAGACTCCACCGGGCTCGACATTGAGCTTCACGTCGCAGGACACGAAGGCGACGCAGACCCCGACCCGGGCGGACGCCCAGACATGCTCGTTCGCGATCCCCCTCATCACCATCGTCGCGTACTTCCTGCTCAAGCTGTTCCTGCCCATCGTCGTCTTCGTCTTCCAGCTCTGGTTCCTGCTCGCCCTTCGCTTCTGCATCCCGTCCAGCGTCACGATCGACACCGGGCTCGCCGGAAAACTGGACCAACTGGGCGGCGGCCTCGACATCGACGCCGATGTCGTGGTCGCGAACCAGGCCGACTTCGACAAGCTCCTCAAGGACCTGCTCGACGGCCTCGAGCCCGGTGGACCGGGGACCAAACTGGGCAGCCGCATCGTTGCCGAGCACGCCAACGGTGACATGGACCATGGGTCCTTCGGCTCACTCGTGGGCGCGGTCGCGGCACGAAAGGTCACGGGGCCGAAACTCACGTTCGCCGAACGCGTCGAGCGATCGGAGGTGGTCCGCCCATGAGCGTCCCGCCCGCTCCCTCACCGGCCGTGCGAGATGACGTCCTCGGCGTGGGATGGCGGTTCCCGCCGACTCCGTCGGGTGCCGGTCGTTTCGAGCTGCGCAACGGAGCGCCCCTGGTCCGACAGTCGATCCTGGTCGTCGTCGGAACCGAGCGCGGCGAGCGACTGATGCGACCGAGCTTCGGCTGCGGCCTGCGGCGCTTCCTGATGGAGGCCAACACCCCGGCCACGCGGGCTGCGATCGCGCGTGACATCCGGTCGGCGATCACCCTGTGGGAGCCTCGCGTCCGGCTCGAGTCGGTCGACGTGTCGCCGACCGGCGACCCGAGCGCCGTACTGGTCGACATCGTCTACACGCAGATCCGGGACGAGAGCGTGGGGGCAGTGCAGCTCACCGTCCCCGTCGCGGGTATGCCGGGAGGCTGAGATGACACTGCCCGCTCCGATCCTCGACGACAGGTCCTACGACGAGCTGCGCGAAGAGCTCGTCTCGCGGATCTCCGTGTACCTTCCGGAGTGGACCGACATCGGGCCGAGCGATCCCGGCATCACCCTGCTCGAGCTCGTCGCCGGACTCGGCGAGAGCATGCTCTACCGGTTCAACCAGATCCCGGACCAGACCCGGCTCTGGCTGCTGCGCCTGTTGCAGCTCCTGCCCCACCCGGCAAGGTCGGCCACGGGGCTGGTCCGGTTCGAGATTGCGGGACAGGGCGCCTCCGCCGACGTCATCGAGGGCTCGGCGGCGCAGGCGCGAGACGTCTCCTTCAGGGTCGAGAACGATGTCACGGTGCTACCCCTGACCGCGACGGCCGTCGTGAAGGCCACAGCCGATCCTCCAACCGACGAGATGCTCCAGGACGAGTACCAGCGAGTGCTCGACGCCGCGGGCCTGACCGCGGACGAGGCACAGCCGTACGAAGAGGCAGTGCTCGACGACGACCCGGGCTCCCCCGGGTTCACGGCGTTGGATGTCGAGTCGGCCGTCGACCGGTTCCTCTGGATCGCCGTGCACGCCGACCCCGACCCTGAGACGTTCGAGGTGCATCGGACCGCGCTGTTCGGCAGCACAGGGGTGCTCAGCCGTGCACCGCTGCTGCTGGGCCTGGCCGGGGAGACCGAGTTCCCCATGATCGACGAGATCGATCCCTGTGTCGGTCCAACCCTCGCGCCCGAGGCGCAGCGCCTGCGAGACGTGCAGTCGCGTTGGTGCGAGCAGCGCTGCGACGACGGCGTCGCACCGGGCCCGGAGACCGACGGGGTCCGCCCCACGCGTGTTGCCTCCACCTTGGTGTGGCAGGCGTCCGTGCGTCGGGACGACGACCCGACGGTGCCGGAGTACGTGCCCTTGACAGTGGTCCGCGACACGACGGGCTCGCTGCGACACGACGGCGTCGTCGCGCTCCGTCTCCCGGCCTCGAGGCTCAAGGACATCGGCGTCCCGGATCTCGCCGATCCTGACCTGGCCGGAGTGCAGGACCGACCGCCTTCGCTCGCCGACGGCAAGCCGGTGCTGTTCTGGATCCGCGTCTTCTCCCGCGACGGCACCGCGCCACTCCGTCGGCTCCGCTGGGTGGGCCTCAACGCCGCGGACGTCGTGCAGGTCACCGATGCCTCCCCCGAGCAGGTGGCCGTCGGGACGGGTTTGAGCCATCAGGAGTACCAGCTGGCCAACGTGCCCGTTGTGCCGGGCACCCTCGAGCTGCGGGTCCTGGAGAACAACCGGTGGCAGACCTGGACGCCGGTGGAGACCTTCGCGGGGAGCCGTCCCGGCGATCGCCACTTCGTCCTTGACGCCGGAGCGGCTCGGGTCCGCTGCGGGGACAGCGTCCGGGGAATGGTCTTTCCGGCCGGCGCACAGATCCGCGCGGCGGCATACCGCTACGGGGGCGGTCGCCGGGGACTGGTCAAGGCACACGACATCCAGACGACCGATGCGCCCGGAGTCACCGTGGACAACCCGCTCCCGACGGCGGGCGGCGAGGACGCCGAGTCCATCACATCGGCGCTCGAGCGCATTCCCGGCGAGCTCGCGCGGCACGATCGTGCCGTCACCGCCGACGACTTCCGGGCACTCGCGTCGATCCCGGGAGTCGCGCGGACGGAGTGCCTGCCCCGCTTCGACCCGACGACCAAGCGCTTCGACGCAGCCGGAGTCGTCACGGTGATGGTGTGGCCAACGGCCGACCCACACCATCCCGACGCCCCCCTGCCCGACGCGACGTTGCTGCGCGCGGTCTGTGCACAGCTCGACGCCCGCCGGCTGGTGACGACGGAGCTGTACGTGATCCCGCCCACCTACAAGCGGATCGCCGTATCGGTCGGGCTTGCCGTGAAGCCGGGATTCAGCCCACTCGGTGTGCGTCGATGGGTCGAGCTGGTCCTGCGCCAATACCTGTCGCCGCTGCCGCCCTTCGGCCCGGACGGACGCGGATGGCCGCTGGGGCACCGTGTCCACGCGCCGGAGCTCGAAGCCGCTGCTGTGCAGGTCGAAGGGGTCGACTTCGTCGAGGAGCTGGTGGTGGCCGATCTCAGCTCCGGGACGCCCGTTGAGGGCACGGTCGAGCTCATGGGCTGCGAGGTCCCGGAGGTGGTCGAGATCACGGTCGTCGAGGGACCGGCCCCCGCTCCGGGCTCGGGCGGCGCCACCCCTCCACCGACCAACCCACCCGTGCCCGTTCCGGCGCCGAAGGACGAGTGCTGATGGCCACGGCGAGCTCGGCGCAGGTCGGCGGCCGGCGGATGGTGCCGCTGGCGGGTCCGCATGCCTGGTTCCTGCCGCAGGGCTGCGGGGCCGTGCTGGACCCCGTGGCGGCCGAGGTCCTGCTCGCCGGCGAACCGATCGGGCCCCAGGCGCCGTGGCCGGGCGGAGGACAGCCTCCCCCGGAAAGCGCCGGCCTGTGCTTCGACGGGTGCGGCTCGCTGTACCACGGCGACCCCGACTCTGGACGGGTCGTCCGGCTCCCATGGCCACCGACGGGCCACGAACAACCATCCCAGCGGGTTCCATGGCCCGGCGACGCGGACCCCGGCGCTGCGGCCGAGTTCGTCCCGACGACGGGTGGCGGCCGGTCGCTGCGAGCTCGCGCTCTTGCCATCGACGCACACGGCTGCCTGTATGTCCTGGACGGGGCTTCGGAGACGATCGCCGTCATCGATCGCGCGGACGACCGGCTCGTTCGCACCGTGGCGACCGCGCCGGGGCCGCCCCGGGATATCGCGAGCGCCGGCGACGGCGTCATCGCAGCCCTCGCGTCACGATCGACGCCGATCGTGTGGCTCGACGAGATCAGCGGGCCGCGTCGGTTCCCGCTGTCCCCGGCCGCGGTCCCGGAGCTCGCAGCGCTCGACCAGGCCGCCCTGCCATCCCGCGTCGCAATCGACCGGGCTGGCGGTGTCTGGCTGCTGCTGCGGGCCGAAACGGCGGCGTGGATCGTCTGCTGTACCGGCGAGGCAGCCGGTGCGTCGCTCCGCCTGGACGGAGCCAACGACCTGGAGTTCGACGCGACCGGCAGGCTGATCGTGGGCGGCTCCGCCGGATCCGACCTGCTGGTGTTCTCGGTCGACGACGGCCAGCTCGTTCCGGCGGTTCCGCTCGCCGGGCAGCGGTACGACGGTCGCGGGCTCGCCCGAACCCCCGATGGCAGGGTTGCCTGCTGGACCGACCGTGGAGCCCGGATCGCCCGGCCGTACCGGCTCCGATACCCATCCCATGGATTCGCCGAGAGCCACGCGCTCGACAGCCTGACGCCACGGGCGGTGTGGGGCCGCATCTTCGTCGAGGCGTGCGTGCCGCCCGGCGCGAGGCTCGACATCGGGTTCGCCACGCTCGACGAGCTCCCCCACCTTGCCGAGCCCGATGCCGGCCTCGCGCGGCCGGTCGCCGGACCGCCCGCCGCACCTGCGTCACTCGACGAACTCGACGTTCGTCGACCGCTCCACCGCCGCGAGACCGGCCGGGAGCTGCCCTGGACGCCGCTGTCCCGCGGCGACCGATACGAGGTGTACGAGGCCCCGGTCATCGCTCCCCCTGGGCGTTATCTGTTCGTCCGGTTCCACCTGTCGGGCACACCCACGCAAACGCCCAGGGTGCGTGCCGCGCGGGTCGAGTGCGACAGCCACGCCCTCATGAGCCAGCTGCCGCGGATCTACCGCGAGGACCCGTCGGCCGAGCAGCCGTTGCGGCGCTACCTGGCCATCGTCGACGGACTGCTGCGCGACCTCGAGTGGCGGGCGCTCGAACGGCATCGCGTCCTGGACCCGTGGGGGGCTCCGGCCGAGCTGCTGCCGTGGCTGGGGTCGCTCATCGGGCTGTCGGTCGACGAGCGCTGGAGCGAACAAGCGCGGCGCACGCTGCTCGCCGAGGCGATGAGCCTGTTCCGGGCGCGCGGCACCGTCAGAGGGCTCACGCGACTCCTCGAGATCTACCTCGGTGCGCCGGTGTCGATCCTGGAGGCGTTCCGGGTGCGCGGATACGGCGGTGCCTTCGTGGGCGGCGCGAACGACGCTCCGGGGCCGGCCTCGGCCGTCGTGGGCGAGACGTATCGAGTCGGTGGCGCACTCGGGGGCGGTGACGACTGCACCTCTGCCGACGACGCCTTCACTACTCATGCTCACCGCTTCACGGTCCTGGTCGCCCGCGATCTGTGCGCCGACGAGGTCGACGTCGTCCAGAGCATCCTGGACGTGCACCGCCCCGCTCACACGGTCGTCGAGGTCTGCACCGCGGCGAAGGGCATGCGAGTCGGCATCAGCCTGCACATCGAGCTCTCGACCGTGGTCGGCCCCGGCGCGGCGTTCGGCAGCCTCGTCGTCGGCGGTGCAGCACTCGGGTCCGGAGCCGTGTTGGGGCGTGGTCGTGCGGGCGTCCGCCTCGGCACGACCGTTCTCGAGGAGGGCACGGTGATCGACCCATGACGTTCGGCTCGGCACCCACCAGCTCGATCGGCTCCGTCCACGCGACGTGGCGGGTTCCACAGACCCTGAGCACACCCGAAGGCGAGCGCCTCGACGCCCTCGCCATGGCGCTCGAGGCAGGTCCCCTCGCGGACGCCCTCGATGCCATCGTGCGGAACCCGTCCGAAGTGGTCTGCATCCGCCACATCGTCGCTGAGCCGTTGACGGTGAGATGGGCGACGACCGACGACGAGCTCCTCCACCGCTGGGCTCGGCAGATCGGCGACGCGGTCTCCGGCGCGGCCCGGGCAGCCGACTCGGACGTGGTGCGCTATCCAAGCCTGCGGCATACGGCCATCGATCTTGTCCTCTCCCTCCTGGCGGGCGACCGGTCGCGCGCCTGGGCGTGGACGATGGCGGGCCTGCCGCAGGCTGTCGGCACGTCACCCGATGCCGTCGTCCGGGCGGTTGTCGAGCGCTTCGCCGTCGACGACCCAAGCTGGCTGGTCCCGCTCATCGTTGAGGTCGCTCGCGGGGGCTCCCTGAGCCGACTCGTCGAATGGCTGGGCTCCTCACTCGTGGCGGCCGTCGACACGGCGTGGCTCCACACCGGCGGCTCGCGGCCCGCCACGGCCGTCGAGCACGCTGGCCCGTCCGTCGACGCACTGGCCGCCTCGGTCCGAGCGCGGTCGGCCATCTGGGCTGGAGTCGCCCGCTCGGCACCTGCTCAGCGGCATGTGTTCGCCTCGAACTCGGCGGGTGCCGAGGTGGGTGCAACGGCAAGGTCGCTCGCGCGGCTGAGCATTCTCGAGGTCGAGCCGGCATCTGCCCGCGGTTCGTTGGCCAGTCGTGCCGTCACGGCACTGGTCGACGCCCTTGACCGGACCTCAGACGCGTCCGTCGGGCAACGGGCGTCACGCGTGGGCACAGCTCCGGGCGCCGTGGACCGACACAGCTCATCCTCCGGGGAGCACGCGCCCCCGGCTCAGCAGGCGGACCCGGCTCAGCAGGCTGACCCTGCACAGCAGGCGGGCCCGGCGGGGCGGGCCGACCCACAACGCCCCGCCGGTACGTCTGACGAACCCCGCTCGGCGGCAGATGACTCCAACGCCCAGCACGGTATGCCGTCAGTCGGCCGCGCGGCATACGCGTCGTCGGTGTGGGGTGGGCTCTTGTTCCTCCTGCGGCCGCTCGGCGAGACCGGGTTTGCCGAACGCGCAGCCGACGATCCGCACGGGTACGGGGTGAGCATCCGGTCCGCAGTGGGTAGGCTCGCCCGCGCCCTCATCCAGCTCGCGGTCCCGGACGCTGCGCCTCCCGATCCGCGCGATCCCGCGGTGCTCGCCTTCTGTGGCCTTCCGCCGGACGCCGACGACCCCGTATGCGCGCCGGACCGCCTCGAACCCGACCGCTGGGTCGCCGCCGAGCTCGCCTCCGTGTTGGACGTCCTGCGCAGAGACCTCGTCATCACCGACCCGCGGGGGGACGGCCTCGCGGTCCGAACCGACTCCTCGCTCTTGCTCCGCGTCGTCCGGCGGCCAGCGCGGATCGTCGGCGACGCGGGGTGGATCGAGGCCGAGTACGACCTCGACGACGTCGACGTCGACGTGCGCCGAGCAGGCCTCGACCTCGACCCCGGATTCGTCCCATGCCTGGGAGTGGTCGTGAGGTTCCGCTATGTCTGAGCGGCGCGCCCGGCCCAGCCGCTCCGGGACCACGTCGACGCGGATCGACGCGGCCATCGATCTCATGCTCCGCGGCCTCGCTGTCGTGGTCGCCGATGTCATCGCCCCCGAGGCTGGCCGTGTTCTCGAAGGCCTTGCGGCGGAACGGAACTCGACTAGCCCGGACGGTGGCGCCGTAGGTCTGCCGACGGGCGATCCGCAGCCGGTGGACCGTCTGGTGTCAATTCTGCAGCTCCGCGCCTGGGAAAGAGACCTCACCGTGCTGGCGGTGGTCGGCCACCGCGACGCCGAGGCCGCCGCGGCGCTTCGGACCCTGCACCCGCACGGACGGCCGACTCCCACGGTGGGACTCGTCGCCGAGCTCGGGAGACGAGGGCTCATGGCCGGACTGACCACGGCCGCGGATCTTCGCCTGGCCGTCGCGGATTCGCCGCTGCTCGCGACAGGCGTCGTGAGAGTCGAAGGTGACGGACCCTGGTCCGAGCGAAGCGTTGTCGCGGGCCCCGCGGTGTGGGAGGCCCTGGTCGGCCTGGGCGGTTGGCCCGGCGATCTCTCCGCCGACCCGTTGCCGAGTCCCGACTGGGGCCTCGACGAGTGGCTCGACCTGCCCGGGGTCTTGACCGCACGACGTGCCATCGAGGCGCGCCGCGCCTACGCGCTCGGCGCGTTCGGCGACCGGCCCGGTGCCGCGGCCGCACGACTCGCTGCGCTCGTCCGGGTGAGCGGCAACGAGCCGGTCATCCTGCGGGCGCCCCAGCTGAGCAGCCGCGATGTCCAGCTGGCCATGGTCATCGCCGCCGTGCGCGACCTCATCCCGGTCTTCTGCGAGACCGGTGACTCGAGCTCCCCACTCGAGCTGTCGGTTCCATACGTGACCCTGCCGCTGCTCGTCGCGCGTGGCTCGAGCGCCTTGACGGCCTACCCGCGCGCGCTGATCCCCGTGCCGGTGGCCGCGCTCAGTCACCATGACCGAGTCGCCGGCCTTCGATCGGCGGCACCCGACCTGCGGCTCGAGGACGCACGCTCCTCCGCATCCGCGGAGCCGCGCGACCTGGCCCTGGCCGCGACCGACCTCCGGGGTCGGCTCGCACTCGGACGTGACCAGACAGACGTATCGCGCCACAGGACGTTCTCGGACGCTGTCGAGCGTCATCTGTCCGGCACAGCTCCGCAGGGAGCCGTCCTCGTACATCCACGTGCGACGTGGGACGACCTCGTCCTGGCCGACGATCGCCTCGGGCTGCTCCGAGATGCCGTCCGGCGTGTCGAGCTGCAGGGCGCACTCCATGCCCGGCCCGACCAGCCCGCGCCGCGGCGCGGTGAGCGAGGCCTTCGGATGTTGTTCCACGGCCCTCCGGGCACCGGCAAGACGCTGTGTGCCGAAGTCCTGGCACGAGCCCTGGGCCGCGACCTGCTGGTGGTGAACCTTGCATTCCTGGTCAGCAAGTGGATCGGCGAGACCGAGAAGAACCTCGAGAACGTCTTCGACGCCGCGGAGCGGGCCAGCGTGCTGTTCTTCGACGAGGCCGACGCACTCTTCGGGAGACGCACGGAGATCGGCGACGCTCGCGACAGGTACGCGAACATCGAGACGGCCTACCTGCTGGGCCGTATCGAGTCGTACGACGGCGTGGTCGTGCTGTCGACCAACCTCAGACGCAACCTCGACTCGGCCTTCGCGCGCCGCCTCGAGTTCATCGTCCCGTTCGACCTGCCGGACGCGGCCGCCCGGGAGCGCCTGTGGCGCCTGCACGCGCCGACGTGGGCACGGCTCTCACCCGATGTGCGTCTCGAGGACCTCGCAGCGCTCTACGACCTCACGGGCGCCCTGATCCGAAACGCCGCGACCGCCGCGGGCTACCTGGCTGCGGGCGACCATGCGGCGGACGAGCCCGGCGATCCGGACACACCCCGGAAGCTTCCAACCATCACCGACGAACACTTGGCGCGCGCGATCGAGCGCGAGCACGACAAAGCCGGGATGGCCTACCCCGGCGCACCACCGCTGCTGCACACGGTCGGCAATGGACACGGGCGCCGACTCGGAGGGCTCGCCCATGCCTGAGACACGAACGCACCCCGGGTCGCCGAGTCGGTCGGCCCACGCAGGCCATGGCGTGCAGACCACGCCGACGTACGAGTGCCAAAGGAGTCGGCAATGACCGCATGGGATCCCCCGCAGCAGAGCGATGCGCAGGAATCGGAACTGGCGAGCGCGCTCACCGTCGACCCGTTCAACTCCCTCTTGGCGCACTACGGGATGCTCCTCGGTGTCTCGGACTTCCAGGTGCTCGGCGCAAACCCGCGTGGAAAGCTCCGGCTGCACCAGGCGTGGCAGCACGGCGCAGGCGTCATCTGGGGGTTCGACGTCGCCCTCGTCAACGGCGACAGCCTCCGCGTCAGTCCTGGACTGGCCGTGGACGCGCTGGGGCGCGAAGTCGCCTGCGGCGCGGAGATGTGCCTGGACCTGCCGGCCTGGTGCCGCGAGCGGCAGGCGACGGACACCGGCTTCAAACCGGGGACGGGGTCACCTCCGTGGAGGTTCAGCGCCCGGCTGTGGGTGCGCCACACCACCTGCCTGGGCAGGAGGGTGCCGTCGGTCAGCTCGAGCTGCGCCCAGGGCGACGATTCGGTCCAGTACTCGCGCGTGCACGAGTTCGGACGGCTCGAGCTCGAGCCGTACACCCGGTCTGATGACCTGTGCGCGCCACGTGGCGAGTCGGGCGAGGATCGCGCGCCGTGCCTGTTCGACGATGCGTTCGAGCCGCTTCGCAGCCTTGTGCGGGACGGCACCGTTCCGGACCTGCCGCGAGAACCGGACGGTTGGGTGGACGCCTTCCGGGCGGTCTCCGCGAAGGCCGCGGCCCAGTTCAGGCCACCGGGCCATCAACCCGGCGGTGAAGGGACCCTGCTGTTCCCGTGCGACGGGCCGGGCTGCATCCTCTTGGCAGACCTTCCGAGCATCGTCATCGAGAGAGGCTCGGACAACGCGTACAAGGTCACGGTCGAGCCGATCGATCTCTCGGTGCGCCGTACGTCGGTCCCGACCATGGTCACGCAGGAGCTCCTTCTCGAGGCGCTGACGGGTCTGGTCGGGCCGCGGTTCGCGCCGGATGCCGGAGGACCACGGGTCCGCCGAATGTTCGTCTCCGAGGGTCGCGTCAACATCGACCTCACCGGCAACGTTGTCGAGGGCACGATCGGCGACGCGCTGGAGGTTCACTCGATCGATCGCGCTGCCGCGAATCCGTCATGGAGCCAGCCGATCCGGGTCCGGACGCGCTACGCCGAGACGACTGCCGAGGACGATGCGCGGATCAGCTTCCGCCTTCCCGAGGACGCAGGCGACATCTGGTACCGGGTCCTGGTCCGAGGCACTGGCCCCACGCCCTTGCTCGGTCTGTGCGAAGCAGACCTCGTCCCGCTGGCTGGTCGCGTCGGCGACCCCGCCGCCCGCCGGACCGACGGCCGAGACGTCGTCGACATTCTGCGAAAGGACGGTGCGTCATGAGCCCCGACCAGATGCGGCTCGCCGAAGGCCCGGACACGGCCAACCCGAGCATCGCGTCGTCCGAGTCCGTGGCCGGGTTCGTCGTCACACCGACGTCTCCCGAGAACCTCGGTCTGAACTACTTCGACGGCAGGTTCCTTCGTGCCGACGATCTCAACTTCGAGCGTCTGGCACAGCGGGCGTACATCGACGTCGGCCGGCGGTCCGCGGGGTCGGGATGCGGGTACGGACTCACGTTGTCCTCGACGGGCACCACCGTGACGGTGGGCTCCGGAGCCGGGATAGACAGGTCCGGCCGACTCATCTCACTCAACACCGCGGTCACGGTCGAGTTCGCACGGCTGGTGTCGTCGTCCGAGCAGCCAGATGCCTCGGTCGGGACGCCGCCCTCCGGCGTCTACATCGTTGCTCTCAGCCGGCAGACACAGCTCGCCGGCAACGCCGAGGTCCTTGGCCGGCTTTGCGACTGCGGGTGCACCTCGTCCAGCGACCGGCCGACGACGGTCGACGGCGTCCGCATCTCCGCGCGGCTGATGCCGCCCCTGACCCTGCCACCCCCACCGGCAGGGCTCGCGGACGAGTCGAAGTTCCTCCGTTCACGGATCGCTTCAGCGTTCTTCGACGACGAGCGCGACCGCACGTGGACACCGATGTCCGGCCAGTCCCTGTCCGCTGCGGGCTGGTCAGGGGGAGAGTCTCCCGACGCCGACCTGGGCGGCGTCGGGCTCGACATCGGCATCCTGCTGTGGAATGGCTCGAGTGTCGCGTGGCACGACGACTGGATCGCGCGGCGGGACCTGGTGGAGACGCGACCGCGCACCTACTGGGCGAACCAGGTCGAGCAGCGACCGTGGGCGGTCTTCATCGCACAGGTGCTGCAGTTCCAGAGTCAGCTCGCCAGCACCGACGCATCCGCGGCCAGCGGCGGCCTCACCGCGGCGGGGTTCGTCGCGGTCCCGCCGACCGGGTACCTCCGGGTGACCCCCACGACCGCGACCGCCCTGCGGAGCGATCTCGAGACGTTGTTCGGCGCCGGCATCGACCTCCGGGTCGGTGCGGTGCGGCGGGACCAGATCGCGCAGGAGTTCGAACGCGCCCAGCACATGGAGCGGATCTCGCTCGTTCGAGGACTGGCAGACCCGGCCCACCGTCAGCTGGTAGACGTCCTGGTCCCGGACGGGGTCGTCGAGGCGTCGACCGAAGGGTCGACGAGCCACGGGTTCAGCGTCGACTTCGTGCTGCCGCAACGCGTCAGGGAGCCTGGGCGCGAGCTCGGTCTGCGAGCGGCAGCGGACGCCGCGCGGCTGCGGTTCCAAGGGGTCGGTCGGTTCAGCACGAGCGGCGGCATCTCGGTCCGGGCCGCCGTGGCAGGGACGGACGCGCGCTCGATCAAGGAGGTAATGAGCGCCCTCACCGAGGTTGCCCGCGGTGCCACGACACTCGGGAGCGCGATTGCGACGATGCGCGCGCAGGCCTTCGGCACCGGCGGACTCTCCCACGAGCTGCTCCGCCAGGTTGCCCACGCCACGGCCCTGGGAGCAGCCCAGCATCGAGTCACTCGTAGCAGAGCGAGGTTCGTCAACGTTGCTGAGGCAGGCGGTCGCGTCGGGGCGCTGGGCGGCAGCCTCTGGGTCGGCATGGACCCCTTCGCCCTGGGCGACGGCAAGCAGACGATCATCCACGGCACGTGGGAGCACGTGATGCCACAGGCAGCGGCGACGATCGGCATGCGCGTGCAGGTCGACGGGGTGCTCCAGCGGCTCTTCCTGACAGCGGGTCCCGGTGGCGAGAAACTCACGGTCCAGGTCGACGGGCTGGTCCGTGCCACGGGCTCCGGCGCTGCCGAGCAGAAGACGTCGTTCAGCAGGCGTATGGAGCTGACCCGGGACCAGTCGGGGCCGCAGTCCGACCTCACGCTGGTCGACGTCCGCTCCCGGGCGACGGTCACCGTGATGTGGCAGGGATCGCCCATCGAGGCCACCGGGGACCTGGGTACGGCGGTTGCGAATGGACCCGATGACGTGCAGGCGCAGTTCACCGCACAGGAGACCCAGGCCATCGACCAGCCGGGCAACGACTATCGCGACGCCGCGATCTCGGCCCTGCAGCTACTGGCCGGGCTCGATCCCAAGGACCCGTCGTACTTCGACGACAACCTCGCCCTGCTCTTCCCCGACCAGGGTGTCGAGGTCGGGCGCTCGGGCATCCGCCCGATCTATGACTGGGTGCTGTTCCGGCGCCGCCTGCGCGAGGAGTATGCCGGATCGGCTGCCGGGCCGGAGCTGCGACCCGCGCAGGTCGCGGTGTGGGTGGCAACGGCCGAGACTGCGGACCAGGCGGAGCAGTACCGGAGGTTCCTGCTCACCGGGACTGCACCCGTGCCCTGGACCCCGACAGCCGTGCAGCTTGTCGTCTTCGACCCCGGCACCGCCACCCTCCGCTCCTCAGCTGCCGAGTGGCGGCAACGCTATGAGGCGGCCCGGGGCGGCGACGCGCTGGTGTTGGCCGCATACGCGAGGTCGTCGTCCTCGACGGAACTCCCGGTTGGCCTGCCCCGGGCCAAGGCACTCGTCGCAGCGACGGCCCCGAGCGCGACGATGGACGCAGATGGCCAGTTCGAGATTCTGCCCAATCCGCCGGCGGCACAGATGTCGGTCGACACCGACGGCAGCATCTTCCTGATCGGCTACACCAGTGACGCCGTCGAGGTCGTCGCAGTAGACACGCTGGGCGACGCGGACCTGCTGAAGGCCGTGACGGACGGCGACGTCAAGCTCCTCGCCGCGGCGCCAGCCGACGTGTTCACCGTGCTCGCCAGCTCGAACCGGTCGGGGCAGCTGGTCGATCCGCCCGCCAAGGACGTCATTACGCGCCTTGACGAGTGGAAGGGCGACGTGGAGACGCAGCACGCCAGCTCGGGCATCTTCAGCGCGGTCATCTGGACGGCGACCGGCGTCAGCGACGCTCGGTCGACCCGAGCAGTCGATCGCGCGCAGTCGATCATCAAGGAGATCGGCCTCGACCCCGCGAATACCAAGGTTGCGGTCGACTTCCGCCCGGGGCCGGGAGTCGTCGCGCGGGTCTACCTGACCATCGTGACCATCGTCGAGGGGTGATGCCATGGGCAGCGAGAGCGCCGGGGCGGACGCCGATCTCAAGAAGCCGCCCGACGCGAAGCCCGCCGTCAAGGACGAGCGGGACGGCACTGCCGCTGCCAGCACAACACCTACGGCGGCGACGCAGGGTCTGGGTCAACGCCAGCTCCAGCGGACGTCCGTCGTCCGCAGGTCCGGCGACGACGCCGAGCGCAAGGCCGACCAGGCAGCCGACCATGTGATGCGCACGCCGGCACCCGTCCGGCCGGGCGGCGACACCGACGCGCCGCACGGTGCCGCGCCCGGGTTTGGAACCTCGTCACAGGAGCCGGTGCGCCGCGCCGCAGACCCGGCCGCGGAGCAGAAGCCGCCCGGCCAGCCCACGGTGAAGCCCACGAACACCGGCGCCGGCGGCGGCGCCGGTCCGGACACGGCGACACCAGCCGGCCCCGCCCCAATGGTGGCCGCGCCCGCCGGAGCCGGCCAGACGCCCGCCGGAGCCGGCCAGCGGCCCGCCGAGTCGGCGACCCCGGCGCCCGAGCCAGAACCGCCGGCGCCGGCCGGATCAGCCCCGTCCCGCGAGACTCCGGTCGTGTCCCCCGAGCTCCAGGACTACCTGGACGCCAGCCGCGGCAAGGGCGCGCCACTCCCCGATGCCGTCCGCGCCGAGTTCGAGTCGCGATTCCAGCGACCGTTCGACGACGTCCGGGTCCACGACGACGCCGAGGCCGACAACGCCGCCCGTGGAATCGACGCGCTGGCGTTCACCCGTGGCAACGACATCTACTTCCGATCCGGCGCCTACGACCCGACGTCGGCAGTTGGCCGCTGGCTGCTGGCGCACGAGTTGACCCATGTGGTGCAGCAGCGGCCGGGTGTGAACCGGAAGGTGGCTCCTGGTCTGGGCGGCGCCATCATCCGTCGCGCCGACTCGAATGCCTCGAAATCGGCGTCCCCCTCACACGTCCCGGTGGGCACCAAAACCAAGGTCTCCAATGAGTTGGGCGCGATCGACACGGACGCGCATACCCTCACTTTCGATCAAATCATGGTCCCTGGCTTCAAGGTGGCGGGAACAAAATCTCCAATCGTCTGGCGGAAACTCTCTGAGAAGCGCCAGGACAAGCAGCGCAGCATATGGCTCACGAATAAGGATAAGGTTCTGGGCCCAGCTTCGAAGGCATTGCAATCTAAGATCAAATCGTTGCCCGGGATGGCGGACGACAAGGGCCCCTACAAACTTCAATTCAAGGGAGAAAAGAGCAGCAAGTTCTTCTACTTCGGGACGGTCGATGATATTGCGCCCCTCTTGGCGATTCCGCCTTGGAATAGAAGCGGGACATTTGCCCAGTGGGAGGTCGACCATATTCATGAACACCAGATCGGCGGACAGGACGTCATAGACAATTTCCAACTCCTAAACCGGTCCGTCAATATGGCAGCAGGAGACGAGATAAAGAAAGTTGTGTCAACGCAGGTCAAGAATTTTCTCAAGCAGGCAAATCCAGAACTTGCCAAACCGCAGGACGAGCGGACGGTGCGAGCGGACGACTGGACGGTGTCCTGGAAGCTGGCGGCAGCGAGCAACTTCCCGGAACCCGCCAAGGACAAATACTTCGAGCTCAAGGAAATGGAGCAGATTGAGGCGATGGCTGGCCTCTCAAAGCTGGACGATGAGGCGGTCGACAGGCTTGAGGGCACTCAGGATACACTTGCCATCTATCGCGACAAGGCAGGCGGGCACGTCAGCAATCCCAAGAAGAAGGACGCAGGAAAGAGCAACATCTCAGGCCCAGCCACGTACGACTACAAGTCGGTGATCGGGTTCAACAAGCTGCGCTCTGTGGTCTGGAAGCACGACGGCCCGAACCACGACACAACGGGTGAGGTCGGGACGATCAGCGGGATCGCGTTCGAGGACCGTGGCCTTACAAGGCCACTGGCCCAGGGCCCGATATCCTTGTTGGGAATCCCCAACGTGGTTCCCTGGGGTGGCTACATCGACCAAAAGTCGATAGAGGCTATGCGATCGAAGCCACCAGTTGAGGTCCGCGGTGCGAGTCCGGTAGCCTTCGACACGCTCGAGGCGGACATGGACCTCGGCCTTTCGGGCAGAGGCCTCATACCCAAGCCCTCTTGGAAGATCCTTGAGAAGGCGTCAATCTACGTCATCTCGAAGGATGGCGAGCTAGGCATCGAAGCGACGATCACTGGCGGCGAGCTGTCACTCCCCGGCCCGCTCCATGTGACTGGGGGCGCGCTGACGTTGTCGGCCACAACCGGAGGCCTTGAGGTGAGCGGCGAGGTCGGCATACGGATCGACAAGCTCGCGACGGGTTCTATCGGAGCGGCCGCCAAGAAGGGCGCGACTGGCACGGCCTTTGCGCTTCAGGGCAGCCTGGACTTCGATTCCAAAATGTTCGAGCCGGCGAGGATTAGGGTCTCATACGAACAGGGCAGCTGGGGAGCCGAGGGTGAGCTCGGCGTGCCTCCCGGCAAGGTCAAAGGCATCAAGTCAGCGAGAGCGCGGGTCGGTATCTCGGATGAGGCGATCACGGCCGACGGCGAGTTCGTGCCAGCGATCAAGGGCGTGAAGAAGGGGACCCTGGGTTTCAAGTACGACGAGAAGAACGGTGCCGAGATCACGGGGCTGATCGAGCTCGGCGAGGGGATCCCCGGGATCAAGAGCGGCAAGCTGGCGGCGACGATCAAGGAAGGGTCGGACAAACACTCGCTGAGCGGCGACCTCGCGCTCGAGCCGTCGATCCCCGGTGTGACGGGGAAGATCACCGGACGGTACGAGGACGGCGCCTTCGCGGTCGATGCGCAGCTGGGCTACGAGAAGGGTTTCGCCAAGGGCACGGTCCACGTCGGAGCCACGAACCAGGCCATCGGTCCGGACGGCAAGCCCGCCGGGCCGCCCAAGGCCGACGGGAGGCTTGCCGTTTTCGGCGACGGCACGGTCACGCTCCAGCTCACCCCTTGGCTCCGTGGCACGGTCGGCCTGAAGCTCACTCCCGACGGCCAGGTCGAGGTGAGCGGCGAGGTCGCGCTGCCACCGACGTTCGACGTGTTCGACGTGCAGCCGATCGACAAGGAGCTGCTTTCCCTTCGTGTCGACATCCCGATCGTCGGCGTCGCCGTTGCGGGCCAACGGATCGGGATCTTCGCCTCGATAGGCGGGGCAGTCCAAGTCGAGGCCGGGGTCGGGCCCGGGCAGTTGCGCGACACCGTGTTGAAGGTGGTCTACAACCCGGCCAAGCCCGAGGACACCACCGTCTCAGGCAACGCCAAGTTCGCCGTTCCTGCCTTCGCGTACCTGCGGCTGTCGGTTGACGGATCCGTCGGCGCGGGAATACCCGTGGTGAGCGCCAAGGCGGGCCTCGAGGTGTTCGGCGAGATCGGGGTCTTCGGTGAGGCGTCGGCTGCGAGCACGGTGACCTGGACGCCCACTGCCGGAGTCGTCCTCGACGCCAAGGGTGAGATCTTCGTGGAGCCGAAGTTCAAGTTCGGTATCAACGCGTTTGTCGACGTGAGCGCCGACCTGTGGCTCACCACCGTCGAGCTGTACCACCAGACGTGGAATCTAGCGGCCTTTGAGTACGGATCGAACCTCAGGTTCGGGCTCACGCTGCCCATCCACTACGAGTCGAGCAAGCCGTTCGCGGTGTCATACGACCAGATTCAGTGGACGATTCCGCACATCGAGCCCAAGGAACTCATCGGTGGCTTGGTCAAGCAGATTGTCGGCTAGAACGGGAGACGAAGATGGCCGAGCTCGATGAATCACCTGCCAAGAACTCCGTGAACCGGGGTGCCGTGCGGCTGGCCGAGGGAGATGTCGAAGGCGCGGAGTCGCTGTTCCGTGAGGCGATCGCGGTAGACTCCAAGAACCCCATTGCGCACGCGAACCTCGGTTACGTACTCGCGTTGACGGACCGGCATACCGAGGCGATCGACGAGTCCGAACAGGCGCTCGCGCTCGAGCCCGAGCGCACCGCCCCATGGGCGCACATCGGCATGTCCCGACTTGCGCTCGGTGAGATCAGCGCAGGCTTGTCTGCGCTGTCCCAGGCGGTCCGGCTGGACCCGCGCAACCACTTCGCATGGCATGCGCTGGGGCGAGCCCTCCTTGCCCTGGGACGGGCCGAGGAGGCCGAACGAGCATGGGCATCTGCTGTAGCCGTCCGGCCAAATGATGTCGACCTGCTGATCGGCCTGGCCGTTGCACTCTCGGTGGGTGGCCGCACGGGCGAGGCGGTCCACATACTGCATCGAGCCACCGCGCAGGCGCCACGGTCCAGCCGGGTCTGGACCCAGCTTGGTGTCGCCTCCTTGGTCAACCATGACCACGGCACGGCGGGCGAGGCGCTGCTCACCGCGATCGAGCTCGATCCTGACGATCTCGACGCGCGGTTCCATCTCGCCCTGCTCCATGTGCTGGTCGGAGCGGTGGACGAGGCGGTGACCGCGCTGACAGTCCTAGCCGCCGGCGACACGCAGGTCGCCTCCGAAGCGCGAGCCCTCCTCGCCCGGATCGACAATCCGCCTGCGGACCCAGAGCGACCAGGCCCTGCAACACCGGATCCGTCGGGCTGACCCTGGCCCGTCGGTGACCATGCCGTCGACACTTTCCCTTCTTGGCCGATCCCTGGGATCACGCCACGTCGTTTGCTCCGGGTGGATGCTCCATTCATATGAATCGTCGCCGTCGGTGGCGACCACAGCGACGCAACGATGCCGAAGTTTCAGAGATCGATCCTGACCGGTGACCTAGATGTACTGACCGGGGACGTTGGTCAACCGGCTGAGTAACTCGTGCCCCGGACGGTCCACCCACCCGTAAGTCCGGCAGGTGGCCGACCGCGCCCGCCCCATATCCAATTGGTTTCAGGCGGTAGTACGTCAAGACAGGTGATGACACCGGTTCCTCGCGTATACCTCTTCGGCATGCTCGCCGCGCTCACGTCATCCAACGGTGCTGACGCGACACGGCTTCGTCAGGGCTGCTCCCGCCCTCCCGGACGTCTCCCCGGTCAGGCTGCCCCCAGCTTCAAACCCCCTGCTACGGCAGGGAATCAGGCAAAGGTCTCTCACCTCCGCTCGAACAACAAGCGCCTCACGGCGCACCGTCACGTCGTACAGGCACAACGACACATCGCCACTGGCCGCGGCGTGGGTGAAGCACGCCGCCGCGACTTGGCCGCGGTAGTCACCCACCGCAGCCGGCTGCAGCGACCGGAACATCGTGCGCGGCGACGCGTGCTCGACACCGACCTCCTCGAGGACCGCAGCGAGTCTGCCTTCGACGTCGGCTCGATGATCCGGGCCAGCACCAGTTGCTGGAACGCGTGATCCCCGACAGAGTCGAACCCCAGCCGGGCGTACACGCTCGACAGCACGTGCCACAGCACCGCGCTACGCCTGCCGGTGATCACCCCAGGACGGGCGGGCGAACCCTCAGCCTCGTCCAGGCCAAGCCCGTCGAGCTCGAACGTGTCTTGCCCCGGCCGCAGCCGCCGCTTGGCTTCGGCACTCAACACCGCCAGCTCCGCCTCACCATGCGCGGTGCCGACGTGCTCCAGAACGACATCACGGCCAGCTCGTCCCTCCGCGATCTGGACCTTCGTGCTGCCCGACCGACCCGGCGATTTCCGCACGAACACCACGACCCCGACCCTACCGAGCCGGCGGGCTGTGTCACTCAGCTCGCGCGTACGCCGCTGACGAGCACAAACGCCGCCGGAATCGGCACCCAGACCTCAGATGGCACGAGTCAGGACGCAGAAGCTGGCGACCGGTCAGGGCGAGCTGGCCTTTGGCCGGCGCGGCCGCCGCCGCAGCAGGGTGGGCTGTTGCCGATCCCTTCGTCGCGCGATAGGGCATCCCCACCTGGTCGAGACGGTGACCACGTTCCGCAACCGCGGCAGGGATCAGGCCCGAGCGCAAAACAGCACACGCCGTGGGCTTGACACGCCGAGGCCTCCGGCTGGGTAGCGTGGTCCCTACAGATCTTGGAAAGGTCTCGACCGGCCTCCAGGTCGGCCCCTCAGCCTTAGTCGCTGACTCCCCACCTCAAGTAGGACGGGCCAAGTGGCGGAGCAACAAGCACCAAACGTTTCCTGTAGCGTCGCCCACAATTATGGTTTCATCGTCTTTCGCCACCGTCAAACACCCCAGAGGTGTTCCCAGGGATGCCCGCACCATTTCATGGCCGTCACCGACGGCCCATACGCGCACGGTGCCGTCCCACGAAGCAGACAATACGCAGTCGCCGATGGAGTTGGCAGCAAGCCCATACACCGGACCGGCGTGTCCGTGAAGGACTCGCAAGCAATCGCCTGTCCGCGGATCCCAAATCCTAATTGTCTTGTCGTACGAGGCTGAAACCACGTACTGCCCGATCCAAATAACGAACGTCACGACCCCTTCGTGGCCCTCCAACGCCATCACAAGATTTCCAGACTCACCGTCCCATATCTTGACTTGACGGTCTAGCCCTCCGGAGGCAACTAGGCGGGAATCCTTGCGTACCGCCACACACTTAACGGGTCCACCGTCGTTCTGCAGGGTCCTCAACATCTGCCAGGATCCCAAATCCCAC
Source organism: Terrabacter sp. Soil810 (assembly GCF_001429645.1). NCBI lineage: Bacteria > Bacillati > Actinomycetota > Actinomycetes > Micrococcales > Intrasporangiaceae > Terrabacter > Terrabacter sp. Soil810. The sequence goes on from NZ_LMSW01000002.1 coordinate 43,386, forward strand.
ATCTTCAGAGTTCCGTCATCTGACGCTGAAACAACACGCGCTCCCTCTTGCAAGAGGGCAATAGATGTAACTTTGTCCTTATGCCCACGCATAGAGCGAATGACGCGTCCTGTCTTCGTGTCCCAGACGCGCACCCGTCCGTCTTGGGAACCGGTAACTATCCGGCCATTCGGAGCCACTTTGACCGACAGGATCCAGCCAGATGGGTCTACAGATGACAATTTGAGTTCGGTGCCATCCCTTATGTCCCAGGCTTTGATGCGACCATCATCCGACGCCGATACGACAGTGCCATAATCCGTAAGATCAACAGAGTTCACTAAGCCCTCATGCCCGCGAGTGTCGGGAGCTTCTCTAGTGACAGTCGATAAGTCCCACAATTGGAGTTGCTCCGCTGCATCCGGAGACGCCGTTACGGCCTGATCCCCACTGTTCGTAATCGCGATGGTTACCAAGGCTCGAGGCCCTTGGACACAACCAATTTCCTTGCCCGTATCGAGGTCAAAGGATCGGAGCAGGCCGTCGTGGAACCAGCACACAAGACGGCGCGCCTCCAGAGAAATCGCGGTATATCTACCCCATCTCAGTACGTCTGGCGGGGAGGAGTAGCGTCTGGGTTGAGGCTGCGGACTGATGACCGGCATCAGAGGAATCGAGCGAATCCGGGCTGCATCTCTGAGATCCCACATGTCCAGAATGCCGTCGGAGCGGACCGCGACTAATTCCATGCCGCTTATAGCGAGCTCCGCTACGCGTACGGAACGATCGTAGGGTATTGCCATCGCAGTTGCCCGGGATTCTGTGGGCCAGACTTTAACGCGCCCGCCGTCGAAAGCGACGGCGATGCTTTCCGGAGTTATTCCCAACGCTGTCACTTGGTAACCCGACCGAGCGACTTGGCGCCAACGTCCTGCGTGCGTCCTCTGCACATACACCGCCCAGTGGCCGGGTGAAACCGACATGCGAACGACGGCTGCCAATAACGAGCCGTCTGGGGTGACAGCCACAGCAATGATATCCCCTGGTAGACTGCTTGGCTGATCCTTGAGTTCGAGTCCTGTCATTGCGTCCCACACCTGAATATCAGGTCCCGAAGCTCGAAAAACCCTGCCATCACTCGTGACCGCCATCTCGGATGCTGCCGCCCAATCCAACAACTCGTCGCCCGTCCTAATTGCTGACATCCTTGCAACAGTTGTTCCGGACAAGAGGTCCAGGACAACAACAGCGCCGTCCCATAGAGCTGCAATAGGATGATTCGCGTTGTCAAACTTTATCGAGAGCACACCGTTATCGCGAAATCTCAACAATCCTGGCGTCAAGGCTTTCTTAAGTGCTCGGGGCTGCTTACGAGCTGTCCAGTGAACTGCCAAATTTGGCATATGAAGTTGCGCCAGTCGCTCATCCGCACGACGGACGAGATCTTCCGAATCGAGTTCCCATGCGCCATTTCGTAGCTGTTGGGCGAAGTAGGACGGGGATTTCTCTAGGTCAAACTCATTCAGGCTATAAGACAGCCGGTCCAAGACCGAGTTCAGGAATCTTGGATACAACCAATCACCCTGAGATTCTGGTCCCGCGTCCCCTGATTTCTCGGCAAGCACTGGAATCGCTAGCTCAAGATCCTGTCGAAGGGCCTGCACTCCGGCACGTGCAATTTTCGCCTCAAGATATGCGAAATCACTCAGCAGGCCACCCAACGTTGCACAGAATCGAGTCCTAATCTCGGAGGTAGAGGCTAGTTGAACGGCGTTCACCAAATGCAACACGGTGTAGGAGAGTGCGTACTTGTCGCGACAGCGATGCCAGTCGTGCCCGTATGACTCAAGCAGCCAATTGGCGGTGGACTGCTCGCTCTCGTCGGGATACACATAGTGAACGCCATCTGCATGAAGATACTCTACGAATGACTGATGGAATATGCGACGAGGCCCGTCAGTCGATCTTGCGAGATATGGTCCGAGGCGCTTTATCGAGTCGTTGACTTGAGACAACCGTAGGTGCGTAATGCCCGCCAGCTGGCTGGCGGTCAGCCCTTCGCCCGCCGCCACCGATAGGGCACCAAGTAGGGGACGGAAGCGCTCCTCCCACGTGTCGTCGGACCGAGCTATCTCGCGGCCCAAGTACTCACGGTATTGCTCCTCCAGCCCTTGCGGCAAATGGATGCTGGCCCGGTTGCGGGTGGCGAGGGTGGCTGGATCAGAGAGCAGATCATCGACTACGTGCCGGGCGTAAAGAAAATTCCCCGCGCCAGCACTCGCAATGTCGCCAGCCAGATGCTCCGCATCGTTTGCTGTTAACTTGTTCGACAGTCGTCGCCTGATGTATTCTAGAGTGTCGTCAACAAGCGGGTCGGCGAGATCAAGGTCGGCCGGTCCGAGTTTCTGTAGGACGCGCTCGTCCGGTCGAGTTGTGAATAGGAACCGAATCTGAGCAGGAAGGCCGCCATCGGGTCCGCTGACACGTGACAGCAATTGGACGAGGCCCACGCCGGCATCCAACACTAGAGCCTCATCGACGCCGTCGACCAGGATGATGATCTGTGGGGGGAGGCGCCGCGCTTCAGCAAGTCGAGTAAGTGGATGACGAATCATGCGGTCGAACCGACGGTATGGATCGGTGTCGTGCAGTTCAAGGTGAATCTCTTCAGCGTAAACACCGGCCACTAAAGCGCCGGAAGCTACTGGACCCGAGACAGAAACGCTTCCCGATACCATTGCCGATGCGCTTCCCTGGTGATCGTGGTCATCTAGAGCCGCAAGGTAGCCTGGCACGCGGTTTGCCAATTGGTTGGCCAGCTGGTCGACAACTTTCTCGGGGAGCACTGTCGTGTCGTCTCGGGCGCGACAGAAATGCCATGCTTGTAATCGGGAAGCGGGCCCCACCCGCGTACCGGCGATACGGTCTTTCACCAAACGAGCAGAGATTGTCGATTTGCCTGATCCTGGTCCGCCGATCAGCACAAATCGCCGAGCACCAGTCGTCAACCAGGCATCGACATCTCTGAACAACCAGTCCCGGCCAGTGAAGTCTCCAAGCCGTTCCGACACGTCACTGGGTGCTGACGGGATTGGGGCAGAAGAAGCAGGCACCAGACCAGTATCGCTGCAACTACGATTCCTGGCGACCGATGTGTCGCGGTTGTCGCCGCTGCTCACCGGCGACATCAGGGTCGTCACCGCCATCGCCGCGCCCGAGGGATTGGTGCCGCTCGATCTGGATCGCGAGCAGCGCGTCCTGAACGAGGCGCTGGGCGGGCTGGACC
>NZ_LMSW01000003.1:0-250351 GCF_001429645.1 Terrabacter sp. Soil810
CCTTCAGGACGACCAGGCCCAACCCGCTTGGAATCAGCGGCACCACCCCCAAAGCCTACCGGATCAACCAGAGTGCTTCGGACCGCTCCGGACCGTACCCGATCGCTCGGGCGAGTCCAGAACTCCCGACTCGCGGTCCCGATCACTCGAGACCCGACTGCGGGGCCGTCCGAACCTTACCGGATCAACCGGAGTGCTTCGGACCGTGCTTCTCAGCCCCGGGACCGGCCAACTTCGCTGGGTGATCTCTCACCGCCGCGGTGGCGTCCGTTCCTCCCTGTCGGGCTGACGAAGAGAACATTACATGGGCCCCCGGGGATCTCATAATCGGGTCCCTGACCGTCCGGCGGACGTGCACCCGCAGCCCTCTGACCTGCGCAGACGCCATCTTTCGGCGTCGCATCCGGGCCGTGCGACGTCGGTGTCAGGACACCCGGTCGATGACGATGGGCGGCAGGTCCGGGCGCGAGCCCTCCGGCGCGATGGTGAAGCCGCCCTCGAGAGCCTCGAGCGCGCGCTCGAACCGCTCCGGTTCGTCGGTGCGCAGCGTCATGAGCGGCTCGCCCCCGCGCACGGTCGCCCCGGGCTTGTGGTGCAGCTCGACGCCGGCGCCCGCCTGGACCGGGTCCTCCTTGCGCGCGCGCCCGGCGCCTAGGCGCCACGCGGCCACGCCGACCGCGAGCGCATCCAGCTGCACGAGCACCCCGTCGGCAGGGGCCAGCACGTGGTGGGTCTCCCTGGCCGTCGGCAGCTCGGCATCGGGGTCTCCCCCCTGCGCCCGGATCATCCGTCGCCAGACGTCCATGGCCCGACCGTCGGCGAGCACGTCCGCCGGGTCGACGTCGGAACGGCCCGCGCCGGCCACCATCTCGCGGGCCAGCGCCAGGGTGAGCTCGACGACGTCGCCGGGGCCCCCACCCGCCAGCACCTCGACGGACTCGCGCACCTCGAGCGCGTTGCCCGCCGTCAGCCCGAGCGGCGTCTCCATGTTGGTGAGCAGCGCCACCGTGCGCACGCCGGCGTCCGTGCCGAGGCGGACCATCGTCTCGGCGAGCTCCCGGGCCTGCCCGAGCTCCTTCATGAACGCGCCGGACCCGACCTTGACGTCGAGGACGAGCGACCCGGTGCCCTCGGCGATCTTCTTGCTCATGATCGACGTGGCGATCAGCGGCACGCAGGAGACGGTGCCGGTGACGTCGCGCAACGCATACAGCTTCTTGTCCGCGGGCGCGAGACCGGAGCCGGCGGCGCAGATCACGGCGCCGACGTCCTCGAGCTGGGTCATCATCTGCTCGTTCGTCACGTCGGCCCGCCACCCGGGGATCGACTCGAGCTTGTCGAGCGTGCCGCCCGTGTGCCCGAGACCGCGGCCCGAGAGCTGCGGGACCGCGACGCCGCACGCGGCCACGATCGGCGCCAACGGCAGGGTGATCTTGTCGCCCACTCCCCCCGTCGAGTGCTTGTCGCTCGTCGGGCGCGACAGCCCCGAGAAGTCGAGCCGCTCGCCCGAGCGGATCATCGCGTCGGCCCACCGGGCGATCTCGCGCGCGTTCATCCCGTTGAGGTAGATCGCCATCGCGAGGGCCGACATCTGCTCCTCGGCGACGGCGCCCCTCGTGTACGCGTCGATGACCCAGTCGATCTGGGCGTCGGACAGCTCGGCCCGGTCGCGCTTGGCGGAAATGACGTCTACGGCATCGAAGGCTTCACTCACGGGACCATCATGTCCCAGCGCCGCCGACGCCGGAGGCCGGCCGGGTCGGGACGGGTTCAGCCCTCGGCGTGACGGAGGTCCTCGGCCCCGAACGCCTGCGGCAGGACCGCCGACATCGGCAGCACGCCCTCCGGGGTCATGAGCAGGCACTCGGGCCCACCGTTCTCCCAGAGGAGCTGCCGGCAGCGCCCGCACGGCATGAGGGCCTGCCCGTCGCCGCCGACGCAGAAGACCGCCGTCAGGCGCCCGCCACCGGAGGCGTGAAGCTCGGACACCATGCCGCACTCGGCACAGAGAGCCACGCCGTAGGCGGCGTTCTCGACGTTGCACCCGGAGACGACGCGGCCGTCGTCGACGAGACCGGCGACCCCGACCCGGAACCTGGAGTACGGCGCGTACGCCCGCTCCATGAGCTCGACCGCGCGCAGGCGCAGCGACTCCCAGTCGACCGCGTCGACGGCTCCCGGGGACGGGCTCGACGTGTCGGCCACTAGTGCCCCTCACCCTTGCGGTAGATCTGCCCGTCGGCAGCCGGCATGCGCAGGCGTTGCGCGGCGAAGGCCAGCACGAGCAGCGTCGTGACGTACGGGAGCGTGCTCGACAGCTCCGGCGGCACGATGTCGGTCAGGGCGTACCAGGTGCCGACGACCGCGCCGACCACGATGCCGATGATGCCCTGGACCGTGCGGCCCTTGCGGAGGATCTGCCAGATGCCGATGCCGATGAGCAGGACGGCGAGCAGCAGGAGGAAGGCGTGCACCGTCGTGCCGCCACCGCGCAGCTGGGCCGCGTCGGTGTAGCCGAAGAGGACCGAGCCCGCCATCAGCCCGCCGGGGCGCCAGTTGCCGAAGATCATGGCGGCCAGACCGATGTAGCCGCGACCGCCCGTCTGTCCGTCACGGAAGACGTTGGCCGCCACGAGGGCGAGGAAGCCACCGCCGAGCCCTGCCAGGCCGCCCGAGACGAGGACGGCCACGAACTTGTAGCGCAGCACGTTGACGCCGAGCGACTCGGCCGCGACCGGGGACTCACCGACGGAGCGCAGGCGCAGACCGAAGGCCGAGCGCCAGAGGATGTAGGCGGTCGCGATGAACAGCAGGACGGCGAGGATCGTCACGACCGACACGTTGGTGCAGAAGGCACGGAGCACGCCGGCGAGGTCGGAGATGAAGAAGATGTGCTGCTGCTCGAGGTCACCGAGGGCGTCGGACAGCCCCGGGATGCTGATCGTCGGCAGCTCCTCGAGCGGGGGCGACTGCGTCGGGCCGCCTCCGGGGAGGGTGCTGAAGAAGCGCACCGAGAGGTACTTCGCGAAGCCGAGCGCCACGATGTTGAGCGCGACACCGGAGACGATGTGGTCGACGCCGAACGTCACCGTGGCGATCGCGTGGATGAGCCCACCGACGGCACCACCGATGACGGCACCGACGAGACCCCACCAGGGGCCGAGGTGGTAGCCGAGGAAGCCGGCACCCCAGGTGCCGAGGATCATCATGCCCTCGAGCCCGATGTTGACGACGCCCGCTCGCTCGGACCAGAGACCGCCGAGACCGGCGAGGGCGATGGGAACCGCGAGGCCGAAGGCGGCGATGAGCAGCCCGGACGAGTCGACGTCGTTGGCGCCGGTGACGACGCGCAGGACGGAGAGGACCAGGACGGCGCCGAGGAAGACGCCGACCCACTGGAGCGGGCTCAGACGGAGCCGACGCGGGTTGGCCGTGACCTTCGCGGTGCCGGCGTCCAGACCGGTGACACTCATGCCGTCGCTCCTTCCGGGGTGGGGGCATCGGATCTCGTCGCGGCCAGCTCCCTCGCCACCCGCTGCTGCTCGAGGCGCACGTCGGCGCGACGGATCAGCTCGTAGGCGATGACGACGGCGAAGAGGATGACGCCCTGGATGATGAAGACGACCTCGGAGGCGACCCCGGCCCGGATCTGCAGCGCGTTGCTCTGCACGTCGAGGAAGGACCACAGCAGCGCCGCGGCCGCGATGCCGAGGGGGTGGTTGCGACCGAGCAGCGCGATGCCGATGCCGGCGAAACCGAGCCCGGCCTGGAAGGTCGTGCCGTAGCTGTGGTCCTGGCCGAAGAGGAGCGGCATGCCGATGAGGCCGGCCAGCGCGCCCGAGGCGATCATCGTCGTGACGATCATCCGGGGCACCTTGACGCCGCTGGCGATCGCCGCGCTCTCGGAGCGGCCGGTCGCGCGCAGGTCGAAGCCGAAGCGGGTCTTGTTGATGACGAACCAGTAGAGCGCGCCGACGAGGACCGCGAGCAGGATGAGCGTGTAGACCTTGTTCGTCGCGCCCGGGATGAGGCCGAGGCCCGAGAGCTGGGACGACTCGGGGATGGGCTTGGTCGAGATCGTGTTGCTGCCCTGCTGCTTGACCGCGACCTTGAGCAGCAGCCACTGGACGACGCCGGTCGCGATGGCGTTGAGCATGATCGTGCTGATCACCTCGGAGATGCCGCGCCGGATCTTGAGGTAGGCGGCGATGCTCGCCCAGAAGCCGCCGGCGACCATCGCGACGACGATCGTCAGCAGGACGTTGAGCGGACCGGGGAACCAGGCCTGACCGGCGAACGCCGCCCCGGCGAAGACGGCGACGCGGTACTGCCCGTCGACGCCGATGTTGAACAGGTTCATCCGGAAGCCGACCGCGACGGCGACGGCCGAGAGGTAGTAGACGGTGGCACCGTTGACGATCTGGACGAGCTGTCGCGGCTTGGGCCAGCTGAGGATCGTCTGCCAGACCTCCACGACGGGGTCGCCGAGGAGCAGCAGGATCGCCGAGGTCACGAGGAACGCGACGACGAGGGCGAGCAGGGGCGCAGCGACGGCGAGGAGGAGCTTGCGGGGGCTGAAGGTGCTCATCGGGTCTCCTCCGCGCTGCCAGCAGCTCCGGTCATGGCCGCACCGAGGTCCTCGGCAGTGACGGTGTCGGGGTCGAAGGTGCCGGTGAGCCGACCCCGAAGGATCACCTCGATGGTGTCGGAGAGGCCGATCAGCTCCTCGAGGTCGGCCGAGATGAGCAGCACGGCGAGGCCGTCGCGGCGGGCCTGGCGGATGATGTCCCAGATGCTCGACTGCGCGCCGACGTCGACGCCACGGGTCGGGTGCGCGGCGACGAGCACCTTCGGCTGGTGGCTCATCTCGCGGCCGACGATGAGCTTCTGCTGGTTGCCGCCGGAGAGCGAACCCGCCTTGACGTTGATCGACGGCGTGCGGACGTCGTACTCCTTGACGATCCGCTCGGTGTCGGCCTTCGCGCCCGCGGCGTTGATGATGAAGCCCCGGACGTTCGGCTCCTCCGTCTGGTGACCGAGGATGCGGTTCTCCCAGAGCGGGGCCTCGAGCAGCAGGGCGTGCCGCTGCCGGTCCTCGGGGATGTAGGCGACACCCGCCTCGCGGATCTCGCGCGTGCGCCAGTCGGAGATGTCCGTGTCGCCGAGGAAGACGAGGCCCGACGTGGGCTCGCGCATCCCCATGATGACCTCGACGAGCTCGGCCTGGCCGTTGCCCTCGACGCCGGCGATACCCAGGACCTCGCCCGCGTGGATCGTCAGCGAGATGCCGTCGAGCACGTTGCGGCTGTCACCGGCACCGGAGAGCACGATGTCCTCGATGCGCAGGACGACTCGGTCGGTGACCGTGGACTCCTCGGTCTGCGGGGTCGGCAGCTCCGCACCGACCATGAGCTCGGCTAGCTGGCGCGCGTTGACCGACGACGGGTCGACCGTGTCGACGGTCGTGCCGCGCCGGATCACCGTGATCGAGTCGGCGACCGAGAGCACCTCGTCGAGCTTGTGGGAGATGAACAGGACCGTCAGGCCCTCCGACTTGAGCTCGCGGAGGTTGTCGAAGAGCTCGTCGACCTCCTGCGGCACGAGGACGGCCGTCGGCTCGTCGAGGATGATGATCTTGGCGCCGCGGTAGAGCACCTTGAGGATCTCGATGCGCTGGCGCGCGCCGACCCCGAGGTCGGCGACGAGCGCGTCGGGCTCGATGTCGAGACCGTAGTCGTCGGAGATGCGACGGATCTCGGCGCGCGCGCCCTCACCGATGCCGTGCAGCTTCTCCGCACCGAGCACGACGTTCTCGAGGACCGTGAAGTTGTCGGCGAGCTGGAAGTGCTGGAACACCATGCCGATGCCCTCGGCGATGGCGTCGGAGGGAGAGTGCAGGTGCACCTCGTGGCCGTCGATCGAGATGGTGCCCTCGTCGGGGCGCTGGACGCCGTAGAGGATCTTCATCAGCGTCGACTTGCCGGCGCCGTTCTCACCGACGATCGCGTGGACCGTGCCCTTGCGGACCTTGAAGCCGATGTCCTTGTTGGCCACGACTCCCGGGAAGCGCTTGGTGATGCCTTCCAGCTCGACTGCGTAGTCGGCCCCAGCGGGGGCGGCCGGTCGCTCGGGTGCGGATGCAGTGATGGCGACAACTCCTCGTCCGGGCCCGGAGTTCGGGCTCCGGGCAGCAAGTGGTCAGGGCACCGGGCCGGCCGTCACGGACCGACCCCGGGTCCGGTCGGACCGACCGGCGGTGCGTGGGGACGGACACGGCCCGCGACGACGCTACCGCGCCGCACGGGCCGTGTCTCCCCATCAGGGTGTGGTGCAGAAGGTGGTGCTGGGTGTGGCCGACTACGGCTTGGTCGGGACCGTGATCTCGCCGGAGATGATCTTCGCCTTGTAGCCGTCGAGCTGGCTCTTGATGTCGTCGACCTTGCCACCGGTGGTCGCGTAGTCGACACCGTTGGCCTTGAGGTCGAAGACCTTGTTGCCCGTGATGTCGGTGCCCGCGGAGGCCGCCTTGAGGAACTCGTACACCGCGACGTCGACCTTCTTGATCATCGAGGTGAGGATGACGTCACGCACGTCCGGCGTGGCCGTCAGCGCCTGGTCGGAGTCGACACCGATGGCGAGCTTGCCGGCAGCCTTGGCAGCCGTGAAGACACCGCTGCCCGAGCCGCCCGCAGCGTGGTAGACCACGTCGGCGCCGCCCTGGTAGAGGCCCTCGGCAGCCGTCTTGCCCTTGGCCGGGTCGTTGAAGCCCGAGAAGTCCGGCGGCTGCGAGAGGTACTGGCTCTTGACGACGATCGACGGCTTGGCCGCCTTCGCGCCGGCGACGTAGCCCGCCTCGAACTTCTTGATGAGGTCGACACCGACACCACCGACGAAGCCGACCGTGTTGGTCTTGGACTTGAGGGCGGCGGCCGCGCCGACGAGGAAGGAGCCCTGCTCCTCGGCGAAGGTCAGCTGGGCGACGTTGGGGCCGGCGGAGTCGGGGGACGCGTCGTCGATGATGGCGAACTTGACGTCGGGGTTGGCCTTGGCGACCGTGCCGATGGCCTTGGCGTAGGCGAAGCCGACACCGATGACATGCGTCGCACCCGCGTCGATGAACTGCTGCAGACGCTCCTCGGTGGCAGCCTCGCTCTCACCGTTGACCTGCGTGGCCTCCTTGAACTCGACACCGAGGTCGGCCTTCGCCTTGTCGAGGCCCACGGCCGCCGAGGCGTTGAAGGACTGGTCACCACGACCGCCGACGCCGTAGGCGATGCCGACGACGATCTTCTTGCCGGTGGCCTGCGTGCCGGTGCCGGCGGAGGTGTTGCTGCCCGCGGGCGTGTTGTCGCTGCTGCTGCCGCAGGCCGCGAGGCCCAGCGCGGCGGCGACGACAACGGCCGCGACCTTGGTTGCGTGACGCAAGAGGTGCTCCTTAGATTCCGCGGGGCCGACGACGACATCGGCCCAGATAGCACGGAACTGTAGACCCCGGCACGACAAGATCTGAACGGCTCGGGGCAAGTCGCAGGAAGTGTTACCGATCCGCGACCGCGCTCAGAGGAGAGACGCCTCCGAGGGCCGGTGTGCCGGCCAGCCGGGCCGCCGCGGCGAACACGACACCGGCCAGCGTCCGGGCCCCGACGTCGATCGCGCCCTCGTCGACGACGAGGTCGCCGCGGTGCAGGTCGTAGGTCGGGCCACCCGGCGAGCGGATCCCGAGCCGGGCCATGGCGCCGGGCACGTGCGTGAGGTACCACGCGAAGTCCTCGCCCCCGAGGGACTGCGGCGTCGGGGCGACGAACGAGCCGGTTCCGGTCACCGCCGCCGTGAGCGCGTCGATGCAACCCGCGTCGTTGACGACCGGGGGCACCCCCTTGGTGATCAGCACGTCGGCCTGGACGGCATACGGCTTGACGACCTCGTGGACGACGGCCTCGAGCAGGCGCTCGACGCCCTCCCAGATGCCGGCGTCGAGCATGCGGAGCGTGCCGCCGACCTTGCCGGACGACGGGATGACGTTGTGCGCGCCACCGGAGTGGATCGAGCCCCACACCAGGGCGGCGCCTGCGCGGGGGTCGAGCCGTCGCGAGAGCACCGCCGGCACGTCGGTGACGACCTTCGCGAGCGCGTACGTCAGGTCCTGGGTGAGGTGCGGGCGCGACGTGTGGCCGCCCCGTCCGGACAGCGTGACCTCGACCTGGTCCGCGGCGGCCGTGATGGCGCCGACGCGCAGGCCCACCTGGCCGACGTCGAGGTTGGGGTCGCAGTGCAGGGCGAAGATCCGGTCGACCCCGACGAGGCCGTCCTGGGCGACGACGTCCTCGGCCCCGCCCGGCATCAGCTCCTCGGCCGGCTGGAAGACCAGCCGGGCGCCGACCCCCGCGGCGACGAGCCGCTCCTCGACCGCCTTGAGCGCGAGAGCCGCACCGATGAGCGCCGTGGTGTGGACGTCGTGACCGCACGAGTGGCTCACGCCGTCGGTCCGCGACGCGAAGTCGAGCCCGGTCTGCTCACGGATCGGGAGGGCGTCGATGTCGGCCCGCAGCGCGATCCGGTGGGAGGGGTTCGGGGCGCCGAGGTCGGCGACGAGCCCCGTGCCGCGCAGCCGGCGGACGCCGATGCCGGCCCGCTCGAGACACTCGGCGACGAGGGCCGTGGTGCGCACCTCGCCACGTCCGAGCTCCGGGTGCGTGTGCAGGTCGCGGCGGATCGCGACCAGCTCCGCGGCGTGCTGCTCGACGGTTCGGGCGATGGCCTCGAAGGGCAGCGAAGCGGAGCGGTCGGTCACGAGCACGAGAGTCTAGCGAGAGGATGGGGGGCGACCCCCGCAGGGTGGGTCGCCGCGGCCGGTCGGACGATGGATGGAGAGGTCACGCGTGGAGTCGGAGGCACCCACCGGGACGCCCCTGGGACCGGAGGCCGTCCGTCACGTCGTCGGGCTCGTCGACCGGGCGCTGCCCTTCACGACCGTGACGTGCCGTCCCTCCCCCGCGACCGTCTGGAACGCCGACGTCGTGGCCCACGTGCGGGCCGGCGCGGACCCCCTCGCACCATGGCGCTCGGCGCTGCACACGCAGATGGAAAGACGCAACGCCGCCACCGTGCGGCCGCACGTGCCCGCCGCGTTCGTGCTCCAGTGGTGGTGCGAGGTGGCGGCCACCCCGATCGCGTATGCCGCCGCGCTCGGTCCCTGGCTGCTCGTCCCGTCGCCCGCCGGGCTCGGTCTCGAGCTCGCGCCGGCGCTCAACCCGTTCCGGGTCGTCGTCGCCCCGGAGCGGACGTCGCTCGAGGTGGACGACGACCCGGCGCGACGTCTGGGACGCGGCCACGCCGCATACCTCGCGCTCGTCTCGGAGGTCGTGACGGCATACGCCCCCGACGTGCGGATGGGCTCGCGGCAGCGGTGGGGCGTCGTCGAGGACATGTGGGGCACGGCCGTGCGGCTCGCACGCGGTGCGGCGGGCGAGAGCGTCGGGGCGGAGCCGACCCGGGTGTCGTGCTGCTTCATCTACGCGATCCCGGGGATGCGCGAGTGCGCGGCGTGCCCCCGCAGCGGTCGGGGGTACGTCGGCGTCCCGGGCCGGCAGAACTAGGGTGTCGGCCATGCCGCAGCACCTGCCGGAGTCCGACCTGCTCGTCGTCCACGAGGAGGTGCGCGAGGCCCTCGATGCCGGGGTCGGTGTCGTCGCCCTCGAGAGCACGATCCTCGCCCACGGCCTCCCCCACCCCGACAACATCGAGATCGGCGGGCAGATCGAGGGAGCGGTGCGCGCCGGAGGGTCCGTGCCCGCGACCATCGCCGTGCTCGACGGTGTCGTCCACATCGGCCTCGGTGACGCCGAGGTCGAACGCGTGTGCACCGACCCCGACATCGCCAAGCTCTCGGTCAGGGAGTGGGTGTCGCTGCGGCACTGGGTCTTTCGGGCGCGACGACGGTGGCGTCGACCTCGGCGCTGGCGCACCTCGCGGGTATCCGGGTGTTCGCGACGGGGGGCCTCGGTGGCGTGCACCGCGGTGCGTCAGAGACCTTCGACGTCTCCGCCGACCTCGGGGTCATCGCGTCCACACCGGTGCTCGTCGTGTGCGCCGGCGTCAAGTCGATCCTCGACGTGGCCGGGACGCTCGAGACCCTCGAGACCCTGTCGGTGCCGGTGCTCGGCTACCGGACCGACGCGTTCCCCGGCTTCTACCTGTCCGACTCCGGACAGCCCGTGCCGTGGCGCGTCGAGTCGGCGGCCGAGGCGGCCCGGGTCGTCGTCGCGCGCAGCCGTCTCGGCACCGACACCGCCGGGGTCGTCCTCGCCAACCCGCTGCCCGCCGACCGCCAGGTCGAGCGAGGGCTGCACGACCGGCTCGTCGAGGAAGGACTGGCGCTGCTCGAACGTGAGGGCGTGCACGGCAAGGACGTCACGCCGCGGCTCCTCGAGTACTTCCACGACCACTCCGGCGGCGAGTCGCTGCGCGCCAACGTCGAGCTCGTCCTGTCCAACGCGCGGCTCGCCGGTGAGGTGGCGGCCGAGGTCGCCACGCAGTCGGCGGGGGCCACGGGCGGTGCCGGCGGTGCCCGCGGTGCCGGCGCCCCGGCCTCGGGCGCATGAGGACCCGGCCGGTCGTCGTCGTCGGTGACGTCGGGCTCGACGTCATCACCCGCCCCTCCGGTGACATCCGGTGGCACTCCGACACGCCCTCCGCCGTCGCCCTCGTGCCCGGCGGTGCCGGGGGCAACTCCGCGTCGTGGCTGGCCGGCCTCGGCGCCGAGGTGACCCTCGTGGCCCGCGTCGGCGCCGACGCCGCAGGCGCGACGTGTCGGAGCGAGCTCGAGTCCGCCGGCGTGACCTGCGCGTTCGCCGTCGACCCGACGCTGCCGACGTGCATGGTCGTCATCCTGCTCGACGCGCACGGCGACCGGACGATGTTCCCCGACCGCGGCGCCAACAAGGCCTTCTCGGTGGCCGACGTCGACCTGGCCGCGCTCGGTCTGCCCGCCGACCCTCGGCCGCACCTGCACCTCTCGGGCTACGTGCTCTTCGACGCCGGGTCGCGCGCCGCCGGCCTCGAGTCGCTCCGCCAGGCGCGCTCGCTCGGGTGGACGACGTCGGTCGACCCGCAGTCACCGGCACTCATCGAGCGCGAGGGCGTCGAGACCTTCCTGTCGTGGGTCTCGGGCGTGGACCTGCTGCTGCCCAACGAGAACGAGGTCGCCGCCCTGGGTGGGCTGGCGTCGATCCTCGACCACACGAACGAGGTCGTCGCGACGTACGGCGCCGCCGGAGCCCGATGGGTCGGCGCCGCCGGAGTCGACGAGTCGGCCGAGGCGCCGGTCGTCGAGAACGTCGACGCCACCGGGTGCGGCGACGCCTTCAACGCGGGGCTCCTCTCCGCGTGGCTGGGCGGCGAGGACCGGTCGAGCGCCCTGCGCGCCGGGGTCAGCGCCGGCAGCGCCGCGGCGGCCCGCGTCGGAGCGCGACCGAGCTAGACGGCATACGCCCTTCGGTCCCGACGGACCGCCACGAACTGGCTTGTGCCGGGTGTCGCGTGCGTGAGTCCAGTGCCATGGACGGCGTCTTGGCGGTCCGTCGGACCTGTGGATGGCGTCAGCCACCGGTCGTGTCGCCCGGGCAGCCTGAAGCCATGGATGTCGGGACAGTGCTGGCCCAGCTCGGCGGCAGTGCACGGTGGGCCGAGCTACGCCCCGCCGTGCGCCGTCGCCAACTGCGTCGCGCAGTAGCTGATGAGAGTGTCGTGCGACTGGGCCGAGGTCGCTACGGCCTATCGAGCCTGACTGCGGCGCGCAACATCGCAGAATCCCTCAGTGCGACCGCGTCACACCTCACGGCAGCGCTGCATTGGGGCTGGGCGGTCAAGCACGAGCCGGACATGCCACACGTGACTCTGCCACGGGGCCGCAAGCTGAGGGACCCGGCGCGCGAAGGCGTGCATCGACACTGGAGAGATCTGCAGGCCGACGAGGTCGTGGACAGCTGGGTCACCAGTCCGGCGCGCACAGTCATCGACTGCTGCCTGGACCTGTCGTTCGACGAGGCCCTTGCCGTGGCCGACTCCTCATGGCGCGCCGGCCTGTCGCCTCTAGTCGTCCGGGATCTGGCGCTGCGGTTGCCTCCTCGGTCGAGGCGCAAGGTCGGCCGAGTGCTCCAGCACGTGGACCGCGGGGCTGCCAACCCGTTCGAGTCGGTGCTGCGCGCCCTGTGCCTGCGGGTAGACGGACTCAGTGTCGTGACCCAGCACGTGGTCAAGGGCCGCGGCTTCTTCGCCCAGGTGGACCTTGCCGACCAGTCGTTGGGCATCGTCATCGAGGCTGAGGGGTTCGACAACCACGGCACCCGGGCAGCCCTGAAGCGCGACTGCAGGCGTTACACGGGGCTGGGGGCGCGCGGGTGGGTGGTGCTTCGGTTCACCTGGGACGAGGTGATGTTCGAGCCCGACTACGTCGTGGCATCCCTGCGAGAGACGGTCGCCGTGCGCCGGCCGACCGCCACGAACCTGCCGACCGCGTCGTAGTCGTGCTCGGCACTCAGCCGCGCCGGAACTCGTGGCGGTCCGTCGAGCCGGGCACACGGCATACAGCCTCTCGTCAGAAGGTCTCTCGGGGCTGGTAGACGCCCCACACCTCACGCAGCGCGTGCGCGACCTCGCCCCCGGTGGCGCGCGCGGCGAGCGCCTCCTTCATGGGGTAGAGCAGGTTGTCGGTGCCGAGAGCCGCGTCCTGGAGGCGGCTCAGGGCCGACTTCACGGCGTCGTCGTCGCGGTCGGCGCGCAGGGCCTCGAGGCGCGCCCGCTGGTCGGCCTCGATCGTCGGGTCGACACGGAGCGGCTCGTAGTGGTCCTCCTGGTCGAGGACGAAGCGGTTGACGCCGACGACGGTGCGCCCGCCGTTGTCGATCTCGAGCTGCACGCGGTAGGCCGAGCGCTCGATCTCGCCCTTCTGGAAGCCCTGCTCGATGGCCGCGACGGCGCCGCCCTTGTCCTCGACGGCCTGGATGAGGGCCAGGGCGGCCGTCTCGATCTCGTCGGTGATCGACTCGACGACGTACGAACCCGCAAACGGGTCAACGGTCTTCGTCACATCGGTCTCGTAGGCGATGACCTGCTGCGTGCGCAGCGCGAGGCGCGCGGCCTTCTCGGTCGGCAGGGCGATGGCCTCGTCGAAGGAGTTGGTGTGCAGGGACTGCGTGCCGCCGAGCACCGCGCCGAGACCCTGGAGCGCCACGCGGACCAGGTTGACCTCGGGCTGCTGCGCGGTGAGCTGCACACCGGCGGTCTGCGTGTGGAAGCGCAGCATCATCGACTTCGGGTTCTGGGCGCCGAACTCCTCCTTCATGATCCGCGCCCAGATGCGGCGGGCGGCTCGGAACTTCGCCACCTCCTCGATGAGGGTCGTGCGCGCGACGAAGAAGAACGAGAGGCGGGGCGCGAAGTCGTCGACGTGCAGGCCCGCGGCCTGGGCGGCGCGGACGTACTCGACGGCGTTGGCGATGGTGAAGGCGATCTCCTGCACGGGCGTCGCCCCGGCCTCGGCCATGTGGTAGCCGGAGATGGAGATCGTGTTCCAGCGCGGCATCTCCTTGTGGCAGTAGGCGAAGATGTCGGCGATGAGGCGCAGGGACTCGCGCGGCGGGTAGATGTAGGTGCCGCGGGCGATGTACTCCTTGAGCACGTCGTTCTGGATCGTGCCGGTCAGCTGGTCACCGGCGACGCCCTGCTCCTCCGCGACGAGCTGGTAGAGCAGGAGCAACGTCGAGCCGGGGGCGTTGATCGTCATCGACGTCGAGATCTTGTCGAGCGGCAGGCCGTCGAAGAGCGTGCGCATGTCGTCGAGGCTGTCGATGGCCACGCCGACCTTGCCGACCTCGCCGTGCGCGATGGCCTCGTCGGAGTCGTAGCCCATCTGCGTCGGGAGGTCGAAGGCGACGGAGAGTCCGCCGGTGCCGGCCTTGACGAGCTGGTGGTAGCGCTGGTTGCTCTCCTTGGCGGTGCCGAAGCCGGCGTACTGGCGCATCGTCCACGGACGGCCGGTGTACATCGACGGGTAGACACCGCGCGTGAACGGGTAGCGGCCGGGCGCGCCGAGCTTGCTGTCGGCGTCGAAGCCGACGAGGGCCGACGCGTCGTAGACGGGCTCGATGGGCAGGTCGGACTCGGAGCGCGCACCAGTGCTGTCAGCCATGCTGCCGAGCGTATCGGCGTGACGGTCCCCCACTGCCGACCGGCGGGCGAACGTTGCCGATCTCACGTCACCGAGGGCGTATGCCGTGAGCCCGGGTCGCGACAGCCTGTGGCCTCTCGACGGGGCCAGGCGGCAGATTGTGGCCTCTCGACGGTTGAGGGGTCAGGCGTCGACGGGCCAGCTGCGGGTGATCTCGGCCTTGTGGGCGGCCCACTCCCCCTCGAGCTCGCCGAGCCGGTCGGCGAGGAACTCGAGGAACGCGACCGACAGCTGCAGGCGCCGGCCGGCCTCGGTGTCGAGGCCACCGACGGCGGGCACACCCGCGCGCAGGCTCGTCTCGATCTGGGACAGCATCCGGTCGCGGGAGAGCATGGCTCCGTGCCACGCGTCGGCCTGCACGACGTAGACGTCGCGACGCGACCCGCGCTCGCGCTCCTTGCCGATCATGTAGGTCTGGGTCAGGTAGCGCACGGCCCCGGACACGGCGGCCGGGCTCACGTCGAGCGACTCGGTCAGCTCCGCCGCGGTCATCCGGCCGTCGTCGTCGGCGAGCAGCTGGGCGAAGACGCGGGAGGCCAGACGCGGCATACCGGCGTCGGTGAGGGTGTCGCCGAGGCGCTCGACGTAGGCGGAGACCGCCCGCTCGTCCCGAGCGGCCCGCTGTCGCACCACCGTCACCACTCCTCCTCCGTCGCCTGCGTCGACCCTAACCCAGCTCTCATAGCATTCAGTAAACAGTGAAAGTTGTGTATTGTCGATTCATGACCTCCGCCATCCAGGTCCACGACCTGCGCAAGACCTTCGGTCACACGGTCGCCCTCGACGGGCTCGACCTCGACGTGGCCACCGGTGAGATCCACGGCTTCCTCGGCCCCAACGGCGCCGGCAAGTCGACGACGATCCGCATCCTGCTCGGCCTGCTCCGCGCGGACGGCGGCAGCGCCACGCTGCTCGGGGGCGACCCCTGGAACGAGGTGGAGTCGCTGCACCGCCGCCTAGCCTACGTCCCCGGCGACGTCGCCCTCTGGCCCAACCTCACCGGTGGCGAGGTCATCGACATCCTCTCCCGGCTGCGCGGGGGCGTCGACGAGAAGCGCCGCGCCTCAATGATCGAGCGTTTCGACCTCGACCCCACCAAGAAGGGCCGCTCCTACTCCAAGGGCAACCGTCAGAAGGTCGCCCTCGTCGCGGCCCTCTCGTCCGACGTCGAGCTGCTGCTCCTCGACGAGCCGACCTCGGGCCTCGACCCGCTCATGGAGGCGGTGTTCCGGGACGTCGTCCACGAGTTCCGGGAGGCCGGTGGCACGGTGCTCCTCTCGAGCCACATCCTCTCCGAGGTGGAGCAGGTGTGCGACCGCGTCAGCATCATCCGTGCCGGCGTCAACGTCGAGTCGGGCACGCTGACCGACCTGCGCCACCTGGGCCGGACGACGGTCCGGGCCACGCTCGCCCACCCCGTCGACCCTTCGACCCTCTCGGGGATCCCGGGAGTGGCCGATGTCGTCGTGACCGGGGACCGCGTGACGTGCACCGTCGGCGGCGACGACCTCGGACGACTCCTCGAGGTGCTGGGCGCCCACGGCATCACGGCCCTCACGAGCGCGCCGCCGACGCTCGAGGAGCTGTTCATGGACCAGTACCGCACGACCACGACGGCGACATCATGACCACGCTGGTCGCTCCCGCCCGCCCGGTCAGCATCGGCCTGACCGGGACGACCTCGCTGCTGCGCCTCGCGGCCCGCCGCGACCGGGTGCTCGTGCCGGTCAGCGCGTTCGGGCTCGCCGCCTTCGTCGCGCTGTCGGCCCAGGCGACCTTCGCCCTCTTCCCCGACCTGAAGTCGGCGCTGGCGTCGATGGCGTCGACGCTCGCCAACCCGGCGCTCGTCGCGATGTACGGGCCGATCTCGAGCCTCGGCATCGACTCCATCGCGACGCTCAAGTCGGTGCTCCTCGGGGGCGTCTTCCTCGCGCTGCTCGCCTACGTCGTCGTGCGGCGCCACACGAGGACCGAGGAGGAAGCCGGACGTCTCGAGCTGCTCGGTGCCGGCGTCGTCGGTCGCCGGGCCGCGCTGACGGCGGCCGTGCTGCTCGGCACGTCCGCCGTGCTGCTCACCGTCGTCCTCACCGTCGTCTGGTCGGTCGCCGTCGGCCTCGACCCCGCCGGCTCGGTCGCCCTCGGCGTCTCCTGGCTCGTCATGGGCCTGTCGTGGGTGGGCGTCACGGCCGTCGCCGCCCAGCTGACGTCGAGCACCCGCGGGACGGCGGCGTGGTCGCTCGGTGCCCTGGCCGTCGCGTTCCTCGTGCGCGCCGTGGGCGACACCGCCGCCGACGACAGCCCGGCGCGGTTCCTGTCCTGGCTGTCGCCGCTCGGCTGGGGCGTCAAGGTGTCGCCCTACGGAGCGAACCGCTTCTGGGTGGTCGTGCTCGGCCTCCTGCTCTACGTCGTCCTCGTGGCAGCCGCGTACCTGCTCCTCGAGCGCCGCGACCTCGGGTCCGGCGTGCTGCCGAGCCGCGCCGGCCACGAACGCAGCACCATCGGCACCGCGGGTGCCCTTACTCGTCGGCTCGCCCGCGGCACGCTCCTCGGCTGGGTCATCGCGTACGTCATCCTCGGCCTCGTCCTCGGGTCGATCGCCGGCAGCATCGAGACGTTCGTCGACTCGCCCGAGGTCGCCGACATGCTGCGGTCCATGGGCGGCGACGCCGGCTCCATCACCGACATCTACTTCGCCACGGAGCTGCACTTCGCGGCCGTCGGCGCCTCGGCCCTCGCGATCGCCCTCGTCACGCGGATGCACACCGAAGAGACGACGAACCGCCTCGAGGCCCTCCTCGCCACCCCGGTCCGGCGCGTCAGCTGGGCGCTCGGGCACGTCGCGCTCGCGGTCGTCGCGTCGGCCGTCGTCATGGTCGTCAGCACCACCGTGGCCGGACTCGTGCACGGAGCTGACGCGGGCGACATCGGCGGGACGGTCGCACGCCTCACCGGAGCCGCGCTCTCGACCCTGCCGGCGGTGTGGGTCGTGATGGCCTGTGCGCTCCTGCTCTACGGCGCACTGCCCCGCTTCACCGGCCTGGCCTGGGCCGCGCTCATCGTCTTCCTCCTGCTCGGCGAGTTCGGCGACCTGCTCGACCTGCCGCAGTGGCTCGTCGACCTCTCACCGTTCACGCACCTGCCGGCGCTGCCGGGCGGCACGTTCGAGTGGGCGCCCCTCGTCGCGCTCACGGTCGTCGCCGCCGCACTGGGCGCAGTGGGCGTCGCGGCGCTGCGGCGTCGCGACATCGGCTGACCTCACCAACGGGTTCGGGCATCGCCGGACGGGTCGGTACGGTGTCCCCCATGACAGGCATCCCCGGCTTCTGGGCCGTGATCCCCGCCGGCGGCTCGGGCACCCGGCTGTGGCCCATCTCCCGGCGCAGCTCGCCGAAGTTCCTGCACGACCTGACGGGGTCGGGACAGTCGCTGCTGCGGGCGACGTGGGACCGCCTCGAGCCCCTCGTCGACGACCGGATCCTCGTGGTCACCGGGGTCGCCCACGAGGAGGCGGTGCGCCGCCAGCTGCCCATGCTCGGCTACGACGCCGTCATCGGGGAGCCCTCGCCGCGCGACTCCATGCCGGCCATCGGGCTCGCCGCTGCCGTCCTCGAGCGACGCGACCCCGAGGCCGTGCTCGGCTCCTTCGCGGCGGACCACGTCATCACCGAGCCGGACAACTTCCAGCGCGCCGTCGCCGAGGCCGTCGTCCTCGCCCGGCGCGGAGAGCTCGTGACGATCGGCATCGAGCCGACCGAGCCGGCCACCGGCTTCGGCTACATCCGGCTCGGTGCGCCACTCGACGTCGAGGGCGCGCCGAGCGCCCACCGGGTCGACGAGTTCGTCGAGAAGCCCGACCTCGAGACCGCGACGCGCTACCTCGAGAGCGGGGAGTACCGCTGGAACGCAGGCATGTTCGTCGTCGGCGCGACCACCCTGCTCGAGCTGCTGGCCGAGAACCACGTCGAGATGGTCGACCACCTGCGCACCATCGCCGGGGACCCCCGCCGGATGCGCGACCTCTGGCCGTCCCTGCGCAAGATCGCCATCGACCACGCGGTCGCCGAGCCCGCGGCAGCCGCAGGCCGCGTCGCGGTCGTGCCCGCGGCCCTCGGCTGGGACGACGTAGGCGACTTCAACTCGCTCACCAAGCTCGTCGCCGAGTCGACCGAGCTCCCCGGCATCACCGCGATCGGCCCGGTGGACGACATCATCAGCATCGACTCGACGGCCACCGTGGCCGCGGGCGGGCGTCTCGTCGCGCTCATCGGGGTCGACGACCTCGTCGTCATCGACACCCAGGACGCCCTGCTCATCACCCGACCCGACCGCGCCCAGGAGGTCAAGAAGGTCGTCGAGACCCTGACCGCCCGGGGTCGCACCGACCTCGTCTGAGCCGGGGCGAGCCGTGACGAGCGCCCCGGACACGTCCGTCACGAAGCCGGCTGCGGCGCCGGCCCCGGGGCGCAGCCCGACCGCCTCGGCGACGGCCCGCATCGCGACCGTCGGGGCCGTCGTCCTCGCCTGGGCCGTCACGCTGCCGCGGCTGGTGCCGAGCACCTTCGGCGACCACGGCACCTACGTCTCGGTCGCCGAGCGCCTCCTCGCCGGCGACCGCCTGTACGTCGACGTCTGGGACAACAAGGACCCGCTCTTCTACTACGCCCTCGCCATCGGCCGGCTCGTGTCCCCGCTCGCCGATGTCGTCCTCGAGGTGCTCTGGGTGCTGGGCGCCGGCGTGTCGGTGCTCGTCCTCGCCCGTGCGGCCGGGGCGAGGCGCGGCCTCGCGCTCGTGGCGGGTCTCGGCGCGACACCCCTGCTGCTCACGGGCCCGGCGTACGAGAGCGGGATGACCCACCTCCCCGGCCTCGCCCTGCTCCTCGCCGCCGTCGCGTGCGCGGTGCGCTCGCGCTGGGTCGTGGCCGGGGTGCTCGTCGGCCTGCTGCTGTTGACCAAGCTCATCCTCGCCCCGGTGGTCGCCGGGGCGCTCCTCGTCGTCGCCCTCCACCGTCGGTCGACGGGCGGACCGAGGGGGCTGGCCCGAGCCGTCGTCGGTGCGGTCGCCCTGCTCGCGGTCGGGATCGGCGCGATGTGGCTGCGCGGCGAGCTGCCCGGCTGGCTCGAGAACTTCCGGCTCAACGCGGACTACGCCGAGGGTGAGCTCGCGGCCTCCCAGTACGGCCCCGTCATCGGTCACCTCCTGCGCGCCTTCCCCGAGGACGGTCGCGGCGCCGGCATGGTCACGGTGGCCACGCTCGTCGTCGTGCTGCTCGCGATCCCGCGCTCGTGGCGACCCCGCGCGTCGGACACCGCGTCGCCCGTGCCCGACACGGCCCCCGACGGGACGCCCGACACCGCGCCCGACACCGCGCCCGACGCCGCCGGGCAGACCATCTCCCCCGCGGTCCTCTGGGACCTCGTCGTCGTCTCGCTGGCCCTCGGGCTCGTCGTCATCGCGGCCACCGCCACCTGGCCCCACCACGCCCAGACACTCTCCGGCCCGGGCGGGTTCGCGGTCGCGCTCGTCGCCGCGCGCCTCTCCGACCGGGTCACGCACTGGCGTGCCGTCGCCGTGCTGCTGCTGACCGGCTACCTCACGGCGGGGGCGCTCCACCCCTACTTCACCCTCACGGCCGCCGGCTCCGTCCCGGCGAACCTGCAGCTGCTCCAGCGCGACTCGCCGGACAGCGTCGTCCTCGACGCCCTGCCGCAGGTGCGCACCTACGCCCGTGCGGGCTCGAACGACGCCACCGCGCACGCGGTCGGGCTGGGTCACCTGCAGCTCGTCTGCCCCCGCTTCCACCAGTACTCGCTCGAGCCGGACGCGATCCTCGACCTGACAGCCGACTGCCTGCCGCGGGCAGACGCCGTCATCGTCCACGACACCGTGCGTCCCGAGGCCGGCGAGTCCGGCTGGAACGCCTACGTCGCGCGCGTCCGCGCCCTCGTGGCCACGGGCTACGACTGCGTGCGCACCACGGGGTCGCAGGTCTGCGTCCGCCGCGCCGGCTGAGACCGGCACGCCGGGCCGCCGTGCCGCGCCCACCGATCCGGCCGAACCCGCACCGCGATCCCGACCGCGGGACGATGGTGGTGGCATGAGCTCGATGCTGCCCGAGGAGGGCGAACACCTCACCACCGGCTGGGAGGACGACCTCGCACCGGCCGACTCGCTCGTGCGCCAGGCCGTCCTCGCGCACGTCTCCTGGGCGCGGGCGCTGACCGCTGCCGCCCGCGGCGAGTTCTCCGAGGGGCCGAGCTGGTGCGCGGGTCGTGGAGGTGGCGTCTCGGCCCTGCTCAACTGGGCCATCGTCACGAGCCCACCTCGCGACTGGGAGCAGACCGTGGGACAGCTCTGGGCGGCATACCCCGAGGGCGTGTCCTCCATCGTCATCAGCCCGTTCCCGACGCCCGACCTCACCACCCACGGGCTGGCGCTCGTCGGGCACCCGCCGCTCATGTTCCGACCCCCGTCGACCGTCACCCCGGCGCCGTCGACGCCGCTCGACGTCCGCGAGGCCACGACCGAGCAGCACCTGCAGGACGCGGAGCGGGTGCTCGTCGAGGGCTACCCCATGCCGGACATGGCGGACCTGCCGCCGGGAGACTTCTACCGGCCGGACGTCGTCGACGAGCCGACGAAGGTCTTCGTCGGCTACGACGGCGACACCCCGGTCGCGACGGCCGCAGCCCACTCGGCTGCCGGCGTCACCGTCGTCGAGAACGTCGCGGTGCTCGCCACGGCCCGTGGCCAGGGCGCCGGCGCCGCGCTCACGTGGGCGGCGACGACGGCGTGGCCCGACCAGGGCGCCGTCCTCATTGCGAGCGACGACGGCCAGCCCGTCTACGAGCGGCTCGGCTACCTGCGGATCGAGCGCTGGACCTGCTGGGTGCGCCCCTGACGCACCCACCCGACGTCTGCCGTCAGGCTGGATCAGCTCAGGCGGTCCGCGTCAACGGGCCAGCCAGCTCAGCCAACGGGCACTGGCATCCCGTGGCTCGCACACGAAGGTCCACCAACGCTCGACCTCGCCGGGCGACGACGGGCTTCGGTCTGTCCGCCTCGGCGAGCTGCTCACGGTAGAGCGTGCCCCGTCGGCCCGACGGGTCGCCGACTTCGTCGGGAACCCCGACGAAGACACCGCGGCCGGAGGCGGGCTCGTGGCACTCATCGGCGTCAAGGACCTCGTCGTCGACACCCAGGACGCCCTGCTCATCACGGCGCCCGAGCGTGCCAAGCAGGACGAGCAGATCCTCGAGACCCTGACCGCCCAAGGACGCCTGGACCTCACCTGAACGTCGGCGCTCGGCGTAGCGTCAAGGGTGGCCACCCCACCATCGAGAGGAGCCCCCCATGGAGGGCCTGCGCAGCAGCGAGTGGTACGGATCGGAAGACCGCAACGGCTACCTCCACCGAGCGTGGATGCGTCGTGGGGTGCCCTCGAACGCCCTGTCGGGAGAGCGACCGCAGATCGCGATTGCCAACACCGCCTCGGACCTCACGCCGTGCAACCTGCACCTCGACGAGGTCGCCGAGTCGGTCAAGCACGGGGTGTACGAGGCGGGCGGGATCCCCCTGAACCTGCCGGTCGTGTCTTTGGGCGAGACGCTCGTGCGGCCCACCGCGATGCTGTGGCGCAACATGGCCGCGATGGCCATGGAGGAGATGTTCCGCGCCAACCCGATCGACGGCCTCGTGCTGCTCGGCGGCTGTGACAAGACGATCCCAGCGCTGCTCATGGCCGCCGCCTCCGTCGGCATCCCCGCCGTCGTCGTCCCGGGCGGGCCGATGCTCAACGGGACCTTCCGCGGCCGGCCGCTCGGGTGCGGGACCGATGTGTGGAGACTGAGCGAGGAGGTGCGCGCCGGGAACCTGTCGCAGGAGTCCTTCCTCCGCAGCGAGTCCTCGATGATCCGCAGCAAGGGTCACTGCAACACGATGGGGACCGCCTCGACGATGGCCGTCATGGCGGAGGCGCTCGGCACGACGCTCCCGGGCCTCGCCGGGACCCCCGCGGCCGACGCCCGGCTGCTGGAAGGGGCGCACGAGTCTGGCAGGCTCGCCGTCGAGCTGGTGCAGGAGGGTCGCACGATCGGCGACGTCGTCACCGCGGGGTCATTCACCAACGCCATCGTCGCCCTCGCCGCCGTCGGTGGCTCGACCAACGCCGTCGTCCACCTCCTGGCCATCGCCGGCCGACTCGGCATCGAGCTCAGCCTCGATGACTTCGACCGGGTTGGTGCCGCCGTGCCGCTGCTCGTCAACCTCCAGCCCGCCGGCGAGTTCCTCATGGAGGACCTGTTTCGGGCCGGGGGGCTGCTCGCCGTCCTCGCTCAGGTGCGCGACCTGCTCGATCCGACGCCCATCACCGTCACCGGCCGGCCGCTCGTCGACTACCTCACGGACGCGCCCGTCTGGGACGAGACGGTCATCACGCCCCGCGACCGCCCCCTGTTGCCCGATGCCGGGATCGCGGTCCTGCGTGGCAACTTGGCGCCGCACGGCGCCATCGTCAAGCCTGCCGCGGCGTCGCCGCACCTGCTGCGCCACCGCGGACCCGCCGTCGTCTTCGACTCGGTCGAGGACCTGCACGCCCGGATCGACTCCCCCGACCTCGAGGTCACCGCCGGCTCGGTGCTCGTGCTGCGGGGCTGCGGGCCGATGGGCTACCCCGGTATGCCGGAGGTGGCGAACCTGCCCCTGCCGCAGCGGCTGCTGCAGGAGGGGGTCCGTGACATGGTGCGGATCTGCGACGGCCGGATGAGCGGGACGGCATACGGGACCGTCGTGCTCCACGTCGCGCCCGAGGCCGCCGCGGGTGGACTCCTGGCCCTCGTCCAGGACGGCGACATCATCGAGCTCGACGTCGCGAACCGGACCCTTCACCTCCACGTCCCCGAGGAGGAGATCGCCCGTCGCAGACCCCCTCAGACGCTCGTCGACGGGTTCGCCGCACCCCGACGCGGCTGGGAACGGCTCTACGTCGACCACGTCCAGCAGGCCGACACCGGCGCGGACCTCGACTTCCTCGTCGGCGCCACCGGCCCGGGGGTGGCCCGTGAGTCCCACTGACCCCGTCATCGGCTCGGTGCGGCGCGTCGCGACGGCGGACGGACCACGCTGGCTGGTCCGCTCGGAGGACGGAGACCGGCTGCTCGACGGCAGCCTCAGCGACCTGCTCGCGCTGCCGCTCGACGATGCCCGCGCCACGGTCGAGGCGGCACCGTTCACCGACCTCGCCGGGCCGGTCCTCGCGCCCGTCGACGGCCAGGAGGTCTGGGCGGCCGGTGTCACCTACGCGCGCAGTCGCGACGAGCGGATGGCCGAGTCAGCGAGCGCCTCGGTCTACGACGAGGTGTATGCGGCGGAGCGGCCCGAGCTCTTCTTCAAGGCGCCCGGGTGGCGCGTGGTGGGCCCGGGTGAGCACGTCGGCATCCGCGCCGACTCGAGCTGGGACGTCCCCGAGCCGGAGCTGGCCCTGGTCTTCACCCGCGACGGTGAGCTCTTCGGCTACGTCCCCGCCAACGACGTCAGCAGCCGGTCCATCGAGGGTGAGAACCCCCTCTACCTGCCGCAGGCCAAGGTCTACGACGGCGCGTGCGCCCTCGGCCCGGCCATCGTGCCGGTGTGGGTCGCGCACGAGCCGTTTGCCATCGCCCTCACGATCGAGCGCGGTGGTGAGGTCGCGTTCCGCGGCGCGACCGACACGAGGCAGCTGACCCGATCGTCGGCGCACCTCGGGAGGTGGCTCACCGCGGCCACGTCCTTCCCGGACGGAGTCGTCCTGCTGACCGGCACCGGGATCGTCCCGGACGAGGCCTTCACGCTGCGGGCCGACGACGTCGTGACCGTCACCATCGACGGTCTCGGCGCCCTGACCAACCCGGTCCGGGTCGTCGGGCGGGACCTACGTGACCACGGAGGAACACGATGAGGACCCCCCACGAGCCCGAGACGCCCACCCCCGCCGGAGCCACGGCGCAGCTCGGCGGGCTCCTCGACGTCGCGACGTCGGCGGCCCCCGTCCTCGCGGGGTCGGCGCCAGAGCAACGGGCCGGGTGGCTCCGGGCCGTGGCGCACCGTCTCGAAGCCGGGGCGACCAACCTCGTCCCGCTGGCGCAGCAGGAGACCCACCTGCCCGAGGCACGGCTGTCCAGCGAGCTGGTGCGGACGTGTTTCCAGCTGCGGCTGCTGGCCGACGAGATCACGCTCGGTTCCTACCTTCGCGCGACCATCGACCACGCCGACCCCGGCTGGGGCATGGGACCCCGACCCGACCTGCGACGGATGATGCGCCCACTGGGGCCGGTCGCGGTGTGGGCGGCGAGCAACTTCCCGTTCGCGTTCAGCGTCGCCGGGGGCGACACGGCGTCCGCGCTGGCCGCCGGCTGTCCCGTCGTGCTCGTCGCCCACCCCGGCCACCCCCGGCTGTCCGCGGCGACGGGCGAGCTCGTAGGCGACGCGCTGTCGGGCGCCGGGGCCCCGGCCGGTGTGTTCGCCATGACCGAGGGGGTCGAGACCGGCAGGGCGCTGATTCGTGACCCTCGCATCACTGCCGGCGCGTTCACCGGCTCGATCAGCGGCGGCCGTGCACTGTTCGACCTCGCCGTCTCCCGGCCGGTGCCCATCCCGTTCTACGGTGAGCTCGGCAGCGTGAACCCCGCCTTCGTGACCCGCGGCGCATCGGAGCGCCGCCCGGTGGACGTCGCCGATGGCTTCGTGGCCTCGATGACCCTGGGGGCAGGACAGTTCTGCACGAAGCCGGGGCTGTTGGTCGTTCCGCGCGGATCGGCTGTCGTCGACCTCGTCGGCGAGCGGGTTGCGAAGGTCAGCGGGGCCCCGCTGCTGAACGAGCGGATCCGCCTGGGGTATGCCGCGTCGCTGGACTCGCTGGCCCGGCGTGACGGCGTCGAGGTTGCTGCCGGGAGGATGCCCTCCGCCGATGACCCCTCCGACGCCCCGGCGCCGACCCTGCTGCGCTCGACCGCGGCAGCGCTTCTGGCCGACGCCCGGCTGGGGGAGGAGGTCTTCGGACCGGCCGCCCTCGTCGTGGAGTACGACGACGAGGGCGAGCTCCTCGCCGTCGCCTCGGGTCTGGCCGGGCAGCTGACCGCGACGGTCTGTGGTGATCCGCAGGACGCACTGGTGGGGACGCTGCTGACCACCCTGGCCGGACGCGCCGGGCGGGTCCTGCTCAACGACTGGCCGACCGGGGTGTCCGTCACCTACGCCCAGCAGCACGGTGGGCCCTACCCGGCGACGACCGCGGTGGGCACCACCTCGGTGGGGATGGCAGCCATCGACCGGTTCGTCCGGCCGGTCGCCTACCAGGGTGTCCCCGAGCCGCTCCTTCCCCCCGCGCTCCGCGACGCCAATCCCTGGGGCGTCCCGCAGCGCATCAACGGACGACTGGGCTGACCTGCCAGGGCGCGAGCCCGCGGGCGAGCGCGGCGGCATACTCGGGACGGGCTGCGACTGCGAAGCGGGCGAGCCTCCATGCCGCCTTCGACGGGCCACGGAGGGAGCGTCGACGGGCTCGACACGAACGGAGTCGACGTCAGCCCCTTGGCGTGGGCACTCCCGTGGTCTCGCACACGAAGGCCCAGAACCGCTCGACCTCGCCCGGCGTCTCGACGCGCACCGGCGCGTAATGCGTGGAGCGTCTCCGGCGGTCGTGCCAGAAGCCGCCCGAGCCGATCGGGTCGCCGGTCGCGGTCAGCCAGACGGCGGTGTCAGCGCCCTGCTCGGCGTTGCGCAGCAGCGGCCCGGTGACCCTCGCGAAGCCGGGCAGCGACTCCGTCACGCCCGGCGTGTCGGCCCATCCCGGGTGCATCGAGGCAACCGTGATGTCGTCTCCGGCCAGCTCCCGCGCCCACAGCGGGGCCAGCACGAGCTGCATCCGCTTCGTGCGGGCGTATGCCGCCGTCCCCGAGTAGGTGCCCTGTGTGTAATCGGGGTCGTTGGCCTCCAGTCGCTGGGCGTACGCGCCACCGGAGGTCACGAGCACGACGCGGCCGCCGCCCCCGAGCGACTCGCGAAGCCCGAGGGTGAGCACGTGCGGACCGAGGACGTGCGTGGCGAGAGCCAGCTCATGGCCCTCCGGCGTGACCGTCCGCGTCGGTGGCATGACGCCCGCGTTGTGCACGACGGCGTGCAGTCGCGGCACGTCGACCACGAACCGGCGCGCGAACTCGGCGGTCGCGGCGAGGTCGCTGACGTCAGCGACGTGGGACGTGACCTCGGCGAGAGGCTGCTCCTCGAGCAGCCGCGAGCGGGCGTCGTCGAGACGCGAGGCGTCCCGGCCGGTGATGTGCACCACCGCACCGAGACGGGCCAGACCTCGCGCCGTGGCCAGCCCGAGGCCCCCGCTCGCGCCGGTGACGAGGACATGGCGTCCGACGAGGGCGCCCGGCACCGGGTCGTGCGGCCACCAGGCCCGGCGCACGGTCGGCCCGATCTTCGTGTAACCGAGGACGAGGGACTTGTCCATGACCCAGTCGAGGGCCGCGGTCGCTGCGTGGAGCACCATCCGCCCACCCTAGGTGGCGGCTCGCAGGGCGTCGGGAGCGTCGCTCCACCCCGCGTGGCGCACGTCACACTAGAGTGTGCGACGGCGCCCGACCAACGACGGTGGAGGTTCGCAGATGAGTGAGACGAGGCTCGACCCGGCTTCCGGCGGAGGAGGGTCCGTCGCCGGTGGCGTCGGCGCTCCGGGACGGGCGCAGATCCCCGAGCGCACCCTGCGCGGCGACCGGTGGTGGGTCCAGCCGGTCATCATCGTCACGCTGCTCGTCCTCTGGCTTCTCTACGCGCTGGTCCGGACCTCCATGCAGCGGTACTACTTCGTCGAGACGTACCACTACCTCACACCGTTCTACTCCCCCTGCGTGACCGCCTCGTGCGTCCCGGAAGCGCGCCACCTCGGCACCTGGATGGGTGAGCTGCCGCCGCTCGTTCCGTATGCGTTCTTCCTGCTGCCGATCCTGCTCGGCTTCCGGCTCACCTGCTACTACTACCGCAAGGCGTACTACCGGTCGTTCTGGCTCTCGCCGCCCGCCTGCGCCGTTGCCGAGCCGCACGCGAGGTACACGGGCGAGACGCGCTTCCCGCTCATCCTGCAGAACGTCCACCGCTACTTCTTCTACGCCGCGCTCGTCGTCTCCGGGATGAACACCCTGGACGCCTTCGACGGCTTCCACGGCAAGGACGGCGGCATCGGCATGGGGCTGGGCACGCTCATCATGCTCGTCAACGCCGGCTTCCTCTGGCTCTACACGGCGTCGTGCCATTCGTGCCGACACCTCATCGGTGGCCGGCTCAAGCACTTCTCCAAGCACCCGGTGCGCTACCGGGCCTGGACCGTCGTCTCGCGCCTCAACACCCGGCACATGCAGCTGGCCTGGACCACGCTGGCCACCCTCATGGTGACCGACGCCTACATCGCCCTGGTCGCCTCCGGGGCCGTCACGGATCTGAGGTTCTTCAACTGATGGCCGCCGACCTGGAGCACTTCGAGTACGACGTCGTCATCGTCGGGGCCGGCGGGGCGGGCCTGCGGGCCGCGATCGCCGCGCGTGAGGCAGGACTTCGCACGGCCATCATCTGCAAGTCCCTCTTCGGCAAGGCGCACACCGTGATGGCCGAGGGCGGCATCGCCGCGAGCATGGGCAACGTCAACAGCAACGACAGCTGGCAGGTGCACTTCCGGGACACGATGCGCGGCGGCAAGTTCCTCAACTCGTGGCGGATGGCCGAGCTGCACGCCAAGGAGGCCCCCGACCGCGTGTGGGAGCTCGAGACGTACGGCGCCCTCTTCGACCGCACTCCGGACGGACGGATCAGCCAGCGCAACTTCGGGGGCCACGAGTACCCCCGCCTCGCCCACGTCGGCGACCGAACCGGGCTCGAGCTGATCCGCACCCTGCAGCAGAAGATCGTCTCCCTCCAGCAGGACGACGAACGTGAGACCGGCGACCCGGAGAGCCGGCTGAAGGTCTTCGCCGAGGTGACGATCACCGACCTGCTCCAGGACCCGAGCGGGGCCATCGCCGGCGCCTTCGGCTACTGGCGCGAGTCGGGTCGGTTCGTCCGCTTCAACGCGCCCGCCGTCGTCCTGGCCACGGGTGGCATCGGCAAGTCGTTCAAGGTCACCTCGAACTCATGGGAGTACACCGGCGACGGACACGCCCTGGCCCTGCGGGCGGGATCAACCCTCGTCAACATGGAGTTCATCCAGTTCCACCCAACCGGCATGGTGTGGCCGCCCTCGGTCAAGGGAATCCTCGTCACCGAGTCGGTGCGCGGTGACGGCGGCGTGCTGAAGAACTCCGAGGGCAAGCGCTTCATGTTCGACTACGTGCCCGACGTCTTCCGCGGCCAGTACGCCGAGACCGAGGAGGAGGGCGACCGCTGGTACACCGACCCGGACACCAACAAGCGGCCGCCCGAGCTGCTCCCCCGTGACGAGGTGGCGCGCGCCATCAACTCCGAGGTCAAGGCCGGGCGCGGGTCACCGCACGGCGGCGTGTTCCTCGACATCGCCTCGCGGCGCCCCCCGGAGGAGATCCTCAAGAAGCTGCCGTCGATGCACCACCAGTTCAAGGAGCTGGCCGACGTCGACATCACGAAGGAGGCGATGGAGGTCGGCCCCACCTGTCACTACGTCATGGGCGGGGTCGAGGTCGACCCGGACACCGCCGCCGCCGCAGGGGTGCCTGGCCTCTTCGCCGCCGGAGAGGTGTCGGGCGGCATGCACGGGTCCAACCGCCTGGGCGGCAACTCCCTCTCGGACCTGCTCGTCTTCGGCGCCCGCGCGGGAACCGGCGCCGCGGCATACGTCCTGGCACTGGGCGACCGTCGGCCGGACGTCGACCAGGCGGTCGTCGACGCCGCCGCAGCCGCTGCGCTCGCGCCTTTCGAGGAGGAGGGCGGCGAGAACCCGTACACCCTCCACCAGGAGATGCAGCAGACGATGAACGACCTCGTCGGCATCATCCGCACGGCCGCGGAGATCGAACGCGCCCTCGAACGGCTCGAGGACCTCAAGGCCCGCGCCGAGCACCTGACCGTCGAGGGCCACCGGCAGTTCAACCCGGGCTGGCACCTCGCCCTCGACCTGCGCAACATGCTCGCCGTCAGCGAGTGCGTGGCCCGGGCCGCGCTGCTGCGCCAGGAGAGCCGCGGGGGTCACACCCGCGACGACTACCCGACGATGGACCCGCACTGGCGGGGCCGCAACCTCATCTGCTCGGCGGACGGCGACGGCATCGTGGTGCGCGAGCAGGAGATGCCGTCCATGCGCGGCGACCTGCTGGCCCTCTTCGACACGGGCGAGCTGGCCAAGTACCTCACGCCGGACGAGCTGGCCGCGGTGCCGGCACCGGCGACGCCCACCGACGGGAGCGGGTCATGAGCTACGACGCGAGGTTCCGGGTCTGGCGCGGCGACGCCGAGGGCGGCGAGCTCGTGGACTACACCGTCGAGGTCAACGAGGGCGAGGTCGTGCTCGACATCATCCACCGCCTCCAGGCCACCCAGTCGGGCGACCTCGCGGTGCGCTGGAACTGCAAGGCCGGCAAGTGCGGATCGTGCAGCGCCGAGGTCAACGGCATGCCACGGCTGCTGTGCATGACCCGCATGTCGACCTTCAGCGAGACCGAGACGGTCACGGTCACGCCGCTACGCGCCTTCCCGGTGATCCGCGACCTCGTCACCGACGTGTCGTTCAACTACGCGAAGGCCCGCCAGATCCCCGCCTTCGCCCCGCCGGACCTGGCGCCGGGCGAGTACCGGATGCAGCAGGTCGACGTCGAGCGCTCGCAGGAGTTCCGCAAGTGCATCGAGTGCTTCCTCTGCCAGGACACCTGCCACGTCGTGCGTGACCACGAGAGCAACAAGGAGGCGTTCGCCGGACCCCGCTTCCTCATCCGCGCGGCCGAGCTCGACATGCACCCGCTCGACGCGCGCGAAGACCGTGCGGACTTCGCCCGCGACGAACAGGGCATCGGGATGTGCAACATCACGAAGTGCTGCACCGAGGTCTGCCCCGAGCACATCAAGATCACCGACAACGCGATCATCCCGATGAAGGAGCGCGTGGTCGGCCGTCACTACGACCCGCTCGTGTGGCTGGGCACGAAGATCGGTCTCCGCAAGCGCTGAGTGCGCTGACGGCGCTGACGGCGCTGACGGGCGCATGACAGTGGAAATAGTCACACTCGGCGTCTACCGGACGGTAGCCGTCGGACCCTGCGAAGCCTCGGGGATAGGGTTTCGACCGTGGCCACCAATACTCTCCCGGTGACGGGATCGAATCGACCTGCATCGGCCCGCCGGAACACCGTGTTCATGAAGATGCTCATGGCCGGCTCGGGCGCGCTGTTCGTGTTCTACGTCCTCGTGCACATGTACGGCAACCTCAAGATCTTCGCAGGCGTCGACGCGTTCAACGAGTACGCCGAGCACCTCCGGACGTTGTTCACGCCCTTCCTGCCGTACGCCGGCTTCCTCTGGCTCTTCCGGGTCCTCCTCATCGCGGCGCTGGTGGCTCACGCGTGGTCCGCGTTCTACCTGTGGAGCCGTGCTCGTGGCGCCCGGACGACGCGCTACGTGGCCAAGGCCGCGGCCCGTGCCACGGTCAAGAGCAAGATGATGCGCTGGGGCGGCGTTGCGCTGCTCCTCTTCCTCGTGTGGCACCTGCTCCAGTTCACGATCGTGAAGTTCAACGTCGGCTCGCTTCCGGCAGAGGGCAACCCGGGCCTGCTCGTCATCAGCAGCTTCCAGGTGTGGTGGGTCGTCCTGATCTACCTGCTCGCCCTCGTCGCCCTGGGCCTGCACCTCTACCACGGCGTCTGGAGCGCCACCCAGACCCTGGGTTGGGCCGGCAACGCCGCCGCCCGCCGTCGCGCCAAGACGCTCGGGACGGTCATCGCACTCGTCACGAGCGTGGGGTTCGCCCTCCCCCCGCTCGCCATCCTCTTCGGACTCGTCAAGGGAAGCTGACCAGTGACCACGACCTCCACAACGCCCTCCTCGTCGGTGCCCGGTCTCGTCCACGGCGTGTACGCCGAGGGTGAGCCGATCCGCGACACGAAGGCCCCGCCCGGCCCGATCGACCGCCGCTGGAACACCCGCAAGTTCGAGGCCTCCCTCGTCAACCCGGCCAACCGCCGCAAGCTCTCCGTCATCATCGTGGGCACCGGACTGGCCGGTGGCGCAGCCGCCGCGACGCTCGGCGAGGCCGGCTACCAGGTCAAGTCCTTCTGCTACCAGGACTCCCCGCGCCGCGCGCACTCGATCGCGGCGCAGGGCGGGATCAACGCCGCCAAGAACTACAAGGAGGACGGCGACTCCGTCTACCGCCTCTTCTACGACACCGTCAAGGGCGGCGACTACCGCTCGCGCGAGTCGAACGTCTACCGCCTCGCCGAGGTCAGCACCAACATCATCGACCAGTGCGTCGCGCAGGGCGTGCCCTTCGCCCGTGAGTACGGCGGCCTGCTCGACAACCGCTCCTTCGGCGGTGTCCAGGTCTCGCGGACCTTCTACGCGCGCGGCCAGACCGGCCAGCAGCTGCTCATCGGCGCCTACCAGGCGCTCGAGCGCCAGGTCGCCGCCGGCACGGTCGAGATGTTCAGCCGCCACGAGATGCTCGAGGTCGTGGTCGTCGACGGCAAGGCGCGCGGCATCATCGCCCGCGATCTCGTGACCGGTGAGATCGAGACCCATCTGGCCGACGCCGTCGTGCTCGCATCCGGCGGTTACGGCAACGTCTTCTACCTCTCGACGAACGCGATGGGGAGCAACGTCACGGCGACGTGGCGCGCACACCGCAAGGGAGCGCGCTTCGCCAACCCCTGTTACACGCAGATCCACCCGACGTGCATCCCGGTGGCCGGTGAGCACCAGAGCAAGCTGACGCTCATGTCGGAGTCGCTTCGCAACGACGGCCGCATCTGGGTGCCGAAGAACGCCGCGGACTGTGAGAAGGACCCGCGCGAGATCCCCGAGGAGGACCGCGACTACTACCTCGAGCGGATCTACCCCTCGTTCGGCAACCTCGTCCCTCGTGACATCGCCAGCCGCCAGGCCAAGAACGTCTGCGACGAGGGCCGCGGCGTCGGCCCGAAGGTCGGCGACTTCCGCCGCGGGGTCTACCTCGACTTCACGGACGCCCTGAAGCGCATGAGCGCCGAGGCCGTCGCGGAGAAGTACGGCAACCTGCTCGACATGTACCAGCGGATCACGGGTGAGAACCCCTACGAGGTGCCGATGCGCATCTACCCCGCCGTGCACTACACGATGGGCGGCCTCTGGGTCGACTACGACCTCCAGTCGAGCATCCCGGGCCTCTTCGTCACCGGCGAGGCGAACTTCTCCGACCACGGCGCCAACCGCCTCGGGGCCTCCGCCCTCATGCAGGGCCTCGCCGACGGCTACTTCGTGCTCCCGCACACGATCCGCGACTACCTCGCCAGGGGCCCGTTCGAGAAGCTCGAGGAGTCCCACGAGGCCGTCGTCGAGGCTCGCGCCTCCGTCGACGCCCGGGTGCAGAAGTTCCTGTCGATCAAGGGCGACCGCTCCGTCGACTCCTTCCACAAGGAGCTCGGCAACATCATGTGGGAGTTCTGCGGCATGGAGCGCTCCGAGGAGGGGCTGCTCAAGGCCATCGACCTCATCCGGGGCCTGCGCGACGAGTTCTGGCGCAACGTCAAGGTGCTCGGCGCCGCCGACACCCTCAACCAGAGCCTCGAGAAGGCCGGCCGCGTCGCCGACTTCCTCGAGCTCGGTGAGCTCATGTGCATCGACGCGCTGCACCGCCGCGAGTCCTGCGGCGGTCACTTCCGCGCTGAGTCCCAGACCGAGGACGGCGAGGCGCTGCGTCACGACGACGAGTACGCCTACGTCGCCGCGTGGGAGTGGGGCGGTCAGGACGGTGCGCCGGTCCTGCACAAGGAAGACCTGGTCTACGAGTTCGTCGAGATGAAGCAGCGGAGCTACAAGTGACGATCACCCCACACAGTTCTCCGTTCGTACCTCACTCCGATACCTTGCGAGGACCCCGATGAACCTGACCCTCAAGATCTGGCGCCAGTCCGGGCCCAAGGCCAAGGGCGAGATGGTGACCTACCCGGTCACCGACATCTCCGAGGACAT
This sequence comes from Terrabacter sp. Soil810, assembly GCF_001429645.1. Taxonomy (NCBI): domain Bacteria; kingdom Bacillati; phylum Actinomycetota; class Actinomycetes; order Micrococcales; family Intrasporangiaceae; genus Terrabacter; species Terrabacter sp. Soil810. The sequence continues at coordinate 33,381 of NZ_LMSW01000003.1, forward strand.
GTCGTTCCTCGAGATGCTCGACGTGCTCAACGAGCAGCTCAACGCCCGCGGCGAGGAGCCGATCGCCTTCGACTCCGACTGTCGCGAGGGCATCTGCGGCATGTGCGGCCTGATGATCTCGGGCAAGGCCCACGGCCCCGAGGTCACGACGACCTGCCAGCTGCACATGCGCAGCTTCTCCGACGGCGACGAGATCACCATCGAGCCGTGGCGCGCCGACGCGTTCCCGGTCATCAAGGACCTCGTCGTCGACCGCGGCAGCTTCGACCGCATCATCCAGGCCGGCGGCTTCATCAGCGCCAACACCGGCTCCGCGCCCGAGGCCCACTCGGTGCCGGTGCCCAAGCCGAAGGCCGACCGCGCCTTCATGGCAGCCGCCTGCATCGGCTGCGGTGCGTGTGTCGCGGCGTGCCCCAACGCGTCCGGCATGCTCTTCATGGGCGCGAAGATCACCCACCTCGGCGAGCTCCCCCAGGGCCAGCCGGAGCGCGACGCCCGCGTCGTCAACATGGTGAGCCAGCACGACCACGAGGGCTTCGGCGGCTGCACCAACATCGGCGAGTGCTCCTCGGCGTGCCCCAAGGAGATCCCGCTCGACGTCATCAACCAGCTGAACAAGGACCTGCGCGGCGCGCTGATGCGCGGCGAGTGAGGCGCGACGCGTCCACCGCGGGACCACCGACGACCCGCCCCGGATCCATCCGGGGCGGGTTAGTCTTTCCCGGCGATGACGCCTCAAGACGCTAGACGACGTCGCCCGTGGACGGTGACCGCCGCGGGCGCCTCGCTCAGCGCGCTCGGGCTCGGGCTCGCCCTGACGACGACGTATGCCGTCCCGCCGGCAGCCGGGACACCACTCCCCCGCGCCGCGACCGCGGCAACGCCCGTCGTGGCGCCGACCTGTGCGCCGTGGCAGACCCGGCAGGCCGTGCCGGTCGGCGTCACGCTGACGCCGCGGGTCTTTCCCACCGACGAGCCCGCCGCACGGCCCACCACCTCGGCGCCGGGCGCCACGGGCGCGACGAGCGCGACGCGCGCCACGGGCGCCACGGGCGCGGTCCCCCGGGCCACGACGGCCCCGACTGCGGCGAAGCCGCCCAAGGTCCGGCTCGTGTGCCGCAACGCGCCGCCGAAGCCGTTCGCGCACCCCGCGTGGGAGCCGGAGTCGGTCGTCGGCGGCTCGCGTCTGGCTGAGACCGGTGTCCTCGTCGACCGGACCACCTCGGTGCCCCCGCCGCCGGAGGTCTACGACGTGTCCTACGTGCTGGCCGACCTCGAGACGGGCGAGATCCTCGCCGCCAAGTCGCCGCACGCGTGGCTGCGCCCCGCCAGCACCCTCAAGACCCTCACGGCCCTGACGCTCATGCCGCGGCTCGACCCGCGACGGGTCGTCGTCGCCGGACAGGACGCGCAGGACGCTGCCGGTTCGCGCGTCGGCATCCTCGCCGGCAACCGCTACCCCGTCTCGAGCCTCTTCGACGCCATGCTGATGTTCTCGGCCAACGACGCGGTCTACGCCCTCGCCGACGCCGCGGGCGGCTACGACGCCACGGTGGACCTGATGAACCTCAAGGCCCGCGAGATCGGGGCGCACGACACGCTCACCGTCGACCCGAGCGGCCTCGACGACGGCGCCCAGCGGTCGAGCGCCTACGACCTGGCACTCATCGGGCGCGACGCCATGCGACTGCCGGCGTTCCGCAGCACCATCACCAAGCGCGACGCCGTCTTCCCCGGCGGCACGGACGAGCGCGGGAAGGTGTGGCCCGCCTTCCACGTCTACAACATCAACGAGCTGCTGCGGCACTACCCCGGGGCCGTCGGCATCAAGCCCGGCCGCACCGACCGCGCGCAGCACACCTTCATCGGCGCGGCGACCCGCGGGGAACGCACGCTCGTCGTCGCCCAGATGGGCAGCGTCACCGGCTCGTGGAAGCCGACCGCCGCCCTGCTCGACTGGGGCTTCGCCAACGCCGACCGGGTCACGCCCGTCGGGCAGCTCGTCGAGCCCGGGGAGTCCACCGGCCCGGTCGCGGCCCCGGTCCTGCCCGAGCTGCCCACCGGCGGCGTCACCGGCGCCGGGACGGGAACGGCAGGTACGCAGACGCCCGGCACCGCGGCCTCCTCGTCGGGGACCGGCACCCCCGCCCCACTGGCCGCACCCGCGACCGAGGCGACGGCATACGACCGCACGATGTCGCTCGTCGTGCTCGCCTCGGCCGGGGTCGTCGTCACGGCCGGCGTCGTGCTCGTCGCATTTGCGCGGCGCCGCCGCCGGCCGATCTGACGATCCCGGTCCGTGGTCGACGTGCCGGGTCAGCCAGCGCGTCGAGGCTGGGCCACCACGACGAAGTGCACGAACCGCATGTTCCCGAATGGCACGGGAAGCACCCGGGCCGCCGCCTTCAGCACCTTACTGTTGCTCGCCGCCCACCGCCTGCCCATGGTGTTGGCACCCACGCAGGAGAGCACGTCGTACCCGCAGGTCTCGAACATCTCGACCATCGTCGCCTTGGTGAAGAAGCGGACGTGGGTGCGGTCAAGCGTGCCTTGGTCGACGTAGTCCCACCGTCCACGCAGCAGCTTGAACACCACCGGGGCGTACTGGATGCTCGGGATCGCGGCCACGACGCAGCCCTCGTCCGAAAGGAAGCGAGGCACCTGTCGCAGCACCGACCACGGGTCGACGATGTGCTCGAGGACGTCGTTGAAGAAGATGGCGTCGAACGCGTGCGGGTAGCCGTCGAGGGCCTCCGGGAAGTAGCCCGCGACGACGTCGTCGAACCCGTGACCACGCCGGGCCGACTCGGCCTGGGTGGCCACGGCCTCAAGCCCGACGATGGTCGCGTCATCACCCAGAACCGCGCGGAGGGTCGTGCCGAAACCCCCCGCGCCGCAGCCGACGTCGAGGACCCGTGTCGCTCCCGGTGGGATGAACGGGGCGACGTCGAGCCGCGCGTTCTCGACGTAGACGTCTTGTTGCGGAGGCTGCACGTCGGTCCCTTCAGGCGTGACGCAAGGGCCCGTCCGGAGCCCTACTGACGCCTGACCCTACGCACAGACCGGACCGCAAGGGTGGCAAATGCCCCGATGACGGCGCCCGCTGCCAGGCTCACGCGGTCCGTGGACCTCGAAGTGCCGCCGCGGGTCGCGGGGGGTGCCGGCGTGGTCACGGGGGCTGCGGCATACGGCACGAGGCTCGGGTCCGCACGGGCGGCGAGCGGGGCGACGAACACGGGACGCAGGGCTATGGACAGGGGTGAGCGCTCGCTGTCGTCGCCCAGTCGGTCGAGGTCGACGTCGTTCGCGGCCCACGCGGCCGAGATGAGGATGATCTTGGACATGAGGTCGAGCCAGAAGAGCAGCCCGACCGAGAGCGCGACGGCCCCGAGCAGCGGGTTCGCGGTGGCATGGCTGACGATGAACCCTCCGAACAGCTTGAGCAGCGTGAGGACGACGGCACCGATCACCGCTCCTTGACGGATGTCGCGCATCGGCAGCGGGGCCCCCGAGAGGACCCGCAGCAGGACGACGAGGATGAAGGTGTCGAAGACGACGCCGATGAGCAGCGCCAGCAGCCCCACGAACAGACCGTTGACCTCGACACCGATCCACCCCGGGACACGATCGGCCAGACCGCCGAGGCTGCTCGTGAGGATCGCCGACACTGCGACGGCCAGACCGACGGTCGCGAGGACGAAAAGGTCACGGGCGTTGGTGCGCACGAGGTCGTCGGGGATGGTCCTGAGACCGAAGACACCACGGATGCCGGTGCGCAGCGCCCGCACCCAGCCCAGTCCGGCGAACAGCAGCGTGACGAACGCGATGATGCCCGTCAGGGTCAGGGTCAGGCTCTCGGGAGCCGCGATGCTGATGATGCCGTCGGGGTTGCTCGGGGTCTGGATCATCCCTGGGAAGGCCTGGTTGAGCGAGTCGGCGATGGCCGCGACGAGATCGGGCCGGCCCTGCAGGACGAAGCCGAAGATGGCGAACGCCAGCGCCAGCGCCGGGAAGATGGAGAAGAACGCGTAGTAGCTGACCCCCGCGGCGAGCAGGTTGCCGCTCGACTCGCGATAACGGGTCCAGGCTCGATGTGCACGGGTGGCCATGAGCCGGTCCATGAGGGGCCCCAGCGCCGGCACCCGTCAGCCCCCGGTGAGGGTGAACTCGTGCACGGGACGCCACACGTCGTCCTCGCCCAGCTCGTAGAGCTGGTACGCGCCGACCTCGAACGCGACGGAGTAGCCGGCGAGGTCGGTGAAGGCGAGGTCCAGCGACTCGGCCGGCACGTTGTGTGCCACGGTGACGTGCGGATGGTAGTAGAACTCGAGGTCGCGGCTCACCGGGCCCGAGCGCAGCGACACCTCGAGCGCCTCGCAGTTCGAGACCCCTTGGGCCACCTGGATGAACACCACGTCGGACAGCGGACGGAACGTGCCCGTACCGCGCAGGACGACGTCGAAGGCCGCGTGGCTGGCGGCGACGTCGGCGCAGTGGCTCCGGAAGGCGGCGTAGGCCGCCGCGTCCACCTCTGTGGGCGGGAGCAGCGTGATGTGTGCGGGGATCTGCCAGGCCTGGGGGTCGCCGAAGTCGGCCCGGCGGCGCTGGAGGTAGTCGCCGTGCGGGGCCGGGATCGGGATCGAGACGCCGATCGTCGTGGGACGCGCAACACTCACGCACCCGACCGTACCGAACTCATCCCGCTGCCGCGGTTCCGGGCCCGGCCTTTCGCAGATCCCGTCGACGCGCGCTCCTAGTCTGGGCGCATGACGGATGACAGGGGGAGGCGGAAGCGCCGCCCACGCTTCGGCTCGGAGCCGGGCCTGCGCATCGCGGCCCTCTTCGTGTCCGACTGGGGCCACGAGTTCGAGAGCGTCGCTGCGGGACGCGTGCCCTCGCACCGGCTCTTCGGGATGCGCGAGCTGGGCAGCCTCGGGCACCACGTCGTCCACCACACCCGGCCTGTGACCTCGAGACTCACCCGCCGCGTGGGCTGGCGCGTGTCGCAGCTGTGGTGGCTCTTGGGCGTCCAGCGAGAGGTCGATGTCGTCATCGCGACGCACGAGGCCGCTGCGGTCCCCGCCCTCCTACTCCGCCGGCTGGGTCTCATCCGTCGCCCGGTGATCGCGATGACCGTCGCGGCCCTCGACGCGACGTCGCGGCCGGGACCCGGCGGCGTCCTGCAGCGCACCGCCTTGCGGGGAGCAGACCTGATCACGGTCTTCTCGTCTTCGCACCGCGAACCCCTCGCCCGCCGGCTCGCGCGCACGGCGGAGACCGTGCGTTGGGTCCCGCTCGGCGTCGACACGCAGTACTTCTCCGCGAGCACGCGCCCCCGCGACGGCGGCCGGCTGTCGGTGGGCACCAACGCGGGCAAGGACTACCCGACCCTGATGGCGGCCCTGCGTCCAGGCGAGCAGCTCGTCGTCGTCACCGATGCGTGGAACCGCTCCCAGGCGCGTGAGTCGGCGGACGGTCTCGACGTCTCCTTCCGCAGCGACGTTCCCATCACCGAGCTGCGCGAGCTCTATGCCCGCGCGGACGTCATGGTGCTTCCTCTTCGGGAGTGCGAGATGTCGTCGGGCCAGACCGTCCTCCTCGAGAACCTCGCCTTGGGCACACCGGTCGTCATCAGCGGCGTCAGCGGCGTCGCCGACTACGTCGATCCGTCGATCATGCTCGTCGTCCCAGCGGGCGACCCGTCCCGGCTCAGGCAGGCCCTGACAGACACCTCGTGGCACGACCGTGCGCGCCGGGGGCCGGAATTTGTGGCCCGACGGTTCACCGTGGAGCACCTGGCATCGGCCCTCGAGGCGATCGCAGACGAGTTGGTCGCCCGGAGAGGTTGAGCGCGCCGGTCCCAACCTGCACGGCCCCCGTGCGACTCCTCAGGAGCGCAGGGTGCTGGGCAGCAGGCCGACCTTGTCGTAGACGCGGCGGACCGTGGCCTCGGCGACCGCCCGCGCACGCTCGGCGCCGTCGGCGAGGATGCGGTCGAGCTCTGCACGATCCGTCATCAGCTCGAGCGTGCGGATGCGGAACGGCGTCACGGCCTCGACGACGACCTCGGCGACGTCCTTCTTGAGGTCGCCGTAGCCCTTGCCGGCATAGGCCTCCTCGAGGAGCGACACCGGAGTGCCCGACAGGGCGGAGTGGATCGAGAGCAGGTTGGAGATGCCGGGCTTGTTGTCCTCGTCGAAGCGGATCTCGCGCTCGGCGTCGGTGACGGCCGAGCGGATCTTCTTGGCGATGCGCGACGGCTCGTCGAGCAGGCTCACGAGTCCCGCGTCGGACGTCGCCGACTTGCTCATCTTGGCCGTCGGCTCCTGGAGGTCCTGGATCTTGGCCGTCGCCTTCATGATGTGCGGCTCGGGCACGACGAGCGTGTCGCCGAAACGCTGGTTGAAGCGGCCCGCGAGGTCGCGCGAGAGCTCGAGGTGCTGACGCTGGTCCTCGCCGACCGGCACGACGTTCGCGTCGTAGATGAGGATGTCGGCGGCCTGGAGCACGGGGTAGGCGAACAGGCCGACGTTGGTGTTGGTGCCCTTGGCGGACTTGTCCTTGAACTGGGTCATCCGGCTCGCCTCGCCGAAGCCGGTCAGCGTGCCGAGCACCCAGAAGAGCTCGGTGTGCTGGGCGATGTGGCTCTGCACGAAGAGCGTCGAGCGCGACGGGTCGACGCCTCCCGCGATGAACTGGGCCGCCGTGATGCGGGTGCGCTCGCGCAGGACCGCAGGATCGGGGGCGACCGTCAGGGCGTGCAGGTCGGCGACGAAGTAGAAGGCGTCGTGCGTCTCCTGGAGACGCACCCACTCGACCAGCGCGCCGATGTAGTTGCCGAGGTGGAGCGAGTCGCTCGTCGGCTGCATGCCCGAGAGGCTGCGCGGCGTCGTGGTCGGGAGGGAGGGCGTCGAGGACATGGGTGCATTCTGGCCCATGGGAGCCCGCGGTCCCCAAACCGGTCCGCTGCGCGGCGTCGCCGGGTGGGGCGGGTCAGCCCTCCTCGAGGGCGTAGTCGACGACGACGGGCGCGTGGTCGCTCCAGCGCTCGGCGTACGTCGGCGCGCGTCCGACGAAGGTGTCGGTGACGGTCGCGGCCAGTCGCCGCGTCGCCAGCTGGTAGTCGATGCGCCACCCGGCGTCGTTGTCGAAGGCCTTGCCCCGCCAGGACCACCACGAGTACGGGCCCGCGACGTCGCCCGCGTGACGGCGCTGGACGTCGACCCAGTCACCGCCGGCGAACCAGCCGTCGAGCACCGCCCGCTCCTCGGGCAGGAAGCCGGCCTTCTTGAGGTTGCCCTTCCAGTTCTTGAGGTCGGCCTCCCGGTGCGCGACGTTGAGGTCGCCCGTGACGAGGACGAGCTCGTCGGCCTCGGCCGCGCGCGTCATGCGCTGCGTCATGGCCCCGAGGAAGGCCATCTTGACGTCCTGCCGCTCGGTGCCGGCCTCGCCCGTGTGGACGTACGCGGAGACGACCGTCAGCGGACCGGCCGCCGTGACGACGTCGGCCTCGACCCAGCGCCCCTCGTCGGCGAACGCCCCGTCGATGCCGACCCGCACCACCGCCTGGGGCTCGCGCGTGACGACGGCGACGCCCGCACGCCCCTTGGCGGAGCCCTCCGTGTGCGCGACCGACCAGTGGACCAGGCCGGCGTCGGCGAGCACCTTGGCGAGCTCGACGTCGTCGGCACGCACCTCCTGGAGGCACAGGACGTCGGGCTCGGCCTGCTGGACCCACGGCACCATGCCCCGTCGCGCCGCTGCTCGGATCCCGTTGACGTTGGCCGTGACGACGCGCATGGTCCCCGATTGTGCAGGAGGCGACCGACAGGTCGCCGTCCGCCCCGTCGGATCGACCGATCACCCCCGGTGGTATGCCGTCCCCTGCCTAGAATGCGACGTGCCCACCGATGCCCTCGCCCTCGCGCCCGTGATCCTCGCGGTCGTCCTCGTCGTCAGCGCGGTCGGCAAGCTGCGCTCGCCCAGCGCGTCGGCCGAGGCCTTCCGTGACCTCCGTGTGCCGGCTCCGCTCTCCGGGAGGTTCGTCGTCGAGGCGCTGCCGTGGGGTGAGCTGCTGCTCGCCGTCGTCCTGCTCCTCGTGGGCGGGCCCGTGGGCGTGGTCGCCGGCGTGGCCGCGGTCCTGCTCTTCACGGCATACCTCGTGCTCGTGGTGCGTGCCCTCGCCTTCGACGAGGACGTCGAGTGTGCCTGCTTCGGAGAGTTCGCGCCCGGACGCATCACACGTCGCACGGTCGTGCGCAACGCCTGGCTCGTGGCCCTGGCGGCCGTCACGCTCGGGGTGGCGACCCAGGGCTCATCGGTGGCGGCGCGCGTCGCCGACGAGCGGCTGCCGTGGTGGTGGCTCGTCGCGGCCCTCGCCACCGCCGTGACGACGTGGCTCGTCGCCGGGCCGGCCACGGCACCGGAGCGGCGGGAGGACCCGCCGGCCCACACCGACGAGGAGGGCGACTACGTCCGCACGCGCACACCCGCCCTGCCGGTGACGCTGGGCGACGGCTCGGTCACCCACCTGCGGCGCCTGAGCGAGGCACGCCCGCAGCTGCTCCTCTACGTGTCAGAGGGTTGCGCCAGCTGCCAGGACGTCATCGCGGGAGCACCGGGCTGGCGAGACGACCTCCCTGCTCTCGACGTGCGCCTCGTCGTGCGGTCGGCGCCAGACGAGACGGCCCTGGCCTCGCCCGTCGAGCCGCAGAGCCTGCACGACACCGAGGGCCTGGTCTACGAGTCCTTCGGCCTGCGTGGGACGCCGAGCGCCGTGCTGTTGGGGGCCGACGGTCTGCTGGCCGGTGGGCCCGTCGTCGGTGCCGCGAACGTGACCGCCTTCGTCGACGACATCCGCGTCGAGCTGGGTCTCATGACGTCGTGACGCTCGCGGGTCGCGACCGAGTGGCCGCGGACACGACGCAAGCCGCGACCACGGGGTGGTTGCGGCTTTNCCTCAGGTCGGCGGCGTCGGGTCCACGATGGTGCACGGGCCCTGAACCGGCGGGGTGCTCGAGATGACGGTCGAGGCGCTCCCGTTGGTGGGTGCCCCGCACGTGCTGGTGTTGTTGCAGTCGAACTGACGGTAGGTCACCGTCACCGTCGCGTTCGCGCTGTTGCCCGTGACGTCCGCGCTGGTGAAGATGAGGATGCGCTGGTTGAGGTGGCCGTCTGCGGTGCAGAAGGTGTGGGCCAGGACCGTCCCGGGACACGGGCCGCAGGAGCACGAGTCGTTGGGGCCCTTGACGACCACGGCGAAGGCGCCGAGGTCGGGGAAGCCGGACACGCTGATGCCGGTGATCTCCGTGATGGCATCTCGGGGCAGAGGTCCCGCCGCGTTGTTGGCGAACAGCTCGAAGACGTAGCCCTTGAAGACGCTCTGGGAGTTGCCGGGAAGCTTGCACGCGTTGCCGCTGAAGGTCAGGAACCCTGCTGACGCGGCGACCGTGGGCGCAGCCCCGGCAACCACGACGGCAGGCACGGCCCAAGCCGCGCCCTTGACGACCGAGCGACGGCTCGGAGGCGCCGAGTCGGCACCGTGATTGTGTGACATGTATGTATCCCCCACTCGATGACTGAAACCCCCAAGTGCTTCGTCAACATACCGGAACAGGGCGCCCTCGATGCCGGAAATCGCACACCTTGGCACCCTCCAGGGAGATCACGATCGGATGTCGCCCGAATTGTCGTCTTTGGGCACCTGACCTGCGACGACGACCCCCTCGTCGACCAGCGAGTGCACGGCTGAGCGGACCAGGTCAGACAGGTCCCCGGTCGGTGGCTGCCCCAGGAGAGACACGAGCTCGACCTCGAGCTCGGCCAGCGTCCGCCCCGGTCCGACGGCAGAGTGGACGGCGTGGCCCAGGGGCGAGAGCCGCACGACGCGGTGCCCCGCGGCCCCTGCGACGAGGACGACCGTTCCGTCGTCGGTCGAGTACGTGTCGAGCAGGTCGCCCCGAACCAGGACGGTGTCGGGCCCGAGGACCGGCTCCGTGTCGCTCACCGCGACCTCCCGAGGACGTCGGCGACGACCGGCTCCACGTCAGCCGCGTCGTGGTAGCGGACCCGTCGCAGCCCACCGACCGACTCCACGAGGTCGGCCAGCCGATGGAGCGGGCGGTCGAACGACGCGAGCGAGGAGGACTCCGGGGCCAGCAGGACGAGGGCGTCGAGCAGGTCGACCTGCTCGACGACCACAGGTTCGCCGGCCTCGCGGTCCCGTCGCAGCAGCACCATCCCGGCGAGCCACGGCTGCACCTGCGGTGGTCGGAGTCCTAGAGAGGCAGGTGCGACCTCGTCCTTGGGCTGCCCGGGCTCCGTCCGACGCACGGACAGGGGCTTGGAGTACGCGGCGACGGAACGGTCCGCAGCAACCGCGACGGTCTCGTCGGTGACGTAGCCCCGGCCCGGACCGAGCGTGCGCACGAGCGTCGTCTTGCCCGTGCCTCCGGGTGCGACCATCGCGATCGTCGCACCCGACCGCTGGTCGCTGAGCGCGGAGGCGTGGAACATCATCAGCTCGCCGGCACGGGCCAGGATCGCCGCACGGGTGACGAGCTGCGTCAGGGACTGGAGGGCCCGGGCGATGTCGTCCGCACCGGCGTCCACCACCAGCGCGGGCGCCGTCACCGAGGGGCACTCGACGACGGGCGGCGTGCGGCACGCCGACCACGCCTGTCGAGCGGGTGCCCGGAGTCGGTGGTCAGGGAGCGCGATCGCGATCGTCGCCCCGAGCGCCGCGACGTGCAGCACGGCCTCGTCGACGTCCGGGGCCGTCACTCGACGGCCCCGCGCTCGCGCAGCCGCTGGAGGACCACGTCGACCTGGTCGACCCGGCGGGCCCAGTCGGCGTCCGCCGCCCGCTCCCGGTCCGTCGCCGCGTGACCGTCGCCACCGGCGTCCGCGAGCGCCCTGACGACGGCGGCCGCGAAGGTCTCGTGCCCGGCGACGGTGACGAGCTCGTCGACGACGTCACGGAACCCGGCCACCGGCGTCGAGACCACGGGCCGACCCGCGGCCTGGTACTCGTAGAGCTTGATCGGGTCGAGGCTGTCCGTGAACGGGGTGACGACGTGGGGCACGACGAGCACGTCGGCGTGCTGGACGTAGGCCGGCACCTCGGAGCTGGGTCGGGCACCGAGCATGACCACACCGGCATCGTCGAGACGCGAACGCTGCTCAGGCGCGAGCGCGTTCGGTCCGACGAGCACGAGGTGGCGGGTCACGTCGAGCGCATGCGCCGTGGCGACGCAGAGGTCGATGTCGAGCCGGTCACCGTGAAGGGTCCCGACGTAGACCGCCACCGGTCCGTCGGGCAGGTCGGTCGGTCGGTCGTGCGCGACGCGATAGGCGGCGGTGTCGACGCCGTTGGGCACGAGCGTCACCTCCCGCAGCGCCCCCTTGCTCGCTGCGAGCGCGGGCGAGCACACGACCACCTCGTCGCACCGGGTCAGCAGGACCTGCTCCTGGGCAAGCACCCGCTCGGTCTCGGCCGTCGATCGCTCGGCGAGGGTCCAGTCGTCGGTGACGTCGTAGAGAGATGGCCACTGCGTGGCCTCGACGAGCAGCGACCCCGTGGGGTCGTTGACCCAGAGCAGCGGATCTGTCATGTCGAGAGTGCGCGTGGCGCGCAGCACCTGTCGGGCCCAACGCTCGTCGAGCCGACGGTCGACCCGGCGGGGCAGCCACTTCGTGGGTTCGAGCAGCCACAGGGCCTCGGCGCGGACGCCGTCGAGCGGCGGCCCGGCACGGAGTCCCCGACCGAGTCTCGGCTGACTCGCGCCGAGGGCGGCATGGAGCGGGTCGGTGGCCGGCTCCACGAAGAGCACTCGCAGGCCGGGGTCGCGGCGCAGCAGGCCGGCGACGAGGTGCTGGTTGCGACGCCACACGCGGTCCCAGGCCTCGAGGGAGGTGACGACGAGGTCCATCAGACCACGCCCCGGTAGACCGCCGCGGTCTCCTGCGCCTGGTGCGCGGGCGTGAAGCGGTCGCGCTGGACACCCTGCAGCGCCGCGGCGTACCCGTCGCGACGCTCCGGGTGCCCCGCGAGCTCGCGGAGCAGCTCTCCGGCCCGGTCGGCGTCGCCGGGCGGGTGCAGTGCGGCCCCGGCAACGGCTCCGACGGTCTCGAGGTGGCCGCCAGCGCCGACCGCGACGACCGGCAGGGCGGCGGCCATCGCCTCGAGCACCGTGAGTCCGAGGCCCTCGATCTGGCAGGGCGCGAGCAGCACGCCAACGCGCTCCATGAGGGCCGGGACGTCGCTGCGGTGCCCCAGGAAGCAGGTCGCCTCGGCGATGCCCAGATCGTCCGCGAGCTCCGTCAGCCGCCGGCGCTCAGCACCGTCACCGGCGACCTCGAGGCGCCACCCGTCCGCGGCGATGCCAGAGGCCGCGAACGCGCGGAGCGCCACGTCGGTGTCCTTCTCGGGTTCGAGCCGCTGGGCCACGAGCACGACGCGGTCGCGGTCCTGCGCGGTGCGGGTGCTCGTGGTCGAGTCGACCCCGGGATGGATGACGACACTCGCGCCCGCGATCATCTCGGCCACGTAGTGACTGATCGCGATCTGGGCGTCGACCCGGCGGGCGGCGGCTGCCGCCGCGACGGCCGAGACGCGGTTGCTGCCGCGGTCGCGGGCGAAGTGCCGGGTGACGACGAGGGGCGTACGGACCCCGACCAGCGCTGTGGCACAGGCGATCTCGGCTGCGGTCATGTGGGCATGGACGACGTCAGCATGGCTCGCCCACTGGCGCACGGTCGCGAGCACCTGGGTGACGGTGGCCGCAGGACGGGTGCGGACACCGGGTCCGGCGGCGTCGGTCATCCGGTCGGGGTCACCGCCGAGCACGAGGACCTCGTCCCCGGCTGCGAGCTGCGCTCTGGCCAGTCGGGCGACATGGCTCTCGACGCCTGCGAACGCGTCGGAGCGGATGGCGTGCAGGATCCTCACGCCGCTGCCCCGCCGACCCCGGCCGACGTGGAGCGCCCCGGACGCAGTCCGGTCAGCAGGTCGAGATAGCGCTGGGCGACGGTGGCCCACGAATGCCGCTCCGCGCTCTCCCGCGCCGCCGCAGCCGCAGCAGCCGGGTCGAGTGCGAGGACGCGCGCGAGACCTGCGGCGAGCTCGTCGGGGTCGGCCCCGACGACGGCACCGTTGACACCGTCGGTGACGACGTCGGGGACGCAGCCGGTGGGGGTGGCGACGACAGGAACGCCGCAGGCGAGCGCCTCGAGGACGACGAGCCCATAGGACTCGTAGGCACTCGGCATGGCGAGGGCGTCCGCGGCGTGGAGCCAGGGCCGGGGGTCGGAATGGGCGCCGGCGAAGACCAGGCGATGGGCAAGCGCGGTGGCGGGCTCCCGGGCGGCCTCCGACGCGATCATGTCAGGAGTGCCCCCGACGACCACCAGACGGACCTCTGGCCCTAGCCGCGCGACCGCGTCGACGAGCATCGGCAGGCCTTTGCGCCCGAACTCGTTGCCGATGAAGAGCACCATCCGGTCGTCGGCGCCGAGCCCCAGCTCACGACGGGCCGCGTCCCGCTCGGTGGGAGTCGGCGGCCGGAAGCGCTCGACGTCGACACCGTTGCCGATGACGACGGTCGGGATCGCGAGGCGAGGGTAGGACTCGCGGAGCAGCCGCTCCTCGTCGGTGACGAGGTTGACGACGACCCGGTGGCTGCCTGCGTGCGAGTATCGGCGCCGGTCACGGGTCGTCGTGAAGAGGTGGAGGGGGTTGCGGGCCATACGGACCCAGTGGTGGCCACGCGCCCGCATGGCGGCCTGGACGATCCCGTGGTTGACGTAGACGTCGCCAGCCACCGCGTCGTTGTGGCACACCGACAGCTGCTCCGGATGGTCCCGCAGGTAACGACGCGCGCGGGCCGTGCCCACCGTCGAGAACCAGACCACGCGCCCGACAAGCGCCAGCCGCCCCGACACGCCCCCGCGGGGTGTCGAGAGCCAGGCGCCGCCGGCCTCATCGAGAGTAAACCGCCGGACGTCGACGCCGAGCCGCAGCCATTCCTGCTCGAGGTGGTACGCCACCGCCCCCACCCCCGTGCCCGGACCGATCTCGGGTGTGATCTGGACGATGGTCGTCACGCCGTGCCCACCGGTAGACGAGAACTGATGGCGACATCGGTGGTCGTCGCGATCTCTCGTTCCGCATGCCAGCTCGCACCCAGGCAGAGCCCGAGAACGACGAAGGGCAGGGAGCCCTGGACCGCCGACCAGAACAGGTCGAACTGGCCCTGAACCACGCGCGACACGAGCACGGCAACCGCCATGGAGCCATACGCCGGGTCGAGCCGCCACGCCACTCGCAGGGAGACGACCATGAGCAGCACGAAGGCGGCGAGCCCGACGACCCCGACGGAGGTCAGCACCTCGATCTCGGCGTTGGGCGGCTGGAACTGGAACGGGAACCTGTCGGTGTACCACCAGCGCAGCCCGACGCCGAACCAGGGGTCTGACGACCACACGGTCATCGAGTCCTGGAACCACGTCAGACGCTGGAAGACCGAGTTGAACTGGTTGCCCGACTGGACCTGGTCCTGCACGAGGTTGGTCACGAAGAGCACGAGTGGGGCGGCGAGGAGCAGCACGAGCTTCGACCTCCTGCGATCGGTCTTCGACCGGAGCACGAGGACGAAGACCGCCGCCACGAGACCGATGACCGCCTGTCTCGACTGTGTGAACAGCACGGCGGCGAGCATCAGAGCCATGAGCAGGATTGACCATCGCCGGTTGATGCCCGCCCACGTCGGCCTGGCGTAGACCATGACCGCTCCGGTGGCACACACCGTGCCGGCGAAGTTCTTGTGCATGCCGTAGGGAAAGGTGGGGTAGACCGCTGAGAAGTCTCCCTGGGCAAGGTGCACGCTGCCCTCGATGACGGTGATGAGAGCCAGAACCGCGATGGTGCCGACGAGCAGACGCACACCGGCCCGGCCATGGCCGTTGGCGCCGACGGCCCAGCCGACGAGAAGGGACCCGGCCACCAGGACCCATGCGTGCGCCCACTCGACGGCATTGGCGGCGTACGGGTTGTTGACGACACTGATGAGTGTGGCGAACTGGTAGAGGGCCGAGGCCCAGAGTACGGCGCGCAGCCCCGATGAGAACGGGCGCTTGGCGAGGAAGAGCGCCGGGATCACCGCAGCGGCGAGAGCGAAGTCAGACAGGGACAAGTCGATCCCCCCACTGCCGATGCGCAGGACCACGAGCAACAGGGGCAGGACGGCAAGCGGGATGAGCCCCGGCTGGACCGCGGTGACTCCGATGGCGAGCACAGCGACGGCGATGATGACGGCGGCCTCGGGCATGGTGACCGCGAGACGCCCGACGAGCGCGACGAGGGCGACACCAGCGAGTGTGAACCCGACCTGCGCGAGGAGGTCGGTGCGGCCCGGACCGCGGAGCCGCTCGGGGAACAGACTGCTCACGACGCCTCCGACCGGACGGGCGTCGCGGTGTCGGGACGGGCGGTGCCCGTCGGCGCAGGGCGCCGCGCGTCGTCGGGACGCACCTCGGACCGGACGGGACCGGCGAGGTAGAGCCGCGCCCGGGATCGGGCGGAGCGCCCACGCTCACCACGGAGCAGGACTCCGCGCACGGTCGAGCCGGTGACCTGCCCAGCGCGGGCCACCTGCCAGCCGAGGGCGCCGAAGTGCTTCCGGAGATAGACCTCCTGGGCCGCGTGGAAGTGCCCCTCACGCCGGGTCGGGTCGGTGCTCGTGGCCGCACCCACGTGCGTGGCTCGTGCAGCCGGCACGACCGCGTGCCGCCAACCGAGCAGGCTCGCGCGCTGCGCCCAGTCGGTCTCCTCCGCATAGAGGAAGAAGCGCTCGTCGTCGAAAGGCCCGACGTGCTCGATGGCCTCGCGGCGGAGCAGCAGCACCGCGCCGATGACGTAGCGGCTGCGCCTCAGGCGGCCGAGTCCGGCCGCCTCGACCCACGTCCCGAGGGGCGACGGGAAGGGCCACTCGACGCGCGCCGGTGTGCCGGTGGCATCGACCTGTGTCGGTCCGACGCTCGCGAGGTCGGGCTCGGCGAGCAGGGCGGCGCGCAGCAGCGCGACGTCTCCCGTGCCGACGACGGCATCCGGGTTGACGAGGAGCACGTCGGCGCGCGGATCGACACGTCGCAGCGCCTCGTTGACACCGGCGCCGAAGCCGCCGTTGCGCCCCGGGTCGACGTAGCGGACCCCGGCGGCCTCGGCGACGGCCCGCACGTCAGGTGACGACGAGTTGTCGACGACGGTCACCGACAGCGCGCCGAGCGGCTCGAGCGCCGAGGCGAGCAGCTCGGGCTGGCCGTACGCGACGACGACGACCTCGAGCCCACGCTCGTCGGTGACGTCCGTGGACCACTGCTTCGTCGCGGCGCGGTACATCGCGTCGTGCTCGACCGCGACTCGGTCCCAGGACGTCGTCGCAGCCCGGGCGAGCCCCGCGGCACGCAGCCTCTGCGCGACGTCGGGGTCGTGCACCACGGCTCCGATCGCCTTGGCGAGCTCGGCGGCGTCGCCCTCGGCGACGACGATGGCGGCCTCGCCGACCACCTCGGGCAGCGCCCCGCTGTCGCTGACCACGACGGGGGTGCCGCAGGCCATGGCCTCCAGGGCGACCCGGCCGAACTGCTCGACCCAGGAGGGGGTCGTCAGCGATGGGACGACCAGCACGTCGAGGGAGTGGTAGAAGTCGGGCAGCCCCTCGGGTGCGAGCGCGCCGAGGAGCTCGACGCGGTCGGCGACGCCGAGCCCCTCCGCCAGCTCGACCAGCCGGTGCCGCTCGGGTCCGTCACCGGCGAGGCGTACGCGTACGGCCGGCTCGAGGGCCACTGCGCGCAGGAGCACGTCGGCCCCCTTGGCCGCGTCGAGGCGTCCCGCGAACCCGACGACGGGCACCTCGCGAGGCGTGACGGCATACGCGGGTGGTGTGTAGACGTTGAGGTCGGTGCCGAGGTCGATGGTGCGGGCCCGACCCGGGAAGCCCTTGCGCTCGGCGATGTGCCCGGCGGCCTCGTTGCACACGTTGAGGCCGCTCGCGTGCCTCAGCGCCATCCGCTCGAACCAGCGGAACGGGACGGGGTGGCGCTTGTCGAGGTTCTGGGCGGAGTAGAGCAGGTACGGGGCGCGCTGACGGCGCAGCCACCGGAGCAGCAGCACCTCGGCGGTCGCGAGGGCGAAGGGCTCCTCGTGGACGTCGATGACGTCGACGGGCCGGCCGAGAGCCCGCCACAGCGGACGCGGGTCGTAGAGGAAGAGGGCCGGGTGGGAGCCGATGGTCCGTGCGGGGACGACGGGTTCGTCAGGGCGCACCGACAGCGCGACGCGGCGCCCACCCTCCGACCACGCGGCAGCCGACACGACGTCGACGCGGTGGCCCAGGCGACGCAGAGCCCGCTCCCGTTCACGCCACGCGTCGACGACGGCGCTGTGGGACACGCGCAGTGCCCACATGACCACTCACCCCTCTCCCCGTGCCGAGCCCCGGATGTCTGCGACTCGGCACAACCCCTTGGATGATATGGGAGGATCGCCGCACGTACTGTCGAGTTGAGGCGTGGGGGGCAAAGTGACGTTCCGGGAGTTCCTGGGCGTTCTGGGGGCACGGTGGCGGATCATCGCGGTGAGCCTGCTCGCCGTGATCGCGGCCGCAGCGGTCCAGACGATGGTGACGCCTGCCGTCTACACCGCCAGCGCGAAGATCTTCCTGTCCGCCACGCAGCCGCCCGGGGCGGGCACGAACAACCAGGTCGTGACCTACGCCCTGAGCGCCGACGACCTGGCCAGGTACATCGACGTCCTCAACGCGCCGTCCGTCATCGAGCCCCTGCGCGACCGACTCGGTCTCGAGCCCGGGACGCCCATCGCGGTGTCCGCGGAGGTGGGTCAGACCTCCAACGTCATGACGATCACCGCCACCGGGGGCAGCCCGGAGCTGATCGCCCGCATCGCCAACACGGCGGGCCCCGTGCTCGCCGAGGTCGCGACGAAGAAGTTCTCCCCGCTCCTGGCCGCCAACGGGCAGTCGGTCGAGGCCACGCCGATCGCGCCGGCCACCGTGCCCACCGAGCCCGTGTCCCCCAACGCCAAGCGCAACCTCATGCTCGGTGCCCTGCTCGGCCTGGCCCTCGGCATCGGCCTCGCGCTACTCCGACACACCTTCGACACGAAGGTGCGCACCGAGGACGACGTCAAGGCCCTGTCGAACCGTCCGATCCTCGGTGACATCCCGATGGTCAAGTCGGTCAAGAGCGGCCTGCTCTCGCTCGAGAGCGACCCGCACGGGCGGCACGCGGAGTCGATCCGTCGCCTGCGCACCAACATCCTCTTCGTCGACGTCACCACGGCCGGCCACTCCTTCGTCGTCACGTCGTCGGTGCCCGGTGAGGGCAAGACGACGACGACGATCAACCTCGCGCTCGCGATGTCCGACGCCGGGTCCAAGGTGCTGCTCATCGACGGCGACCTGCGCAACCCCTCGGTCGCGAGCACGATGGGTCTCGACGGCTCGTTCGGACTGACCACCCTCCTGCTCGGTCAGGCCGACCCCGAGGACGTCGTCCAGCGGTGGCGCGAGACGACGCTGCACGTGCTGCCGGCCGGGCCCGTCCCGCCCAACCCGAGCGAGCTGCTCGGCTCGGAGCCGATGGAGATCCTCTTCGGCAAGCTGTCGCACGACTACGACTTCATCCTCGTCGACAGCCCCCCGGTCGTCCCGGTCATCGACGCCGTGCTCATCAACAAGCTGACGCACGGGCTCATCATGGTCGTCGGGGCCGAGCGCACGAAGAAGCGCGACCTCGCGAGCGCCGTCCAGTCCCTCGAGACGGTGGACGCCCCGGTCGCGGGCTTCGCGCTCAACATGGTGTCGGCCGGCTCGTCGACCGCGCACCGCTACGGCTACTACGGCTACAACCGGGGCGCCGACGCGAAGCCGAGCCGCCGCGAGAGGCGAGCACAGGCCAAGCGCCACGCCTGACCCCGGGCCACGGTGGGGCGGGTGGCGCCCGCGACGCCCGGCGCTCGGGCTCAGCCCGGCGTGCCGGGCGCCTCCGTCGGTGCAGTCACGAGCAGATCCCGCGCGCCCAGGTCGGCGACGAACGCCGCGACGTCGGCGGCGATGACCTCCTCGGACTGCCCGAAGGCCTCGGCGACGCGAGCGACCCAGCCGGTCGCGGGCTCCGTCGTCGCCTCGACCCAGATCAGCGCAGCCGCACCTTCGAGCACGACGATCGGTCCGCCGGGCAGGTGTGCGACGTAGACGCACTGTCCGTCGTCGCTCACGGTGACCCCTGCATCCGGTCCGGGCCGGTAGGCGGCGGTCACTGCTCTCGCTCCCCGGTCGCCCGGGAACCACGGGCGCGACGCGCGACCTGCTCCCGCAGGCCGCGTGCCGGCCGGCCGAAGAACTCGGCCACGATCTCGCGGCGCGTCACCGGTCGGCCGCGCACGATCGTCAGGTGCTCGACGTTGACGAGCACCGACCGTGACGCGACCGTGAGCTTTGCACGCAGCCCGTGCGCCGCCCGGACCCGGGCCCGCCACTCGTCCATGCGGGTGCCGCCCCGGGACGCGACGCGCCAGAGGTCGTAGGCCGGGTCGTCGCGGTGGTCGTCGAGGGTGCCCGTGATGACGGAGAAGCCCAGTCCGGCGTCGAGCCGCTCGACCCAGTCGAGGATGCGGGCGCGCCGGGCCTGGTCGGCGGTTGTCCACACCCAGTCGACGTCGTGGGCGGCCTTCGGGTCGCTGCCCCCGCGCGCGGCATGGAGCAGCAGGAGGGCGGCTTGGGCGTCCCGCGAGGGGACGGCGCACTCGACGCCGCCCAGCACCCTCGTCGTGCGCTCGGCCCAGAGGGTGTCGAAGGCGCGCCCGGGCGTCGGCCCGGTGCCCGGGTAGATGCGGTGCAGGTCGAGCAGTCCGAAGTCGCTGTGCCGCAACGTCGCCGAGTGCTCGAACGACGAGCCGTACGCGAAGGAGTTGATCAGCTCCCACCCGTGGTGGCGCAGCTCGTCGAGCAGCATCCGCACGTGCTCGGGCCGGGCCAGCACGTCCGCGTCGGAGAAGCCGCGGCCTGGCACCAGTGTCGGGTCGAGCGCCGCGCCTTTGACGTGCAGCAGGTCGGCGCCGCACCGGTCGGCGATCCACTGGAGGCAGGCGTGCGCGAATCCGATCCGGACCTCGAGAGGCACCGTGGCCCCCGCTGCGGGGGCCTCCGTCGCCTCGTGGGTTGCCATCGCGCGAACCCCCATAGACTGCAAGCGGACTGGTCGATCGCACCATAACAGCCCCGTAGGAGGCGCACGTGCCGCATGGCGATCGCCTCCGCTGGGCCGGTCTCGCGGTCGCCGCCGCGGCGGCCTTCGTGGTGACGGCGCTCGCGTCGACCCGCACCGGAGTCGGGGTGTCCGTCGACGAGGCCACGCGCAACTGGGTCCTCAACGAGCTGCCCGTGCCGCTGCGCCAGGGTCTGGACCGGCTGGCGCGTCCGCTCGTCATCGTCGTGCTTACTCCCGCGGTGCTCGTCCTCGCGCTCCTGGCCCTGGTGCGACGTGGCTGGCAGCGGGCCCTCGCCGGCGTCGTCATCCCCGCGTCAGCGACGTTCATCGCCCTCGAGCTGCGCGTGCGCGACACCTTCGGCATCGGCGGGGACGCCTTCCCGTCCAACCACGCGGCTGCGGGCCTCGGCCTGCTCGTCGGGGTGGCTGTCGTCTGGCCGCGTCCGGTCACGCGACACGGTCTGGTCGGACTGGGTGTGGCCGCGTTCTGCATCGGTCTCGGCAACGTCACGTGGTACGCCCACCAGCCCCGTGACGTCGTCGGCAGCGCGCTGCTCGTGGTCGCCGTGGCCGCCGCGACCTTCGCCGTGGTCGGCGGCGACTCCCCCAACCTCGCAGCGGAGGTCCGGGCCCGCGGCTCGGCGGACCCTGCCGGCACCAGCGACGCCCGCGAAGGCGGCGACCCCGACCGGGTCGCCTGAGTCAGTCGCCGACCGAGCGCCAGACCCGGGCGTGCCCCTCGGCGCTCGCCTCCCAGGTGAAGCGACGCGACCGCTCGAGGCCGCGGCGCGCCATCGCCTCGACGTCGTCGCCACCCGCGAGGACGTCGAGGATCCCGTCGGCGAGCGCCCCGCCGGTGGGCTCGACGAGCAGGCCGCCGTCGCCGACGACCTCGGGCAGCGACGACCGGTCGGAGGCGACGACGGGCACGCCCGTGGCCATGCCCTCGAGCGCCGGAAGCCCGAAGCCCTCGACGAGAGAGGGGACGACGACGACGGACGCGGCGGCGTACAGCCTCGGCAGCACCTCGTCGGAGACGCGCCCGACGAAGCGAACGCCGGGCAGCGCGCCGAAGAGCTCGGTGCGGCGGGCGTGCGGCGGCCCGGCGAGGACGAGCGTCACGTCGGGGCGGGCGGAGTGCACCCGCGGCCACGCCTCGGCCAGCGCGGCGAGGTTCTTGCGCTCGGACGCCCCGCCGGCCGTGAGGACGTACGGGCCCTCGACCCCCAGCCCGGCCAGCGCGTCGGCGCCGAGCGGCGCCGCGCCGAAGTAACGGTCCTCCACCCCGTTGGGCACGACGACGGGGTCCTCCAGCCCGAGCAGGTCGACGGCCTCCGCCGCGGTGAAGGTCGAGACGCAGACGACGGCCGCGGCCCGGCGCAGCTCGTGGGCCGCGGCGGCTACGGGCGCGGACTCATCGGCGTAGCGCCACGCCACGACGTCGTGGAGGGTGACGACCTCGCGGGGCGCGGGCGGCAGCTCGAGGTTCATCCGGTGCACGAGACCACCGCGGGCGTACGCGAGACGGCCGGCCGCCGCGCGAGCGCTCGGGGACGCGTCCCCGAGCCAGCCCATCGGCAGACGGAGCGTGCCGGCCAGGGGCGACCGCAGCGAGCGCGCCACGACGTGCCGGACCCGCCAGTCCTCGTCCGGCACGGCGAGTGCCGCCAGGGCGGCTGCCGCACGCGAGACGATGTGTCGCTCGTAGGCCTGCGCGCCCATGGGCACCGCCGTCGCGGTCGTGACGATCGTGAGCCGGGGCACGCTTGTTCCTGCCTGTCGGGGTGCTGGTCGAGTGCGGGACGGTCCGCCCTCGCATCGTAGGGTGATACCGCACGCGAGCCGGTCAGCTCGCGGCGCCGACCGAGAGGAGCCGCGATGGGTGGTGTCGGTAGGCCCCGCATCGCGCTCGTCACCTCGTCCTACCACCCGCACCTCGGCGGGGTGGAGTCGCACGTCCGACACGTCGCGCGCGAGCTGCGCGGCCGGGGCACCGAGGTCGAGGTCTGGACCGTCGACCGCGGCGAGCACCTCGGAGTCACCGAGCTCGACGGCACCGTCGTGCGCCACCTGCCGACTCCCATGCCGGCACGGTCCGGCAGAGCCCTCATGAGCTTCGGGCTGGCCGCGCCCCGCGCCTGGAAGGCGTGGAGATCGGCGTTCCGCGCCTTCCACCCTGACCTCCTGCACGTCCAGTGCTTCGGCCCCAACGGGGTATATGCCGCCGCACTGGCCCGCAGAGCAAGGGTGCCCCTCGTGCTGTCGAGTCACGGCGAGACGACGGCGGATGACCACGACGTCTTCGGCACCTCAGCCCTGCTTCGACTGGGACTCCGGTGGGCGATCTCCGCGGCTGCGACGACAACAGGCTGCTCGGAACCCGTGCTCGAGGACCTTCGGAATCGCTTCGGCCTCATCGGTGGGGAGGTCGTACCGAATGGTGTGGGACCGGCCCCGACGAAGACATCCTCGAGCGTCCTGCCCGACGATCTCGACCTCGGTGACGGCCCCTTCGTACTCGGCGTGGGCCGACTCGAGATGACGAAAGGCTTCGACCTGCTCGTCGAGGCGGTCGCCGGCATGGATCCCGACCTGCGCGTCACGCTCGTCCTCGGCGGCGACGGATCGCAGCGTGAGGCTCTGCGGTCCCTGGGCGACGGGCTCGGTCTCGGCGACCGCCTCAGGCTCGTCGGTCCTCTCGACGAGGCCGCGGTCGACGCGTGGATGCGGCGGGCCGACGTCGTCGTCATGCCGAGCCGTCGCGAGGCCTTCGGCATCGTCGCCCTCGAGGCGTGGCGCGCCGGGACCCCCCTCGTCGCCACCAGCCTCGGCGGCCCGGCGTCGTTCGTCACGGACGGCGTCGACGGCGTGCTCGTCGACCCGGTCAACACCGCGGCGGTGGCCCACGTCGTCGAGTCGCTCCTGCACGACCCTGCTCGGCGCTCGGCCCTCGGCGCGGCCGGCGAGGCGTCCGCTCGCCGCTACTCCTGGCAGGCGGTGGCCGAGTCCTACGCGGCGCTCCACGCGGACGTCCTGCGACCCGAGAACGAGGGTGCCGCGGACCAGGGGTCCGTGAGCGCCGGCGGACCCGGCCGCGAGGGGCCGTCGAGCCGCTGAGCCTCGAGCCGTCAGGACGTGCCGGGTGCGTCGAGGGCGCGGCCGGTGAGCAGTCCGAGCACCCACGGGCCGACACGACGCGCCGGTCGGGGCAGCGCCCGGATGATGGCGTCGGCGTCGGGCACCGTCAGGCCCGAGCGGGTCACCCGCAGGACGGCGACGTAGACCAGGCCACCCACGACCGCGACGCCGAGGGCGCGCAGCCACTCGTTGCCGGGGGTGACGTCACCGGCGACCATCAGGACGCCGGCCAGGGCTGCCCCGACGAAGCATGGCAGGGCGTCGCGCATCGCCAGCGACACCGTGATGCCCAGCCCGCGCAGCTCCGACCGGGTCAGCAGCAGCAGGCTCGTCATCGAGCCGCCGACGTTCGCGATGACGGCACCCCACACCCCGAGAGGCGGGATGAGGGCGAGGGCGAGGACCACGTCGACGACGAGCGCCACCGACGTCGCCTTGAGCATCTCGCCGGCCGACAGCCGGGCCGAGACGAAGGCCACGACCGGGCTCGCGACGGTGACGAAGCCCGCCGAGACGCCGAGGGCGACGACGACCGGGCCGGCCTCGACGAACTCCGGACCGTAGAGCACGGGCACGAGCACGGCGAGCGGCACGACGGCCACCGCCTCGACGAGCCCGACGACGGTGGCCCCGGCCCGCAGCACGCGCCGGAAGGCCGGCCGCACGGCCGGTGCGTCGACCTCCATGAGGCCCGAGATGGCTGGCACGAGCGGGCCGACGAAGGCCTGGGCGGGCGCGAAGACGTGCCCGGCGAGCCCGAAGGCCAGGGCGAAGACCCCGACCGCGGCCGGCGCCGCGAGCCAGTTCATGAAGAAGATCTCGCTGCGCGACATGACCAGCCCGCCGATGACGCTGGCCAGGCCCACGGGCACGGCATAGCGCCAGAAGCCGGTCGGCATCCCCGTGGGCAGGACCGGTCGCAGCACGGCCCGGCGGTAGACGGCCGAGATCGGCACGAGGCAGAGTGCGACGGCCGCCCCGCTGACGATGAGCCGTATCGTCCAGACGGCGTCGGGGGTTCCGACGGCGAGCACGACGGCGACGACCGCCACCTGGGTGGCCAGCGACGTGACGAGCGCGATCTTGGCGCCGTCGGCGGTCTTGTTCTCGATGGTCAGGCAGGCGACGGCACCGTCGAGCGCCGCTGGGACGACGATGCCGAAGACGATGGCGATGACCATGGCGCTCGTGGACACGTCGGCGAAGAGCAGCACGACGACCGAGAGCACGGGCATGACGACGAGGAGTCGGAAGCCCTGCGACTGCGAGAGCAGCCTGGACACCGCCTCGGTGCGCCCGGCAGCGTGGGCCTTGGCGCCGAACTGGATGACGGCAGAGCCGAACCCGGCCGTCAGCATCCGGGAGACGACCTCCATCAGGGCGGTGAGGAAGGCGAGGCGGCCGTAGTCGGCGGCACCGAGCACGCGGGCCATGAGCAGGTTGACGAGGAAGGCGACGGGGATGGCGATGAAGGTGTGGATGACGGTCCAGACGGCACCGCGGACGGCACCCTCCTGCAGACCCTCCCGGCTCATCTGCCCCGCGGGCTGCGCCTCGAGGTCGTCGACCTGGCGGTCGGGGAGGAGCAGGTCCGCCTCGACCTCGGCGGCCGCGGGCGTGCTCGGGAAGCCCGCCGGGGTCGCGTCGTCGGGGCGCGGGTCGGCCGCGCCCTCGTCGGGTCGGTCACTCGCCACGTCCGACCCCGTTCACCCGGTCGAGGGCGTCCATCAGCTCCGCGCTGCGCACCGTGTGGACCTTACGGCAGAAGGGTGAGCCCGAGGCCCGGATCTCGTCGAGGTCGTCGATGCCGAAGGTCCGCGTCGTGTCGTCGCCCGCCATCCACACCGAGTACGACACCGGGCGCGCGACGGCCGGCGGTTGCTGCCGGGCCAGCACCGTCTGGACGGCTGACTCGTCGGGGATGACCGAGCGCTCGTAGACCCGTCGCAGCGGGCTCCCCTCACCGAGCTCGCGCAGCACGAGATCGAGGCGTTCCCGGTCGAGCGCCAGCCACTGGGAGCCGAGGTGGATCGCGGAGGAACCGGACGGCATACGGCCGCGGAGGCCCACGTGCGCACCACGGCCCCGCGCGACGACGCGGAGCGACACGAGGGGCTCGGTGCGGTGGGCCAGCGCCCAGAGCGCCCGACCGGGGAGGCGTCCGGAGCGCAGGACCCCGTCGAGCGCACCGACGGGGTACCAGCGGTGGGTGTAGCGGGTCAGCTCGTCGTCGCCGGTGCCGTGGCGGCTCCCCCAGGCGCGGGCGTAGGCGAGCTCGCGTGCGGTGCCCTGCCAGCCGCCGGCAGCGAGCAGCTCGTGCTCCCAGGCCGAGAGCGGCCGCACCGGGTAGCACTGGCCGGACACGAGCACCAGGAGGTCGGGGTCGACGGCGTCACGGGCCTCACGCATCGCCTCGAGGGTGACCTCGACGAGCTCCCACGACCCCCAGTCGGTAGCTCTGCCGTGGCTGCGGACGTGCACGCGTTCGTCATCGATGACGGGGGCCGGGGTGCGGCGCGCGTCGTGGGTGACGAAGACCGTCGCCTCGGGGCTCGACCGCAGGATGGCGTGCACGAGCCGGGTGACCTGGTCGGCCTCGGTGTGGCTGAGGACGACGTATGCCGCGGGCACCGGTCAGGCCCGGGCCGTATGCCGGTCGCCGAGGCGGGTGCGGACGGCCGCGGTGGTGCCGGCGGCGAGGCCACCGAGCGCTGCCGAGGCGTGCAGCGCCCGGCCGCCGATGGTGCGGACGCGCTCGCGCGGGGTGCGCTCGCCGTCGACCACGGCCTTGGCGGCGTCGACGGCGTTGCCCCCGACCTCGCGCAGGGCCGTGCCGTAGAAGCGCCGCAGGATCGGGGCGCCCATGCCGAACGTGTGCGACAGGAGCACGACGTGGTTGCGGTGACCGTAGAAGGTGTAGCGCACGTCGAAGCGGCGCCCCCGGGTGTAGGGCGCCGCGACGTGCTCGACGAGGGCCGTCGGCGTGTAGACGATGCGATGGCCGGCCCGACCGAGGCGCAGCATGATGTCACTCTCCTCGCGCAGGCAGGTGCCCGGGAAGAGATCGATGATGCCGCCGATCTGCTCGAGCGCCGATCGCCGCACCGACATGTTGGCGCCGAGGACATGGTCGACGTCGAGGTCGCGACCGGTGTCGGCGGCGAAGTTGCCGGTCAGCGTGCCGTCGGGCAGGAGGCGTCCGACGGCGTCGAGCCCCTCGTGCTCCTCGCCGGGTCGCCCGTTGCTCGCGCGTCCGCCCACCGCGCCGACCGCCGGGTCGGCGTAGCGGGCCACGATGTTCTCGAGCCAGTCGGGCTCAGCGTAGGCGTCGTCGTCGACGAAGGCGATGATGTCGGACCGCGTCTCGGCGACGCCGATGGCGCGCGACGTCGCGAGCGTGCCCGGGCCGGCGTCGTTGCGGATGTAGCGCACACCCGGGAAGTCGGCGACGACGTCGGCCGTCAGGCGGTGCGGCGACGAGTCGACGACGACGATCTCGTCCGGCGTGAGCGTCTGGCGACCGAGGTGCTCGAGGCAGATCCGCACGTTTTCGGGGCGGTTGAACGTCGCGACGACCACGTCGGCGGAGGGCGAGGAAGCCGGCATGTGCGGAAGTATGTCAGCAAAGCTGCACGGACCGACCGAGTTCGGGAAGGTCGTGGGTAGCCTCAGGATGTGCCCACAGCCCCCACCTTGCCCGACCGGCCGCTACGTGTGGCGATCCTCGATCACACGGCCGAGCTGGGCGGCGCGGAGCTCGCCCTCGTGCGTCTGCTGGAGAGTCTGGATCCCTCGCGGATCGAGCCTGTCGTGCTCCTCTTCTCGACGGGTGCGCTGGAGGAAAGGCTCCGGCTGGCGGGCCATCGGGTCATCGTGGTGGCGCTCGACCCGGGCATCCGGGACGTGGATCGCGCCGTCGGCCCGGTGGCTGCCTTGCGCGCAGGCGTGGCAGGGGCCGGGTTCCTCACGCGACTAGTCGCGACGTTGCGGCGCATGGAGGTCGACGTGATCCACTCGACATCTCTGAAGGCCGACCTGCTCGCCGTGCCTGCGGCGATGGCGCTGCGCACCCCACTCGTCTGGCACATCCACGATCGCATCGCCGACGACTACCTCCCGGCGCGGACCGTGCGCGCGATCCGCACTCTGGCGCGCCGCCTTCCCTACGCGGTCGTCGCCAACTCCGCCGCCACCGCGGCCACGCTGCCCGGGGCCCGCCGGCTCACGGTGGCCCACCCGGGCGTGTCCGACAGCCAGCTGGCCGCCGCTCCGAGGGACCACCAGCCCATCGGTGCCGGCGTCATCGGCATGGTGGGACGTCTGAGCCCGACCAAAGGTCAGCTCGTCCTCGTGCGGGCGGCGAGACGGGTGGTCGACGCCCGTCCGGGCACCCGCTTCAGGCTGCTCGGTGATGCGGCGTTCGGCGCCGAGAGCTACGCGCGCAAGGTCAGTGAGACGATCGAGGAGCTGGGCCTCGGCGAGCACGTGGACCTCGTGGGGTTCGTGGAGGATCCCCGCAGGGAGCTCGACGCCCTCAGCGTCTGTGTCCACGCATCTACCGTGCCGGAGCCGTTCGGGCAGGTAGTGACCGAGGCGATCGCGTGGGGCGTGCCAGTCGTCGCGACGAGAGGTGGCGGTGTCGACGAGATAGTGCGCACGACCCCCGTCGGTTCGCAGACGGGTCTGCTTGTCGAGCCGGGCGACGAGGTCGGCCTGGCCGACGCGATCCTGGAGGTACTCGACCACCCCGACGACGCCCTCGCACGGGCGGCGCGCGCCCACGCCGACGTCTCCCGGCGGTTCACCGCAACGCAAACCGCTGAGACCATTACGTCCGTGTGGCAGTCCGCTGCCTCATTCGCGGCCCCCCGACCGCGGGTCGCCATCGCGCACGACTATCTCACGCAGCGCGGCGGCGCCGAACGGGTCGTCCTCGCGCTGCACCGCGCCTTCCCCGACGCGACGATCCACACGACCCTCTACCACCCGGACGGCACCTACCCGGAGTTCGGCGACGCGCACGTGGTCGTCTCCCCCCTCAACCACATCGGCGCGCTCCGCCGTGAGCACCGGGCTGCTCTCCCCCTGCTGCCGTATGCCGTGTCGCGCCTTCGCGTGGATGCCGACGTCGTCGTGGCGTCGAGCTCGGGGTGGGCGCACGGGGTGCCGACGACGGGCCGCAAGCTCGTCTACTGCCACGCCCCGGCCCGATGGCTCTACCAGGCCGACGCCTACCTCGGGGACGAGGCAGGCCGCTCGTTGCGGGCGCGTGCGCTGGGACTGCTCGGCGGGTGGCTACGCCGCTGGGACCGTCGAGCCGCGGCGTCGGCCGACCGCTACCTCGCGAACTCGACCGTGGTGCGCGACCGCATCGCGGCGGCATACGGGATCGACGCTGAGGTGCTGCCCCCGCCCTATGGCATCGACCCTGCCGACCCGCAGCAGCCGGTGCCCATGCTGGAGGACTGGGCCGACGGCGGCTACCTTCTGCTCGTCTCGCGTCTGCTGCCCTACAAGAACGTCGACGTCGCGGTGGCGGCCGTGCGCGGCCTGCCCGAGCGGCTCGTCGTCGTCGGATCCGGCCCGCTCGAGGCCCGGCTGCGCGCCCAGGCACCCGACAACGTCCGCATCGTGACCGGGCTCAGCGACGCGCAGCTGCGGTGGACGTACGCCCACGCCCGCACGCTGCTCGCGCCGAGCCTCGAGGACTTCGGGCTCACCCCGCTCGAGGCCGCGGCCTTCGGGGTACCCACGCTGGCCCTCCACGCCGGTGGCTACCTCGACACGATCGACGAGCGCGTCAACGGGACCTTTTTCGAGGAGGCGACCGCCGCTGCGGTTCGTGCCGCCGTCGTGGCCGACCGTGGCCGAGCGTGGGACGCCGCGGCGATCCGGGCGCACGCGGAGCATTTCTCGGAAGAGCGCTTCAACGAGCGGATCCGCGCAGAAGTCGCTGCTCTCGACATCTGACCTGTTGGATCACTCCCCGGCTGGGAGCCGGCGCCGAACGCTCAGGAACAGGCTGCGCCCAAGCACCTGAGGGCTGATTCCGGCAGCCGCGCGGAGGTGGTGTGCCGCATCGATCCGACGTCCCTGCGCGAGGGCTGCCCGCGCTGCATCAACGGCTTGGGAACCGTAGATCTCCTTGCTTCGCCGTAGCCCTGCCTTTGCCGCACGTACCGTCTCGCGGTCGCCCCTTGCCTGGGCGCGCAGGCGGTGCTGCTCGAGGATCAGGCGCCGCTCGCGCGATCCGCGGGCGTAGTCGCGAGATGCGTTCTGACCGTGCAGGTGCACGTCCACGAGGGCCTCATGGACCACGACCGGCGCATGTCCCGAAAGGAGAAGGCGCAGGAAGAGGTCCCAGTCCTGGGTTTGGGCCAGCAACGGACTCTGGCCGCCGACGCGGAGGTAGTCGGAACGACGGACCATTGCGCTGCTCTGGCACACCATCTGGTCTGCCAACAGCTTGCGGTAGCTCAGGTCGCGCTGGTCTCCACCGACCCGGGACCCGTCGACGACCCATGTGAACCACGTGCACCAGAAGCCGGCATCGGGGTGCTCAGACACAGCCGTCAGCTGCCGCTCGAGCTTCTCTGGGTGCCACAGATCGTCCTGGTCAATGAAGGCGACGAGCTCCGCCTTGGCGACCTCCACGGCGACGTTCCGTGCCACCGAGACGCCCTGGTTCTCCTGGCGCAGATGCACGACCCGGGGATCCACGTCCCGCACCCAGTCGACGGGGGTGTCGGAACCGTCGTCGACCACGATCACCTCGAGGTTCGCGACCGTCTGGCCGAGGACGGACGTCAGAGCGAGGGAGAGGTCAGTCCCCGGGTTGTGGACAGGGAGGATGACGGACACCTTGGGCATCAGATGAAAGTAGCGCAGTGCTGCCTCGCGCACGCCACCAAGAGGTCGTGGCTAGCCTCCACCGACCTAGTGCGCGCGCGACATGGCAGCCCGCTGCGCTCCACGGGCCAGTAGATTCCATGACGTGACCGACCTTCCGCAGCAGGACCTTTATCACGACAACCCACGGCTGGATGTCGCACCCTTCATCCCCACCGGCGCGCGCTCGGTGCTCGAGGTCGGGTGCGGCAAGGGTGGCTTCGGTCCTACACTTCGCCGCACGCTGGGCGAGCAGGCGCGGATCGTCGGTATCGAGCCGGTCCCTACTCAGGCAGCCGTGGCTCGCACCGGCCACGGATTCGACGACGTAATCGACGGGTACTTCCCGCAGGGGCTGAGAACCGAGGACACGTTCGACCTCGTGTGCTTCAACGATGTCTTGGAGCACGTCGTCGACCCCTGGACGACTCTGGCGTCGGCAACCGAGCGTCTCAACCCCGGCGGTCACGTCGTGGCGGCGATTCCAAGCATCCAGTACGCGCCCGTGACGATCGCCTTGCTGCGAGGCCATTGGGACTACACCGACGACGGGACATTGGACCGAACCCACGTACGCTTCTTCACCCGGCAGACGATGGTGGAGATGTTCGAAGGGGCGGGCCTCGAGGTCACGGCGTGCGAGGGTGTCAACTCCGTGTACGACGAGCGCTGGAACCGCCGTAGTCCGCTACGCCGCGCCTGGACCGCCATCATCCCCGACTCCACCTGGCTGCACTTCGTCGTGGTGGGGCGCCGACCATCCTGAGGTCTGTCACACCCGACTAGCTGACGGCGCGCACCACGAGGAGCCAGGCGACGACGGGGGCGCCGACGACGAGGATGATCGCGAGGACACGAAGCGCGGCCGCGTGGCTGTAGACCTTGGCGACGACCGCCCCGAGGATCCCGACGGCGAAGATGGCGAGGGAGTAGTTCGCGAACATCGCGCTCAGCTCGACGATCTCGGGCGACTTCGTGATGTTGGCGATCGTCGCGGCCTTGCCGGCCGGCCCCCACGGCGCGGGCAGAGGCACCTGGGCCAGCAGCAGGGCCGCGAGTCCGAGCACGTCGGTGCGCACGTAGGAGCGCCTCAGGGCCGAGGCCTGCCGACGGCTGCGCACCAACGGCTGCACCGACGGCCTGGGCGGGGTGAACGCGCGCGGAAGGGTGAGCAGCAGCCCCGGCAGGCCCGCCAGCCCCGCGAGGAAGGCGGCGTAGAGCTTGGGGTGACCGTCGGAGGCGAAGGCGAAGACGGTCACCAACGGGACCGTGGCGTGCATGAGCACCCACACGTAGCCCACGAAGGCCAGGGACGCCCCGATCGCGAGGGGGACGTCGGCGCTCACGCGTCGTGTCAGTCCTCCGGGCATGGCGCATAGTGTAAGCAGCCGTGCGATCGGCTTCTGACACCTAGACTTGCGCCGTGGACAGCACCCGAGAGCGCGACACCGACCTGTTCGAGCCCCAGGTCGCGGCCGGCGCCGGCTCCTCCGGAGGATCCGGCGGGTCCGACGGCGACGACTGGGACGGAGACTCGCCTGCCGACGGTGGCTCGGGCCGCCGCGAGAAGAAGCGCAACCGCAAGGTGCTCGTGGCCGCGCTCGTGCTGCTGCTCGTGCCCGTGCTCGCCGTGGGCGGCTATCTCGCGTGGCTCAACCACATCGTCACCAACAACGTGAAGCAGGAGCTGCTCCTGCCCGACGACGGGTCGGCGGGCAGCCAGCCGACCGACCAGAACGGCAACGTCGTCGTGCAGCCGGCGGGCAACGGGACCAACTACCTCGTCATCGGCAGCGATGCCGGTCCGGGCCGCGTGGGCGGTCGCTCGGACGTCATGGTCCTCGTGCACGTGCCGGCCGACCACTCCGCCGTCACCCTGATCCACTTCCCGCGCGACCTCTACGTCTCCATCCCGGGCAAGGGCAAGAACAAGCTCAACGCCGCCTACGCGTTCGGTGGTCCCCCGCTGCTCGTCGAGACGATGCAGAACATGCTCGGCGTGCGCATCGACCACGTGGCGCTCGTCGGGTTCGAGGGGTTCCAGGCGATGACCGATGCCGTCGGCGGCGTCGACGTCAACGTCGAGGAGTCGAGCAACCAGCCGCCCTACGTCTTCACCAAGGGCACCCAGCACATGGACGGTGCGATGGCCCTGGCCTTCGTCCGCGAGCGCAAGCAGCTGAGCGAGGGCGACATCTCCCGTGGTCGACGCCAGCTCGCCTTCATCAAGTCCCTCATGCTCAAGACCGTGAGCAAGGACGTGCTGACCAACCCGATCAAGCTCAAGGACTTCACCGAGGCGGCCACGAGCAACCTCACGGTCGACCAGAAGCTCGACGTCGGGACGATGCGCTCGGAGGGCCTGGCGCTCCGCGGCCTGCGCGGGGGCGACATCCGGTTCATCACGGCGCCCTTCACGGGTTTCGGCACGAGCCCGGCCGGCGCATCGATCGACATCGTCGACGAGGTCAAGATGGCCGACCTCGGCGACGCCATCCGCAACGACGAGCTCAACGCCTACCAGTAGGCCGCGGCGGGCACGGGCACACCCCGCGGAGCGGGGAGAGCGGGGTCAGACCCGCTTCCACGACGTCAGGTCGCGCTGCGAGGTCCACGTCTGGTTGCCGGCGACGATCCAGGCCGCACGCTCGGTGACCGACAGGCCGACGGTCCCGCGCTCGGGACTGGCGACGGGCACGCACGCGATGACCTCGGCGTTGCTGCCCTTGACCACCTTGACGAGCTGGACCCCCTTGCACGCGCCGACCATGCGGACGGCATACGTCGTCAGGCTGTCGTTGACGAGCAGGTTGCTGAGCGCGACCGCGCCCGGCGCGTCACCGGAGTCCGACCAGGTCGTCCCGCCGTCCTCGGTCACGACGACCGAGCCGTCGGCGCAGAGCGACTCGGCCTGCTCCGCAGACGTGCGCGAGAGGTCGAGGACGACCGCCTTGTCGCAGGGCGTCGCGGCCGGCTCCTTGGGGGTGAGCACCTGAGCGGGCTGGTCCAGCCGGCGCGCCCAGCCACCGACGACAACGGTCGGCGCCTGCCACGTCGCGCCCGCGTCACGGGAGGCGTACTGCTTGACGACGCAGTCCCCGCCCGCACCGATGACGAACGCGCGGGTCTCGTCCAGCGCCTGCACGCGGGCGAGGGCTCGGGCCGGTGACCGGCGCTTGGTCCAGGTCTGCCCGCCGTCGGCGGTGACCTCGACCGTCGCGCCACCGGTGTCGCAGGTGCCGGTCGTGGCGCGCCAGGCCGTCGCGGCGTCGAGCGCCGAGACGAGCCGGGTGACCGGGACGGCCTTGGCGGCCGGTGCCTGCGTCGTGCCTTGGGTCGGGCTCTTCGTCGCCGACGCGGGCGGACTCGTGGTCAGGGGGGCGGTCCGCGTCGTCGAGACCGGAGGCAGTGACTGCGAGGTGTTCTGGCCCGACCGCAGGGCGAGCGCGACCAGCGCGACGTCGACCGCGAGGAAGGCGACGAGCCCTGCCGTCGCCATTCGGTTGTTCATTGCTGCAGCTCCCCCTCGACACGCCCGATGGCCCTTCCCCCGGGGGACATGCTAGAGGCGAACCCGCCTGTCGCACGCGGCAGTCCGCGATCGAGTCAGGAGGGAGGTCAGCGAGCGGGCGGTGTGAGGGCGACGACGACGACGGGGAGCTGCGCCTCGATCTCGGTCGACATCAGGTCATAAGCCGCAGAACCGCGCCCGTATGGGTCGGGTATGTCCGAATCGGCCGCGGTCCGGGCCTGGTGGAGCCCTCGGCGACCGCGGGCGACTTCCGCCACGACCGCGGCCCACGGCGTGTCTGGATCGGAGGCGGACGGGTCGGGGGCGTCGGTGGCGCCGACGAGATCGGCGTCGCGGACGAGGTCGGCGAGCTCGCCGAGGGTGAAGGTCTTGCGCAGGGCTCGAGGATGCAGGGCGACGGCTTCGGCACGGTGCTTCTGCGTCGCCGTGATGACGATGTCGGCGGCGTCGAGCAGGGCGGGAGCGAGCTGGCGCGAGGCGAAGCCCCGGGTGTCGGCGCCCACGGCCTCGAGGGCGGCCACGGAGCCGGGCTCGATGTCGGCGCCGACGAGGGCACGGGTCCCGGCGCTCTCGACGAGCACGTCCTGGCCCTCGAGCAGCTGCCGCAGGCGCCGCTCGAGGTAGGGCGAGCGGCACACGTTGCCCGTGCAGATGACGAGGACCCGGCCCACCGACCTCACCGGCGCACCCCGGCGAGCGACGAGGTGTAGGCCAGGCACGCCTCGAGCGTCGGCAGCAGCCCGGCGTCCGCGGCCGCGGCCAGCGTCGGGGCGGCGGCGTCCTTCGGCGAGATCACCGGCTGGAACCCGTCGGGCAGGACCAGCCCCACCTCCGGGTCGAGCGGGTTGATGCCGTGCTCGATCGAGGGTGTGAACACCTCGGAGCAGAGGTAGACGGCAGTGCCGTCCTCGACGCAGGCGAGCGCGTGCCCGATGCCCTCGGCGAGGTAGACGGCCCGGCGGTCGAGGGTGTCGAGCACGACGGAGTCCCACTGCCCGAAGGTCGGGGACCCGACCCGGACGTCGACGACGAAGTCGACGAAGACACCGCCGGTCGCCGTGACGTACTTCGCCTGCGAGGGCGGCACGTCGGCGAAGTGGATCCCGCGGAGAGCTCCGGCCGACGAGACCGAGATGTTGGACTGGCGCACCTGCAGCTCGTGGCCGATGGCCTCGGCGAGGCGGTCGGCGCGGAAGCCCTCCGCGAAGACCCCGCGGTCGTCGGGGAACTGGCGGGGCGTGATCTCGAAGGCTCCGTCGATGCGGAGCGGGCGGATGTCCATCAGGTCCTCGCCTTCACGGGGTGTCCCTGCCCTCGGCGAGCAGGGCATGCAGGTAGAGACCGTAGCCGCTCTTGGCCTGGTCGTCGGCGTGCCGGCGCATGCCCTCGTCGTCGAGCCACCCGTTGCGCCAGGCGATCTCCTCGACGCAGCCGATCTTCTGACCCTGGCGTACCTCGACCACGTGGACGTACTGGCTCGCCTCGATGAGTCCCTCGAACGTGCCGGTGTCGAACCACGCCGTGCCGCGGGGCAGGACGCTGACCGACAGGGTGCCGCGACGGAGGTACTCGTCGTTGACCGCCGTGATCTCGAGCTCGCCACGGGCGCTGGGCGTCAGGTCGCGGGCGATGGCGACGACGTCGTTGTCGTAGAAGTAGAGGCCGGGCACGGCGTAGCTCGACTTCGGGTGCTCGGGCTTCTCCTCGATGGAGATGACGTGGCCCTCGGGGTCGAACTCGACGACGCCGTAGGCCGTCGGGTCGGCGACGCGGTACGCGAAGACGTGGCCGCCCTCGACGTCGGCGTGGTCGGCGAGGCGGGTGCCGAGCCCCGGGCCGAAGAAGATGTTGTCGCCGAGGACGAGCGCCACCCGGTCGTCGCCGATGAAGTCGGCACCCAGCACGAACGCCTGGGCGAGGCCCTCGGGGCGCGGCTGGACGGCATACGTGATCGACATGCCCCACTGCGAGCCGTCGCCGAGGAGGCGCTGGAACTGCTCGACGTCGACGGGGGTCGTGATGACGAGGACCTCGCGGATGCCGGCCATCATGAGGGTCGACAGGGGGTAGTAGACCATCGGCTTGTCGTAGACGGGCATGAGCTGCTTGCTGATGCCGCGCGTGATCGGGTGCAGCCGGCTGCCCGTGCCCCCCGCGAGGATGATCCCCTTCATGGTCGGCCAGCGTATGCCGTGTGCGACGGCGGCGTCGTGGGCAGGTCGTCACGCGACCGCGACGAGTCCTCACCAGATCGAGCTGGATCTGCGTCCCATGCCGCGGTAGTCCCACCCGGCGTCGGTCCACGCGCGCGGGTCGAGCACGTTGCGTCCGTCGATGATCCGCGGCGTCGCGACGAGCGACTTGGCCTGGGACGGGTCGAGCTCGACGTAGTCCTTCCACGCCGTGAGGAGCATGACGAGGTCGGCGCCGGTGAGGGCGTCCTCGACCGAGTCGACGATCTGGAGGTCGGGGCGGGCCAGGCGTACGGCGTCCGCGCCCGCCGGGTCGGTCGCGACGACGTTGGCGCCGCGCCCCCAGAGGCGGCCGGCGATGTCGAGGGCCGGCGAGTCTCGCACGTCGTCGCTGTCGGGCTTGAACGTCAGGCCGAGCACGGCGACCTTGACGCCGACGAGGCGACCGCCGGCCATCTCCGCGGCGAGGTCGACGGCGTGGTCGCGACGGCGCATGTTGATCGAGTCGACCTCGCGCAGGAAGGTCAGCGACTGGTCGACGCCGAGCTCACCGGCCCGGGCCATGAAGGCGCGGATGTCCTTGGGCAGGCACCCTCCCCCGAACCCGATGCCGGCCTGGAGGAACTTGGGCCCGATCCGGTCGTCGTGGCCGATGGCCTCGGCGAGACGTGAGACGTCGGCACCGGACGCGTCGCAGAGCTCGGCCATCGAGTTGATGAAGGAGATCTTCGTGGCGAGGAACGAGTTGGCGGCGACCTTGACGAGCTCGGCGGTCGGGTAGTTGACGAGCAGGCGCGGGATGCCCGCCTCGATGATCGGGGCGTAGACGTCGTCGACGACGGCCCGGCCGGTCTCGCCGCGCTCACGGTCGTCAGGGAGCCCGTAGACGACGCGGTCGGGGCGCTGGGTGTCCTGGACGGCATACCCCTCGCGGAGGAACTCCGGGTTCCACACCACGACGGCGTCCAGGCCCGCCTCGGCGAGGCGGTCGGCGACGGCCTGGGCCGTCCCGACGGGGACGGTGGACTTGCCGACGACGACGATCGGGCCCTCCTGCTCCGAGGACGCGTTGGCGACGATGTCCTCGACGGCGGTCCACACGTAGCTCATGTCGGCGGCGTAGCTGCCACCGCGCTGAGGGGTGCCCACGGCGATGAAGTGGACGCGCGCGTCGGCGAGGGCGCTCTTGTCGGTCGTGAAGCGCAGCGACCCGGCGGCGACGCCCTTGCGCAGGAGCGGCTCGAGGCCGGGCTCGTGGAAGGACGGCACGCCGGCGGCGAGCTTGGCCACCTTGCGCTCGTCGATGTCGACGCCGACGACGTCGTGGCCGAAGTCGGCCATGCACGCGGCGTGCACCGCTCCGAGATAACCGCATCCGATGACCGAGATCTTCACGCCGGGCAGCATATCGAGGGCAGGAGAACGTCCGGTGGCCGTGGAGCAGCCGATGCTTCGTTACCCTCGCCTCATGCGCGTCCTGGTCACCGGCGGAGCCGGGTTCATCGGCTCGAACTTCGTCCTGCGCGCCCGCGAGGTGCGGCCCGAGTGGACGCTGACCGTCATCGACTCGATGACGTATGCCGCCAACCGCCGCTCGCTCGCGCCCGTCCTCGCGGACCTCGGTGGGGACGGCTCGGTCGAGCTCGTCGAGGGCTCCGTCGCCGACGCACCCCTCGTCGACCGGCTCGTCGCCGACCACGACGTCGTCGTGCACTTCGCGGCCGAGTCGCACAACGACAACAGCCTCGACTCGCCGTGGCCCTTCGTGGAGAGCAACATCGTCGGCACCTTCACGCTCCTCGAGGCGATCCGCCGGCACGAGAAGCGGCTGCACCACATCTCGACCGACGAGGTCTACGGCGACCTCAAGCTCGACGACCACGAGCGGTTCACCGAGAAGACCCCGGTCAACCCGTCGTCCCCCTACTCCGCCACCAAGGCCGGCGCCGACCTGCTCGTCCGCGCCTGGATCCGCTCCTTCGGCATCCGCGCCACCGTCTCGAACTGCTCCAACAACTACGGCCCCCGCCAGCACGTCGAGAAGTTCATCCCGCGCCAGGTCACGAACGTCCTCGACGGCATCCGGCCCAAGGTCTACGGGTCCGGGCTCAACGTGCGCGACTGGATCCACGTCGACGACCACAACGACGCCGTCATCGCGATCCTCGAGCAGGGCCGCCTCGGCGAGACCTACCTCATCGGCGCCGACGGCGAGCGCAACAACCTCGAGATCGTCGGGATGGTCCTCGAGCTCATGGGCAAGCCGGACGACTGGTTCGAGCACGTCGACGACCGGCCGGGTCACGACCTGCGCTACGCCATCGACGCGACGAAGCTGCGCCTCGAGACCGACTGGAAGCCGCGCTACGGCGACGTGCGCGCGGGACTCGAGGCGACGATCGAGTGGTACACCGCGCACCGCGACTGGTGGGAGGCCGCCAAGGTCGAGTCCGAGCGCACCTACGCGAGGCTCGGGCGATGACCGCCTCGGTCGGCGCCGGGCGTGCGCTCGTCGCCGGGGCGGGCGGCATGCTCGGGCACGACCTCGTCCCCGCACTGCGCCGGGCCGGCTGGGTCGTGACGGCACTCGGCCGTGACGACCTCGACGTCACCGACGCCTCCCAGTGCGTGGCCGCGGTCGACGGGCACGATCTCGTCGTCAATGCCGCCGCCTACACAGCCGTCGACGCCGCCGAGACCGACGAGCCGGCTGCCTTCGCCGTCAACGCGGTCGGCGCCGCCAACGTGGCGCGGGCGTGCTCGCGAGCGGGGGCGCGCCTCGTGCACGTGTCGACCGACTACGTCTTCGACGGCACGGCCACCGAGCCGTATGCCGTCGACCACCCCGTCGCGCCGGGCTCGGCCTACGGCCGCACCAAGGCCGCGGGCGAGTGGGCGGTGCGCGCCCTGTGCCGGGAGTCGTGGGTCGTGCGCACGGCGTGGCTCTACGGGGCCGGCGGGCCCAGCTTCGTGTCCACGATGTTGCGCCTCGCCGGTGAGCGCGAGACCGTCTCGGTCGTCGACGACCAGGTGGGCCAGCCGACGTGGACGGTCGACCTCGCCGACCTCATCGTGCGTCTGGTCGCCGGCGACACGGCATACGGGATCCACCACGGCACAGCTACCGGGCAGACGACGTGGTTCGGGCTGGCGCGGGCCGTCTTCGAGCTGAGCGGGCTCGACCCCGAGCGCGTCCTCCCGACGACGACGGACGCCTTCCCGCGGCCGGCTCCCCGGCCGGCGTGGAGCGTGCTCTCGCACCACAGCCTCGAGATGGCGGGCATCGCGGCGATCGGCGACTGGCGCGAGGGCCTGAGGACGCACCTGGACGCTTGAGCGCACCAGGGGTCGAACCCCAGCACGTGCGTCGGACTGGGCCGGTCGTGCGGGAGCCGTCCGAGCACTCCTGGCCCGGGACGTCGAAGACACGACACGGCCTGGGCTCCCTGGGCACTCCGACCCGTCATCATGGGCCAGTGTCCACGCGCACCCAGACCGACGACGAGGCCGTCGGCGCGCCCCGGCGCCCCGGCCGCGTGTTGGTGGTGGCCGGCACCATCGTCCTGGCGCTCGTGCTCGCGTGGCGGCTGACGCTGGGGGCGAGCGCGGAGGACGACGGCCACGTCGTCGCGCTGGCCCTGCGCCTCTCCCGCGGGGACTCGGCCCTGGGCGACGAGATGAACCTGCAGGCGACGGGCTCGTTCCTCGCCGTGCCCTTCGTCTGGGTGTGGGACCACGTGGTCGGGACGACGGGCATCGTGCTCGCGTCCCGCGTCTGGTTCGTCGCGGTCGCCGCGGTCGTCTCAGTGGTGACGGCACGCGCGCTGCGCACGAGGTATGCCGCGGGTCCCGCCGCCGTCGCCACCGTCGCGGCGCTCCTCGGCCTGCCGTACCAGCTGCCGCTCATCAGCTACAGCTCCGTGCCGGTGCTCGCCCTCGTGCTCGCGGCGGCCGCCGGCATCGCCCTCCGGGAGACGCGATCGTCCACGTGGGCGGCCGTCCTGGGCGCGGCGACCGCCATGGGCGTCGTCTCGAGCCCTCAGCTGGCACCGGCGTTCGTCCTGGCCCTCGCCGTCGGAGTCATGCGCGTGCAGGGCACCCGTCCCAGGGTCGTGGCCCTGGCGACGAGCGGAGGCCTCGTCGCGGTGGCCGCGGCGTGGGTGCTGCTCGTGGCCGGACCCACGCCGGTCGCGGACACGGTGCGCTACCTGCTGGAGGTCCGCGGTGACGGGCTGTCGCCGCTCGGGCGGCTGAGGCGGGCGGTCGGGACGTACGAGATGGTGCGGTTCCCGCTCTACTGGCCGCTGCTCGCCTGCCTCGGGCTGACCGCGGCCGGGTGCGTCCGCCGGGAGTGGCGCGCGGTCCGGGTCGGTGCCAGCGCGGGCGGCGTCGCGTGGACCACCGCGGTGACCGTCGCGGCCGCGCTCGGTTACCTGCCGCAGCTGTGGTTCGGCAACACCGTGGCCGCCCTCGAGTCCCTCCTCGTCGTCATCCTCCTGCTGCCCGTCTTGGCCGAGCTGCACTGGTCGCGTCGCCGCGGGGACATCGGCGACCTCGTCGCGGCCGCTCTGCCCGCGCTTGTGGCCGCGACCGTCGTCGCCGCCACCACCAACTCCGGCCCGCGGTACTCCGTGCACGGCGCGGCCCTCGGCGGGCTCCTGCTCGTCCTCGTCGTCCAGTGGTCGACGGTGGCCGGTCTGCTCGTCACGGAGCCCCGGTCGCGAGCGATCCGCGCACTGGCCGCGCTCCCCGCGGTCGCGATGGCTCTCGGGCTGCTCTCCCTCCCGTTCGACGAGCCCGGCTCGCTCCGGGTGGACACCCGGATCGCGACGGGACCGTGGGCGGGGCTGGTCACCACCGCCGACCGGGCCTCCGGGATCACCGCCCTGTCGACCACGGTCGCCGACCTGACCCGGGGAGGGCGTCCCGTGCTGCTGCTCGGCGCCTCCGGCGGCTACCTGGCGGCGAACGGCCCGATGGCGACCCCGTCGGTGTGGCTCGAGGACCACGGGGCAGCCAACCGGTGGGTCCTCGACTGGTTCGCGCGGACCGGACGCACCCCGGACGTCGTGGTCGTCACGGCGGCGGCGGACGCGCGGGCCGGGGGCGCCGCCGCGTGGGCGGGACGCGACCCGCTGCGCGCGTGGCTCGCGACGGCATACCCCGTCCAGCGGGTGGTCCCGGGCGTGGGCACGGTGCTCGAGCGACGCTGACGGCGTACGCGCCGGGCGCCCGTCGCATCCCCCGCTGGGACCGGGAGGGTCCACTACGCTGCGAGCACCGGGAGCGTCCCGTGTGGTTCGGCCTCGACGTCTCTGCTGGAGGAGCCCGATGTACACCCCCAAGATGAGCTCACGCCTCGCCGTCGAGGCGCTCGGGACCTTCTGGCTCGTCTTCATCGGCTGCGGCTCTGCCATCTTCGACGCGAAGTTCGTCGCCCGGACCCTCGACGGACAGGTCATCGACTACGGCATCGGCCACCTCGGTGTCGCCATCGCCTTCGGCCTGGCCGTCACGACGATGGCGTATGCCGTGGGGCACGTCTCCGGGGCGCACTTCAACCCGGCCGTGACGATCGGCATCGCCGTCGCGAAGCGCTTCGAGTGGCGAGAGGTGCCGGCCTACGTCGGCGCCCAGCTCGTCGGCGGCCTGCTGGCCGGCGGGGCGCTCGCCGGGCTGCTGTCCTCGACGGGCCGCCCCGTCACGGGCAACCTCGCGGCCAACGGCTTCGGCGTCCACTCCCCCGGCGGGTTCGCGCTCGGCGGCGTGCTCATCGTCGAGGCCCTCGTCACCGCCTTCTTCGTCTACATCATCCTCGGCGCGACCAAGGAC
Organism: Terrabacter sp. Soil810; assembly: GCF_001429645.1. Lineage (NCBI taxonomy): Bacteria > Bacillati > Actinomycetota > Actinomycetes > Micrococcales > Intrasporangiaceae > Terrabacter > Terrabacter sp. Soil810. The sequence goes on from NZ_LMSW01000003.1 coordinate 75,249, forward strand.
GGCGCCCCCAAGGGCTTCGCCCCGCTCGCGATCGGCTTCGGCCTGCTCCTCGCGCACCTCGTCGCCATCCCGATCAGCAACGCGTCGATCAACCCGGCCCGCTCGACGGCCGTCGCCTTCTTCAACGGCAACGGGGCCCCGGGGCAGCTGTGGGCCTTCTGGGTCGCGCCGATCGTGGGCGGCCTCATCGCGGGCAGCACCTTCGCCTGGATCACCGGCGAGCGCCGCGACGACATGGACATCAGCGGCTCGACCGACCTGGCCGAGAACGCCGCCGTCGACGACGAGGGCCGTCCGGTGCTCGACGTGGACTCCGATGAAGGTCAGCGCTCCATTTCCTGAATATGAAGATATGATCTTCACATGTCAGATCTGAAGGCCTCACCTTCACCCGTGGCGCTCATCGGGGACATCGTCGAGTCGCGCACGCATCGCGAGCGCCAGGCCCTGCACGACGCCTTCGAGGCTGCCGTCGCCCGGGCCAACACCGAGGTGCCGATCGAGGAGCCTGCCGTCATCACGGTCGGCGACGAGTTCCAGGGCGTCTACCCCACCCTGGGCGCGGCCCTGCGGGCCAGCTTCGTCGTCCGCACCGAGCTCTTCCCCCGGGCCGACGTCCGCTTCGGACTGGGGCGCGGGGCGGTCTCGACGCTCGACCCCGTCCGCGGCATCCACGACGGGCCCGCGTACTGGGCCGCCCGCGAGGCCATCACCCTGGCGGAGGACCGAGCGCAGCGAGCGCAGACGCGCACGTCGCGCACGGCATACCTCGCACCAGACGAGCCGCCGGCCACCGTCGCTGCGGTGCGGGCCGCGCTCGACTGTCTGGACTTCATGGTTGGCTCCATGTCGACCACCTCACGCGAGATCCTCGGAGGACTCATGCACGGCCATGCGCAGCAAGACGTCGCCGACCAGGTCGGCATCAGCCCGTCCGCCGTGTCGCAGCGCGTCCGGCGCGACGGTATCGGCGTCGCGCTCGAGGCCATGACGGCCCTGGGCGAGCTCCCGTGACGTGGCTCTCGATCGCCCTCGCCGGCATCGGCGTCGGCGACGTCGTCCGGTCGACGTCGTGGCGACCGGGCCGTGTCGTCGGGCACGTGGCCGCACCGGTCGTCATCCTCGCCCTGGCCCTGCTGGCCGGGATGCACGGCTGGGCCGACCTCGTCGCGCTCGTCCTCGCCGCAGCCGCCGGCGCCGGGTGGGCCGAGCTCTCGCGCCGCACCCAGATGACGGGCCGCACCGCGCTCGCGCCGCTCGCCGTCTTCGCCGGCATCGTCGTCGGTCTGGTCGCCGTCTCGGGAGCGGCGTCACCGGCGGGTGGAGTGCTCGCCACCTGGCTCGGCTGGGCCGACCTGCCCGGCAGCGATCCGCTGCCGGTGGGCCGGGTGCTGCTGCTCACCGGGCTCGTCCTCTTCAACATCGCGACAGCCAACGTCATCGTGCGGCTCGTGCTGCTGACCATCGGCGCCCTGCGTCCGTCGGACGTCACCGACGCCCACGCCGCTGCCGCGGCTGCCGCCTCCCTCGCGGGGCGCGCGGCTCCCCCGACCGGCGGGCAGCCCGCCGACCGGCTCAAGGGCGGCCGACTGCTCGGGCCCATGGAGCGCCTCGTCATCCTCGGCCTCGGCGTGGCCGGAGAGTTCGGCGCGGCCGGTCTCGTCATCGCCGCCAAGGGCCTCCTCCGCTTCCCCGAGATCCAGGCCGCCGCCCGCTCGGCCGGCGGCGGGGCCACGGGCCCGAACGGCTCCTACCCGGGCGGCCCCGCCGGCATCGACGACGTCACCGAGTACTTCCTCGTCGGCAGCTTCGTCAGCTGGCTCATCGCGCTCGGCTCCCTCGCCCTCACCGTCTGACACCGCGACCGAGCGCCTCGCGTGATCGTCGTCACGCCGCTCGCGTACGCGTGCGGCGGGTCGCTCGTGAGCGCGGGCGCCCGTCCGGCTGAGCACGGACGCACTGATAGCGTCGGAGCGTCCAGCGCCACACCGATGTGAAGGGCCTTCCTGTGAGCACTACCCCTGTCAAGGTCGCCGTCACCGGCGCCGCCGGCCAGATCGGCTACAGCCTCCTGTTCCGCATCGCGAGCGGTGCCCTGCTCGGGCCCGACACCCCGGTGGAGCTGCGCCTGCTCGAGATCACCCCCGCGCTCAAGGCGCTCGAGGGTGTCGTCATGGAGCTCGACGACTGCGCCTTCCCGACGCTCGCCGGCGTCCAGATCGGCGACGACGCGACGAAGGTCTTCGACGGCGTCAACCACGCCCTCCTCGTCGGCGCCCGTCCCCGCGGCCCGGGCATGGAGCGCGGTGACCTCCTCGAGGCCAACGGCGGCATCTTCGCCCCGCAGGGCAAGGCGCTCAACGAGGTCGCGGCCGACGACATCCGCATCACGGTCACCGGCAACCCGGCCAACACCAACGCCCTCATCGCGATGAGCAACGCCCCCGACATCCCCACCGAGCGCTTCTCGGCCCTGACGCGCCTCGACCACAACCGCGCGATCAGCCAGCTCGCCGCCAAGCTCGGCGTGCCGGTCACCGAGATCACGAAGATGACGATCTGGGGCAACCACTCGGCAACGCAGTACCCCGACCTCTTCCACGCCGAGGTCGGTGGCCGCAACGCCGCCCAGGCCGTCGGTGACCAGGACTGGCTGGCCGGCACCTTCATCCCGACCGTCGCCAAGCGCGGCGCGGCGATCATCGAGGCCCGCGGCGCGAGCTCGGCCGCGTCGGCCGCCTCCGCCACCATCGACCACGCCCGCACGTGGGTGCAGGGCACGCCGGACGGCGACTGGGTCTCGATGGCCGTTCGCTCCGACGGCTCCTACGGCGTGCAGGAGGGTCTCATCTCCTCCTTCCCCGTCACGGTCGAGGACGGCCGGTGGAGCATCGTCCAGGGCCTCGACATCGACGACTTCTCGCGCGGCAAGATCGACGCCTCGGTCGCCGAGCTCGCCGAGGAGCGCGACGCCGTCAAGGGTCTCGGCCTCATCTGAGCCATCCCCGACAGAGGGCGCCGTCCACCACGAGGTGGGCGGCGCCCTTCGCGTATGCCGGTGCCCGGGTCAGCGACGCCAGCCGAGCCGGGCGGCCCCAGCCTTGACCAGCTCGGTCAGCGGGGGCGTCGTGCCCTGCGGCCGCACGTGCGTGCCCCGCAGCCGCCAGTACTTCGCCTCGGCCCACTTCGTCGCCTCGCCCGGGTGCTGCACCCACAGGCGCATGAGCCCCGCGCGGTGGACAGCCTTCTGCCGCAACAGGTTCAGGCCCGACACGTCGCGGTCGTAGACGAGCTCGAGGTCGAAGCGCTCGTTGACGACGCGCGGCGAGACCCGTGCACCGACGGTCATGTTGAGCAGGTTGGTGCCGTGGATGACCTGCACCCACATGGGCGGCGCGCTCACCTCCCGCACGGGCCCCCACTGGCGCGCGCGGGCGTGCCGGGCGGCATACACGGTGCTCGGTGGTGACTCCGGCTGGCGTTGCTCGACGAGCGTCAGGAAGGGACTCGAGAGCTGGTCGTAGAGGTAGGTCGCGCCGCTCCGGTCGATCTGGATGCCACGCGGGAAGTCGACGAAGAGTCCGTGCGTGGGCGTGAACTCGCGCTGGGCGGCCGCCATGAAGCCCCGGGCGATCGCGTCGTCGCTGTCGAGTCGGGTCGTCAGCAACCAGGGGGGTGCCGACCCGGCCGGGCTGCGCTCCGCGATCGCTCTGCCGAAGATCGACGGGGTCCAGCGCTCGTGGCTCCACACCGGGGTGAAGGTGCCCTCGGCGAGGGCCTCGACGTCGGCGCGGAAGTCGTCGCTGCAGCGGTCGTCGAAGAGGACGAGCCACGTGAACTCCGCGCCCTGCTGGCCGCGCACCGACGACCAGCAAGCATCGACGAAGAAGCCGAGGCGGTAGCGCAGCCACTCCTCCTGCGCCGGGACCCCGGGCGAGAAGGCCGCGCTGAAGCGCGTCAGGAGGTAATGCTCGAACTCCTGCGGCGGGGCGCTCGGCACGGACATGCGCTCAGCGGGCGCTGCGGCCGACGGACGTGCGGTCGGGGACGTCGGCCCGGACGTTGACGGTGGCCGAGGCGATGAGCACCCCGATCCCGAGGGTCAACAGGATGACGACGTCGAGGGTGCGGGAGCGGACGTTGAGGCCGCCCGCCTTGCGCGAGGGCCTCGCCACGACCCGGATCAGGGCGCCGATGAAGAACGCCCCGGCCATGATGCGCCCGCCCCAGCGGACGTCGAGGAAGGCCATGACGAGGACCCCGACGGCGGCCAGGCCTGCGACGAGGTACCACCAGCTGAGGACGACGAAGCCGCTACCCCGCCACTGCATCAGGGCCGCTCAGGCGCCGGACGCGACCGAGGACTCGGCCGCCTCCACGATGTTGGTGAGCAGCAGGGCCCGGGTCATGGGGCCGACGCCACCCGGGTTGGGGCTGACCCAGCCGGCGACCTCGGCGACGTCGAGCGCGACGTCGCCGGCGATCTTGCCGCCGACGCGGCTGACACCGACGTCGAGCACCGCGGCGCCGGGCTTGACCATGGCCTTGGTGACGATGCCCGGCACGCCGGCCGCGGCGATGACGATGTCGGCCTGGCGCACCTCGGCGGCGAGGTCCTTCGTGCCGGTGTGGCAGAGCGTCACGGTGGCGTTCTCGCTCTTGCGGGTGAGGATCAGTCCGAGCGGGCGTCCCACGGTGAGGCCGCGGCCGATGATGACGACCTTGGCACCGGCGATCGGCACGTCGTGGCGCCGGAGCAGCTCGATGCAGCCCATCGGCGTGCACGGGAGCGGGGCCGGCTTGCCGAGGGCGAGCCAGCCGAGGTTCATCGGGTGCAGTCCGTCGACGTCCTTGGTGGGGTCGACGCGCGAGAGCAGCGCCATCTCGTCGAGGCCGGTCGGCTGCTGGACGAGGAAGCCGGTGCAGCTGGGGTCGGCGTTGAGCTCGTCGATGACGGCCTCGACCTCGGCCTGGGTCGCGGTGGCCGGCAGGTCGCGGCGCAGGCTCGTGATGCCGATCTCGGCGCAGTCCTTGTGCTTGGCGTTGACGTACCAGTGGCTCCCCGGGTCGTCGCCGACGAGGACGGTGCCGAGTCCGGGCACGACCCCCTGCTCGCGGAGGCGAGCGACCCGCTGGGTCAGCTCGACCTTGATCGCCTTGAGGGTGGCCTTGCCGTCGAGGATCTGTGCCGTCACGGTGGACATCCTGCCACCCCGACCCGCGGGTCGGTCACGTCAGGTCGGCAAGGGCGACGCCCGGGTCGGCCAGGCGGTCGCGGTCGACGACCGTGCGGTCGCGCACGAGGCGCTGGACGTCGTCGATGGTGTCCCAGACGTTGACGTGCATGCCCGCGAGCACGCGCACGCCGTCGCCCTCGGGCACGACCCAGAAGGCCATGAACTCGTTGCTCGACGGCTCGCCGCGCAGGAGCACCTCGGCGTCGGACCCACGGGGGACGTAGCCGGCGTACTCGAGTCCGATGTCGTACTGGTCGGAGAAGAAGAACGGGATGGGGTCGTAGGTGACGTCCTGGCCGGCCATCGACCGGCCGGCCGCGAGGCCGCCGTCGAGGGCGTTGGCCCAGTGCTCGACCCGGACGAAGGCATCGAGCGCCGTCGAGCGCCAGCTGGCGACGTCGCCGGCCGCCCAGACGCCCTCCGCCGACGTGCGGAGGGCCTCGTCGGTCGTGATGCCGTTGGCGGTGTCGATGCCGGCGCCCTCGGCGAGACCGGTGTTCGGGGTGATGCCGACCCCGACGACGACGGCGTCGGCGGGCACCGTGTCACCGGACTTCGTGACGACGCCGGTCACCGAGGTCTCGCCCTCGATGCGCTCGACGCCTTCGCCGAACCGGAACTCGACCCCGTGGCCCCGGTGCAGCTGCGCGAACCAGCCACCGACCTGCTCGCCCATGACGCCGAGGAGTGGCGCGGCCTGCGGCTCGATGACGGTGACCGTGCAGCCCGCCTCGCGCGCTGCTGCGGCGACCTCGAGGCCGATCCACCCGGCACCGACGATGACGATGTGCGCCCCGTCGGTGAGGCGGGCCTTGAGCGCCTCCGACTCCTGCATCTCGCGGAGGTAGAGCACGCCGTCGAGGTCCGCACCCGGCGCGTCGAGGGCGCGCGCCGAGGAGCCGGTCGCGATGAGGAGGCGCTCGTAGGAGAGCCGGTCGCCGTCGGCGAGGGTCAGGGCATGCTGCTCGGCGTCGAGCGACGTGGCCGGGTTGCCGAGGCGCAGCTCGACGCCCTGCTCGGTGTACCAGTCGCGGTCGTGCGTGAACGCCGTGTCCATCTCGTCCTCGCCCTTGAGCACGGCCTTCGACAGCGGCGGTCGCTCGTAGGGCAACCGGTCCTCCTCCGTCACGAGGACGATCGCCCCGTCGGTGTCGCTCTCGCGGATGCCCTCGATCGCCTTCGCCGCGGCGAGCCCGCCACCGACGATGACGTATGCCGTGCGCCCCTGCTGTCCGGTCGTGTCAGTGGTCATGACCACACCCTCACACGCGAGTCCGTGCCCGTCGAGACCCGTGGCGTTCCCCACTCGAGTGAGCGCGCCGCCCCGCTCGAGTGAGCGCTCCGTCCCACTCGAGATGGGGCGGAGCGCTCACGCCCCGCGAGGCGGAACGGAGTCAGGAGGTCCACGCGCGCCAGAGGGCGGCGTACTCACCGTCCTGATCGACGAGCTCGTCGTGGCTGCCGAGCTCGGCGACGCGACCGTCGATGACGACCGCGATGCGGTCGGCATCGTGCGCCGTGTGCAGACGGTGCGCGATCGCGACGACGGTGCGCCCCGTCAGCAGGGCGTTCATCGAGCCCTCGAGGTGACGGGCCGTGCGCGGGTCGATGAGCGAGGTCGCCTCGTCGAGGACGATCGTGTGCGGGTCGGCGAGGATGAGCCGGGCCAGGGCGATCTGCTGCGCCCGTCCGGGCGTCAGCACCTGGTGGCCCGATCCGAGCTTCGTGTCGAGCCCCTCGGGCAGCCGCTCGACCCAGTCGAGGGCGTCGACCGCCCGCAGCGCTTCGCGGACCTCGTCGTCGGTCGAGCCCTCGCGCGCCAGCACGACGTTGTCGCGCACGGACCCGATGAAGACGTGGTGCTCCTGCGTCACGAGGGCGACCTCGGTGCGCAGCTGGTCGAGGGGTAGCGAGGTGAGCTCGACGCCGCCGACCGTGACCGATCCCGTGCGCGGCCCGTGGATGCCGGACAGCAGCCGGCCCAGGGTCGACTTGCCGGAGCCGCTGGGGCCGACGATGGCGAGGCGCTCCCCCGTGCTCAGGTCGAGGTCGATGCCGTGCAGCACGTCGTGGCCGGTGCGGTAGGCGTAGCGCAGGTCGGTGCCGACGAGCTCGGGTCCGGCCGGTCGGCCGTCTCCGGCCTCGCGGTCGGGTGGCACGGTCGCGATGCCGAGCAGGCGGGTCGTCGACGCGATGCCGACCTGCACGCGGTCGACGGTGTGGACGAGCATGTCGAACGGCCCCCACAGCGCCTCCGTGTAGAGGATCGCCGTGGTGATCTGTCCGAGCGTGGCCCAGCCCTGGGCGTACCCGATGGCGCCGAGCAGCAGCACGAGCACGCGCGGCAGGCTGAAGGCGACGTCCATGACCGCGAAGAGCAGGTTGCGCAGGGTCATCGTGTAGCGCTCGGCCTGGCCGGACACCTCGATGTCGTCGTCGCCGCGGTGCAGACGGTGACCCGTGAGACCCAGCGCCTCGACGGTGCGAGCGCCCTCGACCGTCTCGGTGAGCGTGGTGTTGATGCGCGAGTAGGTGCCGCCCTCGGTGAGGTAGCCCTTCGGGGCGCGGCCGAGGTAGCGGCGCACCTGGAAGAGGGCGAGCGACATGAGGACGATCGAGGGCAGCGACAGGATCGGCGAGTTGCTCACCATGGCCACGAGCGTCAGGACGACGGTGATGCTCGCGATGATGGCCTCGGGCAGCGCCCAGCGCACGCTCTCGCTCATCGTGCCGACGTCGCGGGTGACGCGCGTGACGAGGTCGCCGGAGCTCGCGCTCTCGACGCGGGACAGCGGCAGCCGCAGGATGGCGCGCACGACGTACTCGCGCGCCGTCGCGAGGACGCTCTGGCCGAGCACCGTCGAGGACATCTTGGCCGCGAACGTGAACGCGCTCTGAACGACGACGAGCCCGGCGACGACGAGGGCCGCGGAGTTGGCCCCGGCCAGGGCGGCGTCGACCCGGCCCGCCTCGACGTCGGCGACCGTCGAGTCGACGAGCTCCCCGAGCAGGCGCGGGACGAGCAGGCCGGCGGTCGCGGCCAGGGCGTTGGCGAGGATGACGGCGACGACGAGGACGCGCTCCTGCGACAGGAGCCCGCCGATGAAGCGCACGACGCGCGCGTTGTCGGCGATGGGCAGGCCGGTGCGGGCGTTCATCGTGTCGGCGACGAACTCCTGGGCCCGCCGCTCGCGCAGCAGATGGCGTCGGTGCAGCGCGCTGATGCGCTCACCCGGCGAGGCGGACTCGGACGGGCGCAGCTCCTCGGGCACCGCGGGCGCGTGGCTGCCGGACTCCCACGTGCGGGCGGACTCGGCCGCGAGCTGCTCGGGCAGCGGCGAGACCCACTCGGCGCGCGTGACGCCAGCGGCGTCCGTCGCGACCGTGCTGTCGGCGCGGCTCATCGGGACTCCTCGGCGAGGTGGGAGAGGACGGACGGGCCGGCGTCGCCGCCGCGCACGACGACGGAGCGGTATGCCGGCGAGTCGGCCAGCAGGTCGGCGTGCCGTCCGTGGGCGGTCGCCACACCCCCCTCGAGGAGGATGACCTCGTCGGCGTGGTGGAGCAGCAGCGGTGACGCCGTCATGATGACGGTGGTGCGACCGGCCCGGTGGGCGCCGAGGCGGCCGGCGATGCGGGCCTCGGTGTGGGCGTCGACGGCCGAGGTGGGCTCGACGAGCACGAGGACGTCAGGGTCGGCGGCGAGGGCGCGCATGAGCACGAGTCGCTGTCGCTGCCCGCCGGACAGCCCGCGGCCGCGCTCCTCGAGCTCGCCCTGCCACCCGCCCGGGAGGGCGTCGAAGACGTCGTCGGCAGCGGCGGTGTGCAGTGCCAGCTCGGCCTGCTCGCGCGTCAGCCGGCCGAGCGGGTCGACGGCAGAGCGCAGGCTCCCCGCGAACACCTGGGGCGAGGTGTCGCTGACGAGGATGTGTCGGCGTACGTCGTCGAGCTCCACGCGCGACAGGTCGATGCCACCGACGGTCACGCCCCACGGCTGGCGAGCACGCTCCTCGTCGCGCCGGGCCTGCTCCTCGCGGGCCCGGGTGCGTGCGGAGCGCTCGCGTCGGGCCGCCCGGCCCTTGAGCTCCTCGGGGATCTCGTCACTGACGAGGGCGCCCTCGTCGCTGTGCAGGTAGCGGCCGATCCGGTCGGCGAGCGCCGCGGAGTCGTCGGGCACGGCCGAGACGACCATGGTGAGGATGCCCGGGCGGATGGTCGCCCCGGACTCGCCGTCGACGATCTCGGCACTCGTGTCGAGGACGGCCGGCTCGTCGGGATGCACCCACGGTGGGCGTTGCGACAGCACGGCGACGGCCTTGCGCGCCGAGACGACCGAACGGGTCCACTTCTGGGCGAACTCGACGAAGGTGCGCATGGGCTGGATGAGGAAGAGGCCGTAGCCGAGGAAGCTGACGAGCTGGCCCACGGTGAGCTGACCCTGGGCGACCTCGCGCGTGCCGAGCCACATCAAGGCGACGACGAAACCACCCGAGAGCAGCACGCCGACGGACTCGACCGCCGCGAGCCAGCGACCGGCGGAGACGCCGGACTGGCGCACGCGCTGGGACTGGCCGGCGTAGTTGCCGCCGAAGGTCTCCTCGCCGCCGATGCCACGCAGGATGCGCAGCCCGCCGACGATGTCGGTCGCCATCGACGTGAGCTCGGAGTTGCGCGAGCGCTCGACGCCCTGCCAGCGCTGCATCGGTCGCAGCAGCGGCGTGCCGAGGACCACGAGCAGAGGGGCGGAGACGAGCACGAGGACGCCCATGCGCACCGAGGTGCCGAGCACGATCGCGGCCACGACGAGGTAGGCCGCGAGCTGCGAGATGGCGCGCGTGCTGATCTCCATGAGGGCGCCGAACTGGTCGCCGTCGCTGCCCGAGACGGAGAGCACCTCACCCGTCGGCGTGCGCCGCGTCAGGACGTGCCCGAGCTGGAGCGCCTTGCGCGTGACGAGCTTCGTCGTGCCGTAGAGCGCGATGAGCCACTCGCGGACGATGATCGTGTGAAAGATGATGCCGCTGCACGCCCCGAAGAGCGTCACGACGGCCAGCGCCAGCACCCACTGCATCGTGGCGGCCGGGTCGCCGGCGACGATGCCGGTGTCGATGGCCTTGCCCACCATCCACGGGCCCACGGTCTGCGGCACCATCCAGACGAGGGCGGCGAGCAGCCCGGCCCAGAACAGCACGCCGTTCTGCCGCACCATCCACCAGAGGAAGGCCCGCGGCGAGCGGGTGTCGGGCGCCTCGGCGCCTCGGTCGGTGTAGGCCCGGATCTGGGGCGGAAAGTCTCGCATGGCCTGTCCACCCTAGGTCGGCGCACCGACACCGACCCACTTCTTTTCTCCCTCGGCAGATGCCTGCCCGATCCGGAGCGAGGGCCGGGCCGCGCGGCCGACGACGACCGCGCGACCCGAGTTCGGGAGGGTGCGCCGGTCAGCCCCGACCGGCAGCCGACGCGAGCGCGGCGAGGGCCTGCGTGAAGCACTGCTCGGGCGGGGTCACGAGACCCGCACCGACCTGGCCCGTGCCCGCGACCCGGCCGGCCATGCCGGTGTTGATCTGGGGCAGGATTCCGGTCCGCGCCACGGCGGCGACGTCGATGCCCGTGGGCGTGCCGCGGAACTCGAGGATCGGCACCTGGTAGGCCGTGTGCTCCCCCACCGTGATCTCGTACATCGTCTGCGTCGCCCGCAGCGCGAACGGCACGTCGCCGCCGACGAACTTCACGATCGCGGGTGCGGCGGCCATCGCGAAGCCGCCGATGCCGGCCGTCTCGGTGATCGCCGAGTCTCCGATGTCGGGGTTCGCGTCGTCCGGGCCGTAGGACCCCAGGAAGAGCCCCTCGGGCGTGTTGGCCGGACCGGTGAACCATGCATCGCCGGTCCCCGACACGCGGATGCCGAAGTCGGTGCCGTTGCGCGCCATCGTCGTCACGACCGACGACCCCGGGAAGCCATGCGCGGCAAGGGTGCTCAGCTTGCAGGCCGGCATGCCGAGGTTGAGGAAGAAGTGCTCGTTGGCCCCAGAGAAGCGCACGGCCTCGGCGATGTCGGCGGACGACGCGTCGGCCGTGATCATCGTCGGGAGCAGCTCGCGCAGCAGCATGAGCGAGCCGGCGCGGTTGCGGTTGTGGCCCTCGTCGCCCATCTGGAGCATCTGGGCGATGATCCCCTTGACGTCGATGGAGCCCTGCTGGTCGACGCGCGCCCGGACGGCCTGCTGGAGGATCGGCCCGAGCACGGTGTTCATCCACCGGAGGCGCTCGATGACCTCGGGACCGTAGGCGCCGTAGCGCAGCACCTTCCCGAGCCCTTCGTTGAGCGAGCACCACGACGTGTTGTCGTGCACCTCGTCGCGCAGCTCGTAGACCCACATCGACGGGCTGATGACGCCGGCCATGGGTCCGACGGCGTCGCGGTGGTGGCACGGCTCGAGGGTGATGCCGTCGCCCTGCTCGAGCTTCGCCTCGGCCTCCTCGGCCGTGTCGGCGAGGCCCTCGAAGAGCATGGCGCCGATGAGTGCGCCCTTGAGCGGCCCCGACGCCCGGTCGAAGGTGATCGGCGGTCCGGCGTGCAGGAAGGTGCCGCGCTCGAGCCCCAGCGCCTCGTGGGCGGGGCGGACGTCGACGAGGTCGGCGCCCGCGGCGGTCATGCGACGCAGCGCCTCGGCGTTGGCTTCGTCACGACGCGAGTCGGCAAGGACGCGACCGAGGTCGGCCGTCGTGCCTGCCATCGGCGGCTGCCACGAGGCCTCCGTCACCGAGACCGCCTGTGCGCGAAGGGCGTCCGAGAAGAGCGAGACACCCGCGGCCGCGACCGAGACCTCGCTCGTGAGAAGTCCGTGGAGCGGCTCGGCGGCCGCGTCGAAGGCCGTCCCGGCCAGGGTGGCGTATGCCGTGTCGCCCGTCGCGCTCTCGGGCGCGGGGACGTCGTGGCCGAGCAGGTGCAAGGCCCGGCGTGTGGCGGCGGCGTTGGACAGCAGGACGTCGGCACCGGCCTCGGCGAGGGCCTGCGCCGACCGCTCGAGCCCCTGCGGGTCCGAGGTCGTGCCGGTGACCGAGACGACGACGGGCAGGTCGCGGCCTGCTGCCGCCGCGGTCTCGCGGGCGTTGCGCACGGCTGCGGCGAGCTCGGGCGCCGGGTCGGCGTGGGCGCCGTGGCCGAGGACGAGGTCGAGGAGGAGCACGCCGCAGGTGGGGTCGGCCGCCTCGAGGGCGATCCGGTCGAGGCGCAGCGACGGGTCGATCATCGGGTGCGCACGTCCGCGGGTCATCGTGTCGTCCCCGAAGTCGACGACGACGTGGCCGGGGTCGCGCAGGTCGGCGCCCAGGGCGAGGTCGGGTCGCAGCGGGATGTTGGAGCGGATGTCGCCGATCACCTCGCCAGCGACGAGCATCGCCTCGTCGGCGAGCGTGCCGCCGCAGAAGAGCCCGCGCAGCGACCCGGTCGACGCGGCCGCGTCGTGGTCGGACCCGACCGCGGACCACGTCGGCCACTCCGGCACCGCAGCGCCGACGGCGGACAGCACCGACTCGACGGCTGCGGTGAGGTCGGGTCGACCCGCCCCGAGCGTGGCCCAGTGCACCGACTTGCCCAGCCCGGCGGCATACGCCTCGAGGTCGGCAAGCACCTCGGGTGCCGGAGGCTTGGAGACGACGACGACCGACGTCGTCTCCGGGTCGGCGGCGAGGGCGGCGAGCGCCTGCTTCGTCGAGCGGGCGGCGACCTCGGACGACAGGTCACGGCCGCCGACGCCGAGGCAGTGGCTGATCCCGACCCCGGCGGCGTCGAGCAGGCACATGACCTGCTGGGCGCCCGTGCCGGAGGCCGCGACGAGGCCGACCGACCCCGACCGCACGACGTTGGCGAAGCCGAGCGCGACGCCGCCGACGACGGCCGTGCCGCAGTCGGGGCCCATGACGAGCACATCGGCGGCAGCGGCAGCGTTCTTGAGGCGCACCTCGTCCTCGACCGGGACGTTGTCCGAGAAGACCATGACGGACACCCCGGCGCGGACGGCGTCGAGCGCCTCCGTGACGGCGTGCTCGCCGGGCACCGAGACGAGGGCGAGGTCGGCGCCCGACAGGCGGATCGCACCGCCGAGCGTCCGTGCAGCGGGGGCTTCGCCGAAGCCAGCCGAAGCGCCTGCGGCAGAACGACTCTGGGCGAGCGCTGCCTCCAGCTCCGACTGCCCGGCGGCGATGCCGGCCTCGTCACCGCGGATCGCGACCACGAGGTCGTTCGGCGCCGACGCGGGCACGTCGAAGCCCATGCCGCGGATGACCTCGAGGTTGAGCTCGGTGGCCATCGCGACCTGTGCGGCCTCGACCCCGGGGGCTGCGGCGACGGTGCGTGAGACCTGCATGAGGGTCACGGAGTCGAGGTAGGCGCCGGTTCTCAGCTCGAGGTGGTCAGCCACGGTGGGCTCCTTCGTGGGGTTCGGGTCGTGGGGCGGTGTGCTGGGCGTCGACGGCACGGAGGGCGCCGCTGACACCGGACAGGAGGTCGCGACCGGACGTGTGCCCGATGCCGAGCACGCGGTCGACGAGCGCGGTGATGTCGGCGTGGCCGGGCGATGGTCCGACGGGCCGGACCGAACCACCGGAACCTGCTGTGGCGGCCGTTTCCGGCCCGTCGTTCCGGCCGGTCGACCCGGCCCCGGCGACGAGGGTCACGAGACATGCGACGTCCGGGACGGCATACCCGGCCCCCGCCGCGACGAGGAGCGCGGCCGAGAGGCTCGTCGTCCGGGGCAGCGCACCGCGGACGGCGGTCCGCACGGCCGACAGGGCGCGGCGCGACGACGGCGCGTCGACCGCGGCCAGGGTGAGCAGGACGCCGCAGAGCGCGTCGTCGCCGCTCGGGGTGAGCCCCCGCCCGACGCCGACCAGGCCACGCACGCCGGGCCCGGCCGAACGCCCCGCGAGCGCCGCTGCGGTGAGGTCGTGGGCGAGGTCACCGAGCACTCCGGGCTCGGGCAGGGCCTCGGAGGAGGTGGATTCGCGAGGGGCGGGACGCACCCGCGCCGGTCGCAGCAGCCGAGCCGCGACGACGTCGGCGCGAGGCAGGCGGACGCGTCCCTCCCCGACGACGACCTGGGTGCCGGGCTCGACGCCCCAACGGACCTCGGTCGACGGCAGCGCCAGTCGGATGCCGATGGGCAGCGCGACGGCATCGGAGGCGAGGACGGCGAGCACCCGCTCGTGCGCACCGAGGTCGAGATAGAGGCACGTCGGGAAGGCTGCGAGCACCCGGCAGCGCCGCGGGGCACCGGCCACCTCGCCGGCCACGAGCGGGGACACGGCGGCCGGCAGCAGCGTCAGGTCGAGACCGTCGTCCATGCCCGCGCGCACCTCCAGCCGTCAGACCGCCGCCGTGCCGTCCCGGCCGGACGGGCTCCGTCGCGGACCGCCCGCCGCGGACCGCTGACGCGACGCTATCGACGGTGGGTAGGGTGCGCTCATGGTGAAAGTTGCCAACGATCCGGCCCTCCCCGAGGGTGACTTGACAGCCGCGGGGCGCTCCGGCGAGGCCGAGCCCGAGGTGTCCGGCATCTCGCTGCGGCTCATCGCCGGCCTCGCCGCGACGGCCCACGGGGTCGTCCGCGCCGACGCAGCCCGCCTCGACGTCAGCGTCGACAGCACGACGCCGCTCCGGTCCGCCCTGCGCGACGGCGGTGCGGTGCGGCTGACCCATCGGCTCGTGCTCGCCGACGCCGCGGCCCTCGCGGAGCAGGACGGAGACACCCGCTCGCTCGGCCGCACCGTGGCGGCCCTCGACGCGGCCGGTGCCGCGGGGCTCGTCGTGTCCGGGCTGTCGGGCAAGCCCCTGGCGGCCCTCGTCAAGGCCGCCGAGTCCACCGGTCTGCCGCTCATCGAGGTCCCGCTCGACCACATCGCGACCTTCACCACCGACGTGCTGAGCGCGATGCTCGAGCACCAGACCGCGATCCTGCGCCGGCTCGAGGACGCCGACCGTGCCCTCGTGCAGATCGTCCTCGCCGGCGGCTCGCTCGACGACCTCTGCGAGCAGGTCGTCGGCTTCCTCGACGGCGCGGCGATGGTGACGACGACCGACGGCCGCGTCATCGCGCGCGCCGGGTCGCCGCGCGAGCTCGACCACGCCCTGTCGCTCGAGTGCTTCGACCGGACGGGGCGCCTGCTCACCGAGGCCGAGCCGATGGGGCCACGCCCCGACGGCCCGACCGCCAACCGCTCGGCCGTACGCATCGTCGCCGGGCACCTCGACCACGGCGTGCTCATGGCCTTCTGCAGCCACCGCCACCTGACCGTCGACGACGTGCGCCTGCTCGAGCGCGCCGCGACGGTCGCCGCGCTCGCCATCACCAAGGACCAGGCCGTCTCGGCCGTCGAGAGCAAGTACCGCGCCGAGTTCCTCCGCGACGCCCTGGCCGGACGCGCCGGCTCCCCGGTCGACGCCGTCGCCCACGCGAGCTCGCTCGGCTGGGACATCGACCGGCCCATGGTCGTCGTCGTGGCCGAGACCGACGAGGACGACGACCGCTCGACCCGCGACGCCGACGAGGTGCGCTTCCTCCAGCAGCGGTTCGCCCGTGCCTGGACGCACGCCGTGGCCGTGCGCGACTCGCGGTCGCCCGTCATGGGGTTCAGCCGGGAGGTCGTGGCGCTCATCGGCGTGCCGTCCGGCGCTGAGACCGAGCAGGTGATGCGGATCGTCGGCGAGTACGTCCGCGTCGTCCGGGGCGACGGCGGGGGTGGTCGACGCAGCTTCTCGGCCGGCGTCTCACGACCCATCACCTCGGTCGCCGGCCTGCCCCAGGCGTACGACGAGGCCCTCTCGGCCGTCACCGTGGGCCGCCAGATGCACGGCGACGGCGCCACCACCCATGTCGACGGCCTCGGCATCTACCGCCTGCTGGCCCTCATCCCCGACGGTGCGGACCTGCGGCGCTTCGTCACCGAGTCGCTGCGCGAGCTGGCCACTGACGACTCACCGGAGTACGCCGGCCTCCGCCAGACCCTGAGCATCCTCATCGACACCAACATGAACGTCGCCGAGACAGCTCGCCTGCTCTTCTTCCACTACAACACCCTGCGTTACCGCATCGGAAAGCTCGAGAAGATCCTCGGCCCGTTCACGACCGACCCCGACCTGCGCCTGACCCTCGCCCTCGCGCTCAAGATCCACCAGATGCGCGGCATCTGACGCCGACCGCCTCCGTATGCCGTGTCGCGCGGTCCGTGGAAACTCGTACCCCCGCCCAGGGGTGTGACCTTCCACGCGCCTCGACCCTGTGGACGCGCGCCGCGGCGGCCGCAGCGATCCCGTGACGATCGGAGGGTGGATGCACTGCTCCGGGCCAGGGCCGCAGGTCAGGCCGGCCTGCTGACCCGGGCCCAGGCGCTGACCGGCGGCCTCAGCCCGAAGGCGATCGAGTGGCGGCTGGACCGGGGGCGATGGCAGGTCGTGCACCCGGGGGTGCGAGAGCCCGGCCGAGCGGCGCTATGTCCGCGACGTCGAGCGGGCCCATGGCCTCCCCCGCGGGCGTTCGCAGTCGCCGTTCGGGCGCGCCGGCCGGCGGGACCGCGAGTACGAATGGGGAGTCGTCGTGGAGGTCGACGGCCGCCTCGGGCACGCGTCGTGGACCGACGTGCAGCGCGACGGCCGGCGGGACCGCTCCGCTCTCGTGGCCGGACGCATCACGCTCCGGTGCTACTGGACCGATCTCGTGCCGACCGGATGCGCCCTGGCGGGTGAGGTGGGCCAGGTGCTGCGTGCCCGGGGCTGGACCGGCGCGCCACGCCCGTGCGGCCCCGGCTGCCCCGTCGGCTCGACGTCCCGAGCGTGGGACATCGCACCCCGCTGAGGGGTGTGACGCTCCACGCGCTCGGCCGGGCGGAACGCCGGGAACGGGGGTGACGGCATACGTCATGACGTGCCAGAGGGTCACCCTCGGCGTGTATCAACGTTTGACGAACGCAATCCCATGCGGTGGGAGTAGTTTTCGCCCATCCCGGAGTGGGACGTGACCCACATCACCGCATGTGGCAACCATAGGAGTCGGAATGGCTTTGGGCTGGAAACTGCACGGGGACGGCAAGACGATGGGCCCCGACGACGTCGTCGCACCTGACGAACGACTCGCGTGGGGCAGGACGATCGGTCTCGGTGCGCAGCACGTCGTCGCGATGTTCGGGGCGACCTTCGTCTTCCCGCTGGTCATGGGTCTCAACGCCCAGCTCGCGATCATGATGAGCGGGATCGCGACGATCTGCTTCCTGCTGATCGTCAACGGGAAGGTCCCGAGCTACCTCGGCACGTCGGCGAGCTTCGTCGGCGCCGTCGCGGCCATCCGGGCCCAGGGCGGCACGTCCGCCGACGTGACAGGCGCGATCCTCGTCGCCGGTGTCGTGCTCGCACTCGTCGGTGTGGCGATCCACTTCGCCGGGTCCGCGGTGCTGCACAAGGTGCTGCCGCCGGTCGTGACGGGCGCCGTCGTCATGCTCATCGGCTTCAACCTCGCGCCGGTCGTCGCCAGCATCTACTGGCCTCAGGACCAGTGGGTCGCGTTGCTCGTCATGGCGTTCACGATCATCTGCGCGGTCGCCTTCAAGGGCTTCGCGTCGCGCATCGCGGTCTTCCTCGCCCTGATCTTCGGCTACGTCATCTCGTGGCTCTTCGACAGGATGTTCGGCCAGATCACGTCCTTCGACGCCGGCGCCGGCAAGGTCACGACGCACTTCCGCACGAACTTCGACAACCTCGCGAGCCAGCCCTGGTTCGGCCTCCCGCCGATGTCGACGACCGGCGCTGACGGCAAGGAGATCATCGGCATCCACGCGCCGTCGTTCTCGGTCGCCGCGATCCTGCTCGTCCTGCCGGCCGTCATCGCGCTCGTCGCCGAGAACACCGGCCACGTCAAGGCCGTCGCCGAGATGACGAAGTCGAACCTCGACCCCTACATGGGGCGCGCCATCGCGGCCGACGGCATCGGCACCGTCATCGCCAGCTCGGTCGGCGGCTCGCCGACGACGACGTATGCCGAGAACATCGGCGTCATGGCGGCCACCCGCGTCTACTCGACGGCCGCCTACTACGTCGCGGCGATCGTCGCGATCGTCTTCGGCCTCTCGCCGAAGTTCGGTGCGCTCGTCGCGTCGGTCCCGGGCGGCGTGCTCGGCGGCATCACGGTCGTGCTCTACGGCATGATCGGCCTGCTCGGCGCGAAGATCTGGAAGGAGAACGGGGTCGACTTCGGCAACCCGATCAACCTCGTGCCCATCGCGGCCGGCATCATCATCGGCATCGGCGGCGTCTCGCTCGTCTTCACGTCGGACTTCACGCTCGGTGGCATCGCGCTCGGCACGATCGTGACCATCGTGGCCTACCACGCGGCCCGCGCCCTCGCCCCGACAGACCTGCGTGAGCGGGCCGACGCCGCGAGCGGCACGATGATCTCGCTCGGCGAACGGGAAGGGGACTACGGCGACGCCGACGGCATCGACGACCTCTACCAGGACCGCCCCGGCGGTCCGGACCTGCGGCGACGCTGACCCATCACGCAGCACCGGCCCGTGGGCTCCCGATCTCGGATCGGGGGCCCACGGCCCGTTCAGGGCAGAAGTTGCCAAAAGCCCACGAGCAGCGATGCACAACCATCACTAGTCCCCACCGGGGGTCGGAAGGCAGGATCAGTTCGGTGAAGCCCGCCCCCTTCGAGCACCACGCACCGCTCACCGTCGAGCAGGCCGTCTCCGTCCTCAGCGAGGTCGGGCACGACGGCAAGGTCCTCGCGGGCGGCCAGAGCCTCATCCCGATCCTCAACATGCGACTGGCGTCGCCGGCGCACCTCGTCGACATCAACCGCGTGGCCGGCCTCGACTCGGTCGAGGTGACGCCCGAGGCCGTACGCGTCGGCGCCCTCGTGCGCCACGCCGGCCTCGAGCGCTCCGAGGAGGCGTTTGCCGCCCTCCCCCTCCTGCGCCAGGCGCTCGTCAACGTCGCCCACCCGGCCATCCGCAACCGCGGCACGACGGTCGGCTCGATCGCGCACGCCGACGCGGCGGGGGAGATGCCGGCGATCCTCGCCCTGACCGACGGCGTCGTCGAGGTGGCGGGGCCCTCCGGGTCGCGCGAGATCGAGTGGCCCGACTTCTTCCTCGGCGCCCTCGAGACGTCGCTCGCGGCGGAGGAGCTCGCGGTCGCGGTGCGCTTCGGCCGCTTCCCCGTCGGCACCGGCACGGCGTTCACCGAGGCGGCCCGTCGTCACGGTGACTACGCGATGGCCGGCGTCGGTGTCGCGGTGACGGTCACCGACGGGGTCGTCTCGGCGGCGAGGGCCTCGTTCGTCTCCGTCACCGACGTGCCGTCGGTCCTCGACCTCGGCCCCGCGCTCGGTGGCGTCGAGCCGGGCACGGCCGCCTGGGACGAGGCGGTCGAGGCCGCCGCCGAGGCGGTGCGCGAGCACGTCGACCCCGAGGGCGACATCCACGCGAGCGCCGACTACCGCCGCATGCTCGTCACCGAGCTGACCCGCCGGGTCCTCCCACAGGCCGCCGACCGCGCAGGAGCAACCGCATGACCGACACGACCCAAGGCACCGAGACCCTTCACGACGTGACGGTCACGGTCAACGGCGTACGCCACTCGGCCTCCGTCCCGGCGCGCCGTCTGCTCTCGGACTTCCTCCGCCACGACCTCGAGCTCACCGGCACGCACGTGGGCTGCGAGCACGGGGTGTGCGGCGCCTGCACGGTCCTCGTGGACGGCAGCCCGATGCGCTCGTGCCTCATGTTCGCCGTGACGGCCCAGGCCCACGAGATCACGACGGTCGAGGGCCTGGGCACGGCTCCCGATGCCCGCGTCGCGCCGACCGGTGAGTCGATGAACCCCGTGCAGCAGGCCTTCGCCGAGTGCCACGGGCTCCAGTGCGGCTTCTGCACCCCGGGCTTCCTCACCACGGTGACGGCCTACCTCGACGAGAACCCCGCACCGACGAGCGAGGAGGCACGCGAGGCGATCTCGGGCAACCTCTGTCGCTGCACGGGCTACCAGAACATCGTCAAGAGCGTCCTGCGCGCCGCCGAGATCAAGGCCGAGCGGGCGAGCGAGACGGCCGAGGTGCAGTCGTGACCACGCAGATGTTCGGCGCTCCGATCAGACGCAAGGAGGACCCGCGCCTCCTCACCGGCGGTGGCCGCTACCTCGACGACCTCGGCCACGACGCCCTCGCGGCCGCCTTCGTCCGCAGCCCGCACGCGCACGCCCGCATCGTCGACATCGACGCGTCCGACGCCGTCGACGTCGAGGGGGTCGTCGGCATCTACGTCCACGAGGACCTCCCCGGGCGGGTCGGCGAGCCGCTGCCCCTGCTCATCCCGCACCCGACGCTGACCCACGGCCGCACCGGCTACGCGCTCGCCAAGGACGAGGTCAACCACGTCGGCGAGCCGATCGTCATGGTCGTCGCGTCCGACCGCTACGTCGCCGAGGACGCGTGCCAGCGCATCCGCGTCACCTACGAGCAGCTGCCCGTCGTCGTCGGCATCGAGGCCGCCCGCGCGGGCGAGCTGCTCGTCCACGACGACGTGCCCGACAACGTCGCGGCCCACATGCTGCAGGAGGTCGGCGACGTCGAGGCCGCGATGGCCGCGGCGCCGCGCACCCTGACCCTCGACCTCGACATCGAGCGCAGCGCCTGCATGCCGATGGAGGGCAAGGGCGTCTACGCCCGCTGGGACCGCGACCGCGGCGAGCTGCGGATGTACTCCTCGACGCAGACGTCGACCGGTGTCCGCGCGGCCGTCGCGGCGAAGCTCGACCTCCCGCTCGCGAAGGTCGAGTGCATCGCCCCCGACGTGGGTGGCGGCTTCGGCGTCAAGATCGTGCACCCCTGGCCCGAGGAGGTCCTCGTCCCCTGGGCCGCGATCCTGCTCGGCCGCCCGGTCAAGTGGGCCGAGGACCGGCGCGAGCACTTCATCAGCGCCGCGCACGAGCGCGGTCAGCTCCAGCGGGTCACGGTCGGCTTCGACGACGAGGGCCACCTGCTCGCGCTCGACGTCAAGCTGTGGCACGACAACGGCGCCTACACCCCCTACGGGATCATCGTCCCGATCATCACCTCGACCCAGCTGCTCGGCCCCTACAAGCCGGGGACCTACCGCTGCGAGTTCTGGTCGCTCTACACGAACACCGTTCTCGTGACGCCCTATCGGGGCGCCGGCCGGCCGCAGGGCTGCTTCGCGATGGAGCGCACGATGGACGCCATCGCCGACGAGCTCGGTCTCGACCGCGCCGAGGTGCGGTCGCGCAACTTCATCCTCCCGACCGAGATGCCCTGGGACCACGGCCTGCTCTTCCAGGACGGCCGCCCGCTCAAGTACGACTCGGGCGACTTCCCGGCGAGCCTCGCCAAGCTCAAGTCCCTCGTCGGCTGGGACGACTTCGCCGACTACCGCCGCCAGGCCGAGGCCGAGGGACGCAAGGTCGGGCTCGGCATCGGCTGCTACGTCGAGGGCACGGGAGTGGGCCCCTACGAGGGCGGCCACATCCAGATCGAGACGAGCGGCCGCGTCAACGTGTCGACGGGACTCACGTCGCAGGGCCAGGGGCACGAGACCGTCTTCGCCCAGATCGTCGCCCAGGAGCTCGGCGTCCGCATGGAGGACGTCTTCGTCACCACCGGAGACACCCGCAAGATGGCGTATGCCGTGGGCACCTTCGCGTCGCGCGCCGCGGTCATGAGCGGCAGCGCGATCGCGCTCGCCGCCCGCAACGTCCGGGCCAAGGCGCTGCGCATCGCGGCCGATGCCCTCGAGGTGTCACCCGACGACCTCGAGATCGTCGAGGGGACGGTGCGCGTCAAGGGCGCCCCTGCCACATCGATGAGCCTCGGCACCGTCTCGGTGCTGTCCAACCCGCTCCGCTACGCGTTCGACGAGGCGGCACAGGCCGCGACGCAGTTCGCCGGGACCTTCGACCCCGACAAGCCGCCAGTGGCCGACGACGAGGAGCCGGGCCTCGAGGGCAAGGACTTCTACTCCCCCACCCAGGCGACCTTCGCCAACGGCATGCACGCGGCGATCGTCGAGACCGACCCGGTCACGGCCGAGATCAAGATCCTGCGCTACTGCGTCATCCACGACTGCGGCACGATGATCAACCCGATGATCGTCGAGGGCCAGGTCCACGGTGGGGTGGCCCAGGGTGTCGGCGGCGCGCTCTACGAGCGGATGGCCTACGACGAGTCCGGGCAGCTGCTCAACGCGTCGTTCATGGACTTCCTCATGCCCTACGCGTCCGAGGTGCCGACGATCGAGGCCGACCACCTCGAGACCCCGTCGCCGCTGAACCCCCTGGGCATCAAGGGCGCCGGTGAGGCGGGCTGCATTCCCGTCTCGGCCGTCATCGCGTCGGCCATCGAGGACGCCGAGGGCTTCCCGATCACCCGGATGCCGATCTCCCCCTACGACCTCTGGGAGCTGCGTCGCCGCCACGCCGACGGCGAGATCCCGTCCCTGCACCGCACATCCAGCACGACACGCACGTCCGGCACGTCATCGAAGGAGCCGACCGCATGAAGATCACCGGATCCGCCACCCTCGCGGCCGACCCGCAGCAGGTGTGGGACGCCTTCCACGACCCGGCCGTGCTCGCGCGCTGCCTGCCGGGCTGCGAGCGCCTCACCGAGGTCGGTCCCGACCACTACGCGATGACCGTGACCGCGGGTGTCGCCGCGATCAAGGGCACCTACGACGGCGAGGTGTCGCTGCGCGACCCGCAGCACCCGGGCTCCTTCACGATGAAGGCCTCCGGGACGGGCGCGCCCGGCACCGTCGACGCCGACGTCGTCGTGCGGCTCAGCCCGTCGACCACCGGCGGCACCGACCTGACCTACGACGCCGACGCCTCCGTCGGTGGGGTCATCGGCGGCGTCGGCCAGCGCATGCTCGCCGGCGTGACGAAGAAGATGGCCGGCCAGTTCTTCTCGGCGGTCGACGCCGACATCTCCGGCGTGCGCCCGGCCGGCCCGAGCGCTCCCGAGGCGCTCCCACAGACCGCGGCAGGCGGCCTACCCGCCGGCGCGGCAGCGACCGGCACCCCCGTGTCGTATGCCGGCCGGCCGGCTCCGGCGGGGCCGTTCGCCGGGCGCGAGTACGCCCTCGGCGTCGTCACCGGCGGCGTCGTCGCCCTCGTCGGCGTCGTCGTCGGCTGGGCGATCGGGAGGCGCTGACGATGCGGGCCTTCACCGCCGCGGCCGTGCAGGTCGCCCCCGTCCCGGCACCGTTGAGCCCCGAGACGATCCGCGCGAACCTCGACGCGTGCGTCGAGATGACCCGTCGCTGCGTCGCGGCCACCGGCGCCGAGCTCGTCGTCCTGCCCGAGACGGCGACGACCGGCTTCACTCCCGGCTGCTCCAAGGAGGAGCTCTGGGACCTCATGACCGACCTGCCCGGGCCGATGGTCGAGCCGATCCAGGCGGTCGCCCGCGAGCTGGGCGTGCACGTCTGCATCGGCACCTACGAGCGCGGCCCGGAGCGCGGTGTCGTCTACAACTCCTCGGTGCTCGTCGGCCCCTCGGGTGACGTGCTCGGCATCTACCGGAAGACCCACCCCTTCTGCTCCGAGATCGTGAGCGGCGGAGGCTGGGTCACGCCGGGCGACACCGTGACGGTGTGCGACACCGAGCTCGGCCGCATCGGCATGATCATCTGCTTCGACGGCGACTACCCCGAGCTCTCACGCATCCAGGCCGTGCAGGGTGCCGAGGTCATCTGCCGCCCGTCCGCGCTGCTGCGCTCGGCCGACATCTGGGACCTCACCTCGAGGGCCCGCGCCTACGACAACCACGTCTACGTCATCGGGGCCAACGCCGTCGGCGCCGACCCCGCCGGCGTGCTCTACTTCGGCAACTCCCACATCGTCACCCCCATCGGGCACATCGTCGCCAAGGCCGCGACGCACCCCGGCTGGGTCTCGGCCCGGCTCGACCCGGCCGAGGCACTCTCGTCGCTGACCCCGGGCTCCAACGTCGGCCAGGCGTTCGACCACCTGCGCGACCGCAACCTCGACCTCATCCGCAACCACCGTGCCGAGCTTGAGGGCGCCGCCGAGACGCCCTTCCCGCACGCGCCGATCCACCGCGGCGACGCCGGCTGACCGGCGGCCGCAGCCGACCGACGACCGTTGGTCGGGACCACCTCGCCGAGTCGGCGTGTCGTGCCGCGTGTCGCCACGCACGGACGACCAACGGTCGTCCGTCGGCGGGGCGCCGTCGCTCAGTCGTCCTGGGGCAGCACGATCGCGGGCGGCGTCGCCGTCGGCTCCGCGCCCCGACCCCCGTTGGACGTCCAGTCGTAGACCACCGAGGTGCGCAGCAGCACGTCCGGTAGCGACCGGTTCTCACGACTGACGACGACCCAGAACAGCACGATCGGGAACATGACGCACGCAGCGGCGCGCAGGAACGCCCGCGCGAGCCCGATCGTGCCTCCGCCGTCGTCGACGACCCGCAGACCGAGCAGACGGTTGCCGAAGGTCCGCCCGGTCGTGGCCCACGCCACCGTGAGGTATGCCGTGAGCAGCCCGAGCACGAGCAGCAGCAGTCGCAGCCCGCCCGGGTCCGGGAAGTGGAACGACTGCGGACCGAGCAGGAAGATCGTGCCCGCCCACGCGGAGTACATCAGGGCGACGCCGAGGAGGGCGACGACGAGGTCGACGGCCCCGGCGGCCACGCGGGTGACGATGCCCGCGCGGTGGCCCTGGACCGACCGTGCCGGGCCGGGTAGGACGATGCGTGACACCGGGCCGCGGCCGGGTCGGGAGGGTGTCGTCATGACGGCCCGCCGATCATCCGGGCGTCCCGGGCAGCACCGGAGCGCCGGCGATCTCGTTCGCCGGGAGCGCCGGGCCCGGCGTGCGGGGACGACGCCGGAGCATCCGGTCGACGACGTGTGCGACCCGCTCGTCGGCTCCGACGCCCTGCCAGCGCACCTCGCGCATCCCTTCGGAGGCCATCGCGCCCGACGAGCTCTGGATGATGCCGGGCAGGTCGATCTCCTCGACGACGTACTCGGCCAGGCCGATGAGGTCGAGCCGGGCGACGACGGCGTCGAGGTCGAGCCGCTGGGCGATGGCATTCACGTCGACCCGGTCCAATATCGCGTCGATGTCCACGCGCCCGACGATGGCGTCGATGTCCACACCCGAGACGGTGCGGTCGAGGTCCACCCGTGCGACGATCGCGTCGATGTCCACACCCGAGACCGCGCGGTCGAGGTCCACCCCTGCGACGATCGCGTCGATGTCGAGCCGCTCGATGACCGCCCCGATGTCGACCCTGGACACCGCCCGGTCGAGATCCACCCGGGCGACGATCGCGTCGATGTCGAGCCGCTCGACGATCGCGTCGATGTCCACGCGCTCGACGATCGCGTCGATGTCGACCCGGTCGATGACCGCCCCGATGTCCACCCGGGCGACCGCGCGGTCGAGGTCCACCGCATGCACCACGGCGTCGAGGTCGACGTGGTCGACGACGATGTCGGTGAGGTCGACGAGGTCGAGAACGGCCTCGACCACCACCGCAGCCACCCGTTGGGCCGTCACCTCGGCGGCCCGACCGAGCTCACCGCGTCGCGAGCGACCGCGCCGGAGCAGCTCCTGAGCCCAGTCGGCGCGCCGCAGCCGGGAACCCAGCTCGGTCAGGGTCGCCGTCACCGGCGCCGTCACGACGCCCGACACGACGCCCGTGACCAGGCTCGGCGGCCGGACCCGCTCGACGACCCGACCGACGGTCTCGACCCCGACCGCGGCCAGACCGAGGGCCAGCTCGGCGAGGTCCAGGGCGGTCAGCGGCTCGAACCGCGTGTCCGGCGTCTCCGGCGTCTCCGGCACGTCCGGCCCCGCCGCCTCGGCTCCCGTGGTCTCGTCCATGCCTCGTCCTCACCGCCCCGGGCGCCGTGGCCCACGCGGGCGGCGCCTCTGACTCGTTCCAGCTCCAGCATGCGTCCGAACGCGTGGGCCTGCATCACCCCCGACGAGTGAAGGCGGGCCCGGTCGGCCGGACCACGACCCCCGGGTCACGCCCGCGGCGCCCTCAGGCGTGCGGCTCGCGTCGCGAGGTGCCGGCGCTCCGCCTCGTTCGTCGCGGTCGCGGCCGCGCGGTCGAGCAGGTCTGCCGCCGCGTCGCGTTCACCCGCCATCTCGAGCAGCTGGCCGCGCACCGCGAGCCACCGGTGCGTGGTGCCGAGCCGGTCCTCGACCTCGTCGACGACCTCGAGAGCGGCGCGGGGCCCGTGTGCCATCGCCACGGCCACGGCCCGGTTGAGGGTGACGACAGGGTTGCCCGTCACGTCCTCGAGCAGCACGTAGAGCGTCAGGATCTCGTCCCAGTCGGTGTCGGCGGCGGTCGGCGCCCGGTCGTGCACCGCGGCGATGGCCGCCTGCAGCTGGTACTCCCCGACCGCCCCGAAGGACATCGCCCGGCCGAGCAGGCCGAGGCCCTCCGCGACGAGCCCGGCGTCCCACCGCGACCGGTCCTGCTCGGGCAGCGGCACGAGCGCACCCGAGTCGTCGCTGCGCGCCGGGGCGCGCGCCTCGAGCAGGAGCATGAGGGCGAGCAGTCCGACTGCCTCCGCATGGTCGGGCACGCCGTCGACGAGCAACCGCGTCAGGCGAATCGCCTCGCGGGAGAGCTCGATCCGCTGCACGGTCGCTCCGTGCGTGCTCGCATAGCCCTCGTTGAAGAGCAGGTACAGCACGTGCAGGGCCGAGCGGAGGCGGACGTCGTGGTCGTCACCGGACGGCATACGAAAGGCTGCGCCGGAGGCGCGGATCGTGGCCTTGGCACGGCTGATCCGCTGCGCCATGGTGGCTTCCGGCACGAGGAAGGCCTGCGCGATCTCGGCTGTCGTGAGACCACCCACCGCCCGCAGTGTGAGCGCGATCGCCGACGCCGGGGTCAGCGACGGATGGCAGCACAGGAGGAGCAGCGTGAGGCTGTCGTCGTGGCCGACAGGGTCGTGCGCCGGCACCTCCCAGGCGATGACGCGCGCCTCGCGCTCGCGCCGGGCCGCGTCACTGCGCCACAGGTCGACGAGCCGCCGCGAGGCGGTCGTGACGAGCCAGGCACGCGGCTCGTCGGGAAGCCCGTCGACGGGCCAGCGGCGCGCCGCGGCGAGGAGAGCCTCCTGGACGGCGTCCTCGGCCGAGTCGAAGTCGCCGAAGCGGCGGCTGACGATGCCGACGACCTGCGGCGCGAGGGTGCGCAGCAGGTCGTCGACGGCGGGGGCGTCGCTCAGCGTTCGGCCCCCGCGGTGCGCAGGAACGCGTCCATCTCCTCGGTGTTCGCCGGCGCCTGCTCCATGACCTGGCGCACGTGGATGGGCTGTCGTGTCGGCACGCCGCCCCGGCCGGGCACGGCCGACATGAGCGACGCGATCTCGAGGGCCCGCTCCTCCGAGTCGACCTCGACGACCTGGAAGCCGGCGAGCCACTCCTTGAACTCCTGGAACGGCCCGTCGGTGACGACAGGCGCCGCACCGTCGGACCGGACGATCTTGGCGAGGTCGGGACCGGTGAGGATCGTCGAGGAGACGAGCTCGCCGTTCGCCTCGAGCTCGCCGACGAGCTTCTCGTAGTAGTCGAGGTGGGCCTGGACCTCCTCCGGGGTCCAGTCGGTCATCGGGGCCGGGTCGTCGCCGGCCTGGAAGTCCACGCCGATGAGGTACTGCGCCATGGGTCTCTCCTTCGTCACGTCGTGCCAGCGTGGCACGCTCACCCCGGGGACGGAGCGGAGGACGCGCCCTCGACACGGATCGGGCGCCTTCGTCGACGACTGGCGAGGGTTGGCCCGAATGCGGGCAGGTGTTGGCACGATGTGCCAACGCCCCGGCAGGCGTCCCGCGGGTTGAATCCTCACCATGACAGCAGGCACCTCCGCACGCCGCCGGATCCGCATCGGCATCGACACCGGTGGCACGTTCACCGACGTCGTCGCGCTCGACGAGGACTCGGGCGAGCTCGTCACGACGAAGACGCCCTCGACCCCGAGCAACCCGGCGGACGGCTTCCTCGCCGGCGTCCGCAAGGTGCTCGACCTCATGGGCGCGAGCGGCGACGACATCAGCGCCGTCTCCCACGGCACGACCGTCGCGACGAACAAGCTCCTCGAGGGCAAGGTCGAGGCGCTCGGCTTCGTCACGACCGAGGGCTACGAGTTCATCCTCGAGATCGCCCGCCAGGCCGTGCCCGACGGCTACGGCAACTCCTACTTCTGGGTCAAGCCCGCGCGCATCGTCCCCGCCGACTACGTCAAGACGGTCGGCGGCCGGGTCGACTTCGAGGGCAACGAGATCCGCCCGTTCGACGAGGAGCGCGCCGTCGCCGTCGCCCGCTGGTTCAAGGATCGCGGCATCACGACGATCGGCGTGTGCTTCCTGCACTCCTACGCCGACGACAGCCACGAGCTCGCGATGCGCGAGGTGCTCCGCCGCGAGCACCCGGACGCCGTCGTCTCGATCAGCTCGGAGGTGCTGCGCGAGTACCGCGAGTACGAGCGCTCGATGACCACCCTCGTCGACGCCGCGGTCAAGCCCAACGTGTCGCGCTACGTCGCGAACATCCACCAGCGACTCGACGAGTTCGTCGGCAGCAGCGAGAAGCTGCCCTTCTACATCATGAAGTCCAACGGGGGTGTGCTGTCGGCCGACGAGGTCGTGCACCAGCCGATCACGACGGTCCTCTCGGGTCCTGCTGCCGGCGCCCTGGGTGCCGGGCTCATCGCGAGCCGCGCCGGCTTCGACCGGGTCCTCACGTGCGACGGTGGCGGCACCTCGACCGACGTGTCCGTCGTGCTCGCCGGAGAGCCGACCCTGACGACCGAGGGCACGGTCGGGGCCTACCCGAGCAAGATCCCGATGATCGACGTCGTCACCGTCGGTGCGGGTGGCGGCTCGATCGCCTGGATCTCGCCCGAGGGATCGCTCAAGGTCGGCCCGCAGTCGGCAGGTGCCGACCCCGGCCCGCTCTGCTACGCCAAGGGCGGCACCGTGCCGACGATCACCGACGCCCACGTGACCCTCGGGCGCATCCCCCCGCACCTGCTCGGTGGCGAGATCCCCCTCGACGTGGAGGCCGCACGCGCCGGTGTCTCGACCCTGGCCGACCGCCTCGGGCTCGACTTCGAGCGCTGCGCGACCGGCATCCTCGAGATCTCTGCGTGGAACCAGGCCAACGCGCTGCGCCAGGTGTCGGTCAAGCGCGGCCTCGACGTGCGCGACTTCATGCTCGCGACCTTCGGCGGCTCGGGCTCGCTGCTCGCCTGCCGACTCGTGGACATCCTCGGCCTCGCCGGCGTCGTCGTGCCGCAGAACCCCGGCAACGTCTCCGCCTTCGGCCTGCTCACCGTCGACGTCAAGAACGACTACGTCCAGACGTCCGTCGCGCGCCACCACGCGCTCGACCACGCCGCCGTGCAGAAGACCTTCGACGTCCTCACCGCCAAGGCGGCGAGCGCCCTCGACGGCGAGGGCTTCGCGCGCGAGAGCCACCGCTACACGCGCACCGTCGACCTGCGCTACTTCGGCCAGGCCTACGAGGTCCGCGTCGCCGCGCCCGAGGGCGAGATCGACGAGGCGTATGCCGCTGACGTCGCCTCGCGCTTCCACGACGAGCACCGCGCGCTCTACGGCTACGACTTCCGGAACGACCCGACCCAGCAGGTCGAGTGGGTCAACCTCCGTGTCACCGGAGTCGGCCCCATCACGCGGCCCGAGCTGCGCGACCTCGCGCCGTCCGACGGCACTGCGTACGTCCGCGAGCGCGCCCACCGCAGCGTCCGCCCGGTCTGCTTCGACGCCGACGCGGGCTACGTCGACACCGACGTCTGGTGGAGGCCCGACCTCCTCGCCGGCGACACGATCGAGGGCCCGGCGGTCATCGAGGAGTTCGGCTCGACGGTCCCGGTCCACCCCGGCTTCGTCGTGCGCGTCGACACGCTCGGCAACCTCGTCATCACCCGGTCCCCCTCGACCACCACCCCGGAGGCCTGACATGTGCTTCTCCTGCCAGACCGCGGCCACCCGGCTCGCCCCCGTCGACGCCGCCACCGGGTCGCAGCACGCTGACGTCTCTGCCGGCCACGACGCGGCCCCGGTGAACCCCGCGGGCCTCCCGACGGCATACGAGCACGGCAACCGGCTGACGGCCGAGGGCACGACGGTTGACCCGATCCTCGTCGAGATCGTCGAGGGGACGCTCGCGAGCGTCGAGATGGAGGTCGAGACGGCCATCGCCCGCACGTCGCGCTCCCCCATGATCCGCGACGCCCACGACTTCCGCGCCGGCATCCACGACCGCCAGCTGCGCAAGCTGACCGGGCGCTCGTACAGCGCGCTCGTGCACCCGATCGCCCGCGACTTCCCGCTCGCCGAAATGAGCGAGGGAGACGTCTTCTTCCACAACGACGTCTACGAGTCCGAGGGCGGCATCGGCCACCTGCCCGACCTGTGCGTCACCGTCCCGGTCTTCTCCGGCGGCGAGGTGGTCGCCTTCGTGCAGGCCTTCGGGCACCACGACGACATCGGTGGTGCGGTGCCCGGCTCGATGCCGAGCAACGCGCAGACCGTCTTCGAAGAGGGACTCTCGGTCCCGCCGATCAAGCTGTGGGACAAGGGAGTTCCCAACCAGGCAGCCCTGCGCATCATGACGCGCAACAGTCGTATGCCTGACAGCCTCGCCGCCGACCTCGACGCCGAGTGCTCGGCCTGCCTCATGGGCGCCCGCCGCCTCGGCGAGCTCTTCGAGCGCTACGGCCGCGACACCATCGAGGCCGCGTTCGACGCCATCCTCGACAAGACGACCGAGACCTACCGCCGCGAGATCCTCAGCAAGATCCCCGACGGCACGTACGTCTGGGAGGACTATGCGGAGCACGACGGCGTCGACGAGCCGAAGCTGCACACGCAGCGCATCACGCTGACCAAGGTGTCGACCGGCGGGCCCGGCCCGGGTGACGGCGGCCCCAAGCTCGTCATCGACTTCACCGGCACGGCGCCGCAGGCGAAGGGCCCGATCAACCACTGCGGCGACTACGTCGGCGGCAACTTCCTCAAGAAGTGGCTCGCGCCCATCCTGCGCAACCTCGCCGAAACCCCGGAGCGGATGGCCGAGCTCGACGTCAACGAGGGCATCGTCCCCCTCATCGAGATGAAGTTCCCCGAGAAGGGGACGCTGCTGACGCCGATCTACCCCGCGCCGACGAACGCTCGCACCTTCGTGATCCTGCGCCTGCTCGGCGTCCTCGCCGGCGTCGTCGCCAAGGCCGTCGACGGGAAGATGCCCGCCGACCAGGAGACGATCCGCTACACCGGCGTCTACGGCAAGGACCGCGACGGCAACGACTACCTCATGCGCGAGGTGCTCGGTGGCGGTTCGGGCGGTCGCTACTACGCCGACGGCGAGGACACGATCCACGTCGTGCCCGACAGTCGCAACCTGCCGACCGAGTTCACCGAGAGCCGGTTCCCGTTCATCGTCGAGCGCCTCGGCCTCGCCGTCGACTCGGGCGGTGCGGGACGCCACCGCGGTGGCCTCGGCTACGAGAAGCACATCCGGATGCTCAAGGACGCGCACTTCATGTCCATCGCCGACCGGTCGATCCTCGCCTGCTGGGGCGTCAAGGGCGGCAGGGCGGGTCGTCCGTTCCAGGTGACGGTCGACGTCGGCGGCCCCGAGGAGCGCACCGTCGACGCCCTGGCAGACGCCGAGGTCGTCAAGGCCGGGCAGGTCATCCGCATCCGCACCACCGGCGGTGGCGGCTGGGGCGACCCGCTCGACCGGCCCTACGACGAGGTCGAGCGCGACCTCCGCTGGGGCAAGGTCTCGTTCGAGGGCGCGCGCCGCGACTACGGCGTCGTCGCCACCGGAGACCTCGACCAGCCCGTCATCGACACCTCCGCGTCGGACGCCCTGCGTGA
The DNA here is from genome assembly GCF_001429645.1 of Terrabacter sp. Soil810. Classification (NCBI taxonomy): domain Bacteria; kingdom Bacillati; phylum Actinomycetota; class Actinomycetes; order Micrococcales; family Intrasporangiaceae; genus Terrabacter; species Terrabacter sp. Soil810. Next base: position 107,450 of record NZ_LMSW01000003.1, read on the forward strand.
GCAGCTGCGGGGCGACCGCGCGGACGAGCAGCCGTTCTTCGACCGGGGCCCCGGCTACGCGACGCTCGCCGCGGGACGGTCGGCGGCGGATGTCGACTGGGTCTGAGCATGACGACGGTCCTCGTGATCGGCGCGGCCGGCAAGACCGGCCGCGCCGTCACGCGCGCCCTCACGTCACGGGGTGTCAGCGTGCGCGCTGCCGTGCGATCGCCGGAACGGTCCGAGAGAGCGTATGCCGCTGGGGCCCGGTCGATCTCGGTCGTTGACCTCGAGACGGGCCAGGGGCTCGTCGAGGCCGTGACCGACGTCGACGGCGTCTACCACCTCGCGCCCAACGTGCACCCGGACGAGGTCGCCATCGCCGAGCGGGTCGCCCGTGCCGCCGCGCGGGCCGACCTGGCCCGCTTCGTGTTCCACTCGGTGCTTCACCCCCACGACGCCTCGATGCCGCACCATCTCCGCAAGGCCGAGGCCGAGGAGGTCGTGCGCACCTACCTGCCGGGAGCCACGGTGCTGCGCCCGGCGGCATACCACCAGAACCTTGTGGGCGCGGCTGTCGCCGGCCGTCTCGCCGTGCCCTACTCGCTCGACGCGCCGTTCACGAACGTCGACCTCGACGACGTGGCCGAGGCGGCGGCGACGGTGCTGACGCGGCCCGGCCACGCGGGCCTGACCTACGACGTCGCCGGCCCCGAGGTGCTCTCGGTGCGCGAGCAGGCGCACGTCGCGACGGAGGTGCTCGGGCACCCGGTCGAGGCCGTACGCATGGAGCTCTCGGAGTGGGTCGCCGGAGCCGGCGCCTCGCTCACGCCGCAGGCGCGGGACGACCTGCTGGCGATGTTCGGGGCCTACGACCGGAGCGGCCTCGTCGGAGACCCGACGACGCTCCGACGCCTTTTGGGCCGCGAGCCCGGTACCTGGGCGCAGGCCCTCGTCGGCTGAACAGGATTCAACGACAAGGGAATTCACGGTGCTGAGACCGGAAGAGCCTCAGCGCGCCCCTTCGGGCACCGCTACGGCGCCGTCCATGGCGGGCCGCCGCTGAGGGCGCATCCGACCGACAACCCGCGCCCCCTTCCCCTGTCAGGTATTGACGAAGAGTCGCGTTTATGACGGCTGGCACAGTCCTCCGCAACGGCACAGGCCGCACTCACACACCGACCCCAGCCGGGTCGGAGCACCCCTTGGAGGGCTCATGGCACGCCTCACGTTCTTCCGGATCGCCGCTCCCGCTCTCACCGTCGCACTGCTCACGGCCGCCTGCGGCTCGGCAGACCCGAGCACCGGCCAGAGCGGGGGCGCCGGCGGCGACAGCCCCCGGATCGCGGCGATCTTCTCCGGTTCCGCGACCGACGCCGACTACAACGCCCTCGGTCTGCTCGCCCTGCAGTCGGCCGAGAAGTCGCAGGGCGCCGAGACCGCGCACTCCGAGAGCGTCCCGGTCCCCGACGCCGAGCGCGTCATGAAGGAGTACCTCGCCGACGGCTACACCGTCATCTGGAGCCACGGCAGCCAGTACTTCGAGGCGACGAGCAAGCTCGCGAAGCAGAACCCCGACGTCACGTTCATCGGCGAGTTCGACGACAAGCCCAAGGAGTCGATCCCCAACCTCTGGGTCCTCGACCGGAACTTCCACACGGCCTTCTACCCGCTGGGCGTGCTCGCCGCCGCCCAGACGAAGTCGGGCAAGATCGGCTACGTCGGTGGGCTGTCCCTGCCGTTCTCCTACTCCGAGGTCCACGCCGTCAACCAGGCCCTCAAGGACAGCGGCTCGAACGCCACCGTGACCCCCGTGTGGACGGGTGACTTCAACGACCCGACCAAGGCGCAGCAGATCACCTCGCAGCTCGTCGGCCAGGGCAACGACGTCATCGTCGGATCACTCAACCTCGGCATGGTCGGGGCGTTCCAGGCCGTGAAGGGCAAGACCGACGACGTCGTCGTCACCGCGAAGTACACCGACAAGTCGCAGTTCGACCCCGAGCACTACGCCACGGCGGCGATCTACGACTTCACCAAGCCGCTCGGCGACATGCTCACCAAGATCAAGGCCGGCGAGCGCAGTGGCTACTACCCGCTCGGGTTCGACACGGGGGTCTCGATCCAGACGCCGAAGAACGTCGATCCTGCCGTCGTGGCCAAGGTGGAGCAGGCCGTCGCCGACATCACGTCGGGCAAGATCACGGTCGAGAAGAACCTCACCCCGATCAAGTGACGACCCAGTCATGACCGAGAACTCCTCACCAGGCCCCCGCCCCCTCCTGCACATGGACGGGATCCGCAAGACGTTCGGGCCGGTCGTGGCCCTCGACGGGGTCGACCTCACGGTCGGCCGCAACGAGGTGCACGGCCTGCTCGGCGGCAACGGCGCGGGCAAGACGACCCTCATGAACGTCCTCTACGGCCTCTACCGCGCCGACGAGGGCATCGTGACCCTCGACGGCCAGGAGGTCGTCATCCGCGACCCGCGCGACGCGATCTCGCACGGCATCGGCATGGTCCACCAGAACTTCCTGCAGGTGGACACCTACTCCGTGACCGAGAACATCGTCCTCGGCACCGAGCTGCCGTCGTGGCCGTCGATGGACCTCAAGGGCCAGGCCGAGCGCATCGCGGAGCTGTCGACGCGTTTCGGTCTGTCCGTCGACCCGCTCGCCACGGTCGCCGACCTCTCCGTGGGTCTGCGCCAGCGCGTCGAGATCCTCAAGGCGCTCTACCGCGGGGCCAAGGTCCTCGTGCTCGACGAGCCGACGACGAACCTCACTCCGCAGGAGGTCGACTCGCTCTTCGGCTCGCTTCGGGCCATCGTCGACGAGGGGATGAGCGTCGTCTTCATCACCCACAAGATCCGCGAGACCATGGCGGTCTGCGACACGCTCACCGTGATGCGCGACGGACGTCGCGTCGGCACGGTGGCACGGCGTGGGACCACACCCACCGAGCTGGCCGGGCTGATGGTCGGTGACGATGCGATGGTCAGGAGGGTCACCGAGGTCGTGACGGCCGGCATGGCCGCCCCGGTCGGGCGGGGACCGACGGTCGACGCGTATGCCGCGGGCGACGCCCCGGAGCGCGTGGTCGTCTCGGGCCTCCTCGCCCACAACGACCACGGCGTGCCCGCCGCCGACGTCAGCCTCTCGGTCCGCGGTGGCGAGATCGTCGGCATCGCCGGTGTCGCGGGCAACGGCCAGGTAGAGCTCGCCGAGGCCCTCGCCGGGGTCCGCCCCACCGCGGCAGGATCGATGTCGCTCGACGGGCGCGACCTCGCCGGCTCGCCGACCGCGACGTGGCTCGACGGCGGAGTGGCTTACGTCCCCGAGGACCGTCACCGCGACGGCATCCTGCCCTCGGAGAGCATCGTCGAGAACCTCGTGCTCGGCGCGCAGCGCGGTCGACGCTTCCGGTCCGGTCCGTTCCTCGACTGGCGTCGGGCGCGTCAGCACGCGGAGAGCTCGATCCGGGCGTTCTCGATCAAGGCCCCGTCCGCGAGCACGCCCGCCGCGCAGCTGTCGGGGGGCAACATCCAGCGGATCATCCTGGCGCGCGCCTTCTCCCACGAGCCCGGGTTCCTCATCCTGCACAACCCCACCCGAGGCCTCGACATCCCTTCGACCCAGTTCGTCTACGACCGCACGCGCGCCGCCGCGGCGAGTGGGACCGCTGTGCTCCTCATCTCCGAGGACCTCGACGAGCTGACCAACCTCTGCGACCGCATCCTCGTCGTCTACTCCGGTCGCATCGTCGGCGAACGCCGCCGCGGGGAGTACGACCAGTACGAGCTCGGCCACCTCATGGCCGGGCTGGAGGAGTCGGCATGACGACGACCACCGCTCCGGTCCAGACCCCACCGCGCACCGAGACCCGGGCCGGCCGGGGCAACGCCCTCGCCCGTCAGGTGCTCGCCTACGTCGTGGCCGTCCTCATGGCCTTCGTCGTCGCCGGGATCATCATCGCCGCCCTCGGGCACAACCCGTTCGACGCCTACCGGGCCATCGTCACGACCTCGTTCAAGTCGGGCTTCGGACTCGTCGAGACCGTGCACAAGTGGGTGCCGCTCGTGCTCCTCGCGCTGGCCTTCACCATCCCGCTCGCAGCCGGCAAGTACAACATCGGCGGCGAGGGACAGCTGCTCGTCGGTGCCACGGCGAGCGCCGCGGCCGGCATCCTGCTCGCGGACCTGCCGATCCACGTCCTACTCCCCCTCGTCCTCGTGTGCGGCGTCCTCGCCGGCGCCGTCTTCGCCTGGGTCGCGGCCTGGCTCATGGACCGTTTCGGCATCAACGAGATCCTCAGCACCGTCCTGCTCAACTTCGTCAGCTTCGGGATCGTCGACTACGTCGCGTCCGAGGTGTGGAGCGACCCGGCCGCTGGACACCCGACGACCATCCCGATCGGCGAGGGCGGACTGCTTCCGCTCGTGGGCCGGCCGCCGATGCACCTCGGCGTGCTGCTGGCGGTGCTCGTCGCCGCGGCGGTCGTCGTCGTCATGCGACGCAGCGTGCCCGGCTTCGAGCTGCGGGCCGTGGGCGCCAACGCCCGGGCCGCCCAGGTCCACGGCATCCGGGTCGGCCGCGTCGCGGTCGGGTCGCTCGTCGTGGGCGGCGCCCTCGCCGGCCTCGCCGGGGCCATCGAGGTCGCCGGCGTGCACGGAAAGCTCATCGAGGGCATGCAGTCGAACTACCTGCTGCTCGGCATCATCATCGGCCTCATCGCCCGCGGCAACGCGCTGGCCGTGCCGTTCGTCGCGTTCGGCATCGCCGTGCTCGAGGTCGGGTCCAGCGCAATGCAGCGCAGCGCCGGGGTGCCCAGCGAGATGGTGCTCATCGTCGAAGCCCTGATCCTGCTCTTCCTGCTCTTCTCCGACGTCGTCGGAGCCCGTCTGAGGAGGTCCTCGCGATGAACGAGGTCACATCGTTCCTGCAGCTCGTCGTCACCGCCATGGTGCCGTTCATCCTCGCCGCCCAGGGCACGATGATCGCCGGACGCGCCGGCGTCTTCAACGTCGCCCAGGAAGGTCTGATGATGCTCGGCGCGAGCGTCGGCTTCCTCGTCTCGCTGACGTTCGGGGGCAACCTCGTCGGCCTCGTCGTCGCCGGCCTCGGCGGCGGCCTCTTCGGTTGGTTCCTCGGCTGGGTCACCACCCGCTTCCGGCTCGACCAGTTCGTCATCGGCCTGGCCCTCTTCTTCGCCGCGGCCGGACTTGCCTCCCTGCTCTACAAGGTCGTCATCGGGGTGACGCTGCAGCCGCCGCTCATCCCGACGCTCGACGACCTGAGCGTCCCCGGCCTGTCCGCCATCCCGTTGGTCGGCCCGGTCCTCTTCCAGCAGTCGGCGATGGTCTACTTCGCGTTTCTCCTCTCCGGCGGGCTCTACTGGTTGCTCTACAAGACCAACCACGGCCTCAAGCTGCGGTCCGTCGGTGAGAACCCCAAGGCCGCGGACAGCCTCGGCGTCAACGTGGCCCGCACGCGCATCTGGTGCAGTGCCGCAGGGGGCGCCCTCATGGCGCTGGCCGGTGCCTACCTGCCGATGACCTACACGGGCACGTACACCGAGGGCATGGTCGCCGGACGCGGCTGGCTCGCCATCGCCCTGGCGTTCTTCGGGGGCTGGCGCCCCCAGTACATCCTGGCGGGGTCGGCCTTCTTCGCCGGCATGGAGGTGCTCGCCCTGCGCGTGCAGGTCGGCGGGCTCGACGTCCCGCACCAGTTCATCTCGATGCTGCCGTACGTGGCGACCCTGCTCGTCATGATGTTCGCGCTGCGGTGGGCCAGGATCCCGGCCTTCCTCGGGCGCAACTACGACCGCGAGAGCCGGACGTCACACTGAGACGGGAGGTCCGCATGGCACACACCCGGCGTCTCGGCGCCCGAGAGCTGCTCGACACGGTGCTCGACGACGGCACGTGGCTGGGCTGGGACTCCATCCCGGTCCAGCCCGCCGAGCCCGGCAGCCCGTATGCCGCCGAGCTGGCTGCCGCTGCCGAGCGCAGCGGGTGCGACGAGGCGATCATCACGGGCGAGGGGCGCATCCGCGGGCGCCGCGTGGCCGTCATCGCGGGCGAGTTCCGCTTCCTCGCCGGCTCGATCGGGGCGGTGGCCGCCGAGCGCATCGTGCTCGCCTTCGAGCGGGCCAGGCGCGAGGAGCTGCCGGTCTTCGCCGCGCCGAGCTCGGGTGGCACCCGGATGCAGGAGGGCACGCCGGCCTTCGTCGGCATGGTCAAGATCAGTGCGGCCTGCGCGCAGCTCAAGGCGGCGGGGCTGCCCTACCTCGTCTACCTCCGGCACCCGACGACCGGTGGCGTCTTCGCCTCGTGGGGCTCCCTCGGGCAGGTCACGGTCGCCGAGCCCGGCGCCATGATCGGCTTCCTCGGGGCTCGCGTGTACGAGGCGCTCTACGGCAGGCCCTTCCCTGACGGCGTGCAGACCGCCGAGAACCTCTTCGAGCACGGCCTCATCGACGCGATCCTGCCCGTCGAGGCCCTTGCCGAGACGGCAGACAGGGCACTCAACGTGCTCATGGGCCCACGGGAGGACCTCCCGGACGTGCCCGAGCTCGTCAAGGAGCCCCTCGCCGACATCCCCGCCTGGGACTCGATCGTGCGCTCGAGGCGGGACGACCGACCCGGTGTGCGGGCGCTGCTCAAGCTCGGGGCGACGGACGTGCTGCCGCTCCACGGGACCGGCCAGGGCGAGTACGACCCCGGGCTGCTCATGGCGCTCGCCCGGTTCGGCGGCGCACCCTGCATCGTGCTGGGCCAGGACCGCCGCGGCCAGACGCTCGACGCCCCCCTCTCGCCGAAGGGACTGCGCGTCGCCCGTCGCGGCATGGCGCTCGCGCTCGAGCTCGGCCTGCCGCTCGTGAGCATCGTCGACACGGCTGGTGCCGCACTGTCGAAGGAGGCGGAGGAGGGCGGCATGGCGGGCGAGATCGCCCGATGCCTCGCCGAGCTCGTCACGCTCGAGGCGCCCACCCTGTGCGTGCTGCTCGGCCAGGGCACCGGCGGCGGTGCCCTGGCGGTCATGCCCGCCGACCGGGTCATCTGCGCACAGCACTCGTGGCTGTCGCCGTTGCCACCGGAAGGGGCGTCGGCGATCCTGCACCGCGACACCGAGCACGCCCCCGAGCTCGCGACGGCCCAGCGGGTCCGCTCGCTCGACCTCCTCGCTGACGGCATCGTCGACCGGATCGTCGCCGAACACCCCGATGCCGCCGACGAGCCGGAGGACTTCTGCCGGCGGATGAGCCAAGCCATCCAGCACGAGCTCGCCGTCCTGGCCCGCGAGGAGCCGCGAGCTCGGCTCGCCGCACGACTCGCCCGCTACCGCATGCTCGGTCAGCGCTGAGCGACCGTCGCGCGCCTGTCGGCACAGCTGGGTGGCACCCACCGCACCGATGTCGACCTAGTCGACGTCGCGCTCCTCGATGGTCTGGCGCACGGTGCTCGTCGGGGTCGTCGCGCCGCTCGGGCGCTCCTCGCGGGTGATGATGCGCTTGCGCCGGGTGCCCTTGCTCCCGTGCCAGATGAGCGCGGCGCCCGCGACCATGAGGATGACACCGACGACGGGCAGGCTGATGACCGACGTGTTGGCCCGCACCGCGAAGGTCAGGATGGCCCCCACGACGGCGAGCAGGACTCCGACTCCCACGGTCCCCCACCTCTCGGCTCGATCGAGGACGCACCGGACGGCGCCCCTTGCACATTATGTCTCTCGTACCCGCCTGACCGGTATGCCGTGCAGCGTCCCGACGGCGCGCCGACCCGGGTGGCGGGCAGGGGCGCTCGGGGCACCCGACGGCATACATCTGCCAATGTCGAGGGCCGCGTTGGGCAGGAGGTGACAACGCGCACGCTCCGCCGGTCTCCCTAGGCTCACGCCATGACGACCGAGGACGCGCCGTGAGGGTGCTCGTGGCGCTGGGCGGCAACGCCATGACCGGACCGGACGGCAGCGCCGCGCCCCAGGCCCAGCGCGAGGCCATCGCCACCGCGAGCCACCACCTCGCCGAGCTCGTCGCCGCCGGGCACGAGGTCGTCATCACCCACGGCAACGGACCCCAGGTCGGCAACCTCCTCGTCAAGAACGAGCTCGCCGCGAGCGTCGTGCCGCCGGTGCCGCTCGACTGGTGCGGCGCGCAGACGCAGGGGACGATCGGCTTCACGCTGCTCGACACCCTCGAGGCCGCCCTCGCGCAGCGCGGCGTCGAGCGCCCTGTCGCCGCCATCATCACCCGAACGCTCGTCGACGCCGACGACCCCGGCTTCACGCACCCGACGAAGCCGATCGGGCGTTTCCTCCCCCGTGAGCAGGCGCAGACGCTCATCGACCACGGCGAGCGCTGGGAGGACCGCGGCGAGAAGGGCTGGCGGCGCGTCGTCGCGTCACCCGAGCCGGTCGAGGTCCTCGAGACGCACACGCTCCACACGCTCCTCGCCGCCGGATACGTCGTCGTCACGGCCGGCGGCGGGGGCATCCCCGTCGTGCGTGGCGCCGACGGCAGCGTCCACGGCGTCGAGGCGGTCATCGACAAGGACCTCACCGCGGCCCTGCTGGCGCGCGCCGTCGACGCCGACGTCCTCGTCATCGCGACCGACGTCGCCCACGCCGTCGCCGCCTGGGGCACGCCCCGTGCCCACGACATCGGCCGGGTCACCCTCGGCGAGATGGAGGCGTATGCCGCCGAGGGCCACTTCGCGTCGGGCTCGATGGGCCCGAAGGTCGAGGCCGCCCTTCGCTTCGTCCGCTCCGGCGGCTCCCGATCGATCATCACGGCCCTCGACCAGCTCTCCGCCGCCATCGACGGCCATGTCGGAACCGTCATCGAAAACCCTGAAAGAGAAAGGTGATTCACGTGCCCGAAGCCATTGAGGTGCGCAAGGTCCCCATCCACTCGGTCGCCGACGCGTCGGAGCTCGCGAAGCTCATCGACGACGGCGTCATGGAGGCGAGCCGCGTCGTCGCCATCATCGGCAAGACCGAGGGCAACGGCGGTGTCAACGACTACACGCGGATCATCGCCGACCGCGCCTTCCGCGAGGTCCTCGTCGAGAAGGGCGCGCCCGCCGACCAGGTCAAGCAGGTCCCGATCGTGTGGTCCGGTGGCACCGACGGCATCATCAGCCCGCACGCCACGATCTTCGCCACGGTGCCGGCCGAGAAGGCCGAGCAGTCCGACGAGCCGCGGCTCACGGTCGGCTTCGCGATGAGCGAGCCGATCAAGCCCGAGGAGATCGGCTACGTCGCCATGGTGCAGAAGGTCGCCGACGCCGTGAAGGTCGCCATGGAGCGGGCCGGCATCACCGACCCGGCCGACGTGCACTACGTGCAGACCAAGACGCCGCTGCTGACGATCCACACCATCCGCGACGCGAAGTCGCGCGGGCACCAGGTCTGGACCGAGCACACGCACGAGTCGATGGACCTCTCCAACGGCACGACCGGCCTCGGCATCGCCGTCGCCCTCGGCGAGATCGAGATGCCGACGGACGCCGACATCATGCACGACCGCTCGCTCTTCTCGTCGGTGGCGTCGTGCAGCTCGGGTGTCGAGCTCGACCAGGCGCAGGTCGTCGTCGTCGGCAACACGACGGGCATCGGCGGCCGCTACCGCATCGGCCACTCGGTCATGGAGGACGCGCTCGACGCCGACGGCGTGTGGGGCGCGATCAAGGACGCCGGACTGGACCTGCCGGAGCGTCCGCACAGCAGCGACATCCAGGGCCGGCTCGTCAACGTCTTCCTCAAGTGCGAGGTGAGCCAGGACGGCACCGTGCACGGTCGGCGCAACGCGATGCTCGACGACTCCGACGTGCACTGGCACCGCCAGATCAAGTCCGCGGTGGGTGGCGTGACGGCATCGGTGACGGGCGACCCGGCGGTCTTCGTGTCCGTGTCGGCAGCGCACCAGGGCCCCGACGGCGGCGGGCCCGTCGCCGCGATCGTCGACCTCGGCGAGGGCGAGCCCACCGGCTACCGCTGGACCCGCTGACCGCTCGGGTCCACCAACCCTTCACCGTCGAAAGGCCACGTGTGGCCCCCCTCGGTCGGTCGAGAGGCCAGTTCTCGGTGACGAGGGCTGGCCTCTCGTCATGGTGGAGCCGGCCCGACGTGGCCTCTCGACGGTGGCGGGATGTCCTTGCCGACCGGCGTCTGCGCCACTACCTTGTGTCGCATGGTACCGGGCGACGAACGCATCCTGACGCACCTCCGTCGCGGTGCGGTCGAGTACTGCGTGCTCGCGATGGTCGCCGACGAGCCCACCTACGGGCTCGACATCGCGCGCCGGCTCGCCCGCGACGGCATCCTCATGACCGGCGAGGGCACCCTCTACCCCCTGCTGTCGCGGCTGCGGACCGCCGGGTTCGTCGAGACGAGGTGGGAGGAGTCGACCGAGGGCCCGCCCCGCCGCTACTACGCGATCACCGCCTCGGGACGGGGGACGCTCGACGCCTTCCGCCGCACGTGGGCACCATTCCGCGACGCCGTGGACGCGGCCGTCGACCCGCAGACAGGGAGCAGACCGTGAACCAGACCCACCCCCGCGTCGACGCCTATCTCCAGCGCCTCGACACCCTCCTCGAGGGCGCGCCGCCGGCGACCCGGACCGAGGTCGTCGCCGGCGTGCGCGAGCACCTCCACGACAGCCTCCCGGCCGACGCCGACGACGAGCAGGTGCGCAGCGCGCTCGCCGGGCTGGGCACGCCCGAGCAGATCGCCGACGAGGCGTATGCCGTGGGGCCGGGCTCCCGCACCGGCGCAGCGACGCTCGCCCAGGACCGGCGTTGGCTGCCGGTGGTCGTCATGGTGCTCGGCCTCCTCGTCCTGCTCCTGCTGACGTTCTTCGCCGTCACGGGCCCCCACCCGGTCGAGCTGCTCTTCGCCCTCTTCTACCCGCCGCTGTGGCCGGTGCTCGCCGTCCTCGTCGTGATCGCCCGCGGATGGACGACGCGCGAGAAGGTCGTGCTCATCGGCGTCTTCCCGGCGGCCTGCGCCCTGGTCGCGATCGTCGCCGCGGTCGCCTGGAGCGTCAACGAGGCGGTCGGGGCAGCGGCTTCGGTCACGGCCCTGCTCCTGTCCGTGGTGGTCGCCGCCACCGTGGTCGTCGTCCTCGGTCGGAGAGGGCTGCGCCGCGCCCGCTGAGCCGCCCACCACACAGCCCACCCCCGACCAGACCGCCCACTCCGCTCCACGGAGAGGGCGCGGGGCTCTCGCTGCGGCACACGGCATACGCCCCCTGAGACGACGGCCACGCCCCGGAGTGGGGCGTGGCCGTCGGCCTGACGTCGACTCAGTGCGCGAAGTGGCGCGTCCCGGTGAAGTACATCGTGACCCCGGCGGCCTTGGCCGCCTCGATGATCTCCTCGTCGCGGATCGAGCCGCCGGGTGCGACGACGGCGCGGACGCCGGCGTCGAGCAGGATCTGCAGGCCGTCGGCGAACGGGAAGAACGCATCCGACGCGGCGACCGAGCCGCGGGCTCGCTCCTCCCCCGCGCGACGCACGGCGAGGTAGCACGAGTCGACGCGGTTGACCTGGCCCATGCCGACGCCGACGGCGGCGCCGTCCTTGGCGAGCAGGATCGCGTTGGACTTCACGGCGCGGATCGCGCGCCAGGCGAACTGCAGGTCGGCCAGGGTCGCGTCGTCCGCGGCGTCGCCGGAGACGAGCCGCCAGTTCGCGGCGTCGTCGCCCCCGGTCACGGCGTCACCCTCGCCGCGCACGACGGCGTCGACCTTGTCGACGGTCTGCACGAGCAGGCCACCGCTGATGGCACGCGTCTCGATCGGGTCCGCCGCCTCGGCCATGCCGGCGGGCAGGCGCAGGACGCGGAGGTTCTTCTTGGCCGTGAGGATCTCGAGGGCCTCCGGCTCGTAGTCGGGGGCGATGACGACCTCGGTGAAGACCGGCTTGGCCGCCGCCGCCATGGCCGCCGTGACGGTCCGGTTGGCCGCGATGATGCCGCCGTAGGCGCTCACCGGGTCGGTGGCGTGGGCGCGCTCGTAGGCCTCCTCGATGGTCCCGCCGACGGCGATGCCGCACGGGTTGGCGTGCTTGATGATCGCGACGGTCGGCTGGTCGCCGTGGTCGTGCGCGGCACGCACGGCGGCGTCGGTGTCGACGTAGTTGTTGTAGGACATCTCCTTGCCGTGCAGCTGCTCCGCACTGGCCACGCCCGGGCGCCAGTGGCGGTAGAGGGCCGCGCTCTGGTGCGGGTTCTCGCCGTAGCGCAGGGCCGCCGCGCGGTCGAAGGTCGCGCCCGTCCACGCCGGGAAGCCGGTGCCGTCGCTCGTGTCGGCGACGACGTTGCCCATCCAGTTCGCGACCGCGTTGTCGTAGCTCGCCGTGTGGACGAACGCCTCGGCCGCGAGGCGGCGACGCTCGGTCAGCGTGAAGCCGCCGGCCCCGAGGGCCTCGGTGACGTGGGCGTATGCCGCCGGGCTCGTCACGATGGCGACGCTCGCGTGGTTCTTGGCGGAGGCACGCACCATCGACGGGCCGCCGATGTCGATCTGCTCGACGCACTCGTCCTCGCTCGCGCCGGACGCGACGGTCTCGCGGAAGGGGTAGAGGTTGACGACGACGAGGTCGAAGGCCTCGACGCCGAGGTCGGCGAGCTGCCGGACGTGGTCGGGGTTCCGCGTGTCGGCGAGGATGCCGGCGTGCACCTTCGGGTGCAGTGTCTTGACCCGGCCGTCGAGGCACTCGGGGAAGCCGGTGATCTCCTCGACCTGCGTGACGGGCACCCCTGCGGCGGCGATGGTCTTCGCCGTCGAGCCCGTCGAGACGATGGCGACACCGGCGGCGTCGAGGGCGCGGGCCAGCTCGTCGAGGCCTGACTTGTCGTAGACGGAGACGAGGGCCCGCTTGATCGGGCGGCGGCCGTCGGTGAGGTCGGACGCGTGGGACAGAGCGGCGGTCATGGGTGCACTCCTGGTTCGGTGACATCGGTCGCGGCGTGCCCGGGTCGTGTCGTCAGGGGACCCGATGGCTTCCGTTCTCGCGAGGCACCCAGGCGGTCGATGCTCCCGACGTCACTCCCCGGTGGTGTCCCACCCGCGCCAGTCGTGTGCGACCAGCGTAGCGGTCAGTCCTGCCCGATCCGAACTCGTCGCCCCTCGACCACGAAGCCCTCGCGGGCGAGCCGGCTCACGACGTCGACGAGCAGGTCGCGCTCCTGGACCTTGATCCGCTCGTGCAGGCTCTCCTCGGTGTCGTCGTCCTCCACGGCGACGACCCGCTGCTCGATGATCGGCCCGGTGTCGACGCCGGCATCGACGACGTGGCACGTCGTGCCGGTCACCTTGACGCCGTAGGCGAGGGCGTCGCGCACGCCGTGCGCCCCGGGGAAGCTCGGCAGCAGGGCGGGGTGGGTGTTGACGACGGGCTGGGCGCCCAGCGTCGCCGGACCGAGGATCCGCATGAAGCCGGCCGTGACGACGAAGCGCGGGTCCGCGGCAGCCACCTGCTCGGCCAGGGCGACGTCCCACGCCGCGCGGTCCGCGAAGTCCGCAGGTCGCACGACGAACGTCGGTATGCCGCCCCGTTCGGCCCGGTCGAGCCCGGTGCACGGCCGGTCGGCCCCCACCGCGGCGATGCGGACGCCGTAGACCGGGTCGGCCGCCGCGTCGAGCAGCGCCTGGAGCAACGTGCCGGACCCGGACACCAGCACGACGACCGGCACCTGACGATCGGTCGGCTCGGACGTGCTGGCGAGGGCGTCGGTCGTCACGAGCCGGAGTTTAGCGCCGCCGCCCGATGCGGGCCCGGCCCCATCCATGGGCGAGGATGGACCGCATGACCGAGCCCCAGCTGGAGCAGGAGATCGCGTTCGCCCGCGAGAAGGCCAAGCGCACCCTGCCCGTCGCGCTCCTCGTGCTGCTCGGTCTGGTCGCCATGTACCTCCCGCTGCCGAAGCGCTTCGTCGCCTTCCTGCCGCTCGTGCTCGCGGTCGTCCTCACCGTGCGCCTGCTCCGCTTCCTGTCGATGCGGACCGGCAAGGAGAAGATCTGGCCGGTCATCACCCTCGTCATCTCCGGGATGCTGCTGTCGAGCCTGGCCCTCCAGGTCGCGTTCTACGACTCCGTCAGCGCCTACGAGAAGTGTGTCGCCGGGGCCCAGACCAGCATCGCCGAGGGCGACTGCGCGAAGCTGCGCGACGCCGGGATGGTCGGCGTCGTCGTGCGCTGACCCGGTGACACGGACCGAGGGTCGAGCGGCGTCCGAGGACCTCAGTCCTCGTCGGTGACCGGAGTCTCCTGGTCCTGGTCCTGGTCCTGGTCCTGGTCCTGGTCCTGGTCCTGGTCCTGGTCCTGGTCCTCGTCGGGCGTCGGGTCGAGGGCCTCGCCCTCCCGGCGACGCTCGAGCAGCACGAGCACGCCGGTCAGGAGCAGCGCGCCACCGACGACCTCGGCGGTCAGGGCCGCGGCGAACGACCAGAGGTGCGGTCCGACGGCCGAGAGCCGGTCGACACCGACCGCGCCGTTGCCGAGCGCCGTGAGGGCGATGACGACCACGACCGCGATGAGGGCCGCGACGGCCGTCGCCGAGAGCCGGGCCCGCACGTTGCCGAAGAACTCAAGCTCGGCGTCGACCCGGCGACCGAGCCAGACGCCGACGAGCACGGGGGCCAGCACGACGGCATACATCATCGCCGGGTAGTCGCTGCCCTCGGGCAGCGCGCCGAGGACGGGCACGAGCGGCAGCAGGCCGGGCTGGGCGGCGCCGGCGGAGACCGTCGAGCCGAGCGCGACCTGGAAGCCCGGGCCGGCGAGGAACGACAGCGCCCACGTGGCCGCGTTGCCGAGGAGGGCGAGCTGGGCGAGCGCGATGATGACGACCGCGCCGACGTTGGCGCCGTACTGGTCCTGGATGTCGGCGACGGCCGACCACGACACGACGAGCCGCAGGACGACGACGACGAGACCGAGGGCGAGCAGCATCCCCGCCCCGCGCCAGCCGGTGCGCCACACCGTCGGCAGCCACGTCGGGCCGCGCCGGAACCACGTGCGCACGAACGCCGGCGCCGTCTCGTCGTCGGGGCGGAGCATGACGAAGCCGAGCGCCGCGAGGGGCACGAGCAGGGACCCGACGACCGCGGCGACCCCGGGTGTCGCGGGGCCCCCGAGGGTGAAGAGCGCGAAGACCGACGACACGAGCCCGTAGCCGATGACGAAGCCCGGCACGACGCCCCACTGGGCGACCCGGCTCCAGTCGGCCGCACCGACGCGCAGCCGCTCGGTCGCGGCGAGACGGCGGGCCCAGCGGTAGGCGATGTGGACGAAGACGAGCAGGAGCAGCAGCGGCGTCATCGAGATGGCCACGTTGCCGGCACCGACGGACTGGCCGTGGCCGAGGAACCAGATGGCGCTGGCGACCGACACCGCCGAGAACCACCCGACGGAGCTCTCGGGCGCGGCCACCCAGCCGATGAGCGCCGGCAGCACGACGACCGACCACGTGCCGACGGCAGCGAGCGCGCCGGCGCGCAGGGCGGCCGGCATCGCCGTCGAGGGGCTGGTCGACGAGGTCGCCGGCGTGGTCGTCGACGTCGTGGTCGTGCTCGACGGTGCCAGTGGTCTCACTCCTGCGCTGCGGGTCGAAGGGGTCGCCCCCATGGTCACAAGATCCCCGCCACGGAGCGAGCGCCCACGCCGATGGGACCTCAGGGCGTATGCCGTCCGGCCCGGGGCTGCCGCGGGGTTGGCCGGGGCACGCTGGGGCGCCGCGCTCGGGGACGGACCCGGTGACACGGCATACACCCTCGGTGGGTCATAGCGAAGCGGACGGCCACCCGGAGGTGACCGTCCGCTCGGAACTGCTTGTGGCGCAGACTACTTCGCGATGCCCTGCATGATCTCGCGCATGAGGTCGGCGGTCTCGGACGGCGTCTTGCCGACCTTGACGCCGGCGGCCTCGAGGGCCTCCTTCTTGGCCTGCGCGGTGCCGGAGGAGCCCGAGACGATGGCGCCGGCGTGGCCCATCGTCTTGCCCTCGGGGGCGGTGAAGCCGGCGACGTAGCCGACGACGGGCTTCGTCACGTGCTCCTTGATGTAGGCGGCCGCGCGCTCCTCGGCGTCGCCACCGATCTCGCCGATCATGACGATGGCGTCGGTGTCGGGGTCGTTCTGGAACGCCTCGAGGCAGTCGATGTGGGTCGTGCCGATGATCGGGTCGCCACCGATCCCGACGGCCGAGCTGAAGCCGAAGTCACGCAGCTCGTACATCATCTGGTAGGTCAGCGTGCCCGACTTGGAGACGAGGCCGATGCGACCCGTGCCCGAGATGTCGGCCGGGATAATGCCGGCGTTGCTGACACCCGGCGTGATGAGTCCGGGGCAGTTCGGGCCGACGATGCGGGTCGTGCCCTTGTCCTTGGCGTAGTTGTAGAGCTCGGCGGTGTCCTTGACCGCGACGCCCTCGGTGATGACCACCGCGAGCGGGATCCCGGCGTCGATCGCCTCGACCGCGGCGGCCTTGGTGAACTGCGCGGGCACGAAGATCACGGACACGTTGGCGCCGGTGGCCTCGATGGCCTCCTTGACCGTGCCGTAGACGGGGACGGAGACGCCGCCCTCGAAGTCGACCGTGGTGCCGGCCTTGCGCGGGTTGACGCCGCCGACGATGTCGGTGCCCGACTTGAGCATGCGCTGCGTGTGCTTCATGCCCTCGGACCCGGTCATGCCCTGGACGATGACCTTCGAGTCGGCGTTGAGGAAGATAGCCATGGTTCGTCGTTCTCTCTTCTTGGCTCGGGGTCAGTTGGCGGCGGGACCGGCGGCGAGCTCGGCGGCGCGGCGCGCGGCGCCGTCCATCGTCGGCTCGATCGTCACCAGCGGGTGGTTGCGCTCCTGGAGGATGCGGCGACCCTCTTCGACGTTGTTGCCGTCGAGGCGCACGACGAGCGGTCGGTCCTCCTCGTCGCCGAGCGCGTCGAGCGCGCCCACGATGCCGTTGGCGACGGCGTCGCAGGAGGTGATGCCACCGAAGACGTTGACGAAGACGCTCTTGACCTGCGGGTCCGACAGGATGATGTGCAAGCCGTTGGCCATGACCTCGGCGCTGGCGCCGCCACCGATGTCGAGGAAGTTGGCCGGCTTCTGGCCGCCGAACTCCTCGCCGGCGTACGCGACGACGTCGAGGGTGCTCATGACGAGCCCCGCGCCGTTGCCGATGATGCCGACGGACCCGTCGAGCTTGACGTAGTTGAGGTCCTTCTCCTTGGCCGCTGCCTCGAGCGGGTCCGCGTGGGCCGTGTCCTCGAGCGCCTCGTGGTCGGCGTGGCGGAAGCCGGCGTTCTCGTCGAGCGTCACCTTGCCGTCGAGGGCGATGATCTCGCCGTCCTCGGTCTTGACGAGGGGGTTGACCTCGACGAGCGTGGCGTCCTCCTCGCGGTAGACCGTCCACAGCTTCTGGATGACGTCGGTGATGGCGGCCTTGTCGGCCTCGTCGAAGCCCGCGGCGTCGACGATCTCCTGCGCCTTCGCGGCGTCGATGCCCGTGTTGGGGTCGACCGCGACGCGAGCGAGGGCCTCGGGGCGCTCGACGGCGAGCTGCTCGATCTCCATGCCGCCCTCCTTGGAGCACATGGCGAGGTAGGTGCGGTTCGCACGGTCGAGCAGCACCGAGAAGTAGTACTCCTCGGCGATGCGGGCGCCCTGGGCGATCATCACGGTGCCCACGGTGTGGCCCTTGATGTCCATCCCGAGAATCGCCTCGGCGGCGGCCTGCGCCTCGTCGGGGCTCTTGGTGACCTTGACGCCACCGGCCTTGCCGCGGCCGCCGGTCTTCACCTGCGCCTTGACGACGGTGACACCGCCCGACTTCGGCCCGATCTGCTCAGCGGCCGCTCGGGCCTCCTCCGGGGTGGTGGCGATGGCGCCGGCCAGCACGGGCACCCCGTGCTTCTCGAACATGTCGCGGGCTTGGTACTCGAAGAGATCCACGGGTGGGGTCCGTCCTCGTCGTCGATTCGTATCGTCGTCGATCGCGTCGCTGCGGCGTCCCGGGGCTCTCGTGCTCGCGCTCTCGCGCTCGGACGGGCCCTGCGCCGAGGCGCAACCGAATCAGGCTGTCCCTCGGACTCTAGTGGCTCTGACCTGTGGCGACGCCATCGGGTCCGCCCGACCGGACGAAGATCACATCCGGCCGGGCGGAGCCCGACGCCTCCCACCGCTCACCCCATGTCGTATGCCGCGTGGCGCGGCGCAGCGCGCCTCCGGCCCCTCGTCGGGGTGGCACCTCCCGGCACGGCCCATCGGCGCCACCACGCGTGGAGGCCGAACCCGAGCCAGATCGTCGCCACCACGACGAGCGCGAGACCCAGCCACGCGCCGGGAGCGACCTCCCCGGCCCCCTCGCTGTCGGGGCCGAGGACGGGGTACAGCGTGACCGCCAGCCCGAGGAGCAGGGGCAGCACCCGGATCACCACCGACCGGCCGTGGAGCGCGAGCGCCACGGCCGTCCCGACGGCACCGGGCACGAGGAGCGACCCCGGGCCGGCGAACAGGACGAGCCCGGCGACCGGCGCCAGACGCCACCACCGCGACCTCTGCGCCCGGCGCGCGCCGGTCACCAGACCGATCCCGCCCCAGAGGACGGCGCTCATCGCGAGGATGGCCGAGGTCCCGACCCAGGTGAACTCGGGGCTCGTCGAGAGCAGGCGCATGAAGATGCGGGCCAGTCCGCCCCACGCCAGTCCGACGAGTACCCCACGACCAGCGGCCCGCAGCATCACCACTCCACCGGCAGGCAGGCCAGGCGAGCTCCGGCGAGGCCGGTCGCGGGGTCGGTCGGCGCAGCGTGCACGACGACGGAGTGGGCGCCTGGTTGGACGGGGAAGCGCACGGCCGTGCTGGAGTCGCCCGCCCCCGTCGCGTCGACCGTGAAGTCGAGCCAGACCTCCGTCTGCGCCGAGACCACGACGGGGACGTGGCCCGCGTGCGCGTCGGCGTTGTAGTGGCCGAGAGCGGCGGCCGGCGCGTCGGTGCCGCACGCACCGTTGTGCACGTGAGCCCCGAACGTCCGGCCGGCAGCAGACGCGTCGATCCCCCGCACGTGCAGGACGGCCGTCGTACCGTCCGGACGCTCCACGAGCTGCAGCCGGGCGGTTGCGTGGTCGAACGGTCCTGCCGCCGCCGTGTCGTAGTCCCGCAGCCCGTCGGCGAACCGCAGGACGGCCGCCCCCGCGACCGCCGTGGCGGCGAGCGCCACCGTTGCCGACAGACCGACCACGGCTGCCGCTCCCCCACGAAGTCCCTTGCGTTCCATGGCTTCTGCCCCTTCCAGAGTCGAGTGAACCTACACTTGGGAGACGCTCGCCATCGGGGGCGCGGGCGACACGGTCCGCCAAAAAAGATTCGTTGAATCTGCTTGTCACCCAGACGCATTCATCGCTCGTCTGTCCTAGTGATGGACGGGCTGACGGCAGGGGTCTCGGCCACGCGAGATCAGGTCCCTGACTTCGAGAGACAGGCCGCCGCACTCTTCAACGCGGAGGCTCCCTCGTTGCTGCACCTCGCGCGGTTCTACGTGGAGGACAAGACGGCAGCGGAGGATCTCGTGCAGGAGGCGTTCATCCGGCTCAGCCGCAACATGGCGCGGGTGCGGGACCCTGCTCGAGGCGCCGCGTACCTCCGGTCGATCGTCATCAACCTGGCGCGCGACCACAACCGCCGGGGGCTCGTGTCGCTGCACCACCGCCCACCCCCGGCGGACGACGAGCCGTCGGCCGAGGAGGCGGTCCTGGGCCGCAGCGCCCGCCAGGAGGTCGTCGACGCACTCCGCGGCCTGCCCGGGCGGCAGCGCGAGTGCCTCACGCTCCGCTACTACTACGACATGTCGCCGGCGGACATCGCCGACGGGCTGGGGATGTCGGTCAACTCCGTCAAGACGCACCTGCAGCGCGGCCTGCGCGCCCTGTCCCTCGCCCTCAGGGAGAACCCATGAGCGACCTCGAGCACCTCATCGAGGAGGCCCTGCGCCCGATCGGCTCCGGACCGCCGCCGCCGTCACGCGACCTCTTCGCGCGCGTGCTCGACTCGGTCGCCGACGACCGCGCCCGACGACGTCGTGCACGTCGCACCGTGGCCCTCTGGGTCGCGGCCGTGGCGCTCGTCGCCACCCTCGTCCTCACCCTGACCCCGCAGTCGAACGGAGACCTGCTCATGCCCTGGTGGATCCTCGAGCTCGCGACGAACCTCGTCCTCGTCGCCACGGCCGTCTGGCTCGGCCCGTTCATCAAGCGGTTCGGCCGGGCCTATGCGGCCGACGTCTTCCACGACAACCCGATGACCGGCAAGAGCTACATCGTGCTCACCGACATCGTCTACTACCTGATCTTCACCGCGTACATCTGCTTCACGGTGACGTTCGCCCCCACCCCGGAGTGGGACAACGACATCAGCGCCCTCGTGACGCCGCAGCAGCTCCAGTCGGAGGTCTTCCGCATCGGTGGGATCCTCCTCGTCATCGGCATCCTGCACGGCCTCAACATCGTGCTCATGCCCGTCCTCGGCCGGCTCTTCTCGCTCAACCGACGGGTGACCAACACCCACGGGACGGCGCCTGGGCCGCCGGCCTGAGCTCAGGCGGCGTGGACGTGCTCGCGGACCCAGCCGACGATCTCCATCGTCGTGGCACCCGGGGTGAAGACCTTGGCCACCCCGAGCTTCTCGAGCTCGGTGATGTCGTCCTCGGGGATGATGCCGCCGCCGAAGACGACGATGTCGCTGGCGTCGCGCTCGGCGAGGAGCTCGACGACGCGGGCGAAGAGCGTCATGTGGGCCCCCGAGAGGACCGAGAGCCCGACGACGTCGGCATCCTCCTGGATGGCCGCCTCGACGATCTGCTCGGGCGTCTGGTGCAACCCGGTGTAGATGACCTCCATGCCGGCGTCGCGCAGCGCCCGCGCGACCACCTTGGCGCCGCGGTCGTGCCCGTCGAGGCCCGGCTTGGCCACGACCACACGGATGACGTCGGTCGACAGGGGGCCGGTGCCGGCTGCGCCTGCGGTCTCGTCGTCGGTCACGGCAACGGCGTCGGCGCCCAGGGACTCGCTCATGCCGGGCACTCTAGCCAGCCCGGTGAGACGCGACGCGCAATAGTGATCCATCGCCCACCCGTCGGGGTACGTTCGACGCGTGGCAGTGGCAGCACGTGCGGCGATGACGCCGCGACAGTCCGGCACCCCGAGGGGTCGCGCGAAGGGCCCTCGAGGCTTCCTCGCGGCCGTCGGGGAGGTGGCCGGTGCGCTGCTGACGCCCACCGGGATCGCCGGTGCGGCCCTCGAGGCGTCGTGGATGGGCCTGCACCTCGGGCTCTACCCGCTCGGGCTGCTCGGATCGCGCGCCAGCGACCGCCGCCAGGGCTACCGCCTCGGGCACCTCCCGCCGAGCCAGCGTGGGCTCGCGATCCAGAACGTCGAGGCCGCCGAGACCCCGATCCTGCTCGTGCACGGCATGGTCGACAACCGTTCGATCTTCACCGTCCTCCGACGGGGTCTCGTCCGGCGCGGCTTCGGGCGCATCGAGACGATCAACTACTCGATCTTCACGGGCGACGTGCGGTCCGCTGCGGCCGCCCTCGGCGCCGAGGTCGAGCGCATCGTCGAGGAGACCGGCTACGAGCGGATCCACGTCATCGGCCACTCGATGGGCGGCCTCATCGCGCGCTACTACGTGACCCGCCTCGGTGGCGACCAGCACGTGCACACGCTCGTGACCCTCGGCACGCCCCACCAGGGCAGCTACCTCGCCTACACGTGGAACAACGGACTGACCCGTCAGCTGCGACCCGGCAGCGCCCTGATGGACGAGCTCGCCGGACCGGTCAAGGAGTGCCAGACCCGGTTCCTCGTCTACTGGTCCGACCTCGACCAGGTCGTCGTCCCCCAGCGCAACGCCGCCCTGCACCACGACGACCTCAACGTCCACAACATCGCCTTGCGCGGGGTCGGCCACACGAGCCTGCCCATCACGAGCAGCGTCGTGCACGGCATCTCGACGGCCCTGGCCCACCTCGACACCTCGGGCGCGACGGTCACCCCCGGCGTCAGCGCGCTGGGCAGCCGGCGCACTAGCACGTCGACGGCCCGCCGTGGTGGCACCGCGGGGCGTGTCGCCCCCACCCGCTGACCGTGCCACACCCGGGTCACGCCGTTCTGACAATGTGCGCAGATCGGCCTGTGCAAATCCTCCTTCAGGCCCTCTGGATGCCCTAGTGTCGACCGGAGTCGCGACCCTCCACCGCGACGCCGGGACGTCCAGAAACGTGGCGTGATTTTGGATAACGAAATGGTCACGTTAGGCTGGCGGCTCGCAATCTGTGATCGATAGGTATCTCTTTCGTGCCCAAAACCAGCTACACCGGCCGGCACAGGCCGGCAGCCAAGCCTTCGCGGGGTCGACAGTTCGTCGTCCCCGTTGCTCTGCTCTCCTCGACCGTCGCCGGTGGCCTCGTCATCCGCGACGCCGGCGCGAGCGCGCTCAGTCCCGAAGCGGCTGCCATGAAGAACGTCTCCAACTCGGTCGCCGGTCTCGGGCTCGCCGCAGACCCGGACGCCGTGGCCGCGGCCGCCGCCAACCGGTCCGGCGCACGCTCGTCCCGCGACATGGCCCGCGACGCCAAGACGCTCATCATCAGCGCGACCACGTCCGCCGAGGAGACCGCGGCCCAGGCCCGGGCCGCAGCGGAGAAGGCGGCTGCCGACAAGGCGGCCGCGGCCAAGGCGAAGGCCGCGGCCGCCGCCAAGGCCAAGGCAGCGGCCCGCGAGCGCGCCATCGCCAAGGCGCACCGCTGGGTCTCCCCCGTCTCCGGCTACACGCTCACGTCCGGCTTCGGCTTCCGCTGGGGCAAGATGCACCCCGCCCAGGACCTCGCGTGCCCCACGGGCAGCGCGGTCCACGCCCTCTCGAGCGGCACCGTCGTCTTCGCCGGCTGGTCCAACGAGGGCTACGGCAACATGGTCAAGATCCGCTACTGGGACGGCACCGTCTCGTGGATGGCGCACAACAGCCGCCTGCTCGTCTCCGTCGGTGAAGAGGTCTCGCCCGGCCAGCTCGTCGCCTACAGCGGCAGCACCGGCAACTCGACCGGCCCCCACGTGCACCTCGAGATCCACCCCGACGACGGCGCCGCCGTCGCCCCTCGCACCTGGCTCGCCAAGCGCGGCGTCTACCTCTGACCGAGGTCCCCTCGCGACACGAGGCCCGTCCCTCCCGGGACGGGCGTCGTCGCATCTGCGGGTCCGACCAGCGTGGTCGAGCCGTCGGCCTTGGTGCGCGTATGCCGTTGCGCCACAAGGGCGCTCACGCGGGCACGCCACCGCGCCACACGGCATACGCCATCGGCGGGCAGACAGGGAGGCCGACCGGGAGCGACCGGACGGCGCCGCGTCAGAGCTTGACGAGGGGGGCGTAGCGCAGCAGCAGGCGCTTCGTGCCGGTGTCGGCGCCGAAGTCGACGTGGGCCATCGACTTGTCGCCGTCGCCCTCGACCCGCACGACCGTGCCGAGACCGAAGGAGTCGTGGCTGACCCGGTCGCCCGACTGGAGGGCGATGACGGGTCGCTTGCCGGCGCTGCGGACGCCGGGCCGGGCCGCGAGCGTGGCCACTGCCGGCCGGTCGGAGCCGCGGGCACCGCTGAACGACGGGCCGAGCCGCTGCCAGTCGAGCAGGTCGCCCGGGATCTCGTCGAGGAAGCGCGACGGAGGGTTGTACTGCGGCGCACCCCAGGCCGACCGGACGGCCGCGCGCGAGAGGTAGAGACGCTCGCGGGCCCGGGTGATGCCGACGTAGGCGAGGCGGCGCTCCTCCTCGAGCTCCTTGGGATCACCGAGGGCGCGCAGGTGCGGGAAGGTGCCGTCCTCCATGCCGGTGAGGAAGACGACGGGGAACTCGAGTCCCTTGGCCGTGTGGAGCGTCATCAGGGTGACGACGCCCTGCGCCTTGGCCTCGGGCTCGTCGGGGATCTCGTCGGCGTCGGCGACGAGCGAGACCTGCTCGAGGAACTCCTCGAGCGCCCCCGCCGGGCCGACGTCCTCGGGCTCGACACCGGGCGCCAGCTCGCCGCCGGACTCCTGGAGCTCGGTGGCGCGGCGGTCGTCGTACTCCTGCGCAACCGCGACGAGCTCGGCGAGGTTCTCGACGCGGGTCTCGTCCTGCGGGTCGTGGCTCGCGCGGAGCTCGGCGAGGTAGCCGCTCTCCTCGAGCGTCATCTCGAGCAGGGCCGCGATGCTGTCGTCGGCCTCGTATGAGGTCCGGAGCTTCTCGAGCAGTGCCGTGAAGCCGTGGATCGCCGCGACCGACCGGGTGGCGATGCCCGGGGCGTCCTCGGCGCGACCGAGCGCCGCGACGAACGGGATGCGCTCGCGCTCCGCGAGGGCCGCGACGCACGCCTCGGCACGGTCGCCGATGCCCCGCTTGGGGGTGTTGAGGATGCGGCGGAGGTTGACCGTGTCGGTCGGGTTGGAGACGACCCGCAGGTAGGCCAGCGCGTCCTTGACCTCGCGCCGCTCGTAGAAGCGCGTGCCGCCGACCACCTTGTAGGGCAGGCCGACCCGCACGAGCACCTCCTCGATGGCGCGGCTCTGGGCGTTGGTGCGGTAGAAGACGGCGACGTCGCCGGGCTTGACCCCGTGGTCGGCGAGGTCGTCGATCTCCTTGGCGACGAAGGCGGCCTCGTCGTGCTCGTTGTCGCCGACGTAGCCGGTGATCATCGCCCCGTCGCCGGAGTCGGTCCAGAGGTTCTTGGCCCGACGCCCCTCGTTGCGGGCGATGACGGCGTTGGCGGCCCGGAGGATGCGCGAGGTCGAGCGGTAGTTCTGCTCGAGCAGGATGGTGCGCGCGTCGGGGTAGTCGTTCTCGAACTCGAGGATGTTGCGGATCGTCGCGCCGCGGAAGGCGTAGATCGACTGGTCGGAGTCGCCGACGACGCACAGCTCGGCCGGCGGCACGGCGTAGGCGCCCTCGGGGCCCCTGACCTCGCCGACGAGCTCCTTGATGAGCTGGTACTGCGCCTGGTTGGTGTCCTGGTACTCGTCGACGAGCACGTGGCGGAAGCGGCGGCGGTAGTACTCGGCGACGTCGGGGAAGGCCTGCAGGACGTTGACCGTCATCATGATGATGTCGTCGAAGTCGAGGGCGTTGGCCTGGCGCAGCCGCCGTTGGTACTGGGTGTAGGCGTCGGAGACGGTGCGCTCGTAGTGGTTGCCCTCGGTGACCTGCGAGGCGTAGGTCTCCTCGTCGATGAGCTCGTTCTTGAGGTTGCTGACCTGGGCCGAGAAGCCGCGCGGCGGGTAGCGCTTCGGGTCGAGGTCGAGGTCGCGCAGCACGAGGCTCATGAGTCGCTGGCTGTCGGCGGCGTCGTAGATCGAGAAGGTCGACTTCATGCCGACCTTGGCTGCCTCGCGGCGCAGGATGCGCACGCACGCCGAGTGGAAGGTCATGACCCACATGGCCCGGGCCCGGGGGCCGACGAGCGCCTCGACGCGCTCGCGCATCTCGGCCGCGGCCTTGTTGGTGAAGGTGATGGCGAGGATCTGGCCCGGCTGCGCGCCGCGTTCGCCGAGCAGCCACGCGATGCGGTGGGTCAGCACGCGGGTCTTGCCGGAACCGGCGCCGGCGACGATGAGCAGGGGCGTGCCCTCGTGGACGACCGCCTCGCGCTGCTCGGGGTTGAGGCCCTCGAGCAGGACCGCGGGGTCGAGGTCGGCGCGACCCTGCTGGGCGGTCTCGACGCCGCCGCGGGCTGCGGCCTCGGCCCACGTGGGGACGCCCTGCTCGGTGACGTCTGCGCCACGCCCGGGGCGCCCGGACCCGCCGGAGGGCGCGCCCTGACCGTGCTCGAAACCGGGGATGGGGAGGTCGTCGAAGAGCGTGCTCATGATCGACCAAGCCTACGTCGAACCACCCACAGCACCCGACCACGACGCACAGCCCCGCGCGCCGGGAGAGGATGGCGGCGTGAGCGACTTCCAGATCCGTGAGGCGTCGGCTGCCGACGTCCCCGACCTCATCCGCCTCGTCCGGGGGCTCGCCGCCTACGAGAAGGAGCCGGAGTCGGCGACGGCGACGCCCGAGCAGTTCCGCGAGGCGCTCTTCCCCGACCGGGGCGACCCCACGGCATACGCCCTCGTGGGGGTGCGGGAGGGCGCGGTCGTCGCCATGGCGATCTGGTTCCGGAGCTTCTCGACGTGGACCGGCCGGGCCGGCATCTGGCTCGAGGACCTCTTCGTCGACCCCGAGCAGCGCGGCCACGGCCTCGGCAAGGCGTTGCTGGCCCGGCTCGCCGCGACGTGCGTCGAGCGCGGCTGGACCCGGCTCGAGTGGTCGGTGCTCGACTGGAACACACCCTCGATCGACTTCTACCGCGCCCACGGCGCCCGCTCCCTCGACGACTGGACGACCTTCCGCCTCGACGGCGACGCGCTCTCGCGACTGGCGGGCCCGTAGGTGACGCGCCCTCCGCGGCGGATGGGTCCGGCCGACGTCCTCTGGCTCAACATGGACCGCCCGACCAACCTCATGGTCATCGTGTCGGTCGTCCTGCTCGAGTCGGTGCCGGACTGGGACCGCGTGCTCGACGTGGTCCGGGAGCGGATCATCGAGCCCTACCCCGTCTTCAGCCAGCGTGCGCGACTCCCTCGGGGCCTCACCGGGCACCGGTGGGAGGACGACCCGGACTTCGACCTCGAACGCCACGTGCGCCGGGCGACACTCTCGGGGGCGGCGACCACCGCTGCCGCGGACGCCGAGCTGCAGGCCTACGTCGAGGACCACCTGCCGCGCCCCTTCGACCGCTCGCGGCCGCTCTGGGAGGTCCACCTCGTCGACGGCCACGGGTCCGGTGCCGCCCTCGTCTTCCGCATCCACCACGCCCTCGCCGACGGCATCGCCCTGACCCGGGTGCTGCTCGGACTGACCGAGGACGCCGACGGGCTCCCCGGAGACCTCGTCGGGCCCCAGGCCACCACCGACCTCGCGACCTCGCCCCTCGCGACGGCCGCCTCGTCCGACGCCGTCGCCTCGGGCCTCCGACTCGCTGGGAACGCCACGCGCGCGGGATGGGATCGCCTGCGCTCCAAGGGCGCCCGAGCCGCGCTGACGGAGGCCGCGGGACTCACCCTGCGCACCGGCCAGGTCGTCTCCGACCTCCTGCTGACCACGAACCCGACCAGTGCCGTCGGAGGCGTCCCCGGCCACCGCAAGCGTCTCGTGTGGACCGAACCGCTGCCGCTCCCGGGGCTCAAGCAGGCGGGGCGGCTCGTCGGGGCGACGCTCAACGACGTGCTCCTGAGTGCCGTGGCCGGCGCCCTGCACGACTACCAGGACGAGCGGGGCCGCGAGCCCGTCGACCTCGTGACCATGGTCCCGGTCAACGTCCGCCCCCTCGACCAGCCGCTGCCCCAAGAGCTCGGCAACCGCTTCGCCCTCGTGTTCCTGCGCTTCCCGAGCCGCGACGCGACGCCCCTCGGGCGCCTCGCGCTGTCGAAGGCGCGGATGGACTGGCTCAAGGCGTCGCCCGAGGCAGCCCTCACCTTCGCCCTCATCTCCGTCATCGGCCGTGTCCCCGCGGCGGTGGAGCGCCGGGTCGTGGACTTCTTCGCGGACAAGGCGATCGGCGTGACGACCAACGTCGCCGGCCCGCGGGACGTCCGCTACCTCGCCGGAGTCGCGGTCACCGGCGTGCTCGGCTGGGTGCCCGGCTCCGGCCGGCACACGCTCGGCTTCTGCATCGTCACCTACGACGACGCCGTGCGGATCGGCATCATGGCCGACGAGTCCGTCGTCCCCGACCCCGAGTCGCTGCTCGCGGCGCTCGAGGACGAGGTGGCGCTCCTCGTGCGCATCGGTGATGCCGGGTCCGGTGGGCCGACCGCCCCGAGACGGAGACGACCACGGTCGTAGGGTGGCGAGCATGAACCGAGCGACCAGCGTCTTCGTCTCCGAGCCCGGCGACCGCAGCGTCCTGCAGGTCCGCGACCACGACCTCCCCGACCCCGCCGAGGGCGAGGTCCAGGTCGAGGTGGCCGCCGCCGGCGTCAACTTCATCGACGTCTACAAGCGCCAGGGCGTCTACCCCGTGACGACGCCGTTCGTCCTCGGGGAGGAGGGCGCCGGCACCGTCACCGCCGTCGGCGCGGGCGTCACCGACGTCTCCGTCGGTGACCGGGTCGCGTGGTGCCAGTCGAGCGGCAGCGAGTCCACGCTCGTCAACAAGCCTGCGCACCTCGTCGTCCCCGTCCCCGACGGCGTCGACCTCGAGGTCGCGGCGGCCGCCATGCTCCAGGGGCTCACCGCCCACTACCTCGTCACGAGCACGTATGCCGTGGGGCCGGGTGACGTCGCCCTCGTGCACGCCGCGGCCGGTGGCGTCGGGCAGCTCCTCGTGCAGATGGTCACCGCCCGGGGTGGAGTCGTCGTCGCCACGGCCGGTTCCGACGAGAAGCTCGAGATCGCCAAGACGCTGGGCGCCCAGCACCTCGTCAACTACTCGGCGGTCGACGACCTGGCGGGCGCGGTCCGGGACGCCGCCGGACGCGGCGTCGACGTCGCCTATGACGGCGTCGGGAGGTCGACGTTCGACGCGTCCCTCGCCTCGCTGCGGCCGCGCGGCATGATGGTCCTCTTCGGCGGCGCGAGCGGCCAGGTGCCACCCTTCGACATCCAGCGACTCAACAGCAGCGGGTCACTCTTCCTCACGCGGCCGACGCTCGCGCACTACGTCGCCGAGCGCGCGGAGTACGAGTGGCGCGCCGGCGAGGTGCTCGGGGCCGTGGCGGACGGGTCGCTCGCGATCGACATCGGCGGACGCTACCCGCTGACCGAGGCGGCGTCGGCCTACGAGGCGCTCGAGGGGCGCCGCACGACGGGCAAGCTCATCCTGGTGCCCGGCGCATGAGCCGCACGCTCTTCCGGCACGACCGCATCTGGACCGGCGCCAGCGAGAACCCTTGGACCGAGGCGCTGCTCGTCGAGGACGGCCGCATCGTGGCGACGGGTGCCGAGGCCGTGGAGACGGCGTCCGGGGCCGAGACCGTGCACCTGCCGGGCGCCCTCGTCATGCCGGGACTGCACGACGCCCACATCCACACCGAGTGGCTCTCGCGAGACCTGTCGTCCGTCGACCTGCGCGAGGCGCGGTCGCTCGAGGAGACGCTCGAGCTGGTGCGTGCGCACGCCGAGGGGCTCCCCGATGGCGAGGCGCTGCACAGCGGTCGGTGGAACCACAACCGCTGGGCCGTCCCCGAGCAGCCCGACCGGCATGCCCTCGACACCGTCTCGGGCGACCGGGTGGCCGCACTGTCGAGCGTCGACGGCCACACCATCTGGGCCAACTCCCTTGCGCTGCAACAGGCCGGGATCACCCGCGACACTCCCGACCCGGTCGGCGGCGAGATCGTGCGCGACGCCTCGGGCGAGCCGACGGGCATCCTCCGCGAGTCGGCCCAGCAGCTGCTCGACGTCATCCCGCGCGAGGAGTCACCGCTGCGGCCCTGGCTCGAGCGCTGCCAGGACTGGCTGCTCTCCGTCGGCCTCACGAGCATCACCGACATCGACGGCGAGGACGCTCGCGCGGCCTACGCCGAGCTGCACGCCGACGGAGCGCTCCGGCTGCGCGTCACGAAGTGCACGCGCGACCCCGACCTCGAGCTCGCGATCTCGGAGGGACGCCGCTCGGGACAGGGTGACGACGTCTTCCGTGTCGGCCCGGTCAAGTTCTTCAGCGACGGCGCCCTCGGCTCGCACACGGCCCACATGACCGAGCCGTTCATCGGACACGAGGGCTGCGGCATCGCCGCGATGCCCTACGACGTGCTCCTCGAGCGCACCATGCTGGCGGCCCGCAACGGCCTCGACGTCGTGACCCACGCCATCGGCGACGAGGCCAACCGGCTCGTCCTCGGCACCTTCGAGGCCGTCCGCGCGGAGGGCCTCGACACGCTGCTGCGCATCGAGCACGCCCAGCACGTGCTGCCGGTCGACGTCCCCCGCTTCCGGGCCCTCGACGTCGTCGCCTCGATGCAGCCGACCCACTGCACGGCCGATCTCGACCTCGCCGACGAGATCATCGGCCCGCGCCGGCTCGCGTCGTACGCGTGGCGCACCTTCCTCGACGCCGGCGTGCGCGTGGCGTTCGGCTCGGACGCGCCGGTCGAGGACCCGAACCCCTTCTACGGCCTCCACGCCGCGGTCACGCGGCAGCGGGCCGACGGCCAGCCGCTGGGCGGTTGGCGCCCGGAGGAGCGGGTCACGCTCACCGAGGCCGTGCACGCCTTCACGGTCGCCGCGCACGAGTCGGTCGGACGCACCGACGTGGGGCGCCTCGTGCCCGGCCAGCTCGCCGACCTCGTCGCGGTCGACCGCGACCTGTGGGCGCTCGAGGAGTCGTCACCGTCCGACATCCGCGACACCGTGGTGCTCCAGACCTGGGTCGGCGGCGAGATCGCCTACCAGCGCTCCTGACGACACGGCATACGCCCGGCTCCTTCCGAGGGCCACCAGGGGGCCGACCGACGACCGTTGGTCTCCGACACCCCGCGACACGCCGGCACGACACGCGGCTGGCGCGGTCAGGCACGACCAACGGTCGTCGGTCGGCGGCGTCGGCGTCGGCGGCCGACCGCTCGATCAGCCGGGGACGACGGCGAGCAGGAGCGTGGCGAACCACGTGAGCCCGCCGACGACGAGCAGGAAGACACCGATCACCGCCATGTTGCCGGCGCCGTCGGCGCGCGACATCCGGCCCCGACGCCGACCGGCCACGACGAGCGCAAGCCCGACGACGACCCAGACAAGACCGATCAGCAGACCGGCGAGAACGCCTGCGTTCCAGCGCATCTCAGCGTCTCCGGGCCCGGTCGAAGACGTTCACCAGAGGACGGCGACGAGCACGTTGACCACCGCGGCACCACCGGCGATGTCGAGCAGGTTGCCGGTGTCCTGCCCCTTGCGACCGCGCGCGGCACCGATCTCTGCGGCGACGAGGACGACGAGCGCGATGACGAGCTTGACCGCGATCTTCGTGTTGTCGACCGTGTGGTCGTCGTCCTTGATCGCCGACGCGATGCCGACGAGGGCGAGACCCGTGACGAGCTGTGCCCGGGCGCCCCAGACGATCGGCGCGATGACGGTGCGGCCGCTGCGGACGGCGATCCAGCCTCCTACGACCGCGGCCATGCCGAGCAGGTGGAGGGCGACGAGGAGGTTGTAGACGAGGTCCATGGCCGACATCCTACGGAGCGTCGTACTTCACGCGACCCGGCCCCTCCCCCTCACGACCCGGGCGGGACCGCGAGCTCCTGGAGGGCGGCCAGGCGCCGCCATGACGACGTCAGCGGGTAGTCGCCGATCCGGTCGAACGGCACCCAGCGCGCGTCGGACGTCGTGCCGCCGACGTCGTGGATGACGACCGCCCCGGGCTCGGGACACGTTGCGGCATAGACGATCCGGACCGCATGGAAGTCCTCGAGCCCTCCGGACGGGGCACGCCCCACCCAGTGCTGCGACTGGACCGTGAGCAGCTCGCCGAGCTCGATGCGCTGGCCCGTCTCCTCCCACACCTCGCGATGGACGCCGTCGACGGGCGACTCGCCGTCGTCGAGGCCGCCGCCGGGGAGCCCCCAGTCCCCCGGCACGTGGGTCCGGGCGTTGAACTGCGTCAGGAGCACCCCGCGCTCGCTCGTCACCACCGCGTAGGCAGCGACCCGCTGGAAGGGGTCGCCCACCTCGTCGTCGCCGACGCCGGCGTCGCGACGCACCGCCTCGGCCCGAGGGCGTATGCCGTCCAGCTCGCGCACGCGGTAGCCGAGCTCGAGCGCCCCGTCGGCCACCACGGTCGCGAAGACCGGCGTCTCGACGAGCCAGCCCGCGGCGCCGAGGACGACGTCCGGGTGCTCGCCGTGCCCCAGCCGCGACTCGGCCACACGGGAGCCGTCCGGCCGGACGGCGACGACACGGAGCCCACCGGGCACGTTCGTCCTCATCGCCGAACCAGCCCGACGGCCCGTTCGTACTCCGCCACGGTGAGCGCCGCGACACGCGACCACTCCTGGTCGGGCGGGTGCTCGACGTTGAACCGGCGGAGCCGGGCGACCTCCCCGGGGTCCGCGGCAAGGCGTGCAATCGCGTCGGTCATCTCCGAGTCGCTCGACACGACAAGGCCGTTCACACCATCGGTGACGAACTCCCCGACGCCGGAGCCAGACCGGCCGATGACCGGGAGCCCAACGGTCCGGGCCTCGAGGGCTGCGATCCCGAACGACTCGAGGCGGGCAGGTGACAGGTAGACGTCGGCGACGGCATACCGCCCGCGCAGCTCGTCGCGCGACACGCGTCCCGGGAGGGACACCCAGTCGAGGCCGCGCTCGCGCACGAGGGTCTCCACCTTGCGCCGGTCGGGCCCCTCGCCCAGCACCGTCAGCGAGACCGACCCCGGCCCGGCCCTGCGCTCGGCCTCGGCGACGAGCCCGACGAGAGCAGCCGGCCTCTTGCGGGCCGCGAGCCGCATGGCGGTCACGAGCCGCAGCGGCCCGGGCTCGCGCACGAGAGGACCGACGGCCCAGCGCGCGACGTCGATGCCGTTGGGTAGCACGCCCACGGATGCGTCCGGCCCGACGAGCCGACGCAGCGGTTCGGCGGCGACGTCGGAGACGGCCGACATCGCGACGCCCAGCGACGCCCAGCGCCGGACGAAGCGGGCCGCGTCGAACACCGGCGCCATCCCGGCGAGCATGCAGTGCCACGTCATCGCGGTCGGCAGACCGAGGCCCACCGTGACCCGCGTGGCGTCCCACGCGAACGGCGAGACGACACCGGTCTGTACGTGGGCGACGTCGAAGCCACCGGCGGTCAGCCGTCGACGCAGCTCGGCCGGGGCGAACGGGTTGATCGGCAGCTCCCACGGCATCCGGGCCGCCATCCGGTGCACGGGCACGCCGTCGACGACCGTGACCGCACCGTGCATCTCACCGTTGGCGCCTCGGGTGGCGGTGAACACCTCGACCTCGTGGCCGGCCGCCTGCAGGTGCTGCGCGAGGTCGTGCGTCTGGACCTCGATCCCGCCCAGTCGGGGCAGGTAACAGTCGGAGAGGAGCGCCACCTTCACGGAAGACACTGTGCCATGGGCCAAGATGGGTGACTGTGCCGCACACCCTCCTCGCCTTCCACGCGCACCCCGACGACGAGGCCCTGCTGACCGCGGGGACGATGGCGCGCGCCGCCGCCGAGGGCCACCGGGTCGTCGTCGTCGTCGCGACGGACGGTGAGCTCGGTCTCGCCGCCACGGAGTTCACGGGCGACGGAGCCCTCGCAGCGACCCGCATGGACGAGCTCCGGGCGAGCGCGAAGGCCCTCGGCGTCGCCCGCGTCGAGCACCTCGGCTACGCCGACAGCGGCCTCGGTCCCGAGGTGGCCCCCGACCCGCCCGGCACGACGCGCTTCGTCCGCGCCGACGTCGAGGAGGCCGCCCGGCGACTCGCCGCGATCCTGCGCGAGGAGCACGTCGACGTGCTCCTCCACTACGAGCCCAACGGCGGCTACGGGCACCCTGACCACAAGCAGGTCCATCTCGTCGGCAGCCGTGCCGCAGAGCTCGCGGGCACGCCGAAGGTGCTCGAGGCGACGGTCCCGCGGGACACCATCTGCCGGGCCATCGACCTGGCCGCCAAGGTGTACCGCTTCCCGCCCGAGTTCGACCGCTCGAGCTTCGACCGCGCGTTCTCGGCCCGCAGCGAGATCACCCACCGCATCAGCGTCCGCCGCCACATCGCCGCCAAGCGCGCCTCGATGCGCGCCCATGCCTCGCAGGCCAGCGCCGACGGCGGCGCCGACCGCACCCTGGCAGCCTTCCTGCGGATCCCCCGCCCGCTGTACGACCTCGTCTTCGGCCGGGAGTGGTTCGTCGACCGGTCGGCCCGACCGGGGGACCCCATCCGTCGCGACGTCTTCGACGGGCTCGACTGACGCGACACGTGGCCTCTCGACGGTGGGAGGCGGCGCGACGTCTTCGACGGTGGGAGGCGGCGACACGTGGCCTCTCGACGGTGGGAGGCGGCGACACGTGGCCTCTCGAGGGTGTGACGCCCGTCCCCAACGCGTTCCGCGCCCTCACGAGCGGCGGATCATGGAGGGGTGACCTGGTGGCGCGGCCGCTCACCTGCGGTCTTCTTCGTCACGTCGGCCATGCTGCTGGCCGGCGGTGGGATCGCCGCCGTGGTCGGGTCCGACGAGGTGGCACGGGCCCTGTGGGTCGCCGCCACCGTGCTCGGGCTCGCACTCTCCCTGGTCTGGACGGTGCGCTCGGTCGCCGAGCGACGCCCCACGGTCGACGTCATCGCCGTCCTGGCGCTGGCGGGCGCGCTCTGGGTGGGTGAGGAGTTCGCGGGCGCCATGGTCACCCTCATGCTCGCGAGCGGTCGCCTGCTCGAGGCCCGTGCTGCGGCGCGCGCGGACCGGGAGCTGCGCCTGCTCGTCGAGCGGACGCCGCGGACAGCCCGGCGGCGCACCGGCGACCGCGTGGACGGCATACCGGTGGAGGAGGTCGTCCCGGGTGACGTGCTCGTCGTCGGCACGGGCGAGGTCGTGCCGGTCGACGCTCGACTGCTCTCGAGTGGCACGTTCGACGAGTCGGCCCTGACGGGCGAGCCGATGCCTGTCGAGCGCCCGAACGGCGACGACGTCCGCAGCGGGGTGGTCGCCGTCGGTCCTCCGGTCGACGTCGTGGCCACGTCGTCGGCCTCGGACTCGACCTACGCCAACGTCGTCCGGCTCGTCGAGCAGGCGCAGGCGACGTCGGCCCCCTTCGTGCGCACGGCCGACCGTTTCGCCGTCCTCTTCGTCCCGCTGACGCTGGCGCTTGCCGGGGCCGCTTGGGCCGTCTCCGGCTCCCCGCTGCGCGCCGTCGCCGTCCTCGTCGTCGCGACCCCGTGCCCGCTCCTGCTCGCCGCCCCGGTGGCGATCATGTCGGGCCTGTCCCGTGCATCGCGCATCGGCGTCGTCGTCAAGGGTGGCGCGGCGCTGGAGGCCCTCGCGGCCGGCGAGGTCGTGCTCTTCGACAAGACGGGCACGCTCACCCACGGCCGGCCGGAGCTGGCATCCGTCGTCGTCGCCCCCGGCGCCCCGCCCGCCCCGGAGGTCCTGCGCCTCGCGGCCTCCCTCGACCAGGTCTCCCCCCACCCGCTCGCGAGCGCCCTCGTCGGGGCCGCCCGCGGCCGCGGGCTCGACCTCGTGCTCCCCACGGACGTCCAGGAGGTGCACGGCTACGGCCTCGAGGGCGTCGTCGGTGGGACACGGGTCCGGCTCGGCAAGGCTCGGTGGATCGTCGGCGACAGCGACCCGGCGTGGCTGCGGCAGGTGCGCCGCCGGGCCGCCCTCGACGGGTGCCTCACGGTCTTCGTCGCCGTCGACGGCACTCCGGCCGGCGCCTTCCTGCTCGAGGACCCGGTGCGCGCGGACGCACCGCGCATGGTGTCGGCCCTTCGCGAGGTGGGGATCCGCCGGACCGTCCTGCTCACCGGCGACCGCGCCGACATCGCCGAGACCGTCGGCCGGATCGTCGGAGTCGACGCCGTCCTCGCCGACCGCGACCCTGCCGACAAGCTGGCCGCCATCCGCGACGAGTCGGCAGCGGCGCGGACCGTCATGGTCGGCGACGGCGTCAACGACGCACCCGCCCTGGCCGCAGCCGGAGTGGGCGTCGCCCTCGCCGCCCGTGGCGCCACCGCGTCGTCCGAGGCCGCCGACGTCGTGCTGACGGTGGACCGGGTCGACGCCGTCGCCGACGCGATCCTCATCGCCCGGCGGTCCCACCGGATCGCGATGGAGGCGGTGGTCGTCGGGATGGGTCTCTCGCTCGTGGCGATGGTCGCGGCCGCGGCCGGCCTCCTTCCGCCGGCAGCGGGTGCCGTGCTCCAGGAGGGCATCGACGTGCTCGCGATCGGCATCGCCCTGCGCGCGCTGCTCCCGAGCCGCCTGCACACCGTGCCGATGTCGGCCGAGGACGTGGCGACGGCCCGCCGTCTGCGCGTCGGGCACGACGCCGCGATCGCGGCCGTCGAGCAGGTCCGCGCCGTCGCCGACGGGCTGCACACGCGTGACTGCGACCTCCGCCCGGCGCGCGCGCTCCTCGACCGCCTGGAGGTCGAGCTGATCCCGCACGAGCGCGCCGACGAGGCGGAGCTCATGCCACTCGTGGCCCGGGCGCTCGGCGGGCCGGCGACGACGACCATGCGTCGGACGCACGCCGAGATCGAGCACCAGGTCTCGCGGCTGCGGCGCCTGCTCGACGAGCTCGAGCCCGGGGCCGTCGCACCTGAGGACGTCACCGAGCTGCGCCGGCTGCTCTACGGCCTCTATGCCGTGTGCCGCCTGCACAACAGCCAGGAGGAGGAGGGTGCCTTCGCGCTCGTCCCCGCGGGTCCGGTCACGACCGCTCCTGCCCGCCGCGGCGGTCGGCACCGTGCGCCGCGCTGATGCCTCGCGAGCACGGTGGGCGTATGCCGTGTGGCTGGGACGCGCGCCCACCCGTCAGCCCGCTCCCCGCCATACTGGTCGTGCCGCGCCGCGCGGCGGCAGGCGTGGAGCGGAGGCTCGGATGACGGCGGGACTGGAGCACACGTGGGTGGCCCACTACGCCGAAGGGGTTCCTGCCGAGATCGACCCACCCGTCTCCTCGCTCGTCGACCTGCTCGCCGACGCCGTGGCGACGTACGCCGACCGACCGGCGCTGGAGTTCTTCGGCGCCGAGCTGACCTACACCGAGCTCGGGCGCCGAGTCGACCTGGCGGCCGAGGGTCTGCGGCGACTCGGGGTCGACGCGGGCGACCGGGTGGCACTCGTGCTGCCGAACTGCCCCGAGCACATCGTCGCGTTCTACGGGGTGCTCCGGCTCGGCGCCGTCGTCGTCGAGCACAACCCGCTCTACACCCCGACGGAGATGGCCCACCAGTTCGCCGACCACGGCGCGACCGTCGCGATCGCCTGGGACCGGATGGCTGCGTCCATCACCTCGCTCCCCGGTGTCACGCACGTCGTCGCCGTCGACATCACGGCGTCCATGCCCTGGACGAAGCGCATCGCCCTGCGACTGCCCGTCGCCCGGGCCCGGGCCCTGCGCGCCCAGCTCACCGGGCCGGCGCCGGGCACCACAGCGTGGTCCGACCTCGTCGGCCACGGCCCCGTCGACCCCTCGACTCCGCTGCCGTCCGTGGGCGACCTCGCCGCGATCCAGTACACGAGCGGCACGACCGGTGTCCCCAAGGGCGCGATGCTCAGTCATCGCAACCTCATGGCCAACGCCGCCCAGGGCCGCGCGTGGGTGCCCGGCCTGACGCCGGGGCAGGAGGTGGTCTACGCCGTGCTGCCGATGTTCCACGCCTACGGCCTCACGCTGTGCCTGACCTTCGCGATGAGCATGGGTGCACGCCTCGTCCTCTTCCCGCGGTTCGACGTCGAGCTCGTGCTCGAAGCAGCGAAGAGACACCCACCGACGTTCCTGCCCGCCGTGCCGCCGATCTACGAGCGCCTCGCGACCGCCGCACGCGAGCGCGGGATCGACCTGACGGCAACGCGGTTCGCGATCTCCGGCGCCATGGCGCTACCGCGGGAGACGCTCGAGCTCTGGGAGGACGTGACGGGCGGCCTGCTCGTCGAGGGCTACGGCCTCACCGAGACGTCGCCCGTGGCGATCGGCAACCCCATCGGCAGCGAGCGTCGGCCGGGCGCGGTCGGCGTTCCCTTCCCGAGCACCGACATCCGCGTCGTCGACCCCGAGGACCCGACCCGGGACCGCGCCCCCGGCGAGCGGGGCGAGCTGCTCATCCGCGGACCGCAGGTCTTCGGCGGCTACTGGGGCAGGCCCGACGAGACCGCCGCCGCCCTGCTCGACGGTGGCTGGTTCCGCACCGGCGACATCGTCGTCGTCGACCCCGAGGGCTTCGTCTCGATCGTCGACCGCATCAAGGAGATCATCATCACCGGCGGCTTCAACGTCATGCCGTCGGAGGTCGAGGCCGTGCTGCGCACCGTGCCGGGCATCACCGACGCCGCGGTCGTCGGCCTGCCCAGGCACGACGGCAGCGAGGAC
The DNA here is from genome assembly GCF_001429645.1 of Terrabacter sp. Soil810. Lineage (NCBI taxonomy): Bacteria > Bacillati > Actinomycetota > Actinomycetes > Micrococcales > Intrasporangiaceae > Terrabacter > Terrabacter sp. Soil810. Next base: position 145,531 of record NZ_LMSW01000003.1, read on the forward strand.
GTCGTGGCGGCGGTGACGACCGAGCCGGGGGTCGAGCTCGACGTCGAGGCCGTCCGGGCCCGCTGCCGGTCGGACCTCGCCGCCTACAAGGTGCCGCGACGTGTCGTCGTCGTCGACGAGCTGCCGCGCTCGCAGATCGGCAAGGTCCTGCGCAAGCAGGTGCGCGACTCCCTCATCGAGAGCTGACGCGCCGCCGCCTCGACGCCGGACGGCATACGAAAAGCCTTCAGGCAGAAGGTGTCTCGAAGACGATCGCCATGGGCGTCTGCTCGGACCCCTGGCCGAGCGGGTTGTCCGCGAACATCGCCTCGTAACGCTCCTTGGGACCCGGCGCGTCCTTGCCGAGGACGTTGCGACCGATGTCGTTGGCGTCCATGACGACCGTGCCACCGAACGTGTCTCGGTAGGCCTCGGGCACCCGCGCACGGATCGCCGCCGAGAGGTGCGCGGCGACGTCGTCGGGATCCTTGGGACCGAGCTTCGCCGACACGTTGGCCGGGTAGACGGAGTACTCGGTGGGGCCGTCGATGGCACGGATGTCGCCGCCGACGAGGTCGTAGAAGAGGCCTCGCCTGCCGAGCACCTTGCCGACCGCACCGCCGGCCGAGGCGAAGAGCACGCGCGGCAGGCCGGCCTCCTCGATGGCGAGCTGCATCGTGAAGGGTGACCCGAGACCGATGCCGGCGGGGGTGCGCGTGACGTAACGGCTCAGCAGCCGCGCCGGGCGACCGACCTTGATGTCCCAGATGAAGTAGGACCGGCCCTGCGTGATGGCGACGATCTTCTCGGAGATGAAGAAGTACCAGCGGCCCCCCGTCGCGGCGGCATGGTCGGGGACCGCCGTGGGCAGGCCTGCGAAGAAGCGCTCGATGTAGCCGAGCGTCCTGGCCTCGAGGTCGTCCTCGCGGGAGTAGAGGTCGGTGCGCAACGGGTAGCGGCGCACGGCCGTGCCGTCGGCGGTCACGAGGTCGAGCTGCTTGCGGGCGTTCGGCTCGTAGTCGGTCTTGACGTGCGGGGTCTGCCCGGCGTGCTCGGGCTCGCGCTCGTCGAAGAACTCCTGGAGCCACAGCTCGAGGTTGAGCATGCGCCAGACCGTCATCGAGTCGATCGAGTTCGTGCCCTTGATCCAGCCCTCGAAGGCGTGCAGCACGGCCGTCTGGTCGAAGTAGGGCCGGTTGGCGAACGACTCGGAGAGGAACTCTCCGTAGATGTGGTTCTTGAGGCGCATGAACCACTCGCCCTGCGGGGTCGTCGCGCCGACCTTGTCGCGGCGGTCGACGACGGAGGCGGGCAGCAGCCCACGCATCGCGTCACGGAGCACCCGCTTGCCGACGCCGTCCTTGACGAGGGCGTCGTCGCTCAGACCGAAGACGAAGCGCACGAGGTCACGGTCGACGAACGGCATGCGCACGGCGACGCCGAAGCGGCGGGCGTTCTTGTCGGTGTAGCGAAGACGCGCCGGCAGCGAGCCGGCGAAGACGTCGTCTGCGAGTCGGGCCCGGAGGTCGGCCCGCTCGACGTCGTAGCCCTCGGAGGCGTGGGTGCGCGCGAAGTCGGCGTCGAGCAGCGACGTCACCGGCACGTCCTTGCGACCGTGCAGCCGGTCGCCGATGAGCGGTCGCCCACGTCGGTAGAGCACGTCGATCGAGTGGCCGAGCTCGGTCGCGGCGCTCGCCACACTGTGGCTGCGCAGCCCGCGAAGGTGGATGAGGTGGTGTGGGCCGAAGCCCGCCAGCGTCTCGTCGCCGCCATGACCGTCGAGCACGACCGTGTCGCGCTGAGCCGCGTCCCGCAGCACGCGGTACTGCGTGTAGGCGCCGGTCGAGACGAGCGGCTCCTCCTGGGTGCGCACGAGGTCGCGCAGGTCCTTCTTGAACTCCGTCGGTGTCGGCTCGATGCGGTGCTCCTGCACGCGGTCGCCGAGGACAGCCACAACGGCGTCGATGTGTGCGCGCTCGTCGTTGCGCGAGCCCGGGTAGATCGCGGACCACGTGTCCTGCGCCTCATGGGCCGACCGACCCGGCTCGTGCTCGACGACGTCGAGGAGTGCCGCGATGGCAGCCGAGTCGAGCCCGCCGGACAGGGAGGTGCCGACGCGCCCCGACGAGGTCGCGCGACGGCGTACGGCCGCGGTCAGGAGCGTGCGGAACTCGTCGGCGACCGCCGGGGAGTAGGCCCGGGGCGAGCGCGAGAGGGCCGTCAGCTCCTCCCGCAGCCTCGTATAGGGACGTCGCTCGAGATCGCCCGGCACGTCGGCGCCGAGAGTCACGACCTCGCCTGCGCCGACGCGCTCGATGCCGGCGAAGAAGGTCGACCGGCCGTCGTCGTGCACGCGGAAGCGTAGGTAGCGGTAGATGGTCCGGTCGTCCGGCTGCCGCTCGTGCAGGCCGCTGTCGAGGATGCCGCCGATCTCGCTCGCGACGAGCCAGCCCTCACCGGCCCGTGCCACGTAGAGGGGGCGCACGCCGAAGTGGTCGCGCGCGAGCGTCATCCGCCGCGTGTCGCGGTCCCAGACCGCGAGGGCGAACGCACCGTCGAGCCGGTCGAGGCCGTCGGTGCCCCATTCGGTGAAGGCGGCCAGGACGACCTCGGCGTCGCTGCCAACCCCGAAGTCGTGGCCGAGGGTCTCCAGGTCGGCGCGCAGCTCGGCGCGGTTGTAGAGCTCGCCGTCGAGGGCGAGCGTGAACCGCCCACCGCGGGCCACGGCGAGCCGGGCGACTCCGTCGGTCTCGGAGTCCCCGACGGCCCGGAGCGGACGCGCCTGCCGGACCCCGAGGCCTGCGTCACCGTCCCGTGCGGTCGCCGCGGCGCCCGAGCCCGGGTGCGTGGCAAGCAGTCGGTCGAGCAGGGCCTCGTCGGCGTGGACACCAAGGTGTCCGGCGATTCCGCACATGAGTTCCACCCTAGTTGGACCCGCGGGGAGACCCGACCCCGCTCCGGTCGGCGGACCCCACCCCGACCCACCTGACCAACCGTCGCCGCCGGTGAACCGATCGACGGCCGACCGTCGTCCTCGCAAGGGGGTTCTCTCTCCCGTCCACCCAGCCAGGAGTCCGACATGCACGCGATCTCTCGTACCGCAGCCTTCCTCGCCGGTGCCGTCATCGGCGTCTCAGCCCTTGCCGCCACCTCGAGCGCCTCGGCCGACGCCGGCGGCGTCCCGCGCAGCGACATCCTCCGGGCCCCGCTCCAGGGCAGCCAGCTCACCGACCCGCCGCTCTTCGGGCTCGTCCGGGGTGGCGCACCATGGGTCATCTCGGAGGGCACGGCCCGCCTGCGCGCCGACGGCGACCTCTCGGTGGACGTCGAGGGACTCATCATCCCGACCCGGGGTGACAACCCGCTCGCGACCCTGTCGGCCACCGTCGTGTGCAACGGCAAGGACCTGCGCATGACGGATCCAGTGCCCTTCAGCAGCGCGGGTGACGCCGTCATCGAGACCCATGTGACCCTCCCGACACGGTGCCTGGCCCCCGCCGTCCTGCTCAACCCGCTGAGCAACGGCGGGACGTACATCGCTGCCACCGGCCGCTGACCGTCGAGAGGCCACTACGGCCCGCCCCACTTCAGTCGAAAGGTCACCCCTCGCGGCGAGACGTGACCTTTCGACGGTGCCGAGGCGGCCAGACGTGGCCCCTCGACGGTTGAGCGTGGGTCAGGCGGTCACTCCCACTCGATGGTGCCCGGCGGCTTGCTCGTGACGTCGAGGACGACGCGGTTGACCTCTTCGACCTCGTTGGTGATGCGGGTCGAGATCGTCGCGAGCACGTCGTAGGGCACCCGGGCCCAGTCGGCGGTCATGGCGTCCTCGGACGCGACGGGCCGCAGCACGACGGGGTGACCGTAGGTGCGGCCGTCGCCCTGGACACCGACCGAGCGGACGTCGGCGAGCAGCACCACGGGGCACTGCCAGATGTCGCGGTCGAGGGCCGCCCTCGTCAGCTCCTCGCGGGCGATCGCGTCGGCGCGACGCAGGATCGCGAGGCGCTCGGCGTCGACGGCACCGATGATGCGGATGCCGAGGCCGGGACCCGGGAACGGCTGGCGCCACACGATGACCTCGGGCACGCCGAGCTCGAGACCGACCTGGCGCACCTCGTCCTTGAAGAGGGTGCGCAGCGGCTCGATGAGGGAGAACTGGAGGTCGTCGGGCAGGCCACCGACGTTGTGGTGGCTCTTGATGTTGGCCGCGCCCTCGCCGCCGCCGGACTCGACGACGTCGGGGTAGAGCGTGCCCTGCACGAGCCACTTGACGGGGTGCTCCTCGTCGCCGCGGTCGTGGACGACGTCACGGGCCGCCTGCTCGAAGACGCGGATGAACTGCTCGCCGATGATCTTGCGCTTGGACTCGGGGTCGGTGACGCCGGCGAGCGCGTCGAGGAAGCGCTCGCGTGCGTCGACGACGACGAGGTCGACACCGGTGGCCTGCACGAAGTCCTGCTCGACCTGCTCGGCCTCACCCTCGCGGAGCAGTCCGTGGTCGACGAACACACAGGTCAGCTGGTCGCCGACCGCCTTCTGCACCAAGGCGGCTGCAACGGACGAGTCGACGCCGCCGGAGAGGGCGCAGAGGACGCGGTCCTCGCCCACCTGCTCGCGGATCGTCGTCACGAGGTCGTCGACGACGTGCCCGGGGGTCCAGTCCGGCGTGATGCCCGCGCCCTTCCAGAGGAAGTTCTCGAGGACGCGCTGGCCCTGCTCGGAGTGGAGCACCTCGGGGTGCCACTGGACGCCGTACAGGCGTCGGTCGTCGTCCTCGAAGGCCGCGACCGGCGTGCCGGCCGTCGTGGCCGTGACGGCGAAGCCCTCAGGCGCTGCGCTGACGGAGTCGCCGTGCGACATCCAGACGGTCTGGCTGGGAGGCTGGCCGTCGAAGAGGGTCGACGCGACGTCGCTGATGGCGGCGTCGGTCTTGCCGTACTCGCGGGCGCCGGTGCGGGCGACGGTGCCACCGAGGGCCTGCGCCATCGACTGGAAGCCGTAGCACATGCCGAAGACGGGGACGCCCGCCTCGAGCAGCGCCGGGTCGAGCCGCGGGGCGCCGTCCTCGTAGACGGAGCTGGGCCCACCGGACAGGATGATCGCGGCCGGCTCCTTGGCGAGCAAGTCGGCCACGGCCATCGAGTGGGGCACGACCTCGCTGTAGACCTGCGCCTCACGCACCCGCCGGGCGATCAGCTGGGCGTACTGGGCGCCGAAGTCGACGACGAGGACGGGGTGGCTCTGCAGGTCGGTCGGCTGCGCGTCGGTCACGCGCCAAGCCTAACGGCCCTGCGAGGGCCCCTCCGACGCCGTCCCGTCGCCGGCGACGTAGGCGCGGGAGAGCAGCGCCTCCGTCTGGACGGTGTTGCGCCGCTCGGCGATCCACGGGAGGACGGGCACGAAGCCGGCCAGGAGGTTCTTGACGATCCGCACCGGACCCCATGCGGCCTTGAGGCCCAGGTTGGCGACGGACACGGCATACGCGAAGTAGATGAGCCCGTGGATCGGGCTCCAGTACTCCGTGAGGACGTTGGTCTGCTTGAAGACGTACTTCATGACCATCTCGAGGATGAGCACGAACAGGGCGATGCCCGCGACGGTCGCGAGGACGCGGTAGATCGCCAGCGCCGACCGGATCTGCTGCGGCTTGGCCAGGGTCTGGGGGTACGTGCTCACGTCGTGGCGCCTTCTCTCGGTGCAGCGACGGGCTCGTCCGCCTGCTGCTCTGCTCGGAACATCTTCCACCACATCCAGATCGCGAAGATCCCGAAGACCCACCACTGGACGGCGTACGCCGCGTTGCGCAGGTTGAGCGGGGCGTCGAGCGGGGGTGGTGGCACACGGGTGAGGCCGGCGGCGGCGAGCGGGGTGCCGTCGGCGGGCCCTGCGGACTCGGCCGAGGCCAGGACGACGACGTTGTAGAGGTCACCGGGCCACTCGTTGACGAGGGAGGCGAGGTCGACCGAGCGCACCTGCGGCGCGGCCAGCGGGGCACCGTCGCGGGGCGACTCCCCCGGCCCGAGGGTGCCCGTCACCGTGACCACGCCGGTCGGCGGCGCCGGGACGGCCGCCGGCGTGCCGTCGACGAAGCCGCGCAGCACCGGCACCGTGCCACCCTCGGTCTCGAGCGGTGTCACGACCCAGGAGCCCACCCGACCGTCGAGCCGACGGTCGACGACGAGCAGGCTGCGCCCGGCGGCATACGTCCCCGTGACGGTGACGGCCCGGTTGGAGTAGTCGCCCTTGAAGTCGCTGTGCGGCGCGGTCACCTGCTGGAGCGGCGCGCGCTCGAGTGTCGACGCAGCGGCCACGGCGTCCTTGCGGCCCGAGTCGCGCGCCACGCCCAGCTGCCACATCCCGAGCAGGACGCAGGCGGCGACGACCACGGCGAGGGCGGCGAGCAGGCCGACCCAGCGAGGGGTGAGCAGGCGCCGGAACACGACCCAAGGGTAGGTCACCGTCCCGGCACCGACCTGACCCGGGGCGGCCATCCGTGCCAGACTCCTGCGCCATGTCCACGTTGCGCCGACACCGAGCACGTATGCCGGGTCGCATCGTCGTCGTCCTGGCCTCCCTCGCCGTGTCGTCCCTCCTCGCCTCGTGCGGCGCGATGGACATCCCGCCGCCCCGCCGCACCGTGACGGTCACGGTCGACGCGCCGAGCACGGCGCCGGCCGAGACGCCCGAGCCCACGCAGACCGAGGTCCCGACCAGTGCGCCGACGGCCACCCCGGTGCCGACGGCCTTGGCCGCCGGCCGGCTGCGCGGCGCCCCGAGGTCGTTCGCGGAGGCCCAGGGGCGCATCGACGCCGCCCCACCGGCGGCATCGGTGACCGACCGCTTCCGGAGCCCGAGCGGCAACATCGTGTGCCGGCGGAGCACCGACGCAGGAACGGCCGCGTGCGAGGTCGCGAAGGGGCGCGTCGACCCGCCCCTGCCGTCGATCTGCCCGGCCGGCGGCCCCCAGGACATCGGTCGCATCGAGCTCGGCCCGGGCGGAGCCCTGCCCGTCTGCAACTCCGACACGATCCGCACCGGCGGCGAGCCGGAGCTCGGCTACGGCAAGCGCACGCAGCCCTCGGGCACCACGGCGTGCCTGAGCGAGAGCTTCGGCGTGACGTGCATCGACACGGCGAGCCGCCACGGCTTCTTCCTCGCGCGGGACACCTTCGTCACCTTCTGACCCCAGAGGGCTCAACCGGGCGCAGATGCGGACAAACGCAGGCCGACCCGACGAAGCGGGAGAACCGTCAGATCTCGAATTGGTAACGACGATGGATCGAAACGGCCACAACCCTCCCCGGCAGTCTTGACTGCGAAAGTCGCGCTTCGGGGGCGAAGCGGAAGATCAGCGGCGGGCACGACATCCCACAGGAAACTCACACTTCAGGGACGGTCCTCGTGAGGCAATCACAGCACACCGGGCGTCGCAGGCTCATCGGCCTGCTCGCCACGGGAGCTCTCGTCACCGGCGCCATCGCGGCGTCTCCGGTGCAGGCAGCTCCCAACGTCGGCACGACCAAGGCCGGCGACGCGGCATCGGGCAAGGCCCGCAACGACAACCTGCGCCCGCCCCAGGCGGTGAAGCAGGACGCGATGCGCCAGAAGGCGCTCGAGAAGCGGCTCAAGGGCGACCCGAGCGCCCAGGGCAAGGTCGCCAAGGTGGGCAAGGGACAGTACGTCCAGCTCGAGCGCGAGGGAACCGACAAGATCTTCGTCGTCATCGTCGAGTTCGGCGACCAGCAGTACCCCGGGGGAACGGGTTCGTACCCGCCCGGCACGTTCACCGGCCCCCCGAAGGACGGCAGCGCCACCGACGTGACCGGTCCGCGCCACAACGAGATCCCCGCGCCCAACCGCGCCGTCGACAACTCGACCCTCTGGCAGACCGACTACAACCGTGCCCACTACCAGGACATGTACTTCAACCGGATGGCGAAGTACTACGAGACGCAGTCCTCGGGCCGCTACTCGGTCGAGGGCGACGTCACCGAGTGGGTCAAGGTCCCGTTCAACGAGGCGCTCTACGGCCGCAACTACTGCGGCAGCATCGTCTGCAACACGTCGACGGCACTCGTGCGTGACGCCCTCGCGGTCTGGGTCAAGAGCCAGCTCGACGCCGGCAAGAAGATGCCCGAGATCCAGGCGTACCTCAAGACGTTCGACCAGCAGGACCGCTACGACATCGACGGCGACGGCAACTTCAACGAGCCCGACGGCGTCATCGACCACTTCCAGATCGTCCACGCAGGTGGCGACGAGGCGTCGGGCGACCCCAACCAGGGCACCGACGCCATCTGGAGCCACCGCTCCTTCGCCGCCGTCCAGGGCGGCGGCCCTCTCGGGGCCGGCGTCAACGTCGGCAGCAACAAGGGCCTCGTCTCGAGCGCCCTCGTGCCCGACAACCCCACGGGAATCTGGGTCGGCGACTACACCATGCAGCCCGAGAACGGCGGCCTCGGCGTCTTCGCGCACGAGTTCGGCCACGACCTCGGCCTGCCCGACCTCTACGACACCTCCGGCAACACCGGTGGCGCCGAGAACAACACCGCCTTCTGGACCCTCATGAGCTCCGGTGCCAACATCGGCGACGGCGGCCCCGACGGCATCGGCGACGACCCGACCGACCTGGGCGCCTACGAGCTCTTCCAGCTCGGCTGGCTCCAGCCGCAGGGCAAGCAGGGGCCGTTCTACGACGTCGCGTACGCCGGCAAGCGCTCCTCGCACACCATCGGCTCCAACGTGCCGGCGACGAAGCAGGCCCAGGCCCTCTTCACCGTCCTGCCGGACAAGATGGTCCCGCTCGAGCTCGGCGACCCCTACGAGGGCACGAAGATGTACTACAGCGGCGCCGCCGACGACCTCGACACGACGATGACGAAGTCGGTGACCCTGCCGGCCGGCACGGTCGGACTCGCGGCCAAGGCGCGCTACAACATCGAGGAGGACTGGGACTACACGTACCTCCGCGTCTCGGCCGACAACGGCGCCACGTGGACCAACGTCGCGACGAGCCTGTCGCGGACGACCGACCCGAACGGCAACAACCTCGGGCAGGGCATCACCGGCGTCAAGGCGTCGTGGACGGACCTCACGGCCGACCTCACGCCCTGGGCCGGCAAGACGGTGCAGCTGCAGTTCCGCTACAAGGCGGACGGCGCGCAGGTCGGGCAGCCCGGTGTGGACACCCCGCCGCCGGGCTTCCAGGTCGACGCGATCGCCGTCACGGGTCAGCCCCTCGACGGCGCCGAGTCCGACGCCGGCTGGACGTTCAGCCCGGCTGACGGCAGCGGCTTCCGGGCCACAGCCGGCTCGGTCGAGCGGGCCTTCTTCAACGCGTACATCGCCGAGAACCGTCAGTACGACGGCTACGACACCTCGCTGAAGACGGCCTACAACTTCGGGTTCCCGACGAAGCCGGACATGGTCGAGAGCTACCCGTACCAGAACGGGCTGCTCATCAACTACTGGGACGGCTCGCAGAACGACAACAACGTCGGCGAGCACCCGGGGTCCGGTCTCGTCCTCCCGGTCGACGCGCACCCGGAGTTCACCCACTGGGCGGACAACACGCTGATGCGCAACCGGATCCTGTCCTACGACTCGACCTTCGGACTCGAGAAGACCGACGCGATCACGCTGCACAACCCCGCCACCGGCGTCGCCGGTACGGTTGCCTCGAAGCCGGCCCAGCCGGTCTTCGACGACACGAAGACGTGGTGGGTGAACGCCGACCAGCACGGTGCGACCGGTGCCCACCCGGGCCGTTACCAGCCCGGCTGGTACGGCGTCGACGTGCCGAAGACCGGCACGACGATCCGCGTCGTGGGCTCGTCGAAGCAGGGCAGCTCGCTCAACGTCCTCGTCGCCCCGAAGTGACCGGACGGCACGACACGCACCACACGCACGACACGTACGACACGTACGACGCAGCGCCTTCCGGAGCCGTCCGGCACCGGCGCTGACGAGGAGGGCCCCGCCGACCCGTGGTCGGCGGGGCCCTTCGCTGCACCTAGGATTGGGGCACGACCTGAACCCGATGTGACCGAGCCCGTACACCCGACGACCGAGGGGCCGCCGTGGCGCAACTGTTGCTCCTGCACCTGCTCGCCGCCGCCCTCGCGCCGTGGCTGGCGAAGGTCCTGCGCACGAAGGTCTTCCCGGTCCTGGCCGTCGCTCCGGCCGTCTCGTTCGGCTGGCTCCTCTCCGTCTCGGACGACGTTCGCGCCGGGAACCTTCCGACACAACGGATCTCGTGGGTACCCGGTCTCGGCATCGACCTCGACTTCCGCGTCACGACACTCTCGTGGGTGCTCGGTCTGCTCGTCACCGGCGTCGGCGCGCTCGTCCTGCTCTACTGCACGTGGTACTTCACCGACAGCGACCCGACGCTGTGGCGCTTCACGTCGGTGTTCACGGCGTTCGCCGGCGCCATGCTCGGCCTCGTCCTGACCGACAACCTCCTCGTCCTCTACGTCTTCTGGGAGCTGACGACGGTCTTCTCCTACCTGCTCATCGGGCACAACCCGGCGAGCTCGACGAACCGCCGCGCGGCGATGCAGGCGCTCATCGTCACGACGTTCGGTGGCCTGGCGATGCTCGTCGGCATCATCACCCTCGGGGTCCACCACACGTACTCCATCTCCGCGCTGCTCGCCGATCCGCCACCGCTCGACACCCTGACCGTGGTCGCGGTCGTGCTGCTGCTCGTCGGCGCCCTGTCGAAGTCGGCGCTCGTGCCCTTCCACTTCTGGCTGCCGGGTGCCATGGCCGCCCCGACGCCGGTCAGCGCCTACCTCCATGCGGCCGCGATGGTGAAGGCCGGCATCTACCTCGTCGCACTGCTCGCCCCGGCGTTCGCGGGCGCTCCGGCCTGGTACGCCCTGACGGTGGGCCTCGGACTCCTCACGATGCTCGTGGGCGGGTGGCGCGCCCTGCGCCAGCACGACATCAAGCTGCTCCTCGCGTACGGCACCGTCAGCCAGCTCGGCTTCATCGTCGCCATCGCCGGCCTCGGGACCAAGGCGTCGGCGCTCTCGGCGCTGGCCCTCGTCATCGCGCACGCGCTCTTCAAGTCGACGCTCTTCCTCACCGTCGGCGTCGTCGACAAGTGCACCGGCACCCGCGACCTGCGCGAGCTGTCCGGCGTCGGTCGACGCCTGCTCCCGGTCGCGGTGCCGGCGACCCTCGCCGGTCTCTCGATGGCCGGGATCGTGCCGCTCGCGGGGTTCGTGTCCAAGGAGAGCGCCCTCGAGTCGCTGTGGGAGGACGTCCAGACCTCGGCGCCCCTGCCCGCGCCGTGGAGCTGGCTCGCGATCACGGCAGTCGTGGCCGGCTCGGCCCTCACGGTCGCCTACACGGCGCGCTTCCTCTGGGGCGCCTTCGCCACCAAGCCCGGCGTCGCCCCCACGCCGGTCAAGGCAGCCCACCCCGGCTTCGTGCTCGCCCCGCTGCTGCTGGGCGTGGCCTGCCTGCTCGTCGGCCTGCTGTCGCCGCTCGAGTCCCCGTGGCTGCTGCCGTACGCCGAGACCTTCCCCCTCGGTGGCGAGCCGCAGACCCTGGCCCTCTGGCACGGGGTCACCGTGCCGCTGGTGCTGTCGCTCGTGTCGGTCGCCGTCGGGCTCGTCCTCTTCGTCCAGCGTGACCTCGTCGCCCGCGTCCAGTCCGGGGTGCCGTCGCTCGTCGACGGCGAGCGCGGGTTCGCCCGCACGCTGCGGTGGGTCGACCGCGGGGCGGTCGAGACGACTGCCGTCACGCAGCGCGGCTCGCTCCCGATCTACCTCGCGGGCATCCTCATCGTCTTCGTCGCCCTCCCGGGCCTCGCCGCCGTCACGCGCGGCACGATCCCGGAGGTGCGGCTCTGGGACAACCCCGGGCAGGCGGTCGTGGGCGTCGTCGTCGTCGCGGCGGCGGTCCTCGTGCTCGTCACCCGACGCCGGCTCACGGCAGTCATGCTCGTCGGCGCGACGGGCTACGGCGTCTCGCTGCTCTTCATCCTGCACGGCGCGCCCGACCTCGCGATCACCCAGATGCTCGTCGAGACGGTGTCGCTCGTCGTCTTCGTCCTCGCGCTGCGTCGGCTGCCGACGAAGTTCACCCGTCACCCGCACTCGCCGTCGCGCACCTGGCGCCTCGTCCTCGGCGTCGCCGTCGGTGCGTCCGTCGGGGCCATCGCCCTCGTCGCCTCGGGCGGCCGCACGGCCGAGCCGGTGTCGGCCGGGTTCCCCACGGAGGCCTACGCCTTCGGCCACGGCAAGAACATCGTCAACGTCACGCTCGTCGACATCCGCGCCTGGGACACCCTCGGTGAGGTGTCGGTGCTCGTGGCCGCAGCCACGGGCATCGCGAGCCTCATCTTCGTCCGCACCCGCAACACCCGGCTCTCGCGCGCGACCTCGAAGTCGCTGCCGTCGAGCAGTCCCGGCCGTGGCACCTGGCTGCACGGTGGCCGGACGATGCGCAAGGAGAAGCGCTCGGTCATCTTCGAGGTCGTGACGCGGCTCGTGTTCCACATCATGCTCGCCGCCTCGCTCTTCCTCCTCTTCGCCGGTCACAACCAACCCGGCGGCGGCTTCGCCGGCGGGCTCGTCGCCGGTCTCGCGCTGGTCGTGCGCTACCTCGCCGGTGGCCGCTACGAGCTCGACGAGGCGGCGCCCTTCGACGCGGGCCTCCTCGTCGGCCTCGGCCTCCTCGTCGCCGTCGGCTCGGCGCTCGCACCGCTCGCCTTCGGGGGGACGATCCTCGAGACGACGGCCATCGACTTCACCCTGCCGCCGTGGGGCGAGGTGCACCTCGTGACGTCGCTCGTCTTCGACATCGGCGTCTACCTCATCGTCGTCGGCATGATGCTCGACATCGTCCGCAGCCTCGGCACCGGCATCGACCGGCAGATCGCCGAGGAGGAGGCCGACGCCTCCGACGCGGCCGGCGAGCCGGAGGTGGCCCGCCCATGACGGCCACGGCCCCCACCCTCATCGAGTCGACGCTGCAGCCGAACATCACCCTCGTGCTGGTCACCGTGGGCCTGGTCGCCGCCGGCACCGCCCTGGCCCTCGACCGCAGCCTCGTGCGCGTCCTGCTCGGCATGGTGCTCATCGGCAACGGCATCGCGGTGCTCTACCTCGTCATCAGCGGCCGCGCCGGACGCGCCCCGTTCGTCGGTGAGGACCCGGCAGCGATCAGCGACCCACTCCCCCAGGCCATGGTGCTCACTGCCATCGTCATCTCGCTCGCGACCATCGGCTTCCTGCTCGCCCTGTCCTACCGGCTCTGGCAGATCTCCGGCACCGACGACGTCCCCGACGACACCGAGGACGCGCACATCCAGCGCCTCGCCCTCGAGGACCAGACGTCCTCGACGTACGACCCGTCCGAGGAGTCGACGACGACGTCCGACGAGCTCGCGGCAGACGACGGGAGCCCACGACGCCCATGAGCCCGACCGACTTCCCGGTGCCCGACCTCGTGCCGATGCCGGTGCTGCTCCCGCTCCTCGGGGCGGCTCTGACACTCGCCTTCCGCCGGTCGCCCCGTCTGCAGCGCGGCGTCAGCATCGCCGTGCTCGCCGCGGTGGTCGCCGTCGCGGGCGTCCTCGTCTGGCAGACGGACGTCAACGGTCCTCAGGTGCTGTGGCTCGGGGCCTGGCAGGAGCCCCTCGGCATCTCCCTCGTCGCCGACCGCCTCAGCGCCCTCATGCTGCTCGTGTCCGGCATCGTCACGCTGCTCGTCCTGGTCTTCGCGATCGGCCAGGGCCAGGCCGACAGCGACGACGAGACCGAGAGCGAGACGCCGCTCACGATCTTCCACCCGACCTACCTCGTGCTGTCGGCCGGCGTCGCCAACGCCTTCCTCGCCGGCGACCTCTTCAACCTCTTCGTCGGTTTCGAGATCCTCCTCTTCAGCTCCTACGTCCTCATCACGCTCGGCGGGTCGGCTGCACGCATCCATGCCGGCACGACGTACGTCGTCGTCAGCCTGCTCAGCTCGGCGCTCTTCCTCGTCGCCATCGCCGCCGCGTATGCCGCCACGGGCACCGTCAACCTCGCCCAGCTGGCGATCCGGATCGGGGACCTCGCGCCCGGAGTCGCGCTCGTCCTGCAGCTCTCGCTGCTCACCGCCTTCGCGATCAAGGCCGCCGTCTTCCCGATGTCGGCGTGGCTGCCCGACAGCTACCCGACCGCCCCGGCGCCGGTGACGGCGGTCTTCGCCGGACTGCTGACGAAGGTCGGGGTCTACGCGATCATCCGCACCCAGACGCTGCTCTTCCCCGACTCGCCCCTGCAGGGCCTGCTCATGTGGGCCGCCCTGCTGACGATGGTGATCGGCATCCTCGGCGCCGTCTCGCAGTCCGGCCTCAAGAGGATCCTGTCGTTCACGCTCGTCAGCCACATCGGCTACATGATCTTCGGCATCGCGCTCGCCACGCCCGAGGGCACCGCCGGCGCCATCTTCTACGTCGCCCACCACATCACGATCCAGACCGCGCTCTTCCTCATCACCGGCCTCGTCGAACGCCTCGCGGGCACGACGTCGCTCGACCGGCTCGGTGGGCTCGCCGTCGCCTCCCCCGTGCTCGCGACCCTCTTCTTCGTCTCGGCGATGAACCTCTCGGGCATCCCGCCGCTCTCGGGCTTCCTCGCCAAGGTCGGGCTGCTCGACGCCGGCATCGAGCTCGGCACCCCGCTGGCGTGGCTGCTCGTCGTCGGCGGCATCGTGACGAGCCTGCTCACGCTCTATGCCCTGACCAAGGTGTGGAGCCAGGCCTTCTGGCGCACCCTGGCCGACGCCCCACGCTCGACCGGGTCGGCAGACGCACCCCGTGACCACACCCGCGACGGCGAACCGGACACCGACCCCGCCACCGAGTCGGCCGGCGCCCTGCTGCTCGACACGCGCCCCCGGGCGCTGCCCCGCACGATGCTCGGCGCCACGGCCGCGATGACGCTCGTCGGGCTGCTCATCACCGTCGTCGCCGGACCGCTCTTCGCCTACACCCAGCGTGCGGCCACCGACCTCATGAGCCGCGACCCCTACGTCACGAGCGTCCTGCCCGTGGAGGTGCGCCGATGACCGACCTCCGCATGGCGACCGCCCCGCGCGGACCCGAGACACCCCGACGTCGGCGCCGGGTGCTCCAGCCCCGCGCCGTCGCGACGATCGCCCTCGCGTGGGTGCTGCTCTGGGACCGCCTGTCATGGGGCAACGTCGTCAACGGCGTCCTCGTCGGGCTCCTCGTCACCTACGCCTTCCCGCTGCCGTCGATCGAGTTCCACGGGCGTCTGCGACCGCACCGCGTGCTGCTCCTCATCGGCCAGTTCCTCGTCGACCTCGTCGGCGCGTCGTGGCAGGTCATGCGGCTCGCCTTCGGCCGGCGCAGCCCGCGCAACGCCGTCATCGAGGTGCAGCTGCGCTCGCGCTCCGACTTCTACCTCACCCTGACCGCCGAGCTCGTGGCGCTCCTGCCCGGATCGGTCGTCATCGACGCGCGGCGCTCTACGTCGGTCCTCTACCTGCACCTGCTCGACGTCGAGCGCGAGGGCGCCATCGAGGCGCAGCGTGCCCACGTCCTCGCCGTCGAGCGGCGCGTCGTGCGCGCCCTCGGTTCGCGCCAGGAGATCGCCGCCCTCGAGACCGACGGGCCGTGGCCCACGGCTTCGGGTGACACCGGCGACGCCCCCGATGCCCCCGACGCCTCCGACGCCCCCGACGCCCCCGACGCCCCCGAACACCCGGAGCCGACCGATCCCACCGACGGGAAGGACCGCCCGTGACCATCGTCCTCGGCATCTCGCTCGCCATGCTCGGCGCCGCGGCGGCGCTCGTCCTCGTCCGTCTGTTCCGCGGCCCGAGCAACCTCGACCGCATCGTCGCCGCCGAGATCCTCCTCGTCGTCGTCATCGCCGGGGTCGCGCTCGAGTCGGCGCGCCAGCGCACGACGACCTACCTCCCCCTGCTCATGATCCTCGGGCTCGTGGGCTTCGTCGGCGGAGTGGCCGTCACCCGCTTCCTCTCCCGGGACTCCGACGAGCCGGACGAGCCGGAGGGCGTCGTGCGCGAGCACCCCGAGCCGCGAGAGGAGCGTGAGCAGTCATGACGTGGTCATCGGTGCTCGATGTCGCCGGGGCCGTGTGCCTCCTGCTCGGGTCGTTCCTCTGCCTCGCCGGCGCCGTCGGCCTGATCCGCTTCCCCGACACGCTGTCGCGGCTGCACGCGGCCACGAAGCCGCAGACCCTCGGGCTCATCCTCATCCTGACCGGTCTCGCCCTGACCCTGCGCACGTGGGCCGCCGTCACGACCCTCGTCCTGCTCGCGGCGACCCAGTTCTTCACCTCGCCCGTCTCGGCGCACCTCGTCGGGCGTGCGGCCTACCGCAACCGCTGCGTCGACACCGACACCCTCGAGGTCGACGAGCTCTCCGACGCGCTCGACCGCTCCGGCTGGGACCCGACGCGCTGACGCCGGCCCAGCGGCATACGCCCTCGGTTTGACCTCAAGCCTGCTTGAGTTCCTACGGTCGGGCGGTGAGCCCGACGGAAAATGGCATGAGGCACACCCTCGCCGAACGTAAAATGAACCAAGTGATCTCGCTGCCCCATGCCGACCCAGGCACTCCAGACCTGACCAGCCCGACGGCATACCTCCGGTGGGTCGGCAAGGGCCAGTGGCGCACCCTCGTGGTCGCCATCGCCTTCGGCATCGTGTGGCTCGTCAGCCAGGCCCTCTTCCCCGCCGCGATGGGCAAGGCCATCGACGATGGCATCATCGGCGGCGACGCCGGGTCGCTCGTCCTCTGGTGCGGCATCCTCTTGGGCCTCGTGACCATCAGCGCCCTGTCTGGTGCCATGCGGCACAAGTACGCCGTGGCCAACTGGATGCAGGGCGCCTTCCGCTCGGCCCAGCTCATCGGCCACAAGGCCGCGGACACCGGTGAGGCCCTGACGCGCTCAGTCCCGACCGGCGACGTGGTCGCGACCGTCAGCTCCGACGCGATGCGCATCGGCGGGCTCTACGACGTGTCAGCGCGATTCGCCGGTGCGGTCGTGTCCTACGTCGTCGTCGCGCTCATCCTCCTCGGCGCCTCGACGCCGCTCGGCCTCGTCGTGCTCATCGGGGTGCCGGTGCTCGTCGCGTGCCTCACCTTTATCGTCCGCCCGCTCCAGGCCCGCCAGCTCGCCCAGCGCGAGGAGTCCGGCAAGCTCATCGGGCTCGGCGCCGACACCGTCGCCGGCCTGCGCGTGCTGCGCGGCATCGGCGGCGAGCACACGTTCCTGCGCAGGTATGCCGTCCAGTCGCAGTCCGTGCGCCAGGTGGGCAACCGGGTGGCCGGCTACCAGGCGGCCCTCGACGCGGCCCAGGTGCTCCTCCCGGGCCTCTTCGTCCTCGTCGTCGTGTGGCTGGGCGCGCGCTTCGCCATCGACGGCGAGATCACGGCGGGCCAGCTCGTCGCGTTCTACGGCTACACGGCCTTCCTCGTCATCCCCCTGCGCACGGCGACGGAGATGGTCGACCGGGCCACGCGGGCCCACATCGGCGCCCGCAAGCTGACGAAGATCCTGCGTGTCGAGCCCGACGACGTCGAGACGCCGGACGCCCAGCCGCTGCCGAGCGGACCCGCCCGCCTCTACGACCCCCGCAGTGGCGTCACCATCGAGCCGGGCCGGTTCACCGTCGTGGTGTCGGCACGTCCTGAGGAGTCCGCGGCCCTCGCCGACCGGCTCGGCCGCTTCGGCGCCGCCGAGACCGACGTGCGGCTCGACGGCACGCGCCTGGCCGACGCCTCCCTGGCCGAGGTGCGGCGGCGCGTCGTCGTCTCGGAGACCGACCCGCGCCTCTTCACCGGCACGCTGCGCGACGAGCTCGACCCGTGGGGCGACCACGACGACGCCTCCATCCTCGATGCCCTCTCCGTCGCGAGCGGCGACGACGTGCTCGAGGCCCTGCCGGGTGGCCTCGACAACGAGGTCGAGGAGCGCGGCCGCGCCTTCTCCGGCGGCCAGCGCCAGCGCCTCGCGCTGACCCGCGCGCTGCTGACCGGCGCCGACACCCTCGTGCTCGTCGAGCCGACGAGCGCCGTCGACGCCCACACCGAGGCCCGCATCGCCGGGCGCCTCACCGCGGCTCGGGCCGGCCGCACGACGGTCGTCATGTCCGCGAGCCCGCTCATCCTCGACCAGGCCGACCACGTCGTCTTCCTGCGCGGGGGCACGGTCGCCGCGACCGGCACCCACAGTCGGCTCATGGCCGACGAACCCGACTACCGACGCACCGTCGTCCGAGGAGAGGAGGACTGATGTCGCTGACACCAGCGCCGACCACGCGCACCCTTCCCGTGGCCGACATGGTCTCGGTCAAGGACCACACCCGTGGGCTGCTCCGCCGGCACCGGGGCAGCCTGCTCATGGTCATCGGCCTGCACGCCGTCGCCGCCTGCGCGGCGCTCGTGGCCCCCCGCGTCATCGGCCTGCTCGTCGACGAGATCAGCCACGGGCGGTCGCTCGACGTCGTCAACCGGCTCGCGCTGTGGATCGCGGGTGCCGTGGTCGTGCAGACGGTCGTCACGTGGTTCGCCCGCCGGGCCTCGTTCGTCATGGGCGAGACGATCTTCGCCGAGCTGCGCGAGCAGTTCATGGGTCGGGTCGTCGAGCTTCCCCTGTCGACCGTCGAGCGCGCCGGCACCGGCGACCTCGTCTCGCGGACGACGAACGACGTCGAGGCCCTCTCGCACGTCATCCGCTTCGGCATCCCGTCGATCTTCGTCGGCGCCGTCACGACGGCGATCACCGTCGTCGCCGCCTTCCTCACCGGCTGGCAGGTGGCGCTGGCGATCGTCGTCGGCGTGCCGATCCTCGTGATCTCCACGCGGCGCTACCTGCGGTACGCGCCCGACGGCTACCTGCGCGAGCGGGCGACGTACGCCGTCCTCAACGGCGTCGTCACCGAGTCGGCCGACGGTGCCCGGACCGTCGACGCCCTCGGCCTGCGGGGCCGCCGCCGACGCCGAATGGACGACGCCCTGCACGACTGCTACGACGCCGAGCTCTACACGCTGAAGCTGCGCATGCGGTGGTTCCCGTCCGTCGAGTTCGCCTTCTTCGCGCCTGTCGCGGTGACCCTGCTCTGGGGCGGCTTCCTCATCTCCAAGGACGTCGCGACGGCCGGGACGGTCACGGCCGTGGCGCTCTACGTCCAGCAGATGGCCGGTCCGCTCGACGAGCTCATCTCGTGGCTCGACGAGATCCAGGTCGGTGCGACGTCGCTCGCCCGCGTCATCGGGATCGCCGACGTCCCGGCCGACCGCGCCGCGACCGGCGAGGTGCCCGAGGACGACCACCTCGAGGTCGAGGACGTCCACTACTCCTACCGCGCGGGCCGCGACGTGCTGCGCGGCGTCTCGCTCGACCTCCGACCCGGTGAGCGGCTCGCCATCGTCGGGCCGTCCGGCGCCGGCAAGTCGACGCTCGGGCGGCTCATGGCCGGCATCGACGGTCCCCGCGAGGGACGCGTCGACGTCGGCGGCGTTCGCCTCGTCGACCTCGAGCTCGCCCAGCTGCGCGGTCAGGTCGCCCTCGTGACGCAGGAGCACCACGTCTTCGTCGGGTCGCTCGAGGACAACCTGCGCCTCGCCCGGCCGGAGGCCTCGCGCGAGCAGCTGCTCGACGCACTGGCCGCCGTCGACGCGCGCGGCTGGGCGCTCGAGCTGCCCGAGGGTCTCGACACCGTCGTCGGCTCGGGTGGGCACCGCCTCACCGAGCCGCAGGCCCAGCAGCTCGCCCTGGCGCGGCTCGTCCTCGCCGACCCGCACACGCTGGTGCTCGACGAGGCGACCTCGCTGCTCGACCCGCGCGCGGCCCGGCACCTCGAGCGCTCGCTCGCCGCGGTCGTCGAGGGGCGCACGGTCGTCGCCATCGCGCACCGCCTCATGACGGCGCACGACGCCGACCGCGTCTGCGTCGTCGAGGACGGTCGGATCAGCGAGATCGGCTCGCACGAGGAGCTGCTTGAGGCCGACGGCGCGTATGCCGCACTGTGGCGCTCGTGGCGCGACGAGCCCCAGCCCGCCCGCTGACCGCCGCCCCGGCTCCAGCCGGGACACCTGTGACGACGGGGCCACTCGACCCACCGGCCGAGTGGCTCCGTCGTCACGCCGCTCGACACGGTTTCCGAGGATCTCGGCTAATTAATGACAGATGCCGTAACCCCCTTGTGGCTGGGTCGTTGTCAGCGCGGTGCCGGGCTGTTTCTCGACCGGTTGCTAGCCCGCACCGCCGGGTGGGGCCGTCTCTGAGGGGTGACGGCCTCACCCTCCCTCATCTCCGACGCCCTGCGGGGCTCCACGCGCGCCCTCAGGCGTCGACGAGGCGGTAGGCCTCGCCCTGTGCGGGGCGCCGGTCGGCCTCACCGCGCGCCGGCCACAGGGACACGGCCCGCTCGGCCTGGGCCGTGATCGTCAGGCTCGGGTTGACCCCGAGGTTCGCCGAGACGGCCGACCCGTCGAGCACGTGCAGGCCGGGATAGCCCCACACCCGCTGGTACGGGTCGACGACCCCGCGCTCCGGCGAGTCGGAGATGACCGCGCCGCCGAGGAAGTGCGCCGTCATCGGGATGTCGAGGACCTCGCCGACCGACGACCCGGGCCAGGCCCGCTCCCCCGTCGTGCGCTCGAGGCGGGCCGCCATCGCACGCACCGCCTCGTTGCCCTCGGGGATGTAGGTCGGGTTGGGCTCGCCGTGGCCCTGCGTCGACGTCAGGTGCCACCCGAGGAGGCCACGCCGACGCCGCACCTTGATCGAGTTGTCGCTGCTCTGCATGACGAGCGCGATGACGGTGCGCTCGCTCCAGCGCCGGGTCGACAGGGACCGGGCGAAGACCCCTGGATGCCGCGTGACGGTCCCGGCGAACCGCACCCAGCGGGGTACGCGTCCACCACCGTCGACCTGCATCACCGCGAGCGCTCCCATGAGGTTGGAACCCTTGCCGTAGCGGCAGTTCTCGACGTGCGTCGTGTCGTTGACGTGGAAGCTCGACGTGATCGCGACCCCACGTGTCAGGTCGACACCCTCGGGCACACGGGCGGTCATCGCCCCACCCAGGGCCTCGGAGTTCGTGCGGGTCAGCTCGCCGAGCGCCTCGGACAGGCGCGGCAACCCCCGCCCCTCCGGCTCGGCCTTCATCGCCTGGAGCAGCTGGGCCGTGCCCCACGCCCCTGCAGCCACGACGACCTGACCGGCCGTCACGGTGTGCTCGCCGGCCCGCCGCCGACCCCACGAGCCGCTGCGGACGGTCGTGACGGCATACCCCTGGTCCGGCGCAGCCGGGTCGAGCGGCCGCACACGAGTCACCGTGCGCAGCGGCTCGATGGTGACCCCGCGCCGCTCGGCGAGCGCGAGGTAGTTCTTGACGAGGGTGTTCTTGGCGCCGACGCGGCAGCCGACCATGCAGTTGCCGCACTCGGTGCACCCGGTGCGAGACGGTCCCTTTCCGCCGAAGTACGGATCGGGGACCCGCTTGCCGGGCTCGCCGAAGAAGACCCCGACCGGCGTCTTGCGGAAGGTGTCGCCGACGCCGAGGTCGGTGGCCGTGTCACGCATCAGCTGCTCGACCGGGCCGTCGCACGGGTTGACGGTCACTCCGAGCATGCGCTGCGCGGTCGCGTAGTGCGGCGCGAGCTCGGCCTGCCAGTCGGTGATGTGACCCCACTGGCGGTCGCGGAAGAACGGCGTCGGCGGCACGTAGAGCGTGTTGGCGTAGTTGAGCGACCCACCACCGACGCCGGCGCCCGCGAGGACGAGGCAGTCGGGCAGCCGGTGGATGCGTTGGACGCCGAAGAGCCCGAGCTTCGGCGCCCAGAGGTAGCGGCGCACGTCCCAGCTCGTGCGGGCGAAGTCGTCGTCCTCGAAGCGGCGGCCCGCCTCGTAGACGTGGACGCGGTAGCCCTTCTCGGCGAGGCGCAGCGCGGCGACGGAGCCGCCGAAGCCGGACCCGATGACGACGACGTCGTGGTCGAACTCCATGCCCTCACCCTAGGCAGCGGACGAGCCCGAGGCTACTGCGAGTAACCAGCGCCACAGGCGCTCACGCCCCGGGTATGCCGTCCAGCGCCTTTCGCATGGCCCGCGAGACCTCGGGCAGGAGCGTCATCGAGAACGTCTTCGTCATGTGACCGTGGTCGAAGTAGGTGATGAGACCGCCGAGCACCGCCGGGCACGAGCCGTCGCGGCACAGCAGGTCGGTGACCTCGAGGCGGGTCACGTCGCGGCCGGCTCGACCGGCCGCCGCGTCGGCCAGCGGGTCGGGCTCGAGACCGGAGGTGCCCGCGAACTTCACGTTGGTCGCGCAGCGGCCCACGTCGTCGAGGTAGCGCGACACGCAGTCGGGCACGCTCTCGGCCGAGCCGGGGGTGTCGCGGATGGCGAGGACGCGGGAGCCCGCCTCGATGAACGTGTCCATGACGCGGTTGTACGCGGCCTCGGCCGCCGTCGTCTTCTGGGCCGCGGGCACCCCGGCGAGCGGCTGCAACGTGCGGTCGGACATGACGACGAGGTCGTAGCCACCCTTGGTGATCCGGTCGCGGGCCCAGGTGTTGAGCGCGACGCAGTTGTCCTCGAGGGCCTTCGTGCCGAACTGCACCGGGACGTCGACGGAGTAGCACTCCGACGCGATGTAGGTGTCGACGCGCCAGCCCCTCGCCTTCGCCGTCTGGAGGATCGGCGGCGCCCACTGGCCGGCGTGCGAGTTGCCGTAGAGCGCGACCTTGACCGGCGCGTTCTTCGGACCGTAGCTGCACACCTTGCGACGGGTGAAGGGACGGTTGTTCCAGCAGTCGTCGGCGTAGACCTGCGGCTTGTCCTTGGCCGCCTGGATCGGGTTGCTCAGCATCGCCATCTCGCGGCCGGCGCACGAGGCGGTGCGGTAGTAGTCGGCGCCGACGCACGGCGCGCTCGAGTCGATGACGACCGACTCGGCCGCGTCGGTCGCGCGCTGCGCCTGCCAGAGGGCCAGCCCGGCCAGGGACAGCGAGATGCCGAGGCACGCCGCGAGGAGCACGAAGGACCGCTTCGTGCTGCGCGCGATCCGCGGCGTGAAGCGCATGAGGTCCTCGATCCAGCGCTTCGAGGCTGCCGAGAGACCGAGGACGACGACGATGATGACGAGCTTCTGCCACCAGGAGACGGAGTCGACGTCGAGCACGAACGGTGCGATGACGATCGCGGGCCAGTGCCAGAGGTAGACCGAGTAGGACACGTCACCGAGCCACTGGACCGGGCGACCCGACCAGAGGCGGTGGGGACCTGCCCGGAGGTCGTCGGAGCGGGCGGCGATGACGGCCGCGGCACCGAGCGTCGGCAGCAGGGCGGCGACCCCGGGGAACGGCGTGGCACCGGTGAAGGTGAGCGACGCCCAGAGGATGGCGGCGAGGCCGCCCCAGACGAGAGCGGCCCGGACCGCCGTGGCGCGGAAGCGCAGCCCGGCGTGGACGGCGGCGGCCAGCGCGGCACCGACGCCGAGCTCCCAGACGCGCGTCGTCGAGACGAAGTACGCCTGGGCGGCGTCCTCGCCGGTGAACCAGGCCGAGTAGGCAAGGGACGCCAGGCTGACGGCGCCGATCACGATGAGCGGCGGGAAGCGGAACGAGCGCCCGAGCCGACGGGTGACGAGGAAGGCGAGGCCGATGAGCACCGGCCACACGATGTAGAACTGCTCCTCGACCGACAGCGACCAGTAGTGCTGGGTCGGCGAGTGCAGCTGGTCCGTCGCGAGGTAGTCGGTCGACGTCAGGGCCAGCAGCCAGTTCTCGACGTAGAGGGCCGAGGCGATGACCTCCTGCGCCACGCGCGCGTGCACCGTCTGCGGCAGCCAGACGAGGCTCGCCCCGAGGGTGGCGACCAGAACGACGGTGGCGGCCGGGATGAGTCGGCGGACGCGCCGCGCCCAGAAGGAGAAGAGGTCCTTGGCGTTGCGGATCGGCCGCTGGAGAAGGTGCAGCGTGATGAGGAAGCCGGAGATGACGAAGAAGACGTCGACGCCGACGTAGCCGCCGGTGAGGCGGGCCGGCCAGAAGTGGTAGAGCACGACGAGCGTGACCGCGATCGCACGAAGGGCCTGGATGTCCTTGCGCGGGCCGGCCTTGGCGGGCCTGACGGGGGTCTCCTGCGGGTGGGTCGCGACGTCCGTGGGGTCGCCGACGACCACTGCACTCGTTCCGTCGGGTGCTGCCAAGGGATCTGCTCCGAACTACTGGTACTCGTGCACGGCGCACCGGGCCACGCGAATCGACCCCGACAAACTAACGCACGAACCTGCCGAAGACCGATTCGCCACGGTCGTCGGGCGTCCCCTGAGCACAGCCTCCACTCAGGCACTGGCCCATAGGATGGGCCGTCCCTCCTCGACCGGAAGAGAACCTGCGTGCCCTCCGCCGCTCCCCAGCTGACCGTCATCTGCAACGTCCACAACGACGCCGGACGGCTCCCACGGGCCGTCGGGTCCGCCCTCGCCGCGTGGGACGGGCCGGACGTCGAGGTCCTCGTCGTCGACGACGGCTCGACCGACGACACCGGGGCGGTGGCCGACCGGCTGGCCGCCCAGGACGATCGCGTACGCGTGGTGCACCGAGGCGTGAACGACGGCGCCCCGGGCGCGCCACGCAACCTCGGCCTCGACGCGGCCCGCGGGGACTGGGTGGCCTTCGTCGACAGCGACGACACGTACGTCCCCGGCTCGCTGCGCCGGCTCGTCGAGGCCGCGGTCGCCCGCGACGCCGACGTCGCGGCCGGAGCGGTCGCCCGCTACAACGAGCGCACCGACCGGGTCACGCCGCTCCCTGCGACCGACTACACCGCAGGTCCTGTCGAGCCGCTGGCGCCCGGCTCACCGCTCTGGCAGGACACCATCGCGGTCGCGAAGGTCATGCGCCGACGCCTCCTCGACGAGCACGCGATCCGCTTTCCGGAGCGCATCCTCTACGAGGACCAGCCCTTCACCGTGGCGCTGTGGTCGACCGCGCGACGGATCGCGACGCTCGACGAGGTCGTTTACCACTGGTTCGTCAACAACGTCGCGGGGCAGGAGTCGATCACGGCGAGGCGCCACGAGATCGCGAACTTCCACGACCGCCTCGCGGCCAACCGGGCCATCGACCTCCAGCTCGCCGGACGCCCGGACCTCACTGCTGCCAAGCTC
The DNA here is from genome assembly GCF_001429645.1 of Terrabacter sp. Soil810. NCBI lineage: Bacteria > Bacillati > Actinomycetota > Actinomycetes > Micrococcales > Intrasporangiaceae > Terrabacter > Terrabacter sp. Soil810. Next base: position 170,692 of record NZ_LMSW01000003.1, read on the forward strand.
GACAAGTTCGTGCGCCACGACCTGGCGCTCTACGGCAAGGACCTCGACGCCCGCGACGACGACTACCGCGCCGCCTTCCTCACGGCGGCGCGCGACTACCTGGCCGACCAGCCCGCGGACCTGCGGGGGTCCCTGGCCCAGCCCTACCGCCTCGTCGTGCGCGAGCTCGTCGACGGCAGCGCCGAGAGCTCGGTCGCCGCCTGCCTCTTCGCCTACCGTCGGCGTCACGTGGAGCGCCCGCTCGTGCACCGCGCAGAGCGGTGGTGGTGGCCCTACCGGCCCGACGAGGAGATGTCGGACGACCACGACCTGACGACGGTCGTCGCCAAGGAGCACGCCAAGCGACGTGCTATCTGGACGACGACCTGCCGAGAGGTCGCGGTCGCGCCGGGCGCGATGCGACTGGTCGGCACGGTCGTCGACGGCGACGACGGGATCGGCGCGCGCGCGCGCCTCGTCCTCATGCTCGTCGACCGGGACCAGGGCGTCGTCCTCTCCTCGACCACCGCACGCATACGCCCGGAGGGAGCCTTCGACGCGACCCTCGAGCTGCCGTCACCCGATCCGGCGGCCCCGCCCGCGAAGGCGTGGGACGTCAAGGTCGACGTCGGGGGCGCACTGCGCGGCCGACTCCCGGGTCGGACCCGGCGCGCCCGTCCCGTCGAGGTCCCCGCCTCCGTCGCGCTTCCCGCCCTCGACGGTCTCGAGCCCTACCGCACGCGCAACGGCAACCTGTCGCTCCGGCCCGCCACGGAGGCGGACGACGACGGTGCGGGCCCGGCCGGCGACGCCGACTGAGCCCGCACGACGTCAGCGGCCCGCGGCCGCGGTCTGGGCCTGGTCCTGGGTCTGGGTCTGGGTCTGGGCCTTCTTCGCCCGCCCGGGCTCACCCTGGCGGGTCTTGTCCAGATCCTCGATGGCCGCGGTGACGCGGGCGCAGCACTGGCCGTCACGCATCGGGAAGGTCGCGTCGATGCGGCCCTGGAACTCGGGGCGGGCGGCATAGCCGTTCTCGGCGATGTCGACGACGGCCCCCACGGCCGCGTCGACGTCCTCGACGACCGGTCCGAAGCCGTCACGGGGGTACTGGAAGTAGCCCGCACGACCGACGTGGCCGCCTGCCATGACGCGCTCGGCGTCGAACTGGAAGTAGACGACCGGACGGTCCATGTAGGCCGCGTTGAACGCCATCGACGAGTAGTCGGTGACGAGCACGGCGGACCGGGCGAAGTACTCCTGCACGTCGGCACCGTCGAACGACAGGCGCAGCACGGAGTCGGGCAGGTCCATCTTGGCGAGGACGGGCTGGATGTTCGGGTGCGGCAGGAAGGCCACGGTGCGCCCGGTGCGGGCGGCGAGCTCGGTCAGCTCCGGACTGCGCAGGAACGCCGTCCACGCCTTGGCGTACTCGGTCTCGAAGAAGTGCGAGTCGATGACGCGGCGCTGGCTGCCGGGCTTGAGCGGGGGCACGAGCCAGTTGCGCCACGTCGGCGCGACGAGGATGAGGTCGCACGCGTCACCCTGGATGCGCTGCGCCTTGGCGTGCAGCCGGTCGAAGCGCGGCAGCCCGGTCAGGGCCACCTCCTTGGCCGTGAAGACGTAGGGCGAGCCGTCGCCCGCGATCGACTCGTACTCCCCCGGCGTCGACGTCACGAAGAGGTCCATCTGCTTGGGGTTGAGCCAGCGCGACAGGTCGTCCTTGATGACACCGTGCTGGAGGAAGGTGAACTTCCAGCGTGGGTCGATGTGCTTGAGGATGGCCGGCGGCTTCTGGACGGGCGCGTCGATGTGCGAGGAAATGAGGTGCGCGGCGTTGATCATCAGCAGCTTCCAGCGCAGCGTGCCGTGCGCCACGAGACGCGACCCGTAGCCCTCGGCCTTGAGCCGCTTCCAGTCCGGGGTGTCCTTCTCGAGGACGAACCACGCGTTGACGTCGGCCCGGTTGTCGCGCAGCCAGCGGAAGAGGATCTCACCGGAGTCGTTGGCGTCGTGGATGCGGTCCATGAGCACCCAGGCGCCGTCGAACTGCTTGCCCACCTGCGCGCGGGACGCGAGCACGCGCACCGGGTCGACCTTGAGGCGGTCGATGGCCTCGCGACGACGGCGCCCCGGACGACGGAACCGGTTGGCGATGGCGCGGGCTCCGAGGGCTCGCGTGCGCACGCCCTCCCACCCGCCGAGCAGCTCGACGCGGGAGCCGTCGAGACGCAGCTCGAGGGTGCCGCGCGCGTCGACCCAGAGGATGCGCTCCCACATGAGGGTGTCGCCGAAGAACTCGATGGCGCGGGTCTTCGCGTAGCGCGGCGCCTTGAGCTCGCCGCGCGAGTAGACCGACTCCTCGGGGGCCTCGCCGATGTAGCGGTAGAGCACCCGGACCATGCGCTTGGTGCGGTCGTACTTGTCCGTCACGGCGTAGGAGGTGTGCCAGTCCTGGCCCCGGAGGCCGTGCAGCAGGATGTCGCGCCAGTGCGGCTGGAGCTTGCGGATCGTGAACGAGTCGACGACGTCGGGCGAGAGCAGCTCGGCGATCTCGCCGAGGGTCTCGCGGAAGGTCGCGGCGAGATCCCCGCTGATGGCGGACGCCGAGTTGGCCATCGCGTCCTCGGACGAGAAGTACCACGACAGCTCGTAGAGGATGACGTGCTGGACCCACATCGGTACGGCGCCGTGACGCTGCCGCGCCTCGCGGAGCAGGCCGAGGTAGCCGTCGCGCGGCACGGTCGAGTAGCGACCCACGGCGGAGATGCCGGTCTGCAGCGTCGAGCTCTGGTCGGCACGCTTGCGGTAGTAGTAGCGCGCCGACCCGATGAAGCCGGTCTGGCGGCTGGGCGCGGCGAGCAGGTAGCGCACGGCGAAGTCGCCGTCCTCGAAGTTCGGCCGCAGGCCGGCGTTGAAGCGCAGGTCGCCGATGACGTCGCGGCGCATCAGCGAGGTCGTCGAGCTGCCCGGGATGTAGGAGGTTGCGACGTCGAGGTCGACGAGGCGGTCCTCGGCGTACATCTTCGAGCGCGGGTGCTTGCCGAGTTCACCGGTGCCCTCGTGGCGCAGCACGACGTTGGCCGAGAGGAACTGGACCTCGGGGTTGTCGGCGGCGAAGGCAGCCATCGAGGCGAAGAACTTCGCGTTGACCGTGTCGTCGGGGTCGATGAAGGTGACCCACTCGCCGGTGGCGCGCTCGAGGCCGGCGTTGCGGGCCGCGGCCTGTCCGGCGTTCTCCTGGTGCAGGACGACGACCTCGCAGCGCGCCCGGGTGGCCCACTCCTCGAGGACGGCACGCGAGTCGTCGGTCGAGCCGTCGTCGACGAGCACGACCTGCAGCCGCGTCAGGTCGAAGGTCTGCGCCTCGATCGCGGCGATGTACTCGTCGAGGTAGCGCGAGACGTTGTAGACCGCCGAGACGACTGAGAAGAGTGGCCTGCCCGGACTCCGCAGGGTCACGTGCTCGGGAGTCGCCTCGGTCATGTCTGGTGCCTTTCCCGCACGGGGCAGCCACGTGGCTCCCGTGCTCTGGTGGATCTGGTCTCGCGGTGGACGTCCCCTGACACCATCCCGACCGCGCCACCCCGCTCAGGGGCGATTGCCGCACAAATACTATCTGTCCCGAACCTGAGCCGTCGGGGGCGCCGTCGGCCGCACCCCCAGGAGCGCCGCCCGCCTGCTCAGTTGCCGAGGTAGGGCGACACGACGACCTCGACGCGCTGGAACTCCTTGACGTCGGAGTAGCCGGTCGTGGCCATCGCCCGCTTGAGGGCGCCGATGACGTTGGTGGCCCCGTCGGCCTGGCGTCCCGGCCCGAAGAGGATCTCCTCGAGGGAGGCCTGCGTGCCGAGGGCGATGCGCTCGCCACGCGGCAGCTGCTGGTGGTGGGCCTCCGGGCCCCAGTGGTAGCCGCCACCGGGGGCGTCGGTGGCGCGGGCGAGCGCCGCCCCGAGCATCACGGCGTCGGCGCCGCACGCGACCGCCTTGACGATGTCGCCGGACGTGCCGACCCCACCGTCGGCGATGACGTGCACGTAGCGGCCGCCGGACTCGTCGAGGTAGTCGCGCCGCGCGGCTGCGACGTCGGCGACGGCCGAGGCCATCGGGGCGTGGATGCCGAGGGCCGTGCGGGTCGTGTGCGCCGCGCCGCCGCCGAAGCCGACGAGGACGCCGGCCGCGCCGGTGCGCATGAGGTGCAGGGCCGCCGTGTAGGACGCGGCGCCGCCGACGATGACGGGCACGTCGAGCTCGTAGATGAAGCGCTTGAGGTTGAGCGGCTCGGCGCGACCGGAGACGTGCTCGGCCGAGACCGTCGTGCCGCGGATGACGAAGAGGTCGACGCCGGCGTCGACGACGGTCTTCCAGTGCTGCTGGGTGCGCTGCGGCGAGAGGGCACCGGCGACGGTGACCCCGGCCTCACGCAGCTGGCGCAGCCGCTCGGTGATGAGCTCGGGCTTGATCGGCTCGGCGTAGATCTGCTGCATCCGCGCCGTGGCGGCCTCGGGCTCGATCTCGGCGATCTCGCGCAGCGCCGCGGTCGGGTCCTCGTAGCGGGTCCAGAGGCCCTCGAGGTCGAGCACCGGCAGCGCGCCGAGCTTGCCCAGGACGATGGCGCTCTCGGGCGAGACCACGGAGTCCATCGGCGCGGCCATGACCGGGATGTCGAAGTGGTAGGCGTCGATCTGCCACGACACCGAGACCTCCTCGGGGTCGCGCGTGCGCCGGGAGGGCACGACGGCGATGTCGTCGAAGGAGTAGGCGCGCCGTCCGCGCTTGCCTCGGCCAATCTCGATCTCGGTCACCGGCCGATCCTACCGACCTGGCCACCCACGGACGTATGCCGTCCCGCGGGCTCGGCGGGACGGCATACGTCATCGTGTGGTCGGTGGGGCGGCGGCCCGGCGGCGGTCAGCCGATCGAGTAGTTGGGCGCCTCGACGATGCCCTGGATGTCGTGCGGGTGGCTCTCCTTGAGCGACGCCGACGTGATGCGCACGAACTGGCCCTTGTCCTGCAGCTCGGGGATGGTGCGGGCGCCGACGTAGAACATCGACTGGCGCAGGCCGCCGAGCATCTGGTGGGCGACGGCCGCGAGCGGGCCGCGGTAGGCGACGCGCCCCTCGATGCCCTCGGGCACGATCTTGTCGTCCGAGTCGACCTCGGCCTGGAAGTAGCGGTCCTTGGAGTAGGACTTCTTGCCGCGCGAGCTCATCGCCCCGAGCGAGCCCATGCCGCGGTAGCTCTTGAACTGCTTGCCGTTGACGAAGATCAGCTCACCCGGGCTCTCCTCGCAGCCGGCGAGGAGGGAGCCGACCATGACGGAGTCGGCGCCCGCGACGATCGCCTTGGCGATGTCGCCGGAGTACTGCAGACCACCGTCGGCGATGACCGGGACGCCGGCCGCCTTGCAGGCCTGTGCCGCCGCGTGGACGGCCGTGACCTGCGGGGCACCGACACCCGTGACGATGCGGGTCGTGCAGATGGAGCCCGGCCCGACACCGACCTTGACGGCGTCGGCGCCGGCGTCGACGAACGCCTGGGCGCCCTCGCGCGTCGCGACGTTCCCGCCGATGACCTGGACGTGACGCGTCGCCGGGTCGGTCTTGAGCCGCTGGACCATCTCGATGAGCAGGCGCACGTGGCCGTGGGCGGTGTCGGCGACGAGCACGTCGACGCCGGCCTCGATGAGGGTCGTCGCGCGCTCCCACGCGTCGCCGAAGTAGCCGATCGCCGCGCCCACCATGAGGCGACCGTCGGCGTCGTTGCTCGCGTCGGGGAACTGCTCACCCTTGACGAAGTCCTTGACGGTGATGAGACCCGCGAGGTGGCCCTCGGCGTCGACGATCGGCAGGCGCTCGCGCTTGTGCTGACGCAGCAGCGCCGTCGCGTCGTCGCGGCCGATGCCGACGGGACCGGTGATCAGCGGCATCGGCGTCATGACGTCGCTGACGAGCGTCGTGGCCCACTCGGCGACCGGCGTGAAGCGCAGGTCGCGGTTGGTCACCATGCCGATGAGCTTCTTGTCGTCGCCGATGACCGGCAGGCCCGAGACGCGGTACTCGCCGCAGATCGTGTCGAGCTCCTCGAGGGTGCGGTCCGGACCGATGGTGATCGGGTTGGAGATCATCCCGGTCTGGGTCCGCTTGACGAGGTCGACCTGGTAGGCCTGGTCCTGGATCGAGAGGTTGCGGTGCAGGACCCCGAGACCGCCCTGGCGGGCCATCGCGATCGCCATGCGCGCCTCGGTGACGGTGTCCATGGCCGCGGAGATGAGCGGCGACCGGATCGACAGCTCGCGCGTGAGGCGCGTCGTCGTGTCGATGTCGCTGGGGGCGAGGTCGCTGTAGCCCGGCAGGAGCAGGACGTCGTCGTACGTCAGCCCCATCGTGGCGAAAGCAGCGGGCACGTCAGACGATCCGAGGCTCATTGCCCGATTCTACGGGCTGCCGGGGGCGCGGCCGAACGCGCCTCAGGGCGTGGGCACCACGGGATCGGTGAGGTCGTCGACGAGGCCCGACGCGCTCGAGGTGGCGTCGTCGACAGCGCTCCCGACCGAGTCGGTGAGGCCGTCCGTGCCACTCGAGTCAGTGTTGTCGATGCTGCCGCTGGGGTCGCTGCTGCCGCTCGTGCCGTCGGAGGTGGAGGATCCCGAGCTCCCGGAGCCGTCCGAGCTCCCTGAGCTGTCCGTGCTGTCCGTGCTGTCCGTGCTGCCCGTCGGACGGGGCTTGGCGGGACCGGTGGTCCGCGCCCTCGACGTCGGGGTCGTCGGGACGAGCGTCGTCTGGGGGACGAGGGCGTCAGACGTCGCCGTCGGGGTGGAGGTCGGCGTCGGCGTGGGCGTCACGGTGGGCTTCTTGCCACCCTTGGTGCCCACCACGGGCCCCTTGCCGTTGTTCGGAGCCGGCGGGGTCCCGGTCTGGCTGCCGCCGGCCACCGTGCCGCCCTGGTCGGAGGTCGTCCCGCCGGACCCCACCGTGCCTCCGGTACCGCCCGGGCCGTTGCCCGCCTGCCCGTTGCCCGCCTGCCCGTTGCCCGCCTGCCCGTTGCCTGCCGGACCGTTGGCGCCGGGGCCACCGCCCTGAGCACCGGCCACGGCTCCGGGCATCCCGTGGGTGCCTGCCGCAGCCGCCCGCATCTGGGCGGCGACGACCCCGGCGGGCAGCAGCACGATGCTGCCGTCGTCGGCGCGAGCGAGCACGAGACCCTTGGCGTAGGTGGTGCCGGACGTCTGGGGCAGGCCGAGCCGGGAGAGCAGGGCGCTCGGGGCGTCGCTCCGGGCGCTCTCGTCCATCTTCTGGACGATGCGCGCGCGGTCGGCCTGGCTCGGACCGTTGGAGGGAAGCGTGACGGCCGCCGCGACGCCGGCGCCGGAGGCTGCCACCGCGAGGGCTGCGAACGCCCCGAGGTAGCGGTGCTTGTTGGCGATGCGCCGACGTCCGGAGCGCGACGGGAGCGGGGTGTCGGCGTGCGCGGCGAGGGCGCCGAGCAGGCCGGCGACGGGCTCGGACCCGGCGTGGACACGTCCGCCGAGCCGGTCGAGCAGGAGGTCGTCGGCGATGAGGTCGCTCATGGGGGACAGGTCGTTCATGCGACGTCACCCTCCCCGGCCTGGGCGATCATCGCGCGGAGCTTGGTCAGGGCCCGGTGCTGCGCGACGCGGATGGCGCCCGCGGACATGCCCAGGGCGGCGGCCGTCTCGTCGGTGCTCATCCCGACCGCCACGCGGAGCGTCAGGATCTCGCGCTGCTGGGTCGGGAGCTGCTGCATGAGGGCCATCGCGGTCGCGGCGTCGTCGCGCATGACGGCGACGGACTCGGGCGAGGGACCGTCGTCAGGGCCGTCGGGGACGTCGGCAACGGGTGCAGGCCCGCGCATCGCGGCACGCTGGGCGTCGGCGAGCTTGCGGGAGGTGATCGTGTAGACGAACGCCTCGAAGGGCAGCCCGCGCTCCTGGTAGGTCGGCAGGGCGGTCATGACGGCCATGCACACCTCCTGAGCGACGTCCTGGGCTGTGTCCTCGGCGCCGAAACGGCCCAGGCGGACGCGGGAGTACCGCAGGGCCATGTCCCTGACGCGCGCCAGCAGCACGTCGCGTGCGTTGTCGTCACGCACGGCGAGCGCCGCAAGCTCACGAAGCGATGGAGCGTCCATCCGCTCCATCGCACCAACGCCACCCGGCGTTACGCCGGTGTGCGTGGACCATCCAAGACCCATGTGAGCTGTCGTCCCCCCGAACTGTCGTCTGTGCTGGCGACGCCTTCGTCCGCGCCGCCGTCGGTGCGCTCCCCAGAGCGGGGCCCATGGTAGTGCCGGCGGGCCCCTCCGGACGAGTACGGACGGTCGGATCCGCCTCCTCGGACGAGCATGCCATCCAGATGGCAATTCTTGAACAAGTCCTTAAGATTCCGCTCTTTATCCGTGATCGCATGCCCGGTTAGCGTCGATTCCGCGGCTCCGCGACCCACCACACGCACCGAGCGGGCCGGTACGACACGGCGGACACAACCGCCCCACCGAGAGACGAGTTCATGGCCGAGATCACCCGCCTGCCCGGACCGGTTGCCGACCTGTGGGACTGGCAGCTGGACGGTGCCTGCCGCGGCGTCAGCCCCGAGGTCTTCTTCCACCCCGAGGGCGAGCGCGGCCCGCGCCGCCGCAACCGTGACGCCCAGGCCAAGGCCGTCTGCGCCGCCTGCCCCGTCGTGGCCCAGTGCCGCTCGCACGCCCTCGAGGTCCGCGAGCCCTACGGCGTCTGGGGCGGGCTGACCGAGGCCGAGCGCGAGGTCCTCTACGACGGCATCCAGGAGGCCTCCTGACCACCTGACGGTCGCCGGCACACGCCGTCGGCGACCACGCAGCCGCTCGACCGGCCCGCGAGATACGACGGGGTCGCGGAGGTCGAGACGCAGCGAGGGCCGCTCCCCGTCGGGGAGCGGCCCTCGCTGTCGTGTCAGGCGCCGACGCGGGGCCCGTCAGGGCCCGTGGTCGTATGCCGTGTGGCGCGGTGCGTCAGTGACCGTGGCCGTGGCCGTGACCGCCGGCCGCGGGCTCCTCGTTCTCGGGCTTCTCGACGACGAGCGTGTCGGTCGTGAGGATCATCGACGCGATGGACTCGGCGTTGCGCAGCGCGGAACGGGTGACCTTGACCGGGTCGATGACGCCGGCGGCGATGAGGTCGCCGTACTCGCCCGTGGCCGCGTTGAGGCCCTGGCCGAGCGGGAGCTCGGCGACCTTGGAGGTGACGACGTAGCCCTGGAGGCCGGCGTTCTCGGCGATCCAGCGCAGGGGCTCGGCGACGGCCTTGCGCACGATGGACGCACCCGTGGCCTCGTCACCGGTCAGCTCGAGGGCGTCGATGGCGGAGGCCGCGTGGATGAGGGCCGTGCCGCCACCGGCGACGATGCCCTCCTCGATGGCCGCGCGGGTCGCCGAGATGGCGTCCTCGATGCGGTGCTTCTTCTCCTTGAGCTCCACCTCGGTGTGGGCGCCGACCTTGATGACGCAGACGCCACCGGCGAGCTTGGCGAGGCGCTCCTGGAGCTTCTCGCGGTCCCAGTCGGAGTCGGTGCGCTCGATCTCGGCCTTGATCTGGTGGACGCGGCCGGAGACCTCGCCCTCCTCGCCGTTGCCGTCGATGATCGTCGTGTTGTCCTTGGTGAGGACGACGCGGCGGGCCTGGCCGAGGACGGTCAGGTCGGCCTGGTCGAGGCTGAGGCCGACCTCGGGCGCGATGACCTGGCCACCGGTGAGGATGGCGAGGTCCTGGAGCATGGCCTTGCGGCGGTCGCCGAAGCCGGGGGCCTTGACGGCCGCGACGTTGAACGTGCCGCGGATCTTGTTGACGACGAGCGTCGAGAGGGCCTCGCCGTCGACGTCCTCGGCGATGATGAGCAGCGGCTTGCCCGACTGCACGACCTTCTCGAGGATCGGGAGCACCTCGGCGACCGAGGAGATCTTGCCCTGGTTGATGAGCACGTAGGCGTCCTCGAGGACGGTCTCCATGCGCTCGGTGTCGGTGACGAAGTAGGCCGAGAGGTAGCCCTTGTCGAACTGCATGCCCTCGGTGAACTCGAGCTCGGTCGCCGTCGTCGAGGACTCCTCGACGGTGATGACGCCGTCCTTGCCGACCTTGTCGAACGCCTCGCCGATGAGGCCACCGAGGGTGGCGTCCTGGGCGGAGAGCGTCGCGACGGAGGCGATCTCGTCCTTGCCGTCGACCTCGCGGGCGTTCTCGAGGAGGCGGTCGTTGACCGCGGTGACGGCCTTGTCCATGCCGCGCTTGAGCGCGGCCGGGGCGGCGCCGGCGGCGACGTTGCGCAGGCCCTCCTTCACCATGGCCTGGGCGAGCACCGTCGCGGTCGTCGTGCCGTCACCGGCGACGTCGTTGGTCTTGGTCGCGACCTCCTTGGCGAGCTGGGCGCCGAGGTTCTCGTAGGCGTCCTCGAGCTCGATCTCGCGGGCGATGGTCACGCCGTCGTTCGTGATCGTGGGGGCGCCCCACTTCTTGTCGATGACGACGTTGCGGCCCTTCGGGCCGAGCGTCACCTTGACGGCGTTGGCGAGCGCGTCAACGCCGCGCTCGAGCGACTTGCGGGCGGAGTCGTCGAACTCCAGCTGCTTGGCCATGGTGTTCCTTTGGCTCGGGTTGCTTTGCGGTTGCTGTGCTTACGTGAAACGAGACGCACCCCGGGGAGACCCCAGTGGGGCTCACCGGGGTGCGTTCACGGCATACGGCTGGGTCAGCCGACGATGGCGAGGACGTCACGCGCGGAGAGGATCAGGAACTCCTCGCCGCCGTACTTGACCTCGGTGCCGCCGTACTTGCTGTAGATGACCTTGTCGCCGACCTTGACGTCGAGCGGGACGCGCTCGGTGCCGGTGTCGTTGAAGCGGCCGGGGCCGACAGCGAGGACCTCGCCCTCCTGGGGCTTCTCCTTGGCCGTGTCCGGGATGACGAGGCCGGACGCAGTGGTCTGCTCGGCCTCGAGGGACTTGACGACGATGCGGTCTTCGAGCGGCTTGATGGAAACCGACACGGTGGTGACCTTCCCTTCGGGACAGTCGGAAACTGACTACGGACTGTGGGCTCTTCGAGGCTGGCCGCCGTCGCGGGGGTCGACCTCCCTCGATGAGGGTGCTGGCACTTTCAGGTCGAGAGTGCCAACAGGATGAATCTAGGTTTGCCGTTAGCACTCGGTCAAGTCGAGTGCCAGATTCGGCGGCGCGTCGTGGTCCGCCGGGCGCTGGCAGGATGAGCCCATGGACGCCGCCATGGTCGATCGCCTCTCCGCGGGTGAGGGCTGGGCGCTGCTCCAGTCGCTGCCTCCCTACGACGAGGGCGGCTCGCTGCACCTGCAGGATCGGCTGCGTGAGGCGGGCTTCGCCGCCGACCTCGTCGCGGCGGCGATGACCCAGTCGCGGCTGCGCTCACGCGGGGTCGAGAAGTTCGGCGACTTCGCCGCCGGCATGCTCTTCACCCCCGACGGCCTCGAGCAGTCGACGCGCCTGGCGATCGCCGCGCGCCACGCGCACCGGTACGCCGCCGCCGGGGTCCGCGACGTCTACGACCTCGGGTGCGGGCTGGGGTCCGACGCGATGGCCTTCGCCGGCCTCGACCTGACGGTCCACGCCGTCGACGCCGACGACACGACCGCCCGCATCGCCGCCGTCAACCTGCGCCACTGGCCGTCCGCCCGGGTCACGCACGGGCTCGCCGAGGACGTGCGCCTCCCGGAGGGCGAGGGACGACGCCACCTCGGGCTGTGGCTCGACCCGGCCCGCCGCGTCACCGGAGTGGCCGACATCAGCGGCCGCACGAAGCGCGTCTTCTCGCTCGACGCCATCTCGCCGTCGTGGTCGCAGGTGCTGGAGTTCGCCGGGCAGGTGCCGGCGACGGGCGCCAAGCTCTCCCCCGGCTTCCCGCACGGGTCGGTCCCCCGGGGCGCCGAGGCGCAGTGGACGTCGTGGCACGGTGAGGTGCTCGAGTGCGCGGTCTGGTGGGGACCGCTCGTCGCGAGCGCCGGACGCACCGCTGCCGTGTGCACCGAGACCTCCACCTCCGTGGTCACCGAGGCCGACGCGGCCGACGGCGCACGGCGCCCGGGGCTCGGGTCGGTCACCGACATCGGCGAATGGCTCTACGAGCCCGACCGCGCCGTCATCCGGGCCGGACTCACGGGCGCGCTCGTCGCGGCCGTCGACGGCGCCGAGCTCGCCACCGGAGTCGGCTACGTCTCGAGCGGCGTGGCTCGCGAGCTGGCCTGGGCCCGGCGCTTCCGGGTCGTCGAGGCGATGCCCCTGTCGACCAAGCGCCTCGCCCGCTGGCTGCGCGACCACGGTCACGACCGCGTGACGATCAAGAAGCGCGGCGTGACCCTCGATGCCGACCTGCTGCGGCGACAGCTGAAGATGACCGGCCGGGGCAAGGGTGGCTCCGAGGCGACGCTCGTCCTGACCCGGGTCGGCGGCGGCCAGGTTGCCCTCGTCGTCACGCCTGCCTGACGCAGCCGTCCCGGGCTCCCTGTCGCCCACCCCATGGTCTGCCTGATGGTGCTGCGGATGGTGGGGTGATCGCCCCACCAACCGCAGCACCATCAGCAGGTCCACACCGAGGGCCGACCGGCTCAGGTCGCGGCGGCGGCGTACAGCTCGTGCAGGGCGCTCCACGTGATGCCCCAGTCCGGCGCCGGCGTGCCGTCGACGTGGGCGTCGAGGGCGCGGACGTAGGTGTCCCAGCCCGCGGCATACCCCGCGACCTGGCCGTCCGTGAGCCGCGCGTGCCGCAGGACGAGGCGCGACCCCTCGCCGTCGGCGCTCACCTCGACTGTGACGACGGTCGGCGCCTCGCGGATCGGCCACTCCCAGACGAGCCGGTGGGGTGGCTCGCACCTGACGACGCGACAGCGCGGGACGTCGCCGTCGTCGAAGTGGATGGCGAACTCGCCTCCGGGGCGTAGGTCCCCGGCAACGGGCGCGAACCAGCGGGCCAGACGGTCCGGGTCGGTGCACGCCTGCCAGAGGTCCTCGGGTGATGTCGCATAGTGCCGGTCGAAGACGATCGCGAGGGCGCCCGGGTCGTCACCGTCCCGCTCGATCCGCCCCAGCACCTGCGTCAGCTGCTCGCTCATCCCTGCTCCTGCCGTCGGGCCCGCACGCCGCGGGCGATCTCGGTGTCGAGGGCGTCGAGACGCTGCCCCCAGAACGAGCGGACCTCGCGGCACCACTGCTCGACCTCGTCGAGCGCACCCGGCGCGAGCCGGTAGACGCGCCGCTGGGCGACGGCCTCCGCCTCGACGACACCGGCCTCGCGCAGCACCCGCAGGTGCCGCGAGATGCCGGGGCGCGCCGCGTCGAAGAGTGCCGCGACCTCGCCCGCGGTCAGCTCCTCACGGGCGAGGTGCTCGACGATGGACCGCCTGGTCGGGTCGGTCAGCGCTTCCCAGGTGCCGCTCATGCGTTGAGGGTAACGCTTGAGTTACGTAACTCACAAGGTACGTCCTTGTCCCGCAACACACCGAGCAGGTCACAACCCACCGCGATCCGTCCCGGGTGTGTTGTGACCTGCTCGGTGAGTTGCGGGGTGGGGTGGGTCAGAGGGTGGCGTCGGGCTGGGCACCGACCCAGCGCACGGCGGCAGCACCGGCGGCGTTGGCCGCCTCGACGGCGGCCTGGCGGTCGGCACCGCCGGCCAGGGCCGCCGCGAGGGCTCCGCAGAACGCGTCCCCGGCACCGACCGTGTCACCGAGGTCGCGCCTCGCCACGGGTATGCCGTCGACGCCGTCCGTCCCCCACCGCGCCCCCGCTGCCCCGAAGGTCACGAGCAGCGACTGCGGCACGAGGTCGGAGTCCGCGAGAGCGCGCATCTCCGACTCGTTGACGACCACCGGGTCGGCCAGGGCGATGACGTCGGCCGGCAGCCCGGCATACGGCGCCAGGTTGAGCACGACCCGGGCACCCGCCGAGTGGGCCGCGCGAGCGGACTCGGCCACGGTGTCGAGGTGCACCTCGAGCGAGCACAGCAGCACGTCGCCGGGGCCGAGACGTCCGGCCTGCGCCACGAGGGAGCGGTCCCGCTCGCCGTTGGCGCCGGCCACGACGATGATCGAGTTCTCGCCCTGCTCGTCGACGGTGATGAAGGCCGTGCCGGTCGGCGCACCCTCACTCGTCGACACGGCGGAGGTGTCGACCCCCAGGGCCGCGAGCCGGTCGAGGTAGGCACGACCCGGACCGTCGTCGCCGACGCGGGCGAGCATCGCGACGTCGGCGCCGACGCGGGCTGCCGCCGCAGCCTGGTTGCCGCCCTTGCCCCCGGCGAAGGTGCCGCCCGCCTCCCCGAGCAGGGTCTCCCCCGGCAGGGGGTGACGCTCGACGAGGGTCACCACGTCGACGTTGAGCGAGCCGAGCACCGCGACACGCCCCATCAGCGCTGCCCCGCCCGGCCGAGGATCGTGTCGGCCCAGAGCCGGGTGTAGCGGGGGCCGTCGACCTCCAGGGCGACGTCGACGCGCACCGGGGCCTCGCCGTGCGGGTCGTGGGCCATGTCGCCGCTCCAGTCGCGCCGGTCGACGATCGTGCGGCCGCGCGACCACGTGCCGGCCAGCTCGACCCGCAGCGGCAGGGGCTCGGTGCGGACGCCGTCCCGGTCGATGACGACGCACACCGCGCCGGCGTCACCGATGGTCGACGCCGGACGGTCGAAGCGCGCGTTCTGGAATCTGATCAGGCTGCCCGCCAGCTCGGCCGGGCCGCGGCCTCCGACGGCGACGAGCTCGTCGGCCAGCTCGGCCGGCACGACGGGCTGGTAGAAGACGTCGAGACCGTACATCGTCACCGGGATGCCGAGGTCGGCCGCCGCGTCGAGCGTGATGGCGGCAGCCTCGGGGTCGTGGAAGACGTTGAACTCGGCCGACGCCGTCGCGTTGCCGACATTGGCGGCGCCACCCATGAAGATGATCTCCGAGATGCCTTGTGCCACATCGGGATAGGTGCGCAGGAGCAGCGCGATGTTCGTCAGCGGCGCGAGGGGCACCAGCGTGACCGGTCGGCCCTCGGCGGCCGCCTCACGGCAGACGTCGCGCAGGAGCTCGACGGCATGCCGCGGGTCGACCGTCGCTGCCGCGGCCGGCCAGCCGAGGTCGCCCATGCCGTCGTCGCCGTGCACGTGCCGCGCGTCGACCGGCGTCTCGAGCAGCGGTCGCTCGGCTCCACGCGCCACCGGGATGTCGCTGCGCCCCGCGGTCTCGAGGACGCGCAGCGTGTTGCGCACGACGTCGTCGACGGGGGCGTTGCCCCCGACGCACGAGACGGCTCGCAGGTCGAGCGCCGGGTGCAGGGCGGCGAGGAGGAGGGCGCAGGCGTCGTCGACCCCGGTGTCGACGTCGAGCATGATCGGGATGGGTTCGGTCGTCACAGCGGCAACGTACCGGTTCGGGCCGTCCCCGACCGTCCCGGCGGGGACGAGGACCACCAGCCGCCGGGGATAGGCTCGAACGATGCGCCCGAGCCACAGCCGACGCCTCCTTCAGTCCACCGCCGGATGGGCCGTTCTCGCGGCGGCCGTGACCGCTGTCGCGGCCGCCTGCTCGTCGGCGCCGCCGGCCGCCGCCCCGCCGGCCTCCGGCACGTCCACGCCCCGCTCGACCTCGGCGACGACCGTCCCCACGACGGTCCCCACGACGAGCGCGGGCCCCTCGACGAGCGCTCCCGTCCCCACGACCAGCGAACCGTCGGCGCCCGCCTCCTGCGCGCCCCGCATCGTCGCGGGCATGGACGACGACGAGCGCGCGGGCCAGCTGCTCATGGTCGGTCTCGACAACGGCGCGAGCCGCTCGAGCCTCGACGCCCTCGTCGCGCGCCGCCACCTCGGCGGGGTCATCCTGCTCGGCGGCTGGGACGGCGGCACCGAGCGCGTCCGTGCGACGACCCGGCACCTCGCCGGGCTCGCGTCCGAGGAGGACACCGCCGGCCTCGGCCTGCTCGTCGCGGCCGACCAGGAGGGCGGAGCCGTGCAGCAGCTGCGCGGCGACGGCTTCAGCCGTATGCCGTCCGCCCGCGTCCAGGACCAGGGCTCGGCGAAGGGCCTCACCGCCGACGCGACGCGCTGGGCCGGCCAGCTGCGCCGGGCGGGCATCAACGTCAACCTCGCACCCGTCGCCGACACGGTGCCGACGTCGATCGGTCGCGCCAACGGTCCGATCGGCCAGTACGACCGACAGTTCTCGAGCGACCCAGAGCGCGTGTCACGCATGGTCGGCGCCTTCATCGCCGGGATGCGCGCGGGAGGCGTCGCCTCCACCGTCAAGCACTTCCCGGGCCTCGGACGCATCACGGGCAACACCGACGTCACGGCCCGTGGCATCACCGACCGCACGACGACGGTCGACGACCCCTACCTCGAGCCGTTCCGCACCGGCATCCAGGACGGCGTCGAGCTCGTCATGGTGGGCTCCGCCATCTACAGCCGGATCGACCCGGGCACCAACGCGGTCTTCTCCCGTCCGATCGTCACCGACCTGCTCCGCGACCGGCTCTCCTACGACGGGGTCGTCATCACCGACGACGTAGGCGCCGCGAAGGCCGTGGCCGACGTGCCGGTCGGCGAGCGCGCCACCCGCTTCATCGAGGCCGGCGGCGACATCACCCTGACCGCCCGCCCGAGCACCGTCCCAGTCATGCACGACGCCATCACGACGAAGATGCACGCGAGCCCGGCCTTCGCCAAGCAGGTCCAGACCGCCGCCACCCGCGTCGTCGACCTCAAGCTCCAGATGGGCCTCGCCCGCTGCCCGTAGCCCCAGACCGCGACACCCCCAGACCGCGGCCCGACCCAGTCACCAGCCCCACCGAACCCCACCCCCCAGGCGCGAGCCGACGACCGAGGGTGGGTGCAGATTCGCTGCAGCCCGGTCACACCCAGCCAGGACGAGAGGGCGCCGGGCGGGCCCAGGAGGAGCGCGCCGGGTGCGCAGTACGACAGGCCGGGAGGTGGGCGGCCGTTCGTCCGCGCGGCATCGAAGGCGGCACCGTGCCCATGCAAGGCCACGTGCCCGCATACGCCGCCTTCGCTCCACGCCGCGCGGGCGAGCGGGTGCCCGCCGACCCCACGCCACGAGCGCCGTCGCGCGCCCGACGAGAGCCAGCCCCGCGGGCCGTGACGAGAACTAAGCCTGAACGAGCGTGACCGGCATCGAGGAGTCGGTAGGAAGCCCGAGGTCGCTCGGCTCGCGCCCCTTCGCCACCATCTGCGCCCCGAGCGCCGCGACCATGGCCCCGTTGTCGGTGCACAGCCCGGGACGCGGCACGCGCAGGGTGACGCCGGCCTTGGCACAGCGCTCCTCCGCGAGCGCCCGCAGGCGGGAGTTGGCCGCGACGCCGCCGCCGATGAGCAGGTGGTCGACCTCGTGCTCCTTGCAGGCGAGCAGGGCCTTGCGCGTGAGGACGTCGACGACGGCCTCCTGGAAGCTGGCCGCGACGTCGGCGACGGGCACGGTCTCGCCGGCACGCTGACGGGTCTCGACCCACCGCGCGACGGCCGTCTTGAGCCCCGAGAACGAGAAGTCGAAGCGGTGCCGCTCCATGTCGCGACCGGTCGTGAGCCCGCGAGGGAAGTCGATGGCGATCCGGTTGCCTTCTCGCGCAGCGCGATCCACGTGCGGACCACCCGGGAAGGGCAGACCGAGCACGCGCGCGACCTTGTCGAAGGCCTCCCCCGCGGCGTCGTCCATCGTCGAGCCGAGCGAGCGCACGTCGTGGGTGACGTCGGGGACGAGGAGCAGCGAGGAGTGACCACCCGAGACGAGCATCGCCATCGTCGGCTCGGGCAGCGGACCGTGCTCGACGATGTCGACGGCGACGTGCGAGGCGAGGTGGTTGACGCCGTAGATCGGCTTGCCGAGCGCGAGGGCGAGGGCCTTGGCCGAGGCGACCCCGACGAGGAGGGCGCCGGCCAGTCCGGGACCCGAGGTCACCGAGATGGCGTCGAGGTCGCGCAGCTGCACGCCGGCCTCGCGGCAGGCCCGCTCGATCGTCGGCACCATGGCCTCGAGGTGGGCTCGGCTCGCGACCTCGGGGACGACACCGCCGAAGCGGGCGTGCTCCTCGACGCTGCTCGCGACCGTGTCGACGAGCAGCGTCTGCCCGCGGACGATGCCGACACCCGTCTCGTCGCAGGACGTCTCGATGCCGAGGACGAGGGGCTCGTCGCTCATGCGTCTCCCTTCGTGACGAGAAGGCGCATGACGAGCGCGTCCACGTCGCCTGGTTGGTAGTAGCGGCGGCGCACCGAGATGACCTCGAAGCCGGCCCGGTCGTAGAGGCGCCGTGCCGCGTCGTTGTCGGCGCGCACCTCGAGCAGCACCGCGTCGACCCCGCGCAGCGTCGCCCGACGGACGAGCTCGGCGAGCAGGACGCGGCCCGTGCCGTGGCCCTGGTGGTCGGGGGCGGTCGCGATCGTCATGACGTCGGCGACGTCTCCTGCGACGTCGAGACCGGCATACCCGGCGATGGCGCCGTCGGCCGTCGTCGCGACGACGTAGTCGCGACGGGGGCGACCGGCGAGCTCGCTCCACCACGTGGCCGCGGACCACGCGTCGTCGGCGAAGAGCTGCTCCTCGAGCTCGGCGAGGCGGGCGAGGTCGGTCCACTCGAGGTCGCGCAGCACGACCCCCTCACCGCGGCGCACCTGCGGCTCCGTCACGGTCACCCGAGGGTCGACTTCGTCGAGGGAGGCGCTGGAGCGGCGTCGGGTCGGCGCAGGTAGAGCGGCTCGAGACCGTCGAAGCCGTGGCCGGGGTCGATCCACTGGAGCTCGGTGGCGGCCGGGTGCGCCGCCGCGGCGAGGCGGCGGACGGCGAGGTCGGCGAGCGCTCCCCCGCTGACGTCGAGGGGCTCCACGGCCCGCGGGAGGGCCTCGGCGTAGAGGCCGGGCCCGCGCCCGGCCGTGGGCAGGGCGCGCGCCTCGGTGGGGAGGTCGGACGCCCGCGACACCGCGGGCTCAGTGACGCGGTCGGCGCGAGCGTCCCCGAGGACGTACGCGGCGGCATACACCTCCTTGCGGCGGGCGTCCGTCGCGACGAGCAGGTCGCCGCGCCGCCCACCGAGCCACGCCTCGTGGGCGATCGCGTCGAGGCTCGTCAGGCCGCGCACCGGCAGACCGAGCGCGAAGGCGAACGTCCGGCCGGTGACGATGCCGACGCGGAGGCCGGTGAAGGGGCCGGGGCCGATGCCGACGACGACGTCGGTGACGTCTCCCGGCTCGGCGCCGACCTGGGCCAGGGCATCGCGGACGTTGGGCGCGAGGTGCTCGGCGTGCGCACGGGCGTCGAGCGTCGTGGCCTCCGCGACGACCGAGGCGCCGTCGTGCAGGCCGACGGTGATGGCGGTCGTGGAGGTGTCGATCGCGAGCAGGAGCACGTCGGTCAGGCTATCCGAGCACGCACGCGGACCCGCACCCGTGCCGCCCTCGCGTGCCGTCCGGACGCGTCGAGCGGGGGCGGTCAGCGCGCCGGCGCGACCGCGTCGAGGACGTCGTCCCAGCGGTCGCCCACGCCGACGAGGCGCGCCGTGCGCACGTCGTCGCCCGTGATCGTCAGCTCGAGCCGCGACTCGCTCAGCTGCTCGGCGAGCCCGGCGCCCCACTCGACGACGGTGACGCTCGCGTCGAGGTCGGCATCGAGGTCGAGGTCGTCGAGCTCGATGGCGCTGCCGAGGCGGTAGGCGTCGACGTGGACGAGCAGCGGGCCGCCGACGAGCGACGGGTGCACTCGTGCGATGACGAAGGTCGGCGACGTGATGGGGCCACGCACACCGAGCCCCTCGGCGATGCCCTGCGTCAGCGTCGTCTTGCCGGCACCGAGGTCGCCGGTGAGGACGAGCACGTCGCCGCCGCGCAGCCGGGCGCCGAGATGGCGGCCGAAGTCCTGGGTGTCCTCGGTCGTGGCCCAGCGCACCTCGCGCTCCACGTGCTCACGCCCCCTTGGTGCGCGCCTGCTTGACGCGGCCGGACCGGACGAGCTCGGCCGCCTCCTTCTCGAGGCGGCGCTGGCGGCGGTTCTTGGCGACGTCGGTGACGATGCGGCGCACGCGCGGCTGCGAGGCGACCTCGATCTGCTCGGCTCGTGCCCGCGCCGACTGGTCGACGAGCTGTACGAGGTGCGCGTTCAGCAGGTCGGGGTGCTCGAGCATGATGACGTGCCCGGCGTCGTTGACGACGATGTGCTCGGCGCCGGGGATGCCCTCGACGATGAGCTCGCTGTGTGACGGCGGCGTCAGGATGTCGTCGCGCCCGTTGAAGACGAGGACGACGGCGTGCCGGAACTCGAGGAGCGCGGGCCGCTTGTCGAAGCCGTCGAACGTCTGGAGGTAGTCGTTGACGACGTCGAGCGGCGTGCCGAGCAGGATGTCGCTCGTGTAGCGCACGACCGAGCGCGGCACCGGCGAGGCGAACGAGTTCTGCTCGACCATGAAGTGCTCGATGTCGCGCCCCACCCGTCGGATCCGGGTGAAGAGCTCGGGGCGGTGGCTCAGCGGGCCGAGCACGCCCGGTCCGATTCGCTCGAGCAGGAGCCGGCCGAAGGTCGCGGTGCGTCCGCCGTTGGCGAGCATGATGCCCCCGGGACTCGTCGCGACGAACGCGGCTCCGACGACCCGCTCGAGGACGAGCTGTGGCTCTGCCTCACCGAGCCCGAGCATCGTCATGCCACCCATCGAGTGGCCGACGAGCACGAGGTCGCCCTCGGGCACGAGCTCGGTGATGACCGTGTGGAGGTCCTGACCGAGCCGGTCGATGGTGTAGCTGTCCTTCTCGCCGCGACCCGACCGGCCGTGGCCGCGCTGGTCCCAGCTGACGACGCGGTAGCCGGCCTCCTTGAGGGCGCGGCGCTGGTAGACCCAGCAGCGCAGGCTGAGGCAGTAGCCGTGCGTCAGCACGACGGTGGGCAGCTCGTCGGGGCGCCCGTGCCTCGTGGTGCCGTCCGCTGCGGCGCGGGCCGCGGCGGCGGAGGGGAGGTCGATCTCGACGTGGAGCGGGACGCCGTCGTCGGTGAGCACGACGCGCTCCTCGTCGGGCGTGATGTCGAGCAGCTCGGGCGTCTCCAGCGCCGCCATCGCGGCCCGGTGCTTGCCGGCGCGGTCGGCGGCGATGCCCGCGGCCACACCTGCGGCGACGCCGAGCGTGGCGGCGGCGATCCCGATGACCGGGTTGCGGCGCGAGCTCATGCGGTGCCCTCGGGCGCGCCGACGTAGAGCCTCGGCACGCGGGCCCCGAGCCGTGTCACGATCTCGTAGCTGATGGTGTCGGTCGCGTCGGCCCAGTCCTGGGCCGTGGGCTCACCGGGGGCGCCGCCGAAGAGCGTCACGACGTCACCGGCCCGGGCCCGCGAGCCCGGTCCGAGGTCGACGACGAACTGGTCCATGCAGACGCGTCCGGCGATGGTGGTGCGCTGACCGTCGACGAGCAGTGGCCCGACGTTGGTCGCGTTGCGGGGCACGCCGTCGGCATAGCCGGCCGGCACGAGCCCGACGACCGTGTCGACATCCGGGACGTAGGCGTGTCCGTAGCTGATGCCCTGTCCTGCCGGCAGCGCCTTGACGAGGGCGAGGCGCGCGCGCAGTGTCATGACCGGGCGCAGGCCGAAGTCGTCGTCGACCTGTGGCACGGGGGTGAGGCCGTAGATCGCGATGCCGGGCCGCACGAGGTCGGCGTGCGCCGAGGGGTGCACGAGGGTCGCCGCCGAGTTGGCGAGGTGGCGCACCTCGGGGCGCAGACCGGCCCGCTCGGCCTCGGTGACGGCCTCGAAGAAGCGCTCCTGCTGGGCGAGCACCGTGGGGTGCTCGGGCGAGTCGGCGTGGGCGAAGTGGGTCCAGAGGCCGACGACGCGCACGGAGCCGTCGGCCTCGGCGCGATGCGCGTGCTGCACGAGGGTGGTCCAGTCGCGGCCGTAGGCTCCGCCGCGCCCGAGACCCGTGTCGACCTTGAGGTGGACCCGCGCCGTGCGTCCGATCCGGGACGCCGCCGCTGCGATCTCGTCGATGACCCACGGCGCCGAGGCCGAGAGGTCGATGTCGCGCTCGACGGCGCCGCCGAAGTCGGAGCCGGGCACGCTGAGCCAGGTCAGCAGTCGCGTCGTGATGCCGGCGTCGCGCAGCGCGAACGCCTCGACCAGCTGGGCCGCCCCGAGCCACGTCGCGCCTCCGCGCACCGCGGCTCGCGCGACGGGAAGCAGGCCGTGGCCGTAGGCGTCGGCCTTGACGACGGCCATGAGCTCCGACGTCGGGGCCAGCGCGCCGAGCGTGCGCACGTTGGCCGCGAGCGCCGTGAGGTCGATCTCGGCCCACACGGTCAGGCCGTGGGTCTCCGGTGCGGTCGGGCTCCCGGCGGTGGGCGTCGTGGTCCGCTCGGCGTCGGAGGCGTCGATCTGGCTCATCGGTTCAGTCTCGCAGTTCGTCTGGGTGGTCCGGGTGCGGGGCTCCGCGTGCGGGACGCGGGGGCCAGGCTCACCCGGGCGCGGACCGTCCCCGGGCCAGCAGGTCGCGCACCGTCGGTCGTATGCCGTGGGCCACCGCGAGTGCGCGCAGCGGGCCGCCGCCCGAGACCCGGTCGGCGGTGACGCCGTGCACGAGCGTCCCGAGGGAGGCCGCGTCGTGCGGCGAGAGGCCGGCTGCGAGCAGGGCGCCGATGACGCCCGAGAGCACGTCGCCGGCCCCCGCCGTGGCGAGCCAGGGCGGGGCGTCGGCCTGGGAGCGCACCGGCTCGTCCTCGGTGACGACGAGCGTCGTCGCGCCCTTGAGCAGCACGGTGGCGCCGGTCAGGGCGACGAGGCGGCGGGCGTGACCGAGCGGGTCGGCTCTGACCTCGTCGGCGGTGACCTCGGCGGGACCGTCGACGCTGCTTGCGCCACCGTGCACGCTCGCGGAGCCACCGGAGTCGGACGAACCTGCGTCATCCGTCCCCGATGACTGCCTCTCGAGGCGGGTCAGGAGCCGGGCCAGCTCGCCGGCGTGCGGCGTCAGGACCGTGGGCGCGTCACGTCGGCCGTCGACGAGGGCCAGTCCCCCGGCATCGACGACCACCGGCAGGTCGCTCGCCAGGGCGGCACGTGCCGCGTCGAGCTGGGACCGGCCGGCATCGTCGTCGGTCTCGGTGTCGAGACCCGGACCCACGACCCACGCCTGCACGCGTCCGTCGCCCACGACGGCCTCGGGCACGGCCTGGTGGACGAGGCCGACCGGGGTCGGCGTGCCGACGTAGCGGAGCATCCCGACGCCGGCCTCAGCGGCGGCGGTCGTGCACAGCACCGCCGCACCGGGGTAGGCCTCACTGCCGGCGATGACGCCCAGGACGCCGCGGGAGTACTTGTCGTCACCCTGACCGGGCACGGGCCACAGGTCGGACACGTCGTCCCACGTCAGCCGCTCGACGGCCGCGGGCACGTCGTCGACGTCGACCCCGATGTCGACGACGGTGAGCCGGCCGGTCGCGCCCTCACCGGCCGGGAGCAGGTGCACGGGCTTGGGGGTGCCGAACGTGACGGTCTCGTCGGCCCACACGGCGTCGTCCTCGCCGGACTCCCCGGCAGGGTCGAGGCCGCTCGCGAGGTCGACAGCCAGCACCCACGCGTCGTCGTCGACGGCGTCCACGAGGCGCGCGGCCTCGGGCCGCAGACCCGGCCGGCCGCCGATGCCGACGATGCCGTCGAGCACGAGGTCGGCCTCCGCGACGACGTCTGCCGCAGCACGCTGGTCGTCGGAGGCCACGTGGACCATGACCCCCGCTGACTCGGCAGCCGCGAGAGCAGCAGCGTGCACGCCGGAGCGGCCCGACGACGGCACGAGCACCACGGCGCAGGCGAAGCCCGACTCGGCGAGGTGGGCCACCGCATACAACGTGTCGCCGCCGTTGTCACCGGCGCCGACGAGACCCACGACGGTGGTGCCCTCGATGTCGGCGAGGCGGGCCACGGCGACCTCGGCGAGGCCGAGGGCGGCCCGCGACATGAGCTCGCCCTCGGGCAGCTCGGCCATGGCGGCGGCCTCGGCGGAGCGGACCGCCTCGACGGAGTGGGCGCGGATCATCAGCCCTCCGCGATGACGACGGCCGACGCGACACCCGCGTCGTGCGACAGGGACAGGTGGAAGGAGTCGACACCGAGGGCGTTGGCCCGCGCGAGGACGGTGCCCCCGATCTCGAGCGAGGGTCGGCCGTCGTCGTTGGTCACGACCCGGGCGTCGGTCCAGTGCAGGCCGACGGGAGCGCCCAGCGACTTGGCGAGCGCCTCCTTGGCCGCGAAGCGCGCCGCGAGCGAGGCGATGCCGAGGTGGCGCTCCTCGACGGTGAAGAGCCGTTCGCGTAGCGCCGGGGTGCGCTCGAGGGTGGACCCGAAACGCTCGATGTCGACGACGTCGATCCCGACCCCGACGATCACGTCACTCGACCGTGACCGACTTGGCGAGGTTGCGCGGCTGGTCGACGTCGAGGCCCTTGGCCGTCGACAGCCACAGCGCGAAGACCTGGAGCGGGACCACGGTGAGCAGCGGCGCGAGCAGCGGAGAGGTCGCGGGCACCCGGATGACCTCGTCGGCGAACGGCTCGACGGAGTCGTCACCCTCCTCGGCGATGACGAGGGTGCGGGCGCCGCGGGCGCGGATCTCCTGGATGTTGCTGACGACCTTGCCGTGCAGGCCGTGCTCGCTCGTCGGCGACGGCACGATGACGAAGACGGGCTGGCCGGGCTCGATGAGCGCGATGGGGCCGTGCTTGAGCTCGCCAGCGGCGAACCCCTCGGCGTGGATGTAGGCGAGCTCCTTGAGCTTGAGCGCACCCTCCATGGCGATCGGGTAGCCGACGTGGCGGCCGAGGAAGAGGACCGCGCGGGTGTCGGCCATGAACTTGGCGATCTCCCTGACCCGGCCCATCTGGCCGAGCAGCGTCTCGATCTTGGCGGGGACGCCGCTCAGCTCCTTCATGACCGACTGCGCGTCGTCGGCGAACGAGCCGCCGCGCAGCTGCGCGAGGTAGAGGCCGAGGACGTAGCAGGCGGTGATCTGCGCGAGGAACGCCTTGGTCGAGGCGACCGCGATCTCAGGACCGGCGTGCGTGTAGAGCACGGCGTCGGACTCGCGCGGGATGGTCGAGCCGTGCGTGTTGCAGACCGAGACCGTGATGGCACCGAGCTCGCGGGCGTGCTTGACGGCCATCAGGGTGTCCATCGTCTCGCCCGACTGGCTGATCGAGACGACGAGCGTGCGCTCGTTGACGATCGGGTCGCAGTAGCGGAACTCGTGCGCGAGGGCGACCTCGACGGGGATGCGCGTCCAGTGCTCGATGGCGTACTTCGCGACCATGCCGGCATACGCGGCGGTGCCGCACGCGACGATCGTGATGCGGTCGACGGACCGGAGCTGCTCCTCGGAGATGCTCATGTCGTCGAGGACGAGGCGCCCCTCGGCGTCGGTGCGCCCGAGCAGCGTGTCGGCGACGGCGTGCGGCTGGTCGTTGATCTCCTTCTCCATGAAGGTCGCGTAGCCGCCCTTCTCGGCGGCCGCGGCGTCCCACGTGACCTCGTACGCCTTGCCCTCGGCGGGCGAGCCGTCGAAGTTGATGACGGACGCACCATCGGGAGTGATCGTGACGATCTGGTCCTGGGCGAGCTCGAGGGCGTGGCGCGTGTGGCCGATGAAGGCCGCGACGTCGGAGCCGAGGTAGTTCGCGTCGTCGCCGAGACCGACGACGAGCGGGCTGTTGCGGCGGGCCCCGACGACGACGCCGGGCTGGTCGGCGTGGATCGCGAGGAGCGTGAAGGCGCCCTCGAGGTCGGCGACGACGGCGCGCATGGCGTCGGTCAGGTCGTGCTCGCGCTCGTAGGCGGCGGCCACGAGGTGGGCGACGACCTCGGTGTCGGTCTCGCTCGTGAACTGGATGCCGTCGGCCAGCAGGCCCTTCTTCAGCGCGTGGAAGTTCTCGATGATGCCGTTGTGGATGAGGGCGAGCTTGCCGTCCTTGCCACCCCGGTGCGGGTGGGCGTTCTCGTCGGTCGGGCCGCCGTGGGTGGCCCAACGGGTGTGGCCGATCCCGGTCGTCGAGGACGGCATCGGGTGGGCCTCGAGCTCGGCCGTGAGGTTGGCCAGCTTGCCCGACTTCTTGCGCGTCTCGACGTGGTCGGCGTCGAGCAGGGCCACGCCTGCCGAGTCGTAGCCGCGGTACTCCAGACGGGCCAGGCCCTCCATCACGACGTCGAGCGCCGTCCCGTCGTCGGTCCGCCCGACGTATCCCACGATTCCGCACATGGGGTCCAGCCTAGGGGACCGTCCGAGGGGCCAATGCCACCCCCGCCCCCGGCGTCCGCAAGAATGTGGCTCGTGTCGGAGCCATCCAGCGGTACCGGCGGTGACGGCGGCGAGGGCGCCAACGGGACCGCGATCCCGTCGCCGTACGTCGAGTTCGACCGGGCCGCGTGGTCACGGTTGCGCGAGAACCACCCGCTCAACCTCGACGACGCCGACCTCGCGCGCCTGCGCGGCCTCGGCGACCGCGTCGACCTCAACGAGGTCGAGGAGGTCTACCTCCCCCTCTCGCGCCTGCTCAACTTCTACGTGGGGGCCACCCGCCAGCTGCACCAGGTGACGAGCGACTTCCTCGGTGAGCGCCCGGCCAAGACGCCCTTCGTCATCGGCGTGGCGGGCTCGGTGGCGGTCGGCAAGTCGACGACGGCCCGCATCCTGCGCGAGATGCTCGCGCGCTGGCCCGACACCCCGCGCGTCGCCCTCGTCACGACCGACGGCTTCCTCTTCCCCAACGCGGAGCTCGAGCGCCGAGGCATCCTGCAGCGCAAGGGCTTCCCCGAGTCCTACGACCGCCGGGCGCTGCTCCGCTTCGTCGCCGAGATCAAGTCGGGCCGGGCCGAGGTCACGGCGCCGGTGTACTCGCACCTGACCTACGACATCGTCCCCGGCGAGCGCATCGTCGTGCGCCAGCCCGACGTGCTCATCGTCGAGGGCCTCAACGTGCTCCAGGCGCCCGAGGTGCACCCGGTGCGCGGCACCGGCCTGGCCATCAGCGACTTCTTCGACTTCTCGGTGTACGTCGACGCGTGGGTCGACGACGTGCGCAAGTGGTACGTCGAGCGCTTCCTGCGCCTGCGCGAGACGGCGTTCTCCGATCCCGACTCGTACTTCCACCGCTACGCCGTGCTCTCCGACGACGAGGCCGTCGCGACCGCGAACCGGATCTGGCGCGAGATCAACGGCCCGAACCTCGTCGAGAACATCCTGCCCACGCGGTCACGGGCGAGCCTCGTGCTGTCCAAGGGCGACAACCACGAGGTCCGCCGGGTGCGCCTGCGCAAGATCTGAGCGTCCCGGTCGGCCGAGCACGTATGCCGGGTGGCGGGCGCCTGCTGGGAGCCCGCCGCCCGGCATACGGCGTGGGTCAGGTCAGTACCAGTGCGGCGAGCGCGCCTGCCACGTCGACCAGGCGTTGCACGGGTTGCCGTAGGACATCTCGATGTACCAGAGGCCCCACTTGATCTGGGTCAGCGGGTTGGTGCGGTAGTCGGCACCGAACTGCGCCATCTTGCGGGCCGGGAGGGACTGCGGGATGCCGTAGGCCCCGGAGCTGGCGTTCTCGGCGTACCAGCGCCAGTCGCTCTCGCCGGTCCACAGGTTGACGAGGCAGTTGTACTGCGCGTCGCTCGTCCAGCCGTGGTCGGCCATGAGGACGCGGGCCGCGGCCTGCGGGTCGTCCTTGGCGTTGTCGATGGCGCGCTGGCGCTCCTTCGCACGCTCGGCCTTGGCGGCCTCCTCGCGGGCCAGCTCGGCCTGCTTGGCGGCTTCCTTCTTCTTCTTGGCCTCGAGCTCCTTGGCGGTGCGCAGGCCGGTGGCCGCGATGGCGGTGCGGCGCTCGTTGCGCGAGACCGAGGCGGCGGCGCGGTAGGTCGTGTCGACCGTCGAGGCGCGGGCCAGCTCGTCGGTCTGGGCGACGACCCCGCTGCCGACGACGAACGCGGCCGCGTCGGCGCCGATGAGGTTGGTGGCCTTGGCGTAGGCGAAGCCTGAGGCTCCGAGGCCGAGCGCGAGCGCGCCGGCGAGGATCGGCCGGCCGACGTGGCGCTGGCGCGCGGTCGGCTTGGCGTGGCGGCTGCTGCGCGTCGCGTGCGGCAGGGACGCCGCCGGGCGCCGGGGACCGGCGCCGTCGGCGTGGTCGGTAGAGGCAGCGCTGACGGGGATGGCGCGTGTGGGGTCGAAGGCCCGACGGGCTCCCTGGGTCGCACCCGCAGCGGGCTGGCTCACCGGTCGCGGGCTCCGGGGGACGGCCGGAGCCGTCTCGGGGTCGACGCGGTCGGACCGCGCCGAGGGGGTGGCGGGGTTCGGGCGCGGAGCGGTCGAGGGAGCCGGAGCGTTGCGGTGCCGGCCTTCATACCGTGCCATGAACAGACGTCACGCCTTCCTGGGTCGAGGGGGTGTGCCCGGCGCGTGCGTCTGCGGGCGCTGGCCCGTCGACGGCTGCGCCCGACGTGTGGAGGTGACCCGGGGGGATCGCGCTCACACCCCGAGGTGAGCGTTACCGTTCCGAGATCTTTCAACCTCACACGGTGCCAGCCGACTGCACCCGGGAGCAAGTCGGCATCCACCGTGGAGGGTGTTTCAGGGGGCCGGAGCGAGTGGCCCAGCGCACAGCGTCCCCGAGCCGCGTGCTCGGGGAGCGCCGTGCGTCGTGTGACTCAGGTCACATCTCGAGACCTTCGAGCATGTCGGTGACGAGTGCCGCGATCGGGCTGCGCTCGCTGCGCGTCAGGGTGACGTGCGCGAAGAGCGGGTGACCCTTGAGCTTCTCGATGACCGCCGCCACACCGTCGTGGCGCCCCACCCGGAGGTTGTCGCGCTGGGCGACGTCGTGCGTGAGCACGACCTTGCTGTTCTGGCCGATGCGCGAGAGGACCGTGAGGAGCACGTTGCGCTCGAGCGACTGGGCCTCGTCGACGATGACGAACGCGTCGTGGAGCGAGCGCCCGCGGATGTGGGTCAGCGGCAGCACCTCGAGCAGGCCGCGGTCCATGATCTCCTCGACGACCTCGGTCGAGACGAGGGCCCCGAGCGTGTCGAAGACCGCCTGGCCCCACGGGTTCATCTTCTCCTGCTCGGTGCCGGGCAGGTAGCCGAGCTCCTGGCCGCCGACGGCGAAGAGCGGGCGGAAGACGAGCACCTTGCGCTGGGCGCGACGCTCCATGACGGACTCGAGGCCCGCGCAGAGCGCGAGCGCCGACTTGCCCGTGCCGGCGCGCCCACCGAGGCTGACGATGCCGACGTCGGGGTCGAGCAGCAGGTCGAGGGCGATCCGCTGCTCGGCGCTGCGGCCATGCAGGCCGAAGGCGTCACGGTCGCCGCGCACGAGACGGATCTGCTTGTCGGCACCGACCCGCCCCAGACCGCTTCCCCGCGGCGAGAGCAGGACGAGACCGGTGTGGCACGGCAGCTCGGCGGCGCCGGCGTGCTCGATACGGCCGCGGTCGTAGAGCTGGTCGAGCTCCTCGCTGCTGACCTCGAGCTCCTGCAGCCCGGTCCAGCCCGAGTCGACGCCCTGCTCGTGGCGGTACTCCTCCGCCTCGAGGCCGCACGCCGAGGCCTTGACGCGCATCGGGAGGTCCTTGGACACGATGGTGACGTCGGCGCCCTCGTTGGCGAGGTTGCGGGCCACCGCGAGGATCCGCGTGTCGTTGTCGCCGAGACGGAAGCCCGCCGGCAGCGACGAGGGGTCGGTGTGGTTCAGCTCGACGCGCAGCGTGCCGCCCTCGGCGCCCACGGCCACCGGCTTGTCGAGACGGCCCTCGCTGACGCGGAGGTCGTCGAGCAGGCGCAGGGCCTGGCGGGCGAAGTAGCCGAGCTCCGGATGGTGCCGCTTGCCCTCGAGCTCGGTC
This sequence comes from Terrabacter sp. Soil810, assembly GCF_001429645.1. Taxonomy (NCBI): domain Bacteria; kingdom Bacillati; phylum Actinomycetota; class Actinomycetes; order Micrococcales; family Intrasporangiaceae; genus Terrabacter; species Terrabacter sp. Soil810. The sequence goes on from NZ_LMSW01000003.1 coordinate 200,576, forward strand.
ACCACGACGACCGGGAGCACGACCTCGTGCTCGGCGAAGCGGAGCATGGCCCGGGGGTCGGACAGGAGCACCGACGTGTCGAGGACGTACGTCTTGTGCTCGGGCTCGCGTTCGCGGGCCGTCGTGCGCGTGGTGGCGCGAGTCGTGGCGCGTGTGGAGGCCGCGGCCGGCTTGGTGGTCGTGCTGGCGGGGTCCGACGTGACCTGACGGGTCGTACGAGCCATGTGCCACTCCCTACGCGGCGCGCGTCGCGCGCCTAATCGCTCCCGAGTTGCCGGGCGGTGACCACCAGAGGGTGGCGCACTGCCCGACCCTCCGTCCTGAGCGATCGCTCCATGGGTGGGCCTCCTGGCAACGTCCGACGGGTGTCGGCCGTTGTGACGACGGTACGACTCGGAGGCGACGGCGACGAGGATTGAGCGACGTCGAGTCGTCGTGTCGCCCGAGAGTTCACACGGGCGTAACACGCCCGTCGCCGCCGGCCCGGGAGCGGACCCGGGGCCGCCGGCGGCGCAGGCGGCACGAGCGAGGGCGCTCGGGACTCGGGGCTCAGGCCCAGGGCGAGCGGCCCATGACGCGGACGTACTCGCGCTTCCAGCGCCAGCGGACCGCGGCGATGGCCATCCCGATGACGCCGAGGCCGCCGAAGATCGCGAGGATCAGGTAGGCGACGCCCATGGCGCCCTCGGCCCCCTGGTCGGCGCCCTTCTTGACCATGAGGAAGAAGATGACGCCGACGACGGTGAAGGCGAGGAAGAACAGGCCCATGAGGATCGGCTCACGGATCTTGAGGGTCAGCAGCCCGCGCTCCTGGCTGACGTAGGAGAACGGCTCCTTCGGCGGCGTCGGGCCGGCAGGGTCGGCCGAGTCGGCCGGGTCGGTCTGGGGGGGCGTCGGCGTGCTCATGCGCTGACCGTCTCGGCGTAGAGGGCGGTCACGGCGTCCTGCAGGCCGTCGGCGTCGACGACCCCGCCCGTGCCGGTGCCCGGCCCGGCGACGTCGGTGAGCGCCTCGAAGTCGGTGCCGGAACGGCGGATCGCGAGGTTGGTGCTGCCCTCGAGGGTCTGCACCTCGAGGAAGACGCCGGCCTCGGCGTTCGCGGCGAAACGCTCGCGCACGAGTCCGGTGACGAGGGCGCCGGTGTTGCCGTCGCGCTCGCCGAGGCGGATGAACCACGACGCGAGCTGACGTGGCTGCATCAGGGCGATGACGGTGTCGGACTCGACGAGGATGGCGAAGTCGGCCTGGCTGACGTTCTCGCCCACCAGCCCGATGCGGGTCCACCGCGTGGCCGCGCCCACGGCGTACTCGACGAGGGCGGCGTTGGAGCGCGACTCGGGGGTGCCGTCGTCGGTGACGGTGAGCCACCCGCGCGAGGCGAGGCTGGAGGCGCCGGCGAGCAGGGCGGCGTCGTCCGCGGTGCGGGGGTCGAGCATGAGCAGGCGGCGCGAGCGCTCACCGGCCGGGGTCTCGTGGCGGGCCATGAGGTAGGCGAGCTCGCCGGCGCCCAGCCCGAAGACGTCCTCGGGGAGCTCGAAACCCTCGAGCGGGGTGCCCTTCATCGGGTCAGCCATGGTTCTCCTCGGTCGTGGTCCGTGTGGTCGTGGGGTCTGGGTCGTGCTGCGGGTGCGTGGGCCGTGTCGTGACGTCAACGATGCCGGGTGCCTCGTGGTTTCGCCTCCCGGGGTCTCCCCCGCCGGTCAGAACGGCCACGCCTTGTCGGCGATGTCGCCGATGGCGTCACCGGCGTCCGAGGCGAAGTCGCCGACAGCGTCGACCGCGTCACCGGTGAAGTCGCTGATGGTGTCCCAGTTGTCGTACACGAGCTGGCCGACGGCCATGCCGCCTGCGGCGATGCCGCAGACGACGTCGACCGGGGGCGGGGTCATCAGGGCCGCGGCACCGAGACCGGTCATCACCGAGTCGTAGCCGGCGCGGCCGTAGTTGCCCTCGGAGATGTCGTTGGCGACCGTGAAGCCACCGAAGGCGACGCCGATGGGTCCGAGCGCCTTGCCGACGGTGCCGAGCGTGCGGGCGAGCGCACCACCCTCGGCCAGGGAGGGCATGAAGCGCGAGAGGGTGCTCCAGTTCTTGGGGTTCAGGGCGTCGCCGAACTCGGCGAGACGACCCGTGCCCCAGGCGTTCTTGAGGTTGGCGAACAGGCCCGTCGCCCGGTCCCAGCTGCCGAGGTTGGACAGGAAGTTCTTGATCTTCATCCCGGTGCCGAGGAGGCCGACCGCGGTGCCGAGGCCCTTGATCGGGGTCCACAGCGACTTGAGCAGGTCGTAGCCCGGGATCCCGCCGTTGCCGCCGGATCCGCCGGATCCGCCCGAGCCGCCGGGTCCACCACCGGAGCCGGACCCGCCCTCACCGCTCGTCGAGTCCTGCGCCCCCGCGTTGCGCCGCAGTGCCTCGGCGAGCTTGCCCAGGTCGGTACCGAACTGCGTCAGCTGCGCCTCCACCGGCGGCCAGCGGTCCATCAGGTGGTCGAGGTCGGCGCCGCCCCACTGGCCCTTGAGGGCGTGGACGGCGCGGCTCGCCTCACCCTTGAGGGTGTCGCACTCACGGGCGTGCCCGGTGATGCGCTCGGCGGACGCCCGTAGGGCCACCGGGTCGGCACCCTTCTTGTAGATCGCCATCTCTGGTACTCCCCTGATGTCGTCGCCGTCTTCGTCGTGCCCGGCCCGTCCGGCTCGGCGCCCGCCCGTGCGTGCTCCGGCGTCTCGGCCCAACGGCAACCTACGCAACCGGGCCAAGCCGGACAATGGGGAGCACTCCCCACCGCTTAGCGGCGTGTCGTGGCCGGCCGTCCCCGAGGTTGGTGGAGCGCCCGGTCAGCCGCCGAAGCGACGGTGCCGGCCGGCATACGCCCGGAGAGCGCGCAGGAAGTCGACGTGACGGAAGTCGGGCCAGTAGGCCTCGCAGAAGTAGAACTCCGACGTCGCGCTCTGCCACAGCAGGAAACCGCCGAGCCGCTGCTCGCCCGAGGTGCGGATGACGAGGTCGGGGTCGGGCTGGCCCTTGGTGTAGAGGTGCTCGGCGATGTCCTCGACGGTGAGCTCGGCGGCGATCTGCTCGATGGTCTCGCCGTCAGCAGCCCGCGCGAGCAGCAGGTCGCGCACGGCGTCGGCGATCTCGCGGCGCCCGCCGTAGCCGACTGCGACGTTGACGGTCATCCCGTCGACGTCCTTCGTGCGCTCGGCCGAGGCGCTGAGACTCGCAGCGGTCTCGGGTGGCAGCAGGTCGAGGGCGCCGACGATCTTGAGGTGCCAGTGCCCGGACTCGGCGAGGTCGGAGACGGCCGTCTCGATGATCTTGAGGAGCGGTGCCAGCTCCTCCTCGGCGCGGCGCAGGTTGTCGGTCGAGAGGAGCCAGAGCGTGACGTACTCGACGCCCGCCTCACGGCACCATTCGAGCAGCTCCTCGATCTTGTCGGCCCCGGCCTGGTGGCCGCTCGCCGTCCCGGCTCCGCGGGCCCGCGCCCAGCGCCGGTTGCCGTCGAGCATGACGGCGACGTGCCGTGGGAGCGCCTCCCTGGGGAGGTCCTTGAGGACTCGGCGCTCGTACGCGCCGTAGACCACATCGCGCCACCCCACGGGGGCCTCCTCGTCGACTCGCTCGTGTCATCGCCGGTCACGGTCTGGGCAGCCCCGGGCGGGCCGCGGTCCCACCGTACCGCTCGTCCATCGGCGTGCAGAGGCGGTCGGCGGGAGTCGGCGCGAGGCTTTAGTGACGAGGTCGTGAGGGTGTCGTGAAGGCCGCCACGAACCCGCGGTCCACCGGAAACCGTGAACCTACGTTTCCGTAACTTACGGTCGCGTAGGTTACAGTGGGGCGATGAGCCGCACCCCCGAGCCCACCGCCGACCACGGCACCGAGGACGCGTCGAGCACCCCCGTCGCCGACCTCGTCGCGATCGTCAAGCCCCGCCTGCGCGGCTGGCTGCACCTCGCCATGTTCCCCGTCGCCCTCATCGGCGGCCTGGTCCTCGTGCTCGTCTCCGACCCCGGGTCCGTGCGCACCGCCTCGATCGTCTTCACCATCAGCGCCGCCCTGCTCTTCGGCGTCTCCGCCGTCTACCACCGCGGCACGTGGGGTCCGAAGATGTCAGGCCTGCTCAAGCGGTTCGACCACTCGAACATCTACCTCATCATCGCGGGCACCTACACGCCGTTCGCCGTGACGCTGCTGCCGGCCGACCAGGCCCGGCTGCTCCTGCTCGTCATCTGGGGCGGCGCCATCGCCGGGGTCCTGTTCCGCGTTTTCTGGGTCGGCGCCCCGCGCTGGCTCTACACGGCGCTCTACCTCGCGCTCGGCTGGGCCGCGATCTTCTACGTCGTGCCGTTCTGGCGCGAGGGTGGGCCGCTCATCGGCTCGCTCATCGGCCTCGGCGGCCTGATGTACACCGCGGGCGGCATCGTCTACGGCACGAAGCGACCCAACCCGTGGCCGCGGTGGTTCGGCTTCCACGAGGTGTTCCACGCGTTCACCCTCGGCGGCTTCCTCACGCACTTCGTCGCCGTGACGCTCGCCGTCATCGGCTACCAGGCCGCCACCTGAGCCTCTCCCCGTCGGGCTGGTGGCCCGCTGGACGACCGAAACGCCCCGGCATCGTGCCGGGGCGTTCGTCGTGTCCGAGGGCGTATGCCGCCCGCTGGGTCTCAGGGACGCGGCGCCTCGCCGGTCGGGCGGGGGTCGTCACCCGGGTGGGGGTCGTCACCCGGGTGGGGGTCGTCACCCGGGTGGGGGTCGTCACCCAGGTGGGGGGCGTCACCCGCGTGGGGGTCGTCCCCCCGCTCGTCCGCCGCCGGGTCCGCGTCCGCGTCCGGGTCCGGGTCCGGCCCGGCAGACGTGGCGCGGTCGCCCTTCGTGCCGACGATGTCGGCATCCGCGGCGAACTCCTCCGCGCGGTCCCGGTCGCGGTAGGCCATCCGGCGCAGACGGCTGTTCATGTTGCGCACGAGGAACCACAGCGCGACCGCGAGCACGAAGAAGGCGATGAAGCCCCAGATGCCCGGGCCGATCGGGAGGTTGCCGCCGCCGCTCATCGGACGTCCGCCGTGGCGCTGTCGGACTCGGCGTCCTCGTCGGCGTGCGTCTCCGAGCTGTCACCGTGGGCGCGACCGGACTCCGGCTCGGCCTCCTCGGGCTCGGGCTCGCCGGTGACACGGCCGTCGTGGGCGAGCTCGAGGTCGGGTCGCGTGGCGAGGGCGTCGGCCTCCGCGGGGCTTCCGAGGCCGGCGAAGAGGTCGTCCTCGCCGTCGGCGATCTCGACGTAGGACAGCGCGGCCTCGAACTCCTCGACGCCCCAGACCCGCTTCTGGATCTCGAGCGGCACCTGGAACCAGAAGCCGTCGGGGTCGACCTGCGTCGCGTGCGCCATGAGCGCGCGGTCACGGGTCTCGAAGTGCTCGCCACACGCGATCGTCGTGGTGGGGCGTCCGGAACGCCGCGGCTTCCAGTTGGCCAGCCACTCGGCATACGGGCTCTCGAGCCCCTCGGCGAGCATGGCGTCGTGGATCGCCTCGAGGCGGTCCTTGCTCCAGCCGCCGTTGTAGTAGATCTTGAGCGGCTGCCAGGGCTCCCCGGCGTGCGGGTAGCGGGTCGGGTCGCCGGCCGCCTCGAAGGCCGCCATCGACACCGTGTGGCACATGATGTGGTCGGGGTGGGGGTAGCCACCCTTCTCGTCGTACGTCGTCATGACGTGCGGACGCCACGCTCGGATGACCCGCACGAGCGCCTCGGTGGTCACGTCGATGTCCTCGAGCGCGAAGCAGCCGTCGGGCAGCGGCGGCAGCGGGTCGCCCTCTGGCAGACCGGAGTCGACGAAGCCGAGCCATGTGTGCTCGCAGCCGAGCACGTCCTGGGCGGCCTTCATCTCGTCGCGGCGCACCTGGGCGATGTCGCGCAGGATGTGCGGGTCGTCCTTGAGCTTCTCGTTGAGGATGTCGCCGCGCTCGCCGCCCGTGCAGGACACGACCATGACGGAGGTGCCGTCGGCGACGTACCTCGCCGTCGTCGCGGCACCCTTGCTCGACTCGTCGTCGGGGTGCGCGTGCACCGCCATCAAACGCATGCCCTCGGCCACGTGGCTCCCTGTTCGTCGTCAGTCGTCGGTGGTGGGACGCGGGTGGCTGGTCTTGCCGAAGCCCCTCGGCGCCCGGGTCCCTGCGGCTCTCGCCGTGCCATGGGAGACACTGGACCCGTCCGCCATCCTCTCACTCCCCCGCACCTGACGATGCGCGGGCTCGAACCGCCAGGACTCCGTATGCCGTCCCGCACGACCCTGCCCCGCCCCGCCCCCGGCCAGCTGAAGTGGTGGGTCGTCGGCACGGTCGGCATCCTCGCCGGCGTGGGCCTCGCCATCTGGTTCGGGCTGTCGTCGACGCTCGGCCAGCCCTCGTGGCAGACCCTCGGTTACAAGGTCGTCAGCGACCAGCAGGTGCGGGTCGACTTCCAGGTCTACCGACCCGGCGGCACGGCCCTGACGTGCACGGTCGAGGCGCTCTCCCGCGACTTCGCCCCCGTGGGGACGAGCACGGTGCAGGTGCCGGCGAGCGTCGACGAGACGACGAACGAGTCCGTGACCCTGCGCACGACGTCACGAGCGGTGACCGGTCAGGTCAAGACCTGCTCCTGAGCGGGGGCACCCGAGCGCCGAATGCGGCGTGAACTGCACGTTTGCCGTTCATTTTGTTATCCTTGTTGCTTCATCAAGGGTCCGGACCCGTCGCCGACCGGCATCACGAGTCGACGACACCACGGTTCGGGCCCTTATTTTTGTGAAGGCGCCCACGCGAGCACCGCGTGGGCGCTGTTCATCCAAGGAGTGACACACAGTGACCGAGACTGCCGCTGGCTTCCTGACCCAGGAGGCCCATGACCGCCTCAAGGCGGAGCTCGACCAGCTGACGGGCGAAGGTCGCATCGAGATCGCGCACAAGATCGAGGAAGCCCGCGAGGAGGGCGACCTCAAGGAGAACGGCGGCTACCACGCCGCCCGCGAGGAGCAGGGCAAGATGGAAGCCCGCATCCGCCAGCTCACCGAGCTGCTCCAGAACGCGACGATCGGCGAGACGCCCCCCGACGACGGTGTCGTCGAGCCCGGCATGCTCGTGACCGTCGAGATCTTCGGCGACGAGGAGACCTTCCTGCTCGGCAACCGCGAGATCGCCGACGGCTCCGACCTGCAGGTCTTCTCCGAGAAGTCCGCCATGGGCGCCGCCATCAACGGCAAGAGCGTCGGCGACAGCACGAGCTACGTGGCCCCCAACGGCAAGACCATCGGGGTCAAGGTCATCGCCGCGAAGCCCTACACGGGCTGAGCACCGCAGACGCCTGACGAACGGCCGGTCCCCCTGGGGACCGGCCCGTTCCCCTATTCACCGTCGAGAGGCCACGTCCGGCCCCCTGCCCACCGTCGAGAGGCCACGTCCGGCCCCGCAGCTAACGACGGGGTCGTCGCGGCCTGGCGAACTGCGGTGGCGCCAGGAACTGCGGGCCGGAGCCCAAGACGTCCAGGACGTGCGGGTTGACCCCGAGGTGGCCCGCGAGCTCGCGCAGCTTCGCCGCCCGGCAGTGCGTGTCGAAGACGTCCTCAGCGGCGATCTCGACGACGACCCAGTCACCGTGCTCGATTCCCTCCCTCCTGACGCCGTCGTGACGGCGGTCCAGCGGGCGCGTGTGGAACTCGACTCCTTGGTACTCGCCGACGACCCTCTGCTCGCGCCAGACGAGGTCCCCGCACCCCAACCACTCCCCCGTGCGACTCAAGACGTCCGCGTTCAGCGACGGCTCCGGAAGGCCGGCCCGCAGCACCATGAGCCGAGCCCGCGTCTCCATCGGAGACCACGACCCGACCCGGATGCGCGGGATCGCGTACGTGAGCGTGACCTTGCCGCGCGGTCTCACACGGCACTCGACAGCATGGCGAAGTGGCTCCGTGCCTCCCACGATGTTGACCACCGCGTCCCCAGCGACGATGAGGTCGTCGAGCCCGACGGGCTTGCCGGGCCCGACGTACTCGCCGAGGTCTACCCATGTGTCAGCGGGAGCGACGACCGGTAGGCCGACCACGTCGACGACCTCGCGGCTCTCGAGCCCACGGTGGCCTTGGACCTCGGCCCTCCTGATGCGGTTGGCGGAGGTCGGCGTGACGATGTGGACCCGGCAGTCCTCCTCGACGGCATACGGGAGCGGGATGCCGAGCAGCTGCGCGGCGGTCACGTGGGAGAACGCGAACTCCGTGGGTGCCGCCGCCGCGAACGCGCGAGCCTGTTCGACGATCGACGTGGGGAGGTCGACGGATCGGACCCCACGCGTCGGGGTCCAGAGATCCCGGGCACGCAGTCGCTTGCGTGTCACTCCCCTGGCGAGGGCCTCTGATGCGAGGAAGGGGCGACGGGTCAGATCGAGAGGCAGGGGTGCTGCGTCCATGAACGGACGATCTGCCGTGTGGCCGCTCGTGGCCAGAGGTCGCGCTGGTCCTGTGCACACCGCGGCTTCGGTCGCAGGGGGTGTGGATGAGCGTCCGGGTGGCAGTCGAACGTGGCCTCACGACGGTTGGGAGGGGCCAGACGTGGCCTCTCGACGGTTAGGAGGGGGCCAGACGTGGCCTCTCGACGGTTGGGAGGGGGCCAGACGTGGCCTCTCGACGGTTGGGAGGGGGCCAGACGTGGCCTCTCGACGGTTAGGAGGGGGCCAGACGTGGCCTCTCGACGGTTAGGGGTGGAGGGTCTGGGTGGCGACGGTGCGGGCGAGGCCGAGGTGCTCGGGGTCGTCGGCCAACAGGCCGGCCGCGAAGAGGAGGTATGCCGTGTCGACCGTCGTGCGCGCCGCGCGCGGCACCTTCCAGCCACCGGCGTGGTCGGCGAGGACGGCCCCGAGCACGTGGTCGCGGCCGGCCTCGTCGGTGTGGCGCAGCACTCCCCCGGACCCGACGAGGGCCGTGACGTTGGCGAGCGGCCGCGGCGACTCCGTCGGCTGGGCCGGGCGCGCATGCCGACGCACAGCGACGAGTGCCGCGAGCCGCGCCAGCTCGAGGTCGAGGGCGCGCTCGGCGTCGTCGACCGGGAGCGAGCCGGGCTCCTCGTGGACGCGGGCGGCATATGCGGTCAGGGCCGCCGGGTCGGCGACGGTGTCGAGGAGGTGCTCGACCACGGCGGCCTCCACGACGTGCTCGGCGTTCCACCGCATGCCGAGGTCGCCCTCGACGGTGCGGGCGTGCCAGAGGGGCGCCACGACGTCCTTGCGCAGGCCGGCGTCCTCGCCCTCGGGCGTCAGGCACGAGTAGACGTCGGTGGTGGCGCCGCCGATGTCGACGACGAGGACGTCACCCCCGTCGGCCACGGAGGCGAGCACCTCGACGCCGCGCAGGACGACGTCGGGCGTGGCCGCCTCGACCATCGCGGCGAACGCCGGGTCACGCGAGAGCCCCTTGCCGCCGATGACGTGGCGCAGGAACGCGTCCCGGATGGCCGCACGCGCCGACTCGGGCGCGATGACGCCGATCTGCGGGAGGACGTTGTCGGCGAGCACCGTCGGCCGGCCGGTCGTCGCCAGCACGGCCGCCGCCTCGTCGCGGACGTCGACGTTGCCGGCGACGACGACCGGGACCGCGTGCGCCCCGTGGCCGCCGATGGCACCCTTCGCGAGCCGGGCTGCGTTGTGCAGCAGGACGTTCCCGTTGCCGCCGTCGGTGCCGCCGACGAGCAGGATCATGTCGGGCCGGGACCCACGGATGCCCGCGACGTCCGCCGTCGTCAGCTCACCCGCGGCGACGTGGACGACCTTGGCCCCGGCGGAGAGGCCGACCCGGTGACCGGCCTGGGCCGTGACGGTGCGCTCGTAGCCGACGACGGCGAGCCGCAGCCCGCCTCCCGCGCTCGAGCAGGCCCGCACGATGGCGTCGCCCGGGACGCCCAGCGCCTCCCGCAGCGTCCGGTAGCCGTCGAGGATGTCGCCCCGGCCCTGGGTGCCGGTCGTCGGGGTCGACGCCGTGCCGAGCACCCTGCCGTCGTCGGCGAGCAGGGCGCCCTTGGTGAACGTCGACCCGAAGTCGACGGCGAGGATCGTCATGCGCGGTGGTCGTCGAGCCGGTCAGCCGTGGATGTCGAGCGCCTCGCGCAGGTCGGCGATGAGGTCGTCGACGTCCTCGATGCCGACCGACAGGCGGATGAGGTCGGACGGCACCTCGAGCTCCGTGCCTGCGACGCTCGCGTGGGTCATGCGACCGGGGTGCTCGATGAGCGACTCGACGCCGCCGAGCGACTCGCCGAGCGTCCACAGGCTGACGGCCGCGCACGCCTTGACGGCGGCGTCCTCACCGCGACGCATCCGGAAGCTGACCATGCCGCCGAAGCGCTTCATCTGGCGCGCGGCGACGTCGTGGTTGGCGTGCCCCGGCAGCCCCGGGTAGAGCACCTGCGAGACGCCGTCGTGGCCCTCGAGGAACTCGACGACCTTCTCCGCGTTGTCGCAGTGGCGCTCCATCCGGATGGCGAGGGTCTTGAGACCGCGCAGCGTCAGCCACGAGTCGAACGGTCCGGCGACACCGCCGATGCTGTTCTGGTGGAAGGCGATCCGCTCCTCGGCGTCCTCGTAGCCGGGCACCCGGATCTCAGTGGCCGTCACGACCGCGCCGCCGACGACGTCGCTGTGGCCGCCGGAGTACTTCGTCGTCGAGTGCGTCACGACGTCGGCGCCGAGCGCGAGCGGGCTCTGGAGGTAGGCCGTCGCGAACGTGTTGTCGACGACGAGCACCGCGCCCGCATCGTGGGCGATCCCCGCGATGGCCTCGATGTCGGCGATGCCGAGCAGCGGGTTGGTCGGGGTCTCGACCCAGACCATCTTCGTCTGCCCCGGGCGGATCGCCGCGCGGACGGCCTCGACGTCGCCCATGTTCGCGATGGAGTGCTCGATGCCCTGGGGCTTCGCGACCTTGTTGAAGTAGCGATACGTGCCGCCGTAGGCGTCGTTCGGGACGACGACGTGGTCTCCGGGGACGAGCAGCGCACGGGCCACGGTGTCCTGGCCGGCCAGCCCAGAGGCGAAGGCGAAGCCGCGGCTGCCGCCCTCGAGCGCGGCGATGCACTCCTCGAGCGCCGTCCGCGTCGGGTTGGCCGACCGGCTGTACTCGTAGCCGTTGCGGAAGCCGCCGATGCCGTCCTGCTTGTAGGTCGACACCTGGTAGATCGGGGGCACCACCGCTCCGGTGAGCTCGTCGGCCTCCTGGCCGGCGTGGATGGCGCGTGTGGAGAAGCCGTGCTCGTCAGACATGCGGCCGAGCCTATGCCCTGCGTCCGGGCCTCCGTCGCGGCCCGAGGTGCGCCCAGCACCCCGACGGCCGGTTGCGTCGGACGTCACACGGACGTCTGGGATGCTGCCGTGGTGGCACCCGACTTCGACTACAGCAACCGCAGCGAGCGACCGCGCGGTCCGGTGCTGTCGGCGCTCTCGACGGCCTTCCCCGGCGTCCGGTCGGTCCAGGAGCAGGTGCTGCCGTATGCCGTGTGGTGGGAGTCGCACAACCGCGTGGCCGCAGCGGGTGGCGGGCCCCTGTGGGTCGCCCTTGGTGACTCGATGACGCAGGGCATCGGTGCGAGCGCGCCCGACCTGGGCTGGGTCGGGCAGCTGAGCGGGCGACTCGCGACCCGCGGGTGGGACCACCGCCTCGTCAACCTCGGCGTCAACGGTGCGCGGGTCGAGGACGTGCTCGACCGGCAGCTGCCCGCCCTCGAGGCTCTGGAGCCGGAGGGGTCGCCTGCAGCCCTCGTCACCGTCGTCATCGGCTCGAACGACGTCGTCGTGGGGCGCCATCGCCGCGGTCTCGTCGAACGCTTCACCGCGATGCTCGACCGGCTCCCCGAGGGAGCCGTCGTCTCGAACCTGCCCAACCCGCAGCGCGAGGCACGGGCCGTCGACGCCATGCTGCACGAGCGGGCCGCCGCCGGGCGACTCGTCCTCGTCGACATGCGCCGCGACGGACCCCGCTCGTGGCGAGGGCGGCTCGCCTCGGACAAGTTCCACCCGAACGACCGCGGCTACGCCGACATGGCGTCCGTCGTGGAGCGCGCGATCGACCGGGCGGACCTCATCGCCTGAGCCCGGCCCACGGCATACGCCCTCGGGTCGCGCTGCGGCGCAGCGTCCTTCAGTCGAGGGGGTCGAGGATCCGGTGCAGGAACTGACGCGCCCGCTCGGTGCGGGGACGGGTCAGGACCTCGTCCGGTGTCCCGCGCTCGACGACGACCCCGCCGTCCACGAAGAGCACCTGGTCCGCGACCTGCTGGGCGAAGCGGATCTCGTGGGTGACCACGACCATCGTCCACCCTTGTGCGGCAAGGTCCTTCATGACCACGAGCACCTCGCCGACGAGCTCGGGGTCGAGCGCCGAGGTCGGCTCGTCGAAGAGCATCAGCTGGGGCCGGATGGCGAGCGCCCGGGCGATGCCGACGCGCTGCTGCTGGCCACCGGAGAGCTGGTAGGGGTAGGCACCGGCCTTCTCCTCCAGACCGACGAGGCGGAGCAGCTCGTGCGCCTCCGCCTCGGACTCGGAGCGATCCCGGCGTCGGGCGAGCACCGGACCGGCGGTGACGTTCTCGAGCACCGTCAGGTGCGGGAAGAGGTGGTGGGACTGGAAGACCATCCCGCTCTGGGCCCGGAGGGTCGCGACCTCGCGCCTCGTCAGCGGTCGCTGCGCGAAGTCGACCTCGACGTCACCGATGCGGACGACGCCTGCGTCCGCCACCTCGAGCGCGTTGAGCGAGCGCAGGACGGTCGTCTTGCCCGAGCCGGACGGGCCGACGAGGACGGTGACGCTGCCCGGCGCGACCTCGAAGTCGATCGACCGGAGCACCTCGTGGTCGCCGAACGACTTCGCAAGGCCGGACACCGAGACGAGCGGGTCGGGTTGTGGTGCAGTGGATCTCGAGGAGATCGCAGAGCTCGCGCGGGTGCTGCGCAGGGGGGTGTGGGACTCGGTCATGCGGCGACGTACCTGTTCTGTCGTTCCTCGAGGCGGGACTGGACGGCGGAGAGGACGAGGCAGACGACCCAGTAGTAGACGGCGGCGACGCCGTACAGCGCGAAGAACTGGTAGGTCGGCGCCGCGGCCTCCTGCGCCACGCGCAGCAGCTCGGTGACCTGGATGGTCGAGGCGAGCGAGGTGTCCTTGACGAGGGAGATGAGCGTGTTGGACAGGGGCGGGATGGCGGTGCGGGCAGCCTGCGGCAGGACGACCCTGCGCAGCGTCGTGACGTAGCCCATCCCGACCGTCGAGGCCGCCTCCCACTGGCCCTTGGGGACCGAGAGGATCGCCGAGCGGATCACCTCGGCGGCGTAGCCACCGACGTTGAGCGTGAAGGCGAGGACGGCCGCCGGGAAGGGGTCGAAGCGCACCCCCAGGGCGGGCAGGCCGTAGTAGATGATGAAGAGCTGGAGCAGCAGCGGCGTGCCGCGGACGAGGGACACGTAGACCCGCGCCACGGACGACACCGCGCGCACCGACGACAGCCTCATGAGGGCGACGCCGAGAGCGAGGACCAGCCCGAGGACGAAGCTGATGATCGTCAGCGGGATCGTCGTGGTCACCGTGGCCCGCAGCAGCGGGCCCAGCGCGTCGAGGATCAGCTGGGTCGTCTGCTCGTTCACGACGCCGAGGCGCCGGCAGGCTGCTTCGAGACGTCGGCCGAGAAGTACTTCTGCGAGATCTTCGCGAGGGTGCCGTCGGCCTCGAGGTCGGCGAGGGCCCGGTCGATGGCGGCGACGAGGTCGGAGTCCTTGCGGGTCGCGACGACCTGCTCGGAGACGTCCCCGGTCCTGGCCGCGATCTTGACCGTCTGGTCACCGGTCGACTTCTGGTAGTCGAGCACCGCAAGGCTGTCGTTGACGGTCGCGTCGACGCGCGACTGCTTGAGCAGCGTGATGGCCTGGGTGAAGCCCTCGACCGACTCGACCTGGGCGCCGGCGTCCTTGGCGACCGCGGCCCAGTTGCTCGTCAGGCTCTGCGCGGACTTCTTGCCCTCGAGGCTCGCCAGCGAGGTGATCGACGTGTCGTTCGCGCGGGTGGCGATGACGCCCTCGGACCACGTGTAGGTGCTGCTGAGGCCGTAGAGGCCGGCGCGCTCAGGGTTCTTCGTGACCTGGTTGACGACGACGTCGTAGCGCTCGGCGGCGAGGCCGGCGAAGATCGCGTCCCAGGGCGTCTCGACGTACTCGACCTTGACGCCGAGCTTGTCGGCGACGGCCTTCGCGACCTCGACGTCGTAGCCGGTCAGGGCGTTCGTCCTGGGATCGTGGAACGAGAACGGCGAGTACGTGCCCTCCGTGGCGACGCGCAGGACGCCTGCCTGCTTGACGGACTCGAGGTCGGAGCCGCCACCCGAGCCGGTGCTGCAGGCAGTGAGGACGACGGCGACGAGCGTGGTGAGCAGGGCGGTGAGGGTGAACCTCGAACGCATGGTAGGCACTTCCTGTGGATCGGCGGGATGGCGTCGGACGGCCGACAACCTATAAGTCCACCTTGGGATGGACATAATCAGTTGTCGGGGGTCCACCGCCTGCCAACCGGCAGGACGTCGTCTGCATTCCCTCTTCGGCGTGTCGCCCGCGTCACCCACCCGTGCACGAGGCCCTGACCGGGTCGTCAGGAGCACGTCAGTCGTCGAGCGATGCCACGTAGTCCTCGAGCCCCGCGCGCTCGGTGCCCAGCGTCTTGACGTCGCGGCCGAGCGCGGCCGTCGCCTGGCGCGCCGTCAGCGTGTACGTCTGCCCCGCGGAGGTCACGTTGACCGTGTCGAGGTTGGTCACGGTGCCGAGCAGCAGCGTGGCCGGGGCACGCAGGTCGGTCGTGCCGAAGGGCTTCCCGGTGTCGGAGAGCGTGATCGTCACGGCATACGGCGGCCGCGTCGTCCAGAGCGCGAGGAGTAGGTGCCACGCGGCCCGAAGCCGGCCGCGTCCACGAGCGCGACGACCTTCGAGCTGTCGCCGACGTAGGCCGTCCGGCCGGCCCACAGCGCCTGCGCCCGGTCCGCGACCGCGACCGTCGCGGACGCTCCCCGCGGCTGGTCGGCCGGCTCCGACGTGGTGCACCCCGCGAGGCCGAGGACGCTGACGGCCAAGGAGCAGAGGACGGTCCGGACCATGAGGGGTCTCCTGTCTGCGGCACCGACCACCGGCGCGCCGCAGTGTACGGACGCCGGACACACTCCCCCCGTTCCGGACACCCGAGGCGTGCCCCGCAACACACCGAGAAGGTGCCAAACCACCGGGATCGGACACCGGTGTGTTGTGACCTGCTCGGTGTGTTGTCGAGCAGGCGTCGCGTGCGCTTCTCCCGACGCCATGGGTTCACCCCGGCGCGCGGCTCAGAGGTGCTTGGCCCACTCCCGCGTCCACCCCGTCACGGCGAACCCCATCCGCTCGTTGATGGCGATCATGTGGGTGTTGGTGTCGGCGTTCCACGTCCGCACCGTCGTGGCGTCGGGGCGCTCCCGTTGCAGGGCACGGAGGTTGGCCAGCTTGACGGCCAGGCCCAGTGCCCGGCCCCGGTGCTCGCGCAGGACGAGGGTGTCCGACTGGACGGCAAGGTCGGGCTGCCCCGGGCGCACCACGATGTCGGTGAAGGCCACGAGCCGTCCCGTGGGCACGTGCCGCGCGACGGACTCGACGCCCCAGACGGGGCTCGGGGTGTTCCACAGCTGCCGCACCCGCTCTGCGTCCCAGTCCTCCTCGTCGAGGTCGATCTCCCCTGACGGGGCGTCGGTGCTCATCCGTCGCGCGAGGACGGCGCGATCCTCGAGCCAGTCCTCGGGGAGCCCGTCGACCGACGTCTCGATGACGTATGCCGTCGGGTCGGGTCGCGGGTCGAATGCGTCGAGCGTGGCCTCGTCCACGGGCAGCGCGACGTCCTGACGGAGGTCGACCAGCGTCTGGCGGTAGCCGTTCGCGAGGGCGAATCCCGTTGCGGCGTCGCCGTGCTCGGCCGGAGACCCACTGTGGTCGTGGATGCGGTCGCACCCGTCGTCACGCAGCGTCTGCTCGCAGTGGCCGAGCAGGAGCGAGCCGATCCCGCGCCGCTGGTGTTCGGGGTGGACGGAGAGCCAGAGGCCGGCCGTCCCGAGGTTCTCACGGGTGCGTCGGATCGTCTGGGCGGCCGCGAGCACGACGTCCGAGCCGGCCTCGGAGACGAGGAACGTGCGCCGTACCTCGTGCCGGCGGTCCGCGACGTCGACGATCTCCTCGATCGAGGTCCGCTGGGCCGCGTCGCCCCAGACAGCCCGGTTGGCGGCATGGTGCACCTGGAGCCAGGCCTCGCTGCGCCGGTCACCGACGGCTAGCTCGATCTCCTTGACCCGCGGTCTCATTCGGCCGGCCCGGTGACCTTCTGCCACTCGCGGCTGTAGCCGTCGACGACGTAGCCCAGCCGCCGGTTGACGGCGAGCATGTGCGCGTTCGACGCGGAGTTCCACGTGCGGATCGACGAGACCTCGGGGATCTCGTCCATCAGGCGGAGCGCATTGGCCGCCTTGAGCCGCAGGCCGAGCCCGTGGCCGCGGTGCTCCCTCAGCACGAGGGTGTCCTGCTGGTAGCCGAGGTCAGGGCTTCCTGCGGACACCCCGATCGTCGTGAAGGCGACGAGACGGCCCGAGGGCGTGTGGCGCGCGGCCGACTCGACGATCCGCCGCCCGGAGGCGAGCGTGCGGGCGTGCGTCTCCCGCAGGCGGTCGGCGTCCCAGGCCTCCTCCTCGAGGGCGAGGTCGTCCGCGGGGGCATCGGTGCTCATCCGCTGCTGGAGGACCGCCCGGTCGTCGAGCCACTCCTCGGGCATCGCGTCGACGAAGGTCTCGACGGCGTAGTCGTCGGTGACGGCCAGGAGCGCCGAGAGGGCGTCGTGGTCGGCGGGCAGCGACATGGCGCTGCGAAGCATCGTCTGCCCGACGGCGTAGCCGTGTCGAGCCGCAAACGTCTCCGCGAGGTCGACACCGCCCTCGGCCCACTCCGTCTCGCCCATCAGCGTGCCGCGGCCGTGCTCGCGGGCGATCGCCTCCCCCTCGCTCAGGAGGGCCTCACCGACGCCTCGCCCCCGGTGGTCCGGCAGGACCGACAGCCAGAACAGGGCCAGGTCGAGGTTGTCGGTCGTCGGCATCCGAGCCTCGAACGCACCGACGAGACGGTCTCCGACCCACGCCGCACGGGCGACCCGGGTGCCCGACGGCGAGCGGTGGAAGCCCCGGATCTCGTCCAGGGTCCAGGCGCTGCCCGTGGGACCGAACAGCTCGCGCTGGACGGCTGCGTGGACGCCGATCCAGTCGCGGGCCGCATCCTCCTGGGCACGGTCGAGCAGGTCGATGGGGCGGATCTCCAGGTCGTCGCTCACGCGCACGAGTCTGTCGAGCCCGGGGGCGCGGAGCCAGCGATTTGTCCGGACCGCGCCACCCGGCATACGCACGCGGTCGCGGGCGTTACAGGGACGTAAGACCCTCCCCGCACGAAGGATGTGACACTGGAATGGTGTTCGGATTCGGTAGGAAGTCCCAGATGCCCAGCCGCGACGAGGCCCTCCCGGGTCGCGCGGAACGCCCGTATGCCGTGAACCCCACGCACGTCGTGCTCGGCACCCCGCTCGAGGGTCCCTGGCCCGAGGGCTCCGAGGTGCTCTACGTCGCGATGGGCTGCTTCTGGGGGGTCGAGCGCATCTTCTGGAGGCAGGACGGCGTCGTCTCGACCGCCGCCGGCTACATGGGCGGCTACACGCCCAACCCGACGTACGAGGAGACGTGCACCGGTCGCACCGGGCACGCCGAGACGGTCCGCGTCGTCTACGACCCCGAGATGACCTCTCCCGAGCTGCTGCTCAAGGCGTTCTGGGAGAACCACGACCCGACGACGTCCAACCGCCAGGGCAACGACGTCGGAACCGCCTACCGTTCGGCGATCTACTGGACGACCGAGGGGCAGCGCCTCGCCGCCGAGGCGACGCGCGAGGCGTTCCAGAAGGTGCTGGACGACAACGGCTTCGGGCAGATCACGACCGAGATCCGCCCGGCCGAGGACGCCGGCCCGTTCTACCTCGCCGAGGACTACCACCAGGGCTACCTGCACAAGAACCCCGGCGGCTACTGCAACCACGGCCCCAACGGCATGACGTGCCCGGTCGGCATTGTCCGCCAGGACCAGTTGCCCGCCCAGCAAGACATCGCTCCGCCGGCCTGACCGCGACCACCGCCCGGCGAAACCGCACCACGGGAACGCGCCCACCCCCCGGTGGGCGCGTTCGTCGTGCAGGACGGTCCGGGCGGAGACGTATCCACACGGCCAGCTCGAGCCTCTGTCCCTGAGGTCGGACCATTCCGGGACCGACCATGACGACAAGGGGAGTTGCCATGGCAACGACGTCCAACGGGCCACGGCCCGACCAGGGGTCATCCGAGCAGCCCGCAGCCGCGAACGTCCCGAAGGCGGTGGCCGACGTCGGGCTCGACGTCCCGTCGCAGCCGTTCCTCGACCAGCAGCTCCACGGGCAGACGACGCGGACGACCAAGCGCTCGATGAGGACGAAGGACGACACGGGTCCCGCGAGCACGAACACGTCCGATCCCGTGGCCGAGACCACGGACCCGGCACACGTCCATGCCTCGGTCCAGGCCCTGGCCGCGCGCATCGAGCCCGAGGCGCCCGTGCCCCTGGCGACGCTGCCGGACGAGATCCGACAGTCCGTCACAGCGCTGCAGCCCGGGCGTCGCTCGACGCACGGATCCAAGTACTCGCTCGCCTACTTCCCGGGGCCGCAGGTGCGCCGGCCCTGCGGTGACCGTTTCGGCTATCTCACGACTGCCCGAACCCGCAGCGCCACGCGGTTGCCCTTCACCGCGGCCAACCGCGGTCTGCTCACCGCCCTGGGCACCGCCATGGCCGCCCCGGGGCGCGACGCCCCCATCGCCGACTCGACCATCGACGCCGGCATGACGTATGCCGGTCAGTTCATCGACCACGACATCACGCTCGACGTCTCGTCCTCGCTCGACATCTCGACCGATGCGAACACGATCCACAACATGCGCTCGCCGTCGCTCGACCTCGACAGCGTCTACGGTCGAGGGCCCGCCCTCGACCCCTTCCTCTACGACATGCCCGGCCCGGGCGCGAACCCCAGCGCCATCAAGATGCAGCTCGGCACCAACCTGCCCAGCGGCCCCGGCGGGCCCGGTGGTCCCGGTGGGTCGGTGGGGATGGTGCAGCACGCGGACCGTGACGTGCCACGCCTGCTCGGGTCGGCCCACACGGCGATCATCGGCGACCCCCGCAACGACGAGAACCTCGTCGTCGTGCAGCTGCACCACACGATGCTGCGCTTCCACAACGCCGTCGTCGACGCAGTGCTGGCGAGCGGCTTCAGCGGGGACGTCTTCGTCGAGGCGAAGCGCATCGTCACGCACCACTACCAGTGGGCCGTCGTCCACGACTTCCTCCGGGCCGTCTGCGGGCCGACGGCGGTCACGAGCGCGATGACGTCGGTCTCGGCGCCACCCAACAGCGCCTTCCGGATGCCTGTGGAGTTCTCCGTCGCGGCCTACCGCTTCGGGCACAGCATGATCCGGGACACCTACTGGCTGAACTTCAACTTCCCGGCCGGCACGCTGGCCCAGGTCTTCCAGTTCAACCGCAACCCGCACCTGCCCGTCCGGAGCAACTGGGTCGTCGACCTCAACGCCTTCTTCCCGACCGGCATACCCGTGCCCGTCTTCAACAAGGCGCGCAAGATCGACACCGGCATCGCAGCGGGTCTCGAGCACCTGCCGGGCTTCACCGGGATGATGGAGATGCTCGCCGTGCGCAACCTGCTGCGCGGCCTGGCACTCGGCCTGCCGAGCGGTCAGGGCGTGGCCCGGGCCTTCGGGATCACGCCGCTCACGGCCGCACAGCTCACGGCGGGTCTCCCGGCCCCCGAGCAGGCGGCCCTCTCCGCCGCAGGTGGAGTCCTGCTCACGAGGACGCCCCTCTGGTACTACGTGCTCCGCGAGGCAGCCGTGCTCAAGGGCGGGAACCGTCTCGGCCCCGTCGGCGCGCGCATCGTCGCCGAGACGTTCGCCCGGATGCTCAAGAGGGACCCTGACTCGTTCGTGAACCAGCTCGGCGGCTTCGTGCCGATCCTCCCGGGGGCGTCCGCGGGGGCGTTCACGTTCGCCGACCTCGTCACCTTCACCCGGATGAACCTGCCCTGAGCGACACGGCGACCTGGAGCGGCTTGCCCAGGGCGCCCGCCGCGCGAACCCTCGGCCCAGGGTGTCGAGGAGCCGCCACAGGTCCCGAAATCATCGGATATCCCTCCGACTCGGTGATGTCGGGACCTGTGCGGCTCCTGACCGAAGAGCCGACCCAGCCGTGCCGCCCCCGGCCACGCGGCGGCGATGGCAGGATGCCGCCATGGCCGACAAGAGCTTCCACATCAGCCGCGAGACGACGATCGCCGCACCGCCGGAGCGGATCCACGCTCTCGTCAACGACTTCCACGAGTGGCAGGCGTGGTCCCCTTGGGAGGGGCTGGACCCCGCGATGGAGCGCGCCTACACCGGCCCCGCGGCCGGCGTCGGTGCCGTCTACGCCTGGCGCGGCAACAGCAAGGCGGGCGAGGGCCGCATGGAGATCCTCGAGTCGGAGCCCCAGCACGTCGCCGTCGACCTGCTCTTCGCCGCCCCGATGAAGGCGCACAACCGCGTCGACTTCACCATGACCCCCGACGGCGACGGCACCCGGGTCGAGTGGGCCATGACCGGGCCCCAGAACGTCGTCATGCGCCTCATGAGCAAGGTGTGGTCGATGGAGAAGCTCGTCGGTCCCGACTTCGAGAAGGGCCTCGCGCAGCTCAAGCGCACCGCCGAGAACGCATGAGCCCGTTGGTGATCCGGGACGCCGTCCGCGACGACGTGCCGGCGATCGTGGCCATGCTGGCCGACGACCCGCTCGGCGCCGCCCGCGAGGACCTCGGCGACCCACGGACGTACCACGCGGCATACGACCGGGTGGTGGCCGACCCCGGACAGCACCTCGTCGTCGCCGAGCGCGAGGGCACGGTCGTCGGCACGCTCCAGCTCAGCGTCATCCCGGGGCTGTCGCGACGGGGCGCCACCCGCTCCGTCATCGAGGGTGTTCGCGTGGCCCGCCCTGAACGCGGAACCGGCCTCGGCACCGAGCTCGTCACCTGGGCGGTCGAGGAGTCGCGCCGGCTCGGGTGCACCCTCGTGCAGCTGACGAGCGACGCGAGCCGCACCGACGCCCGCCGCTTCTACGAGCGGCTCGGCTTCGTGGCCTCGCACGTCGGCTTCAAGCTCCAGCTCGACGACTGACCCCGCGGGCGCTGCCCACGGGGTCGGTCGTCACGACACGGGGCCGCTCAGAAGATGCGGACCCGCTGGTCCTCCTCGAGCCACAGCGCGTCACCCGGCTTGACCGCGAAGGCCTCGTGGAACTCGCTGAGGTTGCGCACGGCGTTGCCCCGCACGTCCTGGGGCGAGTGCGGGTCGATGGCGAGCAGCCGGATGGCCTCGGCCTCGCGGGCCTTGCCCTTCCAGACCTGGGCCCAGCCGATGAAGAAGCGCTGCGGCCCGGTGAAGCCGTCGAGCTCGGTCATCCCGCTGCCCTCGGTGGCGATGCGATAAGCGGAGTAGCCGATCTGAAGGCCACCGAGGTCGCCGATGTTCTCGCCGACGGTCAGCCCGCCGTTGACCTTGTGGTCGTCGGACAGCCCCGCCGGCGTGTAGCCGCTGAACTGCTCGATGAGCCGCTGCGACAACGCGTCGAACCGCTCACGGTCGGCCTCGGTCCACCAGTCACGCAGGGCCCCGGTGCCGTCGTAGCGCGAGCCCTGGTCGTCGAAGCCGTGACCGAGCTCGTGGCCGATGACCGCGCCGATGCCGCCGTAGTTGACGGCGTCGTCGGCCTCGAGGTCGAAGAACGGCGGCTGGAGGATCGCCGCCGGGAAGACGATCTCGTTCATCGACGGCATGTAGTACGCGTTGACGTGCTGCGGGAGCATGAACCACTCGCTGCGGTCGATCGGGGCACCGATCTTCGCGAGGTTGCGGTCGACGTCGAAGGCCGTGCTGCGGCGCACGTTGCCGACGAGGTCGGCCGGGTCGATCTCGATCGCGGAGTAGTCGCGCCACACGTCGGGGTAGCCGATCTTGGGCGTGAACGCGTCGAGCTTGGCGACGGCCTGGGCGCGGGTGTCGGTGCCCATCCACTCGAGCGACGAGAAGGACCTCCGGAAGGCCTCGACGAGGTTGGCGACGAGCTCCTGCATGCGCTCCTTCGCCGCGGGCGGGAACCACCGCTCGGCGTAGAGCTGGCCGACGGCCTCACCGACGCACGACTCGACGACCGCGACGCCCCGCTTCCACCGCTCCTTGTTCTCCGGCTGCCCCGAGAGCGTGCGACCGAAGAAGTCGAAGTCCTCGTCGACGAACGACTGCGGCAGCACCGACGCAAACTCCGAGAGGACGTGCCACGTCAGCCACGAGCGCCAGTCGGCGACGTCGGTGGACTCGAGGGCCGCACCGAGGCCGGTGACGAAGCTCGGCTGGCGCACGACGACCTTGTCGAACGAGCCCGCAGGCGCCCCGAGGCCCGAAAGCCATGCGTCCCAAGGGAACTGGGGTGAGAGCGCCTTGGTCTCGTCGAGCGTGTGGGCGTTGTAGGTCTTGATCGCGTCCCGGTTGCTCACGGTGTCCCAGTGCGACGCCGCGAGGAGCGTCTCGAGCGCCATGATGCGCGTGGCCCTGGCGTCGGCGTCGGGGATGCCGGCGATGGCGAGCAGCCTCCCGATGTGCGCGACGTAGGCCGTGCGGGTGTCGGCGTACTTCTCCTCGCGGTAGTACGACTCGTCGGGCAGGCCGAGGCCGGCCTGCTCGAGGTAGACGACGTAGTCCTCCGGCGAGCGCTCGTCGGGCGACACGAAGTGCTGCAGGGCGCCGGCGACGCCGTCACGGGCGAGGCGACCGAGCGCCGCGCCGAGGGAGTCGACGTCGTCGACGGCCGCGACCTCCGAGAGCACCACCTGCAGGGGCGAGAGCCCCAGCTCCTCGATGCGGTCGGTGTCGGTGAAGCTGGCATAGAGGTCGCCGACCTGTCGCTTCGGAGTGCCCAGCGCGCTCCCCTCGTCGGCCGCCGCCTCCTCGATGAGGTCGCGCACCCGCGCCGTGGACTCCTCGCGCAGGATGTCGAAGGTGCCGAAGCGGGCCCGGTCGCCCGGGATCTCCGTCGTGTCGAGCCACGTGCCGTTGACGAACCGGAACAGGTCGTCCTGGGGTCTGGTGGACCGGTCGAACCCCTCGAGCGTGATGCCGGACTTCATGAGCACGTTGTCTCCCCTTTGCCAGTGCCGGACCTCACCGGCGAGCGTGCTGCCGAGCCTAGTCACGCCCGCCGACGCCGGGCGCGGCGACCGCCGCGAGCAGGTATGCCGTGTCGTGGCGTCGGCGGGTCGTGGCGTCGGCGGGTCGTGGCGTCGGCGGGTCGTGGCGTCGGCGGGTGGTGACTCGACGGGTGGGTCAGCGCCGCAGCCGGCCCGCGACGACGCCGGCGAGCCCGACGAGCAGCAGCATGCCGCCGAAGGCGCCGATCATCGACGGACCCACCATCCGGAAGCTGAGGTCGGCGTCGGTGAGGTTGGCGACGAGGAGGTAGGCCGCCACGAGCATCGTCAGCAGCCCCAGCATGATCGACCCGGGGCGCGGTCCCTTGCGGACCGTCACGAGGGCCGGGCGCGGGGCCGGCTGGGGCACGGCGGGCGCCGGCCACGACGGGTCGGGCACGGAGGTCGTCGGCGGCGGCAGGTGCGGAAGGCGGGCTCCCTCGAGGACGGCGTCGTCGGGCACCGGCGTCGAGGGCTCGACGCGGAAGGGGGTCGCCGTCGGCAGCGCCCGCGTCGAGGCGGCGGGGATCGTCGTGGTCTCCGTCGGGTCCGGCGTCGGCGCCGGGGCCGGGTCGGCCATCGGGTCGGCCATCGGGTCGGCCATCGGGTCGCGGTGCTCCGCTGTCGGGTCCGGGGTGTCGTTGCTCGTCATGTCGCTGCTCTCCGCTGCGTTGGTCGTCGGCTGGTTCGTCGGGTCGGCGCCCGGGTCGTTCCTCGGGTCCTGCGGGCCGGTGCTCATGACGCGCTCGCCGTCGTGATCTTGATCTGGCCGACGCCGAGCTCGGCGTCGACGACGATCTCGGGGGTCTTCGTCGCGTCTCCGAACGTGACCGTCTGCGTCCAGCCGGTGCCCTCGTGCTGGACCTGGTCCGGGCCGAGGCGCTGCATGCCGTCGCCGGCCACCGTCGGGCCCGTCGCGACGATCTCGCCGGCACGCGCCGTGGCGTTGACCTTCACGTTGACACCCTCGGGGACGACGAGGTCGAGCTCGCCGACGCCCATCGTGGTCGTCACGGTGTCCGTGCCGAGCGTGCTCTTCCAGTTCGCGTCGCGCAGGTCGACCGTCATCTGGCCGAGGCCGAGCTCGAAGGCGGGCGGCGGGGTCATCGACGTCACCGTGTGGGTGCGGTCACCCGCCTGCCAGGGGTGCGCGAGCCCCATGGGCGCGGCGGTCGTGGCCGCGGCCGCGATCATGCCGGTCACGGCGAAGAACGCGAGGCCTCCGGACCGACGGCCGGCGAGGCCGGCGACGAGGATGCCGAGCCCGAGCACGCCCAGGCCGGAGGCGATCCCGACGGCCACGGGGTTGCCGGACCATCCGGCTGCCTGCGCGACCGACGAGAGCACGACACCGGTGACGATGGCGAGGCCTAGGACGAGGAGCCCACCGGCGAAGCCGATCGACGGGGTCCGCTCCCGCACGGGCGTCGGGGCGGCCGGGCGGGGTGCGGCGAGGGTCGCGCCGGCGTTGGCGGCCGCGTTGCCCGTCGAGCCGTAGGCCGTAGCGGCCGCGGGGACCGGGGTCCCGCCGCCGGGCTGCGTGACAGCCTCACCGGTCACGGGGTCGACGGACGTCGTCGCGCCGGGGGCACCGGGGCCCTGGTTCCTCCAGGGCGCCTGGGCCATGAGCTCGCGGCCGCTGGCGGTCCGGGTCGCGAACCACGAGGCACCCACGATGAGGAGCACGAACCCGAAGAAGCGGAAGCCCCTCGAGTCGCCACCCCACCAGGGGCCGCCGCCGAGCACCGCCATCGCCGTGACGACGAGGAGGAAGATCGAGTGGCCCTCACCGTGCTTGAGCGCGCGCTCGACGTGGATCTCGCCGCGCTCGTCCGGCATGAGCAGCCACAGCACGAGGTAGAGGGCGACGCCCATCCCGAAGAAGATGGAGAAGAGGATGAAGCCCGCTCGGACGACGAGAGGGTCGACGCCGAGCCAGCGGGCCAGGCCCGTCGCGACGCCGGCGAACCAGCGACCGTCGCTCCGGCGCACGATCCCCGGGCGTCGCAGAGCGGTGTAGAAACCGTCCAGGCCGTGCCCCTGCGGAGGGGCGTCATTGCTTTTCGTCATGTCCCCACAGTGGCGCCCCGAACTCCCCGCAACCATGAGGGTCGACCCTGAGCGCACCCTGACGCGACCCCCAAAGAGGGCCGGGATGGTCGCCCTCGGCCGCGGAGTGGGTCAGGATGGAACGGTGCAGACGGCATACGAGAACGGAACGGGCCCCGCGCGCCCGGCCTGGCGGGCGACGCCACGGCCTCCGCTCGTGCGCCAGCGACAGGGCAAGGTCATCGCAGGGGTCGCCGCGGGCCTCGCCGAGCACCTCGGGGTGCCGGTCGTCGCCGTACGCGTGGTGCTCGTCCTGACGAGCATCCCCTTCGGCGCGGGGCTCGTCGTCTACGTCTTCCTCTGGGCGACGATGCGCGAGGTCGGTGATGTCGACCCGGCCGTTGCCTCAACCCCGACCCTCTCGCCGGCGCCGGGTGCCCCGGTCGCCGACCCGGCCACCGCAGGCGGTGCCACGACGCCGACGACCGCCAGCACGGTCCGCACCCAGCACCACGTCGACCTCGCCGCCATGCGCACCTGGCTGCGCAGCGGCAACCAGGCCGTCGTCATCACGCTGCTCGGCGTGGCCGCCCTGGCCGTCGCCGGCGCGCTCTGGCTCGGCGGCGCCGGTCTCGACGTGCATGCCGAGCTCATCCTGCCCGTCGTCGCCATCGTCATCGGCGCGATCTTCTTCTGGTCGCAGCTCGACGACACCGACGCCATCGGGGCCCGCCGGCCGGTCCGCTGGATCTGGCTCGTCGTCGGCCTGGGCCTGACCATCCTCGGCCTCGTCGGCCTGCTCGTGCGCGGCACGAAACTCACCGAGCTGTGGCAGGTTGCGGGCGCCGTGCTCGCCGCGCTCGTCGGCGTGGCCGTCCTGTCGGCGCCGTGGATCCTGCGGCTGTGGAGCAACCTGCGCCTCGAGCAGGCGGCCCGTATCCGCGCCACCGAGCGCGCCGACATCGCCGCCCACCTGCACGACTCGGTGCTCCAGACCCTCGCCCTCATCCAGCGCCAGTCCGGCGACGCCGCGACCGTCGCACGGCTCGCCCGGGCCCAGGAGCGACAGCTGCGCAGCTACCTCTACGACGAGGACGCGCGTGCCGGCACGCTGGGCGCCGCCCTCACCGCGGCGATGGGCGAGGTCGAGGACCTCCACGGCGTGCCCGTCCAGCTCGTCGTCACGGGCGACCGACCCATGGACGAGCACCTCGACGCGCTCGTCAAGGCCGTCCGCGAGGCCACGTGGAACGCCGTGCGCCACGCCAGCCCGCCGGTCAGCGCCTACGTCGAGGTCGGACCCGACGCCGTCGAGGCGTTCGTCCGCGACCACGGCGCGGGCTTCGACCTCGACACCGTGCCCGACGACCGCGCCGGGGTGCGCGAGTCGATCATCGGCCGGATGGAGCGTCACGGCGGCACGGCCCGCATCCGTCGGCGTGCCGACGGCACCGAGGTCGAGCTGCGCCTGCCCGTGCGCCAGCCGCACGAGCCCGAGGCGGCCGCGACCACTCCCGCCCCGCCCGGTGCCCCTGCCGCGCCCACCGCACCTGGCACCACACCCAGCACGACCACCGGCAGCACGCCGGACCCCGAGACGCAGGAGCAGGCTTCATGACCGACCCGCGGACCATCCGCATCGTCATCGTCGACGACCACCACATGTTCCGCACCGGTGTGCGTGCCGAGCTGACGACCCTCGCGGCGACGCCGCGGGCCGGGGCGTTCACGCTCGAGATCGCCGGTGAGGCCGGGGCGGTCGAGTCGGCGGTGAAGGTCATCACCGAACAGCGCCCCGACGTCGTGCTCCTCGACGTGCACCTCCCCGGCGGAGACGGTCACGGCGGCGCCGACGTCATCCGCGCCTGCGCCGGCGTCCAGTCGGGCGCCGACGTGCCCGTGCGCTTCCTCGCCCTGTCGGTGTCCGACGCCGCCGAGGACGTCATCGCCGTCATCCGCGCCGGAGCCCGCGGCTACGTCACCAAGACGATCAGCGCCGAGGAGCTGCTCACGGCGATCGGACGGGTGGCCGACGGCGACGCCGTCTTCAGCCCGCGCCTCGCCGGCTTCGTCCTCGACGCATTCGGGGCCACCGCGGGTGAGGTCGCCGAGATCGACGAGGAGCTCGACCGTCTCTCGGCTCGCGAGCGCGAGGTCATGCGCCTCATCGCGCGCGGCTACCAGTACAAGGAGGTCGCGAAGGAGCTCTTCATCTCCGTCAAGACCGTCGAGACCCACGTCAGCTCGGTGCTGCGCAAGCTCCAGCTCAGCTCACGCCACGAGCTGACGGCCTGGGCCATGGGCCGCCGCCTCCTCTGACCTGCCGCTTCCTCCTGCGCCCTCGACCGAACGCAGCGTTCGGTCGCGAAAGCGTTGGTAGAACACAGAGTTCGCCACCGAACGCAGCGTTCGGTCGCGAAAGCGCTGGTAGAACAGTGAGTTCGCCACCGAGCGCAGCGTTCGCGATGTGAGCGTGACAGGGCGTATGCCGTCAGGCGGGGTCGGCGACGAAACGGCGCAGGGCGGTGACGATGATCTCTGGGGCGTCGGTGTGCACCCAGTGCCCGGCCCCCTTGATGGTGAACAGGCGGGTGCGGGGGAAGTGCCGACGCATGCGTTCGCCGTCCTCGCGCCTGACGTAGCGCGAGTCGCCGCCGGCGACCCACAGCACCGGACCCTCGTAGGCCGGGAGCTCGTCGAGGTCGTCGGGCCAGTCCGCGATGCGTGAGTCCACCCCCAACGCCGCGTCACCCGCAACGAGGTCGAGGTTGACCTGCCAGCGCCACGCCTGCCCGTCACGCCGAAGGTTCTGCAGGAGGAACGCCTTGACGCCCGGGTCGGGCTCGGTGAAGCGGGCCTCGGCGTCGCCCCGGCTCGTCAGCTCGGCCAGCGGCAGCGCCTGCATCTCGCGGATGTAGCCCTCGAAACGCTCGAGCGAACCGTAGCCCTTGGGCGCGATGTCGACGACGACGAGCCGCTCGACGAGCTCGGGGTGACGCAGGGCGAGCACCATCGCGACCTTGCCCCCGAGCGAGTGGCCGACGACGGCCCACCGATCCCCGTCGCCCTCGGCACGGAGCGTCGCGGCCACGGCGTCGGCGTACGCGTCGAGCGAGAACTCCTGCGACCACGGTGACCGGCCGTGGTCGGGGAGGTCGACGAGCAGACACCGCGCGTCGGCGCCGTCGGGGCCGCTCACGGCCTTGGCGATCTGGTTCCAGTTGCGGCCCTGGCCGAAGAGGCCGTGGAGGAAGGCGATCCGGGGCCCGGCGGTGCCCACGGACAGGGTGTTGAGAAAGGCCTGGTCAGCAGCCGGCGTCATGACCGCGAGCCTACGCGGCGAGCCGCCTCACGCCGCTCCGGGTCGGCCGTGAGGCGGCCGCAGCCGACCTCCGTGCGTGACCTCACGGGGTCGCCGGACATCCGTGAGGCGGCCGTAACCGCGGGGTCACAGCAGACCGGGCGACCGGCAACACCGGCTCCCTAGCGTGAGCGTCACGCTCTCGCAGCGACCCCAGCCCGTCTCACTCCGACACCGTCCCGCTCGGCTCGAGCAGCCCAGGAGGAACCCCGTGAGCACCACCACCGGAAGCACGACCGACAGCACGACCGGCAGCGCCGCCGAGACCTCAGCACCCACCGCTCTCGCACCGGCGCCCGAACGTCCCGGCCGCCTCCGTGAGCTCACCGCCCCGCGCACGCGGGTCATCCGCGACTGGGACCCCGAGGACACGGCGGCCTGGGAGGCCGGCAACAAGGACGTCGCCCGTCGCAACCTGATCTGGTCGGTCGCGACGGAGCACATCGGCTTCTCGATCTGGTCGATCTGGTCGGTCATGGTCCTGTTCATGCCGCAGGCCGTCTACGGCTTCACCGCGGCCGACAAGTTCTTCCTCGTGGCCGTGCCGACACTCGTCGGCGCCGTGCTGCGGGTGCCCTACACGATGGCCACGGCCTGGTTCGGGGGCCGCAACTGGGCCATCATCAGCGGCTTCGCCCTCCTCGTGCCGACGACCCTCACGTGGTGGCTCATGGTCAACCCGGGGCACTCGTTCACGACCTTCCTGCTCATCGCGGGGCTCGCGGGTCTCGGCGGCGGCAACTTCGCCTCGTCGATGACGAACATCAACGCCTTCTACCCGCAGCGGATGAAGGGCTGGGCCCTGGGGCTCAACGCCGGTGGCGGCAACATCGGCGTCCCCGTCGTGCAGCTCGTCGGGCTCCTCGTCATCGCGACGCTCGGCAACCGTCGGCCGGAGGTCGTGTGCGCCATCTACCTCGTGCTGCTCGCCGTCGCCAGCATCGGCGCCGCGCTCTTCATGGACAACCTCGACCACCAGACGGCCAACCCCAGGGCCATGCTCGAGGTGCTGCGCCACCGTGACTCGTGGTTCATCTCGCTGCTCTACATCGGCACCTTCGGCTCGTTCATCGGCTTCGGCTTCGCCTTCGGGCAGGTGCTCAACCAGACGTTCCTCGCCGGCATGACCGGAGGGGCCGCGCCGACGCCCGCCCAGACCTCGGCCGCGAGCCTGCACGCCGCCCAGATCGCCTTCATCGGGCCGCTGCTCGGCTCGGTCAGCCGCGTGTGGGGCGGCAAGCTCGCCGACCGCCGCGGCGGTGCTGCCGTGACGTTGTGGACGTTCGTCGGCCTCACCGTCGCGGGCGTCCTCGTGACGCTCGCCGCCCGCTCGGACGACGTGACGGCCAGCGCCGCGACCGGTCTGCAGCTCACCGGTCTCATCGGCGGCTTCGTGCTCCTCTTCGTCCTCTCCGGCATCGGCAACGGCTCGGTCTACAAGATGATCCCGGCGCTCTTCGAGGCGAGGTCCGCGTCGATCCCCGGCCCCGCGGTCGAGCGCACGGCGTGGTCGCGCTCGATGGCCGGCGCCCTCATCGGCATCGCCGGCGCCATCGGTGCTCTCGGCGGCGTCCTCATCAACCTCGGGCTGCGGGCTTCCTACCAGGGCGCCGGCCACTCGGCCACGGCCGCGTTCGTCGTCTTCACCCTCTTCTACGTCGGCGCCGCCACCTTGACCAAGGTGCGCTACCGCCGATGACGACAGACCTGAGAATGCCCTCGCACCAGCTCGGTGGGCCAGCGCCCACCGAGCCGGTGGGCGTCGCCACCCACTGCGCCTACTGCGGGCTCCAGTGCGCGATGACGCTGACCGGTTCGTCGGCAGCGGACCTCACCGTCAGCCCGCGCCGCTTCCCGACGAACCGGGGTGGGCTCTGCCAGAAGGGCTGGACCAGCGCCGAGCTGCTGCGCACGCCCGGGCGCCTCACGACCCCGCTCGTGCGACGGGACGGCGTCCTCGCCCCCGCGTCGTGGGACGAGGCCCTCGACGTCGTGGCCGGTGCCATCGTGCGGACGCAGGCGGCATACGGCAGGGATGCTGTCGCGGTGTTCGGCGGCGGCGGCCTGACGAACGAGAAGGCTTACCAGCTGGGCAAGTTCGCACGCGTGGCGCTGAGGACGAGCCAGATCGACTACAACGGTCGCTGGTGCATGAGCTCGGCCGCCGCCGCGGGGATCAGCTGCTTCGGGCTGGACCGCGGGCTCCCCTTCCCCGTCACCGACATCGGGTCGGCGCACGCGGTGCTGCTCCTCGGTGCCAACCCCGCCGAGACGATGCCGCCCTTCCTGACGCACCTCGTCCGGGCTGCCGACGCCGGTGGCCTCATGGTCGCCGACCCCCGCCTGACGCCCACCGCGGCCAAGGCGGTCGATGGCGGCGGTCTGCACCTGCAGCTGCGCCCCGGCACCGACGCCGCGCTCGCCCTCGGCATGCTGCACCTCGCCGTCACGGAGGGGTATGCCGACCGCGGGTTCGTCGCGGAGCGCACCTCGGGCTTCGACGACGTCTGGCCGATCGCGGCGCAGTGGCTGCCCGAGCGGGTCGAGCGCGTGACGGGCGTCGCGGTCACGACGATGCGCGCTGCCGTGGCGGCGCTGGCTCGCGCCCGCGACACCGAGCGCGGTGCCTACGTCCTGTCGGCCCGCGGGAGCGAGCAGCACGCGAGCGGCACCGACACGGTGACGGCGTTCATCGCCCTGGCCCTCGCGCTCGGGCTGCCCGGCAACCCCGGCACCGGGTTCGGGACGATCACCGGCCAGGGCAACGGCCAGGGCGGCCGCGAGCACGGCCAGAAGGCCGACCAGCTGCCCGGCTACCGCAGGATCGACGACCCGGCCGCGCGGGCCCATGTCGCCGCGGTCTGGGGCATCGACCCCGCCGAGCTGCCGGGTCCCGGCCGGAGCGCCTTCGAGCTGCTGTCGGCGCTGGGCACCGAGGGCGGCCCGCGCGTGCTCATGGTCCACGGCAGCAACCCCGTCGTCTCCGCGCCCGACGCGCGCGTCGTGACCGAGCGCCTCGCCGCCCTCGACCTGCTCGTGGTCTCGGACTTCGTCCTGTCCGAGACCGCAGCCGTCGCCGACGTGGTGCTCCCCGTGCTCCAGTGGGCCGAGGAGGAGGGGACGCTGACCAACCTCGAGGGCCGGGTGCTGCGGCGCCGTCGGGCCATCACCGCCCCGGAGGGGTGCCGCAGCGAGCTCGACCTGTGGAGCGAGCTGGCACGCCGGATCGGTTGCAGCACAGGCTTCCCCACTGACCCGAGAGTCGTCTTCGACGAGCTGCGCCGGGCCTCGGCGGGGGGTCCGGCCGACTACTCCGCGGTGACGTGGGAGCGTCTCGACGCCGGCGAGAGCCTGCACTGGCCGTGCAGCACCGAGCGCCCCCAGGGCACGCCGCGCCTCTTCCTCGACCGCTTCGCGACACCCGACGGCCGCGCTCGGTTCGTGCCCGTCGACCACGTGGGTCCTGCTGAGGCCGACGACGCGGACTACCCCCTCGTCGCGACGACGGGACGGGTGCTCCAGCACTACCAGTCAGGCGCCCAGACACGAGTCGTCGCAGAGCTGTCGGCCGCCGCGGGCGAGATGTTCGTCCAGGTGCACCCCGACACGGCCGAGGCCGCCGGGCTCGTCGAGGGCGACCTCACGGACGTCGTCAGCCGACGCGGCCGCACTCGCGCCGTCGTCCGCGTCGACGAGGACATGCGTGCCGACGTCGTCTTCCTGCCCTTCCACTGGGGCGGTGACGCCCGGGCGAACTCCCTGACCCACGCGGCCCTCGACCCCACGAGCCGCATGCCGGAGTTCAAGGCGTGCGCCGTCCGCCTGGAGGCCATCGCATGACCCGCTCCCGCACACACGTCCTCGTCGTCGGCAACGGCATGGCCGGCGCCCGGCTCGCCGAGGAGATCCGCCAGCGCGACCCCGAGGCCGAGCGCTTCGCCGTCACGGTCGTCGGCGAGGAGCCGCACGCCGCCTACAACCGCGTGCTCCTGTCGACGGTCATCGCCGGAGGCATCACCCCGCGCGACACGCGCCTCAAGCCCGACGGCTGGTGGTCCGCCCGGCACGTCGACGTCCTCACGGGCGCCCGGGTCACGACGGTCGACGCGGCGGCCCGGACCGCGACGCTCGACACCGGCGGCGTCGAGCGCGTCATGGCCTGGGACGAGCTCGTGCTCGCCACCGGGAGCACGAGCTTCGTCCCACCGACCGAGGGGCTGTATGCCGGCACGCCGGGTCCCGGCGCCGCGCTGGCCGACGGGGTCGTCGCCTTCCGCACGGTCGACGACTGTGGCCGGATCGTCGAGGCAGCCGAGTCGGCTTCCACCGCAGTGGTGCTCGGCGGCGGGCTGCTCGGTCTCGAGGCGGCCCGCGGCCTGCTCGCCCGAGGTGTGGACGTCACCGTCGTGCACCCCCAGGACTTTCCGATGGACCGCCAGCTCGACGCCGACGGGGGCGCCGTCCTCACGCGCGTCGTGCGCGGCATCGGCGCGCGTCTGGTCCTCGGTCGCCTCGTCACCGCACGACACCCCTCCGTCGACGACGCCACGGCCCACGTCGTCCTCGACGACGGCACGACCCTGGCCGCCGACCTCGTCGTCGTCGCGACCGGCGTGCGACCGCGCACCGACCTCGCCGTCGCGACCGGCCTCGACGTCGCCCGAGGGGTCGTCGTCGATGACCGCCTGGCGACCTCGATCCCCCACGTCCACGCCATCGGCGAGTGCGCCGAGCACCGCGGCGAGGTACCGGGGCTCGTCCAGCCCGGGTGGGACCAGGCACGCGTGCTCGCCGACGTGCTCACCGGCGCCGACCCCGGCGCGACGTACGAGGGCACGAGCGTCCTGACCCGGCTCAAGGCCCACGACATCGACCTCGCCAGCATGGGCACGGTCGACGTCGACGTGCACGATCCGGGCCACGAGGTGCTCGCCTTCACCGACCCGAGCCGCGGCCGCTACGCCAAGCTCGTGCTGCGCCAGGACCGCCTCGTCGGCGCCATCCTGCTCGGCGTGGGGGATGCGGCCGGCGCCCTGACCCAGCTCTACGACACAGGCGCGATCGTCCCACGGGATCGCTTGTCGCTCATGCTCGGTCGCGCGATCACGAGGTCGGGAGCGACGGAGGGCGTCAACCTCGCCGAGATGCCCGGCACGGCCGTCATCTGCCGGTGCAACACCGTCACCAAGTCCGCCGTCGTCGGCGCCTTCCGGGCCGGTGCCGAGACCGTCGCAGCCGTCGCCGAGGCCACCCGGGCCACGACCGGCTGCGGCTCCTGCAAGGGCGCCGTCGACGGCCTCTGCTCGTGGCTGCGCTCGGCGGAGCCGGCAGCGGCGCCCACCGGTCCGAACGCGTCCCCGTCGCCCCAGCCCACCGCCTCACCCCTCTCCCCGTCCCCCGAACCGGTGCCGGCACCCGCCGCCCTGACCGAAGGAGCCGCCTGATGTCCACCACCGAGAACCGGACGGACACCGCCACCCGCGCCGTCGTCGTCGTCGGCCACGGCATGGTCGGCCACCGCTTCGTCGAGGCGCTGCGGTCGCGCGACACGGACAGCACGTGGAAGGTCGTCGTCCTCTCCGAGGAGGCGGAGGCGGCCTACGACCGAGTCGGTCTCTCCTCCTACGTCGGGGCCTGGGACCGCGCGTCGCTCGCCCTCGCCGGCAACACGTATGCCGGTGACGACCTCGTCGACCTCCGCCTCGGGACCCGGGCCGAGCACGTCGACCGCGACGCCCGCACCGTCACGACGAGCGCCGGCGAGGTCATCGCCTACGACGCGCTCGTCATCGCGACCGGGTCCCACCCGTTCGTGCCGCCGGTCCCCGGGCACGACTCGACGGGCTGCTTCGTCTACCGCACCCTCGACGACCTCGACGGCATTCGCGTCGCTGCCGAGTCCGCGATCGAGCGGGCCGCGGCCGAGGGCCGGGCGGCGAACGGTCTCGTCGTCGGCGGCGGACTGCTGGGCCTGGAGGCCGCCAACGCGCTGCGCCTGCTCGGCCTGACACCCCACGTCGTCGAGTTCGCCCCGCGCCTCATGCCGCTCCAGGTCGACGACGGCGGCGGGGCCGTGCTCGAGCGACTCATCGGGAGTCTCGGCGTCCAGGTGCACACGGGCGCCGGCACGAGCTCGATCGCGGCACAGGACGACGGCCGGCTCGCAGTCGAGCTGTCCGACGGCACGGCGCTGCTCACCGACCTCGTCGTCTTCTCCGCGGGCGTGCGGCCCTCCGACGCCGTGGCCCGCGCGGCGGGGCTCGACGTCGGCGAGCGGGGCGGCGTCGTCACCGACCTGGCCTGCCGCACGAGCGACGAGAACGTCTGGGCCGTCGGCGAGGTCGCCGCCGTGGAGGGCCGCTGCTACGGGCTCGTCGCACCCGGCTACACCATGGCCGAGGTCGTCGCCGACCGGCTGCTCGGCGGCGAGGCGACGTTCCCCGGCGCCGATCTGTCGACCAAGCTCAAGCTCCTCGGCGTCGACGTCGCCTCCTTCGGCGACGCGATGGCGACGACGCCCGGCGCCCTCGAGATCGTCCACACCGACGCGACGAAGGGCACCTACGCCAAGGTCGTCGTCAGCGACGACGCCAAGACGCTGCTCGGCGGCATCCTCGTCGGCGACGCGTCGGCGTACACCACGCTCAAGGCGTACGTCGGGCGCGAGGTGCCCGGCGACCCCGGCGCCCTCGTCTCCCCGGCGGGCACCGAGCTGGGCGCCGACGCCCTCCCCGACGACGCCGTCATCTGCTCGTGCAACAACGTCACGAAGGGCTCGATCTGCGGCGCGATCGCCGAGGGCGCGTGCGACCTCGCGGCCATCAAGGGCTGCACGAACGCCGGAACCACCTGTGGCGGTTGTCTGCCCACGGTCAAGAAGCTCCTCGTGGACTCGGGTGTGGAGCTGTCGAAGGCGCTGTGCGAGCACTTCGAGCAGAGCCGGGCCGAGCTCTTCGAGATCGTGGCGTCGACCGGCATCCGCACCTTCTCGGGGCTCATCGCCCGCTACGGCACCGGCACCGGCTGCGAGATCTGCAAGCCGACCGTCGCCTCGATCCTCGCGTCGACGAGCAGCGACCACGTGCTCGACGGCGAGCAGGCGGCGCTCCAGGACAGCAACGACCACTTCCTCGCCAACATCCAGAAGAACGGCACCTACTCGGTCGTCCCGCGGATGCCGGGTGGCGAGGTCACGGCAGAGCAGCTCATCACGATCGGCCAGGTCGCCAAGGACTTCGGGCTCTACGTCAAGGTCACCGGCGGACAGCGCATCGACCTCTTCGGTGCCCGCGTCGAGCAGCTGCCCGCGATCTGGCAGCGCCTCGTCGACGTCGGCATGGAGTCGGGGCAGGCCTACGGCAAGTCCCTGCGCACCGTGAAGTCGTGCGTCGGCTCGTCGTGGTGCCGCTACGGCGTGCAGGACTCCGTCGGGATGGCCGTCGACCTCGAGCACCGCTACCGCGGGCTGCGCTCGCCGCACAAGATCAAGTTCGGCGTCTCGGGCTGTGCCCGCGAGTGCGCCGAAGCGCGCGGCAAGGACGTCGGCGTCATCGCCACCGACAAGGGCTGGAACCTCTACGTCTGCGGCAACGGCGGCCAGACCCCGGCGCACGCCCGCCTGCTCGCGAGCGACCTCGACGACGAGACGCTGGTGCGCTACATCGACCGGTTCCTCATGTTCTACGTCCGTACGGCCGACCGGCTCCAGCGCACCGCGCCGTGGCTCGACGCGCTCGAGGGCGGCCTCGACCACCTCAAGGCCGTCGTGTGCGAGGACTCCCTCGGGATCGCCGACGACCTCGAGGCCGCGATGGGGCGTCACGTCGAGGGCTACCAGGACGAGTGGAAGGCCGTGCTCGACGACCCCGAGAAGCTCTCGCGCTTCGTGTCGTTCGTCAACGCCCCGGAGGAGGCCGATCCCACGGTCGCATTCGACGAGTCGGGCCCGCGCAAGGTGCCGGTCCTGCTCGGACTACCCACCGTCCGCGAGAACGCCTGAGTGCGAAGGGAACCCATCATGACCACACTCGTCACCCCTCCCGAGGCCCCGCCTGTCGACGTCGCGCCGTCCGCTGGTCGCAGCGCCGTGCGGCCGGGCATCCTGCCGCCACCCGGCGCGAGGCAGTGGGTGCCGGCCTGTCCGGTCACGGCGCTCGTGCCGGGTCGCGGCGTCGCGGTGCTGCTGCCGGGGGGCGCACAGGCGGCCCTCTTCCTGCTGCCGAACGGGATGATCTACGCCGTCGACAACCTCGACCCGTACGCCCGCGCTGCGGTGCTCTCCCGGGGCCTGACCGGCGACCGGGGCGGGGAGCCGACCGTGGCGTCACCCCTGCTCAAGCAGGTCTTCTCGCTCCGTACCGGCGCC
Source organism: Terrabacter sp. Soil810 (assembly GCF_001429645.1). Lineage (NCBI taxonomy): Bacteria > Bacillati > Actinomycetota > Actinomycetes > Micrococcales > Intrasporangiaceae > Terrabacter > Terrabacter sp. Soil810. The sequence continues at coordinate 237,761 of NZ_LMSW01000003.1, forward strand.
GCCCTCGACGACCCCGCGGTCGCCCTGCCGACGTATGCCGTCCGCGTCCAGGCCGGCACCGTCCGCATCGGCGTCCCCCTCCCCTGACCACCCGCCGAGACGCCACCGCTCCAACCGTCGAGAGGCCACGAACCGGGGTCCGGTTCGTGGCCTTTCGACGGTTGAGGGCGGGGGTCAGGCGGGGTGCGCGACGAGGGCGGCGCGGAGGGCGTCCTCGAGGCCGGTCGTCGGGCGGCCGGTGAGACGCGACAGGTCGCCGCTGTCGGTGAACAGGGCACCTGCGGCGAGGCCGCGGTCACCGTCGGCGAGCACGGCGGCATACCCCTCCGGGAGGCCGGCCGCGACGAGAGCGGCCGTGTAGTCGGCGACCGGGAGGTCGGTGTAGACGATCTCGCGGCCGGCGACGCGACCCACCGTCTCGGCGAGCTCGCCGAGGGTGAACGCCTGGTCTCCCCCGAGCTCGTAGACGGCGCCCTCGTGCTCCACGCCACCCTGACCGGCGAGGACGACGGCGGCGGCGTCGGCGAAGTCGGCCCGGGTCGCGGCGCTGACGCGTCCCGCACCGGCTGCCCCGATGACGGCGCCGTGCTCGAGGAACGTGGGCAGCTGGCCGGTGTAGTTCTCGAGGTACCAGGAGTTGCGCAGGAGGGCGTGCGGCAGCTCCGACGCGGCGAGCAGCTCCTCGGTCGCGCGGTGCTCGGCGGCGAGCACGAGGTCGGAGGCGTCGGCACGGGTGATGCTCGTGTAGGCGACGAAGCCGACTCCGGCGCGTGCAGCCGCGTCGATGACGTTGGCGTGCTGGGCGACCCGCTGACCGACCTCGCTGCCCGAGACGAGCAGGAGCCGGTCGACGCCGGAGAAGGCGGCGTCGAGCGAGGCGGGGTCGGTGTAGTCGGCCCGGCGCACCTGCACACCGCGGTCGGCGAGGTCGGCGATCGACTCGGGCGTGCGGGCGGTGGCGACGACATCGGCGGCGGGCGTGCCGCGCTCGAGGAGGGCTTCGACGACGAGGCGGCCGAGGTGGCCGCTGGCACCGGTGACGAGAAGGGTCATGACGTTCCTTTCGGGTGGGGCTGACACCCACGAGAACGACCGCACCACGAGCATACTTCCCAGAAGTTAGTACCCACTTTGAAGTAAGGTACTGACATGACGGTTAGTCCCACCCTGCGTCGGCACTTCCCCGACGGCGTCTTCTCGTCCGACTGCCCCAGCCGCATCGTGCTCGACCACGTCACGAGCAAGTGGGGCACGCTCGTCATCCTCGCCCTCGCCGAGGGCGAGCCGCTGCGGTGGAGCGAGCTGCGCCGTCGCGCCGAAGGTGTGAGCGAGAAGATGCTCGCCCAGACCCTGCGCATGCTCGAGGCCGACGGGCTCGTCCACCGCGACGCCCGGCCCGTCGTCCCGCCGCACGTCGAGTACTCCCTCACCGCGCGAGGCAGCGACCTCGCCGAGCGGATGGTGCCGCTCATGGACTGGATCGCCGACCACGCCCCGGCGATCGTCGGCGACGCCGAGGCGTCGGCCGCTACACGTTGAGGCGGTAGCCCCGTCGCACGACCGTCTGGACGAGATGGCGGTCGGGCAGCGCCGAGCGCAGGCGGCTCACCGCCATGTCGAGCGCGTGCTCGTTCTCGGCCTCGGGCAGCTCGTCGAGCAGCCGCTCGCGACTCAGCACCGCGCCCGGCTCGGACATGAGGGCCGCGAGCATCGCGCGCGGCCCGCGAGCCAGGGTGACCGTCTCCCCGCCGAACGTCACGACCCGACCGTGCACGACGAGCGGCCCGAGCGCGGTCTGCACCTCGGCGACACCGTTGAGCGTCAGGTGCTCGATGACAGTGCGGATGAGCGCCCCCATCCGGAAGCGGTCGGGCACGATCGGCGTGACCCCGAGGTCGAGCAGCGGCGCAGCCGTCACGGGCCCGACAGCGGCCGCCGTGACCCCGCACCGCATGGCATCGACGAGCACGCCGTCCATGCCGAGCTGCGCTGCGGCAGAGACGAGTCCGTCGACCGCGGGCGCCGACGTGAACGTGACGACGTCGACCTCACGCGCCGCGACCGCCGCGACGAGACGTCCGAGCCGGCTCTCGTCCGTCGGCCGCACCCAGCGGTAGGGCGCCACCGTCAGCACCGTCGCCCCGGCTGAACGCAGCCGCTCGAGCTGCTCGACGTCCTCGTGGCCGTGCAGCTGCACGGCGACGCGCCGCCCGACGACGCCGCCCTCGAGGGCCAGCCCCACGGTCGACGCGGTGCGCTCGTCGTCGGCGATGCCGTCGTCGTCGTGACCCGCCGCGCGGACGGCGCCGCGCGCCTTGGGCCCGCGGACGATGATGCGCGCGTGGTCGAGCGTGCGCGCCAGGTCCTCACCGAGCCCTGCCGCGTCCGCGGCCTCGACCCAGCGGCGGAAGCCGTACGCCGTCGTGACGATGACGACGTCGGGCCGGCTCTCGATGACGGCGCGGGTGTCGCCGATGAGGATCTCGTCCTCGTCGACGGGTGCGATGCGCACGGCCGGCGCGTGGAGCACCTCGGCACCACGGCGCACGAAGGCGTCGATGAGGTCGCCGGACCGCCGGTCCGAGGTGACGGCGATCCGGAAGCCGTCGAGCACCGGCCCCGTGGAGTCCACGCGGGCGGCGTCGGTGTCGGGACCCGTCAGCTCGGCAGACCAGGCCGTACGCGGGTGGCTCCGATCCGCGACACCTGCGGCCCGCGCTGGCGCGGCGGGCGCGGTGGGCGCGGCGGGCGCGGCGGGCGCGGCGGGCGCGGCCGCCGTGGCGGTCGGCTCGGTCGGCGCGGTGGGCTCGCTCACGCCACGACGCCCGTCGCGAGCCCGTCGAAGGACCCGGTCCCGACGCGGCGAGCCCACACGGCGGACTGGCGCACGACCTCGCCGACGACGATGACCGAGGGCGAGGCGGCGCCGGCCCGTGCCGCGAGGTCGGGCAGGGTGGCGAGGGTCCCGACGACGCTGCGCTGGTCGGGTGAGAAGCCGCGCTCCACGACCGCGGCGGGGGTGTCGGCGTCGAGCCCGGCTCGCGTCAGGGCCGTCGTCAGTGGGACGAGGTTGTGCATGCCCATGAGGAAGACGACCGTGCCCCCCAGCCCCGCCAGCGAGCGTGCCTGCTCCGGCTCGAGCGGGACGTGCCCCGAGACGACGGTGAAGACGTGGCTGACGCCGCGGTGGGTCACCGGTATGCCGGCACTCCCGGGCACGCCGACCGCGGACGAGATCCCCGGCACGACCGTCACCGGCAGCCCGGCCTCCACGGCGGCCGCGACCTCCTCGCCGCCACGTCCGAAGACGTAGGGGTCGCCACCCTTGAGCCGCACGACCGTGAGGCCGGCGAGCGCGCGCTGGACCATGAGGCGCTCGATCTCGTCCTGGGGCACGGCATGGTGTCCGGGTCGCTTGCCCACGTCGACCACCTCGGCCCCGGGCGCGAGTCGGGCGAGATCGCCCACCTCGGCGAGCCGGTCGGTGAGCACGACGTCGGCCTCCGCGAGGGCGCGGATCCCGGCGAGCGTGAGCAGCTCGAGACCCCCGGGACCCGCACCGACGAGGACGACCCGGCCCCGGGGCGCATCCGGGACCGGCTCGGTGACGACGGGGCACCGGCCCGCGAGCGAGTCGCGGACCGTGACCCACGTCGACGCCGGCCCGACGAGGACGGCGAGCCTCACGCGGGCGCACACCTGCGTGGTCACCTCACGCGGCGAGGCGGCCACGGTCACCACGGCCCCGGCTCGCTCGTGACGACGCACGACGGCGGCCGTGAGGCCCGGAGGCCCCACGACGAGCACGGGAAGTCCCGTCAGGTCGGTCTCGATCAGCACGGCGGCCTCCCGTCGCAGCTCGCGTTCCACGTCGGGTCCCACGGTAGGAAGCGCGTGTTTCGTCAGCGTTTCCGTCCCGCGATGGCCCGGTAACGACCGGCTCACCCGGTCGTACGCGTGCGGTGCGGTCGCGTGGACGCGTCCCCGCCGGGCCGGTCGGGGCGCCGGCGACCGTCGCGGACCTGACAGAGTGAGGCCATGACCAGCCCAGCGCCCGTGCTCGTGGCCGTGGCCCACGGCACGTCGTCGGCCGCCGGCCGGTCGGCGATCGGCAGCCTGGTCGCGGCGGTCGCCGCCCGGCGCCCGGATCTCACGGTCCGGGCGGCGTTCGTCGACGTGCAGCCACCGGACCCGGCCGCCGTGCTGTCCTCGTTGCAGGGCGACGCCCCCGCCCGGCTGGTGCCGCTGCTCCTCTCTGCGGGCTACCACGTCTACGTCGACCTGGCGGAGGCCGCCGACGCCGTGCCCGGCACGACCGTCGCCCCCGCTCTCGGGCCCGACGACCGACTCGCCGATCTGCTGCGCGACCGTCTCGTCGCTGCCGGCCTGCGTGACGACGACGTCGTGGTGCTCGGCGCCGCCGGGTCGTCGCAGTCCTCCGCGGTCGCCGACTGCGAACGCGTGGCCGCCGCTCTCGCGCGGATCTTCGAGCGCCCCGTCGTGGCGGGCTACCTCTCCGCCGCGCAGCCGACGCTGGCCGATGCCGTTGCGGCGCAGCGGATCCCGGGTCGGCGGGTCGTCGTCGCGACCTACCTGCTCGCCCCCGGGTTCTTCGCCGATCTCGCCGGCAGGTCCGGCGCCGACGTCGTCACTCCCCCGCTGCTGCTGCCCCACGAACCCGCACCCGACGCCCTCGTCGACGTCGTCGTCGAGCGCTACCTCAGCTGACGAACGCCCACGCGCCCCAGGCTGCGAACAAGCCGAGCGCGACGTTGGCGGCGACGTTGCCCACGGCGTCACGGCGCCGGTTCTCGAGCCACAGCTCCACGGTGTCGGCCGCCAGGGTCGACAGCGTCGACAGACCGCCGCAGAAGCCGCCGATGACGACGAGCGTCCACGTCGGGCCGAGCTCGACGCGGTCGGCGACGACGACCCCGCCGACGACCGATGCGACGACGTTCGCGGCGAGCACCCCGAAGGGCAGCGGGCGCTTCGACAGCGTGCGCACGAGCCACGTGCGCAGCAGCGCCCCGGTCGAGCCGGCCCCCACGGCGAGCACCCAGCCCCACCACGCGACCGAGCTCACGCGGTCTCCCGCTCGGCGGCGGTGAGCAGACCGCCCGACCACATGCCCAGCGCGGCCGCGGCCACCCCGAAGACGATGCTCGTCAGCAGGCCGAGCGCGACGGCATACCCCGGGGTGCCGTCGACGAAGGCGATGCTGAGCGCGGAGAAGGACGTCAGCGACCCGAGCCCGCCCGAGCCGAGCATCGAGCGCAGGCGGGGTTTCACGGGAAGGCGGACGAGCAGGCCGAGGAGGAACGCGCCGACGACGTTGATGACGCTGATGCGCGGGTCCCAACCGCCCCCGTGGTCGCCGCCCACCGTCAGGAGCAGCCGGAGCAGCGTGCCCACGGCGCCGCCGAGGGCCACTGCGAACGGGTGCATGCCGCCAGTCTCTCAGCCGGACCGCCGCGGCCCCGGGTGGCCCACGCCCGGGCGTGCCGCGGTGTCGTGCCAGCGGCGTGGCGCTCAGTGGATCGGCAGGCCCAGCCCGTGGGCGGCGGCGGCCGGCACACCCGCCGGCAGGAGCGGCCCGTAGGTGGCGTCCAGGGGCGCGACCGCCGCACCCGCACCGTCGACAGTGCCGATCCAGTGGCTCCCGCCCACCCCGTGCAGCGGCTGCGGCACGCCGGGCGTGACGAGCGGCCGCCCGCCGCCCGGTCCGCCGCCCGCCGGAGCGCCACCGCCGCCGACGTGGTGCCAACCACCCGACCCCGCGGACGTGCCGCTCGACCGGTGCTGGAGATCGGCGTTGTCGTGCAGGCGCCTGGACAGCCGGTCGAGCTCGGAGCTGATGCGGGTCAGGTCGTGCTCGACCCGGCGCCAGCGCTCGACGAGCTGTTGCAGGTCCGGGCCCTGCCACACGCGCTGCATCGCGGACACCGCACGCTGTCCGCGCGCACGGACGACGTCGACCTCGCGTCCGAACGACGCCATCCGACCCGCCGAGTCGCGCAGCGCGTCGACGTCAGCACCCTTCGAGAACACGGATCTCCCCTTCACCCCGGCAAACCGGGCTCATCCTCACCCGACGGCCGCGCCTCGTGCAACGCGGAGCCCTCCCCGGCGGCCCGGCATACTCGGAGCGTCCCACCCGCCGCCCGAGGAAGGTATGCCGCTGCGCCCGCCACGTCGCTACCTGACCCTCGCGTCGCCCGCCTCCGCCGAGCTCGAGGTCAAGCGCTCGCGCTTCGTCTGCGACCTGGCGCCCGCGGCGACGGAGGAGTCGGCGCGCGCCTTCGTCGACCAGGTGCGGGCGCGCAGCCGCGACGCCCGGCACCACTGCACGGCCTTCGTGCTCGGGCCCGACGGCGCGACCCTGCGCAGCAACGACGACGGGGAGCCCTCCGGGACGGCGGGTGCGCCGATGCTCGACGTGCTGCGCGGCCGCGGGCTCACCGACGTCGTGGCCGTCGTCACGCGATGGTTCGGCGGCACCCTGCTCGGCACCGGAGGCCTCATCCGGGCCTACGGCGACGCCGTCTCCACCGCCGTCGACGCCGCCACCGTGGCGACCTACGAGCTGCGCGAAGGACTGGTCGTGACCGTCACGGGCGCCGACGGGCCACGCCTCGAGAACGCGCTGCGCGGACACCCCGGCTGCGCCGTCACGTCGACCGCCTGGGGCGCCACGGGGCTCGTCCTCGGGCTCGCCGTCGAGCCGGGCACGCAGCACTCCGTCCGTGGCCTCGTCGGAGCCCTGACGTCTGGCGCCGGCAGCATCGCCGCCGGACCCCCGTCCTGGGTCGCGGTCCCGGCGGGCTGACCGGCCGGGACCCGCGTGAGAGCATGCCTGCATGGGCTTCCAGATCGCCAACGAACCAGCCGCTGACCAGGTCCTCGACGAGTACCCGTTCGCCGTCGTCGTCGGGATGATGCTCGACCAGCAGTACGGCATGGAGCACGCCTTCCGGGGCGGCTACAAGGTGCTGAGCCGCTTCGGCACGCTCGACCCCGCGGCGATCGCGGCCGCCGATCCCGAGGCCTTCAAGGCCACGGCAAGCACGCCGCCCGCGATCCACCGCTTTCCCGGCTCCATGGCCGCCCGCCTGCAGGAGCTCGCTGCCCTCGTCGAGAGCCGCTACGACGGTGACGTCACCCGGCTGTGGACCGAGGCGACCACCGGCAAGGAGCTCTTCGCTCGTGTCCAGGAGCTGCCGGGCTTCGGCAAGCAGAAGTCCCAGATCTTCGTGGCCCTGCTCGCCAAGCAGCTCGGCGTCCGTCCCGAGGGCTGGGAGGCCGTCGCCGGCGACTACGCGCTCGACGGCTACCGCTCGGTGGCCGACGTCGTCGACGCCGACTCACTCATCAAGGTGCGGGAGTACAAGCAGGCCAAGAAGGCCAGCGCCAAGGCAGCCCAGGACGCCTGACCCACCAGGCTTTTCGCACGTATGCCGCTGGGCTCGCTTCCACGAGAAGCGAGCCCAGCGGCATACGTGCTCTCAGGCAGCGCCTGACGAGGATCAGTCGGCGAGGAAGCCGAGCAGGTCAGCGCGCGTCAGCACACCGATCGGCTTGCCGTCCTCGACGACGAGGATCGCATCGGACTCCTCGAGCTCCTTGCGGGCCGCCGACACCGGCGAGCCGGCACCGACGAGGGGAAGGCCGTTCTCCATGTGCTTCTCGACGGAGTCGGCGAGGTGGGCCTGGCCGGTGAACAGCGCTGCCAGCAGGGCCCGCTCGCTGACAGAACCGGCGACCTCACCGGACATGACGGGCGGCTCGGCCTTGACGACCGGCATCTGCGAGACGCCGTACTCGCGCAGGATCTGCACCGCGTCGCGGATCGTCTCGTTGGGGTGCGTGTGCACGAGGGCCGGCATGTCGCCCGACTTGCCGTGCAGGACCGAGCCGACCGTGGCCTCGGTGTGGTCGTTGAGGAAGCCGTAGGAGTGCATCCACTCGTCGTTGAAGATCTTGCTCATGTAGCCGCGTCCGGAGTCGGGCAGCAGCACGACCATGACGGCGTCCTCGGGCAGGTCCTTCGCGGCGCGCAGGGCGGCGACGACGGCCATGCCGCACGACCCACCGACGAGCAGCCCCTCCTCGCGGGCGAGGCGGCGGGTCATCTCGAACGAGTCCGCGTCGCTGACGGCGATGACCTCGTCGACGACCGACGGGTCGTAGGCGCCGGGCCAGAAGTCCTCACCGACGCCCTCGACGAGGTACGGGCGGCCCGTGCCGCCGGAGTAGACCGAGCCCTCCGGGTCGGCGGCGATGATGCGCACCGCGCCGTCGCTGACCTCCTTGAGGTACTTGCCGGTGCCGCTGATCGTGCCGCCCGTGCCGGCGCCCGCCACGAAGTGCGTGACGCGGCCGTCGGTGTCGCGCCAGATCTCGGGACCGGTCGTCAGGTAGTGGCTGTTGGGGCCCTCGGGGTTGTAGTACTGGTTCGGTTTCCAGGCCCCGTCGATCTCGCGCACGAGCCGGTCGGAGACGGAGTAGTAGGAGTCGGGGTGCTCGGGCTCGACCGCGGTCGGGCAGACGACGACCTCGGCGCCGTAGGCCTTGAGCACGTCGCGCTTGTCCTGGCTCACCTTGTCGGGGCAGACGAACACGCAGTGGTAGCCACGGCGCTGAGCGACGAGGGCGAGACCGACGCCGGTGTTGCCGCTCGTCGGCTCGACGATGGTGCCACCCGGCTTGAGCAGGCCGTCGCGCTCGGCGGCCTCCACCATGCGCAGGGCGATGCGGTCCTTCACCGAGCCGCCGGGGTTGAAGTACTCGACCTTGGCCAGCACCGTGCACCTCACCCCCGCGTCCGCGACGACGGAGCCGAGCTTGACCAGGGGCGTGTTGCCGACGAGGTCGGCGACGTTCTCTGCGTACTTCACGCGCCCATCCTAGGAGGGCCGTCCCACGTGCCGAGACAGGCGGTGCCGCCCAGCAGCGGCAAACGGGGCACGGACGGTCCGGGTAGGGCGTTACCGTGGTGGACCCGGTCGAGCCGGCTCGACCACGACGAGGGAGGGGCTCCGGCATGGGGCGTGCACGACGCGCGCGCAAGATCGCCCAGGCGGCCGCCTACGGCGGCGGGATGGGCGTCGCCGGTCTCGGCGCGCTCGGAGCCCTCGGCTACGGCATCCTGCGCGGCGAGGCGATGATGGCCCGACGGATCGTGGGCCAGCCCTTCGAGGGAGCCCCGTCCGACAGCGGCACCTACGGCTCGGGCTCGGGCGTGCCCCTGCAGTTCCTCGTGCTCGGCGACTCGACCGGTGTGGGGATGGGCGCCGACCATCCGCACCAGACCATCGGCGCGACGATCGCCAGCGGCGTCGCGGCCTTCAGCGGCCGGCCGGTCGAGCTGACCAACGTCGCCGTCATCGGCGCCGAGTCCACCGGTCTCGACGAGCAGGTCGAGCGCGGTCTCGCCGCCGTCCCCGCGCCCGACGTCGCCGTCATCATGGTCGGTGCCAACGACGTGACCCACCGCATCGACAAGTCCATCGCCGTGCGCCACCTCGAGATGGCCGTCCACTGCCTCCGCGGGGCCGGGGCCGAGGTCGTCGTCGGCACCTGCCCCGACCTCGGCGCCATCCAGCCCCTGCCCCAGCCCCTGCGCCTGCTCGCGCGCCGCTGGTCCCGCGACCTCGCCGCGGCACAGACGGTCGCCGTCGTCGAGGCCGGCGGCCGTGCCGTGTCGATCGGCGACCTGCTCAGCGAGGCCTTCTCGGCCGAGCCGCACGTGATGTTCAGCAAGGACCGCTTCCACCCGAGCCCGGCCGGCTACGCGCGCGTCGCGGCGGCCCTGCTCCCGACCGTCAGCGCGGCGCTCGACCTCTTCGGCGAGGGGCGCACCCCGATCCAGCCCAACCTCCGCCGCGGCGAGAGCGTCGGCCCGCTGGCGGTCGCGGCGACCCGCGCCGTCACGCAGCCGGGCACGGAGGTGGCCCCCGCCGAGGTCGGCGGGCAGGCCCGGGGCGCCCACGGGCGCTGGGCCGTGCTGCTGCACCGCATTCGTCCGGCCGTGCCCCTGCCGGCGTCGGGAGGAACGCGTGAGGTGCCCGCCGACGCGCCCGGGTCGGGTCCGGGGACGACCGGGACGGCCTACGCCCTCGGTGAGGCGGACCCGCTGCGGGCGGGCGACTCCGGCGACTACGGCAGCTCCGGCGAATCGGACGGGCGGCCCTCGGACGGACGCGCCGAGGACCCCGTCCTGCGCTGACCCCGGCACCCGGGGACCGGGGACGGCGAAGGGGCCGCCCGCTGGTGCGGACGGCCCCTTCGTGCTGCTTACGGAATCAGCTGATCTTCATGATCTGGCTCGCCTCCGGAGCCTTGATCCCCAGGTCGGCGTTCCACTGGGAGAAGTCGAGCTGGCCGGGGCTGTCCGTGGAGCCGGTGAAGCGCACGACCTCGTTCTTGTCCTTGGAGACGTAGAGCGCCCCCTCGGCCTTGCCCTTCTTGTCGGTGAGCACCCAGCAGTCCACGCCGCCGACGTTCTCGCTCGCGACGTCGGTGGCCAGCTGCTCCGGCGTGACCGCACCGAAGGCCTTCTGGAGGAAGCTCTTGAGGCTGAGGCTCTCGGTCATCGAACCGGCCGAGGACGGCGCCTTGATGAACTTGTCGCCGGCCTTCTGCACGGACGCCGGGGCGCCCTGCTTCTTCCAGAAGGTCTCGTCGCCCTGGATGTAGACGGCGTCGCCGACGGAGATGACGCGAGCCTTGCCGTCGCCCTCCATCTCGATGGCGATGTCGGCGGTCTTGCCGTCGCTCGTGCCCTTGAAGTCGATCTTGATCGTCTTGCCGCTCTGGTCGACCTGGCCGACGAAGGCGCCCGACGTGGCGGCCAGCGCGTTGGTCTTGGCCTTGTCGAGGATGTCGGAGGCCTCGGGGGTGTCGCCGGCGGGGGTCGACGTCGAGCTCGTCGAGGCGGCGGGCGTGGACGAGCTGGAACCGGCGGAGCCGCTGGTGGGCGTCTCGGACTTCGAGCACGCGGCTGCGCCGAGGCTGATCGCGATCGCGCCGGACACGGCGACGACGCGGGTCGTGAAGGTCTTCATGGTGGGCGTGCCCCCTGATCGTCGGAGGGTCCGGTGTGGGTGTCCGGACCGGGTCGGCGCGGACGGCGCCGACAACTGCCCCACCCTATCGGCGAGACGCACGTCATGGCCGACGGCCTGTCCAACCGGTGCGAGGACGTCCTACCATCGTGGGGACTGAGCAAGCGCTTAGTCGCCCGTCGCACCGCCGCGCGGGCTGTCGATGCTGCACCAGGAGATCCCCCGTGACCGAAGCCGTCATCGTCTCGACCGCCCGCTCGCCGTTCGGCCGGGCCTTCAAGGGCTCGCTCAAGGAGGTCCGTCCCGACGACCTCGCCGCCACGGTCATCCAGGCCGCGCTCGACAAGGTGCCCGCGCTCGACAAGCGCCTCGTCGAGGACCTCTACCTCGGCTGCGCCGAGCCCTCGGGCCGGCACGGCTCCAACATGGCCAAGGTCGTCGCCACGTTGCTCGACCTCGACGCGACACCCGCTGCCACGATCAACCGCTTCTGCGCCTCCTCGGCCCAGACGACCCGGATGGCCTTCCACGCGATCAAGGCCGGCGAGGGCGACATCTTCGTGTCGGCCGGCGTCGAGTGCGTCTCGCAGTACACCGACTGGGCCGGTGCCGGCGGCGCCAAGGAGGACCAGCAGAACGGCCGCTTCACCGAGGCCCAGGCCCGCACCAAGCGGATCGCCGAGACCAACGAGACGTGGACCGACCCGCGCGAGGAGGGCCTGCTCCCCGACATCTACATCGCGATGGGCCAGACGGCCGAGAACGTCGCGACGGCCTACGGCATCTCCCGTGAGCGTCAGGACGAGTGGGGTGTCACCTCGCAGAACCGCGCCGAGGCCGCCATCGGCCGGGGCTTCTTCGACTGGGAGATCACGCCGGTCACGACCCCCGACGGCACCGTCGTCACCAAGGACGACGGCCCCCGCGCCGGCGTGACGCTCGAGGCCGTGCAGGGCCTGAACCCCGTCTTCCGCCAGCAGGGCACCGTGACCGCCGGCAACTGCTGCCCCCTCAACGACGGCGCCGCGGCGCTCGTCATCATGAGCGACACCAAGGCCAGGGAGCTCGGGCTCGAGCCGCTGGCGCGCGTCGTCTCGACGGCCGCGACCGGCCTCTCCCCCGAGATCATGGGCCTCGGCCCGGTCGACGCGACCAACCTCGCCCTCAAGCGTGCGGGCCTGTCGATCGGCGACATCGACCTCTACGAGATCAACGAGGCCTTCGCCGCCCAGGTCATCGGCTCGGCCGACCAGATCGGGATGGACTACGACAAGCTCAACGTCAACGGCGGCGCCATCGCCATCGGCCACCCGTTCGGTGCGACCGGCGCGCGCATCACCGGCACCCTGGTCAACGCGCTGCGCGAGCGCGACGGCCAGTTCGGCCTCGAGACGATGTGCGTCGGCGGCGGCCAGGGTATGGCCGTCATCTTCGAGCGCCTCAGCTGAGGAGCCCACTCGCCTAGATGTACTGACCCGACAGGTTGGTCAATCGGGTGATGGGTGGATTGTTCCCGCAGGCGGTG
>NZ_LMSW01000004.1:0-124888 GCF_001429645.1 Terrabacter sp. Soil810
ATTCGCGGTCATCCACAGATCCTACTTCTCCCAAGCAGATATGCAGAACATGTGTTCTAATTGAGGAGTCGGCGACCCGAGCGGGAGGAGTGAGTTCGTGCCATTCCTCGACACCGGGCGTCCGGCGCCTGACGCGACTGCCGGTGGCAGCACCCTCAATCCCCGAGTGGTCTGGCTCCTCGGTCAGGCGAAGGCCCGCGCCGAGCGTGCGCAGGCGTCCAGCACGACGGTCTCGCTGGACGACGAAGCCGACGCGGTGCTGTCGCAGATCGAGCGTCTCGAGGTCCGGAAGGCTCGTCTCGAGGGCCGGATCGTCGACGCGTACGCTGCGCTGCACTCGATCGAGGAGCAGGCGCTCGCGCGGCTGACGACGAGCTCGCCGGTCCCGATCACGTCCGAGCAGGTCGCCGTCCAGGAGATCACCTGTGCGACCGGCGTGGGTGCGACGGAGGTCGCCCGCCGGCTCGAGCTCGCCCTGGCGCCGCGCCGGCATCGGGTGCTGCGCGAGCGGTTGCGGTCCGGGGCCGTCAGCCTCCAGCGGGCGCTGCGGATCGTCGTCGAGACGCGGGCTCTGGACGACGATGTCGTCCCCGACCTCGAGGCCACGGTGCTCGCTCCGGCGCCCGATGGCTCGGTGGCCTCGCAGAGACTCTTCGCGACGCGGTTGCAGCGATGCGTCCGCTCGGCGGACTCCCGTGCGGCGGAGGAGCGCCGCCGCTCGTCGGCCGTCCGTCGCACCGCCTACGGCCGCATCGTCGAGGACGGCATGGGGACGTTCACCGTCGTCGCGCCGGCCGAGCGCGTCGTCGGCGTGCTCGACCGGGTCGATGCCCTGGCCCGGGCGGCGCGCGCCGCCGGCGACGACCGCAGCCTCGACCAGCTGCGCAGCGACCTGCTCTGCGACCTCGCCCTCTTCGGAGTCGTCCCCTCCGGCGGCGACCTTGGCGTCGGGGACGGGCCCACGTGCTCGGGCTGGCTGTCGGATGCGGCACCGGCGACGGTCCGCCTCGTCGTGCCCTTCGAGGTCGCGGTCGGTCTGTCCGACGCCGCGTGCGAGCTGCCGGGCCACGGGTGGGTCACTGCCGCCCATGCCCGCCAGATCATGACCGCTCCGGGCTCCATGTGGCAGCGCCTCGCGGTCGACGTCTACACCGGCCGCACCCTCGAGCTCTCCACCGATTGCTACACCCCGACCCGCGAGATGGTCGAGCACGTCAGGGCGGTCGACGGCGTCTGCCGCGGGCCCGGCTGCCAGGTCACCGCCGACCGTTGCGACGTCGACCACCTCGTGCCCTGGCCGGTGGGGGCGACGCACATCTCAAACGTCGACTCCCTGAGTCGGGGCTGCCACAACGGCAAGACGGCCCGGGTCTGGCAGGTCCGGCGGGTCGACGACGACGGCATCTCGTGGACCTCGCCCGCAGGCCGGGACTACATCACCTACCCGAAGGACTGGCGTGAGGCACTCCGCGACCCCGGCTCGGGACCACCCCACCGCCACCCCACACCACGTCCAGGCCCGGCGCCTCGTCCACGTGACGATCCACCACCCTTCTGACGCCTCTCCGTCCCTCTACGTGCCTGTGTCGCGACAGGTGGGACGCCGGTGACCCGCACCGGGCTCGCCCGGTGCCCTAGCGTGGCGTGATGTCGCTTCCCGCGGACAGCCACGTGCACACCGAGTGGTCCTGGGACGCTGCGCGCGGGTCGATGGACCGCACCTGCGCGCGGGCGCTCGAGCTGGGTCTGCCCGCGGTCGCCTTCACCGAGCACGTCGACCACACCGTCTGGTCCCTCGACCGGTCGCACGTCGAGGCGGGTGCGCACCTGCTGTCGTTCACGTCGTCGGAAGGCCTGGTCACGCCGTCGCCCTTCGATGCCGCGGGCTACCTCGAGGCGGTCGCCGACTGTCGGGAGCGCTACCCGGCCCTGCGCATCCTCAGCGGGCTCGAGCTCGGCGAACCGCACCTGCACGCCGCGGCGGTCGCCCGGGTGCTCGCGGCCGGCACCTTCGACCGGGTCCTCGGCTCGCTGCACTGCCTGTCCGACGGGGACGGCTGGACCGAGCCCGGCGAGCTCTTCGGGCGCAGACCCGCGGCGGAGATCGTCCGCACCTACCTGCGCGACGTCGCGACCATGGTGGCGGCGGACGACACCTTCGAGGTCCTCGCCCACATCGACTACCCCGTCCGCTCCTGGGACGAGGCGACGGACGGCCCCTTCGAGCCGGCTGACTTCGAGGTCGAGTTCCGCCACGTGCTCGCGGCCGTGGCGGACGCCGGCAAGGCCCTCGAGATCAACACGGTGCTGCCGCTGCACCCGACGGTCGTCCGCTGGTGGCACGAGGCCGGCGGTGATGCGGTCACCTTCGGCAGTGACGCGCACGAGCCGGCGGAGCTGGCCCGCCGCTTCCGCGAGGCCTCGGACCTGGCCGAGGCCTGCGGGTTCCGCGCCGGCGCCGACCTGCACGCCCTCTGGCGACGCGTCGGCTGAGACCGGGTGCCGATGTGCCGCAGTCGAACTCAGCGGATGACGGGCACGTCGTGCAGCACGCGCTCGATGTCGCGGTCGACCTCGGCGTCTGCACCGAAGGGGGCCCGGGGCAGTGAGAACGTGCGACGGTGGTGCGGCTCGAGGGCCGCGACGATGGCGATGATCATGAGGATGAAGAAGATGATGTCCATGGCAGAAAGTCTGCGCTCATCAGGATCCCGCCACGAGTGGCAGAACTGTCGTTGATCGACAAGATCCTGCCAAACGTGCCATGCTGGCCGGATGCTGCGCACCATCGCCGTCATCGCCCAGGAGCCCGTGGCCATGTTCGAGCTCGGCGTCCTCTGCGAGGTCTTCGGCATCGACCGCACCGACGACGGCGTCCCGGCGTTCGACTTCCGGGTCTGCTCGTCGCGTCCCGGCGAGGTGCTGCGCACGACGAGCGGCATGAGCATCGTCGCGCCCTTCCCGCTCGAGGCGGCCCGCGGCGCCGACCTCGTCGCGATCCCGGGCGGGGCGGTCGACGGCCCCTACGACCCCGAGGTCCTCGACATCCTGCGCGAGACCGCGGACGGGGGCGGGCGCGTCCTGTCCGTGTGCTCGGGCGCCTTCCAGCTCGCGGCCGCCGGCCTGCTCGACGGTCGTGAGTGCACGACCCACTGGAGGTATGCCGCCCGGCTGGCCGACGAGCACCCGCGCGCCTGCGTGGACCTCGACGTCCTCTATGTCGAGGACGGTCCGGTCCTGACGAGTGCCGGCACGGCAGCAGGCATCGACGCGTGCCTCCACATCGTGCGCACCGAGCTCGGCTCCGAGGTGGCGACCCGCATCGCGCGGCGCATGGTGGTCCCGCCGCACCGCTCCGGCGGTCAGCGCCAGTTCGTCGAGACCCCACTCCCGTCCGAGCCGTGCGAGGGCCTCCAGGACGTCATGGAGTGGGTGGCCGAGCGCCTCGACGAGGAGCACTCGATCCCGTCACTCGCCAGGCGGGCGGCCATGTCCGAGCGCACCTTCGCGCGCCGCTTCACCGCCGAGGTCGGCACGACCCCGCACAAGTGGCTCACGAGCCAGCGGGTACTCCGGGCCCGCCACCTGCTCGAGTCGACGGACCTCGACGTCGAGCGGATCGCGCGCGAGAGCGGCTTCGCCACTGCTGCGGTGCTGCGCCACCACTTCCAGCGGGAGATCGGCATCCCGCCCGTCGCCTACCGCCGCGCCTTCACGAAGCAGCCGGCCTCGGCCTGACCACGCGAGCGTCGTATCACGGACTATCGACGCGACGCTAGACGACCGCAGACGACGACAGAACGCCGCGGAGCCCCGCGCCGTCTCGGCGCGACATGCATGGTTACCGCCAGTAGGTTACTGGTGAGTGGACGCCACCGACGTCGTCCCCCCGCCTGAGGAGCACGCCGCCATGCCTCGTTCGACGCTTCGCCTGTCCCGCACCCGCCGTGTCGTCGGTGTCGTCGTGCTCGCCGTCGCCGCCGCGCTCATGTCCCCGGTCACCACGGCCCGGGCTGCAGGCTTCTACGACCCGCCGAACCCCGTCACGGCGTCCCCCGGCGCGGTGCTCAAGGCGGAGCCGATGACGTTCTACGTCGACCCGCTCGGGGCCGTGCCCTCGACCGCGCGCGCCACCCGCGTCATGTACGCCACGCGCGACCGCAGAGGCGCCCCGATCGCCGTCACGGGCACCGTCCTCGTGCCCCCGGTCCCGTGGGTCGGTGCGGGCCAGCGTCCGGTCATCGGCTACGCCGCCGGCACCCAGGGCATGGGTGACCAGTGCGCCCCGAGCCGTCAGCTCGCCGCCGGGTCGGAGTACGAAGGCGCCTTCATCTCCGGTCTGCTGACCCGCGGCTATGCCGTGGCTATGACCGACTACCAGGGCCTCGGCACGCCCGGCACCCACACCTACATGGTCCGCGAGGCCCAGGCGCACGCCGTCCTCGACATGGTCCGTGCCGCCCAGCGACTCCCCGGCACCGGCCTGCCGACGAACGGCCCGGTCATGCTCGCCGGCTACAGCCAGGGTGGTGGTGCCACGGCAGCCGCCGTCGAGCTGGCGCCGACCTACGCGCCCGAGCTCCGGCTCGAGGGTGCCGTCGCCGGCGCCGTGCCCGCCGAGCTCGGGGCCGTCGCCGACCACCTCGACGGCAGCCTCTACTCGGCCTTCGCGCTCTATGCCGTCGCCGGCCAGTCCGCCGCCTACGGGGTCGACCTCGACAGCTTCCTCAACGCCCGGGGCACCTCGGTCATCGCAGCCGTCAAGGGCGAGTGTGTCGCCGAGTCGATCGCGCTGCACGCCTTCACCCGCTCGAGCGACCTGACCAGGGACGGCCGCTCCCTCACCGAGCTCGCCGCGTCGGAGCCGTTCCGTTCGATCATCGCCGACCAGCGCATCGGGCGGCTCAAGCCCGCCGTCCCGGTGCTCGTCACGCACTCGGTCCTCGACGACGTCATCCCGTACGCCGTCGGGCGCGGTCTCGCGCGCGACTGGTGCGACCGCGGCGCGAATGTCGCCTTCTCGGCCAACATCACCCCGACCCACGTCGGCGGGGCCGTGCCGTCGTTCGCCAAGCAGTACGCCTTCCTCGAGGCGCGCGTCTCCGGGCTCCCGCAGGTCTCCGACTGCTGGTGGCTCTGACCGGTCAGGTTGCCGGCAGCAAGCACCAGGGTCTCCCTGGTCCGCCGTGCGTCGACCGCGCCACGCCATCGCCGATGTCCGCGTCAGCGGTTGCGGCGGGCGATCGCGATCGAGAGCGCGGTCGCGAACCCGCACCACACGGCATACGGCGACAGGGCGATCCCGGCGCCCTTGCTGACGGTGCCGGCGCGCCGGGCGAGGTCGGCCGAGCTCGCGGTGAGCAGCGCGGCCTCGGCGGCGGCGACCCACGGCTTGCGCACGCGCCAGAAGACCACGCTCCACGCCGTGTTGAGGGCCAGGTTGGTGCCGAAGGCCTTGAGGTAGGCGTTGCGACCCTCGGTGTCACCGGCCTTGTCGTACGCGTTGAGCGCCGTCGCCGAGGTCGCCGCGATGTCGGCGTAGAGCGCGGTCCACACGACGGGGAAGGCGAGCGTCGGCGGCTGCCAGTCGGGCAGGTCGAGCGAGCGGTACCACGCCGAGTCCGGTTGCGTCGCAAGGGAACCCACGACCGCGCTCGCAACCGTCGCGGCACTCGTCAGGGCGAGGTTGCGCATCGCGGTGTCGGGCTGGGCCGTGCGCATGGCCGAGCGGACGGCGGTGTCGAAGTCGGTGAAGCCGCCGGGCACGTCCACGTGCTCGAGCAGGTCGTTCTCCTTGGCGACGACCTCGTGGACGAGGCTGCCGACGAGCGGTTTGGCCAAGCCCGCCGAGATGGGGGTGACGAGGCCGACCCAGTGGCTCGCGAGACGCGGGGTCAGCACGGGCACGGTCACGACGACCGGTCGGCGCCGTCCCGTCGCGTCGGAGAAGCGCGCGATCATCTCGCGGTAGGTCAGGACCTCGGGACCGCCGATGTCGAAGGTGCGGTTGACCTCCGGCGGCAGGCTCCCGGCGCCGACGAGCAGCGTCACGACGTCGTCGATGGCGATCGGCTGGATCTCGTTGTCGAGCCACTTCGGCGCGACCATCGCCGGCAGCCGGGTCGTGAGGTAGCGCAGCATGTCGAACGACGCCGAGCCGTCACCGAGCACGACGGCAGCCTGGAGCACCGCGGTCGGCACGCCCGAGCCGAGCAGGATGCGGCCGACCTCGACGCGTGAGGCGAGGTGCGGCGAGAGGACCTCGTCGTCGGGGTGCAGGCCGCCGAGGTAGACGATGCGCGAGACCCCGGCCTCCTTGGCCGCCTCCGCGAAGTGCGTCGCCGCCTCGCGGTCGCGCTCCTGGAAGTCGGGCTGGTCGTCCATCGAGTGCACGAGGTACCACGCCGCGTCGACGCCCTCGAGCGCTCGGCGCATGTCGTCGGCGGACCCGACGTCGCCCTCGGCGACCTCGACCCGGTCGACCCACGGCTTGTCGTCCATCGAGCCCCGGCGTCGGGTGAGCACCCGCACGGTCCAGCCCCCGTCGAGCAATCGCGGGACCACCTGTCCGCCGACGTAGCCGGAGGCACCGGTCACGAGGGCCCGGCGCGCGGTGGTGTCGGGGGTGGTGTCGTTCGGGGTGGCAGTCATGGGGTCACCTGGTCAGCTCGAGGGTGGGTGGGAGGAGTAGGAGCATCCCGGTCGACCACACGACGTGCGTGATGATCGGCCCGAGGAAGCCCCCGGTGACGCGGCGCTGCAGGGCCGTCACGAGGCCGATGACGGTAGCTGCCAGGACGAGCAGCGGGATGCCGCTGCCCACGGTGGTCAGGGCGTAGAGCACGGTCGTCAGGGTCACCTGGTGGCGCGGGAGGGCGGCGTAGAGCGCGCCGCGGAAGTAGAGCTCCTCGACGACGCCGTTGACGAAGGTGATGGCGAGGACGGCCGCGAACGCCCCGAACCGCGCGTGGTCGAGCAGCTGGTCGACGGGCTCGCGCAGCACCGGGATGCGTGCCACGACCAGCGCGCCGACGAGGAAGAGGAGGAGCAGGAGCACGCCGAGCACGAGGGACTGCACGATCGGCCGCGCCCTCTCACCCCGACGCGTGTGACCCATGCCGGCGTGCAGGGGACCCGACAGCAGGGCACCGACGAGCCACACTCCCGCGAGGGTGAGCGTCGCGACGTAGAAGAGCGGGTCGCCCGGCGTGATCCGCAGCGCCCAGGCCAGCACCGCGGTCCCGACGACGAAGGTGAGCGCCACGACGACCTGACGGCGCCGGAAGACGTCGTCGGGATCGCGGTGGTCGCGGTCGACCTTCTCGATGAGCGCGGCGTTGACGAACGCACGCAGCTCGGTCACGGGGCCCCGCATCTCGCCTCCTAGCCTCGGGCGCGCTCGTAGCGGGCCAGGGTCTCCCTGCGCTCGTCGTCGTGGTCGACGACCGGCCGGGGGTAGTCCTGGTCGTACCCGTTGTCATGCTTCCACGGCTCGTGGGCCGCGGCACCCGGCAGGTGCGCCAGCTCGGGGACCCAGCGCCGGACGTAGTCGCCGTCGGGGTCGAACTTCCTCCCCTGCGTCACCGGGTTGAAGACCCTGAAGTAGGGCGACGCGTCGGTGCCGGTGCCCGCGACCCACTGCCAGCCGTGGTTGTTGGAGGCGATGTCGCCGTCGACGAGGTGGTCGAGGAAGTGCTGCGCGCCGACGGGCCACCACACGTGGAGGTCCTTGGTGAGGAAGCTCGCCGTGATCATCCGGACCCGGTTGTGCATCCAGCCCTCCTCGAGCAGCTGGCGCATCCCGGCGTCCACGACCGGGTAGCCGGTGCGCCCCTCGCGCCACGCGTCGACGAGCCGGTCGGTCTCGGCGCCGGAGTCGTAGGGCAGCCTCGCCAGCTCGGGCCGCAGGTCGTGCCACGCCGAGTCGGGGTGGTGCCAGAGCACGTCGGCGTAGAACTCGCGCCAGATCAGCTCGGTGACGAAGGTGCTCGCGGCCTGCGAGCGCCCCGCGGAGTGCGCCGCGATGTCGGCGAGCAGGGTGCGCGGGTGGATCTCGCCGTACTTCAGAGGTGCCGACAGCCTGCTCGTGGTGTCGAGGTCGGGTCGGTCGCGTTCCTTGTCGTACGCCGTCAGCCCGTCGTGGAGGAAGCGGTCCCACCGCTTGAGCGCGGCGGCCTCGCCGGCCTCCAGGTGGGGAGCCTCCGGCAGGGTGTCGCTGCGCACGTCGTCGCGCAGCCACGGGATGCGCTTCGGGCGGCCGGCCGGCGCAGGCCGCCCGTGCTGGTGCCACGCCTTGGAGAAGGGGGTGAAGACCTTGTACGGCGAGCCCGACTGGTTGACGATGCGACCCGGTCCGACGGCATACGGCGTGCCGGTGGCGACGAGCCGGCGTCCCTCGTCGGCCAGTGCCTTCTCGACGGCCTCGTCACGGCGGCGGCCGTAGGGCGTCGTCTCGCGGGAGACGTGCACCTGCTGCGCGCCGACCTCCGCGGCGAGCGCGGGGATGACGTCGACGGGGTCACCGCGCCGGACGACGAGGGCGCCACGGGTGTCCTTCGACAGCGACGCGAGGGAGGCCAGCAGCCGCCGGGTGCGGGGAGTCTCGGTCTCGAGCAGACGCGGGTCGAGGACGAACACGGGCAGCACGTGGCTCGCCGCGTCGACGGCCGCGAGCAGCGCCGGGTGGTCGTTCAGGCGCAGGTCGCGCCGGAACCACAGGATCGACGTCGTCGCCGGTGCCATCACGAGGCCGCGGCCGTGGCGCCCTCGCGCTCGAAGCGCACCTGGGCGACGTCGAGATACCCCGTCGCGAAGCCCGCCTCGCAGTAGGCGAGGTAGAACTCCCACTTGCGGCAGAAGGTCTCGTCGAAGCCGAGGGCGTGGACCTCGGGCCAGCGGGCGAGGAACGTCTCGCGCCAGCGCCGCAGGGTCTCGGCGTAGTCGGTGCCGAAGGCCTCGACGGCCGACATCCGCAGCGTCGTCGCGGCGTCGGTCGTCTCGCTCATCGCCTGGAGGCTCGGGATCAGCCCGCCGGGGAAGATGTGCTTCTGGATCCAGCCGTAGGAGTGCTTCGTCGCCATGAGCCGCTCGTGCGACATGAGGATCGCCTGGACGGCGGCGATGCCGCCCCGGGCGAGGCGCTCGTCGATGGTGCGGAAGTAGGTCTCCCAGTACTCCTCGCCGACGGCCTCGATCATCTCCACGCTGACGACGGCGTCGTAGACGCCCTCGACCTCGCGGTAGTCCTGGATCCTGATGTCGACGCTGTCGGCGAAGCCGGCGTCGGCGACACGCCGGCGGGCGAGCGCCGCCTGCTCCTTGGAGAGCGTCACGCTCGTCACCGTGGCCCCGCGGCGCGCCGCCTCGAGGGCGAGCGTGCCCCAGCCGGTGCCGATCTCGAGCACCCGCGTGTCCTGGCCCACCTTGGCCATGTCGAGGATCGCGTGCACCTTGCGCAGCTGGGCCTGCTCGAAGGACTGCGTGCGCAGCGGCTCGTCCTCGTCGAAGATCGCCGAGCTGTAGCTCATCGTCTCGTCGAGGAAGGTCGCGAAGAGGTCGTTGGACAGGTCGTAGTGCGCCTCGATGTTGCGGCGCGAGCCGAGCAGCGAGTTGTTCTGGATGCTCGGGATCCGGCGGTCGACGAAGCCCCGCAGCCGCAGCCAGCCCCCCGGGACCGCCGTCGTCATGCGCTCGGCGAAGGGCATGAGCAGCTCGGCGAGGTCGGTGCCCTCGGCCGCCTTCCAGTCGCCGGCCATGTAGGCCTCGCCGATGCCGATCTTCGGGTGGTGGGCCAGCCGCTCGAAGACCGCGGTGGGGCGCACGATCTCGAGCCCGGGGCGGTCGGCGCGGCGCGTGCCGCCGCCGAGCAGCGAGCCGTCGGGCATGACGACGTCCACCGGCACGCGCTTGGCGACCTGGGCGAGGATGCTGCGGGCGAGGCGGGCGCGCACGCACAGCACACGCAGGGTGGGTCGGCGCAGGCACAGCGGTTGGGCCATGGTGGGGGACAGGGCGGTCATCGGACAGCCTCCTTGGAGTGGCGGGGGCGGGGCACGACGGGCAGGCGGCGCAGCCACAGGCGGATGCCGTGGACCCGGATGAGGGCGGTCACCCTCTGCGTGACGAGGCCGTGACGGCGGACGAGGCGGAGCAGTGCGCGGGGCGTGGCCGGCTCCGGGGTGCCGCGGGTGACGGCGGTCATGACGCGCTCGCCGTCGCGGTCGAGGGCCACGGTCACGCTGACGGCATCGGGCTCGAGGACGAGGCGGACGGCATACTCCCCGCGGGTGTCGTTGAAGGGGGAGACGTAGAACGCCTTGTCGACGGTCGCCGTGCCGTCGTCGTGGACGTCGAGGAGGTATGCGTGGCGCTCGCCGTACGTGTTGTGCACCTCGAAGACGACGGCGAGGAGCGAGCCGTCGGGGCGCAGGCACCAGAAGACCGAGAGCGGGTCGAAGGTGTGGCCGAGGACCCGCGCGTTCGCGAGCATGAGCACGCGGTCGTCAGCGGCCAGTGTCACGCCCCGTGCCGTCAGGAACCGCTCGACGTCACCGCGGATGCCGCCCCCGAGCCGACCCCCGTCGAGGTGGTCGCGGACGTCGAAACGGGCGAGGAGCCTTGTCGGCCAAGGGAGTCGCGGCAGGTCGTCCACGTCGACCAGCCACTGGTAGTGGCCGTGGGTGAAGCTGTGGTGGAGCGGCGTGCGGCGCGAGTGGGCCACGGTGCCGTCGACGAGGGCAGGCACCGTGGGTGGCGTCAGGACGGCCGTCACCAGCGCACCCCGAAGGACTCGGCGGCTTCCACGCCGGAGCGGCAGCCGTCCTCGTGGAAGCCCCAGCCGAGGTGCGCGCCGGCGAAGGCCAGGCGCTCGCCGCCGCCCTCGCGCAGGCGCGACGCGGCCTCGACGGCCTCGCGGGTGAAGATCGGGTGGTCGTAGGACATCCGCGCCGTCACGAGCGACTCGTCGATGCTGCGAGCGGGGTTGAGCGTCACGACGTGGTCGTCGGCGTCGGTGATGCCGTGGAGGCGGTTCATCCAGTAGCTGACGGTGACGTCGGGGGCCGGCGCGTCGCACGCGTGCATGCGGTAGTTCCACGAGGCCTTCGCCTGGCGCGGCTTCGGCAGGACCGAGGAGTCACGGTGCAGCCAGGTCTCGTTGCGGGAGTAGCGGATCGCGGAGAGGTCACCCTTCTCGTCGGGTGTCGCGTCGGCGAGCAGGTCGAGGGCCTGGTCGGCGTGGGTGGCGACCACGACACGGTCGAAGGTCGTCGTGTGCCCGTCGCGCACCAGCACGTCGACGCCGTCGTCGTGCCTCGTCACGGCGGTCACCGGGCTCTCCCTGCGCACATCGGGCAGACGCTCGACGAGCCGGTCGACGTAGGTCGCCGACCCGCCGGTGACGGTGCGCCACGTGGGCGACCCCGTCACCGTCAGCATGCCGTGGTGGTCGAGGAACCGGAAGAGGTGACGCGCCGGGTAGGAGGTCGCGTCGAGGTCGCCGCACGACCAGACGCAGGCCACGAGCGGGATGGCGAAGTGGCGCACGAAGTAGTCGGAGAAGCCTTGCGCTGCAAGGAACTCGCCCCATGTCGGGTCCTGCGACTCGTCGGCCAGAAGGGCGCACGCGGCGGCGTGGAAGCGCGGCACGTCACGCAGCATCCGGATGAAGCGCGGGTCGGCGAGGCGGCGCTTCTGGGCGAACATCCCCCGGGGTCCGCGCCCACCGGCATACGACAGCCCGCAGCCCTCGCACGTGATGCTCATGCTCATCTCGGTGGGCTGGGTCGGCACGTCGAGCTCGCGGAAGAGGCGGAGCAGGTGCGGGTAGGTCTTCTCGTTGTGGACGATGAAGCCGCTGTCGATGCGCAGGCTGCCGTCGCGACCGGGGACGTCGTGGGTGTGCGCGTGGCCGCCGAGCCGCGAGTCGCCCTCGAAGAGGGTGACGTCGTGGGTGGCGCCGAGCACGTGCGCGGCGGTCAGGCCGGACACTCCGGCCCCGATCACCGCTGCGGTCGGTCGGGTGTTGCGGTTCGGTCGAGTCACCGAGGCCTCCTGGCTGATGTGGTCCCGTGTGGTTCGGCGCGACGCCCCGACCGGATGGTTCGACTGTTCAGAGGGATGGTTCTCGAGAGGTTGCGTTGTCCATCCTTCGTCCACACCGTAGAGTGGCTGTTCAAGGTCTGTCAAAGGTTGGAGAAGGCATGGACATCGAGCGCAGCGTCACCGTCGGACATCCGGTCGACCGCGTCTTCGCCTACCTCAGCGACTTCACCAACACCACCGAATGGGACCCCGGAACCGTCCGCACCGAGCGGGTGGCGGGCGAGGGCGGGGTCGGCACGCGCTATCACAACGTGTCGAAGTTCCTCGGTCGCGAGACCGAGCTCGACTACCTCGTCGTCGAGTGCGTGCCCGGCGAGCGGTTCGCGCTCCGAGGCGAGAACGCGACGGTCGTCGCGAAGGACACCATGACCTTCGTGCGTACGGTGACGGGGTCGGGCGCCACACCCGGTGAGGGCACGACCGTCACCTACCGGGCCGACTTCGAGTTCAAGGGCCTGGCGAAGTTCATCGCCCCGCTGTTCGCTCCGGCCTTCAAGAAGCTCGGCGACGAGGCCGAACAGGGGATGCGCGACGCGTTGGGCAGGTTGGGGTAGTCGATGTACACCATCAAGCGTGCCGCCGAGCTGACCGGGATCAGCGTCGCCACCCTCCGCGCGTGGGAGCGTCGCTACGGCGTCGTCAGCCCGCAGCGCTCCGACGGCGGCTACCGCCTCTACGGTCCCGAGGACGTCCGCGCCCTCGCGATCATGAACTCCCTCGTCAACGAGGGCTGGTCGGCCCGCGAGGCCGCTGCCGAGACGACGCGTCGGCTCTCCAGCCGCGACCCCGCCGGCCGCGAGACCCCCTTCGGCCGCGGTGACCGCGAGAGCCGGGCCAGCCGCGTCGCGCCCCTGCGCCCCGGCGGCCGCTACCAGTCCGAGGACGCCGAGGCGTTCATACGGGCGGCCGAGCGGCTCGACTCCGCGTCGGCGACGGCCGTCCTCGACGCCCGTTTCGCGCTCGGCACCTTCGAGCACGTCGTCGACGACTGGCTCATGCCGACCCTCCAGCTCGTCGGTGAGGCGTGGGCGCACGGTCGCCTCACCGTCGCCGGCGAGCACCTCGTGTCGTATGCCGTCCAGCGCCGTCTCGCAGCCGCCTACGAGGCCGCGTCGGGCCGGGTCGACGGCCCGACCCTGCTCATCGGCCTGCCGCCCGGCGCCCGCCACGAGCTCGGCCTGCTCGCCTTCGCCGTGGCCGCCCGGCGCGCGGGCTTCGCGACCGTCTACGTCGGCGCCGACCTGCCGGCCGAGGACTGGCTGCGCGCCATCGAGGCCCGTCGGGCGAGCGGCATGGTCATGGCCGTGCCGCGCGACATCGACATCACCGCGGCCCAGGAGATCGTCGACACCGTGGGCCGCGCCCATCCCGAGGTCGTCATCGGGCTCGGCGGCAGCCAGCAGAACGAGATCAGCGGTCCTTGCGTGCACCTCGGCCACTCCATCACCGTCGCCGTGGGCGAGATGACGCGCCGGCTGCGCGTCCCCGCCTGACCGTGCACGTCCTCGTCCTCGGGGGCACCGGTGAGGCGCGAGACCTCGCCGCCCGCCTCGTCGAGCGCGGGGACTCCGTCGTGTCGAGCCTCGCGGGCCGGGTCAGCGCGCCGGCGCTGCCCGTCGGCGAGGTGCGCACCGGAGGCTTCGGTGGGGTCGAGGGTCTGGCCGACCACCTGGTCGACCGCCGCTACGACGTGGTCGTCGACGCCACCCACCCCTTCGCCGCGCAGATCACCGGCAACGCCGTCGCCGCGTGCGCCCGGGCCGGGGTGCCGCTCGTGCGCCTCCAGCGGCCGGGGTGGACCCGGCACCCGCTCGCCGGCGAGTTCACGTGGGTCGACGACGTCGAGTCCGCGCGTGTCGCGGCCGAGGGTCTCGGGGTCAGGCCCTTCCTCACGACCGGGCGCCAGCAGCTCGACACCTTCGCCGTCTGGGACGACCGCTACGTCCTGGCCCGCGTCGTCGACCCGCCCGACTGGGACGTCCCGGCGGGCTGGGAGGTCCTGCGGGCCCGAGGGCCCTACCCGTATGCCGCCGAGCGCGACCTCCTCGAGAGCCGGGCCGTCGACGTGCTCCTGACCAAGGACTCCGGCGGCGCCCTCACCGAGGCCAAGCTGGGCGCAGCCCACGACCTCGGCGTGCCCGTCGTCGTCGTGCGCCGGCCACCGGTCCCCGACGGGGTCCGCGTCGTCGAGACGGTGGGGGAAGCCGTCCGGGCCATGGAGGTCACGGGGGCCAGGGGGCCATCGGGGCGGTCGACGCGAAACCAGCCTGACGGCAGACGCCCTCGCGTACGGTTCGAGAGGTGACGGCGGACCTGCAGCAGCGGGCACGGTGGGAGCGGCTGCTCCCGGGGGTGGCCGTCCTGCGCCGCTACGACAAGGTGTGGCTGCGCGGCGACGTGCTCGGCGGCATCACGGTCGCCGCCTACCTCGTGCCGCAGGTGCTCGCGTACGCCGAGGTGGCCGGGCTGCCCGCGGTCAGCGGGCTCTGGGCCGTCGGTCCGGGGCTGCTCGTCTACGCGGTGCTCGGGTCGTCGCGACAGCTCTCCGTCGGGCCCGAGTCGACGACGGCCCTGATGACGGCCGCCGGCGTCGGCGCGCTGGTGACGGCGGCCGGCGGCATGGCGATGCGGCAGGAGATGGCGGCCCTCCTCGCGATCGCCGTCGGGCTCATCTGCCTCGTCGGGTTCGTCGGGCGGCTCGGCTTCCTCGCCGACCTGCTCTCCAAGCCCGTGCTCGTCGGCTACATGGCCGGCATCGCCGCGCTCATGATCGTCAGCCAGATCGGCAAGCTGACCGGGCTCCACGTCGAGGGCGACTCCTTCCTCCAGGAGCTGAGGTATGCCGTCACGCATCTCCGCGACGTCCACGTGCCGACGCTGCTGCTCGCCCTCGGGGTGCTCGTGGTCCTCTTCGCGTTCCAGCGCTTCGCGCCGCACTGGCCGGGGCCGCTCATCGCGATGCTCGGGTCGACGGTGCTCGTCGCCGTCCTCGACCTCGCCGACCGGTTCGGGATCACGCTCGTGGGTCCCGTACCGCAGGGACTTCCCGATTTCACCGTGCCGGACGTCTCGGCGGTGGACGTGTGGGCCCTGCTCCCGGCGGCCCTCGGCGTCGCGGTCGTCGCCTACTCCGACAACGTGCTCACCGGGCGGGCCTTCGCGGGGCGCCACCGCGAGACCATCGACAGCAACCAGGAGTTCCTCGCCCTGGGCGGCGCCAACGTCGCGACCGGTCTGCTGCAGGGCTTCCCGATCAGCTCGAGCGGCAGTCGCACCGTCATCGCCGACTCCATGGGGGCGCGCACCCAGCTGCACTCCCTCGTCTCGCTCGTCCTCGTCGTCGCGACCCTGCTGTGGCTCGGACCCGTGATCGCAGCCTTCCCGACCGCGTCCCTCGGCGCCGTGGTCGTCTATGCCGCCGTGCGTCTCGTCGACATCCCCGAGATGCGGCGCATCGGGGCTTTCCGGCGCAGCGAGCTCGTGCTGGCGCTCTCGACGACGGCCGCCGTGCTCCTCTTCGGGGTGCTGCCGGGCATCGGCGCGGCGATCGCGCTGTCGGTGCTCGACCTGCTGCGACGCATCGTCCACCCGCACGACGGTGTGCTCGGCTACGTGCCCGACGTCGCGGGCATGCACGACATCGACGACCACCCGAACGCCGTGCAGGTGCCCGGGCTCGTCGTCTACCGCTACGACTCGCCCCTCTTCTTCGCCAACTCCGACGACTTCGTGACGCGCGCCATCCAGGTCGTCGACGAGGCGAGGCACCACGGCCGGGTCGAGTGGTTCCTGCTCAACGCGGAGGCCAACACCGAGGTCGACCTCACGGCGGTCGACGCCCTCGAGACGCTGCGCTCGACGCTCTCGGACCGCGGCATCCGCTTCGCGATGGCTCGGGTCAAGGAGGACATGCGCCTGTCGCTCGACGCCGGCGGGTTCGTCGAGAAGGTGGGCGCCGACCTGATCTTCCCGACCCTGCCCACCGCCGTCGCTGCGTATGCCGCGTGGTACGAGCGCGAGCACGGCGCGGGGCCGCCGGGGCTGCGCATCCCACCCGTCCCGACGCAGCCGGAGACCGATGCCTAGCCTGGTCGACATGCACCCCGAGCCGCCCACCGAGACCCCGACGGTCGTCGCCATCCACGTCGCGAAGGGGCGCCGGCTGCCGACGCGCTCGGTGCCGAGCGTCGAGGCGGAGGCGGGAGCGGGCCTCGTCGGCGACCGCTACCACGGCAGCAAGCACCGGCACGTGACGATCCAGTCGCTGCCCGACCTCGAGGCGGCCGCCGCCGAGCTCGGGCGCCCGGTGGACCCGGGCCTGACGCGCCGCAACATGACGATCTCAGGCGGCGCGATCCCGACGAGGCCGGGAGATCGCATCACGATCGGCGACGTCGAGCTCGAGGTCGTGCGCATCGCCGCACCCTGCCGGCTGCTCGATGACAACCTCGGCCCCGGTGCGGCGCGGGCCCTGCACGCCCGGGCCGGGACGGTGTTCCGCCTGTTGACGTCCGGGACGATCAGCGTCGGCGACGAGGTCGGCCTCGAACCGACCAGATGACGGCGACGACGAGCGATCCCGCGCCCACCCGGCGGGCGAGTCGGGTGGCCGGGGCGATGTCCTGGACGCTCGCCACCGGCCCGTCGCCGAGGGTGCCACGGTCCTCGACCAGGCCGTCGTACGCGTTGGACCCGCCGAGCCGCACCCCGAGGACGCCGGCGAAGGCCGCCTCGACGACGCCGCCGTTGGGGCTCGGGTGGGCCGGGGCGTCGCGCCGGATCGCCGCCCAGCCCCGCAGCGCCCGCTCGCGCGACCCCGCGCCCGCCAAGGCCATGGCGGCGGCAACCCGTGCCGGGACCCAGTTGGCGCCGTCGTCGAGTCTCGCTGCGGCCCAGCCGAACTCGCGGTAGCGGTCGTTGCGGTGCCCGACCATCGCGTCGAGGGTGTTGACGGCGCGGTAGCCGAGCAGGCCCGGGACGCCGAGCAGACCGCCCCAGAGGAGCGGGGCGACGACGGCGTCGGAGGTGTTCTCGGCGAGGGACTCGATGCAGGCGCGGGCGACCTCGTCGCCGTCGAGCCGTGTGGTGTCCCGGCCGACGAGGTTGCGCACCTGCACCCGGGCGGCGTCGAGGTCACCTCGGCGCAGCTGGTCGTCGATGGTGGCGGCCTCGCGCGTCAGGGATCGACCGCCGAGCACGGCCCACGTCGCGGCGGCGGTCACGAGGGTGTGGACGACATCGCTGCGCCGGGCGGTGCGCTCCGCCACAGCGCCGAGACCGGCCGTGGCGGCCACGAGCAGCGCGACGTGCGCGACCCCGTCGGCGCGCCGGGCGGCATACGTCCTCTGCTCGAGAGCCGTTGCGACCGAGCCGAACCCGGCCACCGGGTGCCAGCGACCCGGGTCGCCGACCGCCTGGTCGAGCGCCCAGCCGAGGGCGAGCCCGAGGGGTCGGCTCATCGCAGGACGTCGAGCGCCGCGACGTCGCCGATCACGACGACGGCAGGCGCCGAGAGACCGTCGCGTCGGGCCGTCGCGTCGATCTCCGAGAGTGGGGCCCGGACGGTCCGCATGCTCGGCAGGCCGGCGTCCGCGACGACGGCGGCGGGCGTCGTCGGCGGCAGGCCCTCGGCGACGAGGGTGTCGGCCACCGCCCCGAGCGTCGCGACGCCCATGAGCACGACGAGGGTGGTGCGGCTGCGGGCGATGGCTGCCCAGTCCAGCGTGCTGCGCGGGTCGCCCGGCGGCACGTGCGCGCTGACGACGGTGAAGCCCTGCACGAGGCTGCGGTGCGTCACGGGGATTCCGGCGAGGGCGGGTGCGGCGATGCTCGACGAGATGCCCGGGATGACGACGACGGGGATGCCGCGCGCCACGCAGGCCTCGGCCTCCTCGCCGCCCCGGCCGAAGACGAAGTTGTCGCCCCCCTTGAGTCGCAGGACGTTGCGCCCCGCGAGCGCGTGCTCGACGAGGAGGTCGTTGATGCGTTCCTGAGGGGTGAACTCGCCACGCGGGATCTTTCCGACGTCGACCACGTGCACGTCGTCGCGAGCGTGACGCAGCGCGCTCAGCGGTGCGAGACGGTCGTGCACGATGACATCGGCCTGCCGGATGGCCTCGATGCCCGCGACGGTCAGCAGCCCCGGGTCGCCGATCCCGCCACCGAGGAGCGTCACCGTTCCGACCGACGAGTCGCCCTGGGCGACAAGGGGTTCGGTGGGTGGGGCGGGAGAGGTCGACGGTTCCCCACGGAGGACGACGTCGTATGCCGTCGAGTCGGCCTGTGTGTCCGGGGTGACGAGTCCGCGCTCGGCGAGGTCGCGCAGCGAGGTGGGCAGGTCGGCCAGGGCGGCGCCGACGCTCACGCGGGCCCCGTCGCGCAGCAGCGCGTGGACGGTCGCGACCGAGTGCGGTCCGATCTGCGCGACGAGGACCGACAGGCCGGCGAAGCTCAGCTCAGGCGACATGGCGCAGTCTCCTCAGGTCGTCGAGCGCCGCGGCGACGGCGCGCGAGGTCTCGGGGTCGCGGACGGCGAGGCGGACCCACGTCGGCCCGAGTCCGGGGAAGGTCTCGCCGCGTCGCACGGCGATCCCGAGACGGGCGAGGTCCTCCCGGACCGAGGCGTCGCCGAGCGGGCTCGTGTCGACGAGGACGAAGGGTGCGGCCGAGGATGCTCCGGTGCTGAGCCCGACGGCAGCGAGCTCGCGCACGAGGACGGCGCGGTCGCCGGCGAACGCGACCGCTGCGGCCTCGGCCTCGGCGACGGCGCGCTCTGACAGGCAGGCGACGGTCGCAGCGACTGCAGGGCTCGAGACCGACCACGGTGGCTGTGCCTCGCGGAGGGCGGCGACGAGGGCGGGGTCGCCCACGACGTAGCCCGCGCGCAGGCCGGCCAGCCCCCAGGTCTTCGTCAGCGACCGGATGACGAGCAGGCCCTCGAGGTCCGCTCCGATGAGCGACTCGGGCTCGCCGGGAACGGCGTCCATGAAGGCCTCGTCGACGACGACGACCCGCCCCGGACGACGCAGCGCCCGCAGGTCGTCGGCCGGGTGGAGGACGCCGGTCGGGTTCGTCGGGTTGCCGACGACGACGAGGTCGGAGTGGGCGTGGTCGCCGGACGGGGAGAAGGTGGCCGGGTCGAGGCGGAAGCCGTCGTCGCGCTCCAGCACCCACCGCATGACGGGGCGCCCGGCGGCGGCGAGCGCGGCCTCCGGCTCGGTGAACTGCGGGTGCACGACGACCGGACGGTAGCCGGCCACGGCTCGGGCGACGAGCGTGAACGCCTCGGCCCCGCCTGCGGTCGGCAGCACGCACGCCGGGTCGACGCGGTGTCGTGCCGCGATGGCCAGGACCGCGGGGGTGGGGTCGGGGTAGCGGCCCAGGTCGCGGAGCGAGCCCGCGATGACGTCGGCGAGCCACGGCGGCGGGGCGGGCAGGCGGACGTTGACGGCGAGGTCGACGAGGCCCGGGGCGGCGTCGCGGTCGCCGTGGTGGTGCAGGTCGACGAGACCTTCGCCGTCGCTCACGACGCCCTCCGGCGCGAACCCGCGCCGACGGCATACGCGTGCACGGCGTCGGCGAAGCGGACGGCGAGCCGGGGGTGGCCCGCCCAGTGGGTGTGGAGGTAGGAGGCGTGCAGCGTCGCTCGGCCGGTGTCGGCGGGGTCGAGGGCGAAGCCGTCGGGTGTGCCGTCGAGCAGCCACCCCGCCGTGGCCGACCCCGCGTCGCCGCCGACCGTCGTCCGGTGGAACTCGTGGCCGGTCACGCGCGTGCCGGCCACCCCGAGCACCGAGTCGCCGGGCGCGACCGCGGTGCGGTAGCCGAGCGTCAGGCGGGGGCCCATCGCCCCGACGGCCGGGATGGCGCCGACCATCTCGTGGCCGTCGACGGACTCGGACAGGTAGAGCATCCCGGCGCACTCGGCGACCGTCGGCAGTCCCGCCCGCACGGCGCGCAGGATCTCCTGTCGCAGCGCCGAGTTTGCGGACAACGTCTCGGCGTGCACCTCGGGGAAGCCGCCGCCGAGGTAGAGCCCGGCGGTGCCGACGGGGAGCGACCGCGCGTGGAGCGGGTCGAAGACGACGGGCTCGAGGCCCGCCGCCCGGAGCAGCTCGTCGGTCTCGGCGTAGCGGAAGGTGAAGGCGCGGCCGCCGGCGACGGCCACGACCGGGCGCCGGCCCACCGCGGACGTCCGGGCACCGCCCCCCAGGGCGGCGACGGGGTCCCACGCCGGGACGTCGAGATCGGGAGCGGACCGGGCGATCGCCAGCACGGCGTCGAGGTCGACGTGCTCGGCCACGCGCTCGGCGAGGAGCCGCACCGAGCGGGCCGCCTCCTCGCGCTCGGCGGCAGGCACGAGCCCGAGGTGACGGGACGGTGCCTCGATGCCCGCGTCGCGCGGCAGCACGCCGAGCACGGGGACACCGGTGGCCTCGAGCGCCGACCAGACCTCGCGCATGTGCCGGCCGGACGCCGCCTTGTTGAGCACGACCCCGGCCACGTGGACGCCGGGCTCGAAGGTCGCGAGGCCGTGGACGATCGCCGCGGCGGTGCGGGTCATGTGGCTGACGTCGAGAGCGAGCACGACCGGTGTGCGCGTGAGGGTCGCGACGTGCGCGGTCGATGCGTAGCCGTCCCCGCCGATGCGGCCGTCGAAGAGCCCCATGACGCCCTCGATGACGGCGACGTCGGTCGTCCCGTTCGCCGCCGCACCGTGGACCAGGAGTGGAGCGACGCGGTCCTGCCCGCAGAGGAAGGGGTCGAGGTTGCGGCCGGGGCGGCCCGTCGCGAGCGAGTGGTAGCCGGGGTCGATGAAGTCGGGCCCCACCTTGAACCCGGACACGCCCAGCCCCCGAGCGCGCAGCGCTGCCATGAGCCCGGTCGCGACCGTCGTCTTGCCGTGCCCGGAGCCGGGGGCGGCGACGACGAGGCGCGGCAGCACGGTGGCGCCGGTCTGCTCCGGCTCGGCCGGGAGGCGGCCGAGCGCCACGCCGACCGCCGCGTCGACCGCGCTGCTGAAGGCGCTCACCACTCGATCCCCCTCTGCCCCTTCTGCCCTGCGTCGAACGGGTGCTTCACCTTCGTCATCTCGGTGACGAGGTCGGCGAGGTCGAGGACCCCCGCCGGGCATCGGCGGCCGGTGATGACGACGTGCTGGTGACCCGGACGGTCGCGCAGCGTCGCCACGACGTCGTCGACGTCGATCCACCCCCAGACCATGGGGTAGGTGAACTCGTCGAGCACGTAGACGGCGTGCGTCTCGGCGGCGAGCCGGCGCTTGATCTCGGCCCAGCCCTCGCGGGCCGCCTCGGCGTGGTCGTCCGCGGTGCCCTCCTTGCGGGTCCACGACCAGCCGGCGCCCATCTTGTGCCACTCCATGGGGCCGCCCCTGCCGGTCTCGCGGTGCAGCTCGGCGAGCGTCTCGACCGCGGTCTGCTCGCCGATGCGCCACTTCGCGCTCTTGACGAACTGGAACACGCCGACCGACCAGCCCTGGTTCCAGCCGCGCAGTGCCAGGCCGAAGGCGGCGGTCGACTTCCCCTTGCCGTCACCGGTGTTGACGATGAGCAGCGGCCGGTTGCGGCGCTGACGGGTCGTGAGCCCGTCCTCGGGCACGGTGGTCGGCTGCCCGCGCATCAGGCAGCCCTCCCGGTCGTCGGGCGGCCGTCGACGGTGGCGCGCGCTGCCCCGACGATCGCCGCGGCGGCGAGCTCGCCGACGGGCAGGTGCTCGGCGCCGAGGTGCTCGGCGAGCCGGGCGGCCAGGCCCATCCGGAAGCGACCCGACTCGCAGTCGAGGACGACGCTCTCGACCCTCTCGTGCCGCAGCTGCGTGGCGACGCGGGCGGCCCGACCCAGTGCGTCGGTGCCGCTCGTGGCCCGGCCGTCCGTGACGACGACGAGGAGCGCGCGCCGGTTCGGGTCGCGCAGGCGCTCGACGCGCAACGTGTCGTATGCCGTCACGAGCCCTTCCGCGAGCGGCGTCCGTCCGCCGTGGGGGAGGTCGCGCAGCCGGCGGGCGGCGATGTCGACCGATCCGGTCGGCGGCAGGGTGAGCTCGGCGCCGGACCCGCGGAAGGTCACGAGCCCGACCTTGTCGCGCCGCTGGTAGGCGTCGAGCAGCAGGGACAGCACCGCCGACTTCACGGCCTCCATGCGCCGGCGGGCGGCCATCGACCCCGACGCGTCGACGCAGAGCAGCACGAGGTTCGACTCGCGGCCCTGCAGGACCGAGCGGCGCAGGTCGCGGGGCAGCACGCGCAGCCGGGCGCCCGTGCCGGCCTCGCCGCGTGCGGCGGCGGCGCGGATCGTCGCAGGCAGGTGGACGGGCCCGGTGGTGGCGCTCGTCGAGCCGACGCGGCGGCCGGTGCTCGTCAGGGCGGCTGAGCGCCGGCCGGGGTCCCCGTGGCCGATCCCCTTGGCACGCAAGAGCTGTGCCCGGTAGGGCTCCTCGGCGGCGCTCACTGCTGAAGCCGTGGGCACCTCGCGCTTGCCGCCAGCGCTGCTCTCGCCGGGTCCCGGCTCGAGCTCGGAGCGCTGGGGCTCGGGCTGTCGATCCGGCTCGCGGTCCCCGGCGTGTGCCCTCTCCGACGACGTGCTCGGCTGCGCCTCGCCGCCGAGAGCGTCGTCGTGGTCGCCTGGCTCTGGTTCGCCGCCGTCGCCCGGACCCGGGTCGGGCTCGGGCTCCGGACCGGGCGCGTCGTCGCCGAGGAGCTGGTCGAGGAGGTCCTCGTCGAGGCCGGGGGAGTCGAACGGGTTGCGGCGCCGGCGATGCGGCAGGGCCAGCCGGGCAGCGGCCCGGACGTCGGCGACGGTGACCGTCGTGCGGCCCGACCACGCCGCGTGCGCAACGGCAGCCCGGGCCGTGACGATGTCGGCGCGCAGGCCGTCGACCTCGAAGGCGGCGCACACGGTCGCGATCTTCGTCAGCACCTCGTCGGTCAGCGTGACCGCGCCGACCCTCGACCGAGCGTCGGCGATCCGCCCGCGCAGCGCCTGCTGGTCGTCCTCGAACCGCGCCACGAACGCGCCGGGCGACGCGTCGAAGGCCAGCCGGCGGCGTACGACCTCGGCGCGCAGCGCGGGCTCCCGGGGCGCGGCGACCTCGACGGTCAGGCCGAAGCGGTCGAGCAGCTGCGGGCGCAGCTCGCCCTCCTCGGGGTTCATCGTGCCGACGAGCACGATGCGTGCGGCGTGCGAGACGGAGACCCCGTCGCGCTCGACGGTGTTGCGGCCCATCGCCGCCGCGTCGAGGAGCAGGTCGACGAGGTGGTCGTGGAGGAGGTTGACCTCGTCGACGTAGAGGATGCCGCGGTTCGCGGCCGCGAGCAGCCCCGGCTGGTATGCCGTCTCGCCGCGTCCCAGCGCCCGCTCGAGGTCGAGCGACCCGACGACGCGGTCCTCGGTCGCGCCGATGGGCAGCTCGACGAGGCGAGCGGCGCGTGTGCCGGCCTCGGCGCCGACGTCGTGCGGTCCGTCGGGGCAGCCGGCGCCGTCACCGGGGGCGCAGCCGAAACGGCAGCCGCTGACGACCGCCTGACGGGGGAGCACGGCGGCGAGGCCACGCACCATCGTCGACTTCGCCGTGCCCTTCTCGCCGCGCACGAGCACGCCGCCCACCTCGGGCGAGACGGCCGTGAGGACGAGCGCCAGGGCCAGGTCGTCGGAGCCGACGACGGCCGAGAAGGGGAAGATGCCGGGGCGTGACCCGGTGTGGTCAGGGTCGTTCGAACCGTCGCGCACGTGACTGCGAGCCTCCTGCGGGTGCCGCGCCCGCGTCGGTGGACCGGACGCGCCCGGCGGGCGCGACCAGCGACGGGAGATGCCCTGGCTTCCGCCGACCGCGTGGTCGGAGGTTCACAGTGGCGGGACCGCTCCGGATTCGCACCGGATTCCTCTCCCAGTCGCCACGGGCAGTCTGCCACGTCGCGGGGTCCGGCGCAGGGCGGCTCAGGCCGACTGCGCCGCCGGGCCGGTCTCGGCGTCGGTCGGCAGGATCGAGACGATGGCCCGCCACACGGCGGTCGACGTCGTCGGCACCAGGGTCGGGCCGTGCTCGTCGGCCTCGACCCGGAGCAGTCCGGCGTCCACGTCGACCCACGCGAGCCGGCGCACGATGGTGCGGTCGCGCGCCGGAAAGGCGATGTCGACCACCGACAGCTGCCACAGTCCGGCGCGCACCGCCGCCGCGGCCGGGGGCCAGGGCGCGAGCAGGTCGGCGAGGGCCTCGCTGCCTGCGGCGCGGGCGGCCTCGGAGTTGGAGGCGAGGTCGTCGAGCAGCGACTCGTCGACGACGGCCGAGGCCGGGTCGAGCCGGGGTCGGGCCTGCAGCCCCGTCAGCCGGCCGATGGTCGTGGGCACGAACTCCGTGCTCACGGCCGCGAAGTCGTAGGTGCCGTCGGCGAGGTCGGTGAGCATCGCGCTGACGAACGCGACCCAGGCCTGGTGGAGGCGGACCCCGTCGGGACCGGTGACGAGCACCTGGAGCGAGCCGAGGGAGCTGGTGACCGCTGCGAGGGCGTTGCGCAGGACGGGGTGCGGTGCCCCGTCGGCGACCGCTCCGGCCTCCCTGAGGCGCGCGACGACGTCCTCACACGCTCCCTCGGGGTCGGTGGCGTACTCGACGAGCGTGATGAAGGCGTCGGCGTCGAGCCGAAGGCGGGAGGTGCTTGCGTCGAAGGTCACGCTCATGCGGGCACCAGTCCGTCGGCGCGCATGACGAGGCTCGCCGCGACGGCGTCGATGACGGGAGCCAGCTGGGCCAGGCGCAGGGTGCCGACGCGGGCGGTCAGGGTGACGCCGACGCCGTCGACGAGGGTGGTCCACGTCTCGGTCGTCACGGACTCGTGGGCCGGGGTCGAGTGGGTCGAGAGCCGGCGCAGCCCGAGGTGGCCGCCGATGGTGACCTCGTCGTGGTCGAGCAGGACGTAGCCGTCGAGCTCCTCGGCCTCCCGGCGCTGCGTCGTGCGCTGCCACTCGGCGAGCGAACCCTCCACGTCGGCGAACGTGAGGACGACGTTGGTGCGGAAACGGTCCGACTCGTCGGGCTCGACGGCGGCGACCACGTCCCCGTCCGGCGACGGCTCGATCGTGTCCCAGTCGGCGGGCACGTCGAACGACACGCTCCCACCGCGGGTGGTCACCGTGGTCAGTCGGGGCAGCGGGAGCCGCCCCGACCCCGGGTGGATGTGAGTCATCCTCGTGTTCCTCCCCTGTGTCGCATCTTGGTTGCCTGCCGTCCCCCGACGACGTGCGATAGGACATCATGGGGCCGACATGGGGCGTATCGGGCCGGAACGGTCACAACGAATGGCACCCGATCCGTCGCGCTAGGGTCACCGCTGTGATCGAGGTGGTCGGCGTGGGTGCGTCCGGGCTGGAGTCCCTCGGCCCCGACGGCCGTCGGTTCGTCGATGCGGCCGAGGTCGTCGTCGGCGGCGCGCGACATCTCGCCATGCTCGACGAGCGTCCCGGCCGTCGCCTCGTGCCCTGGCCGTCGCCCCTGCTCCCTGCCCTGCGACAGGTGCTCGACGAGGCCGGCACGTGTCGGGTCGTCGTGCTCGCGAGCGGGGACCCCCTCGTCTCGGGCATCGGCTCGACTCTCGTGCGCGAGCTCGGGGCCGACGCGGTGCGGATCCACCCAGGGGTCTCGTCGGTCGCCCTGGCCCGCGCCCGGATGCGCTGGGCCGCAGAGGATTCCGACGTCGTGACGCTCGTCGGACGAGACGTCGACCGACTGCGCCGTGACCTCGCGCCGCGGGCACGGCTCGTCGTGCTGACCTCGGGGGACGACGCCCCGGCCCGCGTCGCGTCCCTGCTCGTCGAGGAGGGGTATGCCGCGAGCCGCCTCACGGTGCTCGGTGACC
Source organism: Terrabacter sp. Soil810 (assembly GCF_001429645.1). NCBI lineage: Bacteria > Bacillati > Actinomycetota > Actinomycetes > Micrococcales > Intrasporangiaceae > Terrabacter > Terrabacter sp. Soil810. Next base: position 25,967 of record NZ_LMSW01000004.1, read on the forward strand.
TCGGCTCGCCGGCCGAGTCCCGCACCGAGGGCGTTGCCGCATCGTGGGACGGGCGTCCCACCCCTCGGTTGCACCTCGTGTGCGTCGAGTGCGACCCGCACCCGACGCGGAGCGCCAGGTCGCTCGTGCCGGGACTCAGCGAGACGGCATACGAGCACGACGGGCAGCTGACCAAGCGTGTCGTCCGGGCCGCGGCCCTGGCGCACCTGGCGCCCCAGCCCGGCGACGTCCTGTGGGACCTCGGGGCGGGTGCCGGCTCCGTCGGGATCGAGTTCGCCCGGGCGCACCCGCGCAACGAGGTGCACGCCGTCGAGCGCGACCCGGGGCGGGCCGCACGGGTGCGGCGCAACGCGCGTGCCCTCGGGGTGCCCGGGCTTCGGGTGGTCGAGGCGGCGTCGCTCGAGGCCGTCGGGGTGCTGCCGCGGCCCGACGCGGTCTTCGTCGGGGGCGGGGCCACGGGCCCGCTGCTCGACGCGTGCTGGGCGGCGCTCGTGCCCGGTGGACGGCTCGTCGTGCACGGTGTCACGGTCGAGACCGAGGTGCTGGTGCACGAGATGCGTGGCCGGCTCGGTGGGTCGATGACCCGGATCGCCGTCGAGGACCTCGACACCATCGGATCGCTCCACGGCTGGAAGCCGGCCCGGTCGATCGTGCAGTGGTCGGTGGAGAAGGCTGTGTCACAAGGAGACTCGGAGACCGACTCATGACCATTCACTTCATCGGTGCCGGCCCGGGCGCCGCCGACCTGCTCACGCTCCGGGCGGTGCGGCTCGTCGGTGAGTCACGGGTGTGCCTCTATGCCGGCACCTACATCGGCGCCGACGTGCTCGCGCACTGCCCCGAGGGTGCCGAGCTCGTGGACACCCAGCACCTCGACCTCGACGTGATCACGGAGCACTGCGTCCGCGCGCACGGGGCTGGGCACGACGTGGCCCGGCTCTGCTCGGGCGACCCGTCGCTCTACTCCGCCATCGCCGAGCAGACCCGGCGCCTCGACCGCGCCGGAGTGCCGTGGGACGTGACACCGGGCGTGCCGGCGTATGCGGCGGCGGCCGCCCTCATCGGCCGCGAGCTGACGGTGCCCGAGGTCGCGCAGTCCGTGGTGCTGACCCGGGCGCACCGCGACTCGACGCAGATGCCCGAGAGCGAGTCGCTCGCGCACTTCGCGCGGTCGCGGGCCACGCTCGTGCTGCACCTCGCGATCCGGCGCACGCGCGAGCTCATGGCGTCTCTCGTCGGCGACTACGGCCCCGACTGCCCCGTGGTCGTCGTCGCCAACGCGGAGCAGCCCGACCAGCTCGTGCTGCGCGGCACGCTGGCCGACATCGCCGACCAGGTCGAGGCCGCCGGCCTGCGCCAGGCCGCCGTCATCCTCGTCGGCCGTGCGCTCGCGGCACGCGACACCGACGACTTCGTGGAGTCGCACCTCTACGGCACGCGGATCAACCGGGCCACGCGAAACACGCCGGGCCCCTAGGGTCCCCGTGGCATGTCCGGACGGGCTGTGTCAGGATGCGAGTGCCGCAGTGCACGGGAAGTCGGTGTGATTCCGACGTGGTCCTCGCCACTGTGACCAGGGAGCAAGTCCCCACCATTCGCCACTGGTGACCGCAGGTTGACGCCGGGTCGCTGGGAAGGCTGGGGAGGCGTGACGATCTGGAAGCCAGGAGACCGGCTGCGGCGCGATCTGTCCACGAGGCATGGAACGAAAGGGTCAATCTGCCATGACCACTGCTGCATCGGCGTCTGCCGTCTCCCCGTCCACCAGCGTCCGCGTCCCCGTCTGGGCGTGGGCCCTGCTCGCGTTCGCCGTCTTCGCGCTCTACTTCGTCTCGCAGGAGAACGGTGCGCTGCTCAGCGCGCCCGCTGCGCAGATGCTCCACGAGCTGACGCACGACGCGCGTCACGCTCTCGGCGTCCCCTGCCACTGAGGTGGGGCTGAGCTTCGGCTCCGTGCTGCGGCGCGGGGTCCTGGCCGGCGTGTCCGCGGGCCTGGCGGCAGCCGTCGTCATCTGGCTCGTCGTCGAGCCCGTCATCCGCCGCGCCCTCGCCGTCGAGGACCTGCGCTCCGTGCACGGAGGCCAGTCGGCGTCGACCCGCCTGCCCGCCCACGGCGGCGACGAGCCGCTCGTGTCGCGGTCGGCGCAGGTCGTCGGGGGTGCCGTCACGGCGGTCCTCGTCGGGGTCGCGGTCGGTGTGATCTTCGCCGTCGTCTTCGCCCGGATGCGTGAGCGTCTGCCCGGACGAGGCGACTTCGGTCGCTCGATGGTGCTCGCGACCATCGGCTTCGCGGCCGTGAGTCTCCTTCCGGCACTGAAGATCCCGTCGAACCCGCCTGCGGTGGGTGACCCGGAGACCGTGGGCCGGCGCACGATGCTGTATGCCGTCGTCCTGCTCCTCGGGGTCGCGATCGCGCTGCTCGTGCCGGTGCTCGACCGGCGCCTCGCGGCGCGGGGAACGGTGCCGTCCACGCGCTGGGCCGTCGACGTCGTCGCGACCGTGGCGCTCGTCGTGCTGGTGCTGGTGCTCGTGCCGGGCTCGCCCGACACGGTGCCGGCCGACGTCCCCGCGGCCCTGCTGTGGGACTTCCGGCTCGCGTCCCTGGCCCAGCTCGCGACGATGTGGCTCACCCTCGGCCTCGTCTTCGGCCTGCTCATGGAACGCGTCGTCGCACCCAAGCGGGCCCTCGAGCCCGTGGCGGCGTGACGGCATACGAGCACGCCTCTGCTGACACCGAATCCGCGCGCATGTGCATCGTCCGGGTCTGCCGTGACTGCTGTTGCGGCACGGAGCGCAAGCACCCCGGGGTCGACCACGACGGGCTCCTCGCCCGGCTCGAGGTCGGCACCCGGGGTCGCGCCCGCGTGCTGCGCAGCGCGTGCCTCCTCGCGTGCGACGAGTCGAACGTCGTCGTCGTGACACCGTCGGTGGCCGGGCGACGCTCGGGAGGACGGCCCGCATGGGTGCGTGGCGTGCTCGACGACGCGACGGTCGACGCGATCACCGGGTGGGTCGCGCTCGGCGGCCCGGGGATCGCGGCGACCCCCGAGTCGCTCGCCCCGCAGGTCTTCGCGCCGAGCGGGCTGTCGCTGACGTGGACGGCGGTCTGAGGCCGGCCTGCGGACCGCCGGTCAGACGAAGGACTCGAGGTCGTCGCGCATCCGGCTCAGCTGGGGCTGCTCGCCGTGGAAGGCCTCCAGCGCGGCGAGGGCGCGCAGCACGGCTGTGCGGCCCTCGTCGTCGATCTGCCCGGTCAGGCGCAGCAGCGTGAAGCCAGCCCCCACGACGACGGTCGCGGCGTCGACCCCGTCCTCGTCGTCGAGCTCGGCGAGCATGCCGTCGACGTCAGCCGGGTCGTCGAGACCGTCGGCGAGCAGGTCGCGGACGGTCGTCGTCGGGCCGAGCTCGTCCGTGCGGGCTGCCCAGTCGGCGAGCAGGTCTGCTCCCTCGTCCGTGCCGAACGGCGCGAGCTCGTCGCCCGCGTCGTCGTAGATCGGGCTCGTGAAGTGGTCGGTGAAGGCGTCGTCCGCCGGCGCGTCGATGCCCGGGCCGGTCTCGTCGTCGAGGGTGGTCTCGTCGTCCATGACATCCAGCATGCCGCGTCACGAGTCGACGCGGACGTCCAGCCCCACGTCGACCATGTCGCCGTCCTCGACGCCCTCGGCCCGACGGACGGCGACCTTGAGCGGGACGACGTAGCCGCCGTCCTTGGGCCAGAGCGACGTCGCCCACCGAGTGCGTCCGATGCGTGCGGTGACGGGGATCATGCCCCAGCCGTAGCTGACGTGGGCGACGTCATGGAGTGCAAGGGACTCGTCCTCGGGGACGGTGACGAAGTAGTACGGCGCCGGGCCGCGCCACTGCCAGACCTCGCCGGTGAACTCCAGCTCCATGCCCACAGGATGCCGCATGACAACCGGTCAGTCCCGAGTGCGGGTCCCGACCGCATCCGCGTCGCGGGGGTTGGCCGGAGTGTGCCGGTCGCGCCGGACCAGGACGATGAGGATGACGGGCCCATGCGTAGATCACCACCAGGCCGAAGGCTGCCGTGCTGACGAAGACCCCCTCGCCGGGGTGCACCCCGGCGAGGAACGTGGAGAAGTCCCACGACGCGTGCAGGGCCATCGCGGCGAACAGGGTGCCGGTGAGCCGGCGGGCCAGGTAGAACGACACACCGGAAAGCCCGGCGAAGACGACCTGCAGGGGTGCCCCCATCTCGCCGAGGGCCAGGTTGGTCAGGTGGAAGAGGCCGAAGACGAGCGCGGTCCAGGCCAGGGCTGCGGCCTCGGTCCGCCGGCCGGTGCGGAGAGAGCGCAGCACGATCCCCCGGAACACGGTCTCCTCGGTGAAGCCGACCAGCGCTGCCGCCAGGGCGATCACGAGCGCCTGTCCGGTGGCGAACTGGCTCCAGCTGACGCCCATGAGGGTCAGGACGATCACGACGATCATCACGACCGGCAGGGAGGCCAGCAGCTTCCCCTTCGAGAGCGCCTGGAGCTCGTGGAACACCCCGTCCCACCGCGCCCATCGCAGGAACGCGATGACGAGCACGGCACCCACGGCCAACGGGAGCACGGCCGCACGCAGGGTGTTCGAGGTGGAGTCGAACAAGTGCTCGTAGCCGATCCCCGAGATCCTCATCAGCCCGACGACCACGATGGCATAGGCGGCGAACATCATCAGTCCGACGCGGGGAGAGGGTTCGATGCGAGGTGTGGCGCGGCGGGGCGGTGCGGCGGACATCGTGCTCCTACGGTGGGTGGTCGCGTCTCAGACGGCGGCGGGTCGATCTACCGGCTCGATGTGGTGGCGGCGAACGAGCAGCAGGACGACGAGGCCGATCATCGTCAGGATCGCGACGATGACGAGCGGGTAGCTCTTGCCCGGAACGACCCCGGCGGAGACCAGCGAGAAGTCCCACAGGCCGTGCACGAGCATCGGCAGCCAGATTCCCCCAGAGCGCCGGCGGATCAGGTAGAAGAAGTAGCCGGCGGCGATGGTGACCAGCACCTGGACGAACGCCCCGGGCCCCTCGCTGATCAGGTTCGAGGCGTGTGCCAGTCCGAAGATGACGGTCGACCACAGGGCGACCTTGCCCTCGGTGAACCCGTTGGAGCGGAAGACGGTGACGCCCAGTCCGCGGAACATCAGCTCCTCACCGGCGCCGACGAACAGCGTCGAGAGCAGCAGCAGCACGGCGAAGCCGAGGCCGCGGTCGGCCAACCCTGCGTAGTTCGTCACGATGAGGACGGAGGCGAGCATGAGGACGGGCACGATGACGAGCCAGCGCTGGACGGGCCGGTCGTCGTGAACCACCGGTCGCCACCAACGCAGCCACGAGATCACCGCGGCCACGAGGACGACCGAGAGCCCCACCGGGACGGTGATGCTGCGCCACAGCTCGTTGACGCTGGTGGGCGCCGCGTACTTCGTGTCGAGGCCGCGAGTCAGCAGGAGGCCGAGGCCTTGGACGATGACGAGGTAGAGGACGACGAGCGCGATGAAACCGATCACGGGAAGTCGGCGGGACTCTGCCGGAAGCCCCGAGCTCGTCGGGGAGGGCGACTGGGAAGGCGACTGGGAGGACATGGCCGGACCATAGAACGCCACCGCCCTCCGTGCACGACCAGCGGACGGACACGCACGACTGTCGAGTGTTGCTCGCGTCCTCGGGCACGTCGCACCGCCGGCACGCGCGTCAGTGGACGTAGCGGGGTGTCCACACCTGGCCGGCATCCGTGACGCGGGAACCCGAGGCACACACGATGACGAGGCACTTCATGTCGATCGTCGTCGGGTCGAGGTCGGCAAGCGTCGTCACCGTCAAGGACTCCTCGGCACGCCCCACGTCGCGGCCGACGACGACGACGGTCGCGGGGTCGCGCTCCTCGAGGAAGACTTCCCGGGCGCGGGCGACCTGCTCGGTGCGGCTGCGCGACGCGGGGTTGTAGAGCGCCACGACGAGGTCGGCCGACGCAGCGGCGCGCAGACGCCTCTCGATGACCGTCCACGGCTTGAGCCGGTCGGAGAGCGACATGACGGCGAAGTCGCCACCCAGAGGTGCGCCGGCGCGGGCCGCGACCGCCTGCGCGGCGGTGAGACCGGGCAGCACGCGTACGCGGACGTCGGCGTAGCCGTGCGTCTCGGCGGCCTCGAACACGGCCGACGCCATGCCGAAGACGCCGGCGTCGCCACCGGAGACGACGCCGACGCGCTCGCCCTTGCGGGCCAGCTCGAGGGCGTCACGGGCGCGGTCCACCTCGACGGTGTTGCCCGACGCGTGGCGGGTCAGTCCCTCGCGCTGTGGCACCCGGTTGACGTACGGGGCGTAGCCGACGACGTGACCGACCTCGGCGAGGGCCGCGGACGCCTCCGGGGTGAGCCACCGCTCCGGCCCCGGACCCAGGCCGATGACGACGACCTCGCCGCGGCCCGTCTCCGGGTGAGCTTGCGGGACAACGGGATCGACGGTGCGTGAGGCCGCCGCGCGTCCGGCGGCGTCGGCCCGGAGGTCGCGACCGGGGACGACGACCATCGACATGTACGGCACGGTCGAGGCGTCGACGTCGGCCACGGGAAGCACCCGCTCGGAGTCGGAGCTCGCCCGCTCGACGTAGCGCGCCTCGTCGAGCCGTCCGGCCTGGCGCAGGGCCTCGCGGACGTTCTCGAAGGTGCGGCCGAGCTTCATGACCACAGCGGCCTGCGTGTCGGCGAGGCGGCGCGCGAGCTCCGGCACCGGCAGCGTGCCCGGGAGGATCGTCAGCACGTCCTCGTGCCTGCACAGCCCCGTCGCGACGGTCGCGGCCGAACCGCTGACCGACGTGACGCCGGGGACGACCACGGTGTCGTAGCGGTCTGCGAGGCGGTCGTGGAGGTACATGTAGGTGCCGTAGAAGAGCGGGTCGCCCTCCGCGAGCACGACGACGTTGCGGCCCGAGTCAAGGTGCGCTGCAAGGCGATCCGCGGACTCGTCGTAGAAGTCGGCCATGAGCCCGTGGTAGCCGAGCGGGTGGTCCGTCGCGCCCGTCGTCACGGGGTAGACGAGCAGCTCCTCGACGACTCCCTCGCGGAGGTACGACGCCGCGATGCGTCGGGCGATCGAGTCGCCGCGTGGTCCGCTGTGGAAGGCGACGACGTCGGCCTCACCGATCAGTCGCGCGGCCTTGACGGTGACGAGCTCGGGGTCGCCGGGCCCGACGCCGACGCCGCGCAGCCAGCCGCTCACAGCTCCTCCTCCTGGGCGAGCGCGTTGACGGCCGACGCCGCGAGCGCGGACCCCCCGCGGCGGCCGTGCACGACGAGCCACGGGATGTCGAAGGGGTTCTCGGCGAGGGCGACCTTCGACTCCGCCGAGCCGATGAAACCCACGGGGATGCCGACGATGGCTGCTGGTCGCGGACCACCGTCCGCGATGGTCTCGAGGAGGTGGAAGAGCGCGGTCGGCGCGTTGCCGATGGCGACGACGGCACCCTCGACCCGATCTCCCCAGAGTGAGACCGCGGCGGCGGATCGCGTGGTGCCCCAGGCCTGTGCGAGTGCCGCCACGCGTTCGTCGCGGAGCGTGCAGACGACCTCGTTGTCGCGCGGCAGGCGGGCTCGGGTGATGCCCGAGGCGATCATGTGGGCATCCGTGAGGATCGGCGCGCCGGCCCGAAGGGCGGTTCGCGCGGCGGTGACGACCCCGGGGTGCACGGCGATGTGCTCCGTGAGGTCGACGTCGCCGCTCGCGTGCACCATGCGGACGGCCACGACGCGGGCGTCCTCGGGGAGGTGGTCGAGGTGAGCCTCCGCGCGGATCGTCGCGAACGAGCGGCGGTAGATCTCCGCGCCGTCCGTCAGGTAGTCGTAGCGCCGCGTCGGTGGGGTGACGGTCTCGGTCCGGACGTTCACGGGGTCTCCTGGTCGTGCCGTGGTGGGCTGCTGTCGCGGATCTGTCGCAGTGCCGCGTCGACTGAGGTCGGGGCCAGCACGTCGACGTATGCCGTCGCGGGCGTGCCGCAGCGACGCTCGCACCCGCTGACGTGCACAGGGAGGTGCCCGCCGGGCAGGACGGGGGCGAGCTCGCGGGCCAGGGCGCGGGTGTCGAGGGCGGACCGCGCGCAGCCCGGGAGGCCCGTGCAGGCGTGCAGTCGCGTCCACGGCGAGCCGGTGTGCGTCGCGAGGCCGGCGCCCTCCAGCTCGGGACGTGCGGCGGCGGCGTTCTCGACGACGAGGGAGCGCCACGGGGTGACGAGCACGCGATCCGTGACCCGCGCGAGCGCGGCGAGGTGGTCGGGCCGCAGCAGACCGAGCGGCACGGCCACGACGACGTGCTCCCCGACTGCCCCCAGCGGGCGCTCCGGGGCCGGCGGCAGGTCGACCAGAGCCGTCGGCTCGGGCCCGAGGGGCTCTGCGAGCTCGCTGACGTGCCAGACGGATTCGTCGCCGCCGGTTCGCTCCACGAACTCGTGGGCGAGCGCGACGAGTCGTGGGACGGCAGCGGCCAGCGGCACCTCCCAGCCCCGACTGGTGCCTCCGGCCAGGACGACGCAGCGACCGGGTCCGGTCGCGATCACCCCGAGGTCGAACGACTCGCCCAGGACGTCGCCACGCCCGTCGTCGAGGACGAAGAGGAAGCGGCCACCGAGGTGGGCGAGGTCGGGGTCGGCGCGGAGCGCGGTGTCGAGGGCTCGGGTCACGGGACGCAGGTCACAGTGCCCGGCGCCGTCGAGACCTGAGAGCGGTGAGGCGACGACGTTGCGGACCAGCTCGTGGGTCGCGGACGGGACGAGGCCCGTCGCCCGGATCGCGTCGCGGATCCGCGGCGTCAGCGGGTCGGGCAGCCCTCTCAGCTGCAGCGCGCCGCGGGACGTCAGCTGGATCGCCGGATCTGTCTGTCCTGCAACGATATCCATGAGTCCGGACAGCGCTTCGAGGCGCACCGGCTGAGCAGCAGGACGGAGCCGCACGATGGAGCCGTCGACCGCGACGAAGGGTCGACTGACCCCGGGACAGGCATCGCCTGCCCGGCGCTCTCGGCTCGTCGGGGCGGTCACGCGGCACATGGTAGGCCCGAGCCCGAGGAGGTCAAGACGCCCGTCTCAGGCCAGGGTGACGTCACCTTCGACGACGAGCGCGGTCATCCCGGTCGCGCTCCTGGTCTCATGGCTCTCGCCCGGATCCCAGACGGCCGCGTGTCCGGCGGCGAGCTCGACGGGCACCCCGTCGTCGCCGCTGACGAGCGCGTTGCCCGCCACGAGGAGGAGCAGCTGGCGGCCCACGGCGGGATGCCGGCCGATGATGCCGCCGGGCTCCAGCGCGAGGACGACGACGTGGGTGTCGGTGCCCCGGGCGAGCCCGGCGACCGAGAACCCCTCGCTCCCGAAGTCGGAAACCGGACGTCCGGTCAGGTCGGTGAGGTCGAGGATGCGCACCCGGTCACGCTATCGAGCGGCCTCCGTCGCGACGGTGGGACGGGCACGGGCTAGGGTGGGCCCAGCGTCGTCGACCCAGGAACCCGGTGAGAATCCGGGACGGTCCCGCCACTGTGAGCCGCCACCCGTGAGGGAGGCGGTGAGTCAGGAACTGCCGGCAGCGCTTCTCTTTCCTTTCGACCGCGGGGCGTGGACACCCCGCCGAGGAGTTCCAGTGACGCGCATCGCGCTGCTCTCGACGTCCGACACCGACCTGCTGTGTGCCCGCGGGAGCGGTGCCGACTACCTGCTCGCCAACCCGTCGCGTCCCGGTCACACCTCGATGGCAGAGGCCATCGAGGCCGCCGACGTCGTCGTGGCCCGCATCCTCGGCGGGCCCCAGGACCTCTGCGAGGGCTTCCGGCGGATCCGCGCCGGCGGCAAGCCCATGGTCGTGCTCGGCGGTGAGCAGACCCCGCACGCCGCCCTCATGGAGCTCTCGACCGTCGCGCCCGGCGTCGTCGCCGAGGCGCACCGCTACCTCGCGGAGGGCGGGGCCGCCAACCTGCGCGAGCTGCACGCCTTCCTCGGCGACACGCTCCTCATGACGGGCGAGGGCTTCGAGCCGCCCGTCACCCTGCCGACGTGGGGCGTCCTCGAGCGTCCTGAGCCCCGGCCGTTCGACCGGTCCGGGACCCGCCCCCGCGTGGGGATCCTCTTCTACCGAGCCCAGTTCGCCGCCGAGAACACGGCCTACGTCCACGCCCTCGCCGACGCGGTCGATGCGGCGGGCGGCATCGGGGTGCCGGTCCACGTCTCGTCGCTGCGCGACGCCCCCGCCGACCTCCTCGAGCACCTCACGGCATACGACGTGCTCGTCACGACCGTCCTCGCCGCGGGCGGCACGAAGCCGGGCACCGCCAGTGCCGGCGAGGACGACGAGGCGTGGGACGTGCAGGCCCTGGCCGCGCTCGACGTCCCGATCATCCAGGGGCTGTGCCTGACGTGGAGCCGCGACCAGTGGGACGCGAGCGACGACGGGATGAGCCCGCTCGACGTCGCGACGCAGGTCGCCGTGCCCGAGTTCGACGGCCGCATCATCGGGGGTGTGTTCTCCTTCAAGGAGACCGACGCCGACGGGCTGCCCCACTACGTGCCCGACGCCGAGCGCTGCGCCCGGCTCGCCACGCTCGCCGTCAACCACGCCCGGCTGCGCCACACCCCAGCCGCCGAGCGGCGCATCGCGATCGTCCTGTCGGCGTACCCCTCGAAGCACTCACGCATCGGCAACGCCGTCGGTCTCGACACCCCCGTCTCGATCATCCGGCTGCTGCGGGCGATGCGCGACGCGGGCTACGACCTCGGCGAGCCCGGCGAGATCCCCGGCACCGGGCCGCTCGAGCCCGTCGACGGCGAGACGCCCGACACGACGGCCGGCAACGCCCTCATCCACGCCCTCATCGAGGCCGGCGGGCAGGACGAGGACTGGCTGACCCAGGAGCAGCTGAGCGGGCAGCCCGTGCGCATCCCGGCCGCCCGCTACCGCGAGCACTTCGACGCACTGCCCACCGAGCTGCGCGACGCCGTGACCCGGCACTGGGGCGAGGCGCCCGGCGAGGTCTTCGTCGACCGCCACACCGACCCCGACGGCGAGCTCGTCGCCGCGAGCATCCGCGCCGGCAACGTCGTCGTCCTCGTCCAGCCCCCACGCGGCTTCGGCGAGAACCCGATCGCGATCTACCACGACCCCGACCTGCCGCCGACGCACCACTACCTCGCCGTCTACGACTGGCTCGCCAGGGATTTCGGCGCGCACGCCGTCGTCCACATGGGCAAGCACGGCAACCTCGAGTGGCTCCCCGGCAAGAACCTCGCGCTCTCCGCCGCCTGCGGTCCTGACGCGACGATCGGCGCGCTCCCGCTCGTCTACCCCTTCCTCGTCAACGACCCCGGCGAGGGCAGCCAGGCCAAGCGGCGCGCCCACGCGACGATCGTCGACCACCTCGTGCCGCCGATGGCGCGCGCCGAGTCCTACGGCGACATCGCCCGACTCGAGCAGCTGCTCGACGAGTACGGCAACGTCTCCGTCATGGACCCGGCCAAGGCGCCGGCCCTGCGCGCCGAGATCTGGACGCTCATCCAGTCCGCGCAGATGCACCACGACCTCGGGCTCGAGGACCGACCGGACGACGACGCCTTCGACGAGTTCGTCATGCACGTCGACGGCTGGCTCTGCGAGGTCAAGGACGTCCAGATCCGCGACGGCCTCCACGTCCTTGGCGAGGCCCCCGCGGGGGAGGGCCTCGCCAACCTCGTGCTCGCGATCCTGCGGGCCAACCAGGTCTTCGCCGGTGCCGTCGGCGCCGTGCCGGGGTTGCGGACGGCGCTCGGTCTGAGTGAGGGGCACGCCGAGCGCTCGTCCGTCGACGACGCGGAGGAGCAGGCGAGCGCGCTCGTCGCCGCGCTCGCCGAGGCCGCTTGGGACGAGGCGGCCGTGCCGGGGATCGTCCGCGAGCAGCTGGGCGCCGACCCGCAGGTCGACACCGATGGCGTATGCCGTTCGCTGGCCTTCGCGTGCCGCGAGGTCGTCCCGCGGCTGCGGGCCACGACGGGGGAGATCGACGCGGTCCTCCACGCGCTCGACGGCGGCTACGTCCCGGCCGGTCCGTCGGGGTCGCCCCTGCGTGGACTGGTGAACGTCCTGCCGACCGGGCGCAACTTCTACTCCGTCGACCCGAAGGCGATACCGTCTCGTCTCGCCTGGGAGACCGGGCAGCTCCTCGCCGACGACCTGCTGGCCCGGCACCGCGCCGACACGGGCGAGTGGCCGCGCTCGGTCGGCCTGTCGGTGTGGGGCACGTCGGCGATGCGCACGTCGGGCGACGACATCGCCGAGGTGCTGGCGCTCCTCGGCGTTCGCCCGCGTTGGGACGAGATGTCCCGCCGCGTCGTCGGTCTCGACGCGATCCCGCTCGCCGAGCTCGGCCGACCGCGCATCGACGTGACGGTGCGCATCTCCGGCTTCTTCCGTGACGCCTTCCCGCATGTCATCGCGATGCTCGACGACGCCGTGCGCCTCGTCGCCGACCTCGACGAGTCACCCGACGACAACTACCTGCGCGCCCACGTCGCCGCTGACCTCGCCGACCACGGCGACGCCCGCCGCGCGACGACCCGGATCTTCGGCAGCAAGCCGGGCTCCTACGGCGCCGGCATCCTGCCCCTCATCGAGTCGGGCAACTGGCGCTCGGACGCCGACCTCGCGGAGGTCTACGCCACCTGGGGTGGCTTCGCCTACGGGCGCGAGCTGGACGGCATACCCGCTCGGGCCGACATGGAACGCACGTACGCGCGGATGGACGTCGCGGCGAAGAACATCGACACGCGTGAGCACGACCTCGCCGACAGCGACGACTACTTCCAGTACCACGGGGGCATGGTCGCGACGGTCCGCGCGCTCACCGGTCGCGAGCCCAAGGCGTACGTCGGCGACTCGACGACGCCCGACTCCGTGCGGACCCGCAGCCTCACCGAGGAGACGGCGCGCGTCTTCCGCGCCCGCGTCGTCAACCCGCGATGGATCGCGGCGATGCGGCGGCACGGCTACAAGGGGGCGTTCGAGCTCGCCGCGACGGTCGACTACCTCTACGGCTTCGACGCGACGGCCGGAGTCGTGACGGACTGGATGTACGAGCAGCTCGCCCGGACGTACGTGCTCGACAAGGAGAACCGCGACTTCCTCCAGCAGGCCAACCCGTGGGCGCTGCACGGCATGGTCGAGCGGCTCCACGAGGCCGTCGACCGGGGGCTGTGGAAGGAGCCGGACCCGCAGCTGATGGCCGACCTGCAGCAGGTCTACCTCGACGTCGAGGGCGACCTCGAGGACTGACCTGTCCGGCTCGACGTCGCGTGGCCATCCCGGGGTTTCCCAGACGGCGCCCCTGCCCGGTCCTCCGTTGGGGCATGGACTCGACGTGTCGCCGCGCGTGGTGCAGTTCCCGTTGGCGGCGCCGACAGCGCCGGTGTCCGTCGACCGGACGAGCCGCTGCTACACCGCCTTCGGTGGGACATTCCTCTACAACCCCTGCCCCAGCGGCGACGTCGACCCACCCTGAAGAGCGCGATCGCGCGCGTGATCACGCTCTCGAGGGTGGGGTCAGAACTGCAGGCCGCGCATGTCGTGCTCGACGACATCGACGTCACCACACCGCTTGCAGGTCAGGATCGTGCGTCCCTTCAGCTTCAACCGCGTGTAGCGGTGGCCGAGGATGAGGCACTTGAGGTTTCGTCGCGCCATCTTCCGAGTCTCCTCCGGTGGCGCCGTCGCGGGAGCGAAATCGCGCTAGCTGAGGATCCCGTGGGCGGCGTTCCAGCGGCGGGCGCCCTGGTAGGCGTCGACCATGCCCCAGACCCAGAAGCCGAACACGCCGACGATCCCGACGAGCACGATCACGAGCACGAAGCTCAGGACGTAGCCGATGAAGATCCCGATCCCCTTGGCGACATCGCCGTTGATGATGCTGCCGAGACCCGGCACGAAGAACGACGCGATGAGGGCGAGGGCCGGGTTCTTCGGGGCGACCTGGGTGTAGTAGACCGGCGTCCCGACCATGCCGGGCGGCCCGGACTGCCCGGACGGTCGTGACGGTGGTGGCCACCCGGCCTGTCCCCACGGCGCGTTCGGGACGTTGTGGGGGAGCCCGTGGGCGTCCGTCGCCACCACGGGTGGGGCCATGGGAGGGCGGGTGTGCGGCGTCCACGCACGACCGTCCCAGTAGCGCTCGCCCTCACCGGCCGGGTACCAGCCGGGGGGAGCCGAAGGTCCCTCGTTCATGCTCGACTCCTCGTCAGCGGTGTGACTCCGAGCGTATGACGGGAACGGGCCCCGTCTGGTCGTTTTGTCAGGGAGCGAACGGCGTCAGGCAGAACGGGTGGCCGGCGGGGTCGAGCAGCACGCGCCAGCGGCCGTCGGGCTGCGGTGCCGCGAGGCGGGCTCCCAGAGCCACGGCGCGCTCCGTCTGGGCGTCGAGGTCGTCGGCGGCGATGGTCACGTCGAGGTGGACGACGGACGTGCCGGGCCACTCCGGCTCCACGTAGCCGGCGACGGCCTGCGGGACGAGCACCAGCCCGTCGACCTCGACCGCCGACGCGTGGTCGTGGGACCAGAGCACGGTGCCGCCGAGCAGCTCGGCGTAGAAGGCCGCGAGCGCCACGTGGTCGGCGCAGTCGATCGACACGGCGCTGACGCGAAGGGGGAGTGGCGGCTGGGTCAAGACTGCTCCTCGTCGGTCGCCACTGCCTCGGGGAGGACGGGCTGGTCGGTGGGGTAGAGGCCGACGGCGAGGCCGTAGACCGTGTCACCCGAGCGGGGCAGCGCGGTGAACTCGCGCACCAGCCCCTCGACCCGACGCCAGAACTCCGACGCACTCTCCCTGGGGATGCGGACGTGGCGCAGGGTGCTGTAGAGCGTGTCGTCCTCGTGGGCCGGGACCGACTCGGCGGCGGCGACCGAGAGCCCGTTGACGCACACGGGGATCGTCGGGTCGCCGGGGTGGCGGGCGACGCCGATGGCGATCGTGCGTCCGGTGCGACCGTAGTAGCGCTCGTCGATGGCCCGGACGCGGCGGGTGCGCACGACCCGGAGCATGCCGGCGTCGACGAGCACGCCGACGTGGTGCGCGACGGTGCTCTTGGGCCGGCCGACGGCGGTGGCCAGCTCGGAGACCGTTGCTGCCCGTTCGAGCACGAGGTCGAGGAGCGAGGACCGGAGGGGGTCGGCGATCGCGCGCAGCTGGGCAGGCGTCGTCAGCTCCACCGCGTCGGGGAGCTCGTAGTCGGGCAGCTGCGGGCTATTGGTCGACATTGTTGGATCAGTCTAGATTGTTGGATCAACAGCGCGGTATCCATCGAGCACAGGAGCAAGCATGGCTGACGTCCTCCTCCTCCACCACGCCCAGGGCCAGACCCCGGGCTTCCTCGCCTTCGCCGACGCCCTGCGCGCCGCCGGGCACACCGTCCATGCGCCGGACCTCTACGACGGCAAGAGCTTCACCACCCTCGACGAGGGCATGGCCAACGCGCGGTCGATCGGCTTCGGGAACCTGCAGGAGCAGGGCGTCGCCGCGGCCGAGGGCCTGCCCGACGACCTCGTCTACGCCGGATTCTCGCTCGGCGTCATGGCGGCGCAGCGGCTCGCCCAGACCAGGCCCGGGGCCCGTGGTGCCGTCCTGCTCGACTCGGCCATCCCGCTCGGGGAGTTCGCGCCCGACTGGCCCACGGGCGTTCCCGTCCAGGTGCACGGCGGCGAGGCTGACGAGTTCTTCATGGACGAGGGTGACGTCGACGCGGCCCGGGCCGTCGTCGCGGCCGCCGCGGACGGCGAGCTCTTCACGTACGCCGGGTGCGGCCACCTCTTCGCCGACGCCAGCACGTCGGCCTACGACCCCGACGCTGCGGCGCTCGTGCGGGAGCGCGTCCTCGAGTTCCTCGCCCGGGTCTGACGGGACCGTCGAGGGACCCTCGTGACCACCCACGGGACCACTTCGGGTGGACCGTGGTCAGCCGGCGGGCCGGTCGGTGGGTCCGTTGGGCTCGGTGGGTTCGCCGGGTTCAGCGGGCCCGGTCGCGGCTGGTGCTTCGCGCGTCAGGGAGTAGTAGATCTCGTCGGAGCGGGTTCCGTCCGGGTTGGGCAGGCGCCCGCTGAGCCGACCCTCGGCCCGGAAGCCGGCCTTCGCGGCCACCCGACCTGACGCCTCGTTGCCCACCTTGTGACCGAGCTCGAGGCGTGCAAGACCCGCGTCCTCCAGCGCCCATTTCGAGACGAGCCGCAGGGCCCGCGTCGTGAAACCGCGGCCACGGAAGGCGGGCAGCACGCCGTAGCCCACGAGCCCGGTCCCGGGGGGCCCCATCCGCATGATCCCGATGACGCCGGCGCCCTGACCGGACTCCGCGTCGGTCATGACGAAGCGCGCCGCCCGTCCGCGTCGCCACTCGAGCCTGGCCGCGGCCGTCTTGCGCCGCGCGTCCTCGTCGGTCAGCGGCTCGCCCGCGAAGTCCCAGCGCAGCGACTCCTCGTTGTTGTGCTCGTCGCGCACGACCTCCCAGTCGGCGGCCGTGAGGGGGCGCACCGTGACGACGCCGTCGGTCAGCGGCTCCGTCTCGGGGAACGGCGGCGGGCCAGGGCGCTCCGGTGCGCCGGCCGGGGGTCGCAGCAGGTAGGTGTCCATGACCCACCCGTGCCGCTCGCGGGCCTCGGCGCGCACGCGGCGCACCTCGTCCACGACGTCGGCGAGTCGCCCGTGCACGAGCTGCTCGTCGGGCGTGCCGAGGTAGGCGCCCCACCACAGCTCGAGGTCGGGGTAGGCACCAGCGAGCTCCGCGCACGCGAGGTGCCCGTCGAGCATGACGACGACGTCGCCGAGCGAGGGGTCGTACTCGTCGAGGAGCCGGCGACCGGTCGTGATGTGGATCGGCGCACCGATGCGGTTGAGCGGGATGCGGTGGCGCGCGGCGAGCAGCTGCGGCGCGCTGATCCCGGCGATGACGTCGTGCTCCACGCGGACGCCGGCCGCGGCGTACCGCTCGACGAGCGCGTCGACGACCCGGATCGTCGAGTCGTAGAACGCCGGGTCGCCCCACACGAGGAAGCCGACCGTCGTCTCGCCGTCGGCGAGCCCGTCGATGACGACGGCGTACGCCTCGACGCGCGCCGCGTGCCAGTCCCGGACGCCGCGGTCGTATGCCGCCGCGTCGCGTTCGGCGTCCGGCCCCCGTCGCGGGTCGGTGACCTCCACGACGCGGTAGGCGTGGTCGGCGGGGATGAGGGCGTCGCAGACGGCGTCCCGGGCGGCGACGAGGTCGGACTTCGCGTCGCCCTTGTCGGCGACGAGGAAGGCGTCGACGGTGGCCAGGGCCCGCGTCGCCTCGCCGGTGACGTGCCCGGGATCGCCCATCCCGATCCCGATGACGCGGATGCGCTCGATCATGGTGTGGCTCCCATCCGGGTGAACGAGAGGAGGGCGTCGATGTCGACGTGCTCCTCGAGGGCGTCGGCGAGGGTGTCGAGCATCCGCTCGCGACGTTGCGTGAAGCCGAGAGCGTCCGCGTCGGGCTGCCAGTGCGAGCCGGCCGCTCGGGCGACCTGCGCGAGCCAGGCGCGGCGGAAGTCGTCGCTCTCGAAGGCTCCGTGCCACATCGTGCCCCACACCTCACCGACGTTCCAGCCGTCCAGGAAGGCATGCGGCTCAGGCGAGTTCGCGACCACCTGGTCGTCCGCGGGCAGTCGGCGCGCGATCCCGTGGTGGATCTCGTAGGCCGTGTCCACACCGTGGCCGGACCACGAACCCACCGGACGCGCGAGCACCTTGTCCGCACCGAACTCGACGCGGACGGGCAGGTGTCCGAGGCCCGGCACGACCCCGACCCGGCCCTCGACGTCGTCCTCGATCTCGTGCCCGAGCATCTGGTAGCCGCCGCAGACGCCGAGCACGGGCCGCCCGGATGCGACACGCCGGGCGACGACGTCAGCAAGGCCGCGCTCCCGCAACCACGCGAGATCGCTTGCAGTCGAACGAGATCCGGGCAGCACGAGCAGGTCGGCCGAGTCGGCGACGGCCGGGTCGATCGTGACCAGCACGTCGACGCCGGGCTCGGCAGCGAGCGCGTCGACGTCGGTGGCGTTCGAGATGCGGGGCAGCCGGAGGACGGCCACCTTGAGCCGTTCCCGTGACGTCGCCGACAGGGCCGTCGAGGCACGCCAGTGGCCGACCTCGAGGGTGTCCTCGCTGTCGAGCCACACGTCGAGCAGCCACGGGATGACGCCGTGGAACGGCACGCCGGTGCGGTCGGTGATGGTGTCGAGCCCCGGCTCGAGCACCGACACGTCACCGCGGAACTTGTTGATGACGAAGGACTTCAGCAGTGCCCGGTCGTCCTCGTCGAGGAGCGCCCACGTGCCGTAGAGCGCGGCGAGGATCCCGCCGCGGTCGATGTCGCCGACGACGACGACCGGCAGTCCGAACTCGCGGGCCAGTCCCATGTTGACGTAGTCGCCCGAGCGGAGGTTGACCTCGGCGGGGGAGCCCGCGCCCTCGCACACGACGAGCTCGTACGCGTCGGCGAGCTCGCGGTAGGCCGTGAACGCCGCGTCGGCCAGGTGGGCCCGCCCGGCGGCATACTGTCCCGCCTCGAGCGTCCCGGCGGGCTCGCCGCGCACGACGATGAACGACCGGCGGTCGGTGCCGGGCTTGAGCAGGACGGGGTTCATCGCCGTCGTCGGCTCGACCCGGGCGGCGACGGCCTGGAGCCACTGGGCTCGGCCGATCTCGCCGCCGTCGAGGCAGACCATCGAGTTGTTCGACATGTTCTGTGCCTTGAACGGGGCGACCCGGACACCGCGGCGCGCGAGCACCCGGCAGAGTCCCGCGACGATGACGGACTTGCCGGCATCGGACGACGTGCCGGCGACGAGGAGGCCGGACGGGCCGGAGCGTTCGGAGGGCGCGGACGGGAGCACCCAGCCATCCTGCCGGACGAGGCCCGCATGGTCCCGACGGGTCCTACGCTGCAGGCATGCAGCTGCGCCCCGTCGACGACGCCAACCCGGTCCAGCGCGCCCTCCGACGGCTCGTCGCGTCCAAACCCGGAGCGTGGGTCTCGAAGCGCACGCTGCACCGTCTCGACCTGCTGGCCCACCGGTTCGCGCCCGGCCGGACCCTGCCGAGCCAGTGGCTCCCCCCCNCCGGGCAGCCCCGCACCGTGCCGCTCATGCTCGCGCCGCTCGACGACGGGTGGGGAGTCATCGCCTCCCACTACGGGTCGGCCACCCCGCCGGCGTGGTACTTCAACCTCCGGGCCCACCCGCAGGCCTCCCTCGAGGTCGACGGGGTCGTGCACCGCGTCCGGGCCGAGCAGGTGCAGGGCCCGGACAAGGAGCGGGTGCGCGAGGCGGCGCTCGACTTCTACCGCGGCTACACGGCGTACGAGGAGCGCGCCGGCGGGCGCGACCTCGGCTTCTTCGTGCTGCACCCCGAGCGCGACTGAACGCGCTCGGGGTGCAGGCGGAGCGGCGTGCTCCGGCGTTCTCGGGCGTACTCCGGCCTACTCGGGGTCGCCGTCGGCGAGCAGGCGGTAGAGCTTGCGCCGGGTCTCCGTGAGGATCTCCGCCGCCTCCGCCCGCTGCTGTGACGTGCCGGTCGTGACGACCTGCCACATGCCGCCCATGACCTGGCCGACGAGCGGCATGAGGTCGTTGGCGCCGCCGGAGGGGCGGGGGGCCTCCTCCTCGGTCGACTCCTCGAAGGGCCGCCAGGTGGCGGCCATCTCCTCGGCGTTCTCCTCGACGTAGGTGCGACCCGCGTCGGTGAGGCGCAGCAGTCGCCGGCCCTCGACGTCGCGGCCCTCGACGAGGCCTTCGTCCTCGAGCTGCTGGACGGTCGGGTAGACCGAGCCGGGGCTCGGCTTCCACGCGCCGCCGGTGCGCTCGGAGATCTGCTGGATGAGCTGGTAGCCGTTCATCTCGTCGCCCGCGAGGACGTCGAGGATGGCGGCGCGGACGTCGCCGCGTCGGGCGCGGGGCCCGCGGCGTCCGCCGAACTCGGAGCCGAACCCGGGTCCGCCGAAGTGGCGGACGAGGTCGGCGACCCACGGGGGCGGCCCGGGGCGGCCACGGCCGCCGGGGCCGGGTCCTCCGGGACCGCCCCAGGGGCCTCGACCGGGTCCGAAGCCGGGGCCGTTGCCCTGGCCTCCCCAGCCGCCGCCCCAGTTGCCGTCCCAGCCGGACTCACGTCGGTGGTGGTGGTGTCCGTGCATGGTGGTTCTCCTTCTGTGAACGCGACTCACGAACAGTCGCGATAGGTCGACGATATATCGCGACTGTTCGCTGTGCAAGAGGCGGACACATGGGTACGGGGCGGATCGAGTCGAACGCCGGGTGTGTCGCGCCGCCTCCGTCGATGCGGCCGTATCGCCTTCTCTAGTCTCCGCGCTAGAGAGGTTGATATGGACGAATCGACAGGTCAGCGGCACGGGAAAAACTCACACTTCATTGAGGTCCGGCGCAGGTTTCGTTAGCGTTCAACGACGGGGGCATGCGAATCGCCCGTGAGGAGGACTGACGTGGCGAGCACACAGGGGAGCGGCTCGGCGTCCCACATGAACGTGGACGCCCGACGAGCCAACGCGATCGCGAGGAGATCCATGAGCAACGTCCCAGCCGTTCCGCTGGGCGAGAAGCGCACGGTCCGCATCCAGTGGGCCCCGTCCGCGGCTCCCCGCATCCGCAAGGAGCTCGTCGAGGACCTCCTGGCACGTGAGGTCTCGCCGCAGGTCATCGACGAGGCGGAGATCGTCGTCAGCGAGCTCGTCGCCAACGCCATCCGCCACGCAAAACCCCTGTCCGACGGTGCGATCCGCATCCACTGGAAGGTCAAGAACAACGTCGTCGAGGTCGAGGTCTCCGACGGTGGCGGTCCGACCGCCCCGCGCCCAGCACCGCCGACCACGTGGGCACCCGGCGGACGCGGGCTGCGCATCGTCCGCTCGCTCGCGCACGAGTGGGGCGTCATCGAGGAGCCCAACGGCCGCACGGTCTGGGCGTCCCTCGGCGGGCCCTCGCGCCGCCGCTCGCACTGAGCCGACGGGCAGCCCGCGCCGTGTCCCTTCCCGACCCGGCGCTCGTCGTCCTCGTGGGCGCCTCCGGGTCGGGGAAGTCGACGTGGGCCGCCTCGCGATACCGCGCCGACGAGGTCGTCTCCTCGGATGCGCTGCGCGGTGTCGTCGGCAGCGGCGAGCACGACCTCGACGCCTCCGCCGACGCCTTCTCGCTCCTCGAGCAGGTGGTCGCGGCCCGCCTCGGCCGACGCCTGACGACCGTCGTCGACACGCTCGGCACCGACCCCGCCCGCCGCCGCGGCTGGCGTGACGCCGCCCGGGCCGTCGGCCTTCCGGCCGTCGCCGTCTTCCTCGACACCCCTGCCGGCGTGTGCCGTTCGCGCAACGCCGCCCGCGACCGCCCGGTCCCCTCCCGCGTCCTCACGAGCCAGCTGGCGTCGGTCGCGGCGACGGTCGACCTGCTCGAGGCCGAGGGGTGGCAGGTCGTCCGTGTCGCCACGGACGAGCGGGCCGCCACCGGTGACGCGGCCGAGTCCGCTCGCGCGTCGACTTCGCCCGCTCAGCACGAGGACCTGCGCGGCGTCGTGCTCCAGCTCTCGCGCTTCCCCGCCGAGGGCGACCTGCTCGCTTGGCTGCGTGACATGGCCGGGGCCGCCGAGGAGGCCGGTCTCGCAGGCCTCGCACTCATGGACCACCTCATCCAGATCCCGCAGGTCGGCCGGGCGTGGGACCCGATCCCCGAGCCGTGGGTGACCCTGGGTGCCCTCGCCGCCTCGACGTCGCGGCTCCAGCTCGGCACCCTCGTCACGCCCGTCACCTTCCGCGCCCCGGGCATCACCGCCAAGGCCGTGGCGACGCTCTCGGCGCTCACGGGTGGGAGGGCGTTCGTCGGGGTCGGTGCCGGCTGGTGGGAGCGCGAGCACACGGCATACGGCCTCGGGTTCCCCTCCGCGAGAGCGCGGCTCGACGCGCTGGAGCAGGGCATCGAGACGATGAAGGCCCTCTGGGCCCCGGGCACCAAGCCGTATGCCGGACGGCGGGTCTCGCTGCCCGAGACGACGTCCTACCCCCGACCGGTCGGCGACATCCCGGTCATCGTCGGTGGTGGCGGTGACCGCACCCTGCGCATCGCGGCCCGCCTCGGCGACGGCTGCAACGTGCCGTCCGACGAGGCGGGTCTCGCCAAGGTGGCGCGCTACCTCGCGCTCGTCGCGGAGACAGGACGCGACCGCTCGACGGTCCACGCGACGGTGCTCGACCTCCCGCTCGTCGGCCGCGACCGCGACGACGTCTGGTCCCGCGTCGAGCGGCACCGCGGCCCCACCGCCGCAGCGGCCTTCGCGGCCCGGCACCACGCGGGCACGTCGACGGAGCACGCGGCCCGGCTCGCGGGCCTCGCCGACCTCGGCGTCACGACGGCCTTCGTCGCGCCGGTCGGGCTCGACGGCCCCGACGACGTGCTGGCCCTCGCCCCGCTCGCGACCGCGTTCGGCTGACCCCGGCCCGGCCACTAGGGTGGCGCGCATGGGTAAGGCATCACGACGACCGCGCAGCGAGCGCGCAGACCGTTCCGCACGTCCGCTTCCGGCCCCCTTCGTGGCCCGCCCCTTCGAGGGCCTGCCCAACGAGACCGACTGGGTCGCGATGCGCGAGATCGTGCCGGCCGCGACCGCGACGGTCCGCTTCGCCGAGGGCAAGACCCCGGAGGGTGCGCCCGACGAGGTGACGATCGCGACCGTGCTCCCGCTGGCGTGGCCGGGCCTGCACCGCGAGAGCGGTGAGGTGCTCGTCGGCATCCAGTCCGGCAACGCGAGCGGCGACACGAGCCGTGACATCGCCCAGGCCATCGCCCTCGCGTCGGTCGCCGAGGCCGGCTCGCCGGTGACGACGCTGCCCGTGTCGATGGCCGACACCCCGCGCCTGCAGGACATCCTCGACACCGACTCGGCGTTCGAGATGCAGCTGCACGAGGGCTTCGACTTCTGGGTCGCCGACGCCGACCTCGACGCCGACGGCAAGGAGTCGCTCGAGCGTGCCAACGAGTCGGCCATCCCGACCGTCAAGCTCGACGCCGCGCCGTCCGCCTTCTGGTGCCGCATCGGCGAGCGCACCTACGTCCGTTGGGTGCTGCCCTTCGACGAGGACACGGCCACAGGCGCCCTCGCGCGGCTCCACGCCGCCGGCGACAGCCACCTCGGTGAGGACGGCCGCCTGCTCGGCTGCTTCCGCTCGAGCGGCCTGCTCATCCCGGTGTGGGAGGTCGACCCCGGCTCCTCGGCCGCCGACTTCGAAGACGCCGTCGCCGCGATGAAGACGCGGATCGAGGCCGCGGCCGCGTCGACCGAGCCGCTCACCGCAGCCGAGCGCGGCGCCAAGGCCGGCCTGACCAACCGCCAGGTCACCCTGCGCTGAGAGGACGCGCCCCGATGACGACGACTCCACCGCTGTCCGTCGCCGTCGTCATCCCGGCCAAGGACGAGTCGGCCCGGATCGCCGAGACGATCCGGGGCGTGCGCACCATCCCGGGCGTCTCCGCGGTCGTCGTCGTCGACGACGGCTCGACCGACGGGACCGCCGTCATCGCCGCCCGGGAGGGTGCCGAGGTCGTCCGTCACGTGCGCAACCACGGCAAGGCCGACGCGATGATGAGCGGCCTCGGTCGCGTCACCGGGCTGCGTCGTGTCGGGCGTCTCGACGCCAGCACGTCGATCCTCTTCGTCGATGCCGACCTCGAGGCGTCGGCCCAGGCCGTCGGCGCCCTCGTCGGTCCCGTCGCGCGCGGCGAGGCCGACCTCACGATCGCGACGCTCCCCGAGCAGAAGGGCAGCGCCGGGGGGCACGGCCTCGTCGTCGGCCTGGCCCGCCGCGGCATCGAGGAGCTGACCGGGTGGTCGCCGAGACAGCCGCTCTCGGGCATGCGCTGCCTCTCGCCGGCCGCGATCGCCGCGGCCACGCCCTTCGCCCGCGGCTGGGGTGTCGAGGTCGGCATGACCGTCGACGTGCTCGACGCGGGTCTGACCATCCTCGAGGTCCCCTGCGACCTGCAGCACCGGGTCACCGGCACCGACTGGCGCGCGCAGGTGCACCGGGCCGGTCAGTACCGCGACGTCGCGCTCGCCCTCGGCGTCCGCCGGCTGCGTCGCCGCCTCGGCCCCGGCTGACCCAGCCCGCTCAGCCCGCTCGGCCCGCTCGGCCCGCTCGGGCGGCGTCGAGGTCGGCGCGGGTCAGCACCGAGCGGGTCTCGAGGCCGAGCTCGTGGAGGCGGTTCGCCCCCGGCTCGCTGCGGTCGACGGTGCAGACGACCACCTCGACGGTGGCGCCCTGCTCCCGGAGCACGACCGTCGCATCGCGGGCGGCGCCGCCCGTCGTCACGATGTCCTCGACGAGCGTGATGCGCCGACCGTCCACGTCGGCTCCCTCGGCGAGCCGGCGTGTGCCGTACGCCTTGGGCGCCTTGCGGACGAAGAGCGCCGGGAGGCCGGTCAGGCTGCTCATCATCGTCGCGATCGGCACGCCGCCGAGCTCCAGGCCGCCCAGCAGGTCGCTGTCGGAGGGCACGAGGGGCACCATGGCCTCGGCCACCCGGCGCAGCAGCACGGGGTCGGACTCGAAGAGGTACTTGTCGAAGTACTCCGACACGACGGCGCCGGACCGGACGACGAACTCGCCCTCGAGGCGGCAGACGCGGTCGATGTCACGGGCCAGCCCCACACGGTCCGGGTGCCGGTCCGGCGTCTGCGGGTCCACGGGGTCGCTCCTCAGATGTGGTGGCGGTCGCGCCGTCGGCGCACCGGGGCGTTGCGCGCCTCGATGGACAGGAAGTGCATGACCGCCGAGACGACGAGGGGCACGGTGAAGATCGCCGCGACCGGCGGGATCGCCGCGCCGGAGTCGTTGGTGAGGAAGCCGATGACGGCCATGACGATGACCGACAGCAGGCCGCGTCGCATGAGCGGGGCC
Source organism: Terrabacter sp. Soil810 (assembly GCF_001429645.1). NCBI lineage: Bacteria > Bacillati > Actinomycetota > Actinomycetes > Micrococcales > Intrasporangiaceae > Terrabacter > Terrabacter sp. Soil810. Next base: position 50,929 of record NZ_LMSW01000004.1, read on the forward strand.
TCCTCGAGCAGGCGGCGCAGCGGCTCGGTGCCGAGGATGCCGGGGCGCAGCACGATCATGACGGCGAGCACCATGAGCACGACGACGATGACGAGCAGCACCGGCAGGTGCAACGCGAGGGAGATGTTGGCCCCGAGCTTGCGCGACATGACGTCCCAGGCTCCGCCGTCGATGACGGTCTGCAGGAAGCGGCCCGGGTGCGAGCGCTCGGACTCCGGCCGACGCCAGTCGAGGTAGCAGACGAGCCCGACGACGAGGCCCGCCACGACGAACACGATGGACACGTTGCGCACCGACGTCTTCCACCCCATCACGCCCATGAGGAGGAAGCCGAGAGCCGGCACGAGCGCGATCGGGCCGCCGAAGTCGGCGCCCCAGGCCGGCAGCACGTCGACGGCCAGCGCCACGCCCCCGATGACGACGACCGCGAAGACGGCGAGCCGCGGGGAGTCCCGCCTGACGAGCGCGTGCGCGATGGCGGCGCACAGCAGCAGGACGGCGGCGGCATACAACGCGAAGGCGACGTTGCCCATGCCGTAGAAGCGGCCTCCGACGAGCGGCTGGAGGCCGAAGATCGACGAGATCTGCAGGTGCGACCCGGTCAGCAGGTCGGTGCCGATGACACCGGCCGTGACCGCCGACATCGCCGCCAGCGGCCCCAGGGCGGAGCTGCTCCACGGTCCCTTGAGGCAGCCGAGGGTCAGCGCGGAGCTGATCGCGAGGACGAGGACGAAGAGCACCGCCACGAGCACGAACGTGTTGGTCGACCAGCGCCACCACGGGACGAGGTTGGCCAGGAAGGTCGCCGCCGGCATCGCGGCCGACACGAGCCCGACGAGGCGCACCATCCGGAGCACCCGCGCCCGGGTGAAGCGGCGGTTCCACGGGCGGGCACGGCGCATCACGAGCCACAGCACGACCATCGCCAGGGCCGTGCCGACGAGCCAGATGAGCAGGAAGGGCGCGACGACGTTGTGCATCGCGTCGGCCTTGGTGTCGATGTCGGTGAGCACCGTCAGCTTGGCCGCGGCCGTCGACTCGCTGTTGTTGGCCGACGGCACGACGCTGAGCGCTCGACCCCCGATGGCGGACTGCGGCTCGACGCCACCGCGTTGGAGGATCGTGGCGGTGACGTCGGAGAGCTGGGCGACGCCGACGAGGCGGGTCGAGGCCGACGCGAGCAGCCCGGGTGCGTAGTGCGGCCCGCTCGCCGTCAGCAGCCGCAGGCGCTCCTGCTGGTCACGGTCGGCGAGGCCGGCCACGACGAGGTCGGCGCCGTTGGGCATGGCGTCCATGACGAGCTCGATCCGGCGCTCGATGCCGTTGATCTTCTCGAGGTGCCGCGTCGGGTTGGGGTCGGTCGAGTCGATGCCGCCGACGTCGACGATGCTGACCGGGCACTGCGCCAGGTCGGACACGAGGGTCGTCGCCTGGAAGGGGGAGTACTTCGCGACCTTGCCGTCGGACGTCGCGGCCGCGAGGCCGGCGCCCGGGCCGACGGCCTGGATGCACGTCTTGTCGGCCGCGAAGCTGTCGCCGAGCAGCCCGAGCTGCGCCCGGAACTCCGCCTCGCGTGACGCAGCCGCCAGGGCGTCGAAGCCGATGACGCGGTAGCCCGTGGTGGCGTCACCCGCGACCGGCGGCAGCGGGGTGCACTGGGGCCGGGACTCGGTGGTGTCCGGGCCGGCCGCCTCACCGGCCGAGACCGTGGCCCAGCCGTCGGTCGGGCACGTCGTCAGCCGCAGGCTCTTGACCGACACCGAGCCGGCCGAGCCGTCGCGGAGCAGGCCCCAGAGGATGGGGGTGTCCTCGGCCGAGACGTCGTCCCACGAGAGGCCACCGAGACCCACGACGACGAGCGACTCGCCGGGCTCCGGCGCGGTGGTGGGCGGGACGGGGACGGTGGTGCGCTTGACGTAGGCGAGCGTGAGCGCAGCCACCATCACCAGGAGCAGGACGACGAGCGTCTTGACGGGGTGGCGGCGGATCACGGGGGACAGACTACAAACCGCGGCTGTCCGTGTAGGGCGAGGTCACGGGCTGGAATCGAAGGGCCCCCCGCGACGGGCGCGGCTACCCTTGCCGATCGTGGACGCCTCGACGCTGACGACCCTGGCCATCGCCGCCGTCGTCGTCGCCCTGCTCGCCCTCGCCCTGGCCGTCGGGGCCCAGCTCCGCCTTGCCGGGGTCCGCCGCGACTTCGCCGCCCTCGGCGACGACGGCCAGACCGACATCGCGCGCGTCGCGGCCACGCAGAACCATCGCATCGACCGGCTGACGGCCGAGCTGACCCGCCTGCGTGACCACGTGGCGAGCGCCGAGGACGACGTGCGCCAGAGCCTGCGCAACGTCGCGGTCGTGCGCTACGACGCCTTCGGCGACATGGGTGGGCGGCTGTCGTTCTCCGCCGCGATCGTCGACGACCTCGGTGACGGCATCGTCATCAGCTCGATCCACGCCCGCGGGGAGTCCCGCACGTATGCCAAGGGCATCGTCGGCGGGAAGTCGAGCATCAGCCTGACCCCCGAGGAGCAGCAGGCGCTGGCCTCGGCCACCGAGGACGAGCCGGGCAGGGGTCGACCCCGGCGTCCCGCCGGCCAGTCCGACCGGACGAAGGACGCGTCGTGACGCCGCCCCGCACCCCAGACGAGCTGCACCGCTTCGGCTACCTCGGTCCGCGGGGCACCTTCACCCAGATGGCGCTCGACGCGTGGGACGCCGCCGAGGGTCGCGACCACCTGCCGTTCGGCTCGGTCGACGCGGCGCTCTCGGCGCTGCGGGCCGGTGACATCGACGCCGCGATGGTGCCGATCGAGAACTCCGTCGAGGGTGGCGTCTCCGCGACGCTCGACTCGCTCGCGACGGGCGAGCCGCTCGTCGTCATCGGCGAGGTGCTCGTCCCGATCACCTTCGTCCTGTGCGCCCGACCGGGTACGCCGCTCGCCGGGGTCCGCACCGTGGGCACCCACTCGCACGCGTGGGCCCAGGTGCGGGGCTGGATGGGTCAGCACCTGCCTGAGGCCGAGTACGTGCCGACCCTGTCGACGGCCGCGAGCGCCGCCGCGCTCGGGCAGCCGGGCGACGTCATGTTCGACGCCGGGGTCTGCGCCCCGGTCGCGGCACGCAACGAGGGGCTCGAGATCCTCGCGGAGGACATCGGCGACAACGCGTCGGCCGTCACGCGCTTCGTCCTCGTCGCGCGACCCGGCACACTGCCCGAGCCGACCGGCGCCGACAAGACGACGGTCGTGCTCTTCCAGCGCGACGACCACGCCGGTGGCCTGCTCGAGCTGCTCGAGCAGTTCGCGGTCCGCGGCGTCAACATGACCCGTCTCGAGTCGCGACCCACGGGCGCGGCCATGGGCTCCTACTGCTTCTCCATCGACTTCGAGGGCCACGTCCTCGACGCGCGCGTCGGCGAGACCCTGATGGGCCTGCGTCGGGTCTGCGCCGAGGTGCGCTTCCTCGGGTCCTACCCGCGCGCCGACGGCGGTCGCCCCGACGCACGGCCGGGCACGTCCGACGACGACTTCGACCGCGCCAGGACCTGGCTCGAGGACCTGCGCGCCTGAGCCGAGGCCGGCCGGCGAGCGTCGTCGACCGGCGTCAGCCGATCGTCGCGCCCATCTTGAGCAGGAAGAGGGTCTCGTCGCCGACGACACCGTCGTCCCCGACCCGGTTGGCCTGCTGGAAGCGCCGGACGACCTTCTTCGTCTCGGAGCCGAAGTCACCGTCGACCGTGAGGGTGCCGCCTGCGGCCCGCAGCGCGCGCTGGAGGGTCACGACGTCGGCGCCCTTCGAGCCCACCTCGAGCGTGCCGTCGCCGAGCGACCGTGAGATGAGCAGCACCCACATGCCGGCGTCGATGCGCCCCGGCTTGGGCGCCGGCCCCTCGAGGCTCGCCTCGACCTTCTTCACCGCCGCACGCGTCTGGGCGCCGTAGACGCCGTCGACGACGACCGGGCCGTAGTCGGCGTCGTTGAGGAAGCACTGGAGCGCCCGCACCGCCGGACCCTTCGCGCCGCGCTCGAGGACGGGGTATGCCGGCAGCGTCCGTTCGCACGCACCGGCGACGCTTCCCGGGTCGGTCGGCGTCGGAGCAGGCGTCGTCGGCGCGGCGCTCGTCGTGGCCGACGCGCTCGGGGTGGGCTTCGTCGGCGTCAGCGGGTCAGCGGTCACGGTCGGGATCGGGGCCGGGTCGCTGGGGACCGGGTCGACCGCGCCCGTCGCCGTGGCGGTCACCGAGGGGGACTCGGCGGCCGACGTCGTCTGCGGCGTCGTGCCGCTGCAGGCCGTCAACGTGAGGCCGAGCACGACCAGCGCTGCAGCAGAGGCGAACCCGCCCCGTCGACCGTCACCGTTCCGAACGCCTGCCATGCCGTGCACCTGACTCCCCTGAGCTCACGTCGCGGTCCCTGACGTCCGCGCCGTCCGAGAAGTATGCGCCGACGGGAGCGAGCGCGCGAGCGCGACGCGCGGCGACGGCATACGCGGTCGGTGTCCGGTACGGCACCTTTCGTCCCATGGGCAGGGAGAAGGGGCGCCGGTGCTGCCAGGCCCGGCGCCCCATGGACGGGACCGCCCCCTGGAAGTCCCGAACCCCTGTGCAGGTCACCGGGCCTGCTGCCCCTCCGCAGCGCCCCGTAGCAGCCCGGTGACCGTTCCCCCTGACCTCCCAGAGTCGACTCGTCCGGGCTTGATACGTCTCGGGAGGAAAAAGTTCGGGAGGCCCGATGTATCAGGAAAACGAGTACGGACACTCAGTCGGGTGTAAGGGTCTTTCCAACACCATCCGCCCCTCAGGAGGTTGTCGATGTCAGAGTCGGGTCCCGACGCCCCACAGGGAGCGAACGGCGAGCACGCCACCGGCGGCTCCCGCCGCCCCGAACGCCCGCCCGTCCGCGCCCTCGACCCGGCCACGGCGATGCGCCTGACCGACGGTCGCCCGCCGCTTCCCGCGCTCTACCTCTCCGACCGCCTGCTCGTGCGCAGCGCGACGGGCGGGGGCCGGCCCCGTGGTCTCGACGACCTGCGGACGGCGCTCGGCAAGCTCGATCTCGACTTCCGGGTGACGCCGCGTCCCGACGGGGGCCCGCGCGACCTCGACCAGCCCACCTGGGGCACGAGCATCACGCTCCAGCCGACCCGCTCGATCGACCCCGTCGACGCGTGGAGCGTGCTCCAGCACCTGCGCGAGGCCGGTGAGCCGATCGCCGAGCAGCTGAGCCTCGAGCACGTCCTGCGCCCGGCCGACGGCTACTGGGGCGGCGTGGGCGGCTACTGGGGTGGCGTCGGTGGCTACTGGGGTGGCGTGGGCGGCTACTGGGGTGGCGTCGGCGGGTACTGGGGTGGCGTCGGGGGGTCCGCGCTGCAGGAGTACTCCGTGCCCGGACGCGGCGGCCGTATGCCGGTGGCCCTGGCCCTGCCCGACCCGCGGCTGCGCGCCCGGCCCGTCGACCGCAACCCCGTCGTCGTCGTGCCCGACACGGCGATCGCGGCGCACCCGTGGTTCACGGACGGCGAGGGCCTCGTGCGGCTGGAGCTGAAGGACGGCCGGCTCGTGCCCGTCAAGACCCCCAAGCCCGTCGACCCGCCGATCTCGGTGCCGGCGCCGACCGAGCCGGTCGGCCTGCTCCAGGGTCACGCGACGTTCATCGCCGGGCTCGTCCGCCAGGGCTGCCCGGAGGCCACGATCCTCTCGATCCCCGTCATGGGCGACGACGGCGTCGTCGACGAGAGCGTCATGCTCGACGTCCTCCAGGCCCTGCTCGACCGGCACGTCCACGGGCAGGAGCACGACGACACGTCCGAGGTCGTCGACGTCCTGTCCCTCTCGCTCGGCTACTACGCGGAGGACCGCACCTACACCTCGGGGCCCGTCGCGGACCTGCTCGACCGGTTCGCCGAGCGCGGCGTCGTCGTCGTGGCCGGTGTCGGCAACGACGGCACTGACTCGCCCTTCGTTCCCGCTGCCCTCGCGGCCGCGCCGCCGCAGCGGGTCACCGCGAAGTCGGTGCCACCGCTCGCGAGTGTCGGCGCGAGCAACCCCGACGGGGTCACCGTCGCCCTCTTCTCCAACAACCTCACCGTCGTCAGCGCCGTGCGGTCGGGCGTCTCGGTCGTCAGCACCCTGCCGCTCACCAACGGCATGGGGCAGCCGTCGTCCGAGGTCTCGACCGACGGCACGGTGCGCTGCACGGTCGACCCCGACGACTACACCGGAGGCTTCGGCGTCTGGAGCGGCACGTCGTTCTCCACCCCGGTCTTCGCGGCAGAGCTCGCGGCGGCCCTCATCGGCGAGGGCGGCCTGACCGACGTCGCGCCGTCCGCCATGCGCAAGCGCGCCATCCGCGCGCTGCGCACCTGCATCGGAAGGGCGCGACCATGACCCCGACCCCCACCGCTCCCGACGGCCTCGGGACGCTCGCGGGCAAGGCGTTCGCGGCCTACCGCGCGGGCGAGCGCGAGCGGCTCTCCGAGCTCGTCGACCTCGTGACCCCGGTGCTCTGGAACGCCGCGCGCTCCCAGGGTGGTGCACCGGCGACGTGCGAGGACGCCATCCAGACGGCGTTCCTCCAGCTCGTCGACCGGGCCGACTCGATCAACGAGCCGGCGGCGGTGCTCGGCTGGCTCGTCGTCGTCGTCAAGCGCGAGGTCTGGCGCCTGGCCCGCGGGGCCCGGCGCGAGTTCGGGGTCGAGGAGGTGCCGGAGGCCCCGGCACAGCAGCTCGACCCCGAGGCGCAGTCGATCCTCTCCGAGCGTCAGCGCGTGCTGTGGAAGCACGTCTCGACCCTGTCCCCGCGGTGCCAGGAGCTGCTCCGGGTCATCGCGTTCGCCGACCGCCCCGACTACGCCGCCATCGCGGAGTCCCTGGGGATGCCCGTCGGCAGCATCGGCCCGACCCGCGGCCGCTGCCTCCAGAAGCTGAGGACCACCCTCGGCACCGACCCCGGATGGGCGGTCTGACATGACATCTCACACTGACGCCATCGATGCCCGCGACATCGCCAACCTCAGCCACGTGCGCGACCTCTTCGGCCACGCCGACCCGGTGCCGAGCGACCTCGCCGAGCGGGTCAAGTTCGCGATCACCGTGCACGCGCTGCACGCCGAGGTCGCCGAGCTCATGGACTCGGCCCTGCTGACGACGCGCGGCGCGGAGGCCAAGGTCGAGCCGACGCCCACCGACTCGGTGACGTTCACGGCCGCCTCGGTGAGCCTCATGGTCTCGGCCGGGCCCGCGGACTCCGACGACGACGACGCGGACGACCGTGTGCGCGTCGACGGCTGGGTCACGGCGCCCGGCGCACAGATCGAGGCGGTGACGACCGAGGGCAGCTCGACGGTCATTTCGGATGCGAACGGGCGCTTTGTTCTGGATGATCTACCCCATGGGCCGGTGCACTTCGTCGTCACCGACCCGGGCAACGAGGACATGCGACCGGTCATCACCCCCACGATCCAGATCTGACGATCCCGACCTGACGTGGTGACCGGCCCCTGAGCGAGAGGCCGGGCGGGAGCCATCGATCTGCTCGAGAGTGCACGCACCCTGCGCGAGCAGGGTGCCGCGGACAACATGGCCGGGCGGCCGGTCGATGCGGCGCGCTCGCTGACGGCGGCCCTCGACGAGATCGACCGGGCCGCCGGGTCGGCTCCCTCGCGGGATCGCCTCGAGCTGCGGTGCAAGACCCTCATCACGCTCGCCCTGACCGAGTTCATGCTCTCCGGCGTGGAGCCCGCCCTGGCCCGGCTCGTGGAGGCCGAGGCGCTCGTCGACGACCTCGGCGACGAGGCGCTCCGGGCTCGGCTCGACTACCAGCGCGCCAACATCCACGGCCGCGTCGGTGACCTCGCCTCGGCGTGGGACGGGCTCGAGGGGGCGGTCCGCCGCCTCGACGCCTTCACCGAGAGCGAGCAGTGCTCGGTGCACCTCAGCCGCGGGATGCTCGCCTTCGAGCTGCTGCGACCGCAGGAGGCCCTCGAGTCCTTCGCCGAGGCGGCGCGCCTCGCGCACGACCTCGGCGGGGCGCCCCAGGAGTTCATGGCGCGGCACAACGAAGGGTATGCCGCATACCTCCTCGGTGACATCCCGCGCTCCCTCGCCGGCATGGCTCGGGCCGAGGAGCTCGAGTCCGACGTCTTCACCGGCCCGGCTCGTCTCGACCGCGCCCAGGTCCTGCTCGAGGCGGGGCTCGTCAAGGAGGCCGTCGAGGCCCTGCACGGGGGCCTCGAGGCCCTCGAGGGCGAGGGCCACGACCAGATGCGGGCCGAGTTCGAGCTCGCCCTGGCGCGCGCCCACCGACTGCTCGGGCACCTCGACCTCGCGGCGTCGGCAGCGGCGTCGGCGCGGGAGACCTACTCCCGCATCGGGGCGACCGCCTGGGCGGCCAAGGCGATGCTCGTCGGGCTGCTCGTCGACCTCGACCGGCAGCGGCGCACCCGTCGCGGTCGGGAGCGGGACGGTGGGCAGTGTGCTGAGGGCACGCATCCCGCCGCCGACCTCGTCCGGCAGGTGGTCGGTGTCGGGGACGCCACCGTGGCGCTCGCGGCGGCGGCGACCGCCGACGAGCTGACCGACACGGCGACCGAGCTGGGCGACTCAGAGCTCGCCGACAGCGCGCGCGTCGTCGCAGCGCAGGCGCTGCTGCTCGCCGGTGACCCGGGCGGGGCCAACACGAGGCTGCTCAGCCTCGAGCGGGTCTCCACCGGCTCGCTCTCCGACGAGCTCGACGCGGCAGTCGTCACCGCCATGACGCTCGTCGCCACCGGCGACCTGGCGCCGGCCCGACGCATCCTCGTGCGGGCCTCGCGCCGCCTCGCGGCCGGCCAGGAGGGCAGCGCGAGCCTCGACCTGCGCACCGCCCGTGCGGTCCACGGCGCCCGGCTCTCCGAGCTCGACCTCGACCTCGCCGTGCCGCGGGGCAGCGCCTCGGTGCTCGAGGCCCTGGAGCGGTGGCGCAGCGCGACCGACCGTCTGCCCTCGCTCGGCCGGCCCGACGACGAGCAGCTCGCCCAGCTCACCGAGCAGCTGCGGGCCGTCCGCGGCCACCTGCGCGGCGAGGGCGACCCGGCGCAGGTGCGGGAGCTGCACGACCACGCCTCGCGCCTCGAGCGGCAGATCCGCGACCGCGACTGGGCCCTGAGCCGCAGCGGCGGGGCCTCCCGTGCCGTGCCCGTCCGGGTCCGCGAAGCCCGCGAGCACCTCGGCCGGGTCGATCGCGACCTCGTGTGGTTCTTCCGGCACCGCGGCCGCATCGGCGCCGTGGGAGTCGTCGGCGGACGGGCGACGATGCGCGACCTCATGCCGGCCGACCGGGCCGCGGAGCTCGCCCAGCGCATACGCGTCGACCTGCGGGCCGCGGCGACCCACCACCTCGGCCCGCTCGCCGGCGCCGTCTGGTCCTCGCTGCGAGCCAGCGCGACCGAGCTCGACGACGGGCTGCTGCGGCCGTGGCGCACGGGCCGGGGCCTCGTCGTCGTGACGTGCCCCGAGCTGTCCGCGCTGCCGTGGGCCCTCCTGCCCTCGATGGCGGGACGGCCCTTCACGGTCGCGCTCTCGCTGACGTCGTTCACCCGCCGGGCATCCGTCCGTGACGAGGCTTCCCGCCCTGCGAGCGTCCACGTCAGCGTCGGCCCGTCGGTGCCCCGCGCGTCGAGCGAGGCGCGCACCATCGTCAGCACCTGGGGGGAGCGTGCCCGCCTCGCGGAGCCGTCCCGACGGGCCGAGCTCGTCGGGGCACTCGCCCGACCCGGTGTCGTCCACGTCGCCGCGCACGGCACGCACCAGGTGGAGTCACCCCTGTTCTCCTCGCTCGTGCTCCACGACGGACCCGTCTTCGCGCACGAGCTCCAGCCCACGGGTGTGGGCGCCGACCACGTCGTGCTCTCGGCCTGCGAGGTCGGGCTCACGACGCCCAGGCCGGGGCACGAGTCCCTCGGCCTCGCGCTGTCCCTGCTCTCGCTCGGTGCCCGGTCGGTCGTCGCGGCCGTGTCGCCCGTGCCCGACGACGTCGCCGCGACGACCATGACGCGTCACCACGAGCTGCTCGCCTCCGGGCTCCCCAGCGACGAGGCGCTGGCGCGCGCGGTCGCCGAGACGGACGACGTCGCCGCCGCCTTCCTCAACCTCGGCGGCCAGCACCACCCCTGACGAGCGCGCCCGCCGTGTCCGGTCGGGTCCGAGGACTCGGATCCTGCTCCCGAAAACGGAGCAGCTTCCGATAGGGAGGCTCCCGCACCGATCCGGCGGGGACTCGGATCCTGCTCATGAAAACGGAGCAGGTTGCGACGACGGGGCCGGAACGGGCCTGGTCAGGCGGCCTTGCGACGGGCCTTGATCTCGCGGCGCTTGCGCAGCGCCATGGCCAGGGCGATCTTGCGTGCGTCGATCGACAGCTCGCGGAGCATGCCGGAGATCGGGTTCGTGTAGCCGGTGAACCACAGCCCCTTCGCGCCCCGCGCCGTGCGTCCGCCGCGCTCGACGGGGCGGCCCTTCTCGTCGAGGACGCCGAGGTGGCCGATGAGCGGCTCGAGACCCTGGCTGTAGCCGGTCGCGAGCACGACGAGGTCGGGGCGCAGGCGCGAGCCGTCGGCGAGCAGGACCTCGTCACCGTCGAACTCCCGGAGGGCAGCCACGGGCTCGACGGCCCCCGACCGGATCGCGTCGATGATGCCGACGTCCTGGACGGGGATCGCGTTGTCGCGCTCGACCCGAGTCAGCAGCCCGGTGTCGGGGCGCGGCATCCCCTGCGCCGTCAGGTCGGGGGTCTGGAGCCGTCCCACGATGGGCGCGACCCGGTCGACGAAGGCCGTCGGCAGGCGCCGCACCGCGATCCCGGTGTACTGCGCGGCATACGGCCCGGTGTTGCGGCGCAGGATGTGCGGCACGGTGCGGACGGCGAGGCGCACGCGGGCGGCGCCGTGCTCGACGAGGTCGACGGCCAGCTCGGTGCCGGTGTTGCCCGTGCCCACGACGAGCACGTCCTTGCCGCCGTGCGCCGACCCGTTGCGGTAGTCGCACGCCAGCACGACCTCGCCCGCATACCCTTCGAGGCCGGGCACGTCGGGCTCACGCGGCGTGTGGTTGAAGCCCGTGGCGACGACGGCGTAGGGCGCCGTGAGCGCGGTCCCGTCGGCGAGCGTGAGGGTCCACGACTCGCCGTCCGCGGAGCGGTCGAGGCGGCTCACCTCGGTGCCGAGGCGCACGTCGAGACGGTGGTGGGCGGCATACAGCTCGAGGTAGCGCACGACGTCGTCGCGCGCGACCCAGCGGCCCATCTCCTTCGGGATCGGGAAGCCCGGGAGGCCGGACAGCTCGCGCGGCGTGTGCAGGTGCAGTCGGTCGTAGTGGCTACGCCACGACGTGCCGACGCCGTTGCTCCGCTCGAGGACGACGCCGTGCAGGCCGCGGGCCTCGAGGGCGGCGGCCGTAGCCAGCCCGCCGGGGCCGGCACCGATGATGTACGCGTCGACCGGGACGCTGCGCTGGGTCACCGGGCCAACGTAGCCGCCCACCCTCGACAGTTCTCGGCAAACCCCGCACCGATCCGAGTGGTGGGCAGCATGCTGGAGCGGTGACCCCTCAGTCGGGCCCGACTCCTCCCGAGGAGTCGGGCGCCGCTCCGAACATGTTCATGCGGGAGCGGATCGGTGAGGGCGGCGCGGCTCGCGTCGCCACCCTCGTCGCACTCCTCGACGCGCAGGAGCAGCAGCCGGCCGTCCGGCGCCTGCGCGCGTGGGCGTTCGAGGCGCTCGCACCGCAGCCGGGGGAGTCGGTGGTCGACGTCGGCGCGGGCACCGGCACCGAGCTGCGGCGGCTCGCCGAGGCGGTGGCCCCGAACGGGCGTGCGGTCGGCATCGAGCCCAACCCCGGTCTGCGCGAGGAGGCGTCACGGCGCGCGGCGCTGCTCGGGTCCGCCGCGACCTTCATCGACGGCGACGCGGCCGACCTGCCCTTCGCGGACGGTGCGGTGCACGTGCTGCGCTGCGAACGCGTCTTCCAGCACCTCGCCGACCCGCAGGGAGCCGCGCACGAGTTCGCCCGGGTGCTCGCACCGGGCGGACGTGTCGCGGTGCTCGACAGCGACTGGGGCACCGTCATCAGCCACCCCGGCGAGCCCGACCTCGTGCGGCGCTACGCCGAGGCCAACTGGCGACGCATGCCCAACCCGTTCGCGGCGCGACACCTGCCGAACCAGCTGCGGGCCGCAGGGCTGCTCGTCGACCACGACATCGGCTCGGCCGCGCTGATCATGCCGCCGCGCGCCCTGCTCGGCAGCGGTGTGGTCCACCGCAACGCCGACGCCGCCGTCGAGGAGGGCGCCCTGACTCGTGAGGAGGCCGACCGGCTGCTCGCCAACGCGATGGCCGCGGCCCGGGCCGGCACGGCCTTCTTCTCGGTGACGATGTTCGGCGTCATCGGGCGCAAGCCCGACTGACCTCACGCGTCGGCGCCGACGTGCTCCTCGAGCCACGCGTTGAGCGGTCGCACGGCCCGCCAGGCGTCGCGCACCTCCGTGAGCGTCCGCCCGGTCGACAGCCACGCGGGCGCACCGAAGTCGCGCACGACCATCAGCTCCTTGTGCTGGAGCGTCTCGATGCGTGGGTGGTCGGCGGCATACCCCCTCGGTGTCGTCCTGACCTGTTCCCCGAAGAGGTCGAAGTCCTGGTCGCGCAAGGACGCCAGGACGGCCTCGAGCGCGAGTCCGCTCGCGGGCGCGTCGACGGCCGCCCGGAACCGGGCGGTGCGGGCGGGGCCCTCCGCGCGGAAGCCGCCACCCGCCCTCAGGCCGTCCGCGCTGACCTGCACGTAGTAGGCCTGCACGGTGCCGGCGCCGACGAGCGCGCCCTGGTGCGTCTTGTAGGGCGACTTGTCGGCGCTGAAGCGGACGTCACGGTTGGGCCGGAAGAGCTTCGCCGCCCCGAACTCGTCCTCGAGGGCGTCGAGCAGGGCCAGCATCGGCTCGCGGACGTCCCGCTCGTAGACGTCCTTGTGCGCGAGCCACCAGTCACGCGAGTTCACGTCCTCGAGCTCGGCGTAGAAGGACAGGGCCCCCGGAGGGAAGCCGGAGAAGGTCGGTGAGGGCTCGGGCGTGCTCATGTGGCGACTCTGACACCGCGACCGGGTTGTTAGGCAAGGCTTACCTGTGCTTTCCTGATTTCCGTCACGTCATCGTGGCGTAATTGTCGAGAACTACCTGAGAGAAGGCACCCGTGCTCGCGAGCAACGCGCTCATAGGACTCCGAGAAGGACTCGAGGCCGCCCTCGTGGTGGTCATCCTCGTGGCCTTCCTCGTCAAGACCGATCGCCGCTGGGCCCTGCGCCACGTGTGGACGGGGGTCGGCGTCGCCGTCGCCCTGTCGGTCGCCCTCGGCGCGCTGCTCACCTACGGCACGAAGCAGCTGACCTTCGAGGCCCAGGAGCTCATCGGCGGCAGCGCCTCGATCATCGCCGTGGTCTTCGTGACCTTCATGGTCTTCTGGATGAAGTCGGCCTCGCGCACCATCTCGGGCGAGCTCAAGGGCAAGCTCGACCAGGCACTCGACATGGGCCCCTTCGCGATCGCCCTCGTCGCCTTCCTCGGTGTCGGGCGAGAGGGACTCGAGACGGCGATCTTCTTCTACGCCACGACCGAGGCGGCCGGCCAGGGCAACAACCAGCCGCTTGTCGGCTGGGTCATCGGCCTCGCCGGCGCCGTCGTGCTCGGCTGGCTCATCTACCGCGGTGCCGTGAAGATCAACCTCGCAAAGTTCTTCCGCTACACCGGGATCCTGCTCGTCCTCGTCGCGGCCGGCATCCTCGCCTACGGCATCCACGACCTCCAGGAGGCCGGCTTCCTGCCCGGCCTGACGACGCTCGCCTTCGACGTCAGCGCCACGGTCGACCCGAGCAGCTGGTACGCCACGCTCCTCAAGGGCATCTTCAACTTCACGCCGGCCACCACCGTGCTGCAGGCCATCGCGTGGGTGCTCTACGTGGGCATCGTCCTGACCCTCTTCCTGCGCCCGGCTCGCACGACGCCCCAGGCCCCCGCCGTCACCCCGACCAGCACCACCCGCCCGTCGGTCGCCGCCTGAGCGACCCGCGTCACCCCTCCGCACTGACACCGAAGCCCCAGGAGATCCACCATGCCCCGCCCTGCCCTGCGCCCCGCCGTGCGCGTCGTCGTGCCGGCCGCGCTGTCGCTCGCCGCGGCCCTCGCCCTCACCGGCTGCGCCGACAAGCCGACGGCCACGGCCGGGTCCACCGCGGCCGGCGGTGCCGGCGGACCGATCACGGTCAACGCCACCGACACGGCGTGCGAGCTGAGCACCAGCACGGCCAAGGCCGGCACCGTGACCTTCCAGGTCACGAACTCGGGCAGCAAGGTCAACGAGTTCTACCTCTACGCCGAGGGCGACCGCATCGTCTCCGAGGTCGAGAACATCACGCCGGGCCTGAGTCGCGAGCTCAAGGTCGAGATCACCGAGCCCGGCACCTTCACGACCTCGTGCAAGCCCGGCATGGTCGGCGACGGCATCCGCGCCCCCTTTACCGTGACGGGCACCGCCGTCAAGGGCAGCGCCGACTCCAAGGTCGCCAAGGCGATCACCGACTACAAGGCGTTCGTCGCCTCCGAGGCCGATGAGTTCGTCGACGGCACCAAGGAGTTCGTCGCCGCGGTCAAGGCCGGCGACGTCGCGAGGGCCAAGTCGCTCTACGCCCAGGCGCGCCACCCGTGGGAGGCCATCGAACCCGTCGCCGAGAGCTTCGGCGACCTCGACCCGAAGATCGACGGCCGCGAGGACGTCATCGCCGACGGCATGGCCTTCACCGGCTACCACCGTCTCGAGAAGGACCTCTGGAGGGATGGCCTGCAGAAGGACTCGGGCGCCATCGCCGACCAGCTCCTCGCCGACGTCACCGAGATCGCCGCCAAGAGCAAGACCGTCGAGCCGACGGCCCTGTCGATCGCCAACGGCGCCAAGGCGCTGCTCGACGAGGTCGCGACCGGCAAGATCACCGGCGAGGAGGAGCGCTACTCGCACACCGACCTCTGGGACTTCGACGGCAACCTCGAGGGTTCACGCCAGGCTCTCGCCGTGCTGCGCCCCGTCATCGCCGAGCGCGACCCGGCCCTGCAGAAGGCGCTCGACGCCGACTTCACCGAGCTCTCGAGCCTGCTCGCCCAGCACAAGACCGGCGCCGACTACCAGAGCTACACCGCGCTGACGGACGCCGACATCAAGGAGCTGACCGTCTCGCTCGACGCCCTCTCCGAGCAGGTGTCGAAGGTGCCCGGCGTCGTGGAGGCCACGTGAGCCCCTTCCCTGACGAGCCCGGCGTCCCCGAGCGCGCCGACGCGACGGTCCCCGGGACCGAGGCCCGTGGAGGCGTGAGCCGCCGCCGTCTCCTCGGCGTCTCCGGGTCCGCCGCGGTCGCCGGCGTGGTCGCGGGCGCGACGAGTGCGTATGCCGTGTCGCGCGGTACCGACGCCACCGCGGCGGGTGCCCCGGCGTCCACCGCGGCACCCGCCCTCGCGCTCGACGCCGCCATCCCGTTCCGCGGCGAGCACCAGGCAGGCATCGTCACGCCCGCGCAGGACCGCCTCCACTTCGTCGCTCTCGACGTCGTGACGAAGGACCGCGCGCAGCTGCGTCAGCTCCTGAAGGACTGGACCCGGGCCGCCGAACGCATGACGGCCGGAGCCGAGGCCGCCCCGGGTGGTCTCGTCGGCGGTGGCCCCAACCGGGCACCCGAGGACACCGGCGAGGCATACGGCCTGCCGGCGTCCGGGCTGACGATCACGATCGGCTACGGCCCCTCCCTCTTCGACGACCGCTTCGGCCTCGCGTCGAAGAAGCCGGCCGCGCTGCAGGACCTCCCCGCCTTCATCGGCGACCAGCTCGACCCGCGCCGTACGGGCGGCGACCTCTGCATCCAGGCGTGCGCGAACGACCCGCAGGTCGCGGTCCACGCGGTGCGCAACCTCGTGCGCCTCGGCTTCGGGGTCGTCGCGGTGCGCTGGTCGCAGCTCGGCTTCGGCCGCACGTCGTCGACGTCGACCGCGCAGGCCACGCCGCGCAACATGTTCGGCTTCAAGGACGGCACCAACAACGTCAAGGCCGAGGAGCCCGAGGGCCTCGCGCAGCACGTGTGGGTGGCACCGGACGACGAGACCGGCGGCGGCGCCTGGATGGCCGGCGGCTCCTACCTCGTCGCGCGCCGCATCCGGATGCACATCGAGGTCTGGGACCGGACGAGCCTGCAGGAGCAGGAGGACATCATCGGCCGCGACAAGAAGGAGGGTGCGCCGCTCGGCCAGGCCAAGGAGCACGACGCGCTCGACTTCGCCAGGAAGGGGCCGGACGGCGGGCCGGCGATCCCCGTCAACGCCCACGTCCGCCTCGCCCACCAGAGCCACCTCGGCGGCATACGCATCCTGCGGCGGGGCTACAACTTCACGGACGGCTCCGACGGCGTCGGCCACCTCGACGCCGGCCTCTTCTTCCTCGCCTACATGCGCGACCCGCAGAAGCAGTTCGTGCCCATGCAGCGGGCCCTCGCCAAGGCCGACCTGCTCAACGAGTACATCGAGCACAACGGGTCGGCCGTCTTCGCGTGCCCGCCCGGCCTGGAGGACGGGCAGCACTGGGGCCAGGCGCTTTTCGCCTGACTCCTCGGGCTACTGGCTGACGCGGACCGTGAGGCAGGCGGGGCGCACGACCGCGCTGACCTCGGTGGCCTCGCCGATGACGTCGCCGTCGATCTGGACGGGCACGGGCCGGTCGGTGCGCACGCGGATCTCCTTGCACGCCTTGTGGTCCAGGGTCGGGTGACCCTTGCGCTGCCGCGTGGCCACGCGTGTCGCGACGGGCACCCAGCCGACGACCCCGCGCGGCGACGCGATGACGGCGTCGAGCTGCGCGTCGTCGACGCGGGCGTTCGGCATGAGCACCAGACCGCCGAGGAGGCGACCGCAGTTGCCGATGACGACCATGCGCGCGCGGCGGCGGAACTCGAGCTCGTCGTCGACCTTGACGGCGATGCGGAACTCCGGCGAGATGAGGTGCTTCATGCCGGAGACCATGTAGGCGGGCCAGCCGACCTTGGCCTTGAGGTTCTCGTTGGTGCCGGCCATGATCTGCGCGTCCATGCCGACGCCGCTCATGACGAGGAAGTAGTGCGTCTCGGGGTCGACCGGTGCGTCCGTGTCGTCGCCGTCCGTGGCCCCCGTCGCGGTCGCGTCGGTCGGGGTCGCGCCGGTCGGGGTCGCGCCGGTCGGGGCGGCGCCCAGGACGAGCTCGCCGACGTCGATGCGCCGGTTGCGGCCCGTCAGCGCCACCGCCACGGCCGCCTCGAGGGCGACGGGCAGGTCGAGGTTGCGCGCCAGCAGGTTGCCGGTGCCGGCAGGAAGGATGCCGAGGGCGGTCTCGGTGCCGACGAGGGCGCTCGCGACGTTGCGCACGGTGCCGTCGCCGCCGAGCGTGCACACGATGTCGGCGCCGTCGCGGACGGCCTGCGCGGCCTGCCCCTTGCCCGGGTCCTCGATGGTCGTCTCGTAGAAGAGCGGCTCACCCCAGCCGTTCGCGAGGCAGGTCGCGGTGATGCGTCCGCGCACGGCCGGCAGGTCGGCGAACTTCGTCGGGTTGATGACGATGCCGGCCCGCTTGACGGGCGTGGGGGCTTCGTCGCCGCTGCGGAAGTGGTCACGCGGTGGGCGCGGGCGGCGACGGAGGGTCGCGGTCGCCTCGGGCGCGACGCGGGTCAGGACGAAACCCCCGATGACCAGCGCCAGCACGACGAGGCCGGCGATGATCCACGGCAGGTAGTCCTTGAGCACGAAGACATACGGTATCCCTCGCCTGACCCCCCGCCTGCCGGACTCCCCGAACCGCCGGTTCTCCCGCCCCTAGGCTGTGGGCATGAGCGAGCCCCTCACCGACCCCGGGCCGTCGACGCCGGACGACGCGGACTGGACGTGGGTGCTGACGCGCCCGTGCCCCGACTGCGGCTTCGACGCCGCGACCATGGAGCCTGTCGACGTACCGGCGATCCTCCGTGACGCCGGGCAGCGGTATGCCGCCGCGCTGGGTCGCGATGGCGTCCGCACCCGCCCGGCCGAGGGCGTCTGGTCGCCGCTCGAGTACGCCTGCCACGTCCGCGACGTCTGCGACGTCATGCGCGGAAGGCTCGAGCAGATCCTCGCGGGCGGTGGCGAGGTCGTCCGCTTCGCCAACTGGGACCAGGACGAGACCGCCGTCGAGCGGCAGTACTGGCGCTCCGACCCGGACGTCGTGGCGCGCGAGGTCACGGCGGCGTTCGAGGACGCGGCGACGGCATACGCACTCCCGTCGGGTCCGCAGTGGGAGTGGCCGGCCCTGCGCAGCAACGGCTCCGAGTTCACCGCCCGCACACTCTCGCTCTACTTCGTCCACGACATCCACCACCACCTCTGGGATGTGACTGCATGACCCTGCCCATCACCGTGCCCCTCCAGCTGCCCGAGCCGCGCACGCCGGACCCGCACGACGCGCCCGCGATCCGCTGGGGCGTCCTCGCCCCGGGCGGCATCGCGCACGCCTTCGCCGACGCCGTCGCGGTCGGGACGTCGTCGTCGGTCGTCGCCGTCGGCTCGCGCAGCCGCGAGCGAGCGCAGGACTTCGCCGACGAGTTCTCGGTACCGCGCGCCTACGGCTCCTACGAGGAGCTCGTCGCCGACACCGAGGTCGACGCCGTCTACGTCGCGTCGCCGCACTCGGAGCACCGCGACCACGCGCTGCTGGCCCTCGAGGCCGGCAAGCCCGTGCTCGTCGAGAAGGCCTTCACCCGCAGTGCCGCCGAGGCCCGCGAGGTGCTCGGGGTCGCCGAGCGCCAGGGGCTGCTCGCCGTCGAGGCGATGTGGAGCCGCTTCCTGCCGCACTACGACGTCGTGCGCCACGTCGTCGAGACGGGCCTCATCGGCGAGCTCGTCGCCGTCTTCGCCGACCACGGCCAGCGCCTCTACCCGGGCGGCCCCGCTCGTCTGTCGCAGCCCGAGCTCGCCGGCGGCGCGCTGCTCGACCTCGGCGTCTACCCCGTGTCGTTCGCCGACCTCGTGCTCGGCGCACCCGCTTCCGTGACGGCCAGGGGCACCCTGACCGACCTCGGCGTCGACGCGACGACGACGATCACCGTGACCGGCGCCGGGGGCGCGCACGGCGTGCTGTCGTGCACGATGGCCGCCGTCACACCGGTCACCGCCGTCGTCGCCGGCACCCAGGCCCGCCTCGAGCTCTCCGGTGCCTTCTACGGCCCGGGTTCGACGATCCGGCTCGTCGGCCCCGACAACGAGGTCATCGACGAGCGGCCCGGCGGCCTCACCGAGGACGTGCGCGGCTTCTCCTACGAGGCGGCCGAGTTCGCCCGATGCCTCGTCGCCGGCGGGACCGAGTCGCCGCTCATGCCGCACGCCACGACCCTGCGGGTCATGGAGACGATGGACGCCGTACGCCGTCAGGTCGGGGTCGTCTACCCCGGCGAGTGAGGTGAGGGCGGGCATCACCCCCAACAGGTGATGCCCGTCGGGGACGGCGTGACGATGATCGAGTGTCATGACGACGACGACATCCCTCACGGCAGCGCAGGCCGACCTCGTCCGCGAGACCGAGCCCGCCCGGCTGGCGCTCCTCACCGAGGACGAGCTCATCGAGCTGCACCAGAGGGTGCGTCGGGCCCGGACCAAGCACGTCGGCCTCTACCGCCGCCAGGCGAGCGCCCGCGTGCCGGCCAAGGGGGCCCGCGGCGCCGCCAGGCCGGCCAACCGGCTCAACGCCGACCGGGCCGAGGTCTTCGAGCTGGCGCTGGCGCGAGTCAGCGCGCGGCTCGGCGTCGTCGCCCGCGCTGCCGCAGCCGACCTCAAGGCCGAGCGCCTCGCGGCCGCCCGCGAGGTGAAGGCCGGCACGGGCCCCGGATCGGCGGGTTCGTCGACCGCCGCCGCGTCGGTGCCCTCCGGGAAGCGGCGCGCGACGAAGACGACCGGCGGGCTCAAGCGTGACGCGTCGTCGCAGTCGCAAGGGGCCCGCCGACAGGCCAAGAAGGACGCCCGCTGACCGGGCCCGACGGCATACACCGTCGGGCCGGTGAGCAAGGGCTCAGGCGAGGACGCGCCCGCGTGCCGACGCCAGCTCGCCGACGACGAAGTCGGCGAAGGCCTCGCCGAGAGGCATGTCCGACATGCCCTCGACGAAGAGGAACTGGCCCTGCGGGTTGACCTCGAGGAAGACCGGCTCCCCGTCGGGTCGCAGCTTGACGTCGAAGACGCCCATGCGCAGCGCCAGCCGGTCGGTCACCTCGCGCAGCTGGTCCCCGAGTCGCTGGTCGATGGCGACCGGCTCGACCTCCATGTCGTTGGCCAGGCGCCAGTCGAGCTCGCCGCTGCGGATGCGGGCCGTGTGGACCGTGTCGCCGAAGACCATGACCCGCAGGTGGTCCGTGCCGGGGACCTCCTCCTGGTAGACGGTGGCCGAGACCGTGATCTCGGCGTCGTCGTCGAGCGACTCCAGAGTCACGCGCCCGGCCTCGAGGGAGGTCCCGAGCAGGCCCGTCAGGGTCTTGGCGATCACGGTGCCGCCGTGCGCCCGGGTGAACTCGCGCACGGCGGTCGGGTCCGTGCTGACGAGGGTCCGGGGCACCGTCAGGCCGACGCTGCGGGCCACGTTCAGCTGGAGGATCTTGTTCTGCGCGCGTTCGGTCGCGTAGGGGTCGCTGATCCACGTGCCGGTGAAGCCCGCCATGAGCAGGCCACGCAGGCCGGCGCGGTTGTCCTTGACGACGAGCTTGCGCATCTGCGGGTCGGTCACGCGGTCCGGCACGGTGGGTCGTCCGTGGCACCGCCGCCACCAGACGAGGTCGAGGTCGGCCACCGACACGGTGCCGCCGTCCTCGGTCGGCAGCGTCAGGTCGGGCCCCGCCACGTTGCTCCAGGTGAGTCCCCCGGCGCCCGACAGGGTGTCGGAGGCCACGACGGCCACGTCGACGTCGTGCACGTCCTGCAGCTGCCTGCGGATGACGCGTGCGTGCAGGTCACCCGCGAGGGTGACGATCGCAACGGTGCTCATGGTGCTTCTCCTTGTCGTCTGTCGGTCGCCGGGGGTCCCAGTCACTCGTCGCAGTCGTCCCAGCCGTCGTCCGAGCCGGAGATCGAGCCACCGGGCCAACGCATGGCCTCGAGCTCCGGCCCCATGACGGCCTTCTCCCAGGCGTCGAGCTTGGCCGGGTGCTGGTAACCCTTGTGGCTGCGCGTGAACCGTGCCGCCATCGGTGCGAGCTGCTTCATGATGCTTTCCCTTCGTGGATCGGCCGGACTCCTTCATCCGGCACCGACGGTCAGGGGCCGAGCCCGACGCCGTGATACGACGGCCGGCCGATCTGGTATCGCGTACCTAGACGCTCGACGGAGTCGCGTGAGCACGCCGACCGGGGACGGCAAACGTCCTGCCCCGTCGATGTCGATCGGCCGTCCTCTCGTTCGTGGAGGGGGTGACGGCGCACGGCACGAGGCCGGCGCCCCCACACCGGGAGAGCACCATGACCACCACGGACCACCGCTCCACGAACACCACCCCCGCCACGTGTGACGACGGCTGGACGCCGACGCACGTCACGCGATCGCTCCTCGGCTGGGGCATCGTCGCGGGCCCCTTCTACGTCGTCGTCTCGCTGGCGCAGGCGCTCACGCGGGACGGCTTCGACCTGACCCGACACCAGTGGAGCCTGCTGGAGAACGGCGACCTGGGCTGGGTGCAGGTCGCGAACTTCGTCCTCACCGGCCTCATGGTCGTGGCGTATGCCGTGGGCCTGGGTCGCGCGCTCGCCGGCGGCCCGGGCGGTCGCTGGGCGCCGGTCCTCACCGCTGCGTTCGGCGGCTGCCTCGTCGCGGCGGCGGTCTTGCGGGCCGACCCGGCGCTCGGCTTCCCCGTGGGGACGCCGGACGGCCCGGGCCAGGTCTCGACGCACGGGATCCTCCACTTCGCCGCCGCAGGGGTCGGCTTCGTCGCCATCGCGGCCTCGTGCTTCGTGCTGGCGCGGCGCTTCTCCGGCGAAGGGTCGCGCCGTCTCGCGCGGTTCTCGCGGCTGACCGGCGTCGTGTTCCTCGGGGGTTTCCTCTGTGTGGCCTCCGGCGCGGGTAGCGTCGCGGCCAACCTCGTCTTCACCGGCGCCGTCGTGCTCGTCTTCGCCTGGCTCGCCGTCGTCGCCGTCCACGTCTACGGCTCGCTCGCCGACTGAGCGCCCACACCGACCAGGAGACTCCGATGCGCTACATCACGATCCTCAAGGGCACGCAGCCCGCCGGCCCGCCGCCGGCAGGCCTCATGGAGGCCATCATGACCCTCGGCGCCGAGGCCACCGCCTCGGGTGAGCTGCTCGACAACGCCGGGCTCTCCCCGAGTGCCTCGGGAGCCAGGGTCGCCGTCACCGGGGGCGAGCTCTCGGTCATGGACGGTCCGTTCGCCGAGGCCAAGGAGTTCATCTCGTACGCCGTCTACGAGGTGCGCTCGAAGGAGGAGGCCGTGGAGTGGACCAGGCGGTTCATGCAGCTGCACGCCGACCTCTGGCCGGGCTGGCAGGGCGAGTGCGACGTCGTCAAGGTCATGGGCCCGGAGGACTTCGGCCCGCCGCAGTGACCCCGACCCTGCTCGTTCGAGGTGATCGCGACACCGACGTCGGTGCCGCGATCACCTCGAGCCGCACGGGGTCGGCCCTATGGTCGGTGGGGTGACGGAGGTGACCGACGAGCGAGCCGTCGCGGCGCGGCGAGCCGTCGAGGCCGTCTGGCACATCGAGTCCGGGCGCCTCGTCGCCGGGCTGGCGCGGGTGACGGGCGACCTCGGTCTGGCCGAGGACCTCGCCCAGGAGGCTCTCGTCGCGGCTCTCGAGCAGTGGCCCGTGTCGGGCATCCCACCCAACCCCGGCGGCTGGCTGATGACGACGGCGAAGCGTCGCGGGATCGACGCCCACCGGCGGACGGTGACCTTCGAGCGCAAGGCGGCCGTCCTCGCCCGCGAGGCCGTCGCCGACGAGCCGGGCGTCGACACCGACAGCCGGGTCGACTCGCTCGACGACCACGTGGGCGACGACCTCCTCCGTCTCGTCCTCACGGCCTGCCACCCGGTGCTCTCCCTCGAGTCACGGGTGGCGCTCACCCTCAGGTGCCTCGGTGGCCTGTCGACCGACGAGATCGCCCGCGCCTTCCTGGTGCCCGAGCCGACCATGGCGCAGCGCATCGTGAGGGCGAAGAAGACGTTGACCGACAAGGGAGTTCGCTTCGAGCTGCCGACCGCCGACGAGCTGTCCGACCGGCTTGGTCCCGTGCTCGAGGTCGTCTACCTGATCTTCAACGAGGGGTATGCCGCGACGTCGGGGCAGGACTGGGTGCGCCCGGCCCTGTGCCAGGAGGCCATGCGGCTCGGCCGCGTGCTCGCCGGCCTCGTGCCCGACGAGCCGGAGGCCCTCGGCCTGCTCTCGCTCATGGAGCTGCAGGCCTCGCGGCTGCCCGCCCGCCTCGGTGCCGACGGTCGACCGGTGCTGCTCCCCGACCAGGACCGTCGGCGCTGGGACCGGCTTCTCGTGCGCCGCGGTCTCGAGTCGCTGGCCCGCGCCGAGGCCTCCGGCCGACCGCTCGGGCCGTATGCCGTGCAGGCGGCGATCGCGGCCTGCCACGCCCGCGCCCTGCGCCCGGAGGACACCGACTGGTATCTCGTCGCCGAGCTGTACGACGTGCTCCGGACCATCTGGCCCTCACCCGTCGTCGAGGTGAACCGTGCGGTGGCCGTGGGCTTCTCGCGTGGTCCCGACGCGGGGCTCGTGGTCGTCGACCGGGTCGTCGCCTCCGGACGTCTGGCGGGCTACCCCCACCTGCACGCGGTCCGCGGCGACCTGCTCGAGCGCGCCGGACGGCATACGGAGGCGGCGGACGCGTTCGAGCGCGCGGCGAGCCTGACGCGCAGCGAGGCCGAGCGTTCCATCTTCACCGGGCGGGCCCGGGCGGCCCGCACAGCCACCTGACGCAGGTCCGGTGCCTCACGGCAGCTGCACGGAACCGGTCGCGGTGACGAAGTCCTCGCCGACCAGACGGGTGTCGAAGGTCAGGTCCACCCGGCCGTGGGTGTCGGCCTGGAGGGGGAAGCACAGGTGCAGCCTCCGCACCGGTGCGGCGTCGATGCCGAGGACGGCGCTCAGACCCGGCTCCGCGATCACCGCCGGGCCGCCGACGGGCGTCGCCATCGCCCGCTGGGCGGCGACGCCCCCGACCGACCGGGACGGGGACTGGATCGTCCCGACCAGCTCGAGGACGAGCTGGTCGGAGGGCAGGGGCACGTACGTCACGTCGACGGGGTTGGGGCCAGTGCACGCGGCCGGGACGAGGCTGTTGTCGCGCGACTCGAACCTGGCGCCCGTGTGGGCGTTGCTGATGACCACAGTGGCCGCGACCGGGAGCGGACGCGTCGCCACAGCGGTCGAGTTGGCATTGCGGTCTCCGAGGGCGAACACCGCCTGGTGGTCACCCTCGCCGCCGAGGACGAGCTGGGCCGTCGAGAGGTCGAAGTCGTCCGGCACCGAGGTGAAGCGAAGGGTGCTGGGCAGCGTGGTCCCGTGCGGAATGGTGTCCGAGATGCTGTCCCACGCCGTCACGTGGTCGGGGGAGCCCACCGAGATCTCGCCTCTCGTCGCTCCGAGGCTCGTGTCGACGGTGGACGTGTTCGTCAGCCGCGCCCGCACCTCGACGAGCCGCGTCGCCTCGTCGAGTCGCGCGGCGACGAGCTCGATCTCGAATCCGGACCACCACACGGGAGCGCCCGGCAGGTACGTCATGTCGGTGACCCTGCGTGCTCCAGAGGCATTCGAGCCCACCGCGTCGGACGAGCCTGTGGGCGCCCCCGGGTCGGTGACCCCGCTGACGGCGGGAGTAGCCGGTCCCGGTGCGGGGTCCGGGTTCGGCGTGCCGGGTGATCCCCCGCACGCCGCGAGGAGGGCGGCCAGGACGGTGGCGACGAGGGCGGCGACGCCGGTCGTGACGGACGAGACCCTGGCCGGACGCATGCGCACCATGACGGCTCCATCGTTAGCGGGCCACCCCAGTGTGCTCGTGAGAGCCCTGCCCACGCAGGGAAACCGTGACCTCGCGGTGTGGCTCAGGCCCCGGTGATGTTGGGGTCGCGCCAGCGTCGCTCGAAGGGGAGCCGCCACGTGAAGGGCGCGACGAGCTGGTGGATCTGGTTCGGGCCCCACGTGCCGGGGTCGTACGGGCGCACGATCGGCGGGTTGTCGAGCAGCGGCTGGCTGATCTCCCAGAGGCGCTCGATGCCGTCGGCCGACGTGAAGAGCGTGCGGTCGCCGCGGGCGGCGTCGTAGATGAGCCGCTCGTAGGCCTCGAGCACGGCGCCCGCCCAGTCGGTCTCGCCCATGGAGAACTGCATCGAGAGCTTGTCGAGCTTCATGCCCGGCCCGGGGCGCTTGCCGTAGAAGGACAGCGACATCCGTGACCGGTCGGCGAGGTCGAAGGTCAGGTGGTCGGGGCCGTTGTCCCCGACGCCCGAGCCGGCCGGGAACATCGAGCGCGGCGGCTCCTTGAAGGCGATCGAGATGATGCGCGCGCCTTCGGCCAGCCGCTTGCCGGTGCGCAGGTAGAAGGGCACGCCCGCCCAGCGCCAGTTGTCGACGAAGCACTTGAGCGCGACGAACGTCTCGGTCTGGCTGTCGTGCTTGACGCCCGGGACGTCGCGATAGCCGACGTACTGCCCACGCACGACGTCATGCGGCTCGATCGGCGACATCGACCGGAAGACCTTGTTCTTCTCCTCGCTGATGGCGTGCGGCTCGAGCGCCGTCGGCGGCTCCATCGCGGTGAAGGCGAGCACCTGGAAGAGGTGCGTGACGACCATGTCGCGGTAGGCGCCGGTGCTCTCGTAGAAGTCGGCCCGCTGCGCGAGGCCCAGCGTCTCGGGGACGTCGATCTGGATGTGGTCGATGTGGTTGCGGTGCCAGATCGGCTCGAACAGGCCGTTGGCGAAGCGGAAGGCGAGGATGTTCTGGGCCGCCTCCTTGCCGAGGAAGTGGTCGATGCGGAAGATCTGCTCCTCGTCGAAGACCTGGTGGAGCTCGGCGTTGAGCGCCCGGGCGCTCTCGAGGTCGGTGCCGAACGGCTTCTCCATGATGATCCGGCTGCGCTCCACGAGGCCGGCCTCGGCGAGCTGGTGCACGACCGCGAGGGCGGCCTTGGGCGGCACCGAGAGGTAGTGCAGCCGGCGCGCGTCGGGTCCGAGGATCGCCTCGGACTCGTCGACGGCGGCCCGGATCCCTTCTGGCCCGGCACTGCCCGGGACCCAGTGGATCCGCTCGGCGAAGTCGCGCAGGTCGTCGTCGCTCACGTTGTGGCTGCTGTGCTCACGCACCGACGCGAGGACGAGCTCGAGGAACTCGTCGCGGGTCAGCTCGTCGAGCGAGGTCGCGACGACGCGCAGGCCCTCGAGGAGCTGGGACTCGTGCAGGTGCAGCATGCCCGGGAGCAGCTTGCGCCTGGCGAGGTCTCCGGTGGCGCCGAAGAGGACGACCGTGGTGGCTGGCATGGGTCCAGCGTGGCGCAGATCGGGCGCCAGCGGGAGGTGCGGTTCGATCCCGACGCACGAAGCCCCACCACGGAGGCGTCAGCCGTGGGAACCTCAGCCATGGCACACCAGGCCGGGCACGACGCAGACCTGCCGGCTGACAGGGGCGCGGTGGAGCCCGCATCGGGGCGTCTCGCGCGTCTGCGGTTGCGCGGCGAGGACACGGCCACCCGGTATGCCCGGAAGTACATGGAGCTGTCGCGCCGCATCCCGGCGGCGAAGGTCCCGCTGGAGATGGCGGCGCTCTACGTCGCACGCCAGGGCATGCTGCTGGCCAGCGCCGTCGCGTTCCGGACCTTCCTGTGGCTGCTCCCGCTCGCCCTGCTCGTATCCGGCCTGGTGGCGGGCCTCAGCCGTGCGATCCCCGGTGCGGCCGACGACGCAGTCGCCGTCACGGGGGTGACGAGCACCCTGCGCCAACAGATCACGGTGGCCCTCGAGGAGTCCACCCGATCGTGGTGGGTGGCCGTCCTCGTCGGGCTCGTCCTCTCCCTGTGGACGACGCGAACCCTGATGCGCAACCTCGTCATCGTCAACGCGCACGTGTGGGATGCCCGGGTGCCGCGCCGCTCGCAGCGTGAGGTGCTGAAGGCGACGCTCGTCTTCGGCGCGGCCTGGCTGGGCATCTTCCTCGGTGCCGCGCTCGTCACGAGCCTCGACAACCTCCTGCCCGGCGGCATCCTGCTGTCCTTCGTCTGCCAGGCAGCGATCTCCGGGGCCGGCTGGGTGCTCATCACGCTCCACCTGCCCGACCGGCGCCGGACCTGGGTGGACCTCGTGCCCGGTGGTCTGCTCTTCGGTGTGGGGCTCGCGACGCTCCACGTCATCAGCCGCGTCTACCTCCCGGCCCGGATCGAGCACTCGTCGGCGCTCTACGGCTCGCTCGGCGTCGCCGGAGCCGTGCTCGTGTGGCTGCTCGTCGCCGGGCAGCTCATCGTGGTCTGCGCCATCCTCAACCGGGTGTGGCTGCGCCACCAGGACCCGACCTTCGACACCGACTTCGAGGCGTCGTTCGACATGTCGATGGAGCCGGCCATCCGTCGGGTCGCCGAACGAGGCAGCGAGAAATCACAGGATTCGGGCGACACCACGGCCTGAGGCGGGTCCGTGCCCCTATGCTCGGCCCATGCTCATCATCGGCATGATCCTCTTCGGCATGCTCGTCGGCGCCGCCGCCCAGCTCATCCTGGGCCGCGAGGGCAAGAGCATCGACTGGACGATGGCCATCGTCGCGGGCCTCGTCGGCTCGTTCGTCGGTGGTCTCCTCGCGAGCCTCGTCGCAGGCGACGGCCTCGCCCTGCGGCCCAGCGGCATCATCGGCTCGATCGTCGGTGCCGTCGTCGTCACGGCCGTGTGGCGCTGGAGCCGCACCCGCAGCGTCACCCGCTGAACCGCCCCCTCACAGCGTCTCGACGCGGACGCGCCCTCGCGTCACGACCCACCGGTGGGTCAGGCGTATGCCCTCGAGGAGGCTCTCGTCGTGACTGACGACGAGCACGGTCCCCCCGAAGGCCGCCACGGCGGCCTCGAGCTGCTCGATCGCGTCGACGTCGAGGTGGTTGGTCGGCTCGTCGAGCACGAGGACGTTGACCTCGCGGCCCTGGAAGAGCGCCATGAGGACCCGCGTCCGCTCACCCATCGACAGGCTCCGCGCCGGGCGTGACACGTGCTCGGAGCCGAGGCCGAACTTCGCGAGCAGGGTCCGGACCTCGGCGATTGGCCACTCGCTCCCCGACCTCGGGTGGGTCCCGAGCTCCCGGCGCACCACGTCGAGGACCGTGGCGTCGTCGTCGAGCAGCTGCCGGCGCTGGTCGATGACCCCGACGGCGACACGCGTGCCGAGGGACTGGCGGCCTGAGGCGAGCGGCAGGTCGCCGAGGAGGGCGCCGAGCAGGGTCGTCTTGCCCGAGCCGTTGTCGCCGACGACGGCGATGCGGTCACCGCGGCCCACGACGAGGTTGACCGGGCCGAGCCGGAAGCCGTGCCGCTCGACGACGGCGTCGGCGAGGGTCGCCACGACGTCGGCCGACGGCCGCCCCTCGGTGATGGCGTAGCGCAGCTGCCACTCCTTGCGCGGCTGCTCCACCGCGTCGAGGCGCTCGGCCGCCCGCTCGAGGCGGGCACCCTTGGCACCCTGCCGGTCGGCACGGGCCTTGTGCTTCTCGCGGATGTGCTTGTCGGGCTCCTTGCCCGTGGCCACGTTGCGGCGCCCCTTCTCGGCCCAGTCCTGGCGCTGCCGGGACTGCGCGAGCAGCGAGTCCCGCTCAGCGGCATACCCCTCGTAGGCGGACCAGGCGTGCGCGCGGGCCAGCTCGCGCTGGGCCACGTAGTCGCTCCAGCTGCCGGTGAAGTGCCCGATGCGCTGCTGCTTCACGTCGAGCTCGACGACGCTCGTCGTCACCGCGTCGAGGAAGGTGCGGTCGTGGCTCGCCACGAGGATCGGCCCCG
Source organism: Terrabacter sp. Soil810 (assembly GCF_001429645.1). Classification (NCBI taxonomy): domain Bacteria; kingdom Bacillati; phylum Actinomycetota; class Actinomycetes; order Micrococcales; family Intrasporangiaceae; genus Terrabacter; species Terrabacter sp. Soil810. The sequence continues at coordinate 80,005 of NZ_LMSW01000004.1, forward strand.
TGTGGCTGCGCACGAAGTCGGCCATCAGGGCCAGGCCGCGGGCGTCGAGGTCGTTGGTCGGCTCGTCGAGCAGGAGCACGTCGTACTGGCTGAGCAGCACGGCGACGAGGCACGCGCGAGCGGCCTGACCGCCCGAGAGGGTGCCGAGCGGGCGGTCCGACGCGACGTCGAGCCCGACCCGGGCGGCGGCCTCCGGCAGCCGCTCGTCGAGGTCGGCGGCACCGAGAGCGAGCCACCGTTCGAGCGCGACCGCGTAGCGGTCCTCGCTGCCCTCGTCGCCGGCCGCGATGGCGGCGGCCGCCATCTCGAGCTCGGTGTCCGCGGCGGTGACGCCGGTGCGCCGACGGGCATACGTCAGCAGCGTCTCCGACGGGTCCGGCACGACCTGCGGGAGCCAGCCGATCGTCGCGTCGCGCGGGGCGAGGCGGATCGAGCCGGCCTCGATCGGCAGCTCGCCGACGACGGTGCGCATGAGCGTCGACTTGCCCGACCCGTTGGGGCCGACGACGGCGGTCACGTCGCCGTCGGCGAGCGTCAGGTCGAGACCGGAGAAGAGGGTGCGCGCCCCGAAGGCGACGTCGAGTCCGGAGATGGTGAGGGTGGAAGACATGGGGGGTCCTTGATGGTCGGCAGGGCCCCGCGGGTGACGTCGGACGGTCGTCGACAGGTCAGCGGCGGGCGGGCTCGAGGCATCAGGAGATCCACACGGGAAGGAAGATACGGGCCGCCAGCGGCGCCCGTCCACCTCATTTCGACCCTCCTTCCCCACCGAACGCCGCGTTCGGGCTCGAAAGCGGTGTTCCAACCGTGAGTTCGGCACCGAGCGCTGCGTTCGGTGGGGCTCGGGTCAGGGGAGGGCGGCGTCGTGGACGACGATGGCGATCTGGACGCGGTTGTCGGCGCCGAGCTTGTCGAGCACCCGGGACACGTGCGCCTTGACGGTCGGCACCGACAGGTAGAGCTCGCGCGAGATGTCGGCGTTGGACAGCCCGCGGCCGATGGCGAGCGCCACCTCGCGCTCGCGGTCGGTGAGCGTCGCCAGGCGGGCCTCCGCGTCCGAGCGTCGGCGGTCACCCGTGTCGGTGCCACCGCCGGTCGCGACGTGCGCAATGAGGGTCGCCGTGACGCTGGGGGAGAGGATCGGCTCGCCCGCGGCGACGAGGTGCACGGCCTCGACGAGCCGTCGCGGCTCGGTGTCCTTGAGCAGGAAGCCGTGCGCGCCGGCGCGGAGCGCCTGCACGACCATGTCGTCGGCGTCGAACGTCGTCAGCACGATGACCTTGAGGTCGTCGCCCCGAGCGGCCCGCGCCGCCCGCGCCGGTTCGGAGAGAAGCGTCCTCGTCGTCTCGAGCCCGTCGCGACGCGGCATCCGGATGTCCATGAGCACGACGTCGGGGCGGTGCTGCTCGACGACGGTCTCGGCCTCGAGCCCGTCGCCGGCCTCGGCCACGACGTCGAGGTCGGGCGCGCCCCCGAGGATCATCCTCAGCCCCGCGCGCACGAGCGCGTCGTCGTCGACGATCACGACACGCGTACGCCCCTGGTCCCCGGTCATCGGGACCACGGTAGCCGGGCGGTGAGGACGAAGTCGCCCGCCCGGTCGGGGCCGTAGGTCAGCTCGCCCCCGGCGAGGACGGCGCGCTCGGTGAGCCCGAGCAGTCCCAGCCCGGCCCCCACGGTGACGTCCTTGCGTATGCCGTCCGGCGCGTCAGCGCCTGGGCCCCGTGTTGCGGGCGTTGCCGTGCGGGGGACGGTGTTGCGCACCGTCACCCGGACCGCCTCGTCGTCGAGGCCGCGCTCGGGGGCCGTCGACACGGTGACGCGGACCGCCGAGCCGGGGGCGTGCTTGCGGGCGTTCGTCAGGGCCTCCTGGACGATCCGGTAGGCGCCGCGCGACACCTGCTCGGGCACATCCTCGAGGACGCCGGAGCGGTCGAGCAGCACCGTCGCCCCACCCGACCGGGCCTCGGTGACGAGGGCGTCGAGGTCGCCGAGGGTCGGCTGCGGCGGCTGCGGCGAGCCGTCGGCCGGCGCTCCCGAGCCGGGTACGTCGCGGAGCACCCCGAGCACCGCCCGCAGCTCGGTCAGGGCCCGGTTGGCGCTCTCGCGGACGACCTCGGCCGTCTCGGAGACCTGCTCGGGCGTCAGGTCGGTGCGGTAGGCGAGCGCCCCGGAGTGCATGGCGACCAAGGAGATCCGGTGGGCGAGGACGTCGTGCATCTCGCGGGCGATCCGCGCGCGCTCGGCCACCTGTGCCTGGACCACCCGCATCGCCTGCTCGCGCTCGGCCGTGAGGGCCCGTTCGTGGAGCGACGCGACGAACGCCCGGCGCTCGCCCACGGCCCACCCGATGGCGACGCTGACGGCATAGCTCAGCAGGCCGATGATGACGTTCGGCAGCGTGACGACCTGGTCCTCGGTCGGGTAGATCAGGGAGTGCGACCAACCCGCCACCATCCACGGCACGAGGACGACCGCGATCTCGCGCCACCGCCGCCGGGTCGAGAGGGACACGAGCGCCACGACCGACGCCCCGACCGCGACCGAGGAGACGCCGGAGAGCACGGCCGTCACGAGGGCGACGCCCAGCGGCCACCGGCGCCGCCACAGCAGCAGCACCGTCGCGCCGAGCCCGATCGCGAGGTCGACGAGGAGCCAGTCCTTGCCGAACGTCGGCTCGGCGTGCCGGGAGTCGAGCTGGGCCTGGACGGCGCCCCAGATCGCGAGCCCGAAGAGGAAGGCGACCCCGAGCCGCCACGTCTCACCCCACACGTGGCCGCGTCGGGTGCGGGCGATCCGGGGCAGCGGCACCCGGCCAGCGTAGGCGCGGAGCGGGCACGACGGCATCCGACCAAGGTCTCGTCCGCGACCGCCGACGGGCCCCGACCCTGAGCGCCGACCCTGACTCCGGTCAGGGTCGGATGCGACCTTGGTAGGGGTCGGAATCAGGCTTGTGACGGATGTGCGACCCCCTCCTCGTTCGGGAGGGTGGAGCCCATGATCACAGTGGAACGACTCACCAAGCGCTACGGCCCGTTCACGGCCGTCGACGACGTCTCGTTCGACGTCAAGCCGGGCCTCGTCACCGGCTTCCTCGGCCCCAACGGTGCCGGCAAGACGACCGCGATGCGCGTCATGGCCGGCCTGACCCCTGCCACCTCGGGGCGGGCCACGGTGCTCGGCAAGCCGTATGCCGCCCTGCCCAACCCGGGCCGCCACGTCGGCCTCCTGCTCGACGCCTCCGCCCAGCACGCCGGCCGCACCGGCCGTGAGGTGCTGACCCTCGGTGCGATCCTCATGGGCGTCGGCAAGGACCGCGTCGACGAGATGGTCGAGCTCGTGGGCCTCACCGAGAAGGAGGCGAACCGCCGGGTCCGCAACTACTCCCTCGGCATGCGCCAGCGCCTCGGCATCGCGCACGCCCTGCTCGGCGACCCCGAGGTGCTCATCCTCGACGAGCCGGCCAACGGTCTCGACCCCGCCGGCATCCGCTGGATGCGCGACCTGCTCCGCGGCTACGCCAACGAGGGCGGCACGGTGCTGCTCAGCTCGCACCTGCTCAACGAGATCGAGCGCGTCGCCGACGAGATCATCGTCATCGGCCACGGCAAGATCGTCGCCCAGGGCACCAAGGACGAGCTGCTCGCCGGTGCCGGCACCTACACCCGCTCCACCGACGACGACGCCCTCATGGCCGCGCTCGCCGAGGCCTCGATCGTCGCAGAGCGCACCCCGACGGGTGGCCTGCAGGTCGAGGCCGAGCCGATCGCCGTCGGCCGCGTCGCCGTCGCCCACCAGATCGTCCTGACCGAGCTGCGCGGCGCCGACAGCCGGGGTCTCGAGGAGATGTTCCTCGACCTCACGGCCGACGCCGCCCGAGAGGAGGTGGCGGCATGACCGCGACCACGAGCACGACCACGACGACGCCCACCGCGGCTCCCGTCTCCAAGAACGCCGAGTCGGCGCTGCCGACGCACGCCACGATCCCGAGCCGCATCGCCGGTCCGCGGCCGACGACCGGGGTCCCGTTCGGCCGCCTCGTCCACGTCGAGCTGCGCAAGATGCTCGACACCCGTGCCGGCCGCTGGCTCCTCATCGGCATCGGCGCGATCATCGCGGTCGCCCTGACGATCATGTTCTTCAACGAGGGCGGCCAGCACGCCTTCGGCGAGTACCTCCAGGCCACGACGATGCCGATGGCTCTCATCCTCCCGGTCGTCGGCATCCTCGCCGTGACGTCCGAGTGGAGCCAGCGCACAGGCCTCGTCACCTTCGGCCTCGAGCCGCGCCGCATCCGCATCGCCTGGGCCAAGCTCCTGTCGGCGCTCCTCGTCGGCGTGTGCGCCTTCGCGCTGTCGCTGGTGCTCGCCGCGCTCGCGCACCAGGCCGCCATCACCTTCCGCGGCATCACCGGCGACTGGTCGATGGACGCCCTCGTGCTCCTCGGCGCCGGCGGCTACGTGCTGCTCGGCATCGCCCAGGGCGTCGGCTTCGGCATGCTCTTCAAGAACACGCCGGCCGCCGTCGTCGTCTTCTTCGTCCTGCCGACCGCGTGGTCGATCCTCGGCTCGATGGTGTCGTGGCTCGGCGATGCCGCGACGTGGCTCGACATGAACCAGACGATGCAGCCGCTCTTCGAGGGATCGCTGACGAGCGCCCAGTGGGCCCACCTCGCCACCTCGGTCGCCGTCTGGGTCGTTGCGCCCCTCGCCGTCGGCATCTGGCGCCTGACCCGCGCCGAGGTGAAGTAGCACCTCACCACGAACAAGAGGTATGCCGTGTGCCTGACGGGGGCACACGGCATACCTCTGCCTGTAGCTGGGGTGAAACGCGCTGTCAGTGGGCGGCGTTCGTCTTCGTCTCGACGATCGGGTCGTCGACGACCTTGGCGTCGTCGGCGTCGCCGCCCGGGTTCGCGCCACCGAGCCCGGCCCGGACGAGCTCCTCGATCTGCTTGCCGGTCTCGGCGTCGACGCTCTTCCAGTAGTCGAAGGCGCGCTCGAGCACCGGTGACCTCACGCCGCCGAGGAGGTGGCCGGCCACCGTCTCGGTGAACGCCTCGCGCTGGGCGTCGTCCCACACCTCGCGGACGAGCATGCCCGGCTGGCCGAAGTCGTCGTCGTCCTCGCGCAGCGTGTAGGCCTGGCGCACCATGGCGCCGTCGGTCTCCCAGCCCTCCTCGACCTCGCCGACGTGGTCGGCGTAGCCGCGACCCTCGCTGTTCGGCGCGTAGACCGGGGCGTCGCCGTGGTGGTCGTAGGCCATCGGTCCGTCCTGCTGGTAGGTGTTGAGGTCGTCGACACGGGGCCGGTTGACCGGCAGCTGGAGGTAGTTCGGGCCGATCCGGTAGCGGTGGGTGTCGCCGTAGGCGAAGACGCGGCCGAGCAGCATCTTGTCCGGCGAGAAACCGATGCCGGGCACGACCGCCGACGGCTCGAACGCCGCCTGCTCGATCTGTGCGAAGAAGTTGTCGGGGTTGCGGTTCAGGGTCATCGTGCCGACCGTGATGAGCGGGTAGTCGCCGTGCGGCCACACCTTCGTCAGGTCGAACGGGTTGAGGTGGTAGGTCTTCGCGTCCTCGTAGGGCATCGCCTGGATCGACAGCGTCCAGCTCGGGAAGTCGCCGGCCTCGATCGCGTCGTGGAGGTCGCGGCGGTGGTGGTCGGCGTCCTGCCCGGCGATGCGCTCCGCCTCGGCGCCGGTGAGTCCCTCCACGCCCTGGTTGCTGTGGAAGTGGTACTTGACCCAGTGCTTCTCGCCGGCCTCGTTGACCCAGAGGAAGGTGTGGCTGCCGTAGCCGTTCATGTGGCGGAACGTCTTCGGGATGCCGCGGTCACCCATGAGGTAGGTGACCTGGTGGGCCGACTCGGGGTTGAGGCTCCAGAAGTCCCACTGCATGTGGTTGTCGCGCAGGCCCGAGCCGCCGCGACGCTTCTGGCTGCGGATGAAGTGCGGGAACTTCATCGTGTCGCGGATGAAGAAGACCGGGGTGTTGTTGCCGACGAGGTCGTAGTTGCCCTCGGTCGTGTAGAACTTCAGCGCGAAGCCGCGGGGGTCGCGCCACGTGTCCGGGCTGCCCTGCTCGCCGGCGACCGTCGAGAAGCGCGCGAGCATCTCGGTCGTCACGCCCGGCTGGAAGAGGGCGGCCTTCGTGTAGGCCGACACGTCCTCGGTCGTCTCGAACGTGCCGAAGGCGCCGGAGCCCTTGGCGTGCACGTTGCGCTCCGGGATGCGCTCACGGTTGAAGTGCGCCATCTGGTTGAGGAAGTGGTGGTCGTGCAGCAGGATCGGGCCGTCCGGGCCGACCGTGAGCGAGTTGCGGTCGCTCGGCGCCGGCGCTCCGTTGTCGGTGTGCGACCCGAGTCGCGCCTCGTCGCTCGGTGCCGTCTCGATGGACTCGCGGGACTTCGTGCTCTCACTCATGTCTGCTCCTTCGACGTCTGTACAGGGGCCATACCCAGTCGGCACCGGCGGTCCTAGAGTCGGGACATGAGGCTGAGCCGTGTCGTCGAGGCAGCGCCGGTGCTGCTCGGGGTGGCCTCGGTGGTGCTGGCGGCCGGGTGCACGACCGGCGGAGTGGCACGCGGGTCGCCGACGGGTGAGGTCTCGGTGGGGCGCACGACGCCCGAGGTGTCGTTGACGCCGGTCGACCCCGGGCCGCCGCCCGTGGTGACGGTGCCGCCGCCGGTGTCGGGCGAGGTGGCGCGGGTCGTCGTGACGAGGCAGGGCTCGGGCAAGGCGTTCCGCAACGTGCCCGGCGAGCCGGTGGCCGAGGGCCGCACCTACACGGTCGAGGTGGCGTGTGCCGCCGGTCGGGCGACGGAAGGGTCGAGCTATGCGGTCTACGACGCCGCGCCCGGCACGTGGGGCCACGGTGAGCCGCTGTACTCCCGGCCGTTCGTCTGCGACGGCGCGGTCCAGCGCACCGTGCACCTCGGCCTGCCGGCCGGACGGGTCCAGATCGACGTCCGCGGCCTCCCCGCGGACGCCGTGACGGCATACGCCCTCATCCGCCCCGAGTAGTCGAGCCATCGCCCCGCCCACTCGAGCTGGGGGAGGGTGGGGGACCGCGGGGCTGCGGGTGGGGGTGCCCACGGGATCTCGGTCGTGGGGCCGCGTGGCGCGCGGATAGGCTGGCCCGCGTGATCGACATCAAGCTCGTGCGCGACGAACCCGACCGGGTCCGCGCCTCGCAACAGGCCCGTGGAGAGGACCCGGGGATCGTGGACGCGATCCTCGCCGCCGACGAGCGTCGTCGATCGTCCCTCGGTGACTTCGAGAAGCTCCGCGCCGAGCAGAAGACCGTCAGCAAGTCGGTGGGCGCTGCCATGGGCGCCTTCCAGAAGGCGAAGAAGTCGGGCGCCGGCGACGCCGACCACCTCGAGAAGGTGGCACACGAGGCGCGGGCGCACGCCGGCACGCTGAGCGAGCAGGTCAAGTCGCTCGAGAGTGACGCCGACGAGGCCGGGGCCGACCTCGAGCGCCTGCTCCGCCGGGTCGGCAACGTCATCATCGACGGTGTCCCCGTCGGCGGCGAGGACGACTACGTCGTGCTCGAGACCGTCGGTGCGCCCAGGAACTTCGCGGCCGAGGGCTTCGAGCCGCTCGACCACCTGGCGCTCGGCGAGAAGCTCGGCGCCATCGACATGGAGCGCGGCGCCAAGGTCGGCGGCGCTCGTTTCTACTACCTCACCGGCGTCGGTGCGCTCCTCGAGCTGGCGCTGCTCAACATGGCGATGGCGCAGGCGACCGCGGCCGGCTTCACGCCGATGATCACGCCGACGCTCGCGCGCCCCGAGGTCATGGTCGGCGCCGGCTTCATGGATGCGCACGCCGAGGAGGTCTACCGCCTCGAGGCCGACGACCTCTACCTCACCGGCACCTCCGAGGTCGCCCTCGCCGGCTACCACTCCGACGAGATCATCGACCTGACGAACGGCCCGAAGAGGTATGCCGGGTGGTCGGCCTGCTACCGCCGCGAGGCCGGGTCGCACGGCAAGGACACCCGCGGCATCATCCGCGTGCACCAGTTCCACAAGGTCGAGATGTTCAGCTACTGCCGTCCCGAGGACGCCGAGGCCGAGCACCAGCGCCTGCTCGCCTGGGAGCGCGAGATGCTCGCCAAGATCGAGGTGCCCTACCGCATCATCGACACGGCGGCCGGTGACCTCGGTGGCCCCGCGGCGCGCAAGTTCGACTGCGAGGCCTGGGTCCCGACGCAGGGCAAGTACCGCGAGCTGACGTCGACGTCGAACTGCACGACGTTCCAGGCGCGCCGGCTGAACACGCGTGAGCGCGACCCGAACGGCTCGGGCACCCGAGCCGTCGCAACCCTCAACGGCACCCTCGGCACGACGCGCTGGCTCGTCGCGATCCTCGAGAACCACCAGCAGCCCGACGGCTCGGTCCGCGTCCCCGAGGCCCTGCGCCCCTTCCTCGGACTCGAGGTCCTCCGGCCCGTGTGAGGTGATCCGCTGCGACCTTTCGCACGCAGATCACCTCAAACCGGGGCTCTGTTGCGCGTGGCCGTGGCATCTACGCAGGTCAACGGGGTTGTTCGGCGTTGTGCTGTGAGCTGTCTGAGGCCGTGCTAGCGTTCGCCCGGCTGTCGGCTGCAGGTGATGACCAAGCACCCGCCGACCAGCCACCCAACCACCTTCGGCGCCGGCCGCTCCGGGCTGCCCACGCGCCATGACCACAGGGGACTGCCCGTGTCATCAAAGCCTGCCCTGCGACCGCCGGCGGGGGTGTCACGTCCCGCCGCGGGGCGGCGACAGTCATCCGTCGTCGTCGCCCTCCTCGTCGCTCTCGTCGCCTCACTCTTCCTCGGTGCCAGCCCGGCGCTCGCGGACGAGCTGCCGCCAGTGGTCCCGGCCGCCACCGTCTCCATCTCCGGTGACGCCAGTGTCGGTCAGACCGTCACGGCCGAGCCGGGGACCTGGGGCCCCGACGGCGTGACCCTCGCCTACACCTGGTTCGCGGACGATGTGCCCGTCGACGGGCAGACGGAGCCGGAGCTCGCGCTCGCGCCCGACCTGCTCGGCAGGGCGCTCACGGTCCGCGTCACCGGCTCGGCCGACGGCTACGCGCCGGCCAGCAAGGACTCGGACCCGGTCACGGTTGCTGCCGGCACGCTCGGCAGCACGCCGGTCCCGACCGTCACCGGAGTGGCCCAGGTGGGCAGTCCGCTGGTGGCCGAGACCGGCACCTGGGACCAGGGTGTCACCGTCAGCTATCAGTGGCTCGCAGACGCCTCGCCGATCCCGGACGCGACCGCGTCCACGTTCACGCCGCACGCCGCGCACCGTGGATCGACGATCACGGTCGAGGTGACCGGCGCGCTGACCGGCTACGCGTCCGTGACGAAGAGCAGCACCCCGACGTCCGCCGTCGCGCTCGGAGACCTGGTCGAGGGTGTTCCGACGATCACGGGGACGGCCCGCGTCGGCCAGACCCTTGTCGGGCAGACGGGCACGTGGTCTCCGGTCCCCGGCTTCACCTACCAGTGGTTCGTCGATGGCACGCCGATCTCGGACGCGACCGGGACGACCTTCGTGCCCCAGTCCGCGCACCAGGGCAAGGCCGTGACGTTCGAGGTCGCCGGGACGCTGGCAGGCTACGAATCGCGTGGTGCGACCACCGCGCCGGTCGTCATCGGCGCCGGCGCCTACAGCTCCACCCCGGTTCCCACCATCAGCGGGACCGCTCGTGTGGGCACCACGCTGACAGCGGCCACGGGCCCCTGGGCCCCGACCCCGGCCTTCTCGTACCAGTGGTACGCCGATGGCGTGGCCGTCACCGGGGCGACGAACTCGTGGTTCACGCCACAGGCAGCGCATCGGGGCAAGCGCCTCTCGGTCAGCGTCACGAGCACCCTCTCGGGCTACCCGACGACCGCCCGGACCTCGGCGCAGACGGCTGCGGTCGCGTACGGCGTCTTCACTGCGGCTCCCACCCCCACCATCAGCGGCACGGCGCGGGTCGGGGTGACGCTCAAGGCGGTTCCCGGCGCCTGGTCCCCGGGAGCCACCCTGAGCTACCAGTGGCGAGCCGACGGCGCGGCGGTCACCGGCGCAACGAACTCGTGGTTCACGGTGCAGGCCGCCCAGCGCGCCAAGCGCATCACCGTGACCGTCACGGCCCGACGTGACGGGTTCACGACCGCGACACGCACCTCTGCGGCAACTGCGACGGTGGCGTACGGCGTCTTCACGACGGCCCCGACTCCGCGCATCACGGGGTACCCGCAGATCGGCTGGACCCTCACGGCCACCGCGGGCACCTGGGCACCCTGGGCATCGCTCAGCTACCAGTGGAAGGCCAACGGGGTCGTCATCAAGGGCGCCACGGCCAGCACGTACAAGCCGGTCTCCGCCGACTTCGCCAAGCGGATCACGGTCACCGTGACGGCCAAGCGTCCTGGCTACACCAACGGCGTGCGCACGAGCGCAGCGACGATCCCGGTCACCAAGCCGTTCACGACGATCGCCACCCCGACGATCTCCGGCACCACCCGTGTCTTCTCCACCCTCACCGCCAAGCCCGGCTACTGGTACCCGGCGCCGTCGTTCGGCTATCAGTGGAAGCGCAACGGAGCGATCATCACCGGCGCGACGAGCAGCACCTACCGCATGGTCGAGGCCGACTACGGCAAGCGCGTCACGGTCACCATCACGGCTCGACGCACGGGCTACACGCCGGTGACGAGGACCAGTGCCGCCTCGGCGACGATCCTCGGGCCGGCGGCGACGCTCAGTGGCGATGGCATGTACCGCGTCGGTGTCTCGCTCGGGGCCGGCACCTACGTCGCGCCCGGCGGCGACGGCTGCTACTGGGAGCGGCGCAGCTATGCGGGCTCTGACCTCGACGGCATCATCGCCAACGACCTGTCGTTCGGTGGACGGCGCATCGTGACGATCAGCTCCAGCGACGCGTACTTCGTGACCGAGGACTGCGGTTCGTGGACTCGACTGGCCAAGCTCGGCACACCGTCCACGAGCTTCGGTCAGGGGGCACAGCGCGTGAACATCCACATCCAGCCGGGCCTCTACAAGGCTCCTGGTGGCGACGGCTGCTACTGGGCCACGCTGTCCGGTTTCGGCGGGACGCTGGACGAGATCATCGACAACGACATCTCGTTCGGCGGCGCGCAGTACGTCCAGATCGAGTCTGGCTTCGTCGGGTTCGACAGCGCCGACTGCGGTACGTGGGTGCGTCTGTCGAGCTGAGCCCCAGCAGCTCACCTCCCGGGTTTGAGGTATGCGCGCCGCGGAAACGTGCGCGCGCACACCTCAAACCGTCGCGTAGGTGACGCCGAGCTGGCGGGTGACCTCGTCGAGCGCGGCCATGTTGGCTCGGACCGACGTCGCCGGGTGGAGGGGAGACTCGAGCAGGCCCTCGCCGATGCAGCGGGCCACCTCGAGTGCCGAGTGGAAGAGGGCGCCGTGGCCGATCGGCTCGGGATCGGTCCACGTCACCGAGCGTGAGCTGTCGGCCGACGTCACGACGACGTCGCCGGGCATGAAGAACGGCCCGGGCAGGCTCAGCGTGGCCGCCGTGCCGGCGATGGTCGCCGACGTGGGCGTACGCGTGAGCAGCGTCGAGTGCAGCACGCTCGTCGCGTCGCCGGCGTGGGTCAAGAGCATCGCGGCCTGGCCGTTGACGCCGGACGCTGTCATCTCGCCGGTGGCCAGGACCCGACGGGCCGGCCCGAGGACCCACGTCGCCAGCGTCGTGACGTAGGTGCCGAGGTCGAGCAGCGAGCCACCCGCCATCGCCGGGTCGAGGATGCGGTGCGGCGGGTCGAAGTGCTCGCCGTGGTCGGCGATCACGGTGCGCACGTCGCCGAGAAGGCCGGCGTCGAGCACCTGCCGCACGACGTCGAGGCGCGGCAGGAAGAGCGACCACATCGCCTCCATGCAGAAGACGCCAGCGCGGACAGCCGCGTCCGAGATCTCTTGCGCTTCAACGGCATCCAGGCCCAGCGGCTTCTCGACGAGCACGTGCTTGCCCGCGCCGACCGCGAGCAGGGCGCCCGCGCGGTGCAGGTGGTGCGGTGTCGCGACGTAGACGACGTCGACGTCCGGGTCGGCGACGAGCGCCTCGGCCGAGCCGTGGCCTCGACCGATCCCCGCCGCGGCCGCGAACGCGTCGGCCGAGGTCTGCGACCGGGATCCGACGGCCACGACCCGCTGCGTCGTCGAGGCCTGCAGTGACGCGACGAAACGCAACGCGATCCAGCCGGTGCCGAGCACCCCCCAGCGCAGGCTCGGCACGCTCTCGGGCAACGGCCGGCGCGGCTCCGGGAGGGCGGCGGGCAGCGAAGGGGACGACACGGCATACCTTCTCGGTGGTGGGGCGCCGCCGGAGCGACAGCGCGGTCAGCGCTCGTCGAGCATGACCTCGATGGAGTAGTCCTGGGCGCGGTAGCAGTGGTCGCCGTACTCGACCGGGCCGCCGACGGCGTCGAACGCGGTGCGCGACATCGTCAGGACCGGCTGGGAGGGCGTCAGGCCCAGGTGCTTGCGCTCGGCCGTCGAGGGCTGTCGGGCGCCGATGCGCTGGTGCGCGACGACCGGCTTGCCGCCGCGCGCGCGGAGCAGGGCGTAGAGCCCGTCGCGCTCGAGGTCCTCGCGGCTGATGTCGGAGTAGGCCGGCGGCAGCCAGTTGCGCAGGATCGCGAGCGGCCGGTCGCCGTCGAGCCGGAGCCGGACGAGGCGCAGCAACGGCGTCTCGGCCGGAAGGCCCAGCGCCGTCGCCGCGACCTCGTCGGTCGTGATCTCGTGCGTCAGCACCTCGGTGCGAGGGTCCCCCGAGCCCTCGCGCCGCAGGTCGTCGTACAGGCTCGTCAGCTCGGCCCGCCGGTGGATCTGGCGGCCCGCGACCGTCGTGCCGAGACCACGCCGCCGGAGCAGGAGGCCCTGCCCGACGAGCTCCTGGATCGCCCGTCGCACCGTCGGCCGCGAGAGGCCGAGCCGGTCGGCCATGGCGACCTCGTTCTCGAACGGGTCACCCGGCTGGAGCTCACCGTTCGCGATCGCCGCGCTCAGCTGCTCGGCCAGCTGGTGGTAGAGCGGGACCGGCGTCTCGCGGTCGATGCGGACGTCAACGGGCTTGGGCATGGCCGCAGACTAACGAGACGGAACGGTCATGCCGCGATGTGTTCATGTCAGCACACCCTCGTGTCATCACCTCGGACTCTTGACGACGAGGATCGGCACGTCCGCGTCGAGGATGATGTTCTGGGCCACGCTGCCGAGGAAGGCCTTGCCCATGGGCGAGCGGCGCCGGGCCCCGATGACGAGCAGGTCGGGACCGAGCTCGCGCACGGTGGCGAGGATCGCCTCCGACACGTCCGCGATGTCCTGGCCGCCGGGGACGAGGCGCACGTCCCACTGGAGATCGGGCAGGCACGCGGCCTCGAGGGCGTTCTCGACGGCATCGGAGATGCCCGCCTTGTTGGCCTCCGCGATGTCGTTGTCGAGCGACTCGACGACGTGGATGACGAGGAGGTGGGTCCCGCGGTATGCCGCCTCGCGGGCTCCCTCCTGGAGCGCGAGCGCGCTCGAGCTGCGGGTGTGGTGGGCGACGGCGACGCTCATGACGCCACCCCGCTCACTTCTGCAGCTCGTGCGAGAGCTCGGTGAGCTCGTCGCCGCCGGCCATCTGGCGGGTCAGCTCGTCGAGACCCACGTCGGCGCGCTTCTTGTCGAGCACGGCCTGGCCGAGCTTGAGGATGACGAAGTGGTTGCCGACGAGGTACGCGTGGTGCGGGTTGTGGGTGATGAAGACGACGCCGAGGCCGGCGTCGCGGGCCGCAGCCGTGTACTTCAGCACGACGCCGGACTGCTTGACGCCGAGGGCCGCGGTCGGCTCGTCGAGGATGAGCACCCGGGCGCCGAAGTAGACGGCTCGGGCGATCGCGACGCACTGGCGCTGGCCACCCGAGAGGGTGCCGATGGGCTGGTTGATGTCCTTGACGACGACGCCCATCTTGCGCAGCTCCTCGTCGGCGATGCGCTTCATGTCGGCGATCCGCAGGGTGGCGAACGGGCCCCGCCCGCTCGTCAGCTCGGAGCCGAGGAAGAAGTTGCGCCACACCTCCATGAGCGAGACGACGGCGAGGTCCTGGTAGACCGTCGCGATGCCGTGGTCGAGGGACTCGCGCGGCGAGGAGAAGCTGACCTCCTTGCCGTCGACCTTCATCGTGCCCTCGTTGTGCGGGTGGAGGCCGGCCATGATCTTGATCAGGGTCGACTTGCCGGCGCCGTTGTCGCCGAGGACGCACGTCACCTCGCCGGCACGCACCGTGAGGTTGATGCCCTTGAGGGCGCGGATGGCGCCGTAGGTCTTGCCGACGTCCTTCATCTCGATGAGCGGCTCACCCGAGTGGAGCTCCGGGTCCGCGTGCTCGGACAGGGTGTCAGTCATGTCAGCCCACCTTTCGGGCGGTCGAGAGCTTCTTGACGTAGAGGTTGACCATCACGGCGAGCAGGAGCATGACGCCGAGGAAGGCGCGGAACCAGTTGGGGTCCCAGCCGGCGTAGACGATGCAGAGGCTCGTCATGCCGAAGATGAACGCGCCGATGGCGACGCCGATGGCGTTGCCGTAGCCGCCGGTGAGCAGCGTGCCGCCCACGACCGCGGCGATGATGTAGAGGAACTCGTTGCCGATGCCGTTGCCGGCCTGGAGCGTGTCGAACTTGTAGAGCGTGTGCATGCCGACGAACCAGCCGAGGAACGACACGCTCATGAACAGGCCGATCTTGACGGCCTTGACCGGGACGCCCACGGCACGGGCGGAGTCGGCGTTGCCGCCGACGGCGTAGATCCAGTTCCCGATCTTGGTGCGCTGGAGGATGAAGGCCGACAGGGCGACGAAGAGGAACCACCAGAGGACGGTGATCTCGACGGTGACGCTGCCGATCTTGAAGCTCGAGGCGAAGATCGCGTCGAGGATCTTGTAGCCGTCCATCTGGTTGATGTTGGGCGTCGAGACCGAGCCGGTGACGAGCTTCGTGACCCCGAGGTTGGCGCCCTGCAGCACGAAGAACGTGCCCAGGGTGATGAGGAAGCTCGGTATGCCGGTCCTCACCACCAGGTAGCCGTTGAGGAAGCCGATGGCGAGGCAGAAGACGAGCGAGAGCACGGCGCCGACGATGAGGTTGATGCCGAGCTGGTAGCAGAACATCGCGTTGACGAGCCCCGCCGTGGTGACGATGACGCCGGCGGAGAGGTCGAACTCGCCGCCGATCATGAGCATTCCCACGGCGACCGCGACGATGCCGATGGTGGAGGACTGGTAGAGCACGGTGAAGAACGACGCGGGTGACCGGAAGGCCGGGGCGACGATGAGGAAGAAGACGAAGATGACGATCGCCGCGACGAGCGCCCCGACCTCGGGGCGGGCGAGCAGGCGGTTCGACCAGCCGAGCGTGACCCGGTTCGACGCCTCGGCTGGCGCCGAGGGTGGAGTCTTGGTGGTTTGACTCATGGACCTCTCCGATCCGTTTTGACGTGCGAGGAGTGAAGTGCGAGAAGGCGGCCGGCCCCTGGTTGCCCGGGCCGGCCGCCCCGGTGGGTCAGCGCGTGTTGTTCTTGGCGAACGGGAGGATGACGCCGATGTTCTTCGAGTCGACGAACGACGGTCCGGTCAGGACGGCGAGGCCGCCGCCGATGTCGTTGCCGTTCTTCTTGTTGAGGTAGAGCGACTGGATGGCGAGGTAGCCCTGCACGTAGGGCTGCTGGTCGACCGAGAACTGGATCTTGCCGTCCTGGATCGCCTGCGCTGCGTCGACGTTGAGGTCGAAGGTGGCGAGCTTGGCCGTGCTGCTGGCCGCGTCCATCGCCTTGAGGGCGTCGAGGGCGATCGGGGCGCCGAGCGTGACGATCCAGTCGATCGAGCTGTCCTGCGCGAGCTTGGCCTGCAGGGCCGAGACGACCGACGGGTCGTCGGCGCCGTTGACCTGGATGTTCTCCGTGGCCGGGATGCCCTTCTTGACCCCGGCGCACCGGGCCTCGAGGGCCACCGAGCCGGCGGCCTGGATGACGCAGAGGACCTTCTTGCCACCGGCGGCGGCGATGCGCTTGCCGGTCGCCTCACCGGCGAGGTTCTCGTCCGAGCCGAAGTACATCTTGGCGCCGACCTCCTGGTACTGGTCGATGCCGGAGTTGAAGGCGACGACGGGGATGCCGGCGTCGTTGGCCGACTTGACCGCACCGGCGAGGGCGTCGGGCGTGGCGAGTGTCGTGGCGATGCCGTCGACCTTCGAGTCGACGGCATTCTGGATCAGGGTCGCCTGCTTGGCCGGGTCGGGGTCGTTGGAGTACTTGAGCGTGATGCCGCTGTTCTTGGCGGCCTGGGTGGCACCGGCCTTGATCTTGTCCCAGAAGGTGTCTCCGGGGGTCTCGTGGGTGACCATGGCGAACGTGTAGCCGGAGTTGTCGCCGGCGCCGCTGCCGCTCCCGGCGTCCGCGGTGCTGGCGGGGGCGCCGCCGCTGCTGCACGCCGCGAGGGCGAGGGCGGCGGCCGTGGCCATGCCGGCTGCGACGGTCAGGCTCTTGCGAGTCCGAGTCGGAGTCATCGTTGATTCCTTTCGTTGCGTCGCGGTGGCCCGGTCGCCGGAGTGGCGCGACGTTCTGTGACGGTGGATCCGTCGATCAGGGTGGAGCCCGTGTGCCGTGTGCCGCCTGGCACGTGAGGTGCGGGCTGGAGGGGTGTCGGGTCGAGGTCGACCCGGGCGGTGCGCGTGTGGTGCGCGTGGGCTGAGCGGTCTGGCTGCGTCGCGTCCGGTGCGGACGGTGTGGGGCGAGGTCGTCGCCCGGAAGGTGTGCGGGGGTCTCGGCGGGCTCCGGCGACGTCGTGGGTCACCGTGCTCGCACTGGCTCCTCCGTCGCGGGCGGACATCGTGGTCGATGTCTGCCGGTCCCGGCGTCGGTGCCAGCGATTGGAGGATGCTCCTCTTCCTGCAGTGCTGTCAAGAGATTGATCAAACATCAGAATGTCCTTACATTTGCTTGACACGACGAGGCCCACGGCACGACCATCGTTCTCGAAGGGACGACGACGTCGAGAGGCTCGCCGACCGGACCCCGCGGCGACCACCCCACGGCTCGCCGCCCACCGCGAACCCAAGGGAGTGTGTCCATGCGCATCGGACTGGCCGGAGTCGGCCGCATCGGGGCGTTCCACGCCGAGACCCTCCGCGACCTGTCAGACGTCGACGAGGTCGTCGTCGCCGACCTGGATGCCGACGCCGCTCGTGCCGTCGCCGACAAGCTCGACGTCGGCTTCGCCCCGTCGCCGGCCGAGCTGCTCGCCCAGGGCGTCGACGGCTTCGTCATCGCCACCGCGACGCCGGGCCATGCGCCCCTCATCCGCCTCGGCCTCGAGGCCGGCGTGCCGACCTTCTGCGAGAAGCCCGTGGCCGCCACGCTCGACGAGACGCTGTACCTCGCCCGGCTCGTCCGGACGACGAGCACGCCGGTCCACGTCGGCTTCCAGCGACGCTTCGACCGCGGCTACCAGCGGGCGCAGCAGGCCGTGGCCGGCGGCGAGCTCGGTTTCCTCCACAGCATCCGGGCGCAGACGCACGACCAGGCGCCGCCCCATGCCGCCTACATCCCGACGAGCGGCGGCCTCTTCCGCGACTGCTCGATCCACGACTTCGACATCATCCGCTTCGTCACCGGCCGCGAGGTCGCGTCCGTCTACGCGACCGGCGCCAACAAGGGTGCCGCGTTCTTCTCCGAGGCCGGCGACGTCGACACGGCCGCCGCCGTCCTGACGCTCGACGACGGCACGCTCGTCAACCTCTCCGCGACGCGCTACAACGGCGCGGGCCACGATGTGCGCATGGAGGTCCTCGGCAGCGACGGGACGATCGGTGTCGGCTACGACGACTCGCTCGCCGTCACCTCGGCCGAGCCCGGTGCCACCTACCCGTCCGGGCCGCGCCACTGGTCGTTCATGGAGCGCTTCCTGCCCGCCTACCGCGCCGAGCTGACGGCCTTCGCCGCCGTCGCCCGCGGGTCGCTCGCCTCGCCGTGCACCGTCGACGACGCCCTCCAGGCCTTCCGGGTCGCCGACGCCTGCGAGCTCTCCCGCCGCGAGGGCCGCGTCGTCACGCTCGACGAGATCCCGAGCCTGTGAAGGACGTGGACGCGATGGGCACCACGACCCCCGCAGCCGGCGACACGGCATACGACGTCGTCGCGATCGGGCGCACCGGCGTCGACATCTACCCGCTCCAGCACGGGGTCGGGCTCGAGAAGGTGCGGACGTTCGAGAAGTTCCTCGGCGGCAGCGCGACCAACGTCGCCGTCGCGGCCTCCCGCCACGGGCACCGGACCGCGCTCGTGACGCGGACGGGTCAGGACGCGTTCGGCCGCTACATCCACGAGGCGCTGCGCGACTTCGGCGTCGACGACGCCTTCGTCTCCGCCGTCCCCGGTCCGCCGACGCCGGTCACCTTCTGCGAGGTCTTCCCGCCCGACGACTTCCCGCTCTACTTCTACCGCTACCCGATCGCGCCCGACCTCTTGATCGAGGCCGACGAGCTGCCGCTCGACGCGATCCGCGACGCGGGCGTCTACTGGGCCACCGTCACCGGGCTGTCCCAGGAGCCGAGCCGGGCCGCCCACTTCCGGGCCTGGCAGGCACGCGGCCGCCGCACCCACACCGTGCTCGACCTCGACTACCGCCCCATGTTCTGGGCCGACCCGGCCGAGGCGAGCGAGCAGGTCGGCCGCGCCCTGGCCCACGTGACCGTGGCCGTCGGCAACCGCGAGGAGTGCGAGGTCGCCGTCGGCGAGACCGACCCCCAGCGGGCGGCCGACGCGCTGCTCGAGCGCGGCGTCGAGCTCGCCGTCGTCAAGCAGGGCCCGAAGGGGGTGCTCGCCGCGACCCGCGACGAGCGCGTCGAGGTGCCGCCCTACCCCGTCGACGTCGTCAACGGCCTCGGGGCGGGCGACGCCTTCGGCGGCGCGCTCTGCCACGGCCTGCTCGAGGGCTGGGACCTGCGGCGCGTCCTCGAGTTCGCCAACGTCGCCGGTGCGATCGTCGCGAGCAAGCTCGAGTGCTCCACCGCGATGCCGACCTCCGCCGAGGTCGAGGAGCGCCTGTCCTCCTTCGACCGGCCCGCCGCACCGTTCGCCACCGTCGCCGAGGAGGCACGATGACCACCACCCAGCACGAGCCCGCCGCGCCCACCGCGTCCACCGCGTCCACCGCGTCCGTTCGCGTCGCCGACCTGACCGAGATCCGGGTGCGCGAGCCCGGGCGCATCGCCGCCGCGTGGGCCGCGCGCCGCCGCCGCCCGCTCGTCCGCGAGGACGGCCGGATGCTCCTCGTCGCCGCCGACCACCCGGCACGCGGCGCCCTCGGCGTCCGCGGCGCCGGTGCCGCGATGGCGAGCCGCAGCGACCTGCTCGAGCGCCTCGTCACCGCCCTCCAGCGACCCGGCGTCGACGGCGTGCTCGGCACGCCCGACGTCCTCGACGACCTGCTCCTGCTCGGCGCCCTCGACGACAAGGTCGCGATCGGCTCGATGAACCGCGGCGGCCTCCAGGGCGCCAGCTTCGAGCTCGACGACCGCTTCACCGCCTACACGGCGGACGAGATCGCCGCGCGCGGCATCGACGGCGGCAAGATGCTCACGCGCATCTGCCTCGACGACCCCGGCACCGTCGCGACGCTCGAGGCGAGCGCCGACGCCGTCACCGCGCTCGCCGAGCACCGCGTCATGGCGATGGTCGAGCCGTTCCTCTCGACCCGTGAGGGGGGCCGGGTCGTCAACCAGCTCGACCCCGACTCGACGATCAAGTCGATCCACATCGCCGCGGGCCTCGGTGCCTCGAGCGCCTACACGTGGCTCAAGCTGCCCGTCGTCGACGAGCTCGACCGCGTCATGGACGCGACGACCCTGCCGACGCTGCTGCTCGGCGGCGACCCCCAGGGCGACCCGCAGGACACGTATGCGTCATGGGGCCACGCGCTCGACCTGCCCGCCGTGCGCGGTCTCGTCGTCGGACGCGCCCTGCTCTTCCCGCCCGACGGCGACGTCGCGGCCGCCGTCGACATCGCCGCGGGGCTCGTCCACGGGAGCGGGGTCTCGGCGTGAGCGACAACGAGCGCTGGGTGCGCCCCCTCGGGAGCGCCCGCACGACGGAGTGGTCGGTCGCGATCGACGACGCCGTCGACGGGTGGTCACACACCCGGCTGTATGCCGCCGACCTCGTCCCGGGTCAGAGCCGCACCGTCGCGGCGGACGAGTGGGAGCACGTCGTCGTGCCGCTGGCCGGCTCGGTCACCGTGACGGCGGTCGACGCCGACGGCGGGACGCACGAGGCGCACCTGGCGGGACGGGAGTCCGTCTTCGCGGGCCCGACCGACGTGGCCTACGCCTCGCGCGACTGCGAGCTCACGGTGACCGCCGAGGGCGGCCCGGCCCGCGTCGCGGTGTGCGGCGCCCGCGCGGCGGAGCAGCACGCGCCGCCGTTCCGCCACGTGGACGTCGCGGCCGTGCCGGTCGAGCTGCGCGGCGCCGGCGTCGCGTCGCGGGAGGTCCGCAACTTCGGGATCCCCGGCGTGCTCGACGCCGACTCGATCATCGCGTGCGAGGTCGTCACGCCGGGCGGCAACTGGAGCTCCTACCCGCCGCACAAGCACGATCAGGAGCGCCCGGGCGTCGAGACCGAGCTCGAGGAGATCTACTACTTCGAGGTCGCTCCCTCCGCCGGCGCGCCCGAGGCCGCGGGCGCGAGCCCCGTCGGCTACCAGCGGGTCTACGGCACCGACGACCGTCCCATCGACGTGCTCGCCGAGGTCGGCTCGGGTGATGTCGTCCTCGTGCCGCACGGCTGGCACGGCCCCGCGATGGCCGCGCCCGGCTACGACCTCTACTACCTCAACGTCATGGCCGGCCCCGGCGCCGAGCGGGCCTGGCTCATCTGCGACGACCCCGCACACGGCTGGGTCCGCGACACGTGGTCCGACCAGCCGGTCGACCCCCGACTCCCGCTTGGAGGCCCTCGATGACGAGCGACACCCAGACCGTGGTGGGCGGCACCACCGTGCGCCTCACCGTGGCCCAGGCCGTGGTGCGCTTCCTCGCCAACCAGTGGAGCGAGCGCGACGGCGAGCGGCAGAAGCTCTTCGCCGGCTGCTTCGGCATCTTCGGCCACGGCAACGTCGCCGGCATGGGGCAGGCGCTGCTGCAGAACGAGCTCGCGGACGGCGAGGAGCACCTTCCCTACGTGCTGGCCCGCAACGAGCAGGCGATGGTCCACACGTCCGTCGCCTACGCGCGCCAGAAGGACCGCCTCCAGACATGGGTCTGCACGGCGTCCGTCGGGCCCGGATCGACGAACATGCTGACCGGTGCCGCGCTGGCGACGATCAACCGGATCCCCGTGCTGCTGCTGCCGTCCGGCACCTTCGCGACGCGCGTGTCCTCCCCGGTGCTCCAGGAGCTCGAGCTGCCGTATGCCGCCGACGTGACGGTCAACGACGCCTTCCGCCCGCTGTCGAAGTTCTTCGACCGGGTCAGCCGTCCCGAGCAGCTGCCGTCGGCCCTGCTCGGCGCGATGCGGGTGCTCACCGACCCTGTCGAGACGGGCGCCGTGACGATCTCGCTGCCGCAGGACGTGCAGGCCGAGGCGCACGACTGGCCGGTCGAGCTCTTCGCGACGCGCGTGTGGCGAGTGGCCCGCCCGCTGCCCGAGGCCGTCGACGTCGCCGACGCAGCCGCGGTCATCCGCTCGGCGGAGCGGCCGCTCGTCGTCGCCGGTGGCGGCGTGCACTACAGCGGCGCCGAGTCCGCGTTGCAGGCGTTCTGCGAGGCCACGGGCATCCCGGTCGGGGAGTCGCAGGCCGGCAAGGGCTCGCTGCCGCACGGCCACCCGCAGGAGATGGGCGCCGTCGGCTCGACGGGGACGACCGCTGCCAACGCGCTTGCCGCCGAGGCAGACGTCGTCATCGGCATCGGCACCCGCTGGAGCGACTTCACCACCGCCTCGCGGACGGCCTTCCAGGACAAGGGAGTCCGCTTCGTCAACATCAACGTCGCGCGCTTCGACGCCGGCAAGCACTCGGGTCTGTCCGTCGTGGCCGATGCCCGGGAGGCCCTCGTCGCGCTGACGGAGGCACTGGACGGGTATGCCGTCGACGACGCGTACCGCTCGCGCCAGGCCGCGCTGTGGTCCGAGTGGGACGCCTCGGTCGAGTCGGCCTTCCACCCGGGCCCCGAGGTCACCGACCGGCTCGCCGACGGGCTGCTGACCCAGGGCCAGGTCCTCGGCGCCGTCAACGAGCTGACCGACCCCCGCGACGTCGTGCTCTGCGCGGCCGGCTCCATGCCGGGCGACATCCACAAGCTGTGGCGGGTGCGCGACCGCAAGGCCTACCACGTCGAGTACGGCTACTCCTGCATGGGCTACGAGGTGCCGGCATCGCTCGGCATCCGTCTGGCCGACGCGTCGCGTGACGTCTTCGCCATGGTCGGCGACGGTGGTTACCTCATGATGCCGACCGAGCTCGTCACGGCCGTGCAGGAGCGCATCAAGGTCATCGTCGTGCTCGTCCAGAACCACGGCTTCCACTCGATCGGCTCGCTGTCGGAGTCGCTCGGCTCACAGCGCTTCGGCACGAGCTACCGCTTCCGCGGGGAGTCGTCGGGCCGGCTCGACGGCGACGTGCTGCCCGTCGACCTCGCCGCCAACGCACGATCGCTCGGCGCGCACGTCATCGAGGTGCACTCGCTGGGCGAGCTGCACCAGGCGATCAAGGAGGCCAAGGCCGCTCCCGCGGACGGCGGCCCGGTCGTCATCCACGTCGAGACCGACCCGCTCGTCCACGCACCCGACAGCGCGTCGTGGTGGGACGTGCCGGTCTCCGCGGTCAGCGACCTCGACTCGACGCAGCGGGCCCACGGCGAGTACGTCGACCACAAGGCCACCCAGCGTCCGCTCATCACCCCGACCCACCCCTCTGACCCGGAGTCCGCGTCATGAAGCTCGCCCTCGACCCCTACATGTTCCGTGAGACGCCGCTGCTCGAGCTGCCCTCTCTCGTGGCCGACCTCGGCTACGAGTGGATCGAGCTCTCGCCGCGCGACGACTTCATCCCGTTCTTCAACCATCCCCGCGTCGACGACGCCGGGCTCGCTGCCTTCCGCACGGCGCTGGCCTCGGCCGGGGTCGGCGTCTCGTCGCTCCTGCCGCTCTTCAGGTGGAGCGGACCCGACGAGGAGGATCGGCAGGCGGCGGTGCGCTACTGGAAGCGGTCGATCCAGATCGCGAGCGACCTCGGCGTCGACACGATGAACTCCGAGCTCAACGGCAACCCCCGCGAGGCGGCCGTCTGCGAGCGGATGTTCTGGCAGTCGATGGAGGAGCTGCTGCCCGTCTTCGAGCAGGAGGGGATCCGGCTCGTGCTCGAGCCGCACCCCGACGACTGGGAGGAGGACGGCAAGCGCGCCCTCGACGTCATCCGCGGCATCAACAGCCCGAACGTGTCGTTCCTCTACTGCGCGCCGCACACCTTCCACCAGGGCAACGACTGCGACGGGATCATGGACAAGGCGGGTGACCTGCTGACGATGGTCCACGTCGCCGACGCCTACGACCACACCGCGTCGTCGGGGCTGCGCTACATCGTCAACCCGCCCGGCTCGCAGGTCACGGTGCACCAGCACCTCGACATCGGTCAGGGCGAGGTCGACTTCGGCCAGTTCTTCAGCGGGCTCGAACGCATCGGCTTCGACGGCATCGTCACCTCGTGCGTCTTCGCCTGGGAGGACCGCGCCCGCGAGTCGAGCACCTACATGCGCGACACCATCCGCTCCTACCTCGACAAGTGGTCGACGCCGCCCACGCTCGTCTCGCCCTGAGCCCAGCGGATCCCTGCGGATCCCAGCGGATCCCAGCGGATCCCAGCCGTTCCCACTCGAGCCGACCACACGCATACACCCCCTCAGCCTCTTGCTCCGAACCCGAAGGACACCGCCATGAGCACGCCCACCCGCATCACCCACCTCGTCGACGGCCAGTCGTGGACCGGCACCGCCGAGCGCACCTCGCCCGTCTTCAACCCCGCGACGGGAGAGCAGTCGGGCGTGCTCGACCTGGCCTCTGCCTCACTCGTCGACGAGGTCGTCAAGTCCGCCGCGTCCGCCTGGGAGGAGTGGGCCGACGCCTCGCTCGCCAAGCGATCGGGCGTGCTCTTCGCCTTCCGCGAGCTGCTCAACGAGCGCAAGGAGGACGTCGCGGCGCTCATCACGGCCGAGCACGGCAAGGTGCTCTCCGACGCCCTCGGCGAGGTGACGCGCGGCCTCGAGGTCGCCGAGTTCGCCTGTGGCATCCCGCACCTGCTGCGCGGTGGCTTCTCGGAGAACGCCTCGACGAACGTCGACGTCTACTCGATCCGCCAGCCGCTCGGGGTCGTCGCGGTCATCTCGCCGTTCAACTTCCCGGCGATGGTGCCGATGTGGTTCATCCCCATCGCCATCGCGTGCGGCAACGCCGTCATCCTCAAGCCGTCCGAGAAGGACCCGTCGGCCGCGATCGCGGTCGCGGCGCTCTGGAAGGAGGCCGGGCTGCCCGACGGCGTCATGCAGGTCGTCAACGGGGACAAGGAGGCCGTCGACGCGCTGCTGACCCACCCCGACGTCAAGTCGGTGTCGTTCGTCGGCTCGACGCCGATCGCCAAGTACGTCTACGAGACGGGCACCGCGCACGGCAAGCGCGTCCAGGCCCTCGGCGGCGCCAAGAACCACATGCTCGTGCTGCCGGACGCAGACCTCGACCTCGCCGCGGACGCCGCGGTCAACGCCGGCTTCGGCTCGGCGGGGGAGCGGTGCATGGCGATCTCGGCGCTCGTCGCGGTCGAACCCATCGCGGACGAGCTGATCTCGAAGATCAAGGACCGCATGGGCAAGCTCGTCACGGGTGACGGCACGCGCGGCTGCGACATGGGTCCGCTCGTCACGTCGCAGCACCGCGACAAGGTGACGTCCTACCTCGACGCCGGGGTGTCGGAGGGCGCGACGCTCGTCGTCGACGGACGGCAGGACTCCTACGACTCCGACGGCGAGGGCTACTTCCTCGCGCCGACCCTCTTCGACCACGTCAAGCCCGGCATGTCGCTCTACGACGACGAGATCTTCGGCCCCGTGCTGTCGGTCGTGCGCGTCGGGTCCTACGACGAGGGCCTGAAGCTCATCAACAGCAACCCCTACGGCAACGGGACGGCCATCTTCACCAACGACGGCGGGGCGGCCCGCAAGTTCCAGCGCAACGTCGAGGTCGGCATGGTCGGCGTCAACGTGCCGATCCCGGTGCCGGTGTCGTACTACTCCTTCGGCGGGTGGAAGAACTCGCTCTTCGGCGACACCCACGCCCACGGCATGGAGGGCGTCCACTTCTTCACCCGCGGCAAGGTCGTCACCTCGCGCTGGCTCGACCCGAGCCACGGCGGCCTCAACCTGGGCTTCCCCCAGAACGACTGACCCGCAACACTTTTCGAGAGGAACGACTGACCATGGCCGAGTCCAAGGCCCGCAACACCGACGACCGCTACAGCAAGCTGACGATCGGTGTCTGTCCTGACCAGTGGGGCGTCTGGTTCCCCGAGGACGAGAAGCAGATCCACTGGGAGACCGCGCTCGACGAGATGGCCGAGGCCGGCTTCTCCGTGATGGAGACCGGGCCGTTCGGATACTTCCCCAAGGACCCGAAGCGGCTCCAGGAGGAGATGGACAAGCGCGGATTCACGGTCGTCGCCGGCACCGGCTGGGGCATCCTGCACAAGCCCGAGGCCTGGGCCGACACGGAGAAGACCTTCCGCGAGATCGCCGAGACCCACGCTGCGGTCGGGGCGACGTACATCGTGCACCTGCCTCCGATGTTCCGCGACGAGAAGACGTGGGACTACACGGACGACCGCGTGCTGTCGACAGAGGCGTGGAACGCCTACATCTCCAACGCGGACAAGCTCGGTCGCATCATGAAGGAGGACTACGGGCTCCAGATGGTGCTGCACCCGCACGGCGACAGCCACATCGAGACCCCGGACGACATCGACCGCGTCTTCCAGGCGACCGACCCCGACTACGTCGGCTTCTGCCTCGACACCGGTCACATCGTCTACGGCGGCGGAGACCCGATGGAGCTGTGCCGCACGTACCCCGAGCGCATCTCCTACGTCCACATCAAGGCGATGGACGAGGGTCTGGTCAAGCAGGCCCACGACGAGGACTGGCCCTTCGGGCTGGCCGTCGCCAAGGGCTGCTCGGTCGCGCCGCCCGCCGGGGCGCCGGACATGCCGGCCTTCGTCGAGGCCCTGGCCGACCTCGACAAGGAGCTCTATGTCGTGTGCGAGCAGGACATGTACCCGTGCGACCGTCCGTGCCGCTGCCCAACGCCATCCAGACCCGCGAGTACCTCGCCTCCATCGGCCTCGGCCTCCGCTGAGCCCCTGCACTCGTTGACGAAGGAGTCACCAATGACCGTACGCATCGGCATGATCGGCCCCGGCGGGATGGGCCAGGCGCACATCGACCGCATCCACACCGTCATCGCGGACGGGCGAGTCGTCGCCGTCTCCGACGTCGACCCGGCGCGCGCGGCCGAGGTGGCGTCGCGGATCGACGGGACGGCATACGCGTCGTCGGCCGAGCTCATCGCCGCCGACGAGGTCGACGCCGTGATGATCTGCAGCTACGGGCCGGCGCACGAGGTCGACGTGCTCGCCGCGATCGCGGCGGGGAAGCCCGTCTTCTGCGAGAAGCCGCTGACGCCGACGGCGGAGGCTGCACTGCGGATCATGGAGGCCGAGCAGGCGGGTGGGCGGCGTTTGGTGACAGTGGGATTCATGCGGCGCTTCGACCGGAGCTACCGCGAGATGAAGGCACTGCTCGACTCGGGCGAGCTCGGCGAGACGCTCATGGTCCACTGCGCCCACCGCAACCCGACCGTGCCCGAGCACTACACGTGGGACATGGCCATCAACGACACGGCGATCCACGAGGTCGACACGATGCGCTGGCTGCTCGGCGAGGAGTTCGTCTCGGCGCGCGTCGACAAGCCGAAGAAGACGTCGCTGCGCTTCGAGCACCTGCAGGACCCGCTCGTGCTCGTCCTCGAGACCGAGTCGGGCGTGCGCGTCGACGACGAGATCTTCGTCAACTGCCAGTTCGGCTACGACATCCGCTGCGAGGCCGTGGCCGAGAAGGGGACGGTGAGCCTCGGCGACCAGAACGCGATCGTCGTGCGCGACGGCGTCGGGGTGCGCAACGCGATCGCCCGCGACCACAACGACCGCTTCTGGGGTGCGTTCGTCACCGAGGTGCAGGAGTGGATCAGCGCGGTGGCCCGCGGCGAGCACACGGGGTCGACGTCGTGGGACGGGTATGCCGCCGCGTGCGTCTGTGACGCCGGAGTCCGTGCGCTCACCGACGAGGGCGTCGTCAAGGTCGAGATGATCGCCAAGCCCGACTTCTACGCCTGACAACCGGTCGGGGCCGGCCCGACCGACGGAACGCGGTGGACTGCTGGCGCCAGCCGCCGGGGATCCACCGCGTTCAGGCGTCCGGGGGCGCCAAGCCCGACTCCTACGCCGGGTCGGCGGTGCCGCGCCTCTACGTCGCCCGGCTCGGGCGTGCCTGCCTCCTCGGCGACGGCTCCCGGGTCGAGCTTCCGCTCGCGTGAACCGCGACCGTCACCGGCGCTGAACCCTGGGGAGGGTGGTGTCCGAGAGGCCACCGGGCGGGTCGGCCCGGGACAGCGGCCCGACGTCGCGCACGTGCACGGGCTGCCACGGCGACACGGCATACAGCCCTCCGCCGAGCAGGGCGAGCGCCGTCACGACCGCACAGACCCGGAGCATGACCGTGGCCGTCCTGGCCGCGAGCCCGTGCCGGGCGAGGGCCAACAGGCCGAGGCCGAGCAGGCCTCCAGCCGTGTTGGCGATGACGTCGGTGGTGTCCGACCTCCCGACGGCCAGGACGTACTGGGCGACCTCGAGGGCGAGGCTTGCCCCGGCCATCACGAGCCCGGCCTGCCACCACGGACGGGCCGGCGCGACGAGACCGACGTAGACGCCGAAGGGGACGAAGAGCGCGAGGTTCACGACGACCTCGACGGGTGCGCTGGGGCCGGCCTCGGCCGTGCGCACGAACGGCACGAGCTTGACCATCGTGTCTCCGCCGACCCAGGGGACGTCGAGCTTCCACAGCACCGTCCAGACGAGGAGCACGAGGTAGATCGCGAACAGCGCGACCAAGGGCCGCGCGGGCCGCGCGAGCCGCGCGCGTGCGAGCGGGCGGGTCACTGCTGCATCCTCGGGTCCCGCGACGGGTCGGCGTACATGGCCGGGCAGCCGCGCGCTGACGCGTGGGGGCGCAGCTCGTAGTGCCAGGGCTCGTTGGCGTAGACCTGGCACAGGCCGTAGCCCGCCCCGTGCTCCGACAGCCAGGTCGTGGCGTCCGCGTCCCCGACGTCGACCGCGTCCCCCGACACGTGGGGGGACGCGTCGACGCTGGCGACCCAGCGGGCAGCCTCGTGGCTCGTCCCGTGCGTCGTGTCGGCCTCGTCGAGCAGCTGCTGTTGGTAGGTCGACGAGCGCCAGCCGCTGTTGACGTAGAGGGTGACGTCGTCGCGCTCGGCGGCCCGGGCCGCCTCGCGCAGGGCGCTGAGCAGTGCGGGGTCGAGCCTCGTCACGGCGGGGTAGGTGTCGTCGAAGGGCTCGACGCCGTCGGGGAGCTGACCGTCGGCGACGCCCGACGCACCGTGCGCCGGGCCCGGAGGTTCGTCGGGAAGCCGACCAGGGCGCTCGCCGGGCGGGTGGATGGAAGCGGCGTCAGGGGTGCGCTCGGACGAGGCGCGCGCGAGAGGCTTCGCGACGCTCGGTGGTGCACCTGCTGAGGCCTCCTCCGGCGAACAGCCGCTGAGGACGGCCATGAGCGCGATGACGGTACCCAGCACGGCCACGGGGGTCGCTCGGGTGTGCGGGCGGGTCGGTGGGTGGTGCCGAGAGAACATGTCGCCCAGTCAAGACAGGGCGGCGTTGCGAGCACGTATGCCGTTTTCCTTACACGGACGATATGGGTCCGCTCCCTATCCTTGGCTCATGCGTGTGTTGGTCGTCGAGGACGAGCCCCTGCTCGCGGGCGCCATCCGGGACGGCCTGCGGCTGGAGGCGATCGCGGCCGACACCGCGGGAGACGGCGAGACCGCGCTGGAGCTGTTGGGCCTCAACGCGTACGACATCGCCGTCCTCGACCGCGACATCCCGGGGCCCTCCGGCGACGAGATCGCCAGCCAGATCGTGGCGTCCGGTTCGGGCATGCCGATCCTCATGCTGACCGCCGCCGACCGCATCGAGGACAAGACGTCGGGGTTCGAGCTCGGCGCCGACGACTACCTCACGAAGCCCTTCGAGCTGCGGGAGCTCGTGCTGCGCCTCAGGGCGCTCGACCGCAGGCGCGGCCACAACAGGCCCCCGGTGCGCGAGATAGCGGGGCTGAGGCTCGACCCGTTCCGCCGCGAGGTCTTCCGCGACGGAAGGTACGTCGCACTGACCCGCAAGCAGTTCGCCGTGCTCGAGGTGCTCGTCGCCGCCGAAGGGGGCGTGGTCAGCGCCGAGGAGCTCCTCCACCGCGCGTGGGACGAGAACGCCGACCCCTTCACCAACGCCGTCCGCATCACGGTCTCGGCCCTGCGCAAGCGACTGGGCGAACCGTGGGTCATCGCGACCGTCCCCGGCGTCGGCTACCGCATCGACGCAGGGCCCGGTGACGGTCAGGGCGGCGACGCGGGCAACGCCGGCGACGGCGGCGGGGGTGGCGAGGGTGGCTAGGAAGCCGGGCCTGAGCGTCCGTCTCAAGCTCACCCTCAGCTACGCGAGCTTCCTCATGGTCGCGGGCACTCTGCTCCTCGCCACCGTGTGGGTGTTCCTGCTGCGCTACGTGCCCGACCGGACCCGCGTCGGGCCGGGGCTGCCCGGCCCTTTCAGCCCCACCCGCTCCGACCTCCTCGACGCCTTCGCGCCCCGAGCCTTCCAGACCCTGGTGATCCTGCTCGCCGTCGGTCTCGTCGGCGGATGGCTGCTCGCCGGACGGATGCTCGCACCGCTCTCGAGGATCACCGAGGCCACCCGCGCCGCCGCGGCCGGCTCGCTCTCGCACCGGATCCAGCTCGAGGGCCGCAGCGACGAGTTCCGCGAGCTCGCCGACGCGTTCGACGCGATGCTCGCGCGTCTCGAGGCGCACGTCACCGAGCAGCGGAGGTTCGCAGCGAATGCCTCACACGAGCTGCGCACCCCTCTCGCGATCACCCAGACCCTGCTCGACGTGGCGCGTCAGGACCCGGACCGGGACCAGGCAGAGCTCGTCGCCCGCCTGTACGACGTCAACTCCCGGGCGATCGGGGTGACCGAGGCCCTGCTCCTGCTGAGCCGTGCCGACCAGCGCTCGTTCACGCCCGAACGCATCGACCTGTCGCTGTGCGCGGAGGATGCCGCCGAGACGCTCCTTCCCCTGGCGGAGGAGCGCGGGGTCACCATCGAGGCGTCAGGCGATGCCGCCCCGACCCTCGGCTCGGCGACGCTCCTGCAGCAGCTCACGACGAACCTCGTGCACAACGCCATCGTCCACAACCTGCCCGAGGGCGGCACCGTGTGGGTCAGGACCACCGCCGGCCCGGCCGGCGTGCAGCTCACCGTCGAGAACACCGGCGAGCGCCTCAGCGCACCCTTCGTCGCCACGCTCACCGAGCCCTTCCTGCGGGGCGCCGGACGCACCCGCACCCACGACGCAGGCGTGGGTCTCGGCCTGGCCATCGTCGACAGCATCACCCGAGCGCACGACGGGAGCCTCACCCTGACGCCGAGGCCCGCCGGCGGGCTCCGCGTCACTGTGCGCCTGCCCGCCGCTGCGAGCGGCCGGGCTCAGTAGGTGCCCTTGATGACGAAGTAGGAACCGCGGATCGTGCCGGCCAGCTTCGACTTCTGCCGGGCGAACTTGAACTGCGTCGCGAGCTCCTCGGGGACCTCCATGCCGTCGGAGAGCTTGAACCCGACGGCGCGCTTCCCCGCGGCTTCGAGGGCATACATCACGTTGATCGACAGGCCGGACTCGTAGAAGACATACGCCATCTTGATCCCCTCGACCTCGAAGGCGGTCGCCTCCAGGGGTCGGGACTCGATGACGAGGTCTCGCTCCTCCTTGAGGATGCGGTGCACCCAGTCGACGGCCTCGGTCGCCTCACTGGCGGGCTCGACGGTGAAGACGTGGGAGTACTTGTTCCTGAAGTAGCGGGCCTCGTTGGCCCTCAGGCCCGCCAGCGCCGCTGCGACCGGCGACGACTCGAGCCCCTCGGTCGACACGTCCGCGAAGTCGACGACGTACGACATGGAAACCTCCTGGGTCAGGCCTTCGCCGCCACACTAACCGCCACGGGATGACCCCGCCGAGGGATGTGGTCCCTGGGCGGGGTCATGACAGACCGTGGTGCTGGTCAGTCAGCGAGCTGGAGGGCCTTGACCTCGTCGCGTGCGGCCACTACGGCCACGCGCTGACGGCTCACGACGTCCCGGAACCCGGCACTGAGGTCGTGCTTCTCAGCCTTCTCGTACTCCGAGACCGCGTGGTCCTCGCCCGTCACGGCAGCGCCGAGGACGCTTCCCGCGTCGTCACCGGTCAGGGCGTCCTTGAGCGAGATCCACCCGCGGTGCAGGGACGCTGCGACCGAGCCGCTCTCGTCGACGTCGTCGCCGTACTCGTGGCCCATCCCGACGATCTCGCGGCGGAAGCCGGCACGCTGCTCGGCCAGGCGCTGCAGGGTGGTGGCCCACTCGGCGCGGTCGCTGTCACGCAGCTTCTCGGCGGCAGCGGCGAACCCGCGCTCGCCGTCCTTCAGGGTCTCCACGAGGTCCTTGGCGACCTTCTCGTCATCCGACATGTGCACTCCTTCGGTCAGGTTGCTGGACCTCCGGGACCTACCCGACGGCGTCACGGCCCAAACGCGGGCAGCGCTGATCCGCACCATCCCGGGGAATGCCGAGTCGCCGACCACCCACCATTGCCGGCTGCACCACGAGCTGTGCGCGCGGTCACCACCTCACGCGTGACGGCCTGATCCGCTCGCCCGACGCGTAGAGTCGAGGCAGCAGCCTGGTGTCTGGGAGGAGTCACGGCGATGACGTCGGAATCGGTCGAGGACGAGCGCCAGTGGGCTGCCGAGAAGCGCGACTTCGTCGCTGACCGACGTGACGAGCTGGCGGCCGAGCGCGACGCCGTCGCGGACGTGAGGGACGCGCTCGCCGACGCGCGACAGGTTCTCCTGGACGAGCGGGAACGGCAGCTGGACGCCCGTGCGGTCGAGCTCGGATCTCCCGGTGACAGTGTCGTATCCGCGGCTTCAAGGCTTGCCGACCGCGCGAGTCGGTCACAGGCACGCCGGGACCGCGAGGAGGTGGCGGCATCACGCGACGCCGCCGCGGTCGACCGGGACGAGGCCGCTGAGCGACGGCTCGCGGCCACGCCGACGACCAAGCTGGCCGCGGCGTTCGCCGAGGTCGCCGAGCACCTCTACGCCGCCGACTCCTTCGACGAGGTCCTGTCGCGGATCGCCCGGGCCGCGGTGAGCACCGTCGCGGGGTGCCAGATGGCCAGCGTCACGCTCCGGGAGGGCGGGACGTTCCAGACCGCCGCGACCACGGCCTCGGCCGCCTCGGCCGTCGACCAGGCGCAGTACGAGGCCCACCAGGGACCCTGTCTGGACGCGGTGGACGAGGCCATCGTGTATGCGCGGTCCTTCCCCGACACCCGCTGGCCGGCGCTGGCGTCACGACCGGCCGACTTCGGCGCCGAGTCCGCCGCCTCCTACCGCCTGGCCGCGCCGAGACTGTGGACCGACGGCGCCGGGGGATCGCTGAACACGTACGGGATCGAGCCGGATGCGTTCAGCGAGGAGGCGCAGAACATCGGGCTCGTCCTCGCCGTACACGCAGGGCTGGCCGCGGGAGCGGCCCACGAACGTCGCGACCTCGAGGATCTGGCCGAGGGGCTGAACCAGGCGCTCGTGTCCCGCGACGTCATCGGCCAGGCCAAGGGGATTCTCATGGAGCGGCTGAAGCTCACCCCGGAGGATGCGTTCGACGCCCTGCGACGGGCGTCCCAGCGGCTGAACGAGAAGCTCCGGTCGGTGGCCGTCACGGTGGCGCAGACGGGCGAGTTCGACTGCCGCGACGCTCTCCGGCCGGGCTCGGGTGCGTCCCGATCCCCTGCGCGAGCCGTGGAGAGGGACGGGGCCTGAGCACCCGGCATACATCGGGGTGACGATCACGGCGCTGGGAGTCAGTAGCCACCTGAGCCGGGCCAGCCCTGGGCCCCGATGTACCAGACGGCCGACGTCAGCACGGCGCCGATGAGCAGCGCGAAGAGCAGACCCCCGGCCACGGGCAGGAACCACCCGGGTGCGCGCCTCGATCGCACCGCCACCACCTTGACGACGACCGCCCCGAGGACGGCGCAGCCGAGCACACCGTGCACGACCGTCCTCGTGGACACGGGCTCGCCGTCCGCCAGCGTGCCGGACTCGAGGCCGAGGGCCCAGAGACAGTGGTACGCGACGAAGACGAGGAGCACGACGGCGACCGCCCCGGAGATCCGGTGTGCGGTGCCGAGCCATGACGGCGCCGCGATGCCGAGCTTGCCGTAGAGCCAGAGCGCCCCGATGAGCTGGAGGACGGCCAGCACCCCGATCACGACGGACACCACGACCTTCATGTCGATGACCGTGCGGAAGCCGAACGTCGTCGTGCCGGCAAGTGTCGGGTCGTGCACCTTGCCGAACACGCCGACGAGCAAGGCGACGACCGCCCCAGCGGCGAACGCCGTCAAGGGGATCGCCAGGCTCTTCGTGGACGTGCTCTCTGCCATGAGGTCAGGATCCTCCCGCCGCGGCCCGTCCGACAGGAGAACGCCCCCAACCGCCCTCGGGACGGCCGGCCGCTCCTGCCGCCGTCGCGGTCGTCGCCGGTCGTCCCCGGTCGGTCAGCGGCGCCGGGTCAGGTCAGGAGAGCGGGTGCTGCCGTCACGAACCACGCGAGTGCCGCGCAGTTGGCGATGACGGTGCACCAGAAGATCGTGCGGAACGGCTGCTTGACCGTCTTGTGCCGGAAGAGGTGTCGCGCGACGAGTCCTCCCGGCCACCCACCGAGGACGTCGATCGTGTGCAGCCTGGCCTCCGGCGTACGCCGTCTGCCCTGGGTGGCTGCGGACTTGTCCGCTCGGTACATCGCGAACCCCACCCCGCTGAGCAGGCCATAGGCGATGAGCACCACGAGGGGCAGCTCGCCCCGAACCAGGAGCACGACCAGGAGCGCGAAGAACAGCGCCGCGGCAGCAACCGCCAGCGGTCGCCTCCTGACCCCTGGAGTCAAGTCGTCCGCTCCTTGCCTCGTCGATCGCCCATCCGGACAGCGGGCCTGCGGTGCCGGTCCGCCTGCGTGGACGGTAGGCACCGGCAGGCAGGACCGCGCGTACATCATCTCTGCGATCGCCGGGGTTCGTCGCGTTTCGCGACACCCGCCGGCGAGCAGTTGGCCGACGTTCTTGATCGCGTCACCCCGGGGCGGTCCCATGCTGACTCGATGGACGTAGGGTTGAGGTGGCGCAGGGCCTCCAGCGGCTCGGGCCCGCAGCACAACCTCCACAGTGCGTGGCCGGATTGGGCATGCATCGGAGCTGGGCTCGGGAGACGCAGAGGAGCGACCTGATGGATGTGCAACCACTCGACGTGGAGCGCCGTTGGGCCGCCGAGAAGCGTGACTTCGTCGGCGACCGCCGTGATGACCTGGCTGACGAGCGAGACGTGGCCAGCGACGTGCGAGACTTGACGGCCGACGCGCGGGAGCAAGCGCTGGACCAGCGCGAACGGGAGCTGGCCGCCAGGGAGGCCGAACTGGGCCTGCTGCGCGACTCTGTCGAGGCAGCCGCGCAGCGGCACGATGCGCTCGAAAGCCGCGTGCGGGCGCAGCAGGACCGGGAAGATTCTGGGGTCGAGCGTCAAGCTGCTGCTCGAGCTCGCGAGGATGCGACAGATCGACGGTCGGAGGCCACGCCGACCACGAGCCTGGCGTCGGCGTTCGCCGTCATCGCCGAGAACCTCTACGCGGCGGACTCCTATGACGCGATCCTCCTGCGCATCGCCGAGACGGCAGTGAGCACGGTCGCAGGTTGCCGGATGGCCAGTGTCACGGTCAGCGAGCGCGGGGCCTACCGCACGGCCTCGACGACGGACGTGACGGCGTCGTCGGTCGACCAGGCGCAGTACGACGCGCACGAGGGACCGTGCCTGGACGCCATCGACACCCCGATCGTGTACGCGAAGTCATTCCCGGACAATCGATGGCCCGTGCTCTCGTCACGTCCGGCCGAGCTGGGGGCGCAGTCAGCCGCCTCGTACCGGTTGGCAACGATGAGCCAGTCCGCGCTGAGCGGCGGGGCATCGCTGAACACCTACGGCCATGAGCCGGATGCGTTCAGCGACGAGGCGCAGCAGATCGGGCTCATCCTGGCGGCGCACGCCTCGATGGCGGCCAGGGCGGTCCGCGAACGAGACGGCCTGGAGGAGGTGGCCGACAACCTGCACCAGGCTCTGTTGACCCGGGACGTCATCGGCCAGGCCAAGGGCATCCTGATGGAGCGGCTCAAGCTCACCCCGGAGGATGCGTTCGACGCCCTGCGTCAGGCGTCGAACCGGCTGAACGAGAAGCTCCACTCCGTGGCGCTCAACCTCTCCGAGACCGGCCAGCTCGACACCCGCGACACGGACTGACGCCCACGGGTCGAACGCGCCGAACGGCCGCCATCCGGCAGGGGGCGCCCCGGTCGCACGATCCCGACTACGCCGCCGGCGGAAGGAGCTGGGCGAGAGCGTCGGCCATCCGATCCCGGCCGGCGCCGTTGCGGCCGACGTTCCCCAGGCCGAACTGCAGGTTCGCGGAGAGTGTGACCTGCACGGTGCCCGGAGCGACCTCACGGACCCGCGCGGTGACCTTCTCGCCGAAGGCGAGGACCATCCTCCCGGCGGTGAACACGAAGATGCCCGTCGCAGGGTCCGAGGAGAGGTGCTGCATCCCCGTGCGACGAGCAGCCTCCTCGAGGGCCGTGACCGCCTCCCCGGTGCTCGCCAGGAAGGTCATCGACCTGTCGCCCTTTGCGCTCATCTCACCGCTCCCTCACGCAACGCCTTCCGCGAGCCGCCGGCAGGGCCCGACCCGAAGGTCGACGGACGGCCGACTCCTCGCGCGTACGACGAGAGTAGCGAGCCGGCGGCGTCGTGCGTGGCGCATCACCGGGCGCCGACGTCAGGACTTCGCCCTGCGCACCGGGTAGCGCAGGTGCGTCACGCCGACCCCCGAGACGACGCTCGGGTTGCCGAGGACGGTCGGCGTCCCGGCGAGGTGGTCGAACAGCCGCACCCCGGAGCCGAGGAGCACGGCCGCGATGTCGATCTGGAGGTAGTCGAGAAGGCCGGCAGCCAGGCACTGCTGGATGGTGTCGGCGCCGTGGACTCCCACGGACTTGCCGCCGGCGGCCGACTTCGCCTGCCGCACGGCGCTCTCGATGCCGTCGGTCACGAACTGGACCGTCGAGTCCGGCCGCGGCCAGCCGGCGGGGATCTCGTGGGTCAGGACGAACGCCGGTCCCCAGGCGTGGTTCCCGCCCCAGCCCTGGGCGACCTCGAAGGTGCGTCGACCGGTGAGCACTGCACCGAGAGAGGCCGTGAGGACGCGAAGGTGCTCGGCGCTCGGCTCGGACACCTTGAACGTCATGGGGGCCGAGCCTCCGGTGTGGAACTCGACGTCACCTGACGCGACGTACCAGTCGAACACCTCGGACACGTCGTCGTCCGGGCCTGCGACGTAGCCGTCGAGCGACATGGACATGATTGCGACAACGTCGGTCATGGCGATGCTTCCTCTCAAGAGACGGTGTGGCCCGCGTGCACGGGCTCTGTCTGTGCAACGAACGCAGCGGGCCCGATCGGACACCCCGCACCTGACATTCTTCGACGCCATCGCGACGAGCAGGGTCCTGGACGCTGTCGGAGTCAGCGCCAGAACTCGGCCAGCCGCTCGGCGAGGGCTCGGCCCTGCTCGTGACCGTCGCGCGCGGCCGGCAGGCGCGTCGACGGGTCCAGCGCGTTGGCGTCGAAGACGGCACCCGAGCCGGCGTCCGGGAACACCGTCTCCACGCTGCTGCCGCCGGCGCGCAGGTCGGCGACCTGGCTCGCGAGGTCCATGCGCCACTCGAGCGGCATCCGCGACCTACCGCCGAAGGGTGACAGCACGAGCACCCGCCGGCATCCAGCCGCGAGATCGGCGTTCTCGCTGCGTCGGTAGCCGCCGTTGAGGTACCGGTTCTCGCCGATGCGGTAGGGCGTCATCGCCGACGTGCTCGCGGCGACGGCGTCGACCAGTTCCACACCGCTGTGACGGTCGAAGACGACGGGCTCCCCGGTGTACGCGTCGACGGCCGGGATCAGCACTGCCTGTTGCGGCCAGTGCCGGCTGGGGAGCCGGGACGCGACGACGTCACGCCAGCGCGCCGTCTGGCCGGAGTCGTCGGATGCATCTCGCTCGAGGGCCGCGGCCCCCATCCTCCGGCGCATGTCGGACGCGTCCGTGGATGCGTCGATGATGGCGTTCGACCACGCCAGGTAGTCCGGTCCCGAGACGCCGGGAGCGCGACCTCTGGGCGACCCAGCGCCCCCGGCCGGTGGACGGGGCACCTCGGCCAGGATGGCGGCATACAGCTCGGTCGGCGACGTCACGCTGGTGATCTGCGCGGCCACCGTCGACCCTGCCGACGTGCCGATCATGAGGTCGGCCTCGGTGAGGTCGACCCCGGCCTCCAGGAGGCCGGCGACGATGCCGAGCTCCCACGCGTTGCCTGCGGCGCCGCCTCCGGCGAGCACCAGGGCTCGCCCTCTCGCGGTGGTCGCCAGCGGCGTGCCCTCGGCGTGCGGGCTGGTGGTCGGTGTGGTGTTCATGGGAATCGCCTTTCACAAGTTGCCTTTTGGGCGCTCCCAGTCGCGACTACCTCACTCGCGTCATCGCGGACCGCGGGGGAGCACCCAGTGCGGATACTGCGTACATGGGTCTCACCTCCTGCCGGTAGCTCACGGTCATCGGAACGCTAGCAGTGCGGTGACGTGGCACGCACCGGCAATTCGAGAGGCGCCCGACAGCGTGGGTGCAGCCTCGAAGGGGTGGTCTCTGACCGCCCGCCCGTCAGCGCCGAGATCTCGGCGGGCCCGGTGCGGCGTGTTCGCGTACGGAGCGAGGGCCGCGGGTCCTACATTGAGTCATGGCTGACATCGTGCTGGGCCTCTTCGCCATCCTTGCCGGCGGTTTCATGCTCGTCGCCGGACAGCTGGTGCTGCGGTTCGTCCTCCCCATCTGGGGTTTCTTCGCCGGATTCGCCTTCGGGGCGGGGCTTTTCGCCGAACTTGCCGACGAGCGTTTCCTCGGTACCGTGCTCGGCTGGGTGGCGGGAATCGTGTGCGCCCTGATCTTCGCGGTGCTCGCGTATCTCTACTTCGCGGTGGCGGTCATTCTCGCCATGGCCGCGTTCGGTTTTGCGATCGGTTCGGGAGTCGTCGTCGCCCTGGGTATCGACTGGAACTGGGTCGCCGTCCTCGTCGGCATCGTGATCGGCGCGGTGCTCGGTCTCGTCTCGGTCATGGGGAACCTGCCGATGATCGTGCTTGCGGTCGTCAGCTCCATCGCCGGAGCGGTCAGTGTGGTCGCCGGTCTGATGCTGCTGGTGGGGGCCATGGACTCCGCCGACTTCACCCAGGGCAACTTCACGCAGGCGGTCCAGGCCAGCTGGGGCTGGTACCTGACCCTGGTGGTCCTGGCCCTGCTCGGCATCGTCGCCCAGACCCGGCAGAGGCTGGCGATGCGCCGCTCCATCCAGGAGACGTGGTACGTCGAGAGTCGCTGACGACGACCCGAATCTCCAGGTGCCGCAGGCACGGACGTGTTGCTTGGGCGGCGGGTCAGGGAGTCAGCGCGTCGGTCACCGTGGAGACGACCAGGTCGGGATGCGACCGCCAGACGACGTCGTCGGCTCCGGTCGCCGTGACGACGTGGCTGCCACTGGCCAGGCTCGCCAGACGACGCTGCCCCACCGTCCAGGCTGCTGCGAACTTGTCGGCATCGACGGCAGCGGGGAGCTGCGGCCGCTGATCGCCGACGACGTCCCAGAGCGGCACGTCGAGGCGGTCGATCCGGTCGTAGGTCGTCCACGACCTCGGGTCGAGACTCTCGCGGTTGGTCGCCGGGTCGTTGAAGCGGCGGTTGGCGGCGAGCACCGAGGCCAGCTCGGGATCGCCGGGATCCGGAGGCGGCATCAGCGAGGGGATGGCCGTCTCGAATCCGGGCGGACTGGGGTCGAGCAGCACGAGTGCCCGGGCGTCCGTGTGGTGGTGCGCCGCCCACGTGACGGCGATCGGCCCACCCAACGAGTGCCCGACGAGCACGACGGGGCGGGGGAGGCGTAGTGCCGTGATGACGCCGTCGAGGTCGGCCGCGATGTCCTCGAACGTCTGGATCGCCGGCGGGGAGTCGCTCCGCCCGACCCCGAGGCGGTCGTAGCTGCACGTGCGTGCCGTCGCGCCGAGACGGGTGGGCACGTCTCCCCAGTCGTCCATGGTGCCGCCGTAGCCGATCACGAGCAGCACCGATGGCCCGTGGCCCGTGCACTGGGCCTTGAAGTGGTGGCCGTCGACGACGAGGTCCTGCTCGGCCTCGAGCGTGGCCCGGCCCGAGGTCCGACCTGACGTGGTCGGTGCGCCCGGCGACGGCGACGCGCCGCCAGACGTGCAGCCGGCCAGCAGGACCAGCACGCTGAGGGCGGCTGTCGCCGTTGCCCGAGCACGAGCCCGCGGGACGTCCGCCTTGTCGCCGGTGTGCTCGCTCGATGTGTTCATCGGAGCCTCCTTCGGGGCGTCGGTTCCGTGTCGTCGGGGTCTTCACCTCGACGATGGCCGTCTGCCCACCCCGCTGTCTGTGCGCGCTACGACACTCCATGCGTACTGCCGCTCGCGGCGGGCGTGGGCGCGCAGGTCATGGCTCGCCGCGGACCTGCAGAGGACACGACAGGCCGCTCGTGTGTCGAGCGGGCCTGTCGTGGGTGACGACGTCTACGGGGCCTTGCGCGTGAAGGTCAGGTGGGTGACCCCGGTGGGGGACGAGACGGCCTCGACGTCGAAGGCGTCCTCGACGCCCTCGAGACCGTCCCAGAGGCGTACGCCGCGACCGAGCACGATCGGGACCTGGACGAGGTGCATGTGGTCGATGAGGCCGGCGGCGAGGAAGTCGCGGACGACAGTGGCGCCGCCGCCGATCCTCACGTCCTGGCCGTCGGCTGCTGCTCGAGCGGTCTCGAGCGCCTCGGCCGGGGTCGCCTCGAGGAAGTGGAACACGTTGCCGCCCTCCATCTCGATCGAGGGGTGCGCGCGGTGGGTGAGGACGAAGACCGGAGTGTGGAACGGGGGATTCGGGCCCCACCAGCCCTTCCAGTCCGGGTTGTCGTGCCATCCGGGCGGGCCGAACTTGTTGGAGCCCATGATCTCAGCACCGATGCCGGGACCGTGGCGCTCGGCGAAGGCATTGTCGACCCCATCGGTCCCGCTCGCGTCCCAGTACCGGGTGCGCATCATCCACTGGTGGAGCCGCTGGCCGGCGTGGCCGAAGGGCGCCTCCAGCGACTGCGGCTCGCCCGTGGCGAAGCCGTCGAGGGAGATGGAGAAGTTGTGGATCCGTGCGAGTGACATCCGCGCTCCTCGGTCGGTGATGGCGCTGGGCAGTCGGTGCTGGACGAACACGCGTCGCGGTCGAGGCTAGTCGGAGATGAGTCCCGGGTGCAGGCCAGAGCCCCGGCCATCTAGGGCGCCCAGCCCGCAGGTGGCGGTGGCGTGCGGTCCACACCTCCGTCCGATCGACGGACAGAGAAGTTCGGGTTCACCTGCGCCGCCTCCAGCGAGGTGTCGAAACCGAGGAGCGTCTCGGCTGCTGCGGGGGACGCGGCCGCCGTTCGCGCAGCGGCGCTGAGCACGGACGCGGCATACAGAGTGGTGTCCGCGCCCTGCATGTGGCTGCCCGAGTGCGGCTTGTCGTCGGACTGGTCGCCGGGTCGCCGGAACATTCGCAGCAGGTACGCGGGGTCATCGTCCTGTGCCCAGCCCGCAGCGCGGGCGAGCTCCGTTGGGTCGGGACTCGTCGGTCGGTGCTCCTCCGACAGGTCGCGACACAGGCGGCGATAGACCGCGTCACGCGTGTCGACCGGAAGCTGTGCAAACACCTCGGCGTGAACCACGTCGAACACCCGGGGCGACGCGACGCGGAGGAGGTACTTGTACCGGGCCACGTCCAGGGCCGCCTCGGCATCAGGCCCGCTCTCCTCGGACTCGTGCCGGATCATCCGCCGCAGGCTGCCTCGAAGACTCATGACCACTCCATGTAGGGGTCGACCTCGGGCCAGAGTATCGGCGCGCACGATCGGGCGTTCCGTTTCGGAGGGTCCGTGCCCGCCGTCGCGCGCCTACGGGCGATCGCCGATCCGGCTCCCGGTAGGGTCCTCGGCCATGACGAGGCGTCAGCTGGGACAGGGGTGGTGATGAGACCACCACGTCTGTACCTGACTGTCGGACTCCCCAGCACGGGGAAGACCACTGCCGCGCGGCGCATCGAGATCGAGCACGGGGCCCTTCGTCTCACGAAGGACGAATGGGTGAAGGCCCTCTACCTGCACGAGAACCCGCCATCGGCCCAGGACGTGATCGAAGGACGCCTCATCGAGGTCGGGCTGCGCGCCCTCGAGCTCGGCAACGACGTCGTCATCGACTTCGGCCTCTGGGGTCGCGACGAGCGTTCCGCTCTGCGGCAGGCGGCCGCAGACCTCGGCGCGATGGTGGAGATGCTCTACTTCGAGCTCACCCCGGACGAGCAGCGGCGACGACGTGACCAGCGCCAGGCCGAAGCGCCACACACCACCTGGCCCATGAGCGACGACGAACTCGCCACATGGGCTGCCAGCATCGACATCCCGACGTCAGGTGAGCTCGACGGCACCGAACCCATTGACGACCCGCCGGCCGGATTCGCAACATGGGACGAGTGGCGCAGGCATCGCTGGCCCCCGTCGGTCTCCTGACTCGTGGCGGAAGACGGCGGCGTCTGGTGCCGCCTCTTGGGAGACTGGTCACATGACGGGACCTGATCGTGACCGGGATACCGAAGGCCGGGCTCGCCAGGCACGGCCTCGCGACGCCCTGGGTCGACCGCTGCCCTACGGGACCGAGGGTGTCGAGCCGGTGTCGGAGGAGCCCCTGCCCCCCGAAGAGGCCCTTGCGGCCGCTCGAGAACTCGTGGGGGCAGGACGTCCGTTCTCCGCCCACGAGGTGCTGGAGGCGCGTTGGAAGGCTGGACCGATCGAGGAGCGGGACCTGTGGCAGGGGCTTGCGCAGGTCTGCGTCGCCATGACTCACGCGGCCCGCGGAAACCAGGTTGGAGCGGATCGACTCTTCGACCGCGCAGCGGAGCGGTTGGCCGCATTTGCGGCGAGCGGACGCTGGGCCTACGGCCTTGACGTGGACGCTGTCGTGGAACAGGCACGACATCACGTCGGAAAGCTGTGAGCGCCAGCCGGATCGCGGCCGGATGACGCACGCGTTGGCTCGGCCGGACTGCTGCAGCACGGCGCGCCGCAGACGACGGCTAGGGAGGCTGCGGGCGCGGAATACTCTCAGGCATGACCCTCGAGGAGACGTCGCGGCCCTTTCGGTTCGGCCTGGTGACAACGGGCGGAACCGAGGACTCGAAGACCGCCTGGACCTCTTACGCGCGACGCGTGGAGGCCTCGGGTTCGATGTGCTGCAGGTCGCTGACCACTTTCACAACTCCACCGTGTGCACTCCGAGACTTGCGGCGGCAGCAGCCGTGACGTCAACGTTGCGGGTTGGCTCCTACGTCTACGCCAACGACTTCCGGCACCCCGTGCTGCTGGCTCGCGAGGCCGCAGAGATCGACCGCTTGTCCGGTGGCCGGATGGAGCTCGGCATCGGGGCCGGGTGGTCCCGCTCGGAGTACGAGATGGTCGGAATTCCCTTCGATGAGGGCGCTGTTCGAGCTATGAACCTTGTCGGCAGAGCAGGGGCCGCGGGCGACGAGCTGGGCTCCTCGGTGATCGGGTCGCGTCTTGTCTCGGATCTCATGCGGCTCGCCTTCCTGATGGAACGGCAGTACGCGCCGTACTCGAAATGGTTCGGAACGGCCTTCTCCCGCCTTGCGTGTGGCTCGGAGCTGACGCCCGTCCTGTGGGACGTCGGGCGCGCGCAGGCCTGGCAGGACCGCGAAGCGGCGCTGATGACGGCGTACCAGCGGCTGGCCGAGATGCACGACG
Source organism: Terrabacter sp. Soil810 (assembly GCF_001429645.1). NCBI lineage: Bacteria > Bacillati > Actinomycetota > Actinomycetes > Micrococcales > Intrasporangiaceae > Terrabacter > Terrabacter sp. Soil810. The sequence continues at coordinate 123,480 of NZ_LMSW01000004.1, forward strand.
CGCTCGGCCTGACCGCTCCCGTGACGACCAAGGTCGTGCAGCTGTGGGACCGACCCTTCAAGGTCGCCTGGGCCGACATCCCCGACCTGCTCCTCCCTGTGATCCAGGACCCAGCGGTCGTGAGCATTGCGCAGAGATGGCCGGTCGGCCCCGTCGACCAGTTCCGCGAGCTGATCTGGACACCGAAGAACCGACCCCTGCTGTTGCGTCTCTTCGACTAGGGCGCCCCAACCGATCAGCTGCCCGGAAGGGCGGGCGCCCAGGTCCGCACGCCCGGCAGGCGGTGGTGTGGCTCGCCTTCGTCCGGGCGGCGGCGGGCCGCTACAAGCCGAGCTGATGGTCCACCGAGCCGTCGACGGTGAGCACGATGAGCGGGCTGTGCCGGAGCATGTCCGGCACGTCGGTGCGACCCCATCGCCGGGCGGCCGCCTCGATGAGGGGCCGGCGTTCGTCGGGGTCGGTGACGACTCGGGCCGTCGCGGGCACGTCCACGACGACCGACTGCTTCATGTGAACGATGACGTGGGGGTCGGCCTCGATGTTGTAGATCCAGTCGCGCTTACGGTCAGCCCGGGGCATTCCGGTGATGAACAGCTGGCCGTGGTCGTTGTGCAGGAAGATCTCGATGCGCCGCGGTCGACGGGTCCGCCGGCCCGTCGTCGTCAGATCGATGATCTGACTGTCGTTCAACGCCGTTCGGGTGGCTTCATCCAGCGAACGCTCGGGGTCCATGGCGCGATCCTCTCGACTGAACCGTCCCGGCCATTCTATGGAGGGCGGCGGGCGCCGCGAAGGCCGTGGTCCGGGCGCGGCGATGTGATGCAGGTCCATGGCTACCTGCCAGCCGTGGAGCCGGCCTTCCTGTCGGTGGGCGATGACAGGATGGCCGTATGTCCGACGATGAGACGCCGGAGGAGCTGGCCGGCCAGCCGGTGATCTCGTTCGCCACTGTCTCCGACTGCGAGGCATGGTTCGCCGAGCACCACTCCGACCACCGCGGCTTCTGGCTCAAGATCGGGAAGGTGGGCGCGGCGGAGACGGTCAGCTACCCGGAGGCGCTCGAGGTCGCCCTCTGCCACGGCTGGATCGACGGGCAGAAGCGGGGATATGACGAGACGTACTGGTTGCAGCGCTTCACCCCACGCGGACCGCGGAGCAAATGGTCGCAGACCAACCGGGACAAGGCCGAGGCGCTGATCAAGTCCGGTCGCATGCGGCCGACCGGGCAGGCGCAGGTCGACGCGGCGAAGGCGGACGGCCGGTGGGCGGCGGCCTACGCGGGCCAGAAGAGCGCGACCGTCCCCGATGACCTGGCCGCCGCGCTCGCCGCCGACCCGCAGGCCAGAGCGTTCTTCGAGACACTCAACGGCGCCAACCGCTATGCGATCCTCTATCGCGTTCACGACGCG